>NZ_CP049811.1:1407500-3036380 GCF_011290545.1 Pontivivens nitratireducens | reverse complement strand
GCCTTGGTCGGGGCCTGATTTTCAACCACACCGATGACACGCGCGCGAACGGAGTCGCCCTCAGAGGGGATGTCGAAATCCGTCGGGTCCAGATCGCGTTTCATGTTGATGGTCGCGCGGCTGTGTTCGGGCCAGGTGAAATCCACCTCCTGCGGCACGATCACACCGTCGCGGGCGACGATTTTGCCCCGCGCGATCACGACCTCGATGGGCAGGCTGCGCAGGTCCGATGTCAGGATCATGTCCGCCCGCCGTCCCGGAGTGATGGAGCCGATGTCGCGCTCCATTCCGAAATGTGTCGCCGTGTTGATCGTGGCCATCTGGATAGCGATCACCGGGTCCAGGCCGCAGTCGATGGCATGGCGCACGACGCGGTTCATGTGCCCGTCCTCGACCAATGTGCCGGAGTGGCAATCATCCGTGCACAGGATGAACGAGCGGGGGTCCAGCCCACGTTCCGTCACGGCAGTGACCTGTGCCTCCACGTCATACCAGGCGGAGCCGAGGCGCATCATCGCCCGCATTCCCTGACGCACCCGCGCGATGGCGTCCGCCTCGCTGGTGCCCTCATGATCGTCGGCGGGGCCACCGGCCACATAGGCGTGGAAGGCCGGCCCCAGATCGGAGGAGGCGTAATGCCCGCCCACGGTCTTTCCTGCTGCCTGCGTGGCCGCGATCTCACCCAGCATGGCTTGCGAGCCGTTGATGACGCCGGGGAAGTTCATCATCTCCCCCAACCCCACGATATTGGGCCAGGCCATGGCCTCCTCAACCTCCGCCGGGCCAAGCTCGGCGCCGGTATTCTCCAACCCCGGGGCGGAGGGGGCGCAGGATGGCATCTGAACGAAGACGTTGACCGGCTGGGCCAATGCCTCGTCATGCATCATCCGCACACCTGGCAGGCCCAGCACGTTGGCCACCTCGTGTGGGTCCACGAACATCGTGGTGGTGCCGTGAGGTATCACGGCGCGCGCGAACTCGGTCACGGTCAACATGCCGCTTTCGATATGCATATGCGCATCGCACAGCCCCGGCACCATGAAGCGGCCCTGCGCCTCGATCACTTCGGTCGTGTCACCGATGCAGTGCGATGCATCCGGCCCGCAATAGGCGAAGCGCCCGGACTTGATGGCGATATCGTGCCCTTCGAGCAATTCGCGCGTGTGCACGTTTACCCAGGTGCCGCCGCGCACGACCATATCCGCAGCTGCGCGGCCCGCTGCCACCGCGACCAGATCCGCTGCCACGTCTTGCCATGCTGGAAACATCGGGGTTCTCCTCTCAGGATTGTGCAACAAGCGCGTTCAGCGCAGGAAGCCCATCGCCGCCGTCGGTGTCAACTTGCGCGCGCGCAGGAAAGCGGCCAGCTTGTCGGGGTCCGGCTGGGTGACGGTGCCGGTATCCTCGGCGGCCAGCCCGCCGGTGATGAACAGCGTGTCCATCCCCTCACCCATGCCGCCGGCGATGTCGGTGTTGATGCCGTCACCGATGCACAGGATGCGGTCGTCCGCGACGGGTTCGCCGCGTGCGGCCTCCAACCTGCGGCGGGCAAGTTGATAGACCGGCGCGTGCGGCTTTCCGAAATAGCGCGCGTCGCCGCCGGCCTCCTCGTAAGCCTGCGCGATGGCACCCGCGCAATAGATCCGTGTCTCACCCCGATCGACGAAGATATCGGGGTTGGCGCAGAGCATCTTCAGCCCCTTGTTCTGGCCATAGAGGATGATCTCGCGGAAATCGGCGGGGGTTTCGGTTTCATCGTCGAACAGGCCGGTGCACACGATGCCCTCGGCGTCCTCCAACGCGACACGCTCGATATCCTGCCCGTGATAGAACTCCTCATCCGACACGGCGGCGAAGAATCCGTCGTCGCGGGCGGGGCCGATGTGGAACACCTTTCGCCCGAACATGCCCGAGGCAAGCGCATCTATCGCCGCATCGCCCGAGGAGGCGACCGCGTGATACAGATCGCGCGACACGCCCAGGCCGTCCAGCTGTTCGATCACGCCCGGCGTCGGACGGGGGGAGTTGGTGAGCAGGACGACAGTGCCACCGCCATCGCGAAACCCCTCCAGCGCCGCAACGGCCGCCTCGAACGGGCGCACGCCGTTGTGCAGGCAGCCCCACAGATCGCAGAACACCGCCTGATAGCGGTCGGAGATCTCCGACAGATTCTCGATGATTTGGGTCATTCGCTCACTTCTCCGTCCAATATGATCCGGGTGATGTCAAAACCTTCACGCTCCAACAAGCGCAAGAGGCCGGCCTCACCGCCCAGATGCAGCGCGCCGACCGCGATCACCGCAGGGCCTGGGGTGGCTGCATCCAGTATGGGTTTCATCCAGTTGCGGTTGCGTTGTTCCAACAGAGGTTCCATCACCGCCTCATTCATCGCCGCCACCGCATCGGGTGGCATCTGACGGCTGGCGATCGCGTTGGCCAGCGCCTGTACCTCCGCTATGCGCCCCTCGCGGTACTGCCGCGCGGCGGTCATGAAGACATCCTCGGCCATTTCGACGCTCATCAGACTGCTGCGCAGAAAGTCGATCTGGGTCCCGCGCGACATGGCGTCGAACATGCCGAGCACATCCTGCGCCGTCTCCAGCCCCGCGACGGGAATGCCCGCCTCATGGGCCAGGGCCTCGACCTTCATGTCCAGCGGTTTCGTACCACCGACCTGTTGCATCATCTCGCATGGGGGGATCGCCATCATCGTCGCCGCGAACCAGGGTTGCAGGTGGTCCGCGACCTCGGGCTGCAATCCCATCGGTTGCAACGCATCGGTCAGGGCCTGCCATTCATCGGTCGTCAAATCGGTATTCAGGCCGGGGCCGGTCAGATTCATGATCAACCCCGGATCGGTCTGCATTCGCGCTTGCAATGCTGCGGTCTGATCCGACGTCACCTCGACAAACAGGGACTGTGCGCGGGCGATCTCATCGCCCACCACAAGCGGGACAGGGCCTGCCGCCGCACTGTGAAAGGTGCCGAACAGGAACAGCCGTTCGTCGCCTCGAATGGCCCTGAAGGCCCGGCCCACACCATATGGCCAGTCCGCGACCTGCCGGGCGATGGCGTGCCGCTCCTCCACGCTCAGATCGTCGCGTATATCGGCCGGGTCACATTGCGCCGCCAAGGGCAGAGCGGGCATCGCGGCGAACAGGAATATCAGAATGGGTTTGAGCACGTCGGGCGGTCCACGGTTGTCTTTACAGTTATCGGTCCACAGATAGGGCGTTGGCGGCCCGGTGCGCGCAGGCTGGCGAAAAACTTCGTCGCCGTCCATGCCCCGCACTGGTTGACAGGCCGCATACCGCTCTCTAGATCGCTGTTAGCACTCCGGGGTGGTGAGTGCTAAATCCCTCCACCCGTAAACGCAACTGAGCCTTTTGTAGGAGAGTCTCATGAACTTCACTCCGCTGCACGACCGCGTACTGGTCCGCCGCATTGAAAGCGACGAAAAAACCAAGGGCGGTCTGATCATTCCTGATTCCGCCAAGGAAAAGCCCGCCGAGGGTGAGATCATCGCGGTCGGCGCCGGCGCGCGCGACGAGGCAGGTGCCCGCATCGAGATGGACGTCAAGGCTGGCGACAAGATCCTGTTCGGCAAGTGGTCCGGCACCGAGATCAAGATCGACGGCGAAGACCTGCTGATCATGAAAGAGAGCGATATCCTCGGCCTGCTGGCCTGAGCGGACGCCTCTCCCTTTCAACGCATATAATGGAGCTGAAACATGGCTGCTAAAGACGTAAAATTCGGCACGAACGCCCGGAACAAGATGCTCGACGGCGTCAACATCCTGGCCGACGCTGTCAAGGTCACGCTGGGCCCCAAGGGCCGCAACGTGGTTCTGGACAAATCCTTCGGCGCCCCGCGCATCACGAAGGACGGTGTCTCCGTCGCCAAGGAAATCGAGCTTGAGGACAAGTTCGAGAATATGGGCGCGCAGATGGTCAAGGAAGTCGCTTCGCGCACCAATGACGAAGCAGGCGACGGCACCACCACCGCCACCGTTCTGGCTCAGGCCATCGTCAAGGAAGGCGCCAAGTCCGTTGCCGCCGGCATGAACCCGATGGACCTCAAGCGCGGCATCGACCTGGCCACTGCCAAGGTCGTCGAGCAGATCCGCGCGATGGCCCGTCCCGTGAACGACTCCGATGAAGTCGCCCAGGTCGGCACCATCTCCGCCAACGGCGAAACCGAGATCGGCCGCCAGATCGCGGACGCCATGCAGCGCGTCGGCAACGAGGGTGTCATCACCGTCGAGGAGAACAAGGGCCTCGAGACCGAGACCGAAGTCGTCGAGGGCATGCAGTTCGACCGCGGCTACCTCTCCCCCTACTTCGTGACCAACCCCGAGAAGATGGTCACCGAACTGGAAGACGTCATCGTCCTGCTGCATGAGAAGAAGCTCTCCTCGCTCCAGCCGATGGTTCCCCTGCTTGAGCAGGTCATCCAGTCGCAAAAGCCCCTGCTGATCATCGCGGAAGACGTCGATGGCGAAGCCCTCGCGACCCTCGTCGTGAACAAGCTGCGCGGCGGCCTGAAGATCGCGGCCGTCAAGGCTCCGGGCTTCGGTGATCGTCGCAAGGCCATGCTGCAGGACATCGCCGTTCTCACCGGCGGTCAGGTCATCTCCGAAGACCTCGGCATGAAGCTGGAAAACGTCACGATGGACATGCTGGGCACCGCCAAGCGCGTCTCCATCACCAAGGACGAGACCACCATCGTCGACGGTCAGGGCGAGAAAGCTGAGATCGAGGCACGCGTCGCCCAGATCAAGCAGCAGATCGAGGAGACCACCTCCGATTACGATCGTGAGAAGCTGCAGGAGCGTCTGGCCAAGCTGGCAGGCGGCGTTGCCGTCATCCGCGTCGGCGGTGCGACCGAGACCGAGGTCAAGGAACGCAAGGATCGCGTGGACGATGCCCTCAACGCGACCCGCGCGGCCGTGCAGGAAGGCATCGTCGTCGGCGGCGGCGTTGCTCTGGTTCAGGCTGGCAAGACCCTCGAAGGTATCGAAGGTCTCAACTCCGACCAGACCGCAGGCATCGCCATCGTGCGCAAGGCGCTCGAAGCACCTCTGCGTCAGATCGCTGAGAACGCAGGCGTCGACGGCGCCGTCGTTGCAGGCAAAGTGCGTGAGAGCGATGACAAGACCTTCGGCTTCAACGCGCAGACCGAGGAATATGGCGACATGTTCAAGTTCGGCGTGATCGACCCCGCGAAAGTGGTGCGCCACGCTCTGGAGGACGCAGCATCCGTCGCGTCCCTGCTCATCACGACCGAAGCCATGGTTGCCGACAAGCCGTCGAAAGACGGCGGCAACGGCGGCGGCGGCATGCCCGACATGGGCGGCATGGGCGGCATGATGTAAACCCACTAGTGGGTATTACGCTGTAGCGAACCTAAGAAGGGCCGCGGTGCAAACCGCGGCCCTTTTTTGTCTGCATTCGGCCGTTGCTGCTGTTCATACAGATTCACCGGACCGGCCATTCGCCACGGCCGCGACATAGAGATGGACCTGTTCTGGCCATTCGCTTTGTCACGGGAGGTCAGATCATCAATGCCGCCGTCGATGGCAAAGCGAGAAAAGGTTGGAAAAAGCCGTTGTGCGGGTGAAGACTTATCCCGCGACGATTGCTTGACCGAGTGATGCCAATTACCGTTGCGGTCGAAGTCGCATATGGAGGTAACAGGTGCCCGACAATAATCATACGGTGGATGATGTGTTCGGCGTGAGCCGCGACGTACCGCTGAACTACGTTGACCGGGAGGAAGTGGATGGGAAGTTCATCCAAAGCCTTTCGCGTTCTCACCATATCGTCATCTTCGGTAGCTCCAAGCAAGGTAAGACCTGTCTGCGGAAGCATTGCTTGAACGCGGAAGACTACATCACCGTATCCTGTCACAATAAGTGGAAGCTCAATGACCTTCACGCCGCTATCCTTAAGCAGGCCGGCTATGAGATCAAGCAGTCCACGTCGCAGGCTGTCGGCGGCCACTTTAAGTTGGAGGTCACTGGTAGCGGACAAGTGAAGGTTCCCTTGCTTGCCAAGGGGGAGGTGAGGGCAACGGGGGGGTACGAGAAGAACCACGAAACGGTGGAGAACAAGGTCGCTCTCGAACTGGACCCCCTAGATGCCAACGACATCATCAGGGCGCTCAAAGAGATCGGTTTTACCAAGTTCGTTGCAATCGAAGACTTCCATTATCTGCCGGACGATACGCAGCGCGAGTTCGCCTTCGCTCTGAAGACCTTTCATGAGCAGTCGAAGATTTCCTTCATCGTCACTGGCGTCTGGCGCGAACAGAACCGACTGATCGCTTTCAACGGCGACCTGACCGAGCGGGTGTTCTCTGTTGACGTGGACAACTGGTCCCACACTGATCTTCATAGCGTCATAGAAGCAGGGGAGTATCTGCTGAACGTTTCGTTTGATGAAGCTTTCAAAAACGAGATTATTGTAGGTTGCAATGACAGTGTCCATTTGGTCCAAGAAGCTTGTCGTCGTGCCTGTCGGGACAACAACATTTTCGAGACGCAGGACACCTGTATTACCTTAGGCACCGCCCCCCTCGCCAAGAAGCTATTGAAGGAGATCGTTCATGAGCAGAGCGCGCGTTACAATGCTTTCATCATGAACTTCTCGGATGGTTTCCAGCAGACCGATCTGGAGATGCCCAAGTGGATAATCTATACCGTCCTCCTATCCAGCGTCGAGGAATTGGAGAAGGGCATCCGCCTACGTGAAGTGACTAGGATCATCCGCGAACGCCATCCGCGCGGTGCGAAGCTGAACCAAGGCAACATCACACAGGCCCTCAGTTCTTCGGGCTCACTTCAGAGCGAGAAAGGCATCCGGCCGATCGTGATCGACTACGATGGCACAAACCGGAACCTGCACGTTGTGGACAAGGGCTTCCTTCTCTGGCTGGCGCAGCAAGACCGTGACGAATTGCTTGCCGACCTAGAACTGGCCGTGATTGCAAGCTAACTCGGCAGGTATCGGAATACACGGGGGTCGCAGGTCAGCCGCGGGTACGTCTGCTTTGCGTTGACGTGGAACGCCCCTTAGACGTTGCTTTGCAGCGAACTCCCGCTCGCTTTCCGCCCAAACTACTGCAGCGCACCACCTTCAACCGTCTATACCCAACAAACCCTACGCAGCCACAGCCGAACCGTACTCCATACCAAATCCCAGCCTGTGGATAACTCGGTTTTGACTGGTTATTTTCGCCGCGTCTGACACAAGGCGTCATGCGTCTGATTTTAACACTCGTGACCGTTCTGATTTTCTTCGCCGCGAACTCCGTGCTGGCCCGCGCGGGCTTGGTCGGGGGCGGGATTTCGCCTGCTGCGTTCACGGCGATCCGCCTTGTCTCGGGGGCGGTGATGCTGGCGATTATCGTCTCCTTTCAGGGGTATAGGCCATGGGCCGCCGGCTCGGTCGAGGGGGGCGTGACCCTGTTCGTCTACGCCGCCGCCTTCTCGTTTTCCTATGTCGCCATCCCCACCGGCCTCGGTGCCCTCATCCTGTTCGGAGCGGTGCAGATCACCATGTTCGCAGGCGCGGTGCTCAAGGGCCAGCGCCCCGGCCCAAGGCGTTGGATAGGCTCACTTTTCGGCCTCCTCGGCCTCGCCGTTCTGGGCGCGCCGGGCGCGGAGTCCCCGCCTTTATGGGCGGCGATGGCGATGGCAATTTCGGGAATTGCATGGGGTCTGTATTCGTTGATAGGGGCCAAGGGCGGCGATCCCACCCGCGCCACCGCCGGAAACTTCCTCTACGCCGCTCCACTGGCCCTGCTAGCCTGGCTGCTGCTGCCCGGAGAGGCTCCTGAAATCAACGGTGTCGTGCTGGCGCTGATGTCCGGCGCGATCACCTCCGGCCTCGGCTACATCCTGTGGTACGGAATTTTACCCCGTCTCGAAGCCTCCACCGCGGCTCTCGCACAGTTGAGCGTTCCGATCATCGCCCTGACCGGCGGTATGATCTTCCTCGCCGAAGCCCCCGACCTCCGCTTCGCAATCTCCGCCCTCCTGATCCTGGGCGGCATAGCCTTCGGCCTGATGCCGCGAAAAAAGTTGCCCTGACACCTTCGCCCTGTCACGATTTGGGAGAGCAATTTCAAGAGAGGACGGATACCATGTCGAAACGCCAGGAACTGATCGAAAAATACGCCGATGCATTGCGCAAGATCGGTATGGATGTGGACACCGACCTGCTGACCGCAGTGACCATCGCGTGCGGCCCGTCGATCTACAATTCCGACAGCAGCAGTGTTTCCTCCTCCTCCACCAGCGAGTTGCAGACCGTTCAGAACAATTTCTGCATGAAAAAACTGGGCATGACGGACGCGGACTCCGCTATGGGGGCCGTACAAAAGGCGATCGAGACCTATGGCCGCTCCAACACCAACAAATACCGCGCGGTGCTGTATTACATCATCACCAAGCAGCAGGGCAAAGAGAGCGTTTTCGCTTAGATCACGATTGGCTCCAACGGGTCATGAAGGATCGGCCCGTCCGGTCCGAACGCCATTTCGGCCATGCAATCTGGTTTTACACGCAAGCCGCCCAGTTCGGCCTGCGTGACCCACCGCCACCTGTCGACCACCCCTTGCGCGTCGAACCAGTCAGACGACGGCTGACCGCCGGCGATGGTGCAGCGATAGAACATATCGACCTGATGAAAATCACCGTTCGGGTCGTGGAATTCCGAGATCGCGAGCAGTGGGCCCACCTCGACCCGCATTCCTGTTTCCTCGTGCAATTCCCGGATCAGGTTGTCCTGCAGGCTTGCATGCCGCTCAACCCCGCCCCCGGGACAGCACCACAGGTCGGATTTGTCGCCGGGATAGGCGTTGACCAGAAACAGGCGGTTTCTTTCTACTATGACGGCGCGCACGGCCAGACGGGGGGAGCGATCGGACATATCGTTTCCTCGCCCGGATACATTTGCGACGCAAGAGATTGTAAATTCGCGAAGACGCCTATCTTAGAGGAATGAAAAGAATTCTTGCTCTCCTGTTGATGCTTCCCAGCGCCGCTTTTGCCGATTGCGTCGTGCTGTTGCACGGGTTGGCGCGCACGGATGCCTCGCTGCTGGTGATGGAAACGGTGCTGCGGCGCGAGGGGTTCGATGTGGTGAACCATACCTATCCATCCACCGAGGCGACGATCCCCGAACTTGCCGAGATTGCGGTGCCTGAGGGGCTCTCGGGCTGTAAGGGCACCCGGCCGGTTCATTTCGTGACGCATTCCATGGGGGGGATCGTTCTGCGGCAATATCTGTCGGAGATGTGGATCGACGGTTTGGGGCGTGTCGTCATGCTGGCACCGCCCAACCAGGGGGCGGAGCTGGCGGAACGGCTGGGCGATCTGCCCATATTCGAATGGATGAATGGGGCCGCCGGGTTGCAGTTGGGGACGGGGCGCGGCTCCGTCCCGCTTGGCCTGGGGCCCGTTACGTTTGATCTGGGGGTGATTGCGGGCAATCAGACCGTGAATATCGTGACCTCCGCCCTGATCGAAGGTGCGGACGATGGCAAGGTTTCGGTCACGGAAACGCAGGTTGAGGGCATGGATGACATGATCGTGCTGCCGGTTACCCACACCTTCATGATGAACGACCCCGTCGTGATCGCAGAGGTTCTGGCCTTCCTGCGAACAGGCCAGTTTGAGCGTGATATGGGATTGGGCGGCGCGTTGGAGGAAATCGTCACCGTGACCGGGCAGTGATCCGGTTCACGTGACCCATCTTGCGACCCGGACGGCATTCGGACTTGCCGTAAAGGTGTAGTGCACTTGCCGGTTCGGCTGCGAATTGCGCCCAGTCGTCGGCATCCGTGCCGATCAGGTTCAGCATCACGGCATCGGAATGTCGCTGTCCATCGCCGAGCGGCCAGCCTGCCACGGCGCGGATGTGTTGGGCGAACTGATCCGTCACGCAGGCATCCTGCGTCCAATGCCCTGAATTGTGCACGCGCGGTGCGATCTCGTTCACGATCAGACCCTGCGGCGTGACGAACAGTTCCACGCCCATCACACCGACATAATCCAGCGCATTCAGAATGCGGCCCGCAATCAGGACCGCATCGGTCTGCAGGTTGCGGGGCAGGGGGGCGGGCACTGTCGTGGTATGTAAAATTCCGTCCAGATGGACGTTCTGGCCCGGATCGAAGCATACGGTCGCGCCATCCAGCCCACGCGCCCCGATGACGGAGATCTCAGCAGTAAAGTCTACGAACCCTTCCAGCACGCTGGGGGCGGTAACTTCGGGCAGGGTTGCATCGCTGATCCGCGCCTGCCCCTTGCCATCATAGCCGAAGCGGCGCGTCTTGAGGATCGAGGGTGTGCCCAGCGTGGTGACCGCCTGTTCCAACGATGCAGCATCGTCTACCGCGGCGAAGGGGGCGACATTCAGGCCGATGCCTTGCAGGAACTCCTTCTCCGCGATGCGGTCCTGCGACACGGCCAGGGCACGGCGGTTCGGTCGGATGGGCACCAGGCTTTCGATCAGGTCGAGCGCGGCGGTCGGCACGTTCTCGAATTCGTAAGTCACGACATCACAGGTCTGGGCGAAGGCGCGCAATGCGTCCTCATCCTCATACGGGGCCGTGGTGCAGGCATCGACGACCTGCGCGGCTGGGCAATCCGCGCCCGGCTCGAATATGTGAACGCGCAGGCCCAGCGGGGCCGCCGCCAGCGCCAGCATTCTGCCAAGCTGTCCACCGCCGAGGATACCGATGGTCGATCCGGGTTTCAGGGCCTCACTCATCGACAGGTTCATCCGGGATCGACGCGGACAGGTCGGCGCGCCACGCGTCCAGGCGTTCGGCCAGCGCCGCATCTTCGTTGGCGAGGATCGCGGCAGCCATCAGACCGCCATTCGCGGCACCGGCGGCACCAATGGCCATGGTCGCGACGGGAAAGCCCCTGGGCATCTGCACGATGGAATACAGGCTGTCCACGCCGGACAGGGCCCTGGTCTGCACCGGAACGCCGATAACCGGCACACGGGTCTTGGACGCCATCATGCCGGGCAGATGCGCGGCCCCGCCGGCACCCGCGATGATCGCCTTCAGCCCGCGCCTCGCTGCGCCCCGGCCATAATCCCAGAGCCTGTCCGGGGTGCGGTGAGCGCTGACGATCTTCGTCTCGTATGGGATGCCCAGCTGATCCAGAATATCGGCGGCGGCCTTCATCGTCGGCCAGTCCGACTGGCTTCCCATGATGATCCCGACTTTAGGCTCCATCTCGACCTCCCGCTTTCGATGAGGGCGCACCATAGGCACGCGGGGGGCAAACTCAAGCGATGATATCGGGGGTTATCTCATCCTCGATCCGGGCGATCCGGTCCTTGAGGGCAAGTTTCTGCTTCTTCAGCCTACGCAGGGTCAACATGTCGGCGCGGCCGTATTCGTCCAGCGCCACGATCGCGGTGTCCAGATCGCGGTGTTCGCGCAACAATACGTCGAGCCGGACACGCAAAACCGACTCGCGATCCATTTTCGTCATGTCCTGCATCTGCCATCCCCCGCCTCACTGGCCTTGCGTGACCGTGCGTTGAATCTAACATTCCGGGGCAAGTGTGCAATCCCCGACGGTTGTCGTTCCAGCAAAGGCAGCCTAGATGCGTGGGATGAACATAATTCAAAAATTGCGCAAGCGGCTGAAGCGCAAGCCGGTCGTCGCCGTTGTCAGGCTGCACGGTGCCATCGGAACTGGCGGCGGGCTGGGCGGGCGGACGCTGTCCGATGCAGGCACGGCCCCGTTGATCGAAAAGGCCTTCGCGTCGAGCCGGCTGGCGGCGGTGGCCCTGTCGATCAACTCTCCCGGCGGCTCCCCCGCGCAATCGGCGCTGATCGCGGCGCGCATTCGCAGACTGGCGGAGGAGAAGAACGTGCCGGTCTATGCATTCTGCGAGGATGTCGCCGCATCGGGCGGCTACTGGCTGGCCACGGCGGGGGATCAGATCTTCGCGGATGACAATTCGATCATCGGGTCCATCGGCGTCATCTCCGCCAGCTTCGGCTTTCAGGAGTTGATCGCGCGGCACGGGATCGAGCGGCGCGTTTATACAGCGGGGGAGGACAAGTCGATGCTCGACCCGTTCCGCCCCGAACGTGCCGAGGATATCGAGCGGCTGAAATCGTTGCAAAAGGACATCCATGACAATTTCATCGCACAGGTACGCGGCCGCCGGGGCGAGCGGCTGGCGGATCGCGATCTGTTTACGGGTGAGATCTGGGTCGGCAAACGTGCGCAGGAGGTCGGCCTGATCGACGGCATTGCGCATCTGGTGCCAAAGATGAAGGATGTGTTCGGCAAGAATATCGCATTTCGTGTCAGCTCCCCTCGGCGGCCTCTGCTGTCGCGGCTGGGTGCACCGGGGGTGAGCGATCTGCTCGCCGCGGTTGAGGAGCGCGCCCAATGGCAAAGATGGGGCCTGTAATCATGACGGAGACCCCGCAATGATCGTCAAGATCGTCGTTCTTTTTCTGGCATTCATCGCCATATTGGGCATGTTCGGAAAGCTCAGCCTGCTGGGGATCGGACCTCGCAAGCGGGTGTGCCGCGAATGTGGCGGCCACGTCATCGGCAAGAGTTGCCCCTGTGGCAAAACCAGCTAAGGCCGGATTGCAGTTGCACGGTATCGCCTACATATCTGCGGGAAGATCGCTCAATCAAAGCGATACGAGGGAGACGGCATGAATTTGATCATGACTGTGAGCGGTCTGGTCCTGCTGGTCATCGCGGGCGATCTGCTGGTGAGGGGCGCCGTTGCGCTGTCCCTTCGATTGGGGATCCCGGCGCTGGTCGTCTCACTGACCATCGTGGCGTTTGGTACGTCCGCGCCGGAATTGCTGATCGCGATCAAAGCTGCGCTCGATAACCTTCCGGGCATCGCCTATGGCAATGTCGTCGGCTCGAACATCGCGAATGTGCTGTTGGTGATCGGTCTGCCAGCATTGCTGGCCACGATCCACACGAAGGAGTGTGATACAAGGCGCAGCTATGTTCAGATGATCGGCGCGAGCGTGCTGTTCATCGGACTGTGCGCGGTTGCCCCGCTGGGTGTCTGGCATGGCGTCGCCCTGCTTGCCGCGTTGGCATATGTGCTGTTCGACGCCTACCGCTCCGCCCACGCGGCGCGACACGCGGGCATGGATCCAAAGGAAGAGCTGGCCGAACTGGAAGACGCGGAACCTGACATGCCGGTTTTGAAGATCGCCTTGTTTCTGATCGTCGGCCTGGTCGGGCTGCCTCTGGGCGCGAACCTGCTGATTGAAGGGGCGGAGGCGATCGCCATCCGGCTGGGCGTTTCAGAGGCGGTGATCGGGTTGACCCTGGTGGCCGTCGGCACCTCGCTGCCGGAATTGGCGACCACGATCATGGCAACCCTGCGACGCCAGGCTGACGTGGTTCTGGGCAATGTCATCGGCTCGAACGTGTTCAACCTGCTGGCCATTATGGGGGTCGCCTCGTTTTTTGGCCCGCTGGCGCTGCCCGATGGTTTCCTCGGGTTCGACCTGTGGGTCATGCTGGGCAGTTCGCTGCTGCTGATCCCGTTCGTTCTGGGCTGGTTCAATGTGACACGTATCTGGGGTGTCGCGTTCGTGGGCATCTATGTGGGCTATATCCTGCTGTTGCTGAACACTCATTGAGGACGTGCCATGAAACCGGGATACGCATTGATTACCGGCGGTGCGCAGCGGTTGGGGCGTGCCATGTCACTGGCGCTGGCGCAGGATGGCTGGGCGGTTGCGATCCACTACAATACCAGTGGGGAGGAAGCCGCCGTCCTGGTGGAGCAGATCGTCGCATCGGGTGGCAGGGCCGTCGCGGTACAGGCGGATCTGCTGGATGCCGAGGCCACGGCGGCCCTGATCGGTCGGGCGCGTGATGCGCTGGGGGGGGCGTTGACCCTCTTGGTCAACAATGCCTCGATCTTCGAATACGACAATTTCGAAACCGCCACGTTGGAAAGCTGGGACCGGCATATCGGGTCCAACCTGCGCGCACCGTTCCAGTTGACGCAGGCCTTTGCCGCCCAGGCCCCGGACACCGTGACCGACGTTGCAGGGGAGCCGGTGGCGCAGGCGGCCATTGTGAACATGTGCGACATGCGCGTGCGCAAGCTGACGCCGGAATTCACGACCTATACCATAGCGAAATCTGCGTTGTGGACGATGACGCAGACTGCGGCGCAGGGGTTGGCGCCCCGCGTGCGTGTCAATGCGATCGGGCCCGGCCCGACGATGCAGGGCACACGGCAATCGGATGCACATTGGGAAAACCAACGCGCGGCCACGCCGTTGCAGCGCGGATCGGACCCGCAGGAGATCGCCGCCGCATTGCGGTTCATCCTGTCGGTCGACGGGCTTACAGGGCAACTTCTGTGTCTGGACGGTGGGCAACATCTTGCGTGGAAAACCCCGGACGTGCAGGGGGTGGAGTGAGCTTTCCGATTCGTGGTGAGCTGATTTGTCCACGTGTCATATACCTGTCACCGGACTGTCTGGATTCCTTTAAGTTTTTCAAAGATATACCGAGGGCGTAATTATTTACTAAGCGAAATCAATAACTTGAAATGATGCCCAAAAACTGGGCAAACCGAGGCCACGCCTTATTTACAAGGGTGATCCAACGTTCACACAAAGGTGTCCTCAGACTTATCCACAGGAATCGTGGACAGGTTTACCCTTGTCAGATCACGGATCGCATTGCAGCGGCGGCGAGAATCACGAGACTGCTCAAATGGCACACAACAATCAGCACAGCTTTGACGAGGAAGGTCGCGCGCGCACCGCACAGGATGGCGTGCGCCCCGGTGTGCAGGTCATTTCCGACCATGTGAAAACCCTGCCAGATGCGCCTGGCGTGTACCGGATGCTCGATGCGAAGGGTGAGGTTCTGTATGTCGGCAAGGCCCGATCCCTGCGCAAGCGGGTTGCGAACTATACCAAACTGGTCGGCCAGACTGCCCGTATAGGCCGGATGATCGCCAATACCGCCTCGATGATGTTCCTGCGCACGGAGACGGAGACCGAGGCGCTGCTGCTGGAGCAGAACCTGATCAAGCAGCTCAAGCCGCGCTACAACGTTCTGCTGCGCGACGACAAGAGCTTTCCCAATATCCTCGTCACCGACGATCACGCCTACCCGCAGATCACCAAGCATCGAGGATCGAAATCCCGTCAGGGGCGCTATTTCGGGCCGTTCGCCTCCGCCGGATCGGTGAATGCCACGCTCAATACGTTGCAGAAGGCGTTCTTGCTGCGCAACTGCTCCGACTCGATGTTCGAGAGCCGGACCCGCCCGTGCCTGTTGCACCAGATCAAGCGATGCTCCGCCCCCTGCGTCGGCAAGATCAGTGAGGCCGATTACAGCGCCTTGGTCGAGGACGCGGTGAAGTATCTGCAGGGACGCTCCACCCGCCTGCAATCGGATCTGGCGAAGGACATGGCCGAGGCTTCTGCGAATATGGAGTTCGAGCGCGCCGCCGCCCTGCGCGACCGCATCCGTGCGATGACAAATGTGCAGTCGTCGCAGGGCATCAATCCCGACACCGTGGCGGAGGCGGACGTGATCGGTCTGTTCGAGACGAACGGTCAGGCCTGCGTTCAGGTGTTCTTTTTCCGGGCGCATCAGAACTGGGGCAACCGGGCCTATTATCCCCGCACCGGCGGCTCTGAATCCGCGGCGGAGATTCTCGAAAGCTTCATGGGGCAGTTCTATTCGACCAAGGATCCCGCCCGGATGATCCTGATGAGTCATGAGATCGAGAACGCCGACCTGATGCGCGCCGCGTTGAGCGCGAAGCTGGGCCGAAAGGTCGTGATCGGTGTGCCGCAGCGGGGCGAGAAGAAGATGCTGGTCGATCAGGCCGTCAGCAACGCCCGCGAAAGCCTGGGCCGCCGGATGAGCGAGACCGCCACACAGGCCAAGCTGTTGGAAGGTCTGGCCGAGGCCTTCGATCTGGACACCGTGCCCCAGCGGATCGAGGTCTATGACAACTCCCATATTCAGGGTGCCCATGCGGTTGGCGCGATGATCTGCGCCGGACCCGAGGGGTTCCTGAAATCCAGCTATCGCAAGTTCAACATCAAGGGGGAGGGCATCACCCCCGGCGACGATTTCGGCATGATGAACGAGGTTCTGGATCGCCGATTCGCCCGCCTGATGAAGGAAGACCCCGACCGCAAATCGGACCAGTGGCCCGACCTGGTGCTGATCGACGGCGGTCCCGGTCAGGTCAGCGCGGCGGAGGCGGCTTTGGCGGAACTGGGCGTCGAGGATGTGACGATCATCGGCGTGGCCAAGGGGACGGAGCGTGATGCCGGCAAGGAGGTTTTCTATCGCAAGGGCAAGCCGCCGATGGCGCTGCCCTTTCGTGATCCGGTGCTCTACTTCACGCAACGCCTGCGCGATGAGGCGCATAGATTCGCCATCGGCACCCACCGCGCGAAACGGGCGAAGGCCACCACCGCGACGCCGCTGGACGAGGTGCCCGGCGTGGGCGCCGCACGCAAACGTGCCTTGCTGGCTCATTTCGGCTCGGCCAAGGCGGTCACGCGGGCTGGGCTGGCCGATTTGAAGGCGGTGGAGGGGATTTCCGACAGCCTCGCGGAACAGATCTATGGCTTCTTCAATGCCGGGGCATGAAGGCGGCGCGCGAAATTCGCAGATATTTTGGCACCTTGCCCTATCCGGGCCATGTTTCAGGCGCTAGATCACGGATATGCGCTGGACCATACCAAATATCCTGACCGTCGCCCGGGTGCTTGCCGCCCCGATGATTGCCGTTCTGTTTCTGATACTGCCCCGTCCGCTGGCGGATTGGGCGGCGTTGATCCTGTTCGTCACGGCCTCCCTGACCGATTACGTCGATGGCTGGATTGCGAGGCGCTATAATCTGGGGACCTCGTTCGGCAAGATGCTGGACCCGATCGCGGACAAGGCGATGGTGATCATTGCATTGGCGGTCCTGTTCGCCCTGCTGGGGTTCAACTGGTTCTACGTGCTGCCAACGGCATTCATCCTGCTGCGTGAGGTTCTGGTTTCGGGGCTGCGGGAATTCCTCGGCAATGTGAAGCTGGACGTTACCAAGGTCGCGAAGTGGAAAACGACGACGCAGATGTTCGCCATCGCGACCCTGCTGGGCGCAGGTGCCATCGGTGCGGAATATCAGCGCATGGTCTTTGCCACCGAACCGCAGGTGCGTGACGCAATCTTGCGGGGTGAAATCGCCGATGACCGGGGCCTTGTTCTGCTGCATCTGGCCAATGATTTCGTTTTGCTGATCGGTCTGGTGTTGCTGTGGATTGCCGCTGTTCTGACCGTCATGTCCGGCTGGGATTACTTCCGCAAGGCGATGCCTTATCTGGAGGACAAGACATGAAGGTTTTGTATTTCGCATGGCTGCGCGAACGTATCGGAACCGGCTCCGAGGAGGTTGAGACGAATGCCTCCACCGTGGCCGAACTGGTGGCCGAGCTTACCTCGCGTGAGGATCGCTACGCTGCGGCCTTTGCCGATATGTCCGCCGTGCGTGTCGCTGTCGATCAGACCATGACGGATATCGACGCCTCGCTGACCGGCGCGGGCGAAGTCGCGTTCTTTCCTCCGATGACAGGTGGCTGATGAGTGTTTCGGTTCAGATCGGGGATTTCGACATCGGTCAGGAAATCGGTACGCTGACAGCCGTCCGCACCGACATCGGCGCTGTCGTGACCTTTACCGGCCTCGTACGCGATATGGGCGGCGGTCAACCGGTCAGCGCGATGGAGCTGGAACACTGGCCCGGCATGACCGAACAGGCCCTTGAACAGATCGAGACGCAGGCCCGGCAGCGGTGGTCTCTGAAGGCCACCCGCATCGTGCACCGCTACGGCGCGCTGAAGCCCGGCGACCAGATCGTGCTGGTTATCGCGGCCTCCCCCCACCGGGGGGCGGCGTTCGAGGCGGCGGAGTTCATGATGGACTTTCTCAAGACCCGCGCCCCCTTCTGGAAGAAGGAAACCACGCCGCAGGGTGCGCGCTGGGTCGATGCACGCGATGCGGACGACACCGCGCAGGCCCGCTGGGATCAACCCTGAGGGCTGTCCTGATTGTCGCTTTTGGCATCCGCGCGGGCCTTCTCGGCCTCATAGGCGGCCTGCCAATCCGATATTTGCTGCCGCGCGGTTCGCAAACCGTCCATCGCCGCGTCGAGTTCGGCCTGCTTTTCACGCAGTTGCCCCCGCAAGGACTGATCCGTCGCGGCCAGCTGCGCCGCAATGGTGGCCTGACCCTCCTCCGCCTGCGCAAGACGGGCGGTCATGTCGTCCACGGTTTCGACCTTCGCGGTTCCGGCGCGCGCCATGCCGCCGTAGATCCAGCGCAATATCCACCCTAGGACAACCGCGCCCAGCAGGGCGACGGTCATGGCGATCACGAGCTCGGAACGGGTCATTCGTCCTCTTCCTCCTGGGTGGGCGCGTCGGCAGCGGGATCAACGTCCGGTTCGGACGTGCTCAGCTCGAATTCGATCCGACGGTTGGCCTCGCGCCCCTCTGCCGTGTCGTTGTCGGCAATGGGCGACGCCTCGCCATAGCCTGTAGCGCTCATTCGGTCCAGAAATACACCGCGCGACAACAAAGCGTCCAGAACGGCATCGGCGCGCAACTGAGAGATGCGGCGGTTCATGTCCTCACCACCGCTGCTGTCGGTGTAACCTTCGATGGAGACCTGAACGGTTGGGCAGGTGGCCAGGATGCGCGCAATCTCATCCAGCGGTCCGGCGGAGGATGCATCGAGCGAGGCGGAGGACGGCGCGAACAGGATGCGGTCCTCCTGCTGCGCGGCGGTGATTTCGGCGCTGCATTCGGCGGGGGATTTCAGAACCTCGGGCAGGGCCTCCACCTCGGTGACCTCAACCGGTTCGTATTCCTCGATGTCGATTTCCAGGTCTCTCGTGCCGGTCAGGCGTGAGGTCAGCGCCCCCTCGATCCGGGTGGCCAGCCCCGGCCCCTCACCCGTACCCGTGATGTGGATCGTCGCCTCTCCGATCCGAATGGTGCCCGTGTCCAGCGTGTTCATGACGTCGAGTAGCGCAAGTGCATCCGCCAGCGACGGGGCGGCACCCGGATCGCTGGCGATCAGGTCGAGCGTCAGGCTGCGCCCGGGAAAGGCGGTTTCGGCGTAGCTTTGCATCGTTTCCACCCCGGCCTCACCCGTGACGGCGCCCACGGCACTGATGCGCCCCGGTGCAATGGTCATGGTCAATCCGCGTGGGGCGGCAGCCACCAGCGGAGACGGCTCTTCCTCCGCCTGAACGCGGTTCATCAGCAGGGAATAGCCCTCAGGCAAGCGCGCGTCCGCCCGCGCCACAAGGCCATCGACCCGGTCGTCGATGGCGCTCGATTCCAGTGAAAGCTGCACCACCCGGTCGCGGATGGAGAGTGCGGCATCAGGCAAGTCTGTCAGAAGTTCCGTAGCGATCTGAACCGTTTGCGGCCAGTTATCGTCCGGCGCGCCCAGTGCAACCTCGCATTCCAGATCGTTCAGACCGGTCGCGGCGGCAATCTGGCGGGCAATGGTCCTAGCGGCGGATTGTGTGGAGGCCGCGCATGTGCTGAGCTGAAAGGTGCCATCCGAAACGGACAGATCGAAGGGGTACGGGCTCAACGTCATGCGCGGCGCGCTGAGAGACAGATCAATCTGTTGACCCTGGGGCGTGGCTGCCTCGATTTCAGCGACAAGGCTCTGCCGTAGCTCGGCATCGGCCAGAGCGGCCTCGATCGCTATCCCGCCGTCGGTGACCATCACCCGACCCGTCGTGATTTGCGGCGCGATGCTGCCCAGCAATGTCAGGGTCTGCTCCCAATCCGCCTGCGGCTCCGTCTCGACAGGGCGGGTCAGATCCACGACGCGGCGTGAGAACATGCCCAGCAATTCCGCTATCTGATCGTTGAACACCTGCGGCGTGTTTCCCAGCAATGTGACGAGGTCGGGAGCCAGCAGGATGTCGAGGTTCAGCACCTCGGGCACAGCGACCTCGGCATCGGTCAGCGTGATGGTCGACGCGATACGATCCTGCGGAACGACGGCCTCCGCCACATCCAGCGCGCGAAACTTCGCGGCCTCGCTGGGGGAGGTGCCGCTGAGGGTCACGGTCATGCCGTCAACCTCGACCGTGACCCAATCCTGACCGGCGGCGGACAGGGCGTTGCGCACCGCCCCCCCCGTCTGCGCCTCTATCTCATCCGCTCCGATCTGGGCGAGATAAAATGCGCCCGCACCCGACGCCCCCAGGGACAATGCCGCGAAGAGGATTGCGAACAGCTTCATGCGAACTCCACTCGTTGCCTGACATGCGACGAGGTAGCCCTGACAACTTTCGCCCGCAAGGGGAAGGTGATCATAGCACCCGTGCCAGCGCCCCGGCCAGCGCCAGTGCCACGGCCAGGATCAGTCCGGCATCGCGATTGGACCGGAACAGCCCCAGACAGGTTTGCACATCGTCGATATCCAGATGCCGCAATTGCCACCAAAGATGCATTCCGAAGCCCCAAACGCCGCCGAGGGCCAGGACCAGCGTCAGCACAGATCCGTCGATAAGCGCCGCGATCACCGCATACAGGCCCAGCAGAACCGCCAGCACCAGAAACAGCATCAGCCAGCGCGGTGTGCGGTCCGCAAACAGGCGGGCGGTGGATTTCACGCCGATCAGGGCGTCGTCTTCCTTGTCCTGATGCGCATAGATCGTGTCGTAGAACAGTGTCCACGCAATTCCGGCGAGATAGAGCGCAACCGCCGGCCATTCCAGCGTGCCACGCACCGCAACCCAGAACAGCAATGCGCCCCAGTTGAACGCAAGGCCGAGGAAAACCTGCGGCCACCATGTAAACCGCTTGGCGAACGGATAGATCGCGACCGGGATCAATGCGGCGATGCCCATGGCAATGGCAGGCAGCGGAAAGGTCAGCAAGATCGCGAAGGCCAGCGCCATCTGAACCCCCATCCAGATAAAGGCCTGACGCGCCGTCACCTGACCCGAGGGCAGCGGGCGGGACCGGGTCCGCGCCACCGCCGCGTCGAAGTCCCGATCGCTGAGGTCGTTCCACGTGCATCCCGCGCCGCGCATCAGGAACGATCCCAGCGCCGCCGCTATGACGTACCACAATGTCAGCGGCGTCCATCCCCCGCTGGCAGCAACCGCCAGAGCCAGCCCCCACCAGCATGGCAACAGCAGCAGCCAGGTTCCGGCGGGCCTGTCCGCGCGGCTCAGCCGCAGGTAGGGCCGGGTGGCGGGCGGTGCGATGCGGTCCACCCAGTTGCGGTCCACCGCATCGGCGACGCGGCCATCGGGTGTGCGATCTTGTGCTGAGTCGTTGTTCATGGTGCCGTTATTGCAGATCACGGGCCCAAGTTCAGCACCACATGTACCTGACGACGGGTGACGGATGCCTCGGACGCGGATATTGCAGGAGCAAGGTGAGGAGAGACGCATGAACCGGGCCAAGATCAGAGTGTTCGTCGAGGATGATTTGGGCGCGGGGGAAACCCTGAACCTGGCCGGACACGCGCATTATCTGACGAATGTCATGCGGCTTCAGGTGGACGCTGAAATCGCGGTCTTCAACGGGCGCGACGGGGAATGGACCGCGCGACTGGTCGAGGCAGGCAAGCGTCGGGTGACGGCGCAGTGCCTGACGCGAACGCTGGACCAAAGCACACCGCCCGATCTGTGGCTGCTGTTCGCGCCCATCAAGAAGGCTCGAACGGATTTCATCGTCGAAAAGGCAACCGAGATGGGGGCTCGACGGATCCAGCCGGTGTTTACGCGCTTCACGAATTCCGAGCGGGTGCGCCCTGAAAAACTGCACGCGCATTGTATCGAGGCGGCGGAGCAGTGCGGCGGCGTTTTCGTACCCGAGCTTTCCGACCCGGCACCGCTGGATAAGGTTCTGGATTACTGGCCGCAGGATCGCAAACTGATGTTCTGCGATGAGATGTCCGCCCGCATGGATACGCTCGATGCGCTGAGGTCCACCGGCGGGGACAAGTGGGCGATACTCATCGGGCCCGAGGGCGGCTTCGCGGCGGATGAGGCGGCCCGCCTGCGCGATATGGCACAGACGGTTCCGGTCAATCTGGGCCCGCGCATCCTGCGCGCGGACACCGCCGCGGTCGCGGCGATGGCCCTGTGGCAGGTGGCGCTGGGCGACTGGCGCGCCTGATCAGTTCACAGCGTCGTCCGCAATGGTGGCGAAGTCGGCATCCAGCTCCGCCGCGATTTCGGCCAGCTCGTCACCGCCTTCGTTCATGTAGGGGGTGAAGACGAGGGTGGGGGTCTTGTAGCTCAAGGTCGCGGTCCCGTCCTCGTTCTGCGTGACATACATGCGGATCGGCGCCTCGATCATCGCAGCAGTGCTGAGCGCGAGCGTGCGCACGGCCACGTCGTTGTTAAAGACGCCGATCACCCGGTTGCCCGGAATGATGACCCCGCGCTGGGCCGCCGCAGCGGTCGGACCGGCCTCGGTGACGACGCCGTAGCCGTTCGCGGTGACGGCATCCTTCACATCGTCGATCAGGGTTTCGTATGTCTTCTCAGTCTGGGTCACGACCCAGCCCTCACGCTCGGTCAGCGGTTCGGCAAGGGCGAGCGCGGGCATCATGGCGAAGGCGGCGATCAGGGGGGTAAAGCGCATTGGACTCTCCATTTCAAATTCGACTTCACCAGAAAAATAGTGCGCATGCCGCAAATTGCCCGATCACCAATCCCTGCGCTGGGGGCTGGCAAGGGATCACCAGCACGCATAACATGGGAATGATATTCGAAAGGACAGTGCATGATACGCCCCGAGCTGATCCGATGGACCCGCCGCAACGGTGAGGCGCTGGCGATGATCGGGCTTCTGATCTGTTCCGCCTGGGTTGCGACCCGTGGCGGGCCTGTCCTGCTGGTCATGGGCGCGGTGATGGGTCTGCTGGCATTGGCGCTGCTGCGATCCGCATTGCTGAGGTTGCGGTTCTCGCGCCGAAGAGGCGATCCCGGAATGGTGATGGTGGACGAATTGCGCGTGGGCTATTTCGGGCCGGACACCGGCGGGTTTTTCGAAATGGGGCAGGTCAGGGCGATAGATCTGATGACCTATCCCACGGGCGCGCACTGGACTCTGCACGGCGACGGCGAACCGCTGATGATCCCTACCGCGGCCAAGGGTGCGGAGCAGTTGTTCGACGTGTTCGCGTCCCTGCACGGATTCCCGATGAAACGCGCGCTCGATCTGGTCGAGGGCAAGGGCAGCTCCACAACGCATCGCCTGTGGCAGAGGTCACCGGCCGATGATCGCAAGGTCCGCTCAATCGTCTAGCGCGGACGCTCCATCTGCCAGCGCAGGTGGGCACGCACCGCGGGCCATGGGTGCCGGTCAGGGTGACGGGATCGGGCCAGTTGCACATCTGTGTGTCCTTCGCGCTTTTCCCGATGCTATGCGATTGAAAGCGGGCGCGCATGTTGCATATTGCCTCGTGACGAACATAGCAGACTGAAACGGTGATTTTCCGGTCGGAGCGTTGCCAACCGCCGGCGTAGCCGCTACGCCAGAAAGTCCTGAGCGATTGCCGAAGGAGGCCCGCCCCATGTCCATCCCCCAAACCGGCGGAGGGCCGATCGAGCATCGCGATCAGCTTGCCGATTATCTGGAATCCGGCTGCAAGCCAAAGGACGATTGGCGCATCGGCACGGAGCATGAGAAATTCGGCTACTGCCTCGACACGCACAAGCCCCTTCCATATGAGGGCGACCGGTCCGTCCATGCCATGCTGTCGGGGCTGAGCACCCGCTATGACTGGGCGCCGGTGCGCGAACAGGGCAAGTTGATCGGTCTGACCAAGGGCGCGGCGAACATCTCGCTGGAGCCGGGCGGTGCGCTGGAGTTGAGCGGAGCCCCGCTGGAAACCATCCACCAGACCTGCGACGAGGTGAACACCCATCTTGCGCAGGTCAAGGCGATCGCGGGCGAGATCGGCGTCGGCTTCATCGGTCTGGGCGCGGCTCCGAACTGGCTGGAGGATGAGGTCAGCCTGATGCCCAAGGGCCGCTATGCCCTGATGGACCGCTACATGAACAAGGTCGGCACCACCGGCACCTGGATGATGCGCCGGACCTGTACGGTTCAGGTGAACCTCGATTTCGGTTCCGAAAGCGACATGGTGCAGAAATTCCGCGTGGCCCTGGCCCTGCAACCGGTCGCGACTGCGCTGTTCGCGAACTCGCCCTTCTGGGAGGGTAAGGTCAATGGCTGGCAAAGCTGGCGCGCCCGTATCTGGCGCGATCTGGACAAGGCGCGCACCGGAATGCTGCCTTTCGTGTTCGAGGACGGAATGGGCTTCGATCGCTACGTGGACTACGCGCTCGACGTGCCGATGTACTTCGTCTACCGCGACGGGAAATACATAGACGCGCTCGGCATGAGCTTTCGCGATTTCCTCAAGGGCGAATTGCCGGCCCTGCCGGGTGAGGTTCCCACGATGAGCGATTGGGCCGATCACCTGACCACAACATTCCCCGAGGCGCGGATCAAGAAATATATGGAGATGCGCGGCGCAGATGCCGGGCCATGGCGGCGCCTGTGCGCGCTGCCGGCGTTCTGGGTTGGGCTGCTCTACGATCAAGGCGCGCTCGATGCTGCATGGGATCTGTGCAAGGACTGGACCGAGCAGGAGCGGGCTGCGCTGCATCATGACGCTGCGAAATACGGGCTGAAGGCGGAAATTCGCGGTGAAACGATGCAGGACCTCGCCCGGCGCTGCATAGATATCGCGAATGACGGTCTGGTCGCACGTGCCCGCAGCGGGGCGGGCGGTCTGATCCCGGACGAGACGCATTTTCTGGACGCTCTGCGCGATATCGTCACGCGGGGACAGACGCCCTCGGATGAGTTGCTGGCGCAGTATCATGGCGCGTGGAATGGCGATGTGGACAAGGTGTTCGACGAATACAGCTATTGATCGCGCATCTGGGAATACCGAACATTCCGCCACGTGGCGGGGCAGGCGAGGACGAAGGACATGAAGCTATTCAATTTCGGTGAGATCGGCGCGGAGCGCGCGGGTGTGGTTGATGGGGATGGCAAATTGCGGGATTTCTCCGCGCATCTGCCCCGCATCGATGCCGCCGCGATCACTGACGGGTTCGACGCCCTGACGGATATCGACCTGACCGCTCTGCCACTGGTTGAGGAAGGCGCGCGGATCGGAGCCTGCGTCCTGAACCCGCCGACCTTCTATTGCATCGGGTTGAACTACGCCGCCCATGCGGACGAGTCGGGAATGCCCTATCCTACGGAACCGCTGGTGTTTTCCAAGGCGGCCTCGGCGCTGGCCGGGCCGAACGACGATCTGGTTCTGGCACCCGATGCGCTGAAGGCTGATTGGGAGGTCGAACTGGGCGTCGTGATCGGGGCGCGGGGCTGGCAAGTGGACGCGGCGGACGCAATGGACTTCGTTGCCGGATATTGCGTGGTGAACGACCTGTCCGAACGCGCATGGCAACTCGAAGGAACCGGTCAGTGGATCAAGGGCAAGTCCGCACCCGGCTTCGGCCCCATTGGCCCCTATCTGGTCACGAAGGACGAGGTGGGCGATCCCGGCGCGCTCGATCTGTGGTTAAGTCTGAACGGCGACCGGCTTCAGAACTCCAACACCTCCGACCTGATCTTCGACATTCCGCAGATTATCGCGCATATGAGCCAGCGTATGGTGCTGCTGCCCGGTGACGTGATCGCGACGGGCACGCCCGCGGGTGTGGGGATGGGGCTGCAGCCGCAGCGGTATTTGCGCGATGGCGATGTAATGGAACTGGGGGTCGAGGGACTGGGAACCCAACGGCAGGTCGTACAGCTCTAACGTTCGGGCACGATCTGCTGCACGATCCCGGCCAACAGCAGATAGATGCTGGTCACCGCCAGCCCGACCTGCGCCCAGCCCGGCCCGGTGAACTGCGTCCACGCCACGATCGTGGCGAACGCACCCCATGCCAGCATGACCGGCAGGGACAGTTTGTACCACCGTTCGGTGCGGACGGGGTGAATGAACTTGAGCGAGAAGAACTGCGCGATGGCGATGCCGATGATCATGAACATCGCCGCCCAGCCGCCGAAATCTATCGCGAACAGCACCAGAACCACCATGTTCCAGCAGCCCGGAAAACCGGAGAAGCTGTTATCCTCGGTCTTCATCCGCGTATCGGCGAAATAGATCACGCCCGTGATGCAGATCAGCAGACCGGCGGCGAAGCTCCACCCTTCTCCGATCAGATTGGCGGAGATCAGGGCATAGGCGGGAATGAAAACATAGGTCAGATAGTCGATGATGAGGTCCAGCAGCACGCCGTCCCATTGCGGTGCATTGCGCTTGATATCGACCCGGCGCGCCAACGGTCCGTCGATGCCATCGACGATCAGCGCCACGATCAGCCAAAGGAACATCACCGACCAATTGGCCTCTGCCGCCGCGATCATCGCCATCAGGGCGAGACCCGCACCGGTCGCTGTGAAGAGATGGACGGAAAAAGCCCGAACGAACATATGTTTGTGCTCCTCGATTGTCGTGCAGGCTAACAGGGGCGGGTGGCGCCTGAAACCGCTTAATCTCACTTCTTGCCAGATAGCTTGCCCGGTCTCTGTCGCAAGCGACGCTCCAACGCGCGCAGGGCGAGGCTGAGGCCGATTGTCATCATCAGATAGATCACGGCGACGATATTGTAGGTTTCCATGTATCTGAATGAGCCCGAGGCGTAAATCTTACCCAATTGCGTGACATCTGCGACTCCCAGAACCGAAACGAGCGAGCTGTCCTTGATCAGGGCAATGAAATCATTGCCCAGCGGCGGCAGAATCGTGCGCAGGGCCTGGGGAAACACGATCAGGCGAAACCGTTGCCAGCCGCTGAACCCCAGCGCCTTGGCCGCTTCGGACTGACCCGGATCGACCGATTGAATGCCCGCGCGGAACACCTCCGCGATGAAGGCGGAATAGCCGATGGTCAGCGCCAGGATCGCGCGCCACATCAAGGACAGGTCGCGGGTGCGCATCGGATCGAGGCCCAGCGGCTCGATCACGGTGTTTACTGCGATCACCAGCGCCGGCGCGCCGACGAACGCGATGTAGAACAGCAGCACCAATATCGGGATGCCGCGCACGATTTCGATGTAGAACCGTGCGATCTGCCGCAGGATCAGGAATCGCGACAGGCTCATGGTTGCCAGTACCAGACCGATCGCTGCGGCCGCCAGAAACGCCACCACGGTGACAAAGGCCGTGATCCTCACCCCCTTGAGGACGGTCGCGAAGATCTGTGAATACAGATCGTCCGCCACGATCTGCCACGTGATGAGCATGGCGATTGCGATGGCTGCGACGAGCCACCACGGAAAGTCGCGATCCTGTGGGCTGGGGGGCATGTATGCTTGTACCGTTGGGGGTTTGACCGGATCCGTGCATCTAGCAACGGGCCCGGGCGGGGCCTAGCCGCCCATCTTGTAGTCGAGGAACCATTTCGTGTTGAGCGTGTCCATCGTGCCATCGGCCTTCATTGCCGCAATCGCGGCGTTGACCGGTGCGACCAGATCGGACCCGCGCGGAAAGATGAACCCGAAATCCTCGGAGCCGAGCGGTTCGCCGATCAGCTTGAACACATCCGGGTTCGCCGCGACATAGCCGTTGCCAGCCGTGCCGTCGGTCAGCACCATGTCGACATCGCCTGCCCGCAGGGCCTGCACCCCCGCGCCGAAGGTCTCAAACAGTTTGATGCGTGAATTGCTCTCATCCCCGTCCAGCACGTCATAGACCGCGACGTAGAAGGGGGTCGTGCCCGGCTGGGCGCCGACCAGTCCATCCTCCAACGCGGCGAAGCTGGACGCATCGGTGAAGCGGTCTTCGTCCGCGCGCACCAGCATGAACATCTCGGATCGCATGTAGGGATCGGAGAAATCGACGACTTCCGCCCTGTCTTCGCGAATGGTGATGCCGGTCATGCCCATGTCGTACTGACCTTCGGACACAGCGGGGATCATCGCGTCCCAGGAGGTGTTCTCAATCTCGACGGTCGCGTTCAGGCGGGACGCGATCTCGGCCATTGCATCGTATTCCCATCCGATCGTCTCACCCGTGGCGGGATCGACGAATTGCAGAGGCGGATAGGCGTTTTCGGTCACGACCGTGATGGTCCGCCCGTCGAGATCGGGCAAATCCTGCGCAGCAGCGGCGCTGGCCAGCAGGCTGGCGCCCAGGGCGAGGAATGTAAGCGATTTGAACATCGGGACTTCTCCTGTGGCGGGTGTCGTTCATGCCAGCTTCCGCACTCCACGCGGCGGGGCAAGGAAATCTTGTAGTTTTCTGCATAAGTCGCGCTCAACCAAGGGCGCGCGGCAGTTATATCCCTCGCAGGACGGGTTGGGTGCACGATTCGGCAAAGGTCCGACGCCCGATTTCGCAGTTAAGCGCCGGGTCAGCCACCGGGCTTTTTCTTCGCGGCATCATAAATGTCCATCAAACGGGTCTGATCCAGCGAGGTGTAGATCTGTGTGCTCGACAGGGACGCATGGCCGAGCAGGGTCTGGATCGCGCGAAGATCCCCGCCGGCCTCCAGCAAATGCGTGGCGAATGAATGGCGCAGCGCGTGAGGCGTGGCGGAGGATGGCAGGCCCAGCTGGATGCGAAGATCGGACATGCGTTTCTGAACGACGGAACTCGACAGCCGCCCGCCCCTCACCCCCAGAAACAGGGCGTCATCCGCCGTGACGGGCAGGGGGCAAATCGCGCGGTAAGCCTCCACCGCGTCGCGCGCGACAGGCAGGACGGGAACCTGCCGTTCCTTGTTCCCCTTGCCGATGATGCGGACCGAGTCGCCCAAGGGGGCATCGGATTGCGACAGGCCCAGCGCCTCGGATATCCGCAGTCCGCAGGCGTAGAGCAATGTCAGCACGGCCGTATCGCGCGCGGCAATCCAGGGTTTGACATGAGCGGGCCGCGTGTCCGCGATCACCGCGCGGGCCGCCTCCGTGCTGAGAGGGCGGGGCAGGCCGGACTTGATCCGGGGCGCACGGGTGGCCATGACCGCCGTCGCGTCGAGGTTTTCGACCTCCGCCAGCCAGCGGTGGAAGCTCTTTACCGCGGACAGGGCGCGTGCGGCGGACCGTGCCGACAAACCCTCGGCGCGCAAATGGGCGATCCATGCGCGCATTTCGGGGGATGTTACCTCACCCAGCCCGTTCCGACCGACAGGTGCGCCCCGATGCAGGTTGAGAAATCCCAGATAGCCCGCGACGTCGTGGCGGTAACTTTCGGCCGTGCGTGGCGACTGCCCGCGCACCGGGACGATCTGATCGATCCAGCGGGACAGAAGCGCCATCGCGCCATCGGTGCCGCAAGAGCGTTGCCCGCTCACGCCAGCCAGCGGCGGACGGAGCGTTCGAAGCAGCCGGTGAAGAACTCCAGCAGATCAGTGCCCTGATCCGGTGCGAACCGATCCATATCGCCCGAGCCGAAGACCAGCATCGCGGCCCGGCGCCCCTCACCCAAATCCAGACGCATCAGCGCCTCGGAGCGGATGCGCAGGGTCTGTTCCTCGAACACGGCGGTGGCGGTCGGCCCGGTGGGGCGCAGGGTGATGCGGGCGGGATCACGATCGCGCATGGCACCGACATAGCTGTCGACCCCGCCGATCGGCAGCGCGACAATGCCGCGTGCATTCGCGATCGCGCGTTCCTCCGGCGACAATTCCAACGCCAAGCGCACGGTATCCACGGTCAGGATGTCCGCCACCGGGCCGGTCATCGCGGCCAGAAACCCTGCGAAATCTGTCGGTGCCAGAATCTCCATCACGGCGCGGTGTATCTGCTGCGTGCCGGACAGGTTTTCATAGGCGGCGGCGATCACCGTTCGGTGCGTCTGCTCCAACTCACCCAAGCGCCCCTCCAACCGATCGACCAGCACCCCGCGCAAGTCGGTGATGCGACCGTCGCCATGGTCCTGTGCCGCGACGAGGGCGCGCATCACGTCCCCGTCATCCAAGACGAGCGCGGGATCTTCGAGGATCAGGTCACGGATCGCGGCGCGGTCCATATCAGAGGATCTTCTGCCCGGTTTTCGCCCAATCGGCCATGAAGCTGGCCAGACCCGCATCGGTCAGGGGGTGGGAGGCCAGCTTTTTCAGAACCTCGGGTGGGGCGGTGATCACGTCGGCACCGATGCGCGCGCAGTCGCTGACATGGTTCACGGTGCGAATGGACGCGGCCAGAATTTCCGTGCCGTAGCCGTAATTGTCAAAGATCGTGCGGATATCCGCGATCAGGTCGATGCCGTCGATGTTGATATCGTCCAGACGCCCGATGAAGGGGGAGATGAAGCTCGCCCCCGCCTTTGCCGCCAGCAACGCCTGATTGGCGGAGAAGCACAGCGTAACGTTGACCATACGGCCCTCATCCGTCAGCGTTTTGCAGGTTTTCAGCCCGGCCCAGGTCAGCGGCACCTTCACCGCGATATTGTCCGCGATCTTGGCCAGCTTGCGGCCCTCGGCGATCATGTCATCAGCCTCGGTCGCAGTCACTTCGGCGGAGACGGGACCGTCGATCAGATCGCAGATCTCCTTGGTGACTTCGAGGATGTCACGCCCCGATTTCATGATCAGCGACGGGTTTGTGGTGACACCGTCCACGAAGCCCAGATCGTTGAGCTCGGAGATCGCTGCGACATCGGCGGTATCGACGAAGAATTTCATGGCTCATATTCCTGCAAGGGTCATTTCGCGCGGACCTTACATCAGCCGCAACGGAACGCAAACCCAACCCGTGAGACATCGCGCAAGTGCCGTTCGTGAACCGTTTGCCTGATCGTCGCACCGTGATACTGGGCAGGCATGAGCGAGCCCATCGAATTTCTGGAGGCAGGTGCGCTGGCCTCCGTCCTGACTCCCGACATGCCGGGCCGTACACTGGATTACCGGGTGCCCGACGGCGGCATCCGCGTGGGGGCGTTCGTCAGCGTCCCCCTCGGGCCACGCCGGGTCAAGGGGGTGGTCTGGGGGCCGGGTGCCGGCGATTACGATCCGGGCAAGATACGTGAGATCGGCACCGTGCTCGACGTGCCACCGATGAGCGGCACAATGCGCGAATTCATAATCCGCGTCGCCGATTATACGATGACACCGCTGACGGCGATCCTGCGTCTGGCGACCCGTGTGCCGGGCCTTGGCGATCCACCGGGCAAGCGGCGCATCCTCCGCCTGACCGATGAACGCCCGACCCGGATGACCGATGCGCGAGAGCGGGTGATTGCTTTTCTCGATGAGCACGAGGGCATGGGCTTCGCCCCGTCGGAGCTGGCCGGACTGGTCGGCGTGACCTCCTCTGTTGTGAAGGGGCTTGAGGCGCAGGGCGTGCTGCAAAGCGAGACCGCCCCCCGCGACGCCCCGTTCCCGATATTGAACCCCGACCTGCCGTCCAAGGATCTGTCCGCCGATCAGCGTCATGCCAGCACGGTGCTGCGTGACGCCGTGCGCAGCCGGACCTATGGCACCACATTGCTGAAGGGCGTGACCGGATCGGGCAAGACGGAGGTCTATCTGGAGGCTGCCGCCGAATGCCTGCGTACCGGGCGTCAGGTTCTTGTCCTGCTGCCCGAAATCGCGCTGACGGGGGAATTCATGGCGCGGGTCGAGGCCCGGTTCGGCGCGGCCCCGGCCGAGTGGCACTCCGGCGTCACCCAGGCGGGCCGCAGGCGGGCGTGGACCGGCATCGCGGAGGGGCGCGCGCGGCTGGTCGTGGGGGCCCGGTCCGCATTGTTCCTGCCATTCACCGATCTGGGCCTGATCATCGTGGATGAGGAACATGACAGCTCCTACAAGCAGGAAGAGGGTGTCTTGTACAACGCGCGAGACATGGCGGTGTTGCGTGCCTCGCTCAGCGGGGCGCAAGTGGTGCTCGCCTCGGCCACGCCGTCGTTGGAGAGCTGGGTGAACGCGCGGGCAGGCAAGTACGCCCGGCTCGACCTGACGGAACGGTTCGGCGCTGCGGTGCTGCCCGAAATGCGGGCGGTGGATCTGCGCGTCGATCCGCTGGAACGCGACTCGTGGATATCCGATCCGCTGGCCGATGCCGTGCGCACGCGCGTGGCGGCAGGGGAGCAGAGCCTGTTGTTTCTCAACCGTCGCGGCTATGCCCCCCTGACCCTGTGCCGCGCCTGCGGGCATCAGATCGGGTGCGACGATTGCGATGCGCGGATGGTGGAACACAGGTTCCTGAACCGGTTGATGTGCCATCAGTGCGGTGCCACCAAGCCGATCCCTGTCGAATGCCCGGCCTGCGGCAGTGCCGATCACATGGCCGCGTTGGGCCCGGGGGTCGAGCGTCTGGCCGAGGAGGTCGAGCGTCGCTTCCCTGAGGCGCGCATGGCGGTTCTCTCCTCCGATATCACGATGAGCGCGCGCGCCCTGAAGCAACGCATCGAGGAGATCGCAAATGGGGGCGCGGATATCGTCATCGGAACGCAAATGGTCGCCAAGGGGCACAACTTCCCGCTGTTGACCCTTGTCGGCGTGATCGACGCCGATCTGGGATTGCAGGGGGGTGAGCTGCGCGCCGCCGAGCGGACGTTTCAGTTGATCCGGCAGGTCGCGGGCCGGGCAGGGCGCGCGGACAAGGCCGGTCTGGCCATGGTGCAGAGCCATCAGCCCCAGCATCCGGTGATCCAGGCGATCCTCGGTGGGGATGAGGAAGCGTTCTGGCAGGCCGAGGCGGCGGAGCGTCAGGCCGCAGGTGCCCCCCCGTTCGGGCGAATGGCCGGGATCATCGTCAGCGGGCCGGAGGAGCGGGAGACCTTCGATCTGGCCCGCGCGCTCGCCGCCCGCGCGGGTGTCCTGACTCAGGCCGGGGCGCAACTGTTCGGCCCCGCCCCCGCGCCGGTCGCGCGAATCCGTGGTCGAACCCGGGTCCGGTTGCTGGTCAAGGCGCCCAAGGGGTTGCCCTTGCAATCCGTTCTGGCCCGGTGGGTGGAGGGCGTGGTGCCGCGCCCCAACTACCGGATCGCGATAGATATCGACCCGCAGAGCTTCTTCTAAGCCGGTGCCTCAAATCGCCAGCCTGTAGGCGACGGCCTCCGCCACGTGGTCCCGCCCGACGACCTCCACCCCGGACAAATCCGCGATGGTACGCGCCACGCGCAGGATACGGTGATAGCCACGCGCGGTCAGCCGATGCTTGTCCGCGACGCGGGTCAGCAATTCCTTGCCCGCCGCGTCGGGCGTGGCGATCCGGTCAAGCAAATCGCCCTCCGCATCGGCATTGGTGGTGGCGTCCAGATTCGCGAAGCGGGCGGCCTGAACCTGTCGTGCGGCGGTGATGCGGGCGGCGACGGCGGCGCTGCTTTCCCCCGGCGTGCTGTCCGACAGATCACCAACCGCCACCGGGGACACGTCAATGCGGATGTCAAACCGATCCATCAGCGGGCCGGAGATGCGGCCCAGATAGTCCTGCCCGCAGACCGGCGCCTTGGAACACGCGCGGGACGGATCCGGCAGATAGCCGCAGCGGCACGGGTTGGCGGCGGCCACCAGCATGAACCGGCAGGGATATCTGGCATGTGCGTTTGCGCGGGCGACGACCACGTCGCCGGTCTCGATGGGCTGGCGCAGGGTTTCGAGAACCTGACGCGGAAATTCCGGGAACTCGTCCATGAACAGCACACCGTTATGGGCCAGACTGATCTCCCCCGGACCGGCACGCCTGCCGCCGCCAACGATGGCGGCCATGGACGCGGTGTGATGCGGGGTGCGGAACGGGCGGCGGCGCGAGATTCCGCCCTCCTCGATCTGACCGGCGAGCGACAGGATCATCGAGGTGTCCAGCGCCTCCGCCGGGGTCAGATCGGGCAGGATGCCGGGCAGACGCGCGGCGAGCATGGATTTACCCGATCCCGGTTCCCCGACCATGATCATGTGGTGCCGCCCGGCTGCGGCGATTTCCAGCGCACGCTTCGCCCGCTCCTGCCCCTTCACATCGGCCATGTCCGCCACAACGCCGCGATCCGAAATCATGCCGGCCTGCGCCGCGGGCAGGATCGCGCGCCCGTTGAAATGGTTCACGATTGCGAGCAGGGATGGCGTGGCCAGCACCTGCACCGCGCCGACCCACGCGGCCTCCGCCCCGCAGGCCTCGGGACAGATCAGCCCGCATTCCGCCTCCGCCGCGGCCATGGCCGCAGGCAGCGCGCCGATGACTGGCACGGTGGAGCCGTCGAGCGAAAGTTCCCCCATCGCCAGAAACCCCTCCACCGCGTCCTGCGGAATCACGTCCATCGCGGCCAGCAGGCTCAGGGCGATGGGCAGGTCGAAATGCGGACCTTCCTTCGGCAGATCGGCTGGGGACAGGTTCACGGTGATCCGCTTTGACGGCATCGCCAGCCCCATGGAGGTCATCGCGGCGCGCACACGCTCCTTCGCCTCGCTCACCGCCTTATCCGGCAGACCGACGAGATGGAAGGCAGGCAGGCCGGAGCTCAGGGCGCATTGCACCTCGACGCGACGAGCCTCCACCCCGTGAAAGGCGACTGTGTAGGCGCGCGCGACCATGCTGATCCTCCCGTTCCGGGGCAGGATCGTTCCCTCATGGTTAAGGAGGGGTTAACGAAACCCTTCGGGCAGTTCAGCCGCGCACGGCCTCCAGCATACGGTGCACATTGTCCGGATCCGCATCCGGCGTGATGCCATGCCCCAAGTTGAAGATATGCGGCCCGCCCGAGAATCCCTTGACCACGGCCTTGGCCGCCTTGGTCAATGCATCGCCGCCCTGAACCAGCAACAGCGGATCCAAATTGCCCTGCACACAGGTATGCGGCTGCAATTCACGCGCGGCCCAGGCGGGATCGACGGAGGTATCCAGCGCCACGCATTGCACGCCCGTCGCCTGCACATAGGGCAGGTAGTTGCCGCCCGCCATGCGGGGAAAGCCGATGATCGGCACGTCGGGATGTTTCGCGCGAATCGAGTCCACGATGCGCTTGGCCGGGGCTATGGCGTATTTCGCGAAGACCGGACCGGGCAGCGCGCCGGCCCAGCTGTCGAACAGCTTCACCACCTCGGCGCCCGCGTCGATCTGTTGCAGCAGATAGTGGATCGTCGCCTCGGTGATCCGGTCCAGCAGCGCCTCGAACGTGGCGGGATCGCCGTACATCATCCGCCGCGCGGGGGCCTGATCCGGGGTGCCCTTGCCCGCGATCATGTAGGTCGCGACGGTCCACGGCGCCCCTGCAAAGCCGATCAGCGGCACGTCGGCGGGCAGTTCGCGGCGCAGCAGCTTCACCGTCTCGTAAATCGGGGAAAGGACCTCGTCGATATCCTCCACCGGACCCAGCTTGGCCAGATCGGCGGCGCGGGTAATGGTGGACAGGCGCGGCCCCTCACCCTGAACAAAGGTCAGATCCGCCCCCAGCGCCTGCGGCACCAGCAGAATGTCCGCGAACAGGATCGCCGCGTCGAAGGAATAGCGCCGCAAGGGTTGCAACGTGACCTCGGCGGCGAGTTCGGGATTGTAGCACAGATCGAGAAAGCTGCCCGCCTGTGCCCGCGTCGAGCGGTATTCGGGCAAATAACGCCCCGCCTGTCGCATCATCCAGACCGGCGGCACCGGCAGGGTTTCGCCCTTGAGCGCACGAAGCAGTGGTTTTTCGGTCATTTCGGCGCTCCATCGGTGAAAATCAGCGTCAGATATGGAGCAGCGCTGATAGAGGGTCCACCCCCAACTTGGCGGCACCGGCGCGACCAGACGCCCCATGCGGGACGTCGCGTCACGACGTTTGTCCAATTAGATCCAGATCAATACGTCTGGTTTCAAACTACTCTAAACCTTGACCGCGCAGTGCCAGGTGGCGCAGTGAAAAGGAACAGATGCGGCATCGGGGCGCTTTTCACGAAGCGTAAATTCCCCTAGACCACCGAATGACAAAGGGTGTCGGGCTTGGCGGCGCCGCAAGGGACGAGACGGACCATGGATTACGACCAGCTATTTCGCACGCAACTCGACGCGCTCAAGTCAGACGGCAACTATCGTGTCTTCGCCGAGTTGGAGCGCCACCGAGGCGCCTATCCAAGGGCGAAGAACCACGGCGCCGGCGCGGACGAGGTCACGGTGTGGTGCGGCAACGACTATCTGGGCATGGGCCAGCACCCCGAGGTGATCGCCGCCATGCACGCCGCAATCGACCAATGCGGCGCGGGTGCCGGGGGCACGCGCAACATCTCGGGCACAAATCACAGTCACGTTCTGCTGGAACGGGAACTGGCCGATCTGCATGGCAAGGACGGTGCTTTGCTGTTCACATCGGGCTATGTCTCGAACTGGGCGGCGCTGGGCACGCTCGGCGCGCGGCTTCCCGGGTGTACGATCCTGTCGGATGCGTTCAACCATGCCAGCATGATCGAGGGTATTCGCCACGCCCGCTGCGAGAAGCGGATCTGGGCGCATAACGATCCGCGCGATCTGGAGCGCAAGCTTGCCGATCTGGACCCCGATGCGCCCAAGGTTGTGGCATTCGAGAGCGTCTATTCCATGGACGGCGATATCGCCCCCATCGGCGAAATCCTCGACGTGGCCGAACAGTTCGGCGCGATGACCTATCTGGATGAGGTGCACGCCGTGGGCCTCTACGGCAAACGCGGCGGCGGCATAGCGGAGCGTGAGGGCCTGTCGGACCGCGTCACCCTGATCGAGGGCACACTGGGCAAGGCGTTCGGCGTGGTCGGCGGATATATCACCGGCTCGGTCGAATTGGTGGACTTCATCCGCTCCTTCGCTTCGGGATTCATCTTCACGACGGCGCTGCCCCCTGCGGTGGCGGCCGGGGCGGTCGCGTCGATTCAGACCCTCAAGGGTGAGGAGGGCGTCGCCCTGCGCACCCGCCAGCAACGTCAGGTCGCCCGCTTGCGCGCGGCACTGGATCGCGCGGGCATACCTCATCTGGACAATCCATCGCATATCGTGCCCGTCATGGTGAAGGACCCGGTGAAGTGCAAGATGCTGGCCGATATCCTGATGCAGGATCACGGCATCTACGTGCAGCCGATCAACTACCCGACGGTTCCCAAGGGGACGGAGCGCCTGCGCTTCACCCCGTCGCCTCTGCACGACGATTCCGATATCGACGCTCTTGTGACTGCGCTGCACGCATTGTGGAGCCAATGCGCCCTGGCGCGGGCCGCAGCATAGCACCACCCGTTTCCCTGTTATTCTGACACGTCGCATCCTCGGGGTTGCGACGGCTTGGGCCGTTGCCGCTCGCGCAATGGTTATATGCAAACCTCGTGAAGCATATATAGGTTCTCTGTACCGCTTGGAGGATACACGATGAAGACGATCATGCTTTACGCAGTAATGGCAGCGACGATGCTGGCGGCGCCGGTGTCGGCACAGGACGTATCGGCGTTCGATCAGTGCAAGTCCTGTCACGTCGTCACCGCGCCTGATGGTAGGAACATCGCGGGCCGGGGTCGCACGGGCCCCAACCTCTATGGTATCATTGGACAGCCGGCGGGGTACCAACCCGACTTCAATTACAGTCCGGGAACGGTCGCCGCACGGGATGCCGGGCTGGTCTGGACGCAGGCGAACCTGGCGGAGTTTATTTCGAACCCGACCGCGTTCCTGCAGGATTTCACCGGTGACGACTCCGTCCGTTCGCGCATGTCCTATCGCACGCGAACCGGTCAGGCGGAGGTGGCGGCGTTCCTCGCCTCTGTCCGGTAGACCCCGCGCGAGGTGGATTGACATGTCCTTTGAGCACCTGGACGGCCATCTCAGATGAAAGACTGGCTGTTCCCCGACACACCCCAGACTGGTAACGACTGGCTGCGATTGCGCACGGTGCTCGGCCTACGATGGGCCGCGATCGGCGGGCAGTTCATGGCCGTTTTGTTTGCACAATTCGCGCTGGGCATCGACCTGCCGCTGGCGTTGTGCCTTGCGGTGGTGCTGCTGTCGGTCGCCGTCAATCTGGGCGGTGCGATCGTGCTGCCGGAAAACAAGCGGCTGTCGGCGGAATATATCGCCGGCATCCTGTTGTTCGATCTGTTCCAGCTTGCCCTGATGCTGCATCTGACAGGCGGCTTGACCAATCCATTCGTGGTTCTGATCGTGGGGCCCGTGGTGATCGCGGCGACGGCTCTGCCGGTGCGGCAAACCACGTTTCTGGGCGGGGTGGCGATCGCGCTCACCTCGCTTTTGATGTTCTGGTACAGACCGCTGACGGTCGCGGGCGTGCAGGCATTTGATCTGCCGGATATTTATATCTTCGGGATGTGGCTCGCGATGTCGATCTTCACGCTGTTTTTCGGAATCTACGCGGCCAAGGTGACAGGCGACAATGCGGCAATGTCCGAGGCACTGGTGGCGACGCAAATGGCCCTGTCGCGCGAACAGCGGCTTTCCTCCCTCGGGGGGGTCGTGGCGGCGGCGGCGCACGAACTGGGCACGCCCCTCGCCACGATCAAGCTGGCGGCAGGGGAACTGGCGGAGGATCTGGCCCTGTTGCCGGATGCGGATCCGCAACTGGTCGAGGATGCACATCTGATCCGCGAACAGGCCGACCGGTGCCGGGTGATCCTGGCGGATATGGGGCGGGCCGGGAAGGACGACCTGCATCTGCATTACGTACCGCTGGAAGCCTTGATCGACGAGGCGGCAGAACCGCATGTGAACCGCGGCAAGCAGGTGATCGTCCGGCTGGACGGGCAGACCGATACATCGCGCGTCATCGACCAACCCGGAACCATTCGCACGCCAGAAGTGGTGCACGGCCTGCGCAACCTGATCCAGAACGCGGTGGATTTCGCGCATTCCACGGTCTGGATCGACGCGACATGGGATCTGGAGCGGTTGCGGATCGCGATTGGCGACGATGGCCCCGGTTATCCCGAAGACATCATCGGGCGGCTGGGCGATCCGTTTCTGGCCCGCCGAAGACGTCGTAATCCCCTGCGCCCGGGATATGAGGGGATGGGCCTGGGTTTGTTCATCGCCAAGACCTTGCTGGAGCGATCCGGCGCTGTCCTGACCTTCACCAACGCTACGGAGCCGGGGCGCCGACGGGCCGAGGTCGGAAGTGCGACCTTCGCACGCGCGCCGGGCGCGCTGGTCGATGTGGTGTGGCCGCGCGACATGATCGCACCGCTGACGGACCCTTCACGCGCGGCGCTGGGGCAGAACAGCCGCAACGATCCAGATCATCCTTAACGCTTCGTTAAGGCTCACCGCGCAAGCTGACGGCTCGTATCAATCGGAGCCGTTTCATGCCGTTCTCGCCCGGTCCGGGTCTTCTTGCCGCTGCTCTGACCGCATCTCTGGCTCTCGCCCTGATCGTGTGGCGCTTCGTGCGCAGCGACACGTCCGATGTCGCTGTGGCCGGGCGTGAAACGCTGTACCGGTTGACGCGGCGCGGGCTGGTCGGGGGCGGCGCTGTCGTCACGGTTCAGGACTATGCACGCAACATGCACCCCGAATCGCAGGCTGAGCTGCTGCGGGCGACTTCGCGTTTGCTTGCCGACGGGGTCGGTTTCGAACTGATCTGTGGCGACGGCGGCGATGTGTATCTGGACATCTCGGGCTTCGTGCGCGGGGCGCAGGCATATGTTTCTGTCATAGATGCCTCTGTGAACGAACATCGCGCTCTGGCCAGACAGGGTGCCGCCGTGGCTGCCGCCGATCTGGCCGCGCGGCAATCGGATTTGCTGGAACACGCACCCTACCTGCAATGGCGCATGGACGGGCAGGGTGAAATCCTGTGGTCGAACGCGGACGCGATGCGACGCAGGGGAATGCCGGCCGAGGTGCCCGCGCTGCTCGCCGCGAAGGCGCAGCGGCTGAAGGCGAGCGATGTTCCGGTACAGCACAGGATATCGATTCAGACTGATACCATAACGCTGCCATTGTGGTTCGACGTCACGCTGGTCCCTGCGCAGGATGGGATCATTCTTGGATATGCCCTCGCCGCGGAGCGAATCATGCGGGCTGAGGCGGCGCTGGGACGATTTGTCGAAACGTTGACGGAAACCTTTGCGCATCTACCGATCGGACTTGCGATTTTCGACCGTGACCGCGAACTGGGTCTGTTCAACCCGGCGCTTGCCGATCTGCTGCGGCTCGATCCCGCTTGGCTGGCCGGGCGCCCGACATTGAGCGGGTTTCTCAATCGCCTGCGCGAAAGACGTACCCTGCCTGACCAAAAGGATTTTCGGCAGTGGAGCGAGCAGTTGATCTCGCTGGGGCGCGATGGTGGCACGCAGGAATTTGCGGAGTTGTGGGTGCAACCATCCGGCCGAACGCTGCGCGTGGTCGGGCGCCCGCATCCGCAGGGCGCGGTCGCCTTCTTGTTGGAGGATATCACCCCCGCCGTGACGTTGGAGCAACAGTTCCGTGAGGGGATGACCTTGCGTGCCGCCGCCTTGGAATCGCGTCCGGGGACGCATCTGATCTTCGACATCAGCGGCGCGGCGGGATTTGTCAGCACGGGGTTTTCCAAGCTGACGGGCGTGCGCTCCGAACGTGAGGATCTGTCCACGGCGGGCGCGGTTCACGAGGTTCTGCGCCAATGTCGGCAGGCTTTCGGCCCCGCCCCGATCTGGGATCGGGTGCTCAGTTACGTGGTCGGTCGCCTCAACCAGACGGAGCGGACGCCGATCACGGTTCCTCTGACCCGCAACGGGAACGTGCTGAGCGTGCTCGAACTCAACCCGCTGCCTGGTGGCGGAACCCTGCTGTCCTTCCTGCCCACCGAAAGCATACGCGCGACTGCGGTGAAGACATTGCGGGAGGCCGTCGATCTCACGTTGGAGCAGGGCCGCAGCGTGACCGAGCCTGCCGATATCTCCATCGCGCTGGTGGATCGCGGCGCGGGTGATCTGCCGTGCACGCAACAGGACCTGATCCGCCGGGCCGGCTACAACATGCTTCTCGCCGCCGTGGATATCGTGCCACCGGGGCAGGGCGCCACATTCACGCTCAGTCGCCAAAACGGGGATGCATTGCTGACTTTGAGCGGCGAGGGCGCGAATGATGAGTCGACGATCGACGGCACGCTGCCGATTTCCCTGCTTCGGCGCTATCTTTCGGATGTGCGGGGCGAGGTGACGGTCGAAAACGGTGCCCGGTTCACCATAACCGCGCGTATCCCGTGCGATGCACTGAACGTGCAGGACGCGGACCAGCCTGTTCTGACGAGGGGTGCGGGCGCAAGTTAGGCTGTTCCTGTCGGACCGCTCCTCTGCTAGATCGTGGCTATGTCGGACGATCCTCATTCCTTTCGTTTTCATCTGCCGGACCCTGCCGCGACAGACATGTTCGCGCGTCGGGTGGCGACTCTGCTCGGACCTGCCGATTGCATCTTGCTGGCCGGGCCGATCGGGGCGGGAAAGACGCATTTCGCGCGCGCGGCCATCCGGGCGCTGACACATGATGCGCAGGAGGTCCCCTCACCGACCTATACGCTGATGCAAGGCTACGACGCAGGCGACAGGACGATCTGGCACATGGATCTCTACCGATTGGGAGAGCCTGAGGAGCTGATGGAACTTGGCCTCGACACTGCGCTGGAAGACGCGATAACCCTGATCGAATGGCCCGAACGTCTGGGAAGCCTGACGCCGGCCCGCCACATGGCCATCACTCTGGCGCAATCGGGTGAGGGACGTGAAGCGGTCGTCCAACTGGTCGGAGGAGACTGGAAACGCATGTCCGAGGGGCTGTCATGACGAACAACCGCCACAGGCTGATCCGGAGATTTCTGACCGATATCGGGTGGGGGGATGCGAGGCTCGACCCATTGGCGGGCGACGCCTCGAACCGGCGCTATCTGCGGGTGCAGGGTGAACGCGCCGCTGTCCTGATGGATGCACCGCGTGAAAGGGGCGAGGATACCGCGCCTTTCGTCCAAGTGACCCGACTGTTGCGCGACCGCTGCTTCAGCGCGCCCGAGATTATTGCATCCGATCCCGAAAACGGCTTCCTGCTGCTCGAAGACCTGGGCGACGATCTGTTTGCGCGGGCCGTCGCGCAACAGGATGAGGTCACGCTCTACGCGGCGGCGGTCGATATGCTGGTTGAGTTGCAGGCATCGCCGGCCCCGGCCAGCCTGCCGCGTTATGACGCGGCGACCTGTTGTCGAGAGGCCCGGCTGCTGACCCAGTGGTATATTCCCGGTGCCGGTGGAACGGGGGATGAGGCGGAGTTGGACGCCCTGATCCACGCTGCCTGCGCGCCCTGGCTGGACGCCAACGTGGTGGTCCTGCGCGATTTTCACGCCGAAAACCTGATCTGGCTGCCTCAGCGGCAGGGCACGGCGCGGGTCGGTCTGCTGGACTATCAGGATGCGCTGGCGGGGCACCCGGCCTATGATCTGGTCTCATTGCTGGAGGACGCGCGCCGCGATACCAGCCCGGCGCTGCGATCCGCGATGATCGCGCGGTTTGTGCAGGCGACGGGGACGGATCCCGATACCTTCGCGGCGGCCTATGCAACCTATGGGGCGCAGCGCAACATCAAGATCCTGGGCATCTTCGCCCGTCTGTCGATGCGGGATGGCAAGCCTGGCTATCTGAACCTGATGTCGCGCGTCTGGGCACATCTGCAACGCGATCTGCGTCATCCCACGCTGGCTGATCTGCACGCGTGGGTCGATGCCAACGTTCCGCCGCCCGATGCGGATGTGCAGGCCCGCATCGGGGCCGCCCGATGAGCTTGCCGGACGTGGCCATGGTCTTCGCGGCCGGGTTTGGAACCCGCATGGGCGCGTTGACGCGTGACACGCCCAAGCCGCTGCTGAAGGTCGGCGGGAAAACCTTGCTGGATCACGCGCTTGACCGGCTGGTCGCGGGGGGAATTGCGCGCGCGGTGGTCAACACGCACTATCAGGCGCATCAGATCGCGGATGCGCTCGCCTCTCGCACTGTCCCCTCACTGCACCTAACGCACGAGCCGGAGATTTTGGAGACGGGGGGCGGTATGCTGGCGGCGCTGCCCCATCTCGACCGGCGCGTTCTCAGCGTGAATCCGGATGCCATGTGGGCAGGAGACGCGGATCCGCTCGGCATTCTCGATCAGAACTGGCGCGACGGGATGGAGGCACTGTTGGTGATGGTGCCTGTGGCCCGGTGCAGGGCCTATTCGGGAACAGGCGATTTCGACATGATGGCAGACGGTCAGTTGATCCGTCGCGGGGATGCACCGCACGCGGCCTACGTTTATTCCGGTTGGCAGATCCTGCGCACTGACCGTCTGGCGCGGATGAAGCCGGGCAAATTCTCGCTGAACATTCTGTGGAATGAAATGAACGCGGCAGGCACGCTGTTCGGTGCGGTCTGCGACCGGCCATGGATCGACGTGGGCACGCCGCAGGGACTTACGGCTGCCGAATCCGTATTTCTGGGGGAGGGCTGATGTTCGATCCGACCGAGAATTTGCGCGTGTTCACCGTTCCCGTCGGAGCCGACTTCGCGGCGGTGCTGCTGGACGGGTTGAACATGCGGATGGCCGGACTCGATCCGTTCGCCCGCGCGGGGGTGGAGGTCCGCCTCAATACCCGCCGGGCGCAGCGGGTTTTGCAGGATCGGATGGCGCGCGACGCGCGGTTCGCGGGCATGATGCCCCGGATCGACGGGGCGGAGGCGCTGCTGACGCAATCCGGCCTTTCCGTGGCGGTGGACCCGCTGCGACGTAAGGTGCACGTCGCCAGGCTGATTGCCGGGCTGATCGCGCAGGAGCCGGGGCTGGCGCCGCGCGCTGCGGTGTTCGATCTGGCGGACCGGCTGCTCGATTTGCTCGATACGTTGCAGGCGGAGGGGGTCGCGCCGGATCGGCTGGAGGGGTTGAACCTCGACGATGTATCGAAACATTGGCAGATTTCGGCGCGGTTCATGCGCTTGCTGTGGACATTGTGGCCGGACGTGCTGGAACAGACCGAACCGGGCCGTCAGGACCCGGAGGTGGTGCGCATCACCCAGGTCGCGGCGTTGGAGGCCGAGTGGACCCGGTCGCCGCCGGATCATCCGCTGATCCTCGCCGGCTCAACCGGATCGCGGCCCTGGATGCGGCGGTTGATGCGGCTGGTCGCGGGTCTCCCGCAGGGGGCGGTGATCCTGCCGGGCTATGATCCCGATCTGCCTGAGATGCTGTGGCAGAAGACTGACAAACCTTCGTTAACGCCGGATCACCCGCAGGCTGGGCTTGCGCAGGTTGGTCGCGCGATGGGGCTGGACATGGCGGATTTGCCCAGTTGGACGTCTGCGCACGGGTCCACGGCGCGGGGGCGGCTCGTCTCGCTCGCGCTGCGCCCGGCGCCCGTGACGGACAGCTGGCTGGCCGAGGCACCAGCCCGACATGTCGAAGTGGGGGAGGCGACAGAAGGCCTGACCCTGATCGAGGCCCCGGCCGAGCGGGAGGAAGCCGCCGCCATCGCCTGCGCGATGCGCGATGCGGTTGAGCACGGCAAGACTGTCGCGCTCATCACACCCGACCGCGACCTGTCGCGCCGGGTGGCCGCCGCGCTGGACCGCTGGCGTCTGATCCCCGATGACAGTGCGGGGCGACCGCTGCATCTGACACCTCCGGGTGTCCTGTTGCGGATGCTGCTGAACATCAGCGGCACAGTTCCCGCCCCCGCCGCGCTGATCGCCTTGCTCAAGCACCCGCTGGTCGGCGGTGCGAAGCAATCGCGGCGGCTGCATCTGCGCCGCGTCATCGGCTTGCAGACCGGGCGCGATGTCCTCGCCACCCCGCAAACCGACTGGGATCGCATTGCGGGCTGGGCGGCAGACCGACAAAACGACGATGGCGCGACCGCGTGGGTGGCGTGGCTGGCGGATTGCTTCGCCCCGCTTTCTAGGCTGACGCAGGATGTCGAGCCTGCGCTGGCCTTGAGGGTTTTGCGCGGTGTCGCGGACCGTCTGTCGCGCGGGCTGGACGATGACGACCCGGAGATCTGGAGGGAGGAAACCGGCCTCGCCGCAACGGCCCTTCTGGATCGGTTGGACGCTGCCGCCGACGCGATGACGGGGCTGACGCTGACCGACACGATGCGTCTGGTGGAGGATGAGCTGATTGCCGCGCAGGTGCGCAGTGCCGCGTTCCTGCCGCATCCCGGGGTTCTGATCCTTGGCGCGCTTGAGGCCCGGATGACCCGTGCCGATATCACGATCCTCGGCGGTCTGAATGAGGGCGTCTGGCCCGAACGCCCCGCGCCGGACCCTTGGCTCAGCCGCAAGATGCGCGACAATCTGGGCCTGCCCATGCCCGAGCGGGACACGGGGCTGGCCGCGCATGATTTTCAAAACGCGATCAATGCGCCGCAGGTGATCCTCAGCCGCGCCGCGCGTGCGGGCGGCGCGCCCACTGTGGCAAGCCGCTGGATGATCCGCCTGACCAACCTGATCGCCGGCTTGGGTGAGGAGGGCGTGGCCGCGCTGGACGCGATGCAGGCCCGTGGTGAAGTATATCTCGACATCGCCCGCGCGGTGGAGGCGCCTGCCGCGCCGCTGCCCCCCGCGCCGCGCCCGATGCCCGCGCCGCCGGTCGCCGCGCGTCCGCGAAAGCTGCCGGTGACGGGTGTCGAGACCCTGATCCGTGACCCCTATGCCACCTATGCCCGCTATATCCTCGGTCTGCGGGCGCTGGATCTGCCGGGGCGTGAGGCGGACGACCGTGAACGCGGAACCGTGCTGCACAAGGTCATGGAACGGTTCGTTCCGGCATTGCAGGGCGCCCAAGGGGCCGAGGCGCTGGATCTGTTCGCGCAAACCGCGACCGACGTGCTGGCCGAACTGGTTCCGTGGCCCGCGACCCGCGCTTTGTGGCGCGCGCGTCTGATGCGCGTGGCCCCGGTTCTGGTGGAGCGTGAGATCGCCCGACAGGTCGATGCCACCCCCCTGGCGCGCGAAGTCGAAGGCCAGCGCACCTTGGTCGCCCCGCCATTCGTTCTGACGGCCAAGGCGGACCGGATCGACCGCGCGCATGACGGCACGCTTCGGATCTACGACTACAAGTCCGGCACCCCCCCCACCCCGGACCAGATTCGCACATACGCCCTGCAACTGCCGCTTCAAGCGGAGATCGCACGGGATGGCGGGTTCAGGGATATCGAACCGGCGGAGGTTTCACGCCTCGAATATATCGGCATGGGGGCCAGTGCCAGGATTCAGCCGGTGGATGAGACGGACGACCGCACGCGCGATGCCTGGCAACGGTTCGCGGAACTGATCGCGAGCTATGAGAGCGCGGCGCGCGGATATCCCGCCCGGCAGCAGCCCTCGCACCTCACCTATGCCTCGGACTATGACCACCTCTCACGTATGGGGGAGTGGGAGGATGGTGACGAGGCACAGGTGCAGGAGGTCGGACGATGATGTTGAGCGATGCCAGCCGGGCGCAGAACCGCGCCTCTTCGCCCGCCGGGTCCGCCTGGGTGGGGGCCAATGCCGGGTCGGGCAAGACCCGCGTCCTGACCGACCGTGTGGCGCGGTTGCTGCTGCACGGCGCCAGCCCGCAGCGCATCCTGTGCCTGACCTATACCAAGGCCGCAGCGGCGGAGATGAAGAACCGCTTGTTCAGGCGGCTGGGCGCGTGGTCGATGATGCCAGACGCGGAATTGCGCGCCGAGCTTGCGCAGTTGGAGGAATCGGGCGACGTCGATCTGGCCGTGGCCCGCCGTCTGTTCGCGGACGCGCTGGAAACGCCGGGTGAGTTGAAGATCCAGACCATCCACGCCTTTTGCGGCACGATCCTGCGACGCTTCCCGATGGAGGCCGGAATCAGCCCCGGTTTCCGTGAGATGGACGACCGCGCCACGCTGGCCTTGCGCGCCGATCTGATGGACGAGATCGCCGTGGCCGCGCCGGACGTCTTTGCCGCGATGGCCGCGCATTGTCCCGGTGACGGGCCGGAGGGCCTGCTGAACGCGATCCTCAGCCAGCGCGACGCCTTCGCCACCCCTTTTGACCGGGCGAAACTTGAGGCGGATCTGGGGATCCGCGCGGACGATCCCGTACCGCAGGTTTTCGGAGCGGAGGAGCGTGATCTGCTCGACCGTCTGGCCCACGCGATGAGGGCCGCCGGAACGCCGAATGAGAAGAACAAGCAACTGCCCAAGGTGCTGAGCACCCTGACGACCCTGACCGCCGAGCAGGCGGAAAGCTTCCTGCTATACGACAAGAAAACGGAGAAACGCGATCATCTGGCCAAGATCGACAAGTTCGCGACCAAGCAGGTGGTCGCAACGCTCGACCCAGCCGATGTCGAGGCGCTCAACGATTTGGCTATAGCGGTGGAGGCCGCGCGCACCGACCGCATCGCCCGCGCCGTGCTGGAGCGGACGCAGGCGCTGCACGATTTCGCCGCCGTTTTTCTGGAACGCTACGACGCGGCGAAGGCGGGGCAGGGGATGCTCGATTTCGAGGATCTGATCCTGCGCACCCGCGATCTGTTGCGGGAGTCGGACATGGCGCCCTGGGTCCTGTACAAGCTGGACGGAGGGATCGACCATATCCTGGTGGATGAGGCGCAGGACACGTCCCCCCGTCAGTGGGACGTGATCGAGGCGCTGACCCCGGAATTCTATGCCGGGCAGGGTGTGGAGCGTGATGAACGTACCCTGTTCGTGGTCGGTGATGAAAAACAGTCGATCTATTCCTTTCAGGGGGCGCAGCCTGACGAGTTCAAGGATATGCGCGAGAAATTCCGCAACCGGCTGGGCAATGCCGGCAAACCGTTCGGTGAGGTCGCGCTCGACGTTTCGTTCCGATCCGCCGCGCCGATCCTGTCGCTGGTGGATGAGGTTTTCGCCCCGGCGCACCGGGGTGGCGTGGACGACAAGGTCGCCCACGCCGCCTTCGACGATGCGAAGCCGGGGCGCGTCGATCTGTGGCCCTTTCTGGAAACGGAGAAGGACACGAACGAAGCCCTGTGGTGGCTGCCGGTGGATACGCCTCCCTCCAACCGGGCCGATCTGCAACTTGCCCGTCACATCGCGGCGGAGGTTGCGCGCATGCTGGACAGCGGTACGCAGATCCCCGGTGAGGACGGCCCGCGCCCTCTTGCGGCGGGTGATATTCTCATTTTGCTGCGCAGCCGGGGCCCATTGTTTCACGGTCTGATCGGTCATCTGAAGGAACATGGCGTTCCCGTCGCCGGGGCCGACCGGGTCAAGCTGGGGGGGGAGCTTGCCGTCAGGGACCTGCTGGCGCTGATGCACTTCGCCGTCACGCCCGACGACGATCTGTCGCTGGCCGCTGCCCTGCGCTCCCCGCTGTTCGACGTGGATGAGGACGCGCTGTTCCGCCTGGCCCACGGGCGGGGCAGAACGCGGCTGCTGGCACGGTTGCAGGACGACCCGCGCCATTCGGACGCGGCGCGCATCCTTCAGGAGATCCGCGACGATGGCGACTTTACACGGCCGTTCGAATTCCTCGACCGTATCCTGACCCGGCGCGACGGACGGCGGCGCTTCATCGCTCGGCTGGGCCCCCCCGCGGCGGAGGGGTTGGACGAATTGCTGGCTCAGGCGCTGGCCTATGAGCGGACGGAACCGCCGACCCTGACGGGCTTTCTCGACTGGCTGGAACCTGACAGCCTCGACATCAAGCGGGAGCTGGGGCAGGGCGGCGATGCGGTGCGTGTGATGACCATCCACGGTGCCAAGGGGTTGGAGGCGCCCGTCGTCATCCTGCCCGACACCGCGCAGCGCAATCGCAAGAGCGCCCCCCCGGTCCTGCCGCGCGACAAAAAGGCATCCATCTGGCAGGCCAGCCCCAACAGCGATCTGGAGGCCGAGGCCGTCACCGCCCACAAGGCGCGTGACGACAGGGAACAGGAACGGCTGCTCTACGTCGCACTGACCCGGGCGGAGTATTGGCTGATCGTGGCGGGGGCCGGAACTCTCGGCTCGAAGGACAATCCGGCATGGTACGAAATGGTCGAGCAGGGAATGCAGGATCTGACGGCCGCGCACCATGTGGCCCCAGACGGGATGGAAGGGGCCATGCTGCGACTGGAAAGCCGCTGGCTCACGGGCACCGCGTCGCCTGCTGTTGTTCCAGTCGCTCGACCGAAGGTTATCGCCCCCGACTGGGGCCTTGTACCGGCCCCGGTTGAGGATCGCCTGATTTCACCTTCAAAAATGGAGGGGGCCCACGCTCTGCCCGGTGAGGGGGAGGAAACCGCCCGCGCCCTGCTGCGCGGCGATGTCATCCACGCGCTGCTCGATCTGCCGCGCGGCGTCGACGATCTGGCAGCAGGCGATTTGCTGGCCCGATTGCCCTCCGACATGCAGGACGAAGTCGCGCGGGAGGTTCGGAACCTGCGCGAAAGCCCTGCGCTTGCCCCTCTGTTCGGGCCCGATGCGTTGAGCGAGGTTCCGATTTCCGGCAATCTGGGCGGACGCCCCGTATTCGGTCGTGTGGACAGGATCGTGCGCGAGGGGGACCGGATCCTCATCGTGGATTTCAAGTCGAACCGCGTCGTCCCGGACCGACCCGACCAGACATCCGAGGCCCTGTTGCGCCAGATGGCAGTGTACCGCGCGGTGCTGGCACCCGGTTTTCCCGGCAAACAGATAGATGTCGCGATTGTCTGGACGGCGGTCGCGCGTATGGACGTGCTGCCGCAAGAGATCGTGAGCGCGGCATTGCTTCGCGCGGGCCTCTCTTGACCGACCCCGCGCGCGACCCTAGGTGTGGTTTCCATCATTCGTAAGTCCACAATATATCCGCTGAAAGGAGCCATCCGATGGCCACCGTAAAAGTCACCGACGAAAGCTTCGAAACCGACGTTCTGAAGTCCGACATCCCCGTAGTGGTCGATTTCTGGGCGGAATGGTGCGGCCCGTGCAAGCAGATCGGACCGGCGCTCGAAGAACTGTCCGCAGATTATGACGGTCGCGTGAAGATCGTGAAGGTGAACGTGGACGAAAACCCGAACTCGCCCGCTCAACTGGGCGTTCGCGGTATTCCGGCCCTCTTCATGTTCAAGGACGGTCAGGTCGTGTCCAACAAGACCGGCGCAGCCCCCAAGGCCGCCTTGCAGGGTTGGATCGAAGAGAGCCTCTGAGCCTGATCCCATCCTGACATCTGAAACGCCCCGGCCCTTGCGCCGGGGTTTTTTGTGCACAAGGTTTTGGAAAACCCCGGATGAACGAGGTGCCCCCTCAGTCGGGAACGTTGTCGATGCCCGATCCGCCCAGCGGGTGGCACCGCGCGATCCGCCGGGCCGCCAGCAGCCCCCCCCGCAGCGCCCCGTGCTTTTGCAATGCTTCGAGAGCATAGGCCGAACAGGTCGGCTGATAGCGGCAATTGTGCCCGACATAGGAGGAGAAGGTCAGGCGATAGGCGCGCACCGGCAGGGACAATATCCATGCGCCGGGCGTCACGGGTGCAACTTTCGCAAGGCCGTGCGCAGATCGTTTGTCAGATCGGCAAATGACCGGTCCGTCGTGGCACCGTTGCGCCCGATCAGAACATAGTCATAGCCCGGCTGGCCCAACTGAGGCAGAACCGTTCGTGCGACCTCACGCAGGCGGCGTTTGGCGCGGTTGCGCATGACGGCATTGCCGACCTTTTTCGAGCAGGTATATCCGACGCGAATCGGCGTCTCGGCAGGCTCACCCGCTCCACGCTTGCGGGCCTGCACGACCATTCCGGTCATCGCCTGTCGCGGTGCACGGGCGGCCTTGAGGAATTCCGAGCGCTGACGCAGTACCGAAATCTGCTGGACTGTTGTGTCCGGGCATGACGAAGCCGCCAGACGCTCCGACCCTTCAGGTGCAGCATCCGGCGGCAAATTCATCATCAACCCTGATATCAGGCGCTGAGGCTCTTGCGACCCCGCGCGCGACGCGCGTTCAGGATCTTGCGGCCGTTCTTGGTCGCCATGCGGGAGCGGAAGCCGTGGCGCCGCTTGCGGACCAGGTTGCTCGGCTGGAAAGTACGCTTCATATCTCGTCTCCTCGCCCGGTGGGGCCTTCCAGATCGTGCCGGGGCGATGTGCCCTGCGGCGGTGCCGATCCGGATTGTCGGATTCGTCACCCTAATTCGTGTGAGCCGCTTCGATATGACGGAGGTGGAGGGAAGTCAATTGCCCAGCACCGGTTTTTGCGGTCTTCGCTGCGCGCTGTTTCTGAAACAAATCCCGGTGCCGGGTCAACCCGTCGTGATGGGCCTTTCCCAATGCGGTTTCGCGGCGCAGGTTCCCACGGCAAGCAGGGAAGAGGACGCAACATGTCAAAGACCACACAGACCGGCCCGCGCAAGGAGGGCCTTACCCTGCGCCGCGCCGCGCCGCTGATCGCCATCGCCATCGCGGCCGTGCTGGGATACGTTTTCCTGCGTGATTATCTGATCTTCGAATCCCTGCGCGACAACCGCGAGGCCCTTTTGACGTGGCGGGATCAGAATTACGCCTTTGCGGCGATGTGCTTTGTCGCACTCTATATTGCCATCGTCGCGCTGTCGCTGCCCGGGGCGGGTATGATGACGCTGACGGCCGGGTTCATGTTCGGGATCCTCGGCGGTATGGCGCTGTCGGTGACGGGGGCCTCGATAGGGGCGATGCTGATCTTCCTCGCCGTCCGTGTGGGGCTGGGCGATTTTCTGGCGGAGCGTATGGACGCGACCGGCGGCAAGATCGCGAAGGTGAAACATGCGCTGAACGAAAACGAAATCAGCGTGATGTTCCTGCTGCGTCTGCTGCCCGTGGTACCGTTTTTCGTGGCGAATGTCGTGCCCGCGCTGGTGGGGGTCAGGTTTCGCAACTTCGTCCTGACGACCGTGATCGGCATCGTTCCGGGCAGTTTCGTATTCGCCTCCGTCGGCAATGGCCTCAGCCAGGTCTTTGCGCGGGGGGAAAGCCCGGATCTGGGTATTATTTTCGAGCCGCATATCCTGCTGCCCATTCTGGGGCTGGCCGCCTTGGCGTTCCTGCCTGTCATCATACGCGCCGTGCGTGGCTCCCCCTTGCAGATCGAGGACAATTGAGATGACGACACGTATAAAGACCGATGTCTGCATTCTGGGCGCCGGGTCCGGCGGCCTGACCGTGGCCGCAGGGGCCGTGCAGATGGGGGCGAAGGTCGTTCTGATCGAAGGCGGCAAGATGGGGGGCGATTGCCTGAACTACGGGTGCGTCCCATCCAAGGCGATGATCGCGGCGGGGCATCATGCCCACGCGCAGGCCCATTCCGCCGATTTCGGCATCGCGAATGTGACCCCGCAGGTGAATTATGCCGCGGTGAAGGATCACGTGGCGGGCGTCATCGCATCCATCGCGCCGCATGACAGTGTCGAGCGGTTCGAGGGGATGGGCGTGCAGGTCATTCAGGATTACGGCACCTTCATTTCGCAAGACGAGGTGCAGGCGGGGGACACGATCGTTCAGGCGCGCCGCTTCGTCATTGCCACCGGCTCCTCACCGCTGGTGCCCCCGATCGAGGGTTTGGATACGGTCGAGTACCACACGAATGAGACGATCTTCGACCTGCGCGACACACCGGAGCATCTGATCATCGTGGGCGGTGGTCCCATCGGGATGGAACTGGCCCAGGCGCATGCGCGGCTCGGCATTCGGGTGACGGTGGTCGAGGGCAGCAAGGTGTTGCCCAAGGATGATCCCGAACTGGTGGACATCGCGTTGCGAAATATCCGGGCGGACGGCGTCACCATCGAGGAGGGCTTCCAGGTCGCCAGGGTATCCTCCGATAACGGCATCACCGTCCATTCCGACGACGGACGTGCGGTTCAGGGCTCGCATCTGCTGGTGGCCGTCGGGCGTAAGGCGAATATCGGACGGCTCGACCTGGACAGGGCAGGGGTGAAGCATGACCGTAGCATTGAGGTCGATAACGGATTGCGCACGTCCAACCGCCGTATCTATGCGATCGGAGACGTCACGGGCGGCCTGCAATTCACGCACAAGGCCAGCTACGATGCCGGAGTGATCATCCGCTCCATGCTGTTTGGTCTGCCGTCCAAGGTTAGAACGGATCATATTCCGTGGGTGACATATACGGACCCCGAGGTCGCACAGATCGGGCCGACCGAGGCGCAGGCGCAGGACGCGCATGGTGACAAGCTGGAGGTTCTGCGGTTCACCTTCGACCAGAACGACCGCGCACAGGCCGAACGGCGGACCGAGGGGTTGATCAAGGTCATGGTCGTGAGCGGCAAGCCTGTCGGCGCCTCCATCGTGGGTTTGCGCGCGGGGGAGTTGATCCAGCCCTATGTGCTGGCCATCGCCAACGGCCTGAAAATCTCCGCTCTGACCAATATGGTATCGCCCTACCCGACGATGACCGAGGTTACGAAGCGGGCCGCCGGGCAGTATTATACCCCCAGACTGTTCGAGAATGACTGGGTCAAGCGCGTCGTCGGGTTCGTTCAGAAATACCTTCCCTGATCCGCGGTTCGGTCAGGCGCCCGTCGCTTCGCGCCAATGCCGGCGGCACAGGGAAATGTAGGTCTCATTGCCGCCGATCTGCACCTGTGCGCCCTGGGTAATCGTCTCACCGTTTTCGTCCTGCCGGATCACCATAGTCGCCTTGCGTCCGCAATGGCATATGGTCCTGATTTCGCGCAAGGAATCCGCGATTGCGAGCAGAGTGGCGGAGCCGGGAAACAACTCGCCCTGAAAATCGACGCGCAGCCCGAATGCCATCACCGGCACGCGCAGGTCGTCGGCCGTGCGGGCCAGTTGCCAGACTTGCGCCTTGGTCAGGAACTGTGCTTCGTCCACGAATATACAGGCGAGTTTTCGTGTTTTCAGATGCGTCTCGATGCGGGCGAACAGGTCGTCTGCGGGCAGGTAAGTCTCTGCTTCATCGCTGATCCCTATGCGGCTGGCGATGCGACCCTCCCCCGCGCGGCGGTCCAGATCGGCGGTCAGCAACAGCGTGTCCATGCCGCGCTCGCGATAGTTGTAGCTCGCCTGAAGCAGGGCCGTGCTTTTCCCGGCGTTCATGGTGGAATAATTGAAGTAAAGCTTTGCCATCTATGAATTTTTCCCGCGCGAAATTGTAACCCAGATCAAACTAGCGCAATATGTTGTTGACAGGAACGTCGAACAGGCGAAATCTGGGGAAAAGAAGAAGAAACGATATGGGCTGCGATGTTCGATTCCTCCACGTTCGAAAAAAACACCACTCATTTGGGCGCGATCTGGCTAAATGGCCGAAATGGCTTCAGATTTCGCTTTGAAGTCAGGGAGGCGCATTCCCCAGCGCCGGGCGCCGTCGAAATTCAGTCCTGCATCCGTCAGGGACGATATGTCCGATTGCGTCTGGTGCCGAGCGGACAGGCGGAGATTCATCCAATGGCGCAGTATACCCTGACGCATCGTCCCGATAAGGACGATAAATTCAGCGTCGAGCAGGTCATCGCGGCGCTGAAATCCTAGGACTGCACTGAATGGCGATGGCGACGTGGCAGGCCGCTGGCTTTGGTGGCCGTCAGACCATCCGTGCCGATGGCTGTCTGTGATTTTCGTACGGGGACTGCCTCGCCATATTCGCGTTCCACAGCCGGTCGAGCTGAGGCGCAGCCATCGACATTTGCCAGCACACAAAGCCTGCCGCCCCCCGGACTAAGGGGGCGCGACCGGTTCAGAGTTCCTGCAGCGACGTGACCGTCAGATCACCCTCAAGGCGGTTCTTCATGGCCAATGCGGCGGCACGCGCCCCGGCGGCGGTGGTGTAGTACGGGATCTTGTCGTAAAGCGCGACGCGGCGGATCTCGCGGCTGTCCTCGATGGATCGTGCGCCCTCGGTCGTATTGAACACGATCTGGATGCGCTTGTCCTTCATTGCGTCCACGATGTTCGGACGCCCCTCGTAGACCTTGTTGACCTGCGTGGCCTTCACGGCATTGTCCTGTAGCCAGCTGGCCGTGCCGGCCGTGGCCAGGATCTCGAACCCGAGCGAGGATAGAACCGTCGCGGCCTCCAACATCAGGGCGCCCTTGTCGGCATCCTTGATCGAGATGAAAGCGGTGCCGTGATCGGGCAGCTTGATCCCCGCGCCCATCTGCGCCTTGAGGAAGGCGCGCGGGAACGATGTGTCCACGCCCATGACCTCCCCGGTGGAGCGCATCTCCGGCCCCAACAGGGTATCGACGCCGGGGAAGCGGGCGAAGGGCAGGACGGCCTCCTTGACGGCGACATGCTCCGGCTCCGCTGGTTTCAATTCGAAGGCCGACAGCTTCTCACCGGCCATGAGGCGCGCCGCAATCTTGGCGATGGGGGAACCAACGGCCTTGGCCACGAAGGGCACGGTGCGACTGGCGCGGGGGTTGACCTCCAACACGAAGATCACGCCGTCCTTGATCGCGAATTGCACGTTCATCAAGCCGACGACGCCCAGTTTCAGGGCCATCGCCTCGGACTGGCGCTTAAGCTCCGCCACGGTGTCCGCGTCGAGCGAGTGTGGGGGTAGGGAGCAGGCGCTGTCGCCCGAATGCACGCCCGCTTCCTCGATATGCTCCATCACGCCCGCGACATGCACGGATGTGCCGTCGCACAGGCAATCCACGTCCACCTCGACCGCGCCAGCCAGATAGCTGTCGAGCAGGACCGGGTTCGCGCCCGAGACCTGCACGGCGGCGGCGATGTAGCGTTCCAGATGCGCGGTGTCGCGCACGATTTCCATGCCACGACCACCCAGCACATAGGACGGGCGGATCACCAGCGGATAGCCGACAGATTCGGCGATCTGCATCGCTTGCTCGGCGGAGGAGGCGATGCCGTTGACGGGTTGTTTGAGGCCGAGCTCCTCCAACATCTGCTGGAACCGCTCGCGGTCCTCGGCCAGGTCGATCGCGTCGGGCGAAGTGCCCAGGATCGGGATGCCCTCATCCTGCAAGGCGTTCGCCAGTTTCAGCGGGGTTTGCCCGCCGAACTGCACGATGACGCCATGCAGCGTTCCGGCCTCCTGCTCCACGCGCAGAATCTCCAGTGTGTGCTCCAGCGTCAGCGGCTCGAAATACAGGCGGTCCGAGGTGTCGTAATCGGTGCTGACCGTCTCCGGGTTGCAGTTGACCATGATCGTCTCATACCCCGCCGCCGTCAGGGCGTAGCAGGCGTGGACGCAGCAATAGTCGAACTCGATCCCCTGACCGATCCGGTTGGGACCACCACCCAGGATGACGACCTTTTTTGCATCGGAGGGGCGGGCCTCACACTCGACCTCGCCCATCATGTCCGCCTCGTAGGTGGAGTACATGTAGGGGGTCTGGGCCTCGAACTCCGCCGCGCAAGTGTCGATCCGCTTGAACACGGCCTTGACGCCCGCACGCAGCCGCGCGTGACGAATCTCCGTTTCGGAGCGGGAGGTCAGCGTGGCGAGACGGGCATCGGTGAAGCCCATCATCTTGACCCGGCGCAGGGCGGTGGTGTCCTCGGGCAGGCCGTTGGCCAGGATATCCGCCTCAACCTCCACGATCTCCCGTATCCGGGCGAGGAACCACGGGTCATAGGAGGTGATGGCCCGGATATGATCGTCGTCCAGCCCGTCCCGCATGGCCTGCGCGATGACGCGGATGCGGTCGGGGGTGGCGCGGGCCAGTTCGGCCAGCAGATCGTCGCGGCTGTCGAAGGCGATGTCGTCGAAACCGGTCAGGCCGGTTTCCATGCTCGCCAGCGCCTTCTGGAAGCTCTCGTGGATGGTGCGGCCGATGGCCATCGCCTCACCCACGGATTTCATGGCCGTGGTCAGATTGTCCTGCGCGCCGGGGAATTTTTCGAACGCAAAGCGGGGAATTTTGGTCACGACATAGTCGATGGTCGGCTCGAAGGAAGCGGGGGTGACGCCGGTGATGTCGTTGTCCAGCTCATCCAGCGTATAGCCGACGGCCAGCTTCGCGGCGATCTTGGCAATGGGAAAGCCCGTCGCCTTCGACGCCAGGGCGGAGGAGCGGCTGACACGCGGGTTCATCTCGATCACGACCATGCGGCCGTTCTCGGGGTTCACGGCCCATTGCACGTTCGAGCCGCCGGTCTCCACGCCGATCTCACGCAGGACGGCAATCGAGGCATTGCGCATCATCTGGTATTCACGGTCGGTCAGGGTCAGCGCCGGGGCCACGGTGATCGAATCGCCGGTATGCACGCCCATCGGATCGACGTTCTCGATGGCGCAGATGATGATCGCGTTGTCCGCCTTGTCGCGGACGACCTCCATCTCGAATTCCTTCCAGCCCAGCAGGCTTTCGTCGATCAGGATCTGGCTGACGGGGGACGCGTCGAGGCCGGAGCGGCAGATCGCCTCGTAATCCTCACGGTTATAGGCCACACCGCCGCCGGTGCCGCCCAGGGTGAAGGCGGGACGGATGATCGCGGGCAGGCCGACCTCGTTGATGGCGGCCATCGCCTCATCCATCGAATTGACGATGGTGGCCTTCGGGTTTTCGAGGCCGAGCCGGTCCATCGCCTCGCGGAACAGCTTGCGATCCTCGGCCATTTCGATGGCCTCACGCTTCGCGCCGATCAGTTCGACGTCGAATTTCGCCAGAACGCCCATGTCATCGAGCTCCAGCGCGGTGTTCAGGCCGGTCTGGCCCCCCATGGTGGGCAGCAGCGCGTCGGGGCGTTCCTTCTCGATGATTTTGGCCACGACCTCGGGTGTGATGGGTTCGATATAGGTCGCGTCGGCCATGTCGGGATCGGTCATGATCGTTGCGGGGTTGGAATTGACCAGGATGACGCGGTAGCCTTCCTCACGCAGCGCCTTGCATGCCTGTGCGCCGGAATAATCGAACTCACACGCTTGGCCGATGACAATGGGCCCAGCGCCGATGATCATGATGGATGAGATATCGGTACGTTTGGGCATGGATCGTCCTCAGCTGGCGCGGGCAAATTGGGGCGTTGTTACGCGCGTGTGCGTTGCGGTGCAACCATATTGGCGGCGGCTTTGTCGTGAAGTATTGCGCGGATGTCGCGTTGGCCATTCAGGAGGATCGCATGTCGCACGGAACCAGACCGCTGGAAGATGTTCTCGACGATTTTGCAGAGTCGGTAAATCAGGAGGGGACGAGCGTCGGCGCACTGGTCCATTCGTTCGAGGACCGGTCGCTTGGTGCCGTGCTGGTGATCCTGTCGGCGCTGTTGCTGATTCCGGTGATCGGCGGCGTTCCGGGGGCGGCGGATGTTATCGCCGGGCTGATTCTGATCTTCATCGCGCAAAGCTGGTTCGGCAAAAAGGGTGTCTGGGTGCCCAAGTTCATCGCAAAGCGCGAAATCGGTGAGGACAAGCTGAACGCCGCCATAGAAAAGGCCCGCCCCTGGGCGCAAAGGGTGGACAAGTTGCTAAAGCCCCGACTGTCGGGACTGGTGCGCAATTGGCCCGCACGGCTGCTGATATCGGTCATCTGCGCGGTGCTGGCAGCGTCAGTCTTCATACTGGGGTTCGTGCCGTTCGCGATGACACCGGCTGCGGCGGCGATCTTGGCCTTCGGGCTGGCCCTGCTGGGGCGTGACGGATTGCTGGCGTTGATCGGCTATCTGTTCGTCGGGGGAACGGCGGTGGCGATCTGGCATGTCTGGGGCATCGTGTTCTAGCGCCGGATCGCCAGCGGCATGCCGATCTGCGGCGGGCGCGGCTGGTCGGCATGATCGGACAGCATCTGCGCCAACCGCTTCTGCGCCCAGTCCGGATAAGGTCTGGAGCGGCGCGTATTCAGATCGACACACATGATAAGCTGTTCAGCCAGCGCGCGCACGGTTCCGTCAATGACCAGTTCGCCCAGAATGTGAATCCGCTTCGCATCATGGTCGAGCAGCGTGAAACGCCCGGTGAAAACCTCACCCTCCAGAATCTCGCCCACGTAATGCATATGCGCCTGAATGACGTAGGAGCCGATCTTGTCCCGCTCCACATAGGCCAGCCCCAGCCCGAGGTGGTCGTCGAACACGTGATCCAGCGCCTGATCCAACGCAATGGAATAATATCCCACGTTCATGTGGCCATTATGGTCGATCCATTCGGCGGGCACGCGGCGCGGCAGGGTTTCGATTGGCGCGGCGTAGGGGCCGTCATGTCCGTCTTGCATCGTCGACTCGTCCTTTGACAATTTACCGTCCGCTGCGCAGGATCGCGCCAAACTGCGGGGAGGTACAGATGACCATTCAAACGGCTGTAGAAGAGCTGAGCAAGGCGTTGGGGCAGAAAGTACAGACAGGCGCCAGCATACGGGCGCTGCATGGCGGCAATGAAAGCTATTTCGACGAGGTGCTGCCCGATGCGGTCGTCTTTCCCGACAGCACGGCGGACGTGCAGCGGGTCGTGCAAATCTGTGCCGCCCATGATTGTCCTATCGTGCCATGGGGAACCGGCACCTCGCTGGAGGGACACGCCCTGGCGGTGCGTGGTGGTATCTCGCTGGACATGAGCAGCATGGCCGCCGTGGTCGAGGTCAACGATGGGGATATGGACTGTCGGGTTCAGCCTGGCTGCACGCGTGAGGCGTTGAACGCCGAATTGCGCGCGACGGGGCTGTTCTTTCCGGTTGATCCGGGGGCGAATGCCTCGCTCGGTGGTATGGCGGCGACGCGGGCGTCGGGCACGACGGCGGTGCGCTACGGCACCATGCGAGAGAACGTGTTGGCGATGGAGGTCGTGCTGGCCGATGGCCGTATCATCCGCACCGGATCGCGGGCGCGAAAGTCTTCGGCCGGATATGACCTGACCAAGTTGATCATCGGCTCCGAGGGGACATTGGGCATCATCACGGAACTGACCCTGCGCCTGCACGGCCAGCCCGAGGCCGCCGCCAGTGCCGTCTGCGCCTTTCCCGATGTGGAATGCGCCGTGAACGCGGTGCAGACCACCATGCAATTGGGCGTGCCCATGGCGCGGATCGAGTTTCTGGACGCCGAATGCGTGGATGCGGTCAACCGGGCCGACGGGCGCGACATGCCGCTGGTGCCGCATCTGTTCATGGAGTTCCACGGATCGGAGACGAGTGTGGCCGAGCAGGCCGAAACCGTTCGCGGCATCGTCGCGGAGTTCGGCGGCAGCGCCTTCGACTGGTCCACCGCGCAGGAGGTTCGGGCCAAGCTGTGGCACGCCCGGCATAACGCGTATTACTCGATCAAGGCGCTGCGCCCCGGTTGCCGTGCCGTCACCACGGATGTCTGCGTTCCGATCAGTGCGCTGGCCCAGGCCGTGCGTGAAACTTCGGCGGATATCGCGGAGAGCCCGCTGACCGGCCCGATTCTGGGCCATGTCGGCGACGGTAATTTTCATTCCGCCCTGCTGATCGAGGACGGCAACGCGCAGGAATTGGCTGAGGCCAAGCGCCTGTCGCACCGCATGGCGGAGCGGGCTTTGCGCCTGGGCGGCACCGTAACCGGAGAGCACGGTGTGGGTATGGGAAAGATGAAGTACATGGCCGACGAACACGGCGATGGATGGCAGGTCATGGCCGCGATCAAGACCGCGCTGGACCCGCAGAACATCCTGAATCCCGGCAAGATGGTCGAGGTGAATTGAGCGCCTCCGGCAGGGATATTTCAGGACACAAGATGGTCGTCGCGCCTCAGGACATGCCCCATGCCTTCGCCGCCGCGTGGATGGCGCGGGATGCTGCGGCGATTGCTTCGCTGTGCGTCGAGGATGCGGATTTCGTGAATGTCGTGGGCATCTGGTGGCATGATCGCGGTGCGATCGAGCGGGCGCATCACTACGGGCTGACGACGTTCTTTCGCGATTCGGTGCTGCGTGTCGGGCGTGTGAAGCTGCGAATGCTGGGGCCGGATCACGCGGTGGTCCATGCAAGGATGCGGTTGAGCGGGCAACGGGCGCCTGATGGCGCGGTCGCGGACGATCGTCACACCATGCTGAGCTTTGTCTGCACACTCGGGCCGCAGGGCTGGCAGGCGGTGGCAGTGCAGAATACCGATATCGTTCCGGGCGCCGAAACGCAGGTCAGCGACGGGGCGAGGCTGATACCGCAGGATTACCGCGACAGAACCTGATCGGTGGACAGTGCCTGCGCGAACTCACCATGCAAAGGGTCAATGGCAGCCTCGTGGATGGCCTGCGCTGATGGCTTGGTTCCGCCACGCCATGCCGGCTGGACGTTCTGCGTGAAGGCTGCGCAGGCATCGTGGGCGAGGGTCACTTCGAAGCCCAGATTGGCGGCCATGCGCACGGTTGTGGAAACGCAATGTGGCGTCGTCAGACCGCAGAGGGTCACCTCGCGCGCGCTCAGATCGTGCAAGCGTTGCTGCAAGTCGGTGCCGATGAAGGCGGAGTTTGCGGATTTCTCCAGCACCGGCTCACCGGGGAGAGGGGCCACGACGGCCTGAACCTCGGCACCTGCACCGATCAGCGGCGATCCGGGGGTCGTCGAAAGGTGCCGAACGAAGATCACGGGGCCCGACGCCTGCCGCCAATGCGCCAGCAGGCGCGCGGCGTTCCGCTCCGCCTGCGGATTGTTGCGCTCACCCCAATAGACCGCATTCGCCTGGTCGATGAATGCATCCTGGATGTCGATCAGGATCAGCGCGTTTATCATGACGTCTCCGAACCCCTCCTCCTGTACAATGGGCAGCAGCACAGGGGGCCGTGCACAATGGAGGAGGGTAATCGCGGTTACATGTTTTTCTGACGATAGTGCAGGCGACGCACCGATCCGGTCTTTGACCGCATCAGGATCGTCTCCGTCTCCAGATAATCGCCGTCGCGCCGCGCACCCTGAACGACGGAGCCGTCGGTCACGCCGGTTGCAGCGAAGATCACGTCATCCGTCACCAGATCGTCCCGCTGGTAGATACGGTCGTAATCGGTGATGCCGGCCTTGTCCGCGCGGCCACGCTCATCATCGTTGCGGAACAGCAGGCGGCCCTGCATCTGCCCGCCCATGCATTTCAGCGCGGCGGCGGCCAGAACGCCCTCGGGTGCGCCGCCCGATCCCATATACATGTCGATCCCGGTCTTTTCCGCCTCGGCACAGTGGATGATACCGGCGACGTCGCCGTCGGTAATCAGACGGATGCGGGCACCGGTGGCGCGGATTTCGGCGATCAGCTCCTGATGGCGGGGGCGTTCCAGAACGCAGACCATCACGTCCTGCATCCGGCACCCCTTGGCCGCGGCCATGACCTGTATGCGCTGGGTCGGGGACATTTCGAGATTGACCAGCCCGTCAGGATAGCCCGGCCCGATGGCCAGCTTTTCCATATAGACGTCCGGCGCGTGCAGCATGGACCCGCGCGGCCCCATGGCGATAACGGCCAGCGCGTTGGGCATGTCCTTGGCGGTCAGGGTCGTGCCCTCCAGTGGGTCCAGCGCGATATCGACGCCGGGGCCGTTACCTGTGCCGACTTCCTCCCCGATATAGAGCATCGGAGCCTCGTCCCGCTCCCCCTCACCGATCACGACCACACCCTTGATGTCGAGCATGTTGAGCTGCGTGCGCATCGCGTCTACGGCGGCCTGATCGGCGGCCTTCTCATCGCCGGAGCCGATGAGCTTGGCGGAGGCGATGGCAGCGGCCTCGGACACGCGGGCAAGCCCGAGGCTGAGCATACGATCAGAGAAGAGGGGGTCTTTTGCGGGCATGGGAGTCTCCGTTTATTGGCGGTCGTGCCTTTCCTGCGGGGTTGCGGCCCGCGTTGCAAGTGTCTTGGCCCGTTGGGGGCGTGTCAAAGCGTTTGCAGGCGCGATGTTGTGCCCGGTTGAGCGTCTCGTCGAGTGCTACACAAGGATTGTGAAGGTATTGTTCGACGCAGTCTTGCCACCGCAGCCGCGATCAGGCGATCACAGGCTCCACCCGATGCTCGCGTATGGGCAGGTGCACAATGGCGGAGAATGCGCCGATCCCCACGCCCACCCACCACACGACGGTATAGGTTCCGTAGAGATCGTAGAGCTTTCCGCCCAGCCAGACCCCCATGAAACTGCCCACCTGGTGTGAGAAGAACACGATCCCGTAGAGCGTTCCCATGTAGCGCAGACCGTAGATATGCGCGATCAGCCCCGAGGTCAGCGGCACCGTTGCCAGCCACAAGCTGCCCATGGTGATCGAAAACACGATGACCGTCAGCGGTGTCATCGGCAGCACGATGAAAGTGCCCGCGATGATCGTGCGACCGGCATATATTCCTGCGAGAAGATATTTCCGGGGCAGCGTCGCGCCAAGCTTTCCCGCATAGATCGTGCCCGCGATATTCGCCAGCCCGATCAGCGCGATGGACCATGCGCCCAGCTGCGTCGTGCTCGTCACGCCGATGCTGGCCAGCAGCCCTCCCGGTGCGATGGGGCCGCAAATCTCTGCGATGAAGGCCGGGAAATGCGCCGTGATAAATCCCAACTGATAGCCGCAGGAGAAAAAGCCGACGAAGATCAAGATATAGGATGGATCGCGAAACGCGCGGTTCAGGATCTGGCCCATCGTCTCCTCCACCTCCGCGCGGGACGCGGGGGCGGGGACCTTCATCAGCGGCAGCAACGCGAGGGAGGCAATGATGAGACAGGCAAAGATCGTGAACACTCCCGTCCAGTTCATGAACCCCAGCAAAATCGCCGCAACCGGGGGGCCGACGACCTGACCCGCGCTGCCCGCCGCCGTCGCGATTCCCAGCGCCATCGAGCGATGTTCGTCCGCCGTCGCGCGGCCCACCACGGCCAAGATGACCCCGAACCCGGTTCCCGCGATGCCGAAGCCGACGAGAATCTCCAACATCTGGATTTGCCCAGGCGTCACCGCATAGGCCGACAGCGCCAGCCCCGCCGCATAAGTCAGCGCGCCCAGAATGATCGCCCTGCGGTCGCCGAACTTCTCCGCGATGGCGGAAAAGACCGGCTGGCCGAAGCCCCAGGCAAGGTTCTGGATCGCGATGGCCAGTGAGAATTCCGACCTCAACCAGCCGAATTCCTGTGCGACGGGCAACTGGAACACACCGAAACTGGCCCGAATGCCGAAACTGACGATCATGATCAGCGATCCCGCGATCAGCACGGGTGTGAACAGGCGGGATTGGGTCATGGCGCGGCTCCGAAACAGGCGCGCAGATTAGGGGCGAAGCCGTTCGCGGGGCAATGCAATTATCGTATGCAATTGCATCCACACAATTGATGCGCCTGCCCTCTGGCACCTCGGCGCATGGATGGTTAAGCATTCGGCATGAGTGATGGACCCCTACAAAGATACCGCGCCCTGATCGCAGACGGCACGTTGGAGGCTGACCCCGCGCAACGGCTTGCGGTGGAAAAACTGCAATTGCTGCACACGCGCCTGACCGGATACGAGCCGGGTGCAGGACGCAAGGTTCGCGTGGGCATATTCGGCTGGGGCCGCGAGCGGGTGAGCGAGGCCGACATTCCCGGTCTCTACCTGTATGGCGGTGTCGGGCGCGGCAAATCCATGTTGATGGACCTGTTTTTCGACACTGCGCCGATTTCGGCCAAACGGCGCGTCCACTTCCACGCATTCATGCAGGATGTGCATGAGCGGATCGCAGAGGCCCGCAAGGCCGGGCGTGAGGACCCGGTGGAGCCGGTGGCGGAGGCAATCGCCCAGGACGCCGTGCTTTTGTGCTTCGACGAAATGCAGATCACCGACATCACCGATGCCATGCTGGTCGGCCGTCTGTTCGAGAAGCTGTTCGCCCGCGGCACCATCGTTGTCACCACGTCGAACCGCCATCCCGACGAATTGTACAAGAACGGCCTGAACCGACAGCTCTTCGTGCCGTTCATTGCGATGATCAAGGACCGGATGGAGGTTCACCACCTCGACAGCAGCAACGACCACCGGCTGGGGCGGCTGGCCGGGCGCGAGGTCTATTTCACAGGTCCGGATGCCGACGCGCGCATGGACGATCTGTGGCATGATCTGGCCGGCGGCGACGGCGCCCCGCTGAAGATCGAGCGCAAGGGACGCGAGGTCGTCATCCCGCGCTATCGCAGTGGCGTGGGCCGGGGCGACTTCGCGGCGTTCTGCCGTGTGCCCCTGGGCCCCGGCGATTATCTGGAAATCGCGCAAGCGGTTCGCACTCTCATGATCGACGACGTTCCGATCCTGACCCGCGACGCCGCGAACGAGGCCAAACGCTTCGTCACGTTGGTCGATGCATTGTATGAGGCCAAGGTTATGCTGGTCATGTCCGCTGCGGCGGAACCCGATGCCCTGTACGAAACCGGCGACGGCGCGTTCGAGTTTCAGCGCACGGCCAGTCGTCTGCACGAGATGGCCAGTGACGGCTGGGGAGCCTAGGCCGCGACGCATTCCGGCAGGATCGCGAAATACACCGCGACCGTCGCCACCACCGTGCCGAGCAGCGTCAGATAGATCGCCGCACTGCCCGCGAATTTGCGCGTACCCGTCAGCGCCGCCAGGGTCTGGCGCAAGGTAAATTCGTTTCGGCGGGCGATCATCAGGCCCAGCACGGCGATACCGCCGAACAGGACCAGCAGGGGCCACATCAGGGAGAATTCGGGGCAGATCGTGTCGGGCATGTTCGCGCCTCCTTCCCCTTGCCTAATTGCCGCAGGGCATCGGGGCAAGTAGGACGAGTGGCAAGTCACTCCGACTGAAGGCAGCCGATACTGTTGGCGGAGATGACGAATGTGCGCGGGCTTCCCGCGACATTGATCAATCCCGTCGTCGCAGACCCCTCGGTCAGGGCAAGGGTCGCGCCGGGTGCCAGCTTGCAGGTCAGCGCCAGTGCGCCCTTCTGCGTGCAGGTCACGCCCTCACTATGTGCCACGCCCCATGCGGCGAAGGTGCCGCGGGGCAGCATGTTGTCGGTCAGGGTCGGGGTCAGGGCCGCCTGGGTGCAGCCCTCGGCCCAATCGGATTTCAGGCTCGTCATGCGTTGGTATAGCGCGATGTTCGCGGTCTCCACCGTGCGCAGGGGCGCCATGCGATACCACTGCCAGACAGACCAACCCGAATAGGCAAGACAGAGCGCGCATATCACGATCGCCGCTGTGACCAGACCAGTTCCTGCCTTCATGACGTGCCCCCGGTGCATCAGATAGCACGAGCAAGCGCGAAGACGAAAACGGCCCCGCACCTGTAGGGAGGGCGGGGCCGTGCGCAGCTGAGAATTTGCGATCAGACGCGGCGTTCGCGCATCATCTCCTTGATCGCGGCGATGGATTTCGCCGGGTTCAGGCCCTTGGGGCAGGTCTTGGTGCAGTTCATGATCGTGTGGCAGCGGTACAGCTTGAACGGATCCTCAAGCTGATCCAGCCGCTCGCCTGTTGCCTCATCCCGGCTGTCGATGATCCAGCGATAGGCGTGCAGCAGCGCCGCCGGACCGAGGTAGCGATCACCGTTCCACCAATAGGACGGGCACGCGGTCGAGCAGCTGGCGCACATCACGCATTCGTACAGACCATCGAGTTTCTTGCGATCCTCGATGGACTGACGCCATTCCTTGGCGGGGCGATTGGTCTTCGTCTCCAACCACGGCATGATGCTGGCGTGCTGGGCGTAGAACATCGTCAGATCCGGGATCAGATCCTTGACCACGGGCATGTGGGGCAGAGGATAGATCGCGATATCGCCCTTCACCTCATCCAGACCATAGATACAGGCGAGCGTGTTGATGCCGCCGATATTCATTGCGCAGGAGCCGCAGATCCCCTCCCGGCAGGAGCGGCGGAAGGTCAGGGTCGGATCAATCTCGTTCTTGATCTTGATCAGCGCGTCCAGGATCATCGGGCCGCAATCGTCCTGATCGATGAAGTAGGTGTCGGTGCGCGGATTCTCACCCGTGTCGGGATCCCAGCGATAGATCTTGAGCTTGCGCAAATTCGTGGCCCCGGCAGGCTTCGGCCAGGTCTTGCCGACAGTCACGCGGGAGTTCTTGGGAAGTGTGAATTCTACCATTTGTGTTCTCCTCAGTCGATCGGACGGGCGTCGGTTTGCGCGATGCATTCCACGGTATCGGTCCGCCCCACCACAGCGGCGACGCGTTCCTCACCGCCGATCGCCGGATCGGTGTTGTTCAGGGCCGCAAGTGTGCGCAGCTCACCGTCGGTGGCGTTCTCAACCACGCAATCGGCGATGACCTCCGCCGCGGGTTCAGTGACCACATCGTCGGCGACGGCCTCGGCGGTGGCTTCGGCCTCGATCCGCTCCATGCGGCTGACATTGTCGTCGACCAGACTACAAGCCGACATCAGCGTAAGAGCAATCAGCGCTGCAATACGCATCAATAGACCCTCTTTTTCGGCGCGATTTTCGCCAGGTCGATGCCGCCCTCTTCCTGCGTGGACAGCGGGTCGAGATGCACGGGCCGGGTGTTCAGCGTGACGTTTGCGTTGTCCACGACCGCCAGCGAGTGCACGCGCCATTCCGCGTCGTTACGATCTGGATAATCCTCGTGCGCGTGGGCGCCACGCGATTCCTTGCGCGCCTCGGCAGCCACAACCGTGGCCAGCGCGTTCGGCATCAGGTTGGCAAGCTCCAGCGTCTCCATCAGGTCGGAGTTCCAGATCATCGAACGGTCCGTCACCTTCACGTCGGACAGACGACCGGCGATGGCGGTCATCTTCTCGACCCCCTCTGCCAGGGTCTTGTCCGTGCGGAACACGGCGGCGTCGGCCTGCATCGCCTTTTGCATATCGAGGCGCAATTCGGCTGTCGGCGTCGCGCCGCTGGCGTTGCGAAGGGTGTCGAAACGTTCCATCGCCTTTTCGACGCTGGCGGGGTTCATGTCCGGGTTAGCGGCGTTGGGGTCCACGACTTTGCCCGCCTTGATCGCGGCGGCGCGGCCGAACACCACGAGGTCGATCAGCGAGTTGGAGCCGAGGCGGTTCGCCCCGTGTACGCTGGCACAACCGGCCTCACCCACGGCCATCAGGCCGGGCACGGTGGCGTCCGGATTGTCGGCGGTGGGGTTCAGCACCTCACCCCAATAGTTCGTGGGAATGCCGCCCATGTTGTAATGCACGGTCGGCAGAACCGGGATAGGCTCCTTCGTCACGTCCACACCAGCGAAGATGCGCGCAGATTCGGAGATGCCGGGCAACCGCTCGGCCAGCGCCTCGGCCGGCAGGTGATCCAGGTGCAGGTGAATGTGGTCGCTGTCCTTGCCGACGCCGCGACCCTCACGGATTTCCATCGTCATGCAGCGCGATACCACGTCACGCGAGGCGAGATCCTTGTAGGTCGGGGCATAGCGTTCCATGAACCGCTCACCCTCGGAGTTGGTCAGATAGCCACCCTCGCCGCGTGCCCCCTCGGTGATCAGGCAGCCTGCGCCGTAGATGCCGGTCGGGTGGAACTGGACGAACTCCATATCCTGAAGTGGCAGGCCCTGACGGGCGACCATGCCGCCGCCATCGCCCGTGCATGTGTGCGCGGAGGTCGCGGAGAAGTAGGCACGGCCATAGCCGCCCGTGGCCAGAACCACCGTCTTGGCCGAGAACCGGTGCATCGTGCCGTCGTCCAGCTTCCACGCGATGACGCCCTGACACACGCCGTCCTCGGACATGATCAGATCGGTGGCGAAATACTCGATGTAGAATTCGGCCTGCTGCTTGAGGGACTGTCCATAGAGCGTGTGCAGGATCGCGTGACCGGTCCGGTCGGCGGCGGCGCAGGTGCGCTGCACCGGGGGGCCTTCACCGAACTCGGTCGTGTGACCGCCAAAGGGCCGCTGATAGATTTTGCCCTCCTCGGTGCGGGAGAAGGGAACGCCGTAATGTTCCAGCTCGTAAACCGCCTTGGGCGCCTCACGTGCGAGGTATTCCATGGCGTCCGTGTCGCCCAGCCAGTCCGACCCCTTCACGGTGTCGTACAGGTGCCATTGCCACGAGTCCGGCCCCATGTTGCCCAGCGAGGCGGCGATGCCGCCCTGTGCCGCAACCGTGTGGGAGCGGGTGGGAAAAACCTTGGAGATACAAGCGGTGCGCAGGCCCTGTTCGGCCATACCCAGCGTCGCGCGCAGACCGGCGCCGCCGGCCCCGACGACGACGACATCGTAAACGTGATCAGTAAATTCGTAAGCAGACATGTCGGTCCTCTCAGAGCGCGATGGTGACGATGGCGAAGATGCCAGCGGCAGCAGCGGCATAGCTCAGGCAGGTCGTGGCAACGATCAGCGCGGTGCGCGTTCCGCCCTGGGTGTAATCCTCGATCAGCACCTGAACGCCGCCCTTGAAGTGCATCCAGCCGACGCCCAGCGTCAGGATCGCGACGATCGCCGGGAAGGGGCGGGAATAGGTGGCCAGCGCCGTCTCGTAATCCGAGCCCAGCGTCGCGCCGAAGGTAAAGATGAACAGCGGCACCAGAATGACCAGCGCGATCGAGGACAGCGTCATCTTCCAGTGGTGGTCAGTTCCGGATCTGGCGGAGCCGAGGCCCTCGACCCGCTGGCGGTCTGTACGGAAATCCATGGTGTCTCTCCTCAAACCACGATGATCGTCAAAAGGGTGAGCACGAACGAGCCGATGATGCAGGCCTTGCCCAGATTCTCGGCTGTTTCGATATCCAGCCCGCGTCCGGTATCCCAATACAGGTGCCGCAGGCCGGCCAGATAGTGATACCACAGCGCCCAGACCGACCCGAGCATGATCAGGTCGCCAACGAAGGACGTGATCCACCAGCTTGCGTTTTCATACGCCTCGGGCCCGGCGGCCAGGGCGAGAAACCACCAGACAATCATCAGCGCCGCCACCAGCAAGGCGTTTCCGGTGATCCGCGTCAGGATGGATGTGATCGAGGTCAGCTGAGGCTTGTAAATGCTCAGATGCGGTGAAAGCGGGCGGTTGCCCCGGTTCACGTCGGCCATAGGTCCTCCAAGGATAGTCACGGCAGAATTGGTCGAAGCCCTGCAATCGGGGCTATTGAGCGACAACCTAGAACAGTTCTATCCCAAGCCAAAGAGCGGATTCGCCGGCTTTCGAGGATTTCCACGTCTATTCTGCCGCAGTGGGTGCATGTGTGATCACAAAATATTTCGTGTGATCACGTGGTTCGGACTGCTGCTCTACTTCGGCATTACCGCCCAATAGTCCAGATCGAGCAGCACGTCGGGACGATATTTTCCCGCCTCGTCACGCAATGGAAGCGCGCCGCTGTCCCCCTTCGTGGCAACCAGACGCAGGCGCAACGCCCCGACACCGGCGGCGTCGGTATCGGCCTTGTCCAGAACCTCGGACCAGGCGCGGACTGTATCGCCGGCAAAGCACGGATTCGCGTGGGCACCAGCATTGATGGCCACCATCATCTGCGCATTGGCAAGGCCGTTGAAGCTGAGCGTGCGGGCCATGCTGATGACGTGCCCGCCATAGATCAGGCGGCGGCCGTCCTCGCGATTGGTGGCATCGAAATGAACCTTGGCGGTGTTTTGCCACAGGCGGGTGGCGAGCATGTGCTCGGCTTCCTCGATGGTGACGCCATCGACATGGTCGATTTTCTCACCCACCTCATAATCGCTCCACCTATGCGGTGACCCGGCAGCAACCGTGTCGTAGCGGCTGAAGTCCAGGCCGTGTGGAACGTGCAGCGACCCGGGGGCCACCGCATCCGACAGTTCGGGCACGACAGTTTCTGGGGCGGGTGCATCCAGATCGCGTTTACGCAGCATCACCCAGCGTTTGAAATCCAGCACCAGATCGCCGTGCTGGTTGTGCCCCTCGGTGTGCACCCAGACCACACCGGTCTTGCCGTTGGAGTTCTGCTTTACCCCGATCACAGTCGAGCGTGAGGCCAGCGTGTCCCCGGGCCAGACGGGGCGATGAAAGCGGGCCTCGGCATAGCCCAGATTCGCCACAGCGTTCAGCGAGATATCGGGCACCGACTTGCCGAACACGGTGTGGAACACGATCAGATCGTCCAGCGGGCTGGCGGGCAGGCCGCAACCCTGTGCGAAACTGTCGGCGGAAGAGAGCGCGTGGCGCGCCGGATACAGAGCATGGTACAGCGCCCGCTCCCCCGATCCGACGGTGCGCGGGATCGCGTGTACGATGGTGTCACCGACGCGGTAATCCTCAAAGAAGCGGCCTGCATTCGTCTTCATAGTTGGCCCAGCCTCTTGTCCGGATCATAGTCGCCCGCGACCTCCTTGGTCACTGCCTGACCGCACATCATCACGCCCTTGCCCGCATCGAAGGCGTAGGTCGGGTCACCGTAGAGGCTCCACCCCTTGCTCAGCGCCTCGGTCACCTTGTGACAGAAGGCGGAGGAATCCTCATGGGTCAAAAGTCTGTAGGCGATCATGGTTTACCCCGGAAATGGCCAAACGAAAATGGAGTGGATGCCCGCTATCACGGCAAACACGACGAGTGTGATCACAACCAGCCGCACGTCGCCACCGACAGCCCCCGCCGGGGGGCGATGCCATTCCGGCGTCGCGCGGTTAATCACGAATATAGAGGTCAGCGACCACAGGCCCAGCCCGCCGAATAGCACGATCGCGGCCAGATCACCGTTCACCAGCAGGTGCGCCACGGTCCAGATCGTGAAGCCGATCAGCATCGGGTGGCGAAACCACGTCCGGGCGCGGCCCTTGGAACTTCCCGCGCCCAGCAGAAAGATCGCGATCAGCATCATCAGGTTGTTGAGGTGCACGGTCCACGCCGGCGGGAACCAGACGGGAATGAACTCGGTTCCGCGATAACCAAAGATCATCAGCAGGATCGAGACGCCCAGCACAGCGGCGACAATGCCCTTGCCACCCTTTCCCATACGGGCGCGGGCATCAGGGGCGATACGCTTGAACAGATGTCCGCCCCACCACAGGGCGACACCGAGAATCAGGATAAAAAACGACATCTCGAACTCCGATTGGCGAAAGCTGGTGGAGGATAGCCTAGCGCGCCGCCTCTTCCAATGTCGCGATTGCGTCCGCCTCCGCCAGCAGGCGGCGGGCATTTTCGACGTGCAGATTCTCGACGATCCGCCCGTTGACCACGGCGACGCCGCCGCCGGATGCCTCGGTCTGCTCAAAGGCCGCGATCTGGGCGCGCGCCTCCTCCAGCGCGTCGGGCGAGGGGCCAAACACCTCGTTTGTCACGGCCAGCTGGGCGGGATGGATCAACGTCTTTCCATCAAAGCCCATGTCACGGCCCTGCTCACACTCGACCCGCAACCCCTCATCATCCTTGAAGGCGTTGTAGACCCCGTCGATTATGGCGAGGCCATGCGCCCGCGCAGCCAGCAGGGCAAGGCCGAGCGAGGCGATCATCGGTGTGCGACCGAGAATGTGACTGGCATGCAGTTCCTTGGCCAGATCGTTCGTGCCCATGACCATGCAGGCCAGACCGGGCGCGGCGGCGATCGCGTCAGCGTTCAGCAGGCCGCGCGGCGTTTCCATCATCGCCCAGATCGCAATATCACCCGCGACAGCCCGCGCCTTGGCGATGTCGTCGGGGCTTTCGACCTTGGGCAGCAGAATCGCATCGGGGCGGGCCTCGGCGGCGGCGGCCAGATCGGCTTCGCCCCATTCCGTCTGGGCGCCATTGATGCGCACGATAACCTCACGCGGGCCGAACGGGCGGGACTTCACCGCCTCGCAGACCAGATCGCGGGCCGCGGATTTTTCCGCGGGGGAAACGGCATCCTCCAAATCGAGGATGAGGGCGTCCGCCGGCAGCGTCGCGGCCTTATCCAGGGCGCGCGACTTCGAGCCGGGCATGTAGAGGACGGAGCGGCGGGGGCGATGGTTCATGGGACTGTCCGGACGAATTGCGTTGCGCCGCAACATACCTGCGGCAGCACATAGCGCAAGAGGTCACGCAACAATATTTCATCTGGACCCATGGTCGCGCCTTAATCTATCGGCATCACGGGCGATGGTAACCGGCCGTTAACCAAATCAGCGCAACATGGTCTGCAAGCCGTGTATTTCCGCGGCCCTTCCCAACCCGAGCCGATTTCAGCGCACCCCGATTTGCGGGGTCGAAAGGATATTGCATGACCCTTTTCAATAAAGTCCTCGCCAGTTCTATTGTTCTGTTCGCCGCCGGCATTTTTGCCGCCGACGTGCAGGCGCAAGCGGACGAATGCGGCGTGCGGAACCAGACGATTCGAACGTTGACCGAGCAGTTCGGTGAAACCCGACGGGCCATGGCGCTCGACAATCGGGGAATCGTGGAGGTCTACGCGTCCGACCGGACCGGATCATGGACGGTGACGTTGACTCTGCCGAACGGGCGAACCTGCCTGCTGGCGGCGGGCGAGCACTTTACCCCGAACCCTGGTCCGCCCGCGACGGATCTGGAAAGCTAGCGCACTGGCCTCAGTTCAGGTCCGTACAAAAGCGGGAATCGCCCGCGCCACTCGCCTTCAGCTTCGGTTTGCGATCAATTCCGCCAGCGCGGCGATCACCCCCTCGATCCGCGAGGGTTTGGCGAAGACCTGGATGTCGGTGCCATAGCGCGCGCGCAGGTCTGCCTCACGCCCGTGGCCGGTATGGAAGACGAACGGGACACCGCGTTCGATCAGGCAATCGGCGAGGGGATAGGATGGCTGCCCCCTCAGGTCGAGGTCGAGGATCGCCGCGTCGATAGGGCCGGTTTCGGTGGCCATCAGCGTCAACCCCTCATCCACCTGAATCACCGGGCCCATCACGGTGGCGCCTGCGTCGATCAGCGCAAATTCCAGATCGAGGGCCAGCAGCCCCTCATCCTCCACGATCAGAACCCTGCGTCCGGTGAGCATGTCTACGCATGGCGTGTCGGATGAACGACCGGATGAAAGGCTGAGGCCGCCATCGGCGGGGCTGAAAACCCGAACCAGCGAAGCCCGGGCCAGCGAAGGGAGAGTGGGCAGGCGCATGGCTCATATCCTATTCAGAAGTGATATCTTGCGAATTGCGGCGTGATTGCCACGCAGCGTCTGGGCCCATCTGTGACCAAACTCATGACCATCTGATTAAGATATCGAGCCTGTTCCCGGACAATGTGACGGTTTCCTGCAAGGTGCCGGTTCTAAGGCATTGCGCGGAGCCGTCGGGGACAGGCAATTCTTGCAGTGCATCATGTTTGGCGCTAGGCAAACGCCAAACCTTACTGGCCAAGGGAGACTCGATATGGCGAGAGCCAAGATTGCACTAATCGGAGCGGGACAGATCGGCGGCACGCTGGCACACTTGCTGGCGCTGAAGGAACTGGGCGACGTGATCCTGTTCGACATCGCCGAGGGCACGCCCCAGGGCAAAGCGCTCGACATCGCGGAAAGCGCGCCTGTCGATGGGTTCGACGCGGCGATGAGCGGCGCGAACGACTATTCCGAAATCGCGGGGGCCGATGTCTGCATCGTCACCGCCGGTGTGGCGCGCAAGCCTGGGATGAGCCGTGACGACCTGCTGGGCATCAACCTCAAGGTCATGAAATCGGTGGGTGAGGGCATCGCCGCCCACGCGCCGAACGCCTTCGTGATCTGCATCACGAACCCGCTGGACGCGATGGTCTGGGCGCTTCAGAAATTCTCTGGCCTGCCGACCGAGAAAGTCGTGGGCATGGCGGGCGTTCTGGATTCCGCACGCTTCCGCCACTTCCTCGCGGATGAATTCAACGTTTCAGTCAAGGATGTCACGGCCTTCGTGCTGGGCGGCCATGGCGACACCATGGTGCCGCTGACCCGCTATTCCACGGTCGCGGGCATTCCGTTGCCCGACCTAGTGCAAATGGGCTGGACCACGCAGGACAAGCTGGACGCGATCGTTCAGCGTACCCGTGACGGCGGCGCGGAAATCGTCGGCTTGCTCAAGACCGGCTCCGCGTTCTATGCGCCCGCCGCATCCGCCGTGCAGATGGCCGAGGCATACCTCAAGGATCAAAAGCGCGTGCTGCCCGCCGCAGCACACGTGTCCGGCGCCTATGGCCTCGACGACATGTATGTCGGCGTTCCGACCGTGATCGGTGCCGGCGGCATCGAGCGTGTGGTCGAGATCAAGATGGACGATGCCGAGATGGAGATGTTCCAGAACTCGGTCAATGCCGTCAAAGGTCTGGTCAAGGCGTGTCAGGACATCGACGGTTCGCTCGCCTGATTTGATCGACACAGTCGATTTGAGGTCTCCGGTTCACGCCGGGGGCCTTTTCGTTGCCGGGTATTCTTGAAGTGCAGGGGCCTCCGGCGGGGATATTTGTCGAAAGTGATGGGCAGACGAAAACGACCCGGTCGCGTGTGGCGGTCGGGTCGTTTCGGTTGGAACGGAGCCGTGCAGGAGCGCGTAGGATGGCGCGCTCCACAGTGCAGGGTTGTTGCCGCCCGGTGGGGTCAGATGACCACGACATCCAGCGGCGGGAAGCCGTTGAAGCCGACCGACGAATAGGTCGAGGTATAGGCACCGCAATTGCGGATGATCACCTTGTCGCCGGAGCGCAGGCCCAGCGGCAGGTTGACCGGGCGCTTTTCATACAGCACGTCGGCGCTGTCGCAGGACGGGCCGGCCAGGATGCACGGGCCGGTCTGTTCATGATCGCGGCCGGTGATGAACTGGTAACGGATGGCCTCATCGATGGTCTCGGCCAGGCCCGAGAACTTGCCGATGTCCAGATAGACCCAACGGTGCATGTCGTTGTCGGACTTGCGGCTGACCAGCAGAACTTCGGCAGCGATTGCGCCGGCCTCCGCCACCAGACCGCGGCCGGGCTCCGCCATGATATGTGCGACCGGGCCGAAACGCTGCGCGATCTCATCCATCACCGATGCGGCGTAGGAAGTCGGATCCTCGATCGCATCGCCATAGAATGCCGGGAAGCCGCCGCCGATGTTGAGCAGGCTGAGCGCGTGACCTGCCCGCAGGGCCTCGGCCCAGATCTCCGCGATCTGGTCCAGCGTGGTGCGCCACATGGATGACTTGCGGGTTTGCGAGCCAACATGGAACGAGAAGCCTACGGGCTTCAGCCCCAGTTCGCGCGCCATGTCCAACAGCGCAATCGCCTTGTCACGGGCGCAGCCGAACTTGCGGCTGAGCGGCCAGTCGGCCTCGGACGCATCGACGATCAGGCGGATATAGACCTGCGCGGCGGGCGCGTGCTCGGCGATCTTCTCCAGCTCTTCCTCTGCGTCGGCGGCGAACAGGTCGATGCCCGCGCCATGCGCGAACGCGATGTCGGAGGCCCGCTTGACGGTGTTGCCAAAGGAAATGTCCTGAGGCGCGGCGCCCAGTGCCAGGCACTGCTCGATCTCGCCACGTGATGCAGCGTCGAAGCCAGAGCCGAGCGCGACCAGACGGGACAGGATCGCACGATCCGGGTTCGCCTTTACGGCGTAATGGATGCGGGCATGACCCAGACCCGCGCGCAGGGCGAGGAAGTTCCGCTCGACCACATCGGTATCCAGAACCAGCGTCGGCTTGTCGAACTGGTTTGCGGCAATGAATTGCTCGACACGGGTGCTGACGGCCATCTCCGAGAAGGAGTGGGCAGAGGTACGGGTGCGACCGGAAAGGTCGGTTACAAAAGCGTTCATGGTCATCTCCAATAGACCCGGCCATATATGACCGCTCACTTCCAAGGGAGACGTTACCGTCGCTGCGTAACCGTGCGAAAATGCCGTGCCAGAGGCGCGTGCGTTGGCGTCTGAACGGGGATTTAGGATGCTTTCGCCGCTGTGAAAAGAAAAAAATTGCCGTGCCGCCAAATTAATTTTGCGCATATCATCAAATACCTGTTCAGAAGTCGAAAAATGCGGATTTTCGCAGTCGTACAGCGGATGAATTCCGCAGGTCCACCCCCCTTGGGCGCGAATCCGGATGTCTGTCGGGGCCGGTGGAACGCATCGAAAGGGGCTGTCGGGCAGGGGGGCGCGCAGGGCTACGCACGCCAAATTCCGATTGCGTTTTTCATTTTAAAAGGTGACACCCGACCTTTGGGGCCCGTTGGGTCTTCGGTTCGTATGCGGCGGCTTCCTGCTTCTGCGAGCTGTACAGTTTAATTCGGAGCGCTTTCACATGACACGCCAGAACTACACCTTTACTTCGGAATCCGTATCCGAGGGCCATCCCGACAAGGTCTGCGATCAGATCTCGGATGCGATCCTCGATGCATTTCTGGCGGAGGAGCCATTCTCGCGCGTTGCATGTGAGACCTTTGCCACCACGAACCGCATTGTCATCGGCGGTGAGGTGCGTGGCCCGGAAAATGTCATGCGCCGGATCGAGCAGATCGCGCGCGAAACTGTGAAAGGCATCGGATACGAGCAGGACGGTTTCCACTGGGAGACGATGGAAGTCACCAACCTGCTGCACGAACAGTCCACGCATATCGCGCAAGGTGTCGATACCGACGGCGCGGGTGATCAGGGCATCATGTTCGGATATGCCTGCCGGGAGACCGACGCACTGATGCCCGCGCCGATCCAGTATTCGCACGCGATCCTCAAGCGTCTGGCCGAGGTCCGCAAATCGGGCGAGGCGGCCGTACTGGGTCCCGACGCGAAATCCCAGCTTTCCGTGCGGTATGAGCATGGAAAGCCCGTGGATGTCTCGTCGATCGTCCTGTCCACGCAGCACATGGATCATGCGATGACCAGCGCCGATGTGCGTGAGGTGGTCGAGCCTTATATCCGCGAGGTTCTGCCTGAGGGGTGGCTCACGCCCAAGACGGTCTGGCACGTGAACCCCACCGGCAAGTTCGTGATCGGCGGGCCCGATGGCGACGCTGGCCTTACGGGGCGCAAGATCATCGTGGACACTTACGGCGGGGCCGCGCCTCACGGGGGCGGTGCCTTTTCCGGCAAGGACTGGACGAAGGTAGATCGCTCCGCCGCCTATGCCGCCCGCTATCTGGCGAAGAACGTCGTCGCGGCAGGGCTGGCGGAACGCTGTACCCTACAGCTGAGCTATGCCATCGGCGTCGCGGCACCGCTGTCGATCTATGTCGATACCTACGGCACCGGCACCGTGGACGAGAGCGCGATCGAGGCCGCGGTGGCGGAAGTCATGGACCTGACGCCAAAGGGTATCCGCCAACAGTTGGGCCTGAACCGCGCCATCTATCAGCGCACGGCGGCCTATGGCCATTTCGGACGTGAACCCGATGCGGATGGCGGTTTCTCGTGGGAGCGTACCGATCTGGTCGAAGCGCTGAAGCTCGCGCTCTGATGCCGAAGAAGTCTCCGACACCCGGCATCGGTCCCGTTCGTGAGGATGGGACCGAGTGGCGCAACTTCTACGGTCGCCGCCACGGCAAGAAGCTGCGCGCCGCGCAGGCGCACGACATGGACGTGACCCTGGCCGAGATCGCGCCGCAGGGTGTCACGCGTGAGGATAACCCCGACCGCACGCCCATCGACCTGACCGACCTGTTCGGGCGTGACGCGCCGGTCTGGCTGGAAATCGGCTTCGGCGCGGGGGAGCACATGTTCCATCAGGCCGGATCGAATCCAGGCGTGGGCATCATCGGGTGTGAGCCCTATATCAACGGCGTGGCGCAGTTGATGAGCAAGATGCGCGACGATCTGCTGGACAATGTGCGCATCCACGCTGGCGATGCCCGCGATCTCTTGGAAGTCCTGCCCGAGGGCAGCCTGGACCGCGCGTTCCTGCTGTATCCCGATCCGTGGCCCAAAACGCGGCACCACCGCCGCCGCTTCGCCAGTGTCGAGAACTTCACCGCGTTGGCCCGTGCCCTGAAATCCGGGGCGCATTTGCGCGTCGCGACGGATATTCCCGACTACGTTCGCCACACATTGGACGTTGTGCGCAAGATGCCGGAATTCGAATGGCTGGCGGAGGGGCCTGCCGATTGGCGCGAACCCTGGTCCGACTGGACGCGCACCCGCTACGAGGCGAAGGCAATCCGAGAGGATCGCGTGCCGCACTACCTTACCTTTCGCCGCGTCTGACCTGTCTGGCCCCGGGCTGGCCCCGATCTGGTAACGGGCTGGCACTGATTTGGCAAAAATGCCAGCTCGGGAGTGTTTTTGGCCTGCCGCGTCGCCGCGCCACGGGCTATATCGGGCGCAGTCAATCAGGAGTCCCCATGTCCCATACCGGTGAACCCCGTCCGATGAGCGCCGTGCCCGGTGCCACCCTCAACGGCAGTGCCGAAATTCCGGGTGACAAGTCTGTCTCGCATCGCTCGCTGATCTTCGGCGCGATGGCTGTTGGGGAAACGAAGGTGACCGGCTTGCTGGAGGGGGCAGACGTGCTGGACACGGCCAAGGCAATGCGGGCGCTGGGCGCGGAGGTGATCCGGCACGGGCAGGGCGAATGGTCGATCCATGGCGTCGGTGTCGGTGGCTTTTCTGAACCTGCGGACGTGATCGATTGCGGCAATTCCGGCACCGGCGTGCGACTGCTGATGGGCACGGTCGCGACCCATGATTTTGCCACGACCTTTACCGGCGATGCCAGCCTGCGCTCCCGCCCGATGGGCCGCGTGACCGATCCGCTGGCCCTGTTCGGCGCGGTGGCGCACGGGCGTTCGGGCGGGCGGTTGCCGCTGACGTTGGTTGGGGCCACGAACCCCGCGCCCGTTCGCTACAAGGTGCCGGTGCCCTCCGCTCAGGTGAAATCCGCCGTCCTGCTGGCTGGCCTGAACGCCCCCGGCGACACCATCGTCGAGGAAATCGAGGCGACCCGCGATCATACCGAGCGGATGCTGCGCGGGTTCGGTGCGCAGGTTGAGACGGACGGGCTGGTCATCACGCTCAAGGGACAGCCGGAGCTGAAACCGCAGGTCATCGCCGTGCCGCGCGATCCGTCCTCCGCCGCGTTTCCCGTCTGCGCCGCGCTGATCTGCGAGGGGTCGGACGTGCTGGTGCCGGGCATCGGGCTGAATCCGACGCGGGCGGGGCTGTATACCACTCTGCGTGAAATGGGTGCCGATCTGACATTCGAGAATGCGCGTGAGGAAGGCGGCGAGCCGGTCGCCGATCTGCGTGCACGTTTCGGCCCGATGAAGGGGATCGAGGTTCCGCCGGAGCGGGCGGCGAGCATGATCGACGAATACCCCATCCTCTCCGTCGTGGCAGCCCTGGCCGAGGGGGTGACCGTCATGCACGGCGTCAAGGAATTGCGCGTCAAGGAATCCGATCGCATCGACGCCATGGCCCGCGGTCTGGAGGCTTGCGGCGTCAGGGTCGAGGAAACCGAGGACAGCTTTACCGTGCATGGCATGGGCGGCAAGGTTCCGGGCGGTGCCACCGTTGGCACCCGTCTGGACCACCGCATCGCGATGAGTTTCTTCTGTCTGGGCATGGCCACGCAGAAGCCGGTGCGCATCGACGACGCGACGGTGGTGGAGACGAGCTTTCCGAACTTCCTGCCATTAATGGAAAAACTGGGGGCGTCGTTCCGGCGTCACAACGATTGAGGGCGCGAGATGAGTGAACGCCATCACGGAAGCTGCCTGTGCGGTGCGGTGAAATATCAGGTCAACGGCCCCTTGCGACCGGTCGTCGCCTGCCACTGCAAGCAGTGCCGCAAGACTTCGGGCCATTACGGTGCCGCGACCTCCGCCGCGCGGGATGATCTGCGCATCGCGGGCGATGTGAAGTGGTATTCCAGCTCCGACACGGCGCGGCGCGGGTTTTGCCGCGATTGCGGATCGGCGATGTTCTGGGACGGGGGCGGTGAGAGGGTCTCGATCTGGGCGGGGACGCTGGACGGAACCACGGGTCTGCGTCTGCGCGGTCATATCTTCGTGGCGGACAAGGGCGACTACTACGACATCTGCGACGATCTGCCGACCTATCCACAGGGTGACGATGGAATGACGACGAAGTAATACCCCCTTGACGGATGGCGCTTCAGGCCAACGTGATAGGGACGAAGCGGGAGGATTTCGTGAGCTTTACAATCGCTATCGACGGCCCCGCCGCCGCAGGAAAGGGAACGATCGCCCGCGCGGTCGCAGCGCATTTTGGATTTGCGCATTTGGACACCGGCCTGCTGTACCGCGCGACCGGCGCGCGCGCCCTGGCTTTGGGCGGGTTGGAGCCGACCGTGGCGGAGCGTGCGGCCCGCACCCTGACCGATGCGGATCTGGCGCGGGACGATCTGCGCACCGGCGATGCGGGGCAGGCGGCCTCGGTCGTGGCGGCAATGCCGGCGGTGCGCAAGGCGTTACTGGACTGGCAACATGCCTTTGCCCGGCGCGATGGCGGTGCGGTCCTGGACGGGCGCGATATCGGCACGGTCGTCTGCCCGGAGGCGGAGGTGAAGCTGTTCGTCACCGCTTCGGATGAGGAACGCGCCCGCCGCCGTCACGCGGAACTGGTCGTCGCCCGACCCGATCTGACGCTGGAACAGGTTCTGTCCGATCTGCGGGAGAGGGACCGGCGTGACGAATCCCGCGACACCGCGCCGATGAAACCGGCCCCGGATGCCCTGGTTTTCGACACCACCCTGATGTCGATCGACGCCGCCGTGGCGCAGGCTATCGCGCGGGTACAGGCCGCGCGCTGAGCCGTCGCCTTGCCTATCCTGTCTGAAAAGCGTATAGACGCGCCCGTCGCTCGGACTCCGTCCTGAGTGCGAATCCCCTTCGCGGGTTCGCGGCTCGGTCCGGCCTGATGCGGCATCAACCTCAAAGACCGGCGGAACCAACCGCCAGGCCCGTGAAAATCGACCTTTAGGAGACTGCGCCAGTATGGCTACTCAAACAAGTATGGAAGATTTCGAAGCCCTGTTGAACGAGAGCTTCGAGTTGACGACCCCCGAAGAGGGAACCGTCGTCAAAGGGACTGTCATCGCGATCGAAGCGGGACAGGCCATCATCGACATCGGCTACAAGATGGAAGGCCGTGTCGAGCTGAAAGAATTCGCACAGCCCGGCCAGGAAGCTGAAATCGCCCCCGGCGACGAAGTCGAGGTCTACCTCGAGCGTGTCGAGAACGCGCGTGGCGAGGCTGTCATCTCCCGCGACAAGGCCCGCCGTGAAGAGGCATGGGACCGGCTGGAGAAAGCATACGAGAAAGAGGAGCGCGTCGAGGGCGCAATCTTCGGTCGCGTCAAGGGCGGCTTCACCGTCGATCTGGGCGGTGCCGTGGCATTCCTGCCCGGCAGCCAGGTCGATGTGCGCCCCGTGCGCGATGCCGGCCCGCTGATGGGTCTGCCCCAGCCGTTCCAGATCCTGAAAATGGACCGTCGTCGCGGCAATATCGTCGTCTCGCGTCGTGCCGTTCTGGAAGAATCGCGTGCCGAGCAGCGCGCCGAGATCGTCGGCAAGCTGACCGAGGGTGACGTCATCGAGGGCGTGGTCAAGAACATCACCGAGTACGGCGCATTCGTCGATCTGGGCGGCGTTGACGGCCTGCTGCACGTCACCGACATGGCATGGCGCCGTGTGAACCACCCGAACGAGATCCTGAACATCGGTGAGTCCGTCAAGGTTCAGGTCGTCAAGATCAACAAGGAAACCCAGCGCATCTCGCTCGGCATGAAGCAGCTTCAGGCCGATCCGTGGGATGATGTCGAGAGCAAGTTCCCGATCGACAGCCGTCACACGGGCCGCGTCACGAACATCACCGACTACGGTGCATTCGTGGAGCTGGAGCCGGGCGTCGAGGGTCTGGTGCACGTTTCCGAGATGTCCTGGACCAAGAAGAACGTCCATCCGGGCAAGATCGTCTCCACCTCTCAGGAGGTCGAGGTCATGGTGCTGGAGATCGACACCGCAAAGCGTCGCGTGTCGCTCGGCCTCAAGCAGACCCAGGGCAACCCGTGGGAGAACTTCGAAGCCGCGTATCCTCCGGGAACCGAGGTCGAGGGCGAGGTCAAGAACATCACCGAATTCGGTCTGTTCATCGGTCTGGACGGCGACATCGACGGCATGGTGCACCTCAGCGATATCGACTGGGATCGCCGTGGCGAAGATGCGATCGAGGACTACAAGAAGGGCGACATGGTTCGCGCGAAGGTCACCGAGATCGACGCCGAGCGTGAGCGTATCTCCCTCTCGATCAAGGCGCTGGACGAGAGCTTCGACGGTGCCGTTGACGGCATCAAGCGTGGCCAGGTCGTGACCGTCAACGTCACCTCCATCGAGGACGGCGGCATCGAGGTCGAGTATGACGGTATGAAGGCCTTCATCCGTCGCTCCGACCTCAGCCGTGATCGCTCCGAGCAGCGCCCCGAGCGGTTCTCGGTCGGTGACAAGGTCGATGCACGCATCACCCAGATCGACAAGGCGTCGCGTCGTCTTGGCCTCTCGATCAAGGCGCGTGAGATCGCGGAAGAGAAGGAAGCTGTCGAACAGTACGGCTCCTCTGATTCTGGTGCATCGCTGGGCGACATCCTCGGCGCGGCGCTGAAAGGCCGTGACGACGAGTAAAGCTGGCTTCGGCCAATTTGAGGGCACCATTACATCTGTAATGGTGCCCTTTTTCATGATGCGGGATAATTTGACCTCCTGCGCGGTTAAATTCATTAAAAGTATTCATATCAATGGCTTGTCACCTGTGATATTTTGATTTCGCCGATTTGGCTTCTGCGATCGTCTTGTTTTGAAAGCATTTTCGATTTGCCACGCAGGTTCGTGACATGTCAAAGAAGGGTGAAATTCTTGAATGCGGGCGAACCGCGGGACTAGGGAACCAGAGCCATGATCAAATCGGAGCTGATTCAAAAGATCGCCGAGGAAAATCCTCACCTGTATCAACGGGATGTGGAGCGGATCGTCGGTACGATCTTCGATGAGATCATCGAGGCGATGGCGTCGGGCAACCGGGTCGAGCTTCGCGGGTTCGGTGCTTTTTCCGTCAAACGACGTGAATCGCGCCTGGGACGGAACCCCAGAACGGGTGAAGCGGTTGACGTTGAAGAAAAACACGTTCCTTTCTTCAAGACAGGAAAACTGCTGCGGGACCGTTTGAACGGCAAGTGATCCCGCGTCGAGGGAGACTTGAGATGCGCATTGTTAAACTGATTCTGCTGGCCGTGGTGGCCTTGTTCATCATCATGCTGGTGGTTGCGAACCGCGAAACGGTCACCGTCCAGTTGTTGCCCGCGGAATTCGGCTTCGTATCGGACTGGAGCCGTCAGATGCCATTGGCGGTCGTGATGATCGTGCTGGCCATGGGCGGGTTCGCGCTCGGCTGGTTGTGGGAGTGGCTGCGTGACCAGCGCACCCGCACCGTTGCACGTCAACGCCGCCGCAAAATCGTCACGTTGGAGCGTGAGGTCGAAACCCTGCGCCGCGATACCGGAGCGGAGGAGGACGAGGTCCTCGCGCTGCTCAAGTGACATCTGCCATTCGCACCAAGATATGCGGTCTGACCACCGCTGACGGCGTCGCTGCGGCTGTTGATGCCGGGGCGGCTTACGTCGGTTTTGTCTTCTTTGCCAAATCACCACGGAACGTCGATATCGAAACGGCACGCAACCTCGCCGCCGATGTGCCGCCGGGGGTGTGCAAGGTGGCGCTTGTGGTGAATGCAGACGATGCCACGCTGGACGCGATCACGGACCGCGTGCCGCTGGATATGTTGCAACTGCACGGCTCGGAAACCCCTGAACGCGTGAGTGAGATCAAGGCACGATACGGTTTGCCCGTCATGAAGGCGGTGGGCATCCGTAACGCCGACGACCTCACGCAAATCGACGTTTACGCGGAGGTGGCCGACCAGTTGCTGATTGACGCGAAGGCGCCGAAAGGGGCTGATCTGCCGGGAGGCAACGGCCTTGCCTTTGACTGGTCGCTTCTGTCCGGGCGGCGCTGGCCGCGCCCGTGGATGCTGGCCGGTGGATTGACGCCGGATAATGCGATGCGGGCGGCGAACCTGACAGGTGCCAACCAATTGGACGTCTCCAGCGGAGTGGAAACTGCGCCCGGTATCAAGGATGCGGACAAGATCGCGGCATTCGTCGCTGCTCTCGGACCTCAACCACCAAAGCTGTTCTGAAAAAAACGCCGCTCGTTCCAATGGACCGAGCGGCGAAGGGTCATGCAGAAATTCCACACGCAGCAGGACGCACCACCGACCTGCCTATCGAGCGATGACGTCATTTCAGGGACAGATTGAAATGAACGGCTTTGTTCGTCCGACACATAAGTAACTAGGGTGCGTATAAAAAGTTTCATCCGTTGCGAGAATATTTTTCATGCTGCGCGACGATCCGTCCCTGCACTGATATCGACGCTGGGCGCGCCGCACTGTAGAAAGGCCTCGAAACCAGCCTAGGATCGCCACCATGACCAGCCCAATGCCCAATTCCTTTTCCGCCGGTCCCGATGCGCAGGGGCGCTTCGGTCAATTCGGCGGTCGCTTCGTGTCGGAAACGCTGATGCCTCTGATCCTCGATCTGGAGGCGGAGTACGAAAAGGCCAAGACCGACGACGGTTTCTGGGAGGAAATGAACGATCTGTGGACCCACTATGTCGGACGCCCGTCGCCGCTCTACTACGCTGAACGCCTGACCGAGAAGTTCGGCGGCGCGAAGATTTACCTCAAACGCGACGAGCTGAACCACACAGGCGCGCATAAGATTAACAACGTGCTGGGCCAAATCCTGTTGGCGCGCCGCATGGGCAAGAAACGGATCATCGCGGAAACCGGGGCAGGGCAGCATGGTGTGGCCACCGCGACGGTGTGCGCGCGCTTCGGTCTGGAATGCATCGTTTTCATGGGTGCGACGGATGTGGAGCGGCAAAAGCCCAACGTCTTTCGCATGAACCTGCTGGGTGCGAAGGTCATACCCGTCACCTCCGGGCGGGGGACGTTGAAGGACGCGATGAACGAGGCGCTGCGTGACTGGGTGACCAATGTGAAGGACACCTTCTATTGCATCGGAACGGTCGCGGGCCCGCATCCCTATCCAGCGATGGTTCGCGATTTCCAGTCGATCATCGGCAAGGAGGTCAAGGAACAGATGCAGGAGCGTGAGGGCCGTCTCCCCGACAGCCTGGTCGCGTGCATAGGCGGCGGGTCGAACGCGATGGGCCTGTTCTATCCCTTCCTCGACGATGAGAGCGTGCGCATCATCGGGGTCGAGGCTGGCGGACATGGTGTGGATGACCGGATGGAACATGCGGCCTCGCTGACCGGCGGTCGGCCCGGCGTTCTGCACGGAAACCGGACCTATCTGCTTCAGGACGATGACGGTCAGATCATCGAAGGGCATTCGATCTCCGCCGGGTTGGACTATCCCGGAATCGGGCCCGAGCATTCCTGGTTGAACGATGTAGGACGTGTCGAATATGTCTCCGCCACGGACCTTGAGGCGCTGGAAGCCTTTCAGATGTGCTGCGTGACCGAAGGTATTATTCCTGCGCTGGAACCGTCCCACGCCCTGGCCCACGTGGCCAAGATCGCGGGCGATCTGCCCTCGGATCACCTGCTGGTGATGAATATGTGCGGGCGCGGGGACAAGGATATCTTCACTGTGGCGGACGCTCTGGGTCACAATATCTGAGAGAAACAGGCCGTAAACCGGGGTTATACGCGCGTATTGCCCCGGTTTCATGCTCGCGCAATTAAGCCTGGGATGCATGGCATCCATCCGCAAAAGCACCGAATTGTCCAACACGGGGCGCATCTGGCGATGTGTCCCCACGGGACCGGGCTCTGGTGCCGGGCCGGTACAAGGCGCCCCCCGCGGGGATGGGGGGAAGCGGATGTGCCGGCGCGCACCAGGCCCGGTTTCGGTGGCTGACAGCGAATGTCCCGAAATCTTCGCAAAGTCAGCTATCGACGCCCCGCGGATGCGGGCGTGTACGACGGGGCGGTGGTACGCTATGCTGGTTGCGGGGCATTTGCTGCCACCGCCCTTACTGGAGGCTCGGATGCGGTTCATTTTCGCCCTGCTATTTACCTTGTTTACCGTGCCGGTCGCCGCCCAGACGGATGTTGTCGCCGGTCTGGTCGAGGAGCTGAAGGCGGACGGCTATGTTGTCTTGGATCAGCGCGGAACCCTGCTGGGCCGAACCCAGATCGTCGTGCGGCGCGATGACGAAATACGTGAAATCGTGATCAACCCGAACTCGGGTGAGATATTGCGCGATCTGCCCCGTGCGGCCACGGCCGAGGATGACATGCCTGCTTCCGACGCCGACTGATTCCGCATGTCCGACCCCACATCCCCTCCGGTCAGGACCAAGGCCCGAACCTCCGCACTCGTTGCCGGACTGGCGACGTTGCAGGGCGTGTGCGCGCTGTTTTTCGTCTATAATCTTTCCGCTCAGATCTTCGGCTGGCGTTCGCAACCCGTAAGCTGGACGTGGATCGAAGTGGTGGAGATCATGGCCACCCTTGGTCTGATCCTGGGCACCGTGCTGGGCCTGACCCTGTTCGCGACCCTGATGGCGGAGCGGCGCCGCGCCGCCTGGCGTCTGCGCATGGCCTCGGGCGCGTTTCATGAGGCGGTCGTCGATCGTTTCGACGATTGGTCGCTGACCCCATCCGAGCGGGACGTGGCGCTGTTCATGATCAAGGGGTTGAGCAACGGTGAAATCGCAACCCTGCGCGGCACCTCCGAAGGCACGATCAAGGCGCAAAGCACCGCGATCTTTCGCAAGGCTGGGGTCAACGGGCGGGCGCAGCTCTTGGGCGCATTCCTCGATGATTTGCTGGATATTCCCGTGACGTCACAGGACGCGGCGTGAAATAGACTTGCGACGCGGGCAAAACAGGCGCATGGCACGGTTCGATCCGGTGGAGACGCCACCGGCGAAATTATGGAGTGATGAAAATGGCTGACTTTCAGATCGGCGATATCGTGGTGCTGACCGCAGGGTCCATGCGCATGGCAGTGGAATCCGTCGATGGTGACACCGCCTCGACCGTGTGGTGCAACGAAGGCGTGATCGGTCGTGACACGTTCGCGACCGTGCTGCTCAAGAAATGGGAGCAGCGCGAGGATACGCGCGGTGGCTTCAACAAGGGCGGCGACCGTGGCGGCTACAAGGGCGGCGGCGACCGCGGCGGTGATCGCGGCGGCTTCAACAAGGGCGGCGATCGCGGCGGCTACAAGGGTGGCGGCGACCGTGATGACAAGCCCCGTGGCAAGCCCGGCTGGGACGGCAAACCGCGTGAGAACAAGTTCTTCCGCAAGGATTGATCGGCGCAGGCTGGAACGGACGGCCGTGAACATGCGTTCCCTTGATGATCTGCCAATTGCAGTCGTTGGGAGTAACCATGTTTGATAAATCCGTTCTAGCCTCCACCACGGTGGTCGTTTTCGCCGCCATGCTGGCAGGCCCCGCCCTCGCTGAACCACAGCACTGTCCCCCGGGGCATGAGAAAAAGGGCTGGTGCGAATTCGGCGAACGCTTCGATCTCGGTCGGGATCGTGACGACCATGATCGCGCCAATGCCGATTATGTTTTCCTGCAAGATCCCGGCGATTACCGTCTGCCCCCGCTTCCTGAGGGGCAGCGTTATGCGGTCGTCGACAACCGCGTGGTGGTCGTGTCGAGCGATACCTACGCGACCATCGCGGTCGTTGGTGCGCTGTCCGAGCTTCTGCGCTGATCGCCGCATACCAGTTTTCAGGGTCGCGCCTAAGGGCGCGGCCCTTTTGCATGTCCGCGGGTCGTGGATACTGGTAAACGCGCCGAGCGTCGGCTAAACCGAACACCGTATTCAAGGACAGGCCCATGACCCGCATCGACACCAAATTCGCAGAGCTGGCCAAGGCCGAGCGCACCGCCTTCGTTTCATTCATCATGGCGGGTGATCCGACCCCTGATTTGTGTGCCGAGGTGCTGCACGGTCTGCCGGGGGCGGGGGTCGATGTGATCGAGATCGGCATGCCGTTTACCGACCCGATGGCCGACGGTCCTGCGATCCAGTTGGCGGGACAACGCGCGCTGGATGCAGGCATGACGCTGAACAAAACGCTGGAAATGGTGCGCACGTTTCGCAAGACCGATAACACCACCCCCATTGTCCTGATGGGATATTACAACCCGATCTATTCCAAGGGTGTGGATCGGTTTCTGACCGAGGCATCCGAGGCCGGCGCCGATGGCCTGATCGTCGTCGATCTGCCGCCGGAGGAAGATTCCGAGTTGTGTCTGCCCGCGCAGGATGCCGGGCTGAACTTCATCCGGCTCGCCACTCCCACCACCGATGACAAACGTTTGCCGAAGGTCCTGCAAAACACCTCCGGTTTCGTGTATTATGTCTCGATCACCGGCATCACCGGCTCCGCCGAGGCGAGCGCCGCCTCCGTCGGGCCGGAGATCGCGCGGATCCAGTCCCAGACCGATTTGCCGGTCTGCGTCGGTTTCGGCATCAAGACGCCTGAGGCTGCGGCAAGCATGGCAAAGATCGCGGACGGGGTCGTCGTAGGCTCCGCCATTGTTGAGAGGATGGCCCGTGGCGACAGCGCGGAGCAGGTTCTGACCTTTGTTTCCGAACTGGCCGCCGCAACACATAGCTGAGGTACCGCAACGGGCGAAGGGGCGTTGCCGACGCTCTACGCGACCGTGCGGGCTATCGCACCTTCAGACATGCAAAGTTGATGGGTTGAAACCGGGCGGTTGAACGCGACCGCCCGGTTTGGAATGTCAGGCGTGGATCGCGCCGTCGCCGCAAGCCAGCGCAGCCTCACGCATCGCTTCGGAGAAGGTCGGGTGCGCGTGGCAGGTGCGGGCCAGATCCTCCGCCGCGGCACCGAATTCCATCGCGACGCAAACCTCGTGGATCAGATCGCCCGCCATCGGGCCGATGACATGTGCGCCCAGAATGCGGTCGGTTTCGGCGTCCACGATCATCTTGACGAAACCGTCGCCGGCAAAGTGGCTCTTGGCCCGGGCGTTGCCCATGAAGGGGAACTTGCCAACCTTGTACTTGCGCCCCTCCTGCTTCAGCTGCTCCTCCGTCTTGCCGACATTCGCGACTTCGGGATGGGTGTATATCACGCCGGGGATGACGCCGTAGTTAACATGGCCCTTCTGACCGGCAATGGTTTCGGCCACTGCCATGCCCTCATCCTCGGCCTTGTGCGCCAGCATGGGGCCTGCGATCACGTCACCGATGGCGTAGATGCCCTTGACGTTCGTGGCCCAGTGCGCGTCCGTCTTGATCATGCCTCGATCCATCTCGACGCCGAGCGCGTCGAGGCCCAGGTTTTCGGTGTAGGGGCGGCGACCGGTGGCCAGCAGGACGATGTCCGCATCTATCTGATGCTCGCTGTCGTCCTTGCGCGATTTGTAGCTGACCGTGGCCTTGTTCTTCTTGACCTCGGTGCCGGAAACGGCGGCGCCCAGTTCGAATTTGATGCCCTGCTTCTTGAGCAATTTCAGGAAGTTCTTTTGGATCTCCCCGTCGGCCCCGGGGATGATGGCGTCCTGATATTCGATCACCGTGACCTCCGCCCCCAGGCGGGAGTAGACGGAGCCAAGTTCCAGCCCGATGACGCCGCCGCCGATGACGACCATCTTGTTCGGAACCTTCTTCAACTCCAGCGCGCCGGTGGAGGTCACGACGACCTTCTCGTCTACCTCGACACCGGGCAGGCTGGCGGCCTCGGAACCGGTGGCGATGACGATATGTTTGGCGGTGTGGGTGTCGTCACCGACCTTGACCTTGCCCGCCTCGGGGATGGAGCCGTAACCCTTGATCCAGTCTACCTTGTTCTTCTTGAACAGGAATTCGATGCCCCCGGTGTTGGAGTTCACAGTTTCCTGCTTGTAGTCCACCATCTTGGGCAGATCGACGGAGGGGCTTTGCCCCATCAGACCCATCTTGGTGAAATTGGTGGTCGCCTCGTGGTACAGTTCGGAGGCGTGCAGCATCGCCTTGGACGGAATGCAACCGACGTTCAGGCAGGTGCCGCCAAGGGTTTCACGCCCCTCGACGCAGGCGGTCTTCAGCCCCAGTTGGGCGCAGCGGATTGCACAGACGTAGCCGCCGGGGCCTGCGCCGATGATGATGACGTCGTACTCGGCCATGGTGATCTCCTCGAAAAGTTAACGCCGGAAATCGCGGGGCTGCCATGCGGCGGCACTGTGGTTGGCAATATCGGGCGGAGGTCGAAAGGTTGAAGCCTTGGAAAAACCGGGCCGACATTCGTGTCGGCCCGGTTCAGCAGTCGAAAATTACAGGTCCATCAACAGGCGTTGCGGATCCTCCAGCGCCTCCTTGACGCGGACGAGGAAGGTTACCGCGCCCTTGCCGTCCACGACGCGGTGGTCATAGCTGAGGGCCAGGTACATCATCGGGCGGATCACGATCTCACCGTTGATGACGACGGGGCGGTCCTGGATCTTGTGCATCCCCAGAATACCCGATTGCGGCGGGTTGAGGATGGGCGAGGACATCAGCGAGCCGTAGACACCGCCGTTCGAGATGGTGAACGTGCCGCCCTGCATTTCCGCCATGGACAACTTGCCGTCGCGGGCCTTGCGGCCCTTTTCCCCGATGGCTTTCTCGATCTCGGCGAAGGACATCTGGTCCGCATCGCGGATCACCGGCACGACGAGGCCGGTGGGCGTACCGGCGGCGACGCCCATATGCACGAAGTTCTTGTAGACGATGTCGGTTCCGTCGATCTCCGCGTTGACCTCCGGCACTTCCTTGAGCGCGTGGACACAGGCCTTGGTGAAGAACGACATGAAGCCGAGGCGCACGCCGTGCTTCTTCTCGAACTCGGCCTTGTAGGTGTTGCGCAGGTCCATGACCGCCTTCATGTCCACCTCGTTGAAGGTGGTCAGCATGGCGGCGGTGTTTTGCGCGTCCTTCAGCCTGCGGGCGATGGTCTGGCGCAGGCGGGTCATCTTGACCCGTTCCTCACGGTTGGCATCGTCGGCGGAGACGGGCGCGCGCGGGGCGGCGGATGCGGCGGGGGCAGGTGCCGAAGTGGAGGAGGCGTTCATCACGTCCTCCTTCATGATGCGCCCGTCACGGCCAGAGCCCTTGACCGATGCGGGGTCGATGCCCTTTTCCGCCATCATCTTGTTGGCGGAGGGCGCGTTCTCGATATCCTTCGCGCTGCCGGATTCGGATGGCGGGGTCGCCGCGGCGGCGGGTTCTGCGGTGGGTGCGGCTGAGGCCGCCCCACCCTCCGCTGCCATCTGCGCGAGGATACCACCGGCGGAAACGGTCTCCCCCTCTGCGATGTGGATTTTCGAGATCGTGCCCGATTGCGGGGCCGGAACCTCGACCGATACCTTGTCGGTTTCAAGTTCGGCGATCATCTCATCCGCGGCGACGGTATCGCCGACCTTCTTGTACCAAGTGGCGACAGTCGCCTCGGTCACGCTTTCGCCCAGGGACGGCACGGGGATATCCACGTGACCGCTGGGTTGGGCGCTCTCAGCCTTTGCGGTGGTTTCGACCTCACGCGGTCTGACGTCCTCCGCCCCGGCGGAGGGCGCGCCTTCGGAAATGGTGGCGAGCAGGGCGTCGGGGCTGACGGTTTCGCCCTCCGCGACGACAACTTCACCTAGCGTGCCAGCAACGGGGGAGGGCACCTCGACCGTCACTTTGTCGGTTTCAAGCTCACACAACATTTCGTCAACCTCAACGGCATCGCCCGGCTTCTTGAACCAGGTGGCGACAGTCGCTTCGGTCACGGATTCGCCAAGGGCGGGAACGCGGACTTCGGTGCTCATATCAGTTTCCTTCTCCGGTCAGCGCATCGTTGACGAGCGCGTCCTGTTCTTTCTTGTGTTGCGAGGCCAGACCCGTGGCGGGCGAGGCTGAAGCGTGACGGCCAGCATAGCGCGGCCGCTGGGTCTTGGACTTGTTGCGGTTCAAGACCCATTCGATGTTCGGCTCGATGAAGGTCCAGGCGCCTTGGTTCTTCGGTTCTTCCTGACACCAGACGATTTCGGCATCGGGGAAGCGGGCGATTTCCTTGCTGAGCGATTGCGCCGGGAACGGATAGAATTGCTCCACCCGCAGCAGGTACACATTGTCGAGCGCCTGTTCGTCCCGTGCGGCCAGCAGATCGTAATAGACCTTGCCCGAGCACAGGACCACGCGCTTGATCTTGTCGTCCGCGACCAGCTTCAGATCGGAATTGCCTTTTTCTGCGTCGTCCCACAGCACGCGGTGGAAGGACGACCCGGTGCCCATTTCGTCCAGCGTGCTGACCGCCATCTTGTGACGCAGCAGCGATTTGGGCGTCATCACGATCAGCGGCTTGCGGAAGGACCGGTGCATCTGACGGCGCAGAATGTGGAAATAGTTCGCAGGCGTCGTGCAGTTGGCAACGATCCAGTTGTCGCCGCCGCACATCTGCAGGAACCTCTCCAACCGGGCCGAGGAATGCTCAGGTCCCTGTCCCTCATAGCCATGGGGCAGCAGCAGTACGAGACCGGACATCCGCAGCCACTTGCTTTCGCCCGAGGAGATGAACTGGTCGATCATGATTTGCGCACCGTTGGCGAAATCGCCGAACTGCGCCTCCCACAGGGTCAGGGTGTTCGGTTCGGCCAGCGAGTATCCGTATTCGAAGCCCAGAACCGCATATTCCGACAACATGGAATCCACGACCTCATATCCCGCCTGATCGTCGGAAATGTGGTTGAGTGGCAGATACCGTTCCTCGGTCTTCTGGTCGATGATGCCGGAATGGCGCTGCGAGAAGGTGCCGCGCGTGGAATCCTGACCGGACAGGCGGACGGGATAGCCCTCCGCCAGCAGCGATCCGAAGGCCAGCGCCTCGGCCGTGGCCCAGTCGAGGTTCCGGCCGGTGTCGATCATCTCCTTCTTGGCCTCAAGCAGACGCGCAACGGTGCGGTGCGCGTTGTAGCCTTCGGGCAGGGTCGTCAGGCCCTTGCCGACCATGCGCAGGTCATCCAGGGCCACGGCGGTGGTGCCGCGCTGGTACTTGCCAGACTTCGCCCTGGCCATGCCGGACCAGCGACCGTCCAGCCAGTCTGCCTTGTTCGGCTTGTAGTTCTTGCCGGCCTCGAATTCCTCGTTCAGCTTGGCTTGGAAGGCGGCCTTCACGTCCTCGATCTCCCCCTCGGGGATCAGGCCGTCGCGCGTCAGACGTTCGGTGTACAATTGCAGTGTCGTCTTCTGCTTCTTGATTGCCGTGTACATGAGGGGTTGGGTGAACATCGGTTCATCCCCCTCGTTGTGCCCGAAGCGGCGGTAGCAGAAAATGTCGATGACGACATCTTTGTGGAACTTCTGCCGGAACTCGGTCGCGACCTTTGCGGCGTGGACCACGGCCTCCGGATCGTCGCCGTTCACGTGGAAGATCGGGGCCTCGACCATCAGCGCGATGTCGGTCGGATAGGGGGAGGAACGCGAATTGTGTGGCGACGTGGTGAAACCAATCTGGTTGTTCACCACGATGTGGATGGTTCCGCCGGTGCGGTGGCCCTTGAGACCGGAGAGGCCGAAGCATTCCGCCACGACGCCCTGACCGGCAAAGGCAGCGTCGCCGTGCAGCAGAACCGGCAGCACCTTCGTGCGATCCGTATCGTTGAGCTGGGCCTGCTTCGCGCGGGCCTTGCCCAGAACGACGGGGTTCACGGCCTCCAGATGGCTGGGATTGGCCGTCAGCGACAGGTGGACGGAATTGCCGTCGAACTCCCGGTCAGAGGACGCGCCGAGGTGATATTTCACGTCGCCCGAGCCCTCAACCTCATCCGGTTTGAAACTGCCGCCCTGAAATTCGTTGAAGATCGCCTGATAGGGTTTGCCCATCACGTTGGCCAGCACGCTGAGGCGGCCGCGATGGGGCATCCCGATGATGATCTCCTGAACGCCCAGATTGCCGCCCCGCTTGATGATCTGCTCCATCGCGGGGATCAGGCTCTCGCCGCCATCCAGGCCGAACCGCTTGGTGCCGGTATATTTGACGTGCAGGAATTTCTCGAAGCCCTCGGCCTCGACCAGCTTGTTCAGGATCGCGCGGCGCCCCTCGCGGGTGAAGGCGATTTCCTTGCCGTAACCCTCGATCCGTTCCTTCAGCCAGCCTGCTTCCTCCGCGTTGGAGATGTGCATGTACTGCATGGCGAAGGTGCCGCAATAGGTGCTTTTGACGATGTCCAGGATTTCGCGCAGGGTCGCGACCTCAAGCCCCAGCACCATATCGAGGAAGATCTTGCGATCGAAATCATCCTTGGTGAACCCGTAGGAGGCCGGGTTCAATTCAGGGTGATCCTCGGGATTCTTGAGGTCAAGCGGGTCGAGATTGGCGGCCAGATGACCCCGGATGCGGTAGGCGCGGATCAGCATGATCGCCCGGATCGAATCGGTGACGGCCTGCTGGACCTGTGCCTCCGACAGATCCACGCCCTTGCCCGAGGCCTTCTTGGCGACGGATTTTGCCAGCTCGGCGGGCGATGCCTCGTCCCACTCACCGGTCAGGGCGGCGACCATGTCGCCGGTGGGGACCGGGGGCCAATCGCTGCGCGCCCACGAAGGGCCGCTCGCGGATTCGCGCGCGATCTCATCCTCATTCAACTGGCGGAAGAAGTCCTGCCAGCTTTCGTCCACCGATGACGGATCGGCGGCGTAGCGTGCGTGCAGCTGTTCTACATATTCCGCATTGTGCCCCTGCAGGAAGGACGAGGAATGGAACTGGTCGTTGGAACTCTGGTCGGTCATGTCGAACTCCGGACGGGTATGTCGGGAATGGCTACCCGTGATTGCTCCGCACCCTGAAAACGGGCGGGTGGAAGGGCGGAATTCTCAAGCCGGGGAGAATACCCCACGCCCTCGAATGCCCAGCTGTGACGGTCGCGCACGATGTCTGCCGTGCCCGTATCGTAGAGATCACTCACATCGTACGCGGTTCCCGCCTTTTTGGAAATCATGGTCCAAGGCAGGAGGGCGACGACGATCTTCAGGCCCCTATCCGCGATCAGATCGGTCAGGCCATGAATTAAACGTTCAAAATGGGCAAACCGATCCATGATGAGCCTGTCACTCAGACTCACGATATCGGCATTGCCGAACCATTGTTTGCAGCGCGCCAGAACCACGCGGCCGCGCCGGGTGATCTGCTTCGCATGATGGTGGAACAGGGAATGGACGGCGGCGAACGGGTTTCGCAGGGGCGCGTCCTCTGCGGCGGGCATCTGGTCCACGACCGCACCACCGTCATTCCGGCAAAACGGTTCCAGCAGCATCTCGAGCGAGGTCGAGGCGCTCTTGCGCGTCTTGCGGAAGATGAACTGATGCGTATGCGACAGCAACATGACCAACCGTGGGCATTTGAGGTGAGGCCGGGCGCGAGGGGGCGCCCGGCATGTTCGGCCTTACTTGCCGATGGCTTCCAGTACGGCCTTGCCCAGATCGGCAGGGCTTTCCGCGATGGCGAACCCGGCGGAGCGCATGGCCTCGATCTTGTCCTCGGCACCGCCCTTGCCGCCGGCGATGATCGCGCCAGCGTGACCCATGCGGCGGCCAGGAGGAGCCGTGCGACCGGCGATAAAGCCCGCGATGGGCTTGCCGCGACCGGCCTTGACCTCATCGGCGTAGAACTGCGCCGCGTCTTCCTCGGCAGAGCCACCGATCTCACCGATCATGATGATGCTCTCCGTCTCCGGATCGCCCAGCAGCAGTTCGAGCGCGTCGATATGCTCCATGCCCTTGATGGGGTCGCCACCGATGCCGATACAAGTGGACTGGCCGAGGCCCGCCGCAGTGGTCTGGCCAACCGCCTCGTAGGTCAGCGTGCCGGAGCGGGAGACGACGCCGACGGAACCACGCTTGTGGATGTGGCCCGGCATGATGCCGATCTTGCACGCGTCGGGCGTGATGACACCGGGGCAGTTCGGCCCGATCAGGATGGATTTCGATCCTTCGAGCGCGCGCTTGACCCTCATCATGTCGAGCACGGGAATGCCCTCGGTGATGCAGACGATCAGTTCCATTTCGGCGTCGATCGCCTCAAGGATTGCATCGGCGGCGAAGGGCGGCGGCACGTAGATCGCGGTGGCGTTGGCCTGCGTGGAATGGCGTGCCTCGGCCACCGTGTCGAACACGGGCAGGCCGATATGGTCGGTGCCGCCCTTGCCGGGGGTCACACCGCCGACCATCTTCGTGCCATAGGCGATGGCCTGCTCGGAGTGGAACGTGCCCTGCGAGCCGGTGAGGCCCTGACAGATCACCTTGGTGTTTTCGTTGACGAGTACGGCCATTGGGGCCTCCTTATTGACTGTCGTGCGGCCTGTCGGCCATTGCAGTGTCTCAATTCAAATAGTCTGACGCCACCCTTTCGCGCTGCCAGACTGTTACAGTTGCGGCGAGCATCATCGCAGCCAGACCAAGTTCGGTCGTCTCCTCGATGATCCCGGCCTTGGCGGAAACGAAGTTGGAAACCTCAATCCCCAGCGAAGCGAGCTTGCGTCTGAGGCCGTCCAGACTCTTTGCCAGAACGGCCAGAAACAGCCCTGTGGTGATGAGCAGCGATACAGCGTCGAGCTGACGCAGCCCGCGCAGCAGTGCGGGAAGCCCGCGCTGCAAGCACTTGAACGCGATGACAAGCACCACGATCAGAATGGCCAGCGATAGTGCCTTTTCGATCAGGCTGACATGATCGCCTGAATATTGTCGCGCCTTGAACACGCCCTCGGTGAAGAAGCTGGCCTTGTCCATATCCAGTTCGCGAAGCGCAAACAGAGCGAGCCCCCCCGCGTAGGGCCAAAGCCGCCGTGCATTCGTGAACAGCAAGACCGCCACGGCCAGGATGTAGCACAGAACGGATCCCTGCTCGAACGGACCGCTCTCAGCCATCCACGGATCAACCCAGGTCACGGGCAAACTCACCGCGATGGCAACCGTGATCAGAACAGCGGCAAGCATCGCAAGATATGTCTGACGTCCATTCGTAGTTTCAGGTGTATTCACGATTAGCGTATCCGTAAATTCAGTGCAGCCTGGTCAGACCGCGCGATAGGTTTGCAGCTTCCATTCCGACGGATCGTCATGGGTGAAGATGATGACCGCATCGTTGGGGCGAATGTACACGCCACCCGTTTCGGTGGTGTCGAGCGGGCGCCCAAGGGCCGAGAGGGCGGTGCGCAATGCCTCGGCATCGCCCTCGGGGATAAAGGTCAGCGTACAGGTGCCGCCAACCAGCGTGGCGGTCGCCGTTTCGGGCAACTCACCGCTTTGCTGTACGATGGCCAACCGTTGACCGAAGTTCAGGAACCGGTCCGAACCGTCGCCGCAGATCTGATCGAGTGCCGCGACCGCCTGCGGTCCCGACAGGGTTACGGCCACAGGGGCCACAGGGGCCACAGGCTCCGCCGAAGCGACAGGCGTTTCCACCGGTGCGGCGCAGGCAGCGAGCAGGGGAAGGGGAAGCAAACACTTCATCGCTTCGCCCCCTTCTTGTCCAACCCGTCGATTGCTCGAACCATCAGCAGCAACGCACCCGAGATGATCAGCGACCGGCCCAGCGTGTCGGTCAGATTGCGCGGGGACAGTGCCGCCGCGCCTTCACGCAACTGCCGCACGATGTCGCCACCGTCCCGAAAATCAGGAAGGCGCGGCGTCGCATTCGGCTCCGGCATATCAAGCGCACCGGGCTTCCACCGCGTCAGGGCGAACCCCGCAGCAACAAGGCCGATGGCGGCAGCGTATGGAGCTACGTTCATGGCAGATTCGCGATTGATCATCTTGCGGCCCCCGGTTCGTTGGTGTCCTGCTCGGCGCAACGGACGGTGTTAGCACCGCCCCCTGCGATGCCGGATCAGCCCTTCACGGCCTTCACAATCTTCTCGGCCGCATCCGCGAGGTTGTCGGCGGCGATGACGTCCAGGCCGGAGGTGTTGATGATCTCCTTACCCTTTTCGACGTTCGTGCCCTCAAGGCGGACGACCAGCGGTACCTTCAGGCCGACTTCCTTGACCGCGGCGACCACGCCCTCGGCGATGACGTCGCAGCGCATGATGCCGCCGAAGATGTTGACGAGGATGCCTTTCACCTGCGGATCGGAGGTGATGATCTTGAATGCCTCGGTCACTTTCTCCTTGGTGGCGCCGCCGCCAACGTCGAGGAAGTTCGCGGGCTCCGCACCGTAGAGCTTGATGATGTCCATCGTCGCCATGGCCAGGCCCGCGCCGTTGACCATGCAGCCGATCTCACCGTCCAGCGCGATGTAGTTCAGGTCGAACTTGGAGGCGGCGAGTTCCTTCGCGTCCTCCTCCGTCTCATCGCGCAGGGCCATCACGTCGGAGTGGCGGTAGAGCGCGTTGCCGTCGAAACCCATCTTGCAGTCGAGACATTTCAGATCGCCCTTGTCGGTGACGATCAGGGGGTTGATCTCAAGCATTTCGAGGTCTTTTTCCACGAACAGCTTGTAGAGCTGGTTCACCAGCTTGACGCATTGCTTGACCTGACCGCCCTCAAGCCCGAGGGCGAAGGCGACGCGGCGGCCATGGAAGCCGGACAGGCCCGAGGCCGGATCGACGGAGAAGCTGATGATCTTCTCGGGCGTTTCTGCGGCGACTTCCTCGATGTCCATGCCACCCTCGGTCGAGCACACGAAGGAAATGCGTGAGGTTTCGCGGTCCACCAGCATCGACAGATACAGTTCCCGCTCGATGTCCGAGCCGTCCTCGATGTAGATGCGGTTGACCTGCTTGCCCGCCGGGCCGGTCTGGTGCGTGACCAGCGTGCGGCCCAGCATCTTGTGCGCCTCATCAGCGGCTTCCTCGGCGGAGCGGGCGAGGCGGACACCGCCCTTTTCGCCGGCGCTTTCTTCCTTGAACGATCCCTTGCCGCGGCCCCCGGCATGGATTTGCGCCTTCACGACCCACAGCGGACCATCCAGCTCACCCGCGGCGGTTTTGGCTTCCTCGGCCTTCAGCACGACGCGACCGTCGGAAACGGGGGCACCATATGCCTTGAGAAGTTGCTTGGCCTGATACTCGTGAATGTTCATCGGGCAATCCTTTGTCGTGGCTGGCCGGGAAACCCGGACCGATCAAATCGAGCCATGCCGCAGGGGCACGGGATGGAAAGACCGGACGAACCGGTCGTGTCGCGTGGGAGACTAGGGGCCATGCACCTTTATTTCAAATGATTTGGGGGGCAGTTACCCCCTTGGGTGCGATATTTTCAACTTTGTGATCACACGCATTTTCCATGTGATCACAAGTTAGGGTCATCTGAGGCGAATCATGCCCGCCTGCGCCGCCCGGACGCGGCGAAGCCCGAGAGCGCGGCCAGCAGCAGAACCAGCCCCGGCAGGTCGCCACTGCGCGCGTAGAGAGGCGCGGCAATCGGGGTGGGCAGCACACCGTCCAAGAACCCCGCTTCGCCGATTGCCAAGGTCTGCATCAGGCGTCCGTACGGGTCCACGAACGCGGAAATACCGGTATTGGCGGCCCGGGCGAGCGGCAGTCCCTGTTCGATGGCGCGATAGCGGGCCTGTGCAAGGTGCTGCCACGGGCCGGAGCTTTTCCCGAACCAGGCATCGTTCGTGATCTGCACGATCCATTCCGGTCGTGGACCATCGGTGCGCAGTTCGTGGGGGAAGATCGCCTCGTAACAGATCAGAGGCTGGACACGGGGCATCCCGTCGATCTGGATCGTCGCGGGGCCCGGCCCCGGCACGAAACCGCCGGACGTACCGGACGCGACGGAGCGCAGGCCCAGTCGGGACATCGTGCGGTCGAAGGGCAGAAACTCCCCCCCCGGCACGAGCGAGTGCTTGGCATAGCTGGCGAGGATAGCCCCGTCCTGCCCGACCACGGCGAGGGCGTTGTACCAGTTGATCCAGTCAGGCTCCGGTTCGGTGCTGCGGGTGCCGATCAGGGCAGGGCGACCGCCGGCAGCACGTGAGATATCCATCCAGGAATAGATGCGATCCGCGATCTGCACCGCCGGAGTCTCGATCCGCTGCGGAACCGAGGTTTCAGGCCAGACGACAGCATCGTAATCCCCGCCTGCGGTGAATGCCAGCGCGCGGTCGTAAAAGACCGGAATGCGATCCGTCAGCCATTTCTCACGCTGGGGCGCGTTGGGTTGCACCAGACGCACGGTATAGCCGTCGGGACGTGGGATAACCTCCTGCTCCAGACGTGTGGCCCCGATCTGCCAGCTTGCCAGCAGGGCGGTGCCTGCGGCGATGGTGGGCCAGCCCGAACGCCCGTTGCACGCCAACAGGCCGCCGATCAGCAGGGTCACGAGGTTCAGCATGTGCGGGCCGACATAGGCGGTCAGCTGCGCCACCGGCGTATCCATCCAGCCATAGGCGATCATGCCCCACGGAAAGCCGGTCAGCACGTAGGTGCGCGCCATCTCGAACGCGGTCACGCTCAGCGCCAGCACGATGACCGAGATCACGCCGGGGCGCGGCGCGATCCAGCGGGCCAGTGCGAAGGCCGCGCCCCAGAACAGCGACAGCCCCGCCGCCAACCCGCCGATCACGAAGGGGATCATCCAGCCGTGCCGCGCGATATCGACCAGAAACGCCTCCGCGATCCAGTACAGACCGAAGATCAGCATTCCAAATCCCGCCGTCCAGCCGGTGAAGGCGGCTTGCTTCAAACCCGGCCGCGCCCACCACATCCAGACGATGACGGGAATGCCGAACAACAGGGCGGGCCAGAACCCCCAAGGCTGTTGCGACAGGGTCAGCGACGCCCCCGCAAGCAGCGTGACGAGGAAGCGGCCCCAGCGGCGCAACCCGGCAAGGGCCCGGTAGGCCTGCGGGATGCTGGCGATGTCGGAGTTCATTCGGCGGCTGCCCTCTGATCGGGGTCGGCGATGCGCACCCGCAGACGCTTGATCCGGCGGGGATCGGCATCCACCACTTCGAATTCGTGGCCGTCGGGGTGAAAGATCACCTCGGAGCGTTCGGGGATGCGCCCCAGCAACATGAAGACCAGACCCCCCAAGGTATCGACCTCCTCGTCCAGCTTGTCCGACAGCAGATCGACGCCCGCGACCTGTTCGAAATCGCTCAGTTCGGCGCGCGCGTTGGCGATGTAGATGCCGGGGCTTTCCTCACGCCACATGCTGGCTTCCTCGGTGTCGTGCTCATCCTCGATGTCGCCGACGATTTCCTCCAGAAGGTCCTCGATGGTGACGAGGCCATCGACCCCGCCATATTCGTCGATCACCAGCGCGATGTGAATCCGGGTGTTCTGCATCCGTTGCAGCAGCGCCCCCAGTGGCATCGAGGGCGGAACGAACAGGATGCGCCGGATCAGCGGCGCGATATCCGCCTGATCGGTGTCTGCGCCGAAGCCGTAGCGCAGGGTCAGATCCTTGAGGTGCAGGAACCCCTGCGGGTCGTCCAGGGTATCGTCATAGACGGGAAGTCGGGTGTAGCCGCTGTCACGGTAGATCTGCATGATCTCATCCAGCGTCGCTGTCTTGGATATGGCCACGATATCGGCGCGGGGGACTGCGACGTCCTGCACGCGCATGTCGCGCATCTTGCCCAGATTGACCAGCATTTCGCGCGCACCAGCCTCGGATACGCGCTCCATCGCGCTCTGCGAAGAGTCTTCGGCCTCGTCGGCATGGCCGCCGCCCAGAAAGCGGCTTATGATGCCTGCCCATGACAGCGATTGCTGCCGTTCGGTTGCCTCGTCCTGTTGCGCGCCACGCGCCGCGCCAGAAGGGCCTTCGGAACTGTCGTTCATCGTCTCCGCAATTCGGTTATCAATTCGGTTGGACAGGCCGGGTGCCTGCTGCGTCTAATATGGGTCCGCTATGCCTATAGAGGCAAGGGCGTGTGTTTCGATACTTTCCATGAGGTTGGCGTCCGCATCCGTTTCATGATCGTATCCCAGCAGATGGAGCGTCGCATGCAGAATTAAATGGGTCAGGTGGTCCTCGACCGATTTGCCCTGTTCGCGCGCCTCTCTCACGCAGGTCTCGTAGGCCAGCGCGATATCGCCCAATGCGTCGTCGAAGCCATCCGGGGCGGGGGGTGATGCCGGGGTCTCGCCGGGGGACAGCGGGGCAAGGTCGAAGGCAGGCCAGCTGAGCACATTGGTCGGCGCAGGCTTGCCGCGAAACTCCGCATTCAGGGCGGCGATTTGCGCGTCGTCGCAGGCCATCAGGACGATCTCGTACCCCTCCGGCGCCTTCACCGCATTGAGCGCCGCGCGGGTGGCGGTATCCGCGATCCGGGTGAGGGGGAGCTGTTCCCAGCGGTCATCCTCGATAACGATGTCGAGTGTGGTCATCGGTCCGTCAACGCCGCTTCGAGGTGTCGGTATCGCTTCTGCCTTCAGTCCGGCGCAGGCTGCGCCAGATCAGCGCGGCGATGCCCAGCAGCACGGCACAGCCGATCACCAGAAACAGCGCCCTGATCGCCATGCCGATCGCGAACAGCACCAGGGCCGCTGCGATCAGTATCCAGACGAAAGTCTTGTTCATGAGGGCACCCTCACGTTGCGGGATCGGAATCGTAAGCCTCGATGATCCGCTGCACCAGCTTGTGGCGCACGACATCGGCGGCGGTGAATCGGGTGAAGCCGATGCCCTTCACGCCGCGCAGCACCCGCTCTGCCTCGACCAGACCGGAGGTGGTGCCGCGCGGCAGGTCGATCTGGCTCATATCGCCGTTGATCGCCATGCGGGAGTTCTCACCCAGACGGGTCAGGAACATTTTCATCTGCATGGTGGTGGCATTCTGCGCCTCGTCCAGAATGACGAAGGCGTTGGACAGGGTGCGACCGCGCATGAAGGCGAGGGGTGCGATCTCGATCCGCTTGTCCTCGATCAGCTTCTGAACCTGCTTGCCGGGCATGAAATCGTTCAGCGCATCGTAGAGCGGCTGCATGTAGGGATCGACCTTCTCCTTCATGTCGCCGGGCAGAAAGCCGAGGCGTTCGCCAGCCTCGACCGCAGGGCGCGACAGGATGATCCGGTCCACGTCACCATCCAGGAAATACTGCATCGCGGCGGCCACGGCGAGGTAGGTCTTGCCCGTACCGGCGGGGCCAAGGCCGAACACCAGTTCATGCTGCATCAGTTGCTGGACATAGGCCTTTTGCGTCTGGGTGCGGGGTTCGACGACCTTCTTGCGGGTGCGCAGTTCGACCCTGTCACCCTGACCGGGGAACATCTCCACCTGATCGCCGGGCTGGATTTCGGTGCCAACGCCGGAGCGACCCAGGCGAATGGCGGCATCTACATCGCCCGATTCGACCTGCTTGCCCTGTTCCAGACGTTCATAGAGCGTGGACAGGGTTTCGGCTGTACGGATGACATCGGGTTCATCCCCCGATACGGAAAACTCATTGCCGCGATGGCTGATGGCGACGCCCAGCAACTGTTCGATCTTGGCCAGATTGACACCATGCGGGCCGATCAACTCGATCAGCAGGAGGTTGTCGGGAAAGCTGACGATCTGCTCCAGCGGGGCACGATCTGCGGTGGGCGGTGTGGTCACGATCTCAGACGCCAAGGGAACCCTTCCCGATGGAAATTGCGATACATCGAAGGTGGCGCGGCACGACACGCTGACAAGGGCGGATGTGTCGCGGACCTGTCACGCCAAAATCAGTTCTTGCGCAAGCGGATCACGACATCGACCTTGACGATCTCCGTCCCTTCGGGCGGATCGGGCAGTCGGTCGAAGGACACGGAATCGGTGGGCGCGTCGGTGATCGCGCCGTCCTCCTCCCAGTAATAATGGGGGTGATCGTCGATTCGCGTGTCGAAATAGGATCGGGTGCCGTCCAGCGTGATCTCGGTCATCAGGCCTGCTTCGCAGAACGCCCGCAACGTGTTGTATACTGTCGCAAGCGACACCGAAACATCCGCGCACGAGGCCGCGTGGTGCAACCCCTCCGCCGTGACGTGGCGGTCCTGACCGTCACCGACCAGTAATTCCGCGAGGCTCAACCTTTGCCGCGTCGGACGCAAATCCGCCTGTGCCAGCCATTGGCGTGCACGGCGGGGGGATAGCGGCTGAGCGGTCGTCTGGGTCATGCGCGTGTCTTCGCTGTTGCTTTCATGTACATACTATATGTGTTTCAGGGCGCTTTACCAGTCTGCGCAGATAAACCGGAATTTGGAGGTCGCGCCATGGCCCGTATCGATCCGATCGAAACCTTCGTCGAGCGGGCCTTGCAGGGCGGTGCGCGTCACGACGCCATCCGCGCCGAACTGTCGCAGGCAGGATGGCCCCCCCGATCCGTGGAGGCAGCACTGGACGGGTGGGCCGACACGGGCTGCGTACCGCCGGTGCCGCGACCGCGCGCGGGGTTCTCCTTTGTCAATCTGATGGCCTATCTGGTGCTGTTGGGCGCACTGGCCGTGACGGCCTTCAACATCGTGGCGCTGACGCATGGCCTGCTGAACTTCCTGCTGCCCGATCCGCTGGACGGATCCAGCGTCAACCGTGCGGAACAGGCGCGGTGGTCGCTGGCCACGCTGGTGGTGTCCGCGCCGCTATATGCAGGATTGATGCGCTGGATCGAGCGGGATCTGCACCGTCACCCGTTCAAGCGGGCAGCCGGGGTGCGAACCGTCGCGCTGGGCCTGATGTTGACGGTGGCGGCGATCATCTTTGCCAGTGACGCGGTCTATACGATCTATGCGCTGCTGAATGGGGAACTGACACTGCGATTTGCGCTGAAAGCCGCGGTTGTGGCGGTTGTAGCGGGCGGTGTTCTGGTGATCGGGCGCAGCGATCTGCATCCCGATAGCGACGAACGCGCGAAGCGGTACACGCTCTGGGCCGGTGCCGTGGCGACGCTGGCACTGATAGGCTGGACATTCCTGGCCACGGGCACTCCGCCCTCGGTGCGCGACCAACGGCTGGATCGCCACCGGTTCGCGGACATCACGAACATCGCCGTCCATCTGCGCTGTGTCGAGGGCGGGGTGTTGCCTGCCACGTTGCAGCCGGGCGAGATCGCCGCATATTGCCCGGGGCGCAATATCGCCCCGGTCACTCTGCGCGATCCGCAAAGCGGGGCACCATACCGTTACCGCCGGATCGACGACAGACGGTTCGAGTTGTGCGCGGACTTCTCCGACCCGCAATTTCCCCGAATAAATCAGTCCTATGGGGCGAACTGGCTGTATGATGCCGAACGCGGCTGCATCACGGGGCGTATTCGCTGATTGCAGGGTGAACCCGCACGATGGTAGGGATGTGTGAGGAAACATTACCAGACTGTAGTAAAAAGAGAGCCGCAATATGACGGAACGTCCGACCAGCTTCGATTACGATGGGCTGATGCAATGCGCGCGGGGCGAAATGTTCGGCCCCGGCAACCCGCAATTGCCCGCTCCGCCGATGTTGATGATGGACCGCGTGACCGAGATCAGCGCCGATGGTGGTGAGCATGGCAAGGGTCACGTGGTGGCCGAATTCGACATCAACCCCGATCTTTGGTTCTTTGCCTGCCACTTCATCGGCGATCCGGTGATGCCGGGCTGCCTGGGGCTGGACGCGCTGTGGCAACTGACCGGGTTCAACCTAGGCTGGCGCGGCATGCAGGGTCGGGGTCGTGCGCTGGGCGTGGGTGAGGTCAAGTTCACCGGCATGGTGACGCCGAGGACCGAGCTGGTCACCTATCACGTCGATTTCACCCGCGTCATCGACCGCAAGTTGAAGCTGGGCATGGCCAACGGTGTCATGAAGGCCGACGGCGAGACGATCTATACGACCTCGGACATGAAGGTCGGTCTGTTCTCGGACGACTGAGCCGCAGCAGGTCCAAAGCATTCAAGGGAGAGCGCTATGCGCCGTGTCGTCATTACCGGTCTGGGGATCGTATCCTCGATCGGCAATTCCACCGAAGAAGTCGCGGCCAGTCTGAAGGCCGGCCGCTCCGGCATCGCGGCCGACGCCGAAATGGCCGAACGCGGGTTCCGCAGTCAGATCAGCGGCGCGCCCCGGATCGATGTGGCGGAGCATATCGAGAAGCGCGCCTTGCGCTTCATGGGACCGGGGGCGGCCTACGCCCATATCGCCATGCAACAGGCCATCGCGGATGCGGGGTTGGAGGAGAGCGACATCTCCAACCCGCGCACCGGGGTGATTGCAGGGTCCGGCGGGCCGTCCACCTCGAACCTGTTCGCGGCGCATCAGATTGTGCTTGAGAAAGGCTCCCCCAAGCGGATTGGGCCGTTGATGGTGCCGCGGGGCATGTCCTCGACTGTCAGCGCGAACCTTTCCACGGCGTTCAAGATCAAGGGGGTCAACTATTCGATCACCTCGGCCTGTAGCACTTCGCTGCACTGCATCGGATCGGCGGCAGAGCAGATCCAGTTCGGCAAGCAGGACGTGATGTTCGCAGGCGGTGGCGAGGAGCTGGATTGGACGCTGTCCTGCCTGTTCGACGCAATGGGCGCGATGTCCTCGAAATACAACGATACGCCGGAGAAAGCCTCGCGCGCGTTCGACGCGAACCGCGACGGATTCGTCATCGCGGGCGGTGGCGGAATGCTGGTGTTGGAGGAGCTGGAGCACGCAAAGGCGCGCGGCGCGAAAATCTACGCAGAAGTTACTGGTTTCGGCGCGACCTCGGACGGGGAGGATATGGTGGCCCCCAGCGGTGAGGGCGGTGAGCGGGCGATGCGTCTGGCGCTGGGCACGATCGGTGATCGGTCGGTCACTTACATCAACGCCCACGGCACCTCGACCCCGGTCGGTGATGTCGGGGAAATCGAGGCCGTGCGCCGGGTCTTTGGCGAAGGCTCGACCCCGCCGGTCAGCTCCACCAAGTCGATGACGGGCCACAGCCAGGGCGCCACCGGCGCGCAGGAGGCGATCTTTTGCCTGCTGATGCTGCGCGACGATTTCATCGCGCCCTCGATCAACGTCGAAACGCTGGACCCCGCGCTGAAGCCCGAGGAAATCGCCACGTCGCTGGTCGAGGATGCCGGGCTGGATACGGTGATGACCAACTCGTTCGGGTTCGGCGGCACCAATGGCTCGATGTTGCTGAGCAAGTGGCGCGGGTGATGCGCACACCGACCCTGTACGTCTATCAAAACCGGGCCGGGCCTGTCTGAAGGCCCGATCCCGAACGATCTGAAAAACAAGCGAACAAGAGGCGTCCCATGACCGAACTGATGCAAGGAAAACGCGGCCTCGTCATGGGGGTCGCGAACGACAAGAGCATCGCCTGGGGGATCGCGAAGACCCTCGCCGCGCATGGGGCGCAGATGGCCTTTACCTATCAGGGCGACGCGTTCGGCAAGCGGGTGCAGCCCCTGGCCGAGAGCCTGGGCTCCTCGATGGTCGTGGATTGCGACGTGACGGACGAGACGTCGATGGACGCAGCCTTCGCGCGCATCGCGGAGGAATGGGGCGAACTGGATTTTGTGGTGCACGCCATCGCCTATTCCAACAAGGACGAACTGACCGGGCGCTTCATCAAGACCAGCCGGGCGAACTTCCTCAACTCGCTCGACATCTCATGCTATTCGCTGATCGACGTGTCGCGGCGGGCGGCCCCGCTGATGGAGCCGGGCGGTTCGATCCTGACGATGAGCTATCTGGGCGCGCAGCGGGTCACGCCGAACTACAACGTGATGGGCGTGGCCAAGGCGGCGCTGGAATCCACCGTGCGCTATCTGGCGAACGATCTGGGCGCCGACGGGATTCGTGTGAACGCGCTCTCCCCCGGCCCGATGCGCACATTGGCCGGTGCCGCGATTGGCGGCGCGCGCAAGGTCTACAAGCAGGCGGAGGCCAATAGCCCCCTGCGCGCCAACGCGACACTGGATCATGTGGGCGGCGCGGCGCTCTACATGCTCAGCGATCTGGGCGGCTCCACGACCGGGGAGTGCCTGTTCGTCGATGGCGGTTTCAACATCACCGGAATGCCGCAGGTCGAAAACCTCTAGGCTTCGCTGACCGAACATCCGCGCGGCGCGGCTATTATGCGGGGTCCTGCGTTTGTGGGAGGCTCGCGCAGGATCGGGGCAGTTTCGAGTGTGGCGGTCACAATGCAGCCCTTGCGCCTGTGAAAGGCATTTAACACTCTTGCGCCGAAGGAGATGCCATGCCCATCACAACCTGCATTTTCGACGCCTATGGAACGCTGTTCGATGTGACCTCCGCCGCGCGCGCCGCAGCGGAGGAACCCTGGCCAGAACAGTTCGCGGCCCATTGGCAGAAGATCGCCGCCGAGTGGCGGACCAAGCAGCTGGAATACACCTGGCTGCGGGCCGCAGCCGGTCAGCACAGTGATTTCTGGCAGGTCACGGAGGACGGGCTGGATTGGGCGCTGGAGGCAATGTCCCTCTCGGTTCCCGGCCTGCGCGAACGTTTGTTGCAGCTATACTGGGAACTGGACGCCTTTCCCGAGGTGCCCGAAATGCTGTCCGCCCTGAAATCGGCCGGTCTGTCCACCGCGATCCTGTCGAACGGATCGCCCGCAATGCTGGAAGGGGCCGTGTCCTCCGCCGGGATTTCCCATATGCTCGACGAAGTGTTGAGCGTCGAACAGGTCGGAGTCTTCAAGCCGCATCCCAGCGTCTACGATCTGGTCGAGGAGCGGTTCGGCTGCGCGCGCGGCGATGTGCTGTTCGTCTCCTCGAACGGGTGGGACGTGTGCGCAGCCGCTGGCTACGGATTTCGCACGGCATGGGTCAACCGCGCAGGGGCACCTGTCGATCGTTTGTGGGGGCAACCTGATGTCATGCTCGACGATCTGACGCAGATACCTCAAGTGGCGAACGAGCAGGTGGCGCAATGAAGCATTTTTCCGCCAGCGATGGTTTGCAGATTGCCTATGATGACAGGGGTGAGGGCACGCCGGTGCTGTGCCTGCCCGGCCTGACCCGTGACATGCGCGACTTCGAGCCGCTGCTGGCGGCGCGTGGGCAGACCGCGCGGATCATTCGCATGGATCTGCGCGGCCGGGGCGAATCCGACTGGGACCCCAATCCGTTGCAGGGCTATACCGTCCCGGTCGAGGCGCGTGACGTTCTGGAATTGCTGGATCACCTTGGCATTCCGCGCGCGGTGATCGTCGGTACGTCGCGCGGCGGCATCATCGCCATGTACCTCGCCGCTGTTGCGAAACAGCGGCTGGCGGGCGTGCTGCTCAACGATATCGGACCGACGATCGAGCAGGCGGGGCTGGACGCGATCATGGTCTATCTGGGTAAACGCCCCGCCGCCAAGACCTACGAGCAGGCGGCACAGGGACTGGCGCGATTCTACGCGCGCGCGTTTCCGGGCGTCGATGCGGCGCAATGGCAGGTCTGGGCACGCCGGTGGTACGATCAGGATGCCGATGCTCTGCAACTGCGCTACGATCCGGCCCTGCGAGACGCGTCCGAGGCTGGCGGCCCCGCGCCCGATCTGTGGCCGCTATTTGCGGAACTTGGTCAGGTGCCGCTGGCCGCTCTGCGGGGCGAGAACTCGGATTTGCTAAGCGAACGAACCTTCACCGCGATGAAGGCCATGCACGCCAGCATGATCACCGCGACCGTTCCCGACCGTGGCCATGTGCCCTTTCTGGATGAGGAGGAAAGCCTCGCCACGTTCGACAGGTTGATGGAGGAGATACGATGAGCAATCTCGCACGCATCCGGCAGGCCGCCGGTGTCCTCGACGGGGTTGCCCGACGCACCCCGCTCCTCAGCTCACCCTTTCTGGATGAAATCGCCGGACGCCGCGTGTTGGTAAAGGCCGAATGCCTGCAACATACCGGATCGTTCAAGTTGCGCGGCGCTTGGTTCGCGATCTCGCAACTGCCCGAGGGCGATCGGGCGCGGGGCGTGATCGCCTTCTCCTCGGGCAATCATGCGCAGGGGGTGGCCTACGCGGCGCGGGCGGCAGGAATTCCGGCGGTCATCATCATGCCGCAGGACGCCCCGGCGCTGAAGATTGCAAACACCCGCGCCCTGGGGGCCGAGGTGGTTCTGTACGATCGCGCGACCGAGGATCGTGACGCAATCGGCGCGGAGCTGTCCACGACCCGTGGTCTGAGCCTGATCAAACCCTTCGACAACGCGGATGTCATTGCAGGGCAAGGTACAGTCGGGTTGGAGATCGCGCAGGACGCGGCGGCGCTGGGCATCGAGCAGGCGGACGTGCTGGTGTGCTGCGGCGGTGGCGGTCTGACCAGCGGCGTTGCGTTGGGATTGAGCGAGACGCGCCTGCGCGCCCGCCCGGTGGAACCTGAGGGCTTCGACGACGTGGCGCGGTCTTTGCGCGAGGGGAAAATCGTCCACAATGCGGCGCTGACCGGCTCGATCTGCGACGCGATCATCACGCCCGCACCGGGGCAGATCACCTTTCCGATCCTGGCGCAGCGGTGCGGACCCGGCCTGACGGTGACCGACGATCAGGCGCTGCAGGCCGTGGCGCTGGCGTTTCAACGGCTCAAGATCGTGGTGGAGCCGGGGGGCGCGGTCAGCCTGGCCGCCGCCCTGTTCCACCCGGCTCTGGTCGAGGGCGACACGGTGATTTGCGTGGCAACCGGCGGCAATGTCGATGCAGCGATGTTCACACGCGCCCTGACAACGCTGGAGGGATAGGATGCGGCAGGCAGACGTGATCGTGATCGGCGCGGGCATTGCCGGACTGTCGGCAGCCGCCGCCATCGCACCGGATCGCAAGGTCGTGGTGCTGGAGCGGGAAGCCCACCCCGGAATGCACGCCACCGGCCGATCCGCCGCGCTGTTCTTCGAAAATTACGGCAATGCGGCAGTGCGCAGCCTGAACCGGGCCAGCCGTGCGGCGCTGACCCCCTACCTGACACAGCGCGGCGTTCTGATCGTCGCGGCCGAGGGGGAGGATATCGAGACGCATCTGGCCGGGTCCAGCGGGATGCACGAAATCGCGGTGGCGGCGGCGTGTGAGATGTTCCCCATCCTGCGCCCGGACCACGTGCGGCGCGCGGCGTTCGAGGCGGATGCCAGCGATATCGACGTGGACAGATTAATGGGCGACCTGCGCACCACACTGCGCGCCCACGGGGGTGAGATCGTGACGCGGGCCGAGGTGACCGCCCTGTCGCCCGGTTGGCAGGTGCAGACGACCGCAGGTGCGTTCGGCGCGCAGATTGTAGTGAACGCCGCAGGCGCATGGGCCGATCAGGTCGCCGTGCTGGCCGGTGTCGCACCATTGGGGTTGCGGGCTTGTCGCCGCAGCGCCGCAATTCTGCCCGCGCCGGACGGGCATGACGTGTCGGGCTGGCCGATGCTGCTGTCCGCCAGTGAGGGGTTTTATGCCAAGCCCGAGGCAGGGCGCCTGATGGTTTCCCCCGCAGATGAGGACGAGGTCGGCCCGATGGACGCTTGGCCCGATGACATGGTGCTGGCCGAGGGGTTGGACCGTTACGCGCAGGCCGTCACCACCCCGATCACGCGGGTGGAGCGGTCATGGGCGGGGTTGCGCACCTTCGCGCCCGACCGCACGCCGGTATGCAGATGGGGCGCGGAGGGCTTTCTGTGGCTGGCCGGGCAAGGCGGCTACGGCGTGCAGACCTCCCCCGCAATGGCGGCGAAGGCTGCCGGGCTGGTTGCGCAGGGTTAGAGCGCCGCCGGGGACCGCTGCTCGAAATTGTTGCATGTCTGGCGGTTGGCTGCCTGCTCGATCGCTTCGTACTCGCCCTTCAATCGGGCGATTTCAGGCTCCATGTCGTCACCTTGAATGAAGAAGGCAGCAGGCCAGAACAGCACGATGGCAACTCCTGTTGCGACCGCATCGTCGCTGGCGCGAGAGTCCTGAGCCGCTGTCATCTGGTTCAGGCGACTGGCGATCCGGTTGTTTTCCTGCGCCAGTTGGCTGCACGAATACGATTGGTACTGCATCGGAGAGACATAGCTCGCCGCGATTTCTTCGGATTTGCTGGCGCAGCCTGAAAGAATGGCCACCAGCGAAGCGGAGGCGAGGAAAATACTGGGACGCAAGGGGAATCTCCAGTTGGTAGGACAATCCCCTTGTCGCTTAAACTGTCTTAACGTTCCGTGTATATCCGCACATTAGCCCCGCATATACGTTACAACATGCTGGGCACGACCAGATCCGGCGGGCGATGGCCGTCAGCGAAGGTCTTGATATTGATCAGAACCTTCTCACCCATCTCCAACCGTCCCTCGATCGTAGCGGATCCCATATGGGGCAGTAGCAGCACGTTCGGCAGGTCGCGCAGGCGCGGATTGACGCTGGCGCCATGCTCGAACACGTCCAGCGCCGCGCCCGCCAGTTCCCCGTTGCGCAGGGCGCGGGTCAGGGCGTTCTCGTCGATCACCTCACCCCGGCTGGTGTTCACGACGAAGGCTGTCGGCTTCATCAGCTTCAGCCGCCGCGCGTTCAGCAGGTGGAATGTGGCGGGCGTGTGGGGAGCGTTGACGCTGAGGATATCGACCCGCGCCAGCATCTGATCCAGGCTGTCCCACCAGCGCGCGCCGATCTCCTCCTCGGTTTCGGGGCGCAGGCGGCGGCGGTTGTGATAGTGGACGGACATGCCGAAGGCCTGCGCCCGCTTGGCCACCGCCTGACCGATGCGCCCCATTCCCAGAATGCCCAGCCGCTTGCCTCCCAGACGGTTGCCCATCAGGGCCATCGGGCTCCACCCCTCCCAATCGCCGGATTGCATCAGGGCGACGCCTTCCTTCAGGCGGCGCGACACGCCCAGAATCAGCGCCATGGTCATGTCGGCGGTATCGTCCGTCAGCACGCCTGGCGTGTTGCTGACCGCGATGCCGCGCGTGCGGGCGGTTTCGACGTCGATATGATCCACACCGGCACCGTAATTGGCGATCAGCTTCAACCTCTCCCCCGCTCCGGACAGCAGGCCCGCGTCGATCCTGTCGCCCAAAGTGGGCACCAGAACGTCAACCGAGGCCATGCGTTGCGCCAGTTCCTCGCGCGGCAGGGGGGCGTCGCTGTCACACAGGGTCACATCGAACAGTTCCGCCAGTCGGGTTTCCACCGGTTCTGGCAGACGGCGCGTGACGGCGACCTTGAGCTTTTGCGCTGGCATGGTTGTTCCCTTTCGGCGTGATTTCCGCTTTCGTGCAGCTTATGGTCCGCTGGCCCCGAACTGAACCGGAAATCCACCAAGATGCGCCTGACCCGACGTGCTTTTTGCCTGACCTCCGCATGTTTCGCGTTGCCAGTGGCCGCGCAGACGCGCGGACCGGTGACGGGACTGCCGCTGCCGCGCTTCGTCAGCCTCAAGACCAGCCAGGCGAATGTCCGCCGCGGTCCGGGCGTGGCCTACCGCATTGATTGGCGGTTTGTGCGACGGGGAATGCCGCTACAGGTCATCGCGGAGTACGAAAACTGGCGAAACGTGCGTGATCGCGATGGTTTGGGTGGCTGGATTCACTTCGCGCTGCTGTCGGGCGTGCGCACTGTGATCGTGGAGGGGCAGAACGTGGACATGCGCCGCGAACCCCATCCCGACGCCCCCCTGACCGCAATTGCGGAGGCAGGGGTTATCGCGCGTTTGCACGAATGCGCCGATGGCTGGTGCAGGATCGAAAGCTCCGGCCACGAGGGCTGGGTAGGCGAATCGGCAATCTGGGGCAGGGACCGCGACCTGACGAACTGATTCTGCACCGCCCGAATATCCCCCCCGAATATTCCCGCTGAATGCGGTCTTGCGTATCTGAGCGTTCAGATCGCGCGGGCCGACAGCGAGTTGGTGTTGGAGCCGATGATCTCGACCTCCACCAGCTTGCCACGCACCTGTTCTGGCGCATCGAGGTGAGCGGCGTGCAGCCACGGGGTCTTGCCGATCATCTGACCGGCTTCGCGGCCGACCTTCTCAACCAGCACCGACATGCGCTTACCGACCTGCGCGTTCTGGAAGCTGCGCTGGTGATCGGTGATCACCGCCTGCAATCGGGCGAGGCGGTCCGAGGCGACGTCATCCCCCACGAAATCGCGGCCTGCGGCGGGGGTGCCGGGACGGGGCGAATACTTGAACGAGAACGCGGAGCCATATCGCACCTGTTCGCAAAGCGCGATCGTGTCTGCGAAATCCTCCTCCGTCTCACCAGGAAAGCCGACGATGAAATCGCCGGACATCGCGATATCGGGACGCGCGTCACGAATGCGTTCGATCAGGCGCAGGTATTCCTCTGCGGTGTGACGGCGGTTCATGCCGGCCAGAATCCTGTCGCTGCCCGATTGGACGGGCAGGTGCAGGTAGGGCATCAGCTTATCAATCTCACCATGCGCGGCGATCAGGTCGTCGGTCATGTCGTTGGGATGCGAGGTGGTGTAGCGGATGCGCTGCAGCCCGTCGATCTTCGCCAGTTCGCGCACCAGCCGCGCGAGGGTCCAGTCGCCACCGCCCAGCTCGGCGGGGCCTGCACCGTGATAACCGTTGACGTTCTGGCCCAGCAGGGTCAGCTCGGCCACGCCACGTTCAACCAGATCGCGCGCCTCAGCCAGCAGACGGGCGGCGGGGCGGCTGACCTCGGCCCCGCGGGTATAGGGGACGACGCAAAAGGCGCAGAACTTGTCGCAGCCCTCCTGCACGGTCAGGAACGCGGTCGGCGCGCGGCTGGCCTTGGGTCCGCGCGGGGCGGGCAGGTGGTCGAACTTGTCCTCCTCGGGGAAGTCGGTGTCGAGCGCGGTTTGCCCGGCGCGGACCTTCGCCTCCATCGCGGGCAGGCGGTGATAGGCCTGCGGACCGACGACCAGATCGACCATGGGCTGACGGCGGATGATCTCCTCGCCCTCGGCTTGCGCGACGCATCCGGCGACGCCGATTTTCAGGTCGGGCTTCGCATCCTTGAGCGGGCGCAGTCGGCCCAGTTCGGAATAGACCTTCTCGGCCGCTTTCTCGCGAATGTGGCAGGTGTTGAGCAGGATCATGTCCGCCTCGGACGCGTCCTGCGTCTGCTCATAGCCGGACGCCCCCAGCGCACCGACCATCCGCTCACTGTCATAGACGTTCATCTGACAGCCATAGGTCTTGACGAAAAGCTTCTTGGGCGCGGACATTACACGGACCTCAAAATGAAAAACGGCGCAACCTCGTCCCGGAGGTCACGCCGTCGTTTAGCCAGTTGCGGACGTCCCCGCAACCGCATCACTTTTTTGGTTTGCGGCCCAGCCCGATCTTCTTGGCCAGTTCCTGGCGTTTCTGCGCGTAGGCCGGTGCGACCATCGGATAGTCGGACGGCAGACCCCATTTCGCGCGGTAATCATCCGGCGTCATATCGAATGCAGTGGCAAGGTGACGTTTGAGCATCTTGAGCTTGCGGCCATCCTCCAGGCAGATGATATAGTCGTTGGTGACCGATTTCTTGATCGGTACCGCCGGAATCAGCTCGACTTCTTCCTCGATCGTTCCCTCTGCCAGATCATGCAGTTTGGTGAAGACGGATTCGATGAAGCCGGGCAGTTCGCTCATCGCGACAGGATTGTTCGCGACATGGGAAGAAACGATTTCGGACGTAAGCGCCAGAATCTCGGTCTTGTCTATCTGTGAAAATTCGGACATTTGAAAAGTCCTTTCGATTTGATGTTACCCCCCCGGCATAGACCGATGGTCATGCCGAGCCCGCATAGCGGTATTGGGTACTTACACTTAAAATCTTCGGCTGCAACATCGCAATGCTTAATAAAGAGCCCTTTGTTTATTCGTCGTAACGTTTGTTGCTACTGTGATCCAAAATCGGCGGTTACAAATTTGTTATCTACCGGGATTTGCGCATGATCACGGATGCGATAGTGAGAAAACCATGAATTTTGCAAGCATCGATCAGTACCTGTCGGAAACCCATTCCAGAATCCCGCCGGGCGCGGTCGCGGTCCTGTTCGTCGAGGATCTTGCCGAAGTGTCCGCAACCGTTGCTCACCATGTTCGCATCGGGTTTTCACATATATTACTGATTGGTCGACTGTCGGTCGATATCAGAGTGCCGGAGGGGGCGTCGATCACCCGGATCGGGGAACCTGTCCGTTCACGTGGGGATGCGGTTGCCATTCTCAACACGTTGATCGACCGTTTCAACGGTCGGTGGCTGTATTGGGGGTTCAACTCCGAGTTTCTGTTCTACCCCTATATGGAAAGCCGGACGATCACCGATCTGACGACATTCATGGTCGAGGAGCGGCGCGATCATGTCTTCGGCTACGTGCTTGATCTGTATGCCTCCGATCTGGAGGAGGCGGGGGACGGCGTTTCGCACAAGACGGCGCATTTCGACGGGTCGGGATATTACGGATTTCAACGGTATGCCGAAGGACACGCACTGGACCGGCAGTTCGATATCTTCGGCGGCCTGACATGGCGTTACGAGGAATTCGTGCCATGGGACCGGCGGCGGATCGACCGCATCCCTCTGTTCCGCGCGGTGGAGGGGTTGCGTATGAACGACGATCTGACCCTGAACGTGCCTGAGATGAACACCCTATCCTGCCCTTGGCACCACAACGTCACCGCCGCCGTCGCGTCGTTCCGCGTGGCCAAGAGCCTGAAGCGTAATCCCGGCTCGATGTTCGAGATCGAGAGCTTCGTCTGGCGCGGTTCGACCCGGTTCGAATGGACATCGGAACAGTTGCTGGAACTGGGGATTATTGAGCCGGGGCAGTGGTTCTAGGGGCGGGCGTCACGCCTTCGCGCCGCGCCACCCATATTGCGAGCATCGCCGCCAGCACCGCACCCGTGGCCGCCCCTGCCAGCAATGCCCACCAGATCCCCGTGACGCCGAAATCGTAGACCTGCGTGAACAGGACGCAGAAAACGAACAGCCCCAGACCCATGCGCCACAAACCGACGATCAGCGGGAATTGCGGCTTTTTCAGCCCTTGCAGAAAATTCTGCGCGACAAAGATCACGACGAAGAACGGCAGCGCGCCCGACAGGATGCGCAAATAGGTGACGGCATGGTCCACGACGGCGGTATCGTCGTTGAACAGCGTGACCAACGGCCGGCCCGCGGTCCAGATGACGATCGCGCCGACCGCCATGAAGCCAAGGCTGGTCACAGCGATGATCCGAACGGTGCGGCGAACCCGTTCCGGTTGCTGCGCGCCCATATTCTGTGCCGTCAGCGGCAGCAGCGCGGTTGTCAGACCGATAATGGGCAACAGCAAAAGTTGCTGCAACCGAAAGCCGACGCCATAGGCCGCCACCGCGTCCTGACCGTAGTCGCGCAGGAAGAACTGACAGATGATCCCGCCCAGAACAGTGACATAGATCGTCGAGCAGACCGGTACGATCTGCTTTATCAACACCACCTGTTGCGCGGCCCGGGGGATCAGATCGCGCCAGTCCAGATCGGACAGAATCCTCGATTCGAATGCGCGCCATCCTATGAACACCATGACCCCGGTTTGCGAACAGACCGTCGCCAGCGCGATGCCGTTCAGGCCGAAACCGTCCCACAGGCCGGGAATGCCCCAAATGAACAGGGGGTTGAGACCTAGATTGGCAAGGGTTGCGGCAAATTGCGCCCGCTCCTGCGTGACGGTATCGCCCTGTGCGGTCAGGGTGCCGGTCAGCGCGTTTGTGATGATGAAGCCCGGCGCGGACAGCAGCATCAGGCGCGAATAGGTGGCGGCATCCTGCGCGTAGCCCTGATCCCCCGCGATGGCAATTATCAGCGCGGGCAATCCCCAGTACCCCGCCAGCATCGCCACGATGGTTGCCACAACTGCAGCGCCGATCCCCTGACCTGCGGCCCGCGCGGCGCCGTTCCCGTCACCCGCACCGATCGCGTTGCCCACGAAGGCCGAGATCGCGACGCGAAATCCGATGCCGGTCGCGACGATCAGAAAGAACATCTGCGAGCCGAGCCCCAGCCCGGCCTGCGCCTGGGTGGAGATCATGCCCGCATAATACGTGTCGATCACATTGTAGAATGTGATGAACATCAACGAGAGTGCCGCCGGCACCGCGACAGCCCTGAGGTGGCCCAGGATGGACCCCTCGGTCAGATCGCGCTCGCGTCCGCTCATCCCGCGGTCAGGCCTCGTCCTTGCATCAATGCTTCGGGTCCGGGCATTCGGCCTCGGAACGCGGTGTACAATTCCTCAGGCGGGCGGGTGCCGCCGGCGGAATAGATATGTGTGGCCAACTTTGCCGCCATTTCCGGATCGAAGACATCGCCCGTCTCACGGAATGCAGCGAAGGCGTCGGCGTCCATCACCTCGGACCACATATAGCTGTAATACCCGGCGGAATAGCCATCGCTCGAGAAGATGTGCGCAAAATGCGGCGTGGCATGGCGCATCGGAATAGCGTCGGGCATCCCGATACGGGCCAGCGTTTCCGCCTGTGCCGCCATCGGATCGGCCGGCGGTTCGCCGGTGTGAAAGTCCAGATCGACCAGTGCTGAGGCAATATATTCCACCGTAGAGAAGCCCTGACCGAAGGTTTCGGCGGCCAGAAGCTTGTCCAGCAGGTCCTGCGGGATCGGCTCCCCCGTGCGGTAGTGGCGCGCGTGCTGGCGCAGGATCTGAGGCTCGCTCAACCAATGTTCGTAAAGCTGGCTGGGCAATTCGACGAAATCACGTGCGACCGATGTGCCCGAGACCATGGGATAGGTCGCCTCGCTCAACAGATGATGCAGGGCGTGGCCCATCTCATGAAACAGGGTGCGCGCGTCGTCGAAGGTCAGCAGGGCGGGGTTGCCCTTGGCGAAGTTGCACACATTGGTCACGATCGGGCGCACCGGGCCTGCCTGATGGCGCAGGCGCGAACACCACGCCCCGGACCGTTTGCCGGGCCGGGCGAAATAGTCGCCGATGAACACCCCGACATGGGCGTCACCGCGCAGAACCTCCCACGCCATGGCGTCGGGATGCGGCAGGGGGATGTCGAGCTTGCGAAAGCTCAGCCCGAACAGACGCGCGGACACGTCGAACATCGCGTCGATCATCCCGTTCAGTGTGAAGTATGGTTTCAGCGCCGCCACATCGAAATCATGTTCGATATGGCGCAGTTTTTCGGCGTAGAAGCGCCAGTCCCAGCCGGCCAGATCGTGGTTCTGCCCGTCGGCGGCGATCAGGCTGCGCAGGCGGTCCGCATCGGCCATCGCCTTGGTCCGCGCCGGACCCCAGACACCCATCAACAGGTCGCGGACATTGTCCGGCGTCTTGGCCATCTCTCCATCCAGCTTGTAGGACGCGAAATCGTCATAGCCCAGCAATTGTGCACGCTCATGCCGCAGGGCAAGGATTTCCGCCGCAACCTCGCGGTTGTCCGTCGCGCCGCCATTCGCGCCACGTGCCGTCCAGGCCTTCCACGCGGTTTCGCGCAGGTCGCGGCGGGTCGAGCTTTCCAGGAACGGCACCACGACGGAGCGGGACAGGCTCAACGCCCAGCCGTCCTCCGTTTTCATCGTCTCACGCAGATCGTCGGGCAGGCCGGCCAGATCATCCTCACCCAGTGCCACGGACCAGTCGCGTTCGTCCGCCAGCAGGTTCTGCGAGAATGTTGTGCCCAGTTGCGCCAACCGCTGCATGATCTGGCTCAGCCGCTTGCGCCCCGGTTCATCGAGCGCGGCACCGGCGCGGACGAACATCCGGTGGTAAAGCTCCAGCACGCGGGCCTCCTCCGGTGCCAGATCGAAGCGATCGCGCTGTTCCCACAGGGTATCGACACGGGCGAACAGGGCCTGATCCTGCAAGACATCACTGTAAAACGCGGCGAGGCGCGGCGACAGATCGCGCGACATTTCCTCGATTGCGGCGTCGGACTGGGTTCCGGCGAGGTGGTAGAACACCGACGACACTCGGTCGATCAGCGTTTCCCCGAACTCCATCCCCGCGATGGTGTTGGCGAAGGTCGGCTGGTCCGGGTTTGCCGCGATCCTGTCGGTATTCGCCTTCGCCTCGGCCAGGGCGGCATCGAAGGCCGGGGCGAAGTGCTGCATTTCGATTTCATCGAAAGGGGGCATCCCGAATGGCGAGTTCCATTGGGCGAGAAGCGGATTGTCGGTCATGAGGGGTAAGCCTTCGGTTGCGTTCTTGGCTATCTGTAGCGTTGCGGCATGCAGACAAGGCCCCTGCGGCAAACCTGTCAGGTCGGAATCGATCCCTTATCGGTCGTAGCGCCGCTTCGCCGCCGTGCCGTATCGGCTAGAAAGGATGGCAACGATAGTCAGCCAGGGGTCGGTCGGGATGAGAACGCACGCACGCGCAGTCGTCGTCGGAGGGGGGGCGGTCGGCGCCTCCATCGCCTATCACATGGCAAAGGCAGGCTGGACCGACACCCTGTTGCTGGAACGCGATGAGCTGACCGCCGGGTCCACCTGGCACGCGGCTGGCCTGCTGCCCTATTTCAACATGAGCTACGCGACGACGTGGATCCACGACTATTCCATCAAGTTCTACAAGACGTTGGAGGAAGAGACCGGCCTGAACGCAGGATTTTCCGTCGTCGGCAACCTGCGCATGGCCCAGTCGACGGCGCGGATGGACGAATACATGACCTACGCCACCACGGCGGAATCGGTCGGTGTGCCGTTTGAATGGCTGACCCCCGCCCAGATGAAGGACCGCTGGCCCCTGTTGCGCACAGAGGATTTGGAGGGCGCGATCTATCACCCCACCGATGGCTACATCAATCCCGCCGACGTGACGCAGGCCATGGCCAAGGGTGCGCGCCAGCGCGGCGTTGAAATAATGCGCCGCGTGCAGGTCGATGGCTTCACCCGGCGCGGCGACGAATGGATCGTGCATTGCCGCCGGATGCTCGACCGGGGCGGCAACCTGATCGGGGGGGGGGAAACCTTCGACATCACTTGCGAGCATGTCATAACCGCCACCGGCAACCACGCGCAGCGCACCGCCGCGATGATCGGGGCCTACATTCCCGCGATACCCGTCGAGCATCAGTTCATCGTGACCGAAAAGGACCCCGCCCTGGTCGATTATCGCCGGACGCATGGCGAGCATCCCGTGCTGCGCGATGCCGATGCCAAGTGGTACGTGCGTGAGGAGCGCGGTGGCTGGATCCTCGGCCCGTATGAGCGTAATGCGCCCGCCTGTTTCAAGTTCGGGGTTCCCGACAGCTTCCGCGCCGATCTGTTCCCCCTGGATCTGGGGCGGATCGAGCAGGAATACATGTCGATGATCCACCGGATCCCCTCGACGGAAAATTGCGGGCTGAAGGACGATTTCAACGGCCCGATCTGCTACACCCCCGACGGTAATCCACTGATCGGACCCGCGCCGGGGGTGGAGAATTTTTGGTTCGCCGAAGGGTTCTCTTTCGGGATCACGGCGGCGGGCGGGGCGGGGCACTACCTCAGCCAACTCATCACCGAGGGGGAGGCCGAGATTGACATGTGGTCGCTCGACCCGCGCCGGTTCGGCGGCTGGGTCAACCGTGAATACGCGGCGAAGAAGAACGAGGAAGCCTACGAACACGTCTATATCCTGCACCACCCGGATGAGGAACGCCCCGCGGCGCGCGGCTTGCGCACCGCTCCGTGCCATGACCGCATGGCCGCCGCCGGGGCGCAGTTCGGGCAGGTGAACGGGTGGGAGCGGCCGAATTACTTCGCGCCCGCCGGGTTCGACGATCACGCCGCGCGGTCCTTTCGTCGGGGGGGCTGGTGGCAATATGTCGAGGCCGAGGCGAAGGCCGTGCGCGAAACCGCCGGCCTGTTCGACGCCACCGCCTTTGCCAAGCACCGGATCACAGGACCGGGGGCGACGCGGTTTCTGGACTGGCTGACCTGCAACAAGCTGCCCCGGATCGGCCGGATCAACCTGACCTACGGCCTGACGGACAAGGGCACCATCCGCACCGAATTCACCATCGTGCGTGAGGGCGAGGACCAATATTACCTCGTCACCGCCGGGGCGGCGCAGGCCTATGATCACGATTATCTGGTCAAGGAGGCCGCGAGGAAGCGCGACGAATTCGGCTGGATCGAGGTGCAGGATGTGACCACTCAATGGGGAGTCTTTGCCCTCGCAGGGCCGGCCAGCCGCGATATTCTCAAGGAAATCATCTCGGACGCGACCCCCGAAAATGCGTTGACGAACAAGGCGTTTCCGTGGCTGTCGGCGAAAAATATCGATCTGGGCATGTGCCCGGTCAAGGCGATCCGTGTGGCCTATACCGGAGAGCTGGGCTGGGAATTGCATCACCCGATCGAGATGCAGAACTATCTGTACGACCTGCTGATGCAGGCGGGCGAAAAACATGGGCTGAAGCTGTGCGGTGCACGGGCGCAAAACTGGCTGCGGCAGGAAAAAAGCTACCGCGCTTTCGGCTCCGACCTAGGCCGCGACGCCACCCCGCTGGAGGCCGGGCTGGACCGTTTCGTCGATATGGACAAGGACTTTCGGGGTAAGCAGGCCATGCTCGACACCGGCATCCGCTCGAAATGCATCACGGTGCTGATCGACGGGCCAGACGACGCGGACCCGTGGGGGCGTGAGGCGCTGCTGCATGACGGGGCGGTGATCGGGCGTCTGACCTCGGGCGGCTATTCCGTGGCCTTCGGCAAGTCCATCGGCATCGGCTATGTCGATCCCGCACTGGCTGCGGTCGGGACCAGGCTGAAGGCGCGGATGTTCAACAAGACTTGGGACGCGGAAGTCGTCGAGGATTCACCCTACGATCCCGGCAATGCCGCCATTCGGATGAACGGCTAGACCCCGCAGACCTTGCATGCCGGGTCGCGGGCAATCGTGATCCGGCGGCTGTCCGCATAGAGCGCATCGTAAAGCAGCAGCGATCCGGCCAGGGTTTGCCCCGCGCCCGTGATGTGCTTGATCGCCTCCATCGCCATCATGGAGCCGATGATACCGCCAAGCGCCCCGACGATCCCGGCCTCCGCGCAGCTGGGGGCGAGGCCATCCGCAGGCGCTTGTGGAAAGACGCAGGCATAGCACGGGGTTCCCGCAGCGGGATGATACAGGCTGACCTGCCCCTCCCACTGCGTCATCGCGGCGGAAATCAGTGGCTTGCCCGCCGCGACGCACAGGGCGTTGACCAGATAGCGCGTTTGATAACTGTCGGAGCCGTCCAGGATCAGGTCATAGCCGTCGATAAGGTCGGGTCCATCGATCATGTCGGGGCTGGCCTGCTGTGTCAGGCGTTGGGCGTGCCCCTCCACCGCGACGTGGGGATTGATGCGATTGAGCGTTCGGGCCGCGCTTTCGACCTTGGGCGTGTCGATGCTGGTGGTGTCATGCACGATCTGGCGTTGCAGGTTCGACAGCGACACCGTGTCATCATCGACGATCCCTATGGTGCCAACACCGGCGGCGGCCAGATACATGGAGGCTGGCGCGCCCAAGCCGCCCGCCCCGACGATCAGAGCCCGCGCGGCGCGCAGCTTCATCTGGCCGGGGCCGCCGACCTCTCGCAGGACGATGTGGCGGGCATAGCGGGTCAACTCTTCCGGTGTCAGGGTCATAATTGCTTCTCGAACTGGATGCGGCGGGGGCCGGCGGGATAGGAGACCTCGCCCGTTCGGGTCCAGCCTAGATGGCGATAGAAGTCAGGCACCTGCCAGTCGAAAGTATGCAGCATGGCACGTGCCGCGCCACGGGATTTCGCCTCATCCAGTGCGGCTTGCAACACCTGGCGGCCCAGCCCTTTGTCGCGCATCTCGGGTTGCACATACAGCGCCCGCATCTCGGCCAGTCCCATCAAGATCTCACACCTGACGCTGGCCAGAACGGCGCCACGCGCATCCCGCCACGCGATGGAGAATGTTTGCCGCGAATAGTCCGGTTGCCGTGCATTTTCATCCCGCAAGTGTTCCAGTGTCTCACGAAACAGGGCGTCATCCTGTTCGATCAGGCGCAGACCGGCGGGCAGTGGGTTCAGTGCAGGGGCGTTGCGCCGCCTGATCTGGCGCAGGACGAATGCGTAGAACATGACCGGTAGCGCGAGCAGGCCGAGAACGAACAGCACCGTGATCGCCCCCGTCATGTTCGCGCGAAAGACCGGGCTGGCGGACAGGATCGCGGCCAGCAGCACCGCGCACAGCCCGCCGATCATGGCGGAGCGTTTGCGCCCCTGCCCAGCCACCAGCGCGAAACCGAACCCGAACCCCGCCGCCACCAGCAGAATCAGAAATCCACCGCTGGCCAGCGTGCCGAAAAGGCCGCTCATGCCTTGTCGTTGCGCCCGGTGGAACCGAAACCGCCAGCGCCGCGCTCCGTCTTTTCCAACTCGGACGTAACGATCCAGTTTACATGCGTCACGGGGCCCAGAACAATCTGCGCGATCCGGTCGCCGTGGCTGATATCGAAGACCTCATGCCCCAGATTGATGAGGATGACCGCAACCTCGCCGCGATAGTCGCTGTCCACGGTGCCGGGCGCGTTCGCAACCGTGACCCCATGGCGCAGCGCCAGGCCGGAGCGGGGGCGCACCTGAATTTCGTAGCCGCGCGGGATCTCCATCATCAGACCGGTGGGGATCAGTGCGCGTCCATTGGGCATCAGGGTGACACCGCGCCCGCGTTTGTTGGTGCCAAAATTGGCATAGACATCCATACCCGCCGCACCCTTGGTCGCGTAGCGGGGCAGGGGGATATCCGGGTCACTTTCCGCCGTGCGTGAAACCCGGACATCTAGACCGGGAACCGCAAGTTTCAGGCCGCTCATGTCAGTGCCTCCGCCATACGCGCGGCAAGGGTCGCGGCCGTTTCGGCCTTGCTCATGCGGAGCCAAGGATCTGCGCCCTCGGCCGTGATCAGGATCGCTGCGTTCTGCGTGCCGCCCATGATGCCTGTGGCGGGGCTGACGTCATTGGCGACGATCCAGTCGCAGCCCTTGCGTTTCCTCTTGGCAGTGGCATGAGCGATGACATCATCGGTTTCCGCCGCGAAGCCGACCACCAGTCGGGGCCGTTTGTCGCCGCGCGACACGGTTGCCAGAATGTCGGGATTTTCGGCAAGCTCGAATCCGGGGGGCGCGCCGGTGCCGTCCTTCTTGATCTTGGACGATCCCGCGCCGACCACATGCCAGTCCGCGACTGCTGCGCAGAAAACGGCGGCGTCGCAGGGCAGGGCGGCATCCACCGCCGCGGCCATCTGGCGGGCGGTCTCTACCTCCACCACTTCGGCGGATATGGGGCGGGGGGTGTCGGCGGGTCCGGTGACGAAGACGACCTCGGCCCCCAATGCGGACAGGGCCTCGGCTATGGCCGTGCCCTGCGCGCCGGATGACCTGTTGGCGATATAGCGCACGGGGTCGATCGGCTCATGCGTGGGGCCGGAGGTGACGAGGATACGCTTTCCCCGCAACGGCCCGTCGCGCAGCATCGCCTTGGCTGCGGCCAGGATCGCAGGCGGTTCGGCCATGCGACCGGGGCCGTATTCACCGCAGGCCATATCGCCCTCATCCGGGCCGGCAAAGCGGATGCCATCATCGCGCAGCGTTGCCAGGTTGCGCTGTGTCGCCGCATGGGTCCACATCCGCACATTCATCGCCGGGGCGACCAGAACGGGCGTGTCCGTCGCAAGCAACAGAGTGGTCGCCATATCCGTGGCGGCACCGTGGGCCATGTTCGCCATCAGGTTCGCGGTGGCGGGCGCCACGACGATCAGATCGGCGGAGCGGGACAGCTGGATATGGCCCATCTCGGCCTCCGCCGTCAGGTCCCACAGATCACGGTGCACGTCGGATCCGGCCAGCGCCGCAACGCTGAGCGGGGTGACGAACTGTTCCGCCGCCCGCGTCATCACCGGCGTCACGCCAATGCCTTCAGCGCGGAACAGACGGATCAGTTCGAGGCTTTTATACGCCGCGATCCCGCCCGAGATGATGAGAAGTATGCGTTTCACGCTCATATGCCGACCCCCGTCCTGATGTCAGAGCTATCCGCACGCGCGACCTGCATCAAGAGGGCGCGACAAACCCGTCGCAAAGATCGGCATCCTGCGCGATCAAGCCGATCCGCACGTCGTTGAAGGGCGTCGTGTCCCCCGGCGCGACCTGACCGATGCTGAAAACGCTCAGCGACGGGTCCGCCGCCGCCAGAAGGGCGGGCACCCCGTAATCGACGCGGGCATGAGCATTGCCGGTAATCAGCAGGACCTTTCCACCGTTCACACGCTCACGTGCCAGCAGGACGGTTTGGGCGAGGACGGCATCGCGAAACCTCTGCGCCTCGACGAAACCAGCGGCGACGTTGGGCGGGATGGCGCCACAATGTGCGTCGGTCTGCGCCAGTGCGCGGGCGGCGCGTTGCGACGGCGGCAGGGGCTGGTCGATGCCGAAACGGGCTGACAGCGCGCCGAATGCCGTCGCAGCGCCCTGTTGTCTGGCCAGCCGCACATCGCTGCGGGCCGCGCCGCCACCGACAATCTGGGCGTCTGGGGCCGCCCGCATGATGTCGTAGTAGAACCCGAAACCGGGCCAGCCGCTGTTTTCCCAATCCAGGGCCCGGGCAATCACGACCGGATCGGTCTGCGTGCGCATCAGGCCATTCAGGCGGGCGGTCTGCGACCCGGAAATCTGCTCGAAGACGATGGCGGCCGGTTGCATCTGCTGTGCCACCTGCGCCTGATAGGCGTGATGGGCGGCGGTGCCATGCACCTCACCCACGATCACCACGTCAGCCTCGGCGCGAAAGTCGCGGGGCGGTTCCGTGCAGGCGGCCAGCACCCAGATCAGGACGAGGGCGAGAGCGCGAAAGACGTGGGGCATGGAATGGATATCTCTCATAACAGACAAGGCGCCCGGGCCTGTCGGACCGAGCGCCTTATCATCGCGTCAATATGGGGTATCAGGCAAGGGCAAGCATCTCGACCGAGGCGCCGTTGTTCGCCTCAAGCCGCTTGCGCAGTTTCTTGAGGGCCTGCGCCTCCAACTGCCTGATGCGTTCCTTTGACAGACCCAGCTCATTGCCGAGGCTTTCCAGAGTACGCGGATCGTCGCGCATCTTGCGCTCGATCACGATCATCCGCTCACGCGTGGTCAGGGCGTCCATTGCATCGGCGATCCAGCCGCGAACGCGGATCAGATCCACATCGGCGCTGACTGTTTCCTCGGCGCGGGGGCCGTCATCCTCCAGCGCTTCGACCCATTCGCGGCCTTCGTCACCGGCCTGCTGAGCGTTGAGCGAGAAGTCGGAGCCGCTCAAGCGGGCCTCCATCATCTCCACATCGCGCAGGGGAACGCCGACCTCGATTGCGATCATCTCGCGCATTTGCTGACCGGATACGGGGTCCAGACCCTGGCCCTCACGCTCCAGCTTCGCCTTGACGCGGCGCAGGTTGAAGAACAGCGCCTTCTGGCTGGAGGTGGAGCCGGTGCGCACCATCGACCAGTTGCGCATGACGTAGTCCTGAATGGACGCCTTGATCCACCAGACCGCATAGGTCGAGAAGCGCACGCCCCGCTCGGGATCGAATTTCTCCGCCGCCTTCATAAGGCCGACGCCTGCCTCCTGAATGAGGTCGGGCATCGAGGCCCCGTAGCGACGATATTTGGAGGCCATGGACACCGCGAGGCGCATATAGGCGTTGACCAGCCGGTGCAGCGACCGCTCACACCCGTCATCGCGCCAGGCACGCGCCAGGGCAAGCTCGGTTTCGGCATCCAGCATCTCAGCGCTCATTGCGTGGCGCGTTACCGAACGTGCGATGGAATCGTCCATAGCCATATCATTCTCCAGCTGTTGCGATTGCAGGTTTGGTCCTGCACTGTTTAAGGGTGATACGTCCCGGTTGGCGGGTCGGATCAGCAGGGGATGCACGCCATGTCTGGCGCGGAAATATTAACAAATCTGCAGTTCGTCCTGGGCGGGGCGCGGTCGGGAAAGTCCCGTCTGGCCGAAGGGCTGGCGCGCAATGCTGCGCGAACCGGCGGCGCGTTGACATATGTCGCCACCGCTCAAGCATACGATACAGAGATGGAGGAAAGGATCGCACAGCACGTGGTGGACAGGGGGCCGGACTGGAATACCATCGAGGCGCCGTTGGACCTGAAGCAGGTCGTCTTGTCCCGAAAGGATGGCGAAGTGGTGCTCATTGACTGTCTGACCCTCTGGCTGTCCAACATTCTGCTGGCGAACCGTGACGTAGAGGCGACATGCAGCGATCTTGTCGAGGCCTTGTCCGCCTGTCGCGCACATGTCGTCTGTGTTTCCAACGACGTGGGAATGGGATTGGTTCCAGATAATTCTCTGGGTCGCAGATTTCGCGACGCACAGGGGCGATTGAACCAGATGGTGGCGGCGCGTGCGGGCCTTGCTGTATTGGTCGTTGCGGGCTTGCCGTTGGTTCTGAAGGGTAATTTGCCGCTTAATGTCGGATGATGAAAAGGCAAGCGCGCGACCGGTCGAGTGGTGGTGGATCCGGCACGGCCCGACCCATGCCGCGCGCATGGTCGGGCATACGGACAGGCCCGCCGATCTGTCGGATCATGCGGCACTGGCGCGGTTGCGCGCGGTGCTACCAACGGGGGCGGCTGTCCTGTCCTCGGACCTGAGCCGCGCGCGATCGACCGCGCGTGCGCTGGGCCTGACGCCCGTGACCGATCCGCGGCTGCGTGAACTGCATTACGGCGCGTGGGAGGATCTGGCCTTCGACGATCCGGCCGTCGATCCGGCGCTGGCGCGGGCATTCTGGGACACACCCGGCGAAACACGCCCGCCCCACGGCGAAAGCTGGAATGAGCTTTGCGACCGCGTGGCCGCCGTGATGCGAGAGCATACGGCAGGACCGGTGATTGCGGTCGCGCATATGGGCGTCATCCTCGCCGCGTTGAGCATCGCCACCCGGATGCCCGCGAAATCGGCCCTGTCCTTTCGCATCGAACCGCTGTCGTTGAGCCGGATGACCTGGTTCGGCGGTGCGGACTGGTCGGTCGATAGGGTCAATCACCGTCCGTGAACAGTCCGCTGCCAAAACCTGATTGGACGCCCCGGACACCGCACGGCACAGTCTTCCTCTGACCCGGCAGCGGAGGATTTGACATGACGTGGACCCTTATCATCGGCGACAGGACCTATTCCAGCTGGTCGCTGCGCGGCTGGCTGTTGTTCGAGGCTTTCGACTTTCCGGTGAAGGTCAGACAATACCCGATGTATTCCGACGCGCTGGCAGCCGCCCTGCGTGCGGTTCCCAGCGGCAGCAATCTGGTGCCGCAGATGGTCGCGGAAGACGGGCGCGCGGTCTGGGATACGCTGGCCATGGCCGAAACGCTGGCCGAGGATCATCCGCAGATGTGGCCTGCCGATGCGGGGCAGCGGGCACGGGCACGCTCGATGGTGGCGGAGGTGCATTCCGGCTTCACCGCGCTGCGCGGCGCATGCGGCATGAATCTGCGCCACGTCTATGACGGGTTCGCGCCGAGCGACGCGGTGCGCCGCGATCTGGCAAGGGTCGAGAGCCTGTGGGCAGGCGCGGATGGCTGGCTGTTCGACGCGTATTCCATCGCGGACGTTTTCTTCGCCCCGATTGCCACCCGTATTGTCACATATGGCCTGCCCGTGTCGCAAAGGGCGCGGGATTATGTGCAGCGGCATCTCGATCACGGGCCGTTGCGGCGTTGGCGGGCGATGGGACTGGCGGAGAATTTCGTGCAGCCCGGCTATGACCTCGACCTGTCGCGCGGTCCCTGGCCGGGTGAGCGTATCCCGGCGGAGGCGGTGGCGTCCGGGACCCCGGTCAATCAGACGTGCCCCTATTCCGGTGCACCAGTCCGCCCCGACGCATTGGCGCGGATCGACGGGCGGATCATCGGATTCTGCAATCCGTTCTGCCGTGACAAATCCGTGGCCGATCCGGGCGCTTGGCCGGGGCTTCAGCCCCTCTTGCGATAGGTGGGGGTGGGGCCGGGCGTCAGGGTGGCGAACGGATCCTCGGGGTAGCCGACATGCATCAGGTACAGCCCGCAGGCGGGCGCGACCGTGCCGCAGGCCGTGCGGTCGCGTGCTTCTAGGGCGGTCGTCACATCCTCAGGCTGCCACGCGCCCGCGCCGACCCGCTCCAGCGTTCCGGCGAAGCTGCGGACCTGATTGTGCAGGAATGACCGCGCCTTGACATGCAGGTGCACCTCATCGCCCACACGGCGCACATCCAGACGGTCCAGCGTCTTGACCGGGCTGGCGGCCTGACAGGCGGTGGAGCGGAAGGTGGTGAAATCGTGCTGCCCCAGCAGGCGGTCGGCCCCGGCCTGCATCGCGGCCTCATCCATGCGCTGGCGCACCTGCCAGACCAGCCCGTCATCAATCGCGGCGGGTGAGCGGCGCGACAGAATACGGTAGAGATACGTCCGGTCGAGCGCCGAAAACCGCGCGTGCCAGTCATCCGCGACCCGTGCGGCGGCGGTAATGGCGACGGGCTTGGGGCGCAGATGCTGATTGATCGCCTGGCTCAACCGATATGTATCCCACTCCCGATCCAGATCGACATGGGCGACCTGCGCGCGGGCATGCACGCCTGAATCCGTGCGCCCCGCGCCCGTGACCAGGGGGGCCTCTCGCAGGAATTTCGCCAGCGCAGCCTCGATCGCGGCCTGAACCGAGGGCGCGTTGTCCTGACGTTGCCAGCCGGAAAACGGCAGGCCGTGATATTCGATGCGAAGCGCGTATCTGGGCATCCGCTGGCCCTACCTCGTGCGTCCGCTTTTGCCAAGACCCTCGCAACCGCGCCGTATCCGCTCCATATACCACACGAACGTTTGCGGAGGGATCCCTTGAGACTGACCGATATCACCGGAGGAATGCTGCGCAGCGTCGAGGAGGCGCAGAGCTCCACCCGCGAGGCCCTGTTCGACCCGGTGATCCGGCTGGGCGTCACGGGGTTGAGCAAGGCAGGCAAGACCGTGTTCATCACCTCGCTGGTCGCGAACCTGCTGAACCGGGGACGGATGCCGCAATTGCAGGCCGCTGCCGATGGGCGGATCGAGGTGGCCTTCCTGCAACCGCAACCTGACGACACCATACCCAGATTCGATTTCGAGCGGCATCTGGCGGCGCTGAGCGGTCCCGACCCGCACTGGCCCGACAGCACCCGCGCGATCAGCCAGCTTCGCCTGTCGCTGAAGGTGCGGCGCGGCAGTTGGATCAGCGGGTTGAGCGGCCCGCGCACCGTGCATCTGGACATCGTGGACTATCCTGGCGAATGGCTGCTGGACCTGCCGCTGATGGGGATGAGCTATGCTGACTGGTCGCAAGGCGTGCTGGACGGTGCCCGGCAGCCCGCCCGCGCAACTCTTGCCGCGCCGTGGTTGAGCGTGCTGACCGATGCCGCACCGGATGCCCCGTTGGATGAGGGGGAGGCGCAGGCACAGGCGCGGGCCTTTACCGGCTATCTGGCGGCTGTGCGCGGGGCAGGCCTGTCCGGCTTCGCCCCCGGTCGGTTCCTGATGCCCGGTGATCTGGAAGGCTCCCCCGCGCTGACCTTCGCGCCGCTGCCGGCGGGCAAGTATCGCTCCGGCACATTGGGGCGGGAATTCGAGCGGCGGTTCGAGGCGTACAAGCGTCTGGTGGTCAAACCGTTCTTTCGCGATCATTTCTCACGTATCGACCGGCAGGTGGTGCTGGTGGATGCGCTGGGCGCGATCCATGCCGGTCCGCAAGCGGTGGAGGATCTGCGTCAATCCATGGCCGATATTCTGCAAGCGTTCCGGCCCGGACCCAACACCTGGCTCAGCTCCATCCTGGGGCGCAGGGTCGAAAGGGTTCTGTTCGCGGCGACCAAGGCGGACCACCTGCACCACAGCCAGCACGACCGTCTGGCCGCCATCATGTCCGCCCTCGTGGCGGATGCCCGGACCCGTGCCGATTTTCGCGGCGCCCGGACGGAGGCTCTGGCAATCGCCGCGTTGCGTGCGACTGTCGAGCAGCGGGTGCAGCATCAGGGCGAAGCCCTTGATCTGGTGCGCGGGCGCCTGCTGGACACGGGCAAGGAGGCGGCCCTGCACGCGGGCGATCTGCCGCGCGATCCGGGGCAACTGCTGGCCCCCGCGCGCAAGGGGGCGGAGAAGTGGCTGGATGATAGCTATTCGGTGATGCAGTTCGCGCCGCCGCGCCTCGACCTGTCGCCCGGGGATGGCCCGCCGCATATCCGGCTGGACCGCGCCGCGGAATTCCTGATCGGAGATCGGCTGAGATGAGCGATATGCCAGACCCGCCCCGCCGGGGCCCCGTCTTTATCGAGGATTTGCCCGAGCATGACGTAACGCCCTCCACCGCGCCGCCCGTGCCCGATGCCAGCGGCGTGGCGATGGTCCGCGCGACAAAGGTTGCCGCACGGCGCAGGTCGTGGTTCTCCCGCATTTTCTGGGCGGCGTTGACATCGCTGGTCCTGATCATGATCGGGGACGCGGCGTGGTCCTTCGCGATGGACCTGATCGCGCGCAACGTCATTCTGGGACGCATCGTTATCGGCCTGATCGCGGTTGTGGCCCTGGGCATGGTTCTGGCCGTGGCGCGCGAACTGATCGGTCTGGTCCGGTTGGGCCGCGTCGATGCCCTGCGGACGCAGGCGGAGCGGGCGAAGCTGTCCGCCGACCGGGCCGAGGCGCTGAAGGTCACGGCAAGCCTGTCCAGCCTGTATGCCGGACGTGCCGAACTGGCCCAGGCACAGGCAAACATGAAACGGGGCGCGGAGGAGGTGCTGGACGCCGACGCCCTGTTGAGCATGGCGGAGCGGGCCTATCTGACCTCACTCGACGCCGCCGCGCGGGTGGAGATCGAGGTGGCGGCCCGTACCGTGGCGGGGGTTACGGCGCTGCTGCCGCTGGCGCTGGCAGACGTGGCCACGGCGCTGACGGCGAATTTGCGGATGATCCGGCGCATTGCGGAGATCTATGGCGGCAGGGCCGGTTTGCTGGGGTCGTGGCGTTTGTTCAAGACGGTGGCCGCGCATCTGATCGCCACCGGAGCTGTGGCCGTGGGCGACGATATGATCGGCGCGGTCGCGGGCGGCGGTCTGCTGTCGAAATTGTCGCGCCGCTTCGGAGAGGGCGTGGTCAACGGTGCCCTGACCGCACGGGTCGGGGTCGCGGCGATGGATGTCTGCCGTCCGCTTCCCTTCGAAGCCTTGCGCAAACCGTCGGTCACGAACATCCTGCAACGCGCGATGACGGGGATGATTCCGTCCCGCAAGGAGTGAGCGACCCATGACCGAGATCATTCGATTCGTGACGGACGAAGACGACCTATCCGCCTGTCTTGCCCTGCGGCATGAGGTTTTCGTGCGTGAACAGGGCGTCAGCCCTGCCGATGAGCTGGACGGCATGGATGCGGAATGTCTGCACATCCTCGCCCGGATCGGGGGGCAGCCCGTGGGGGCGGCCCGGATCCTGATCCGCGATGAGGTGGCCAAGATCGGGCGGGTCTGCGTTTTGCCCGCGATGCGCGGCAGCGGGCTTGGCGGACGGATGCTGGACGTGATGCTGGCGGAACTGGCCGAGATGCCGCAGGTGCGGCGCGCCAGGCTCGGCTCGCAGATCGCCGCGATCACGCTCTACGCCCGCGCCGGGTTTCAGCCGGTCGGTCCGCGCTACATGGAGGCCGGGCTGGAGCATCAGGACATGGAACTTTCGCTATAGGGGAATGTCCGCTGTAGGGAAACGTCCGCAGCCGCCGCGCCTATATCACCGCGAGCGCACGCTCCATTCCCGCACCGATGCGCAGCAGGGCCTCCTCCTGCAAGGGGCCGCGCATGGCGGTGATGCCGCACATCGGCGTGGCCGTGGGCAATTGCAACGCCGCCAGTCCCATCAGGTTGGCGATCCGCGTGTTTCGCAGCGCCATGAGGTTCTGCGCCCTGTAATATGCGCCGTCGCTGGCCAGCCGCGCGATGTCGGGGGGCAGGATAGGCGCGCTGGGGATCAGGACAGCATCATAGGTGGCCGTCGCGGCGGCATACTCGGCCCGCAATGCGCTCACGGTGGTCCGGGCGCGCAGATACTCCACCGCGCTGACATCCGCACCGGCGCGAAAACGCTCGCGCACCTCGGCGAACATCAATTCCGGCGCGCTTTCGATCAATTCACCCTGAATGGCATAGGCTTCGGGCGCGAACAGCTTGGCCGAGAGCGGCATGGCGCGGGCCACCGCGTCGATCTTGCCGCGCACGATACTGGCCCCTGCCGTGGCGAGGCGGTCCACGGCATCCTCGAACGCGGACAGCGGCGCATCGTCGATCTCTTCCAAGGCGGATGTCTCCAACACCAGAAACCGTTTGCCGCGCACCTCGCACGCCTTCAGATCGACGGGCTTGCCCCCCTCGATCAGGGCGAGGGTGGCCGCTGCGTCCTCGACCGTTCGGCACAACGGGCCGATGGAATCGAAGAAGGTCGCCAATGGAACCACCCCGCGCAGCGACACGCGCGGGGCCGTCGTCTTCAGCCCGATCAGATCGTTCCACGCCGCAGGCACCCGCACCGATCCGCCGGTATCCGATCCGATGCCCGCCGCCGCCAGCCCGAACGCGACAGAGGTCGCCGCCCCCGAGGACGATCCCCCCGGCGCCAGCGCGGGATCGTGGATATTGGGCGGCGTCGCCGTGATCGGGTTGTAGCCCAGCCCGGCAAAGGCGAGTTCCGTCAGATGCGTCTTGCCCAGACAGACCGATCCGCCCAGCGTGGCGGCGCGCAGCACGTCCGCGTCATGGGCCGGAATGCGGTCCTTCATCAGGGCGGTTCCGGCCTCGGTCCGGGTTCCGGCGCTGTCGATCAAGTCCTTCCATGAGATCGGAACCCCGTCGAGCGGCCCCCGGCGGGTGCCGCTGCGTGCCCGCCTGTGTGCGGCCTCCGCCTCCGCCCGCGCGCGCTGTGGCGTGGTACATGTATAGATCCGATCCGCGTCGGGATGGGTCGCGATGGCCTCCAGAAAAGCCTCCGCCACATCGCGCGGATCGAGCGTTCCCGCGTCGATCTCCCGGCCAAGGTCACAGGCGGGGCGAAAAGTCAGGTCGTTCGTCATGGGCATCTCCGGATCGCTTTGTCGCACGCTATCGAGAGCGGACACGATGGACAATTCCCGTGCGCGCGCCCTAGATAAACGGACATGGAAAAAGATACAGATATCGCCATCGTCGGCGGCGGCCTGAACGGCCCTCTCCTCGCCCTAGCGCTGAGCCGTGCGGGATTCCACGTCACCGTGCTGGATGCCGTTCCGGTCGAAGTGCACACCGATCCGGATTTCGATGGACGGTCCTATGCTCTCGCACTCGGCTCGCAGAACCTGCTGCGGGCGCTGGGCCTGTGGGACGGTCTGGCCGACATGGCGCAACCGATCGAGGATATCGTGGTCGCGGACGGACGCGCCGGGTTTGGCGCGACGGCGCACCACGTGCATTTCGACCATCATGAGCTGGAGGAGGGCCCCTTCGGCGTGATGGTCGAGGATCGACACTTGCGTTCCGCGCTGATGGCGGCGGTTCAGGCTGACGACCGGATCGAGATGCGCGCCCCGGCCCGCGTTGTGGCACAGCAGACCGACACCCGGGGCGCCGCCCTGACATTGGAGGATGGCACGGTTCTGACCTGCAAGCTGATTGTCGGGTGCGATGGTCGCGGGTCCGATACGGCCAGCCGCGCGGGAATTCGGCGAATGCAGACGGATTACCATCAGACCAGTCTGGTCTGCGCGCTGGAGCATGAGCACCCTCATGACGGGGTGGCGCATCAGATGTTCTTCGCGCAGGGGCCGCTGGCGATCCTGCCCCTGCGCGGCAACCGCGTGTCCATCGTCTGGACGGAAAGCACAGAGCGGGCGCAGGCGATACAGGCGCTGGACGATGACAACTATCTGGCCGCCCTCGCGCCGCGTTTCGGTGATTTTCTGGGCGATGTCCAGCTATCAGGCGCGCGCTTCGCCTATCCGCTGGGGCTGAGCCTGGCCGAGCACTGGACGGCGGAGCGTGTGGTGCTGGTCGGGGATGCCGCGCATGGGATTCATCCGCTGGCCGGGCAGGGGCTGAACTTGGGCGTGCGCGACGTGGCAACCCTGGCCGAGGTGCTGACCGACGCCAAAAGGCGCGGCGAGGACTGGGCGCGCGGCCCGGTGCTGGAGCGTTATGCCCGGTGGCGGCGGTTCGACACAGCGGGTCTGGCAATGGCCACCGACGGGCTGAACCGTCTGTTCTCCAATGACAACACGCTGCTGCGCGGTTTGCGCGATCTTGGCCTGGGTGCGGTAAACGCGACTGCGCCCCTGCGCCGGGGCTTCATGCGTGAGGCAGCCGGGCTTGGCGGCGATCTGCCCCGTCTGATGCGGGGGCGCCCTTTGTAGGCGTTGCCTCCGGCGGGGATATTTCGGGAAAGTGAAAACCGAGGTCCTGCGCGTCGGACTGGACCGGAGGGCGTGTTCGGGGCTATGGTGGAAGGTGAAACGGGGCGCAATGATCCCGGTCACGAGGCACATATGCAGTATCCCCAGCGGTTTTCCGATTTGCCGGAATATGCTTTCCCGCGCCTGCGCGCGCTGCTCGACCCGGTGTCGCCGGGGGGCGAGCCTTTGCCGATGTCCATTGGGGAGCCGATGCATCCTTTGCCGCCCATGTTGGACGAAGTGCTGGCGCAAAACACCGCCGGCTTTGCAAAGTACCCGCCGAACGAGGGGGTGCCGGCCCTGCGCAACGCCATCTGCGATTGGGTGTCGCGCCGTTATCAGGTGGAACTGGACGCGGATCGGCATATCCTGCCCCTGAACGGAACGCGCGAGGGGCTGTTCGCGGCCTGTATCGCGCTGGTGCCGGAAACCAAGAACGGCGCGCGGCCTGTCGTGTTGCTGCCAAACCCATTCTATCAATGCTACGCGGTGTCCGCGATGACCGCCGGGGCTCAGCCCGTCTATGTTCCCGCCACCGCCGACAATGGCTTCCTGCCGGATTTCGCAGCCGTGCCACGGGATTTGCTGGAGCGGACGGCCGCAGTCTACATGTGCTCACCGGCCAATCCGCAAGGGGCGGTCGCGGATGAGTCCTATTGGAACGATCTGCTGAACCTGGCGGAGGAACATGATTTCCGCATCTTCGCGGATGAATGCTATTCAGAAATCTACCGCGATGCACCGCCCGTCGGTGCCCTGAGCGTGGCGCGCGATCACGACCCCGAGCGGGTGATGGCATTCCACAGCCTGTCGAAGCGGTCGAACCTGCCGGGCCTGCGATCCGGCTTCTGCGCAGGCGGGCCGCGCACCATCGCGGCGATGAAGCAGCTCCGCTCCTATGCTGGGGCGCCCCTGCCGATCCCGGCGCAGATGGCGGCGGCGGCGGTCTGGGCGGATGAGGCGCATGTCAGGGCAAACCGCGCCTTGTATGCCGAGAAGTTCGATCTGGCGGACCGCACTCTGGCGGACATGCCGGGCTATACGTCACCGCAGGCGGGGTTCTTCCTGTGGATCGCGGTGCGCGATGATGAGGAAATGACCGTAAGACTGTGGCGCGAGGACGGGGTGAAGGTTCTGCCCGGCTCGTATCTCAGCCGCGATACCGATCCGCGGCTGGGCGGTGGCAATCCGGGTGCGGGCTATATCCGGGTGGCGCTGGTCGCGCCCAAACAGGACGTCGCGCGTGGCTTGCAGGCGATCCGCGTACAGATCGAGAGCGAACGAGGAGCAGCGACATGACCTATTTTACGTCGAACCGCACACGCGATCCCTTCATCCCCTCGGGCTTGCAGGCCGCGCTGGGGCAGGGGGCGGGGCGCGCGCTCGGGCTGTTTCTGATCGTTCTGGCGCTGCTCATCTGCGCGATGCTGTGGACGTGGACGCCGGACGATCCCAGCTTTTTCAACTCGGTGGACCGGGCCCCGCAAAACGCGCTGGGCCATGTCGGTGCCAGCATTTCCGAAGTGCTGATGCGCGCGATCGGGTGGGCCGCATGGGCGCTGCCGGTCAGTCTCGGCGTCTGGGGCTGTCGCCTCACTTTGAGGCGTGGCGAGGGCAGGTTCGTTCCGGGGATCATGCTGCTGTTGCCGGTGATCGCGCTGACGGCGGTCTTTGCCGCGATGCACCTGCCGCCGGTGCGCTGGCTGCCTGATTATGGTCTGGGCGGGCAATTCGGTGATGGCATCGGGGCACTGGCGCTGGCCGTCATGCCGCTGTCGATGACGCTGGCGGTTCCTGTCCTTGCCGTGGTGCTGGGCATTGCGTTGATCGTGCTGGGCTCGATCGCGCTGGGTGTCGATCGGGCGGAATGGCAAAGTGTCGTGAGGTTCCTGCGGACCGGGCTGGGATCCGCGCTGGACGGGGTCGTCGCGGTGGGTGGCTTGATCTGGGCGCAACGCAGTCGTCTGACCCGCCCGGAAAGGGAGCCGGTTGCAGAACCAGTTAAGACCCGCCGCGCCGAACCCGGTTTCGACGCCGCCAGGGCTGAGGATACCGAAACGCCGCGTCCCGATACGGCGAACCTGATGCAGCGTCTGCGCGCGACCCACGATGGTGACGCGGACGGTGAAATGGACGAGGATGATCACGTGTTGGATGAGGAGGTCGCGCCCGCCCGCACCGATCCGACCTTCCGCCCTGTCGTGCAGCACAAGCCGGTCAAGCCGCCCGTCAAAAGCCGCACCGCGCAGGAGGAGGAGCAACCCCGCCTAGGCTTCGAGCCCGAGGGTGAGGTCGAAGCCTATGACCGACCGGCGCTGTCCTTGCTGGAAAGCACCGCAGGCATCGTGCGCCAGCATCTTAGCGATGAGGCGCTGGAGCAGAACGCCCGCATGCTGGAAAGCGTGCTGGACGATTACGGCATCCGGGGGGAGATTGTGTCGGTCAAACCCGGGCCTGTCGTCACGATGTACGAGCTGGAACCGGCGCCGGGCCTCAAGGCGTCGCGGGTCATCGGACTTGCCGATGACATCGCGCGGTCAATGTCTGCCCTGGCGGCGCGAGTCTCCACCGTGCCGGGCCGCAGCATCATCGGCATCGAATTGCCCAATGAAAACAGGGAGAAGGTCCTGCTGCGCGAGATCCTCTCCGCCGCGTCCTATGGCGACAGCAAGCACAAGCTGCCGCTGGCGCTGGGCAAGGATATCGGCGGCGACCCGATTGTCGCGAACCTCGCCCGTATGCCGCATTTGCTGATCGCGGGAACCACGGGATCGGGCAAGTCCGTGGCGATCAACACGATGATCCTCAGCCTGCTCTACCGTCTGGGGCCGGAGGATTGCCGGATGATCATGATCGACCCTAAGATGCTGGAACTCAGCGTCTATGACGGCATTCCCCATCTGCTCAGCCCGGTCGTCACCGATCCGAAAAAGGCTGTCGTGGCCCTGAAATGGACCGTGGCGGAGATGGAGGAGCGCTATCGCAAGATGTCCAAGATGGGCGTTCGCAACATCGACGGCTACAACAGCAAGGTGGCGGATGCGCTGGCGAAGGGTGAGAACTTCTCACGCACCGTGCAGACCGGATTTGATGAGGATACCGGTGAGCCGATTTTCGAGACGGAGGAGTTCGCCCCCGAAAAGATGCCGTTCATCGTCGTAATCGTGGATGAGATGGCCGATCTGATGATGGTCGCGGGTAAGGAAATCGAGGCTTGTATTCAACGCCTTGCGCAGATGGCGCGGGCGTCGGGTATCCATCTGATCATGGCGACGCAGCGTCCATCGGTGGATGTTATCACCGGTACGATCAAGGCGAACTTTCCGACGCGGATTTCCTTTCAGGTCACATCCAAGATCGATTCCCGCACCATTTTGGGAGAGATGGGGGCGGAGCAGTTGCTGGGCATGGGTGACATGCTCTACATGGCCGGCGGCGGTCGGGTGACGCGGGTTCACGGGCCCTTCGTTTCTGACGAGGAGGTCGAGGACGTCGTCAATCACCTCAAGGCGCTGGGTGCCCCCGAATACGTCTCGGGCGTGGTGGACGGTCCCGATGATGAAGCTGAAAGCGATATTGACCTTGTTCTGGGCCTCGGCGGCAATACCGGGTCGGAGGACGCCCTTTACGATCAAGCGGTTGGCATCGTCGCGCGCGACCGGAAATGTTCGACCAGCTATATCCAGCGCAAACTGGCCATCGGCTATAACAAGGCCGCGCGCCTAGTTGAGCAGATGGAGGATAACGGCGTCGTCTCACAAGCTAACAAGGTTGGCAAACGTGACATTCTGGTGCCGGAAATCGCGAATGGACATTCCTGATTTCGCCATCACGACGCTGTTGGTCGTGATCTATTTTGGTTGGATGAATCACTGGACATATCAAGGGTTTGCGCAGGACAAGGCACGATCCCTGAACGGTGAGTGGCGCATCCCCGAATACGCGCTGCTACGATGGACGGCACGCGGCGGCGCACCGGCGGCGTACTATGCGCGACGGACATTGCGGCACAAGACGCGCAAGGAACCGTTTTCCAGCCAACTCAGACGGATCGCAATTCGACAAGCCATCTGGGTGCCTTGCGTTCTGACTCTTGTATATTGGACGAATCCGGTAGGGCTTATGCGTGAGCATGAGATAGTCTCAAAGACTATCGCCGCGGTGATGACGGAAACGAAAGAGCCAGCCTTGGAGGTGCAGAAAGAGCGACCTATCGTGGTTTGGCGGCGTAGCGAATGAAGCTGCCCGTATGAGAATTAATTAGGCTAACCCTCACACCTGCTTCTTCACGAACTGTGTCAGGATGACGATCCGTTCACCGTTCACGCGGCCCTCGATCTGCTCGCCGTTGTCGGGGACGAGGGTTATGCCGCGCACGGCGGTGCCACGCTTGGCGGTTTTGCTGGAGCCCTTGACGTTCAGATCCTTGATGAGCGTTACCGTGTCGCCGTCCGCCAGCGCCGCGCCATTGCTGTCACGATGGGTTGGCTCCACCACAGGCGCAGGCGCACGTAGTTCGGCCCAGGCCTGCGTCTCCTCATCCAGCCAAAGCTGCGATTTCAGATCCGCTGCCCAGTCGAGCCGCTGCAATCCGCTGAGGATACGCCACGCGACGACCTGCACGGGTGGCACGGGGGTCCACATCGTCCGCTCCAGCGCGCGCCAGTGATCCGGGGTGCCCAGGTCGCGCGCCTCCAACCGACCCCGGCATTCACCGCAGGTCAGCACGGCGGCGCTGTCAGCATAGCCCTCGGGCGGGGTCAGGGCGAACGGTGCGAGATCCTCGGTCCCGCGGCACAGTTCGCACGCGCCGTCCGCACGGGTCATAAGGTCGTCGATCTGGGCCATAGGTGCACTCCCCCACAAGGTTTCCCCGGCCTTAGCACTTGCGCGGGCCGACCTCTACCCACGCTCTACCCACGGATGCCCCGCGCGGAAATATCTCCCGTCGACAGGTGCGGGGGGCCTTCTCGAAAGGCTCGCGTCAAAGTTATCCGCGACATATGGAACGGAAGCTCATGCTCACGCATATGTAGGGAATGGATAGACGCAATTTCATAGCGGGCCTGACGGCCCTTGGTGCAAGTGGCCTCGCGACGGCAGGTCATGCGCAGGGAGCGGATGAACTCGCACGGATCGACGCATATCTGAACGCGATGCGATCCGCACAGGGAACGTTCGTTCAGTTCAATTCGGACGGTTCCAGCTCGCAGGGCGAATACTGGATCAAGAAGCCGGGCCTGATGAAGTTCGAATATGCCGACCCGCATCCGCATGTCATAGTGGCGGATGGAACCTGGGTGGCAGTCGTGGATCGCGCTTCGAACGACGAACCGCACCAATATCCCATCAGTCAAACCCCATTGAACCTGATCCTGCGCGATCGGATTGATCTGCTGAATTCAGGCGCGGTGCAGCGGGTCGTCAAGTCGGGCAGCCGCACGACGCTGATGGCGGTGGACCCGAATGAGCGGGATACAGGCTCGCTCGAACTGGTCTTCGATGAGAACCCGCTCGCCCTGCGCGAATGGGTCACGATCAATCCGCAAGGTCAGCGCACGACCGTGCGGTTGAACTCGATGCAGCAGAATGTCGAACTGCCGCGCCGCATGTTCTCGATCCAGGCCGAGGCGCGGCGCTAAAAACCTCCTTTTCGGAGGGGGCAATCGGTGACTGGCGGGTTGTGTGCCGCATGGCAACCCGCCAGAATGAGCGTAACGTCACGTTCGTGCCCGGAAAGGGCTTCCATGCAGCTCTACCTGCCAATCGCCGAGGTTTCGGTCAATCTGTTCCTGTTGCTGGGCCTTGGCCTGATCGTGGGCATATTGTCCGGCATGTTCGGTGTCGGCGGCGGGTTCCTGCTGACGCCGCTGCTGATCTTCATCGGTATCCCGCCGGCTGTCGCGGTGGCCACGCAGGCGCCGCAGATTACTGGGTTGAGCTTTTCAGGCGCGCTGGCGCATCTGAGGCGGCGAACCGTCGATATCAAGATGGGGCTTGTCCTGCTGGCAGGGGGCCTGCTCGGGTCGCTGGTCGGGGTGCGCATCTTCAAGTTGTTGAGCGAACTGGGGCAGGTCGAACTGCTCGTATCGCTGTGCTATGTCGTCTTTCTGGGCGTCATCGGCGGGCTGATGTTCATCGAGAGCGTCAACACGTTGCGCAAGTCGCGAAAACCCGGCCACGTGCCCGTGCGCAAACGGCACGTCTGGGTGCATCGCCTGCCGATCAAGATGCGATTTCGGACGTCGCACCTGTATATTTCAGCTATACCGCCATTCGCCATCGGATTTGTCGTCGGTATCCTGTCGGCCATCATGGGGGTGGGCGGCGGCTTCATCATGGTGCCGGCGATGATCTATCTGATCGGAATGCCGACAGCGGTGGTCGTGGGCACCTCGCTGTTTCAGATCATGTTCGTGACGGCCTTCACCACCATCCTGCACGCGACTCAGAACTATACCGTGGATACCCTGCTGGCGCTGCTGTTGCTGCTGGGCGGCGTGATCGGGGCGCAGATCGGGGCGATCATCGCGGTCAAGCTGAAGGCAGAGCAGTTGCGCATCGCCCTCGCGGGGATGGTGCTGGCCGTCTGTCTGAAGCTGGCCTTCGATCTGGTCGTGACGCCGGCGGATCTGTATTCCCTGACGGGGCAGATGTGATGCGGGGCTGGCTGATCGCACTGATGTTTCTGGCCACTCTGGGCGTCGCCCGGGCCGAGGAAGTCGTCGCCGGGTTGAGCCAGAATCAGGTTTCGATCACGGCGTTTTTCGACGGCTCCGAGATTTTCGTGTTCGGCGCGGTGAAGCGGGAAGCGCCGCCGCCGCCGGGGGCTGGTCCCTTGCAGGTCCTCGTCTCCATCGTCGGGCCGGTGGGGCCGGTCACGGTGCGGCGCAAGGAACGTGTGGCGGGGATCTGGGTCAACACGGATGAGGTCGTGGTCGATCGTGCACCCTATTTCTATGCCAATGCCTCCACCGTTCCGCTACGCGAGATGCTGTCGCACACCGATCAGATGCGGCACAGGATCGGATTGCAATGGCTGGTCGGTCTGCGCGGCACGCCCGAGGATATCGCCAATCCCTTCGATTTTCGCGATTCCGTCGTGCGTCTGCGCAGCAATCAGGGGCTGTACAGGGAGCTGCCCGGCGCGGTGCGATTGCTGGAGGATACGCTATTCGACGTGTCCGTCCCCCTGCCGGCCAATCTGGTCGAGGGGGATTACACCGCACGGGTTTTCCTGACCCGCGACCGGAATGTCGTGGACAGTTTCGAGACGAACATCACGGTCCGTCGTGGCGGGTTGGAGGATTGGATCTATCGGCTCGCCCATGATCACCCCTTGATCTATGGCGTGTTGTCCGTGGCGCTGGCACTGGGGCTTGGCTGGGCTGCGGCGGCGGTGTTCAGATATGTGCGAAGCTAGGGCGATTGCCCGGATCAAACGGTTTCCGTCACCCGGCGGCATATCGCTATCGTTCCGGTTCGGGTGCAAGCGACGAAGGATGATGCGATGACTGCCCCTCGACACGTGCTGCGAGAGATGTTCGATGCTGCGGTGGCCGCGGCGCTGCCCGCGCGCACGCTTGCGGCGCATCTGCCCGTGAAACCTGCGGGACGGGTCGTGGTGGTCGGCGCGGGGAAAGCCTCCGCCGCGATGGGGGCCGCGTTGGAGGCCGCGTGGGGCCCGTGCGAGGGCTTGATCGTCACGCGCTACGATCATGCGGTGCCCTGCGCCGGGATCGAGATCGTCGAGGCCGCGCACCCGGTGCCGGATCAGGCGGGTGCCGATGCGGCGGCGCGAATCTTGGGCCTGGCGCAGGGTTTGGGTGAGGGCGACCTGATGATCGCGCTGATCTCGGGCGGGGGATCGTCGCTGCTGTCGCTGGGGGCGCCTGGAGTTTCCCTCACCGACAAGCAGACGCTCAACCGTGTGCTGCTGGCCTCCGGCGCGTCGATTGATGAGATGAATTGCGTGCGAAAGCATGTGTCTGCGATCAAGGGCGGGCGTCTGGCGGCGGCGGCCTATCCGGCGCGGGTGCTGACGTTGGTCATCTCGGACGTGCCGGGTGACGATCCCTCGCACATCGCCTCGGGACCGACGGTGCCTGATGCCACGACATTGCAACAGGCGCGTGAGATCGTGGCCCGCTACCGAATGGTGCTGCCCGACAGCGTTAACGTCGCCCTGAACGACGCTGCGAACGAAACGCCCAAGGAGTTGTCGCGGGCCGAGTTGCGGATGATCGCGACGCCCATGACCTCGCTTCGGGCGGGGCAGGCGGTGTGCCCGCTGCCTTGCCTGATCCTGGGCGACGCGATCGAGGGCGAGGCCCGCGAGGTCGGGCGCGCCATGGCCGGGATCGCGCTGAGCGTGCGCCAGCACGGCGTGCCCATCGCGCCGCCCTGCGTGCTGTTGTCCGGCGGGGAAACCACGGTGACTCTGCCCGCTGACGCCACGGGACGCGGTGGCCGGAACGTGGAGTTCCTAATGGGCCTGATGGACGGGCTGGACGGCGCGCCGGGCATTCACGCCATCGCCTGCGATACAGACGGCGTGGATGGCGCGGCGGAGGTTGCAGGCGCCTTGATCGGACCGGACAGCGACCGCACCCGATTGCAGGCCGCGATGCAGGCCTATGACGGACACGGCTTCTTTGCCAGCATCGACGCACAGGTCATCACCGGCCCGACCCTGACCAACGTCAACGATTTTCGCGCCATTCTGATCGAGTGAGGAGAATGGTACCGACACCCCGGCTCGAACGGGGGACCTCTTGATCCACAATCAAGCGCTCTAACCTACTGAGCTATGTCGGCACTGCCCCGCGAGATACCGCTCGATTCTTCCGAATGCAAGGGGCGATCTGGACAGAGCACGTTCCGCGCGATAGGGCAGCGAAAAAGGAGAACGCTCATGGGCATCAACAGCGAAAGCGATATTGCAGCCAATATCCAGATCGGACCGACCGATCAGGGGATGGTCCGGCTTTACGTCGAAGCCGCAGGTGTGGACCTGCCGCTGGACTTCGACGCGGACGAGGCGGAGGAGATCGCCGAGGAACTGCGCGCCGCCGCCGCGCAGGCCCGCGTCGTGGCCGAAAGGATGGCCAAGAAGAAGCGGTAATCCGTTTTGAAGCGGAATCTGCCCTCCACGCGTTCATTCGCCAGATGGAGGTATTCTCATGAGCAAGGTTGATGACGCACGCCGACAGGCGATGATCAATACGACGACGCCCGGAATCTATGATGCAGGCGGGCAGGCGATGACCCCGGCACAGGCCGAACGGCTGCGGGCCTTGAGCACCGTATGCGGTGAGGATTTCGACGCTTCTTTGTCCGAAGCGGACGCGGCGGTTCGGATCGAGCAGTTGGAAAAGCGGGCTTCGCAGGAATGAGGGGGGCCTGCCGCGCATGACGCGGCAGGCCGTTTCCTGTCAGGTCGTGTTGGCGCCTCGGGTCAACTGCCCATCCAGGTCTGAAACAGCAATCCGCACAGGAACGCCCCACTGAGCGACAGCGCGATGTAGAGCGTAAAGACCTTGGGCCGGACCAGAGCCCAGACGGCAATCGCGGCAGGCAGGGAGGTGACCCCTCCGGCCACGAGGAAGGCCAACCCCGCGCCTGGCGCCATGCCCTGCTCCAGCATTCCGCCGATCAGGGGCAGCGCGGCGTAGCCGTTCAGGTAGGCCGGAACCCCCACCACCGTCGCCAAGGCGATGGGACCGATGCCCGTCCCGCCCAATGTGTTCGCGATGACTTCCGCCGGAACAAAGGTCAGCATCAGGCTTTCCAGTAGAAAGGCGAGCACCAGCCATTTTGCAAGAAACAGTGTGGTCTTGACGGCTTCGCGTCCGAATTTTGCGCGACGTTCGGGGGCGGTCCAGAACTTCCAGACGACCGGTTGCGGCGTGCGGAGGTTCGACGCACCACAGCCGCCGTTCCCGATGCCCGCCCGCAGCGGATCGGCCAGCGCGCCACCGCGTGCCAGCAGATAAATCACGAGTCCCCCCATGACGCCCAGACCGATGGCGGCCAGCGTTTTCGCAATGGCGAACTCGGTGCCGAGGACCCCGGTGGTCAGAACGAACATCGAAGGGTCCATGATGGGGGAGGCGAGCCAGAACGCCATCACGGCGGATAGCGGCACGCCCATGCTCAGCAAGGCCGCGATCAACGGGATGACCCCGCATGAACAGAACGGCGACAGCCCGCCCGCCAGCGCGGCAAGCCCGATCATCAGCAAGGGGGACCCGGTGAAGACCCGCGCGATCAGGCTGTCCGCCCCCGTCGCCCCGGCCCATGCCGCGATGGCGATCGACAGGATGAGGAACGGGGCGGTGTGCAGTAGCGCGTCGAGCGTGAAGGCAAGGCTGAACCGGGCCTGCGCGGGCGACAGGATCGCCAGCAGGATCAGGATCGTGATACTGGCCAGCCAGACCTTATTTCGCTTCAGGCCTTCGAAGGTCGGGTTGGGTTTGTGAGGGATTGCCGTATCGATCATGTCTAAATATCCAGTTTTATGGTTTTTATGCGTACCGTTCGGCGTGTGCCGAGTTAGGTTCAGACCATGGCTTCGGTTCGGCGCGGCGTAACGCCCGTGCAGCATTCGGACTTGAGGAAATCGAGAACGCGGTTCATCTCGACGAAATCGACGCGGCTGACCACATCGCGCCCCTGCTTTTCCTGCGCGACCAGTCCCGCATCCACCAATGTGCGCAGATGATGCGCCAGGGTCGAGGCGGCAAGGTCCAACTCGCCCCGTATTTCACCAACGGTCAGGCCGTCAGGTCCAGCCTTGACCAACAGACGAAAGATCGCGAGTCGGGCGTCATGACCGAGCGCGGCGAGGGAACGGGCGGTGGGGCTTGATATGCTCATACAGATATAAATAACCAGTTTTATGGTTATGTCAAGCGGACACGACAAGCCTTGCCACAATCGTGCTAAGCGCAACGAGGACCGCTGATCTTTTGGTCAGCTTTTACCACGATGCTGCCATCCAACAGCGAAATGAGGTCATAATGTCCATGAAGCCGATTCTTGTCGCCACCGTAGCGCTCAGCGCTCTGGCGACATCCGCGCATGCCGAATTCAGCATGACCGTCCTGCACACCAACGACGTTCACAGTCGGATCGAGCCGATCAGCAAATACGACTCCACCTGCTCGGCCGAGGACAACACCGCCGGCGATTGCTTCGGCGGCATGGCGCGCGTCCTGACCGCGATCAACGAGGCGAGGAGCGAAAACGAAAACGTCCTGCTCGTGGATGGGGGCGACCAGTTTCAGGGCACGCTGTTCTATACCTATTACAAGGGCAAGGCCGCGGCCGAGTTCATGAACCAGATGGGCTATGACGCGATGACCGTGGGCAACCATGAGTTCGACGACGGCCCCGAGGTGCTGCGTGGTTTCATGGATGCGGTCGATTTCCCCGTTCTGATGTCGAATGCCGACGTGTCGGGTGAGCCGATGCTGGACGGTGTGCTGAACAAGTCCACCGTCGTCACCGTGGGGGGGGAGACGATCGGCCTGATCGGTCTGACACCTGAGGATACAGGCGAGTTGTCCTCGCCGGGATCCAACATCACCTTTTCCGACCCGATCGAGGCCGTTCGCGGTGAGGTCGAGCGGTTCGAGGCGCAGGGCATCAACAAGATCGTCGTGCTCAGCCATTCCGGCTACAACGTCGATCTGGCCGTGGCCGAGGCGGTCGAGGGCGTGGATGTGATCGTCGGCGGTCACTCCAACACATTCCTGTCCAACGTGGACGATGGGGCCGCAGGGCCGTATCCCACGATGGTCGGCGACACCGCCGTGGTTCAGGCCTATGCCTACACCAAGTATCTGGGGGAGTTGCAGGTCACGTTCGACGACGATGGCAATGTGATCTCCGCCACGGGTGAGCCGCGCCTGCTGGATGCCAGCGTAACCGAGGATGACGCTGTCGTCACTCGGGTAGTTGAGCTGGCCGGTCCGCTCGATGAAATCCGTCGTGAGGTCATCGGCGCCACCACAGCGCCGATTGACGGTGATCGGGGAACCTGCCGCGCGACCGAATGTGAGATGGGCGCATTGGTGACCACCGCCATGCTGGAGCGTGTCGCGGATCAGGGCGTTCAGATCGCTATTACCAATGGCGGCGGTCTGCGGGCCTCCATCGACGAGGGTGACATCACCATGGGTGAGGTTCTGACGGTCCTGCCGTTCCAGAACACGCTGGCGACGTTCGACCTGACCGGGGCCGGCATCGTCGAGGCGCTGGAAAACGGTGTCAGCCAGGTCGAGGATGGCGGCGGTCGCTTCCCGCAGATCGCGGGAATGCGCTTCACTTGGGATCCGGCGGCAGAGGTCGGATCGCGGATCGTCTCCGTCGAGGTAGAGGGCGCGGACGGCACCTTCTCCGCGATTGACCCGGATGCGACTTACGGCGTGGTGTCCAACAACTTCATGCGCGGCGGCGGCGATGGATATGCGGTTTTCGCGGAGCAGGGCATGAACGCCTATGATTACGGACCCGGTCTGGACGTGGTCGTGGCGGAGTACCTGACCGAGGCCGGCGAATACACACCCGCCACCGAAGATCGAATCATGACCGCCGAGTAAAACGAGACGAACAAAACAACTATAGGGCGTGCCATCGAAAGCTGGCGCGCCCTATTCGTTGCAAATTGGCAGTTTGTTAACGATTTTTCTGGACTGAACCGGCCTTGCAGGCCTATTCGACCATGGAACCAATGGGAAAGGCGTGCCCAATTGCGGTCACAATCGACCGCTACAACCTCGCCATCTGAGAGCGCTGTGGGGGCAGGCTCTCCCGGTTTCACATTGTGGGGCCATTTTGTGGGACAGGCAGCCTGAGCTGCAAACAAGGATCTATGGCATGACGAACGGCGCGTACTCTTGGAAGAGCTTCACCGTAATCGATGAGAATTCGATCCGGATCGACGGCAACTTCAGCACAGGTGACTCCTTCACTTATGCGGGCGCAGACGCCACGATGTATGTGCGTGACAATGATGGCGGACTTGCCGGTGACAACCATGCGAACGAGTACGGCAACGACAATCAGTGCGGCTGGGTCGATGAGAACGGAACCTGGACCGAGGCGGGCAACGTCTACTGGGAAGGCTACTACGTCATGCATGGGTCCGATGGTCAGACCTATTACCTGATCGAGATCGAAGGCACGAACCTGTGCGATGGCGGCAACGACTATTTCGCATTCTACGGTCAGGTTCCGGCGCAGGGCGTCGAACTGACCGCCGCATGCTACTACAATGATTGCGGTTCGCTGAGCTATGCGTGCCTGTCCGGTGGTGAGATCGGCTCCCACGCCACGCCGCCCGCCGCTGATGATGATTTCCTCGCTGTCATGCAGGGCGAGGGCTTCGGTGACACCGATATCAACGTGCTGCTGAACGATGAATCCAACACGTCCGAGGCGCTGATCGTCAAGGAAGTTGACGGCTCTGCCGGACTGGTGGGCGTATGGGTCGATCTGGCCGATGGCGGCCGCATCCTCGTGTCCGCCGACGGAACCGTCGATTTCGACGCGGCCGGTGATTTCGACGCGCTCGCCGAGGGACAGACGGCCACCGTCTCCATCGACTATCTGGTGCTGAATTCCGACGGTCTGACCGACACGGCGACCCTGACCGTTCAGGTCACGGGCGTGAACGACGCGCCCGTTGCAGTGGATCAGGCCGTTACCACCGACGAAGATACCGCCGTGACCGGGAACGTGATGGATGGGGCCTATGACATCGACGGCGATGTCGTGTCCCTCGATGGTATCTCGCTGGGTGCGATTGGTGAGGAAATCGCCGTCACGACCGCGAACGGCTACACCGGCACGGTCGTCGTCAACGCCGATGGAACGTTCGTCTACACCCCCGGTCCCGATGCGGACGACATGGCGCAGGGCGATACGGATACCTTCTCCTTCGATTTCACCGTGAAATCGCAGAACGGTTTCACAACCATCGACAACACGCGCGTCATCGATTTCGAGACCGGAGAGGCCGTCGTCACCTATGTCGATGGTGCTGGCAATCCCGGTAACGACAAGCCTGTCGGCTCCGTCGGTGAGGATCCCAACGGTACGGGATCGGAGGATAACGGCACGACCGTCGGAAACTCGGACGGTTTCGGCGTCGATGGCACCACCACATCGGGCGGTGGCGATCTGCACGCGGGCGACGTCATCACCACGCAGATCGAGGGCATGACCATCTCGGTTCAGGCCAATGCCAAGGGTGGCAAGTACGACGAGGCGATGATCTTCGACTCGAACAACCCCACCGGTGGCGACTACGATCTGGCGACGAACACGCAGAACAACGTCCTGATCATTTCCGAGGACGGCGATTCCTGCGATCCCGACGACAACGCCAAGGGCGGTGAGATCCGCTTCTCGTTCGATGAGCCGGAGGATGTGAAGTCCCTGACCATAATCGACAACGAGGAAGGCGTCTGGATCGGCTTCTACGATGAGAACTGGTGCAAGACTGGTTCGCAGTGGGTTCCGTGCGCGCCGGATAACAGCATTCAGACGGTCGCCCTGAACGGTCAGAACGTCTCCCACATGATTGTGATACTGGAAGGTTCCGGCGCAATCGACGATCTGGTGCTGGGCAATACCGTCGAAGTCCCCGCCTACCTTTACGACACGGCCACGGTCACGGTGACGATCACCGGCGAATCCGACGGGCCCACCGCTGTTGCGGACATCGCCACGACGGATGAGGACACGACCGTATCCGGCAACGTCATCGAGAACGATCTGGACGCCGCCGGTTACTCTGTCATCGGCCTGTCCGAGGGCACGGTGGGTGAGGCGTTCGAGGTGACCTCGACCGGCGGTCGCACAGGTCTGCTGACCGTCAACGCCGACGGGTCGTATACCTTTGCACCAAATGACGGATTCGACGATCTGAGCGTCGGGGATACCGACACGCTGACCGTCTCCTACTCGCTGGGCACTGATGGCGTGACAGCCGAGACGACCGCGGATCTGAACATCACCGTCACCGGTCTGAATTCCGGCCCTGTCGCGGTGGATATCGCGCTGAGCATGAACGAGGCGCACGGTCGCGATACGCAGCCGAGCACAGTTTCGGGCAATCTGCTGGACGGTGCGACGGATTCGGACGGCGATGTCATCTCGCTCGCCTCCACCACGCTGGGCGCGATCGGCTCCACCGTAGACGTGTTCACGACCGGCGGACGGACCGGCACGTTGCAGATCGGGGCGGACGGTGCGTTTATCTTCACCTCCACCGATGATGGCCTGGACCTGACGCAGACCGACACGCTGGTCTTCGACTACACCGTGGCATCCGATGATGGCAGCGTGCTGCGCACCGATACCAAGACGGTGACCATCACGATCAATGGCGTGAACGAGGCGCCTGTCGCAATCGCGCAAAGCGCAACCGTCACCGAGCAGAACACGGCCGGTCTGGCCAGCACGGTGTCCGGCGATCTGCTGGACGGCGCGGCGGATTTTGACGGCGACACCGTTTCGCTGGCCTCCACGTCGCTCGGCGCGATCGGCAGCGCCCTCAACGTGACCACCAATGGCGGGCGCTCGGGCGAACTGACGATCAATGCGGATGGCACGTTCACCTTCCTCTCAACCGATGACAGCCTCGATCTGGGTCAGACTGATACGTTGAGCTTCGATTTCACCGTTCAATCGACGGGTGGCGCGACCGTGCAAACGGGTTCGTCCTCGGCGACGATCAACATCAACGGCTACAATGCCGCGCCGGTCACGATCGACTCGACCTTCACGGTGTCCGAGGCGAACGCGCAGGGCCTGACCTCGACGCTGACGGGCAACCTGCTGGACGGGGCGACGGATGCGGAGGGCGATGCCATCAGCATCTTCTCGACCACCCTCGGCGCAATCGGTGAGACGGTCACGATCGAGGTCGGCTCCGGCCGTTTCGCAGACCTGACCATTCAGGCCGACGGATCGTTCACGCTGACCTCGCTGGACGATACGCTGGACCTGAACGCCAGCGATCTGGTCGAGATCGGCTTCACCGCTGTCTCCTCCGGCGGCACGACACCGCAATTCTCCTCCTCGGTGGCGAGCATTTCCATCGAGGGCGTCAACGTGGCGCCTGATGCAGGTGATGTAAGCGCGGATGTGTTCGAGCAGAACGCCCAAGGTCTGGACTCGACGGTCGATGGCAATCTGCTGTCCAATTCAACGGATGCGGACGGCGACACGATGTATATCTCGTCCACCTCGCTGGGCACGATCGGTGAAACCGTTGAGGTCGTGACCACAGGCGGCCGCACGGGTCTGCTGACCATCGGGGCAGATGGCAGCTACAGCTTCACCTCCACCTCGCCCGATCTGGATGTGAACGAGACCGATACCGTCATCTTCGAGTTCACGGTATCGTCCACCGGCGGAACCACCGTTCAGAATGCGCCTGCGATCGCCACGATCAACATCGCAGGGGTGAACGTGGCGCCGACAGCCGTCGACCAGTTCTACACCACGACCGAGGATGAGGTTCTGCGCGGCAGCGACGGCAACCCGGTGAACGTACTGCTCGGCGCATCGGATCCGGATGGCGACAGCGTGACGTTGCAAAGCGTCAGTGACGGTATCGTTATCTCGACCCCGCGTTCCGCAGTGGACAACCCGATCATGAAGAATGGGATGATCATCGGCTACCTGAATGTGTTCGTCGACGGTTCGTTGCGGTATACGCCTACTGCGGAAGCGGCAGAGATGATGAACGACGGCGACGTCGATGAATTCTCTTTTCAGTTCACGGTTGCATCCAGCGATGGCGTGACCGTGCAGACCGACACCAAGACCGTTTCGATCACGATTCTGGGTCAGGACGATGTCGCGCCGAACACGCCCCCGATAGCACGGGGTGAGGTGATCGAGATCGACGAGACCCAGATCGCGAGCGGCGACCTGAACGCGCTGACCACTGATGCCGATGACGGCGATGTGGTAACGATCGATACGGTTCAGGGTCAGGCTTTCGATGCGGTGAACGGCAACACCATCGAGTTGACCTCCAACGCCAATGGCTGGACCGGCACGTTGACGGTGGCTGCCGATGGCACGTTCGATTTCGACCCCAGCGATCAGTTCCTGGCGCTGAACAATGGTGATAGTGAAATCGTCAGCTTCACCTACTCCGCCTCCGACACATCGGATGCGAGCGCGGGCGCCACGATCGACATCATCGTCAACGGGATCAGTGAAGGGGAGCCTGCTGCGGCGGACGTGAACTACTACTTCCTGATCGACGCGTCCTCCTCGATGTTCACCTCAACAGGGGCGGTCGATTGCGACAATAACGGCGACGGCATTACCAGCTGGGTCGATCTGTCCATCGGAATGGCGGACCTGCTGGGCAGTGAGCTCCCCATTGTTTGGGAGGACAATACTGACCTGACGACTTCGACGAGCTATTACACCTATGGCAGCGTAGCGACGCAGGTCGACAGTCCGACCCTTATCGACGGCAACATGGCCTCATCGACCAACCTCAACTCCGCACTGCAATCAATGTCGTTCGATCTGGACTCCGGTGTGCGTAACGAGGTCTTCATCTTTACCGATGGCGCGTCCTCCAGCACCGATCTGACGCAGACCTTCACTGATCTGGGACAGGCAGGGGTGGTTTTCTCGACCTTCAACGTTTCGAATGCGGTTTCCGGTGCTTCCGACGTCCTCGACGGTTTGCTGGAGGCGGCGGGGCAGAGCAACGATACGCTCGTTCTGAATGATTGCGACGATGTGGAAATGGAAGGCTGGTCGATCATCTATGACCTTGAAGATGCGCTCTACCAGATGAGCTGATCGGATCGGCCTGACGAACAGAAAGGGGCGTGACCTGATGGTCGCGCCCCTTCCTCGTTTAGCCGGCTTTCGTTTAGGTAGTGGAATCAGCGTTGGGTGAAGTATGCGATCACCGCAGCCGCGATGAGGCCCAGAATGACCGCGAAGGCGATCTTGACCGGCGACCAGGGCCGTTCCCCCGCGACGGCGCCGGTCCGGGCGTTCACCACGAAGCGATAGCTCTTGCCACGAAACCTGTAGGCGGCGATCCAGACAGGGACGAGGATGTGCTTGTACGTCATCTCGCTGAGGGCCATGCGCATGTCGTCGATCCGCTGCGCGTCGCCGCCGATATCCCTTTTGATCAGCTGCCTGGTCTCCTCCTCCATCAGGGCGTGGGCGAGGTTTTTCGCCTCCATCACGTCGATGGAATAGGCCTCCGCCCGGAAACCGGCGAGGAATTGCGGGCGGTAGGGCTCCAGCACGGCCAGATCGAAATGCGAGACCTTTCGCACCTGATCGTCGGGCAGGGTACGTGATCCGGTCACGAGGACGTCGTTGAAAAAGTGGGAGATGCGGCCGCTTTTGCGACGCCAGCGGATCTCGGAGACGGTGCGGCGGTTCTTGCCCGATCCGACTGTGCGCGAATACCGGGTGCCGCGCTGTCCGCGATATTCCGTCTGCGATTGTGCGTCGAAGGTCCAGTAGGGCAGGTAGATGCCCTGAAGCTTCTGATCCGAACGGGCGTATTTCTTGAGCGCATTGGGGGCGAACCACAGACCGCGCATCCACTTGCGCATCGCATCGCGCCCGCCGGTCTGATCGATGTCGAAGGGCAGGATGCCGCGTGGCTTGATGTGTCGATTGATGCCGGTATCGGTGACGATGGGCGTCGCGCAGAAGGGGCATTCGGCGGCGTGCTCGTTCGGGTCGAACTCCACCTGCGCCCCGCAGGAGGAACACTGGACGACGCGCGTCTCCTCCATCTGCGCCTCGGGCAGCGTATCCTCGACGGCGGAGCGCAGGTCCAGTTCCGCCACCGCGCTGCGATCCCAGGGGGAGGCGGCGGGCATCGGTTCCGTCGCCCCGCAATGATCGCAGCGCAGCAAACGCTCACCAGGGGCGAAGCGCAGGTCGGAGCCGCACGTTCCACACGGGAAGCGGTGCGTTTCGATCTTACCCATGGATCATGCGCCCGGCGGTGGCGGCGGTGGGGGCATGACGGTAAAGAGCTGGGCAAGCTCCTGAATGTCACCCGCCTTGATCCAGCCTGCGGCACCTGCGGTCCAGACCAGCGTATCGCGGGTCAGTCCGCCCTCATGCGCCATGCGGCCCAATCGCGCCTTCGAATAGGGCCCATGAGTCTGGCCGTTTTCGGCGATATGCCACACATGCTCGACCGGGGGTGGCGGGGGTGGTGCGGCCTGCGCGGCGGCGGGGGCGCTGCCCCATGGGCCGTTCTGCGCCATGGCCATGCCCATTCCCATGCCCAGACCGGCGCCCATGCCGCCACCGGGATTCTTGGCGGCCTCGGCCATCGCTTCGGCTGCCTGAAACTGCGTATAGCGGCCCAGATCACCGACGACACCCATCGAGGTGCGACGGTCCATCGCCTCCTCCACCGCGGCGGGGAGGGAGATGTTCTCGATCATCAGGAGCGGCACCTCGATGCCGTACTCCGCGATTTCGGGCGCGATCTTGGCCGCGACGAACTTGGCCAGATCCTCGGTATTCGCGGCCATGTCGAGCACCGGAATGCCCGAACCCGCAATGGCGGAGGAGAACCGCGACACGATGATATTGCGAAGCTGATAGGTGATCTCCGCCGTGGTGAACTCTCCATCGGTGCCCACGATCTCCTGAATGAACCTCGCGGGATCGGTGATGCGGATCGTGTAGGTGCCGAAGGCCCGCAGGCGCACCGGACCGAATTCCGGGTCGCGGCACATGATCGGGTTCTTCGTGCCCCATTTCAGGTCGGTGAACCGGGTGGTGGCGACGTAGTAGATCTCGGACTTGAACGGCGACTGGAAACCATGGTCCCAGTGCTGAAGCGTCGTCATGATCGGCATGTTGTTCGTTTCGAGCATATAGAGGCCCGGCGCGAACACATCGGCGATCTGACCTTCGTGCACGAAGACGGCGGCCTGCCCCTCACGCACGGTCAGCTTGGCACCGTATTTGATGGCGTGGCCTTCACGCTCGAACCGCTGGACCATCTTGTCGCGATTGTCCTCCGTCCAGTGGATGACGTCGATGAACTCACCGCGCAGGAAGTCGAAAATGGGCATATGTATCTCCTTGCCGAAGCGGGCAAACCTCCCCCGTCAGGGGGGAGGGGCTTCGCGCGTTCTCAGATCTGGTCGCCCGTGGGGGTCGCCACGTTCTGCGCCTTGGCGCTGGCCAGAGTTTCCTTGAGCTGCTGTTCCATCGTCTGAAGCTCGGCCTCCGCTGCGGCGCGCTTGGCCTTGCCCTCATCCGCGATTTGCAGGCTTTCCTGAATGGTGTCGATCAGACGCTGGTTGGCCTCCTTCACCGCTTCGATGTCGAAGACGCCACGCTCCATTTCGGTGCGGATTTCGCGGTTGGCGGTTTGCAGGTTCTCGGCGTTCTGGCGCAGCAAGTCGTTGGTCAGATCGTTGGCGTCGCGCACGACATGCGCCGCCTCACGACTGCGGTGGACGGCGATGCCCTGCGCCAGTTGGTTTTCCCACAGCGGCACCGTGTTCACGAGGGTCGAGTTGATCTTGGTCACGAGGGATTTGTCGTTTTCCTGCACCAGCCGAATGGAGGGCAGGGACTGCATCGTGACCTGACGGGTCAGTTTCAGATCGTGGACCCGGCGTTCCAGATCGTCGCGGGCGGCGCGCAGGTCGCGCAGTTCCTGTGCCTTCATCACGCCCTGATCCTCGGGCGCGGCCTCGACCTCCGCTACCTTGGCGGGGATGTCGTTCGCATCCAGATCAGCGATCTTCGCCTCGCCCGCTGCGATGTAGAGCGCCAGTTCGTCGTAGAAATCCAGCGTTTTCTCGTAGAGCAGGTCGAGCGATTTGATATCCTTGAGCAAGGCGTGCTCATGCTCGAGCAACTCATCGGTGATGCGGTCGATCTGGCCTTGAACCTCCTCGAACTTGGCGGTGAAATTCGCCAGCGGCGCGGCGCGGCCTGTCAGCTTTTGCCACCAGGACCGTTCAGCGCTGGGATCCAGTTCGGCGGCGGAAAATCCGCGCAGCGAGGAAACCATGTCGCGCAGCGAATTGCCCGCGGGGCCGATATCCTTGTTGCGCACGCCGGCCAGCATCTGCTGGCTGATTTGCTGCAGTTCGGCCTGTGCGCCGGAACCAAAGCGGATGATCGACTGGGTGTCGCTCATATCCAATTCGGCAACGCGGCGGTCGATCTCCTGCTGTGGCACGTCAAGCGCTCCGCCAGGGGTGGGAAGGTCGGATTTGGGTTCGGGCAGCAACGTCGCCGTGACGATCTCCGCCTCCTGTATGGTGGTCTGGGCCTTGGCTCTCGTGGTTTCGGACGGCATGGGTCACTCCATCTTTCGAGGGCGGACGCCCTCTTGTTTCAGTCGGTCGCGTAGAACGTCGATTTCGATGTCGAGGGCAGAGCGGTCATTTTCGATCAGGGTCGCGCTCTTGGCCTCGAATTGCAATTCGAGGTCGTCGAGCAGGGCGAGGTAATCCTCACGCGCGGTGGTGTCGGGGGTGCGGGCCCACAGGTCGGCGAATTGGGCCGTCGCATCGCGCGCGCCGGACAGATAGACGCCGAGGTAGCGCCGCGCACCGGCCAGATCGCGCGGGTCCGCCTCGATCCGGCGGAACATGTCGCGAGCGGCAGCGGCGAAGCTGTCGACCCGTGCGGTGACGGTGCGGTCGCGGACACGCCCCGCCTGTGCGATCAGATCAGCCAGCAGAGTTTCGGCCTTGTCCACCGCACCGGCGACACGGTCCCGGTCGAAATCGGAATGTTCGGCCAGCCCCTTGGCGCGCAACGGGTCGAGTCCGAAGGCCGTCAGGTGCGCAGCAGTGGCGAGCGCACCGTAGAGCGCGCCCTGAATCAGCCCCAGATCCCAACCGACGGCGGCACCCAGTGTCACGCCGATGCCCATTGCGACCGCGCCCGCGATCTTGCGCGGGGCGCGGGGGGGATGCGCCACGGTGCGGGCGGTGAAGGCGTCCTCGGCCTTCAACCCCTCCCGCGTCAGCCAGACACCGGAGGCCATCCCGGCAAAGGCCGCCAGCTCACCCAATGCCCGCAACGGATTGCCCGACCCCAGTTCCAGAATGCCCGCGATCAGCATCGGAAACGCCGCGACCGACACCAGCGTCAGGCGCGCCGTCCACCGGCGCACGGGAACCCCCGACAGGGGCGGACGTCTGGAGCTGTCGCGCGGTCCCCCAGCACCACCGGGGCTGAAGTCACCCCCATAGCGGCGGGCCATCAGGAGGGGCCTCCGAACGCCTGAAATGCGACGACGACCAGGATGACGATCAGCACCGCTGTTGCCACGCGCCGGATATTGCGTCGTTCCATCTGTCGCTCCTGCTTCGTTCGCGTCGTTCCTAGTATAAGTGCTCCGCCGCCGGTTCGCTACTCCACTGCGCCAAGAGGTTTCGCCTCGGGACCTACCTGAGCTGCACGATGCTTGCGCACGGTGTCGAGTTTGCGCCGGTATCCGGTTTGCAGGATCTGGACGATGAACAGCACCACGATCGAGAAATAGAAGGTGGATTTCGACATTGCGATGACCTCGTAGCCGAACAGCTTCATATGCGCCTGATGCCCGCCTTCGCCCAGCAGGACGACGCCGACGATCAGCAGGACCATCAGGCCCAGAACCTCGTACATGCGGTTGCGCTCGATGAATTCGGACACCTTGTCGGCGAGCAGCAGCATGCCCACACCTGACAACAGGATCGCGATGGCGAGAATGGGAAAGATCGTCGTGATGGCGATGGCCGACAGGATCGAGTCGAAGCTGAAGATCAGGTTCATGAACACGATCAACGCGATGACGGAGGCCGCCGACTTGCGTTTTTTCTGGTCCACACCGGCGCCAAGATGATCGACGGCCAGCAGGTGGGCGATTTCCTTGACCGCCGTGTACATGATGAAGCCCCCGCCGAACAGGAACACCAGGGTCGCGAAGGTGAACTCACCCGTGATGATCCCCTCGAAATCCAGCGTGAACAATGTCTGCGACAGCACTTGCAGCAGCTGGATCATAACGAACAGCAATATGATTCGCAGGGCAATGGCAATCAGGATGCCCCAGCGGCGCACGCGGGCCTGATCCGCGATCGGCGCTCGCTGCGATTCGATGGAGATATAGAGCAGGTTGTCAAAGCCGAGTACGGCCTGAAGGAAGATCAGCATCACCAGGGTGCCGAGGTTTTCGAGTGTGAGCAGGTCCATGACGCTCCCTTTGCGCTGAGATTGATAGGTATAGTTTCAACCTGTGTGTTTTTTTCAGATTTCATCGGTTGGTAGAAATTTTCTATAGGGGATTTAAGCCTCCGCGTTGAACAAAGGGCCATTTTCCGCTACATTCGACCAACCCTGAAGACTATTCAGCACGTCGATGACGGGCCGGGGCGGTTGATAGGGTTTGCGAAGGCGGGGCGCGTTGCCCTTCCATACTACTCAAGGACCGTCAGCAATGGCCAAAGGTATCGTCAAGTGGTTCAACTCTGAAAAGGGTTATGGATTCATCCAACCGGATGACGGAGGGAAGGACATCTTCGTCCACATTTCCGCAGTGCAACAAGCGGGGCTACAGTCGCTTCAGGACAATCAGCCGATTGAATACGAATTGATCGACGGGCGTGATGGGCGCAAGAGCGCGGGCGATCTGGTCGTCTGAACGCGGCACGTTACGCGAACTGAGTCACGCGAACTGAAAGGGGTGTCGGCGCGGCGCCCCTTTTTGCTGTGCGGGTCTCTTGCACGGGTCAGGGATGAGGTGATCCGCGCGGCAGCACGCATGAAGGTGAAGCGAAGGCGGGACTTCATCGTGAAACTGGCCTATCTAAGGCTAGCATACTGAGAATGGACAACGCCAATGGCCACCACCCTCCTTCTGGGCCAGACCCTGAGTTTTGACAATGATCCCTTCGCCGCCGGGCTGAAAGCTGCCCGCCATCTGAGCCGTGGCGCGGTGGCCATGCGCGACGGCTTCGTGCTGGAGGTCGGGCCGGCGGCGGATTTGCGGGGGCGCTACGGTGATTGCACCGTGGTCGATCATGGCAATTCCCTGCTGATCGCGGGATTCGTGGATGCGCATGTTCACTACTCTCAGACCGGCATCATCGCGAGTTGGGGCAAGCGGCTGATCGACTGGTTGCAGACCTATACCTTCCCCGAGGAAATGCGCTTCGACGATCCGGGTCATGCGCAGCAGATGGCGGAACTGTATTTCGATTTCTCGCTGGCGAACGGCATCACCAGCGCCGCCAGCTTCTGCACCATCCACCCCGAAAGTGTGGAGGCGTATTTCGCCGCGGCGCAGGCGCGCGGGATGCGGATGATCGGCGGTAAGGTGATGATGGACCGCAACGCGCCCGAGGGGCTGCGTGACGACGCGCAAAGCGGCTACGATCAGTCCAGGGCACTGCTGGAGAAATGGCACGGCGTGGACAGGCTGGGCTATGCCGTGACGCCCCGGTTTGCCCCGACCTCCAGCGCCGCGCAGTTGGAGGCGGCAGGTGCCCTGTGGACGGAAAACCCGACCTGCGCGATGCAGACCCATCTGAGCGAACAGCGCGAGGAAATCGCCTGGATGAAGGAGCTTTTCCCCGATCATCCCGATTATCTGTCTGTCTACGAGGCGCATGGCCTGGCCGGCCCCGGCGCTGTGATGGGTCACGCGATCTACCTGACGCAACGGGAGGTCGAGGCGATGGTCGCCACGGGGTCCGGCGTTGCGCATTGCCCTACCTCGAACACCTTCATCGGATCGGGGCTGTGCGACGTGCGCGGGCTGGCCGCGCGGGGCATTCCCATCGGTCTGGCGACGGATGTCGGCGGCGGCTCCAGCTTCTCCATGTTGCGCACGATGGCGGCGGCCTATGAGGTCGGCCAGTTGCGCGGCGACAGCCTGCACGCGGCGGAGCTGTTGTGGCTGGCGACCCAGGGGTCTGCGAACGTGCTGCGCATTGGCGACAAGGTCGGCAATCTGGCTGCGGGCCGTGAGGCGGACATCACCGTGCTCGATCTTGCCTCCACACCTGTCATCTCGCAACGCGCCGCGCGGGCCGTTGATATCTGGGACGCGCTGTTCGCCACGATCATGCTGGGCGACGACCGCGCGGTCGAGCAGGTCTATGTTGCCGGTCGCCAGATGCTGCCTGCTTGAACCTCGCCCCCTGCGCCGTTACACCCTGATCGACGCCTGAGAGGGAACCGCCAATGGCCATCGATACCGATACCGCGCGCCGTGTCGCGCATCTCGCCCGCATCCATGTGGAGGAGGAGCGCCTGCCCGCGCTCGCCGAGGAGTTGAGCGCCGTGCTCGCCTTCATGGAGCAATTGTCGCAAGTGGATACGGACGGGGTGGAGCCGATGACCTCGGTCACGCCGATGAACCTGAAACGCCGTGCCGATGTGATTACGGACGGCGACCGGCAGGAGGATATCCTGGCCAACGCGCCCGACGCGCGCGAAGGATTCTTTGCAGTTCCGAAGGTGGTGGAATGACCATGGCTCTCAATACGCTCACCATTGCCGATGCCCGCGCGAAACTGGCCGCTAAGGAAGTGACGAGTCGGGAGCTAACCCAGGCCTGTCTGGACGCGATCGAAGGGGCCTCCGCGCTGAACGCGGTCGTTACCGTCACGGCGGAACGGGCGCTGGACATGGCGGATGCCGCCGATGCCCGGATCGCAGGTGGCGACGCGACCGCGATGACCGGCATTCCGCTGGGCGTGAAGGATCTGTTCTGCGTCGAGGGCGTGCGCAGTCAGGCAGCATCGAAGATTCTGGACGGATTCATGCCGCCTTACGAGTCGACGGTCACGGCGAACCTGTGGTCCTCCGGCGCGGTCATGCTGGGCAAATTGAACATGGATGAGTTCGGCATGGGCTCCGCCACGGAATATTCGGTTTACGGACCTACCGTATCCCCCTGGCGGGCTCAGGGATCGGACGCGAAGTTGACGGCGGGTGGATCGTCCGGCGGATCGGCGGCGGCGGTCGCGGCGGATCTGTGTCTGGCTGCGACGGGCACCGATACCGGCGGTTCGATCCGCCAGCCCGCCGCGTTCACCGGCACGGTGGGTCTGCGACCGACCTATGGACGCTGCTCGCGCTGGGGGGTGATCGCTTATGCGTCCTCGCTCGATCAGGCGGGTCCGATGACCAAGACGGTGCGCGATGCCGCGATCATGCTGGGTGCGATGGCCGGGCATGATGAGAAGGACAGTACCTCCGCCGACATTCCCGTGCCCGATTTCGAGGCGGCCCTGACCGGCGACATTCGCGGCAAGAAGATAGGCATTCCGCGCGAATATCGCGTGGACGGCCTGTCTGACACGATTGCGAAGCAGTGGGACGAGGGCGCTGCCATGCTGCGCGATGCAGGGGCGCAGGTTGTCGATATCTCCCTGCCGCACACGCAATACGCGCTGCCGACCTATTATGTGATCGCCCCGGCGGAGGCATCCTCGAACCTGTCGCGCTATGATGGTGTGCGCTACGGCCACCGGGCGAAACTGTCGGCGGGCGATGGCATCACCGAGATGTACGAGAAGACCCGCGCCGAGGGGTTCGGCACCGAAGTGCAACGCCGCGTGATGCTGGGCGCCTATGTGCTGAGCGCTGGCTTCTACGACGCCTATTACCGCAAGGCGCAGCGGGTCCGCACGCTGATCAAGCGCGATTTCGAGACAGCTTTCGCAGATGGCATCGACGCGATCCTGACGCCGACCACGCCCTCACGCGCCTTCGCGCTGGGTGCGGCCGCAGAAATGAGCCCGGTGGAGATGTACCTGAACGACGTCTTCACGGTGACGCTGAACCTGGCGGGTCTGCCGGGAATCTCCGTGCCATCCGGGCTGTCCGCTGACGGTTTGCCGCTAGGCCTGCAATTGATCGGAAAACCGTGGGAGGAGGGCGACCTGCTCAACACCGCGTTCGCGCTGGAGAAGGCGGCGAAGTTCGAGACCAAGGCCGCGCGCTGGTGGTAGCACTTCGAGCCGGGTACTAAAAAAGGGCGTCCCGTGGGGCGCCCTTTCGCGTTTCAGGGTGGGAATTACTCCCAACCGACCGTGTTGAAGATCTGCTGTGCCAGCGGGATGTTCGATGCAACCTCGGCCAGGCTGACATCGTCTGCCTTGAACTCGCCCAATGAGGCAGCGGCCTCACCGACCTCGACGCCCGCGACAACGGGGAATTCGTCGTTGCCGTTGGCGAAGTATTCCTGCGCCGACGGGCTGGCCAGATATTCGAGGAACGCGATCGCATTCTCACGGTTCGGCGCATGTGCCGCGACACCGCCGGCGGAGATGTTCACATGCGTGCCGTTGCCGTCCTGATCGGGGAACACCCAGCCGATGTCCTCCACTCCACTGGACAGGCCGTCCACGTCCGAGCGCAGGGCGCGCGCGAAGTAGTAGGAGTTGGTGACGGCGATATCGCACTCACCCGAGACCAGACCGCGCAGCTGGTCGGTGTCGCCGCCCTGCGGATCACGGGCCATGTTGGATACGATGCCCTGCGCCCATTCGGTCGCGGCTTGCTCACCCTCATGCGTGACGATGGAGGCCAGCAGGGTCTGGTTGTAGGTGTTGGTCGAAGAGCGGATGCAGACCATATCCGAATAGGCCGGATCGGCCAGATCGGCATAGGTCGCGGGCGGGTTTTCAACGCGATCCTTGGCGAAGAAGATCATGCGCGCGCGTTGCGAGAAACCGAACCACTTGCCGTCTTCGTCGCGGAGGTTGGCGGGGATCGCCTCGTTCAGGACATCGCTGTCGATGGATTGCAGAACACCGGCATTTTCGGCGCGGGTGATGCGCGACGCGTCCACGGTCAACATGACGTCGGCGGGCGAATTCTCACCCTCCGCGACCATGCGCTCAATCAACTCGTCCGCGTTGCCGTCAATGCGGTTGATGGTGATGCCGGTCGCCTCTTCGAAATCGGAATAGAGACGCTCATCCGTGTCGTAATGGCGCGAGGAATAAAGGTTCAGTTCCTGCGCGAAGGCAGGGGCCGCCATCGAGATCGCGACAGTGGTGAGCAGAAGCGTACGGTACATGATGTGTCCTTCATGGCAGGTCGATTTGCGTTGCAGGGGCATGTTCACCACATTCCGACAAAAAACGTCAAGCATTATTCCGACTAAAATACTCAGAAAGGTGGCGCTTCCCTCTTTCGCGGGGCTCGGCTATGTCCGGAACATGACCTTTTCCATCTCCTCACTTGCCGATATCGCGGCTGCCGGCTTCGACGATATCATCGACGTCCGCTCCCCGTCCGAGTTCGCGGAGGATCATCTGCCCGGCGCGATCAACCTGCCGGTCCTCAGCGATGCGCAGCGCGCCGAGGTTGGAACGATCTATGTGCAAAACAGCCGGTTGGAGGCGCGAAAGCTGGGCGCCGGTTTGGTCGCGCGCAATGTCGCGGATCATATCGACGCCTATTTCGCGGACAAACCGGGCAGCTATCGTCCGCTGATCTATTGCTGGCGTGGCGGGCAGCGGTCGAACTCGATGGCGCTGATCCTCAAGCAGATCGGCTGGCGTGCCGAGGTGCTGGAGGGGGGATATCGCACCTATCGGCGCTTGGTCAGCCAGATGTTGTATGACGCCGACTTCGCGTGGAATCTGGTCCTGCTTGACGGCAATACCGGCTGCGCAAAGACTGATATCCTCAACGCGATCGAGGACCCGGAGGTTCAGGTCGTCGATCTGGAGGGGCTGGCCCGTCATCGCGGCTCGGTGTTCGGCGGCTTCGTTGACGTCTCACAACCCAGTCAGAAGGCCTTCGAGTCAGCGTTGAGCCACATATTCACGGCCTTGGACCCGGCGAAACCCGTGCTGGTCGAGGCTGAATCGAGCAAGATCGGGCAAGTCCTGGTGCCGCCCAGCCTGTGGAAGGCGATGCAGGCCGCGCCGAGAATCCACCTCTCCGCGCCGGTGGATGAGCGGGCCACATACCTGACCCGGGCCTATTCCGACATCGTTGCCGATCCCGCCCGACTGGACAACATCATCGACCGGTTGCAAGGGCTGCATAGTCACGAGGTTCTGAAAAACTGGCGCGAACTGGCTGCGTCCGGCGATTTGGAGGCGTTGGCCGCCGCCTTGATGCAGGACCACTACGACGCGGCCTACAGCCGACAGCGCGCCCGGCATGATGTAAAGACAGTCGGCTTGGCCGTCAGGCGACTGGACCCCGCTGGCATTGTCGAGGTGGCCGGATCGGTCGCCAGCCTGACACGGGAAATCACCCGATCCTGATCCGGGCCGGACCATCTGACAAAGTGCCGATATGGGCGGCGGTATAGCCTGAATCCGTCAGCGCCGACAGGGTCGCCGATACCTCTCCCGCCGGGATCGCCGCCAGCAGCCCACCCGAGGTTTGGGGATCGAACAGCAAATCCTTGAGCGGTCCCGCCGGTCCAATAACATCTGCGATCCGAATCGTGTTTTGCGTGAACAGCGAGGACCGATGCCCCGCCTCGGCCAGCGCCAGCGCGCCGTCGATGAGGGGGATGCCGTGCAGATCGGCGGAAAGACCGCACAGGTCGAGGATGCCGAACAGATGACCGGCCAGGCCGAAGCCCGTCACATCGGTCATCGCATGTGCCAGCGGTGACAGGATCGCGGCAGCCCGCGCCGAACTGAGCGACATCGACGTCAGCGCCGCCGCCACGCTATGACCGGGCGCCTGTGCCTGCATGTCCGCGGCCAGAATGGTGCCCGTGCCGATGGGTTTCGTCAGGATCAGGGCGTCGCCCGCCTGCGCGCCGGACAGACGTATGGGCCGCTCGACCAGCCCGGTGACGCTGAAGCCGACGGTCAGTTCCGCCCCCAGGGACGTGTGACCGCCCACCAGATCCGCACCCGCATCGCGCAGGGTGGTGCTGGCCGCGTCCATGATCTCACGCAGGGTGTCGGCCTGCGCCTTTTCAGCCATGCGGGGCAGGATAATCTGGCTCAGCGCGGCCTGTGGCTGCCCGCCCATCGCCCAGACGTCGCCCAGGGCGTGCAGCACAGCTATTCGCGTCAAAAGCCACGGGTCGTCGATGAAGGCGCGGAAGTGATCGGTGGTGAAGGTCTGGAAACCCGCGCCATGGATCAGAAGGGCCGCGTCGTCGCCTGCGCCCTCGGCTATGTCGGGGCGGTGCGGGGCGGGCAATGCGTCGATCTGGCGGCGCAGGGTCGCAGCCCCGACCTTGGCCCCGCAACCGCCGCACATCGGTTGGGCGGCGATCATCTCGGCCAGACCGTCGGCGGCCTCGGCTGGAATGTCGTTGGACTGGTTCATTGCGGGCAGATCGTCGAACTTGCGCATGAACTTGCTGTCTATGTGATCCTTCCACCGCCAGAGCAGCGATCCCGATGGGGCAAGTCCGTGCCAGTCCGCCACGGCGTCCTTCGTGCCGAGGCTGACCAGCTTGAGGTAGTCACGCTGTGGCTTGTAGGCCTTGAGCCGCTTGCCGCTGAGCGTCGCGCGCAGATTGTGGTGCAGGATCGGTGCCTGCCTGACGGCGAAAACGCCCGCCTTCTCACGCGGGGCATGCAGCATGTGCGCACAATCCCCACCGGCAAAAATCGTCGGATCGGCTGGGCTGTTGAGATGTTCACCGACCTCGATAAAACCGTCCGTCACGGGCAGACCTGTCCGAGCAACCCAAGCCAGCGGCGTCGCCCCCGCTGCGCCGACCGTGAAGTTGGAGGGGATATCGCCCGCCTGGGTTTCCACGTGATCCGCCGCGATCCGCGTAACCTGCACGTCCTCGCGTATCGTGATGCCGGCATCGCGCAAATTGCGCTCCAACGCGGCGCGGGCGCGGGGGCTGGCGTGTTTGAGCGCGTCCTCCGCCTCCAGAATCACGATTTCGGGCGCATGGTCGCGCAAGCGGTGATGCATCGACAGGGCCAACTCCGCACCGGCCACACCGCATCCGATCACTGCGATCCTTGCCGCGACCTCTCCCTTTTCGACCGCTTCGACGAAGCGCGCCCAGCGGTCCGCGAACAGGCCCAGTGGCTTGGCCGGTATGGCATGCTCCGCAAAGCCGGGCAGGTCAGGCAGGGTGGAGCGGATGCCGACATTGATCGACAGCGCGTCGAACGCCACAGGCGCGCGATCCGGCACGATGACCTGCCGCGCATCCAAGTCTAGCCCGGTCGCCGGTTTCAGAACCACACGCGCCCCCGCGAACCGGGCGAGGCGCATCAGGTCGATATCCAGCGCATCGCGGGAATAGTGCCCCGCAACGTGACCGGGCAGCATTCCGGTATAGGGCGCGGTCGGCTCGGGCGTTATCAGGGTGACGCGCACCCCGGGCAGGGGGGACATGCCCCATTTTCGCAGCACCAGCGCATGCGCGTGCCCCCCGCCGATCAGGATGAGGTCACGGGTCACGGGATGGCTGGGCTGCATATCGCGCTCAGACCCCGCTGTTCAGCTTCGCCCGGCGGCGTTTGGCCAGCAGGTTCAACCCTTCGATCAGACCGGCGAAACCCATCGCGGCGTAGATATAGCCCTTGGGAATCTCGACGTGGAACCCCTCCGCCACCAGGGTCGTGCCGATCATCAGCAGGAACCCGAGCGCCAGCATGACCACCGTCGGATTGCTGTTCACGAAGGCGGACAAAGGCGCGGCGAGCAGCAACATGCAGGTCACGGCGATGATAACCGCCACCACCATGATCGGCACATGCGGCGTCATGCCGACCGCCGTGATGATCGAATCGATGGAAAAGACCAGGTCGAGCAGGAGGATCTGCACGATTGCCGCGCTGAGCGACATCTTGACCGCCGTGCCGACCATCATGTCGCCGCCGGGATCGGGATCGACGTGGTGATGGATCTCCCTCGTTGCCTTCCAGACGAGGAACGTGCCGCCCGCGATCAGGATGATGTCCTTCCAAGAAAAGCCGCGTCCGAACAATTCGATGACCGGCTCCGTCAGGCCGACGATCCACGCGATGGCGGCCAGCAGGCACAGTCGCAGGACGAGGGCCATGCCGATGCCCAGATTGCGCGCCCGCCGCCGCTGGCTTTCCGGTAACTTGTTGGTGACGATCGAGATGAACAGCAGGTTGTCGATGCCCAGCACGACCTCCATCACGATCAACGTCATCAGGGCCGCCCAGTTGGCGGGGTCGTTTATCAACTGTACGATGCTGTCCATCTGTCGATCCGGTTTACTGTTTCTGACGCTCTGCGAGATAGGTCTGTGCCGGTTCGCGTCCAGTCGGCCAGTGGGTCAGGAAATCAGGAAGCGCGGGCCCGCAATCGCGCCGCGCGCGCCAGAAGCGCTCGACCGCTTGGCGTCAGGCCGGGGCCGGTCTTGTCCAGAGACCCTGCGGTGCTGAGCAATGCGCCTGCACGGGCCTGAATCCGGTCGGCCTCTTCCTGCAAGACGTCGGCGGCGCGTCGGCTCAGGGCATCGGCGGATGCCAGTTCGACCGCTTGCTCTGCGCTGGTCAGCGGGGCGATTCCACGCTCAGCGATCTGTTGTTGCGTCAGCAGTTCGGGATAGGCCGCATCCTGCAACGCGATCGGCGTTTCCTCAGGCAGATCGTACAGGCCCGTGGCCTCACCAAAGGTGCATCCGCCAAGTGCCACGACCGTCAGAACAGTGAGAAAGCGCATGGGATTTCGCCAGATATGAGTTACGTTTGAACAAACGATTAAAGCATCCATCCTGCCCCGTACAGGGCCGCGACAGGATGCCAAGACCGGAGGGAACGATGAGTGACAAGGACACCATGGAGACATGGATGGAGGAAAGTGCCGAGTTCACGCACAACATGGCGCAGGTGTCCGAGACGAGCGCCGAGATCTGGAAGCAGTTTCTGCACGCCCAGGCCGCCAATGCCGACCATCCGGCGCGTCTCGATCCGCTCAACACCTTGCCGTCCTTCACGAATTTCGCCAAGGTCCTGGCAGACAATCCGCAACAGCTGGCCGCCGCGACGTTCGGGTGGTGGCAGTCGCAGGCCGAATTGTGGCAAAGCGCGTGGTCCCGCTGGATAGGGGAACCTGCCGACGCCGTGGTCGAACCGTCGCGTGGAGACAAGCGGTTCAAGCATGAGCAATGGTCGGAAAACGTGCTGTTCGACTATCTCAAGCAATCCTATCTGCTGACCGCCAGCTATCTTCAGGGCACGGCACACGATGTTGGCGACCTGCCGCCGCATGAGCGCAAGAAGATCGAGTTCTATACCCGCGCCTTCGTCGAGGCGATGAGCCCGTCCAACTTCTTCGCGCTGAACCCCGAAGTGCTGGAGGCGACCGCCTCGCAAAAGGGGGAGAATCTGGTTCGCGGGCTGAAGATGATGTTGCAGGACATGGAGCGGGGAAAGGGCCAGCTGATCATTCGCCAGACCGATATGGACGCTTTCGAGGTCGGGCGCGACATGGCCGTGTCGCCGGGATCGGTGATCTTTCAAAACAACGTGCTGCAACTGATTCAATATGCCCCCGCGACCGAGCAGGTTCACGCCCGCCCGCTGATGTTCATCCCGCCCTGGATAAACAAGTATTACGTGCTCGACCTGAATGAGAAGAAGAGCATGATGAAATGGCTGGTCGCGCAGGGCTTTACGGTCTTCATGGTGTCCTGGGTCAATCCAGATGAGGCCCAGGCGGCGGAGACGTGGGACAGCTACATGGATGCGTTGAGCGACGCGATGAACGTCGCGTTGAAGGAAACTGGTCAGAAAAAGCTGAACATCGCGTCCTATTGCATCGGCGGTACGATGGTCGGATCGATCCTGGCCCATGCGGGAAAGACGAAGGACACGCGCATCGCCTCCGCCACGCTGTTCACCGCACAGCTTGATTTTGCCGATGCAGGGGAATTGCAGGTCTTCGTGGACGACAAGACCATCGACGCGGTGGATGCCGAGATGGACAAGGGATTCCTGCCCGCCGAAAAGATGGCGTCGGCCTTCAACATGTTGCGCTCGGCCGATCTGATCTGGGGGTATATCGTCAACAATTACATGCTGGGCAAGGAGCCGTTCCCCTTCGACCTGCTGTACTGGAACGCGGACAGCACGGCGATGCCGGCGCGGGTGCATCACTTCTATCTGGAGACGTTTTATCGCAACAATGCCTTCGTGCGCGGCACCTTGCCGATCAAGGAGGAGGTCGTGGGGTTGGAGGATATTACCGGACCGGTCTACCACGTGGCGGCACGTGAAGATCACATCGCGCCTGCGCATTCGGTCTATCGCGGCGCACGGATGATGAAGAACGCGGATGTCCGCTTCGTCCTCGCCGGGTCGGGCCATATCGCAGGTGTGGTGAACCCGCCTGCGGCCGAAAAGTACCAGTACTGGTCGAATGACAGTCTGGACGAGGAAACGCTGGAGGAGTGGATGACCCAAACGCAGGAGCATCCCGGATCGTGGTGGCAGGATTGGGCGCCCTGGCTCGCCAGCCATTCGGGCCGCAAAGTGAAAGCGCGCACGCCCGGCCAGAAATCCGGCGTGATTGAACCTGCTCCGGGATCATATGTGCGGCTGCGCTTCGATCAACGCTGAGGATTGTTTCATCCGCGCCGCGTTCTACCTGATGGGGGGAAGAGTGTCGCAAGACGGACATGACAGCGCGGTAGTGCCAGGGAATGAAAGAACAGCTCGACACTTTGATTGAGGAGCGTGCGCGGTGGATGTACCGTGCCGGCCCTCTGGTGCGCCCGGTTCGGGCCTTGCTGCATTTGATGCTGTCCTATGATCGCACGCTGGCGCTGGGCCGGAAGTTCGAAAAAACCCCCACGTCCGAGGTCATGGATCACATGGCGGACCTGATCGCCAAACGGGTTGAGGTCGAGGGGCTGGAAAACGTGCCCGAGGACGGGCCGGCGATCATCGTATGCAACCATCCCACCGGAATTGCCGACGGTATCGTTCTGTACAAGCTGCTGCGCCACCTCAGACCGGATCTGTTCTTTTTTGCCAACGGGGACATCCTGCGGATCATGCCGCAATTCACCTCGATGATCGCGCCGGTCGAATGGCGTGAGGGCAAGCGGTCGATGAAGAAAAACCGTGAGACTCTGACCTATGCGAAGGATGCCTTTGCCAAGGGTCGGCTCGCCGTGATCTTCCCCGCCGGGCGCCTGTCTAAGCGGCGGGGAATGTCCCTGCATGAGCGGGAGTGGATGCCCTCCGCCGCCATGCTGGCGCGAAAATACGAATTGCCCGTGGTGCCGGTGCGGATCACCGCGCGAAACTCTCTGCTGTTCTATCTGTTCGACAAGATGCATCCCAGCTTGCGCGACATCACCCTGTTTCACGAGGTTCTGAACAAGGACCGACAGCAATTTCACGTGCGCCTTGGCACGGTGATCCAGGGCGACAGCCTGCCCGCCGACAGCGATGCGGCGACGCAGGTTTTGTTCGACGCCGTTGATCGCCTGCGCTCCCCCCGTCGGGAGCGCAGGTTGTTCGTGAACCGCCCTCGGCAACTCAAACCGCAGCCCCGGTTGGGGTGACCGAGAGTGCGCCACGGTGCGTTCGACGACCGATGACCGGAACTTACCGCGCCATGCCTGGACCCGGGTTTTCGGCGCTGGTCGCCTCGGTTGTATCACTTGCCCGTCGAGCGAAATCGTCAGGTCGGGGCTTGGCAGACAGGCGATTCCGCCCGACACTGCGCGCAATCAATGGCGCGCCCGGATTCGCGAGGAGCGCGCCGCGAGTATCGGGGAGATCGAGATGACCACCATTTCCATGCGTGTGAACGGCAAGGACGTAAGCGCGGCGGCGGAGGGCAACACCCTGTTGGTGAATTTCCTCCGCGAGGGGTTGAGGCTGACCGGCACCCATGTCGGCTGCGACACCTCGCAATGTGGCGCCTGTGTCGTGCACGTGGACGGGGTCGCGGTGAAATCCTGCACCATGTTCGCAGCGGATGCCGAAGGGGCCGAGATTACCACGATCGAAGGCATGGCGAACCCCGATGGTTCGCTGGGCACCGTTCAGCAGGCCTTTCGCGATTACCATGGTCTGCAATGCGGGTTCTGCACACCGGGCATGGTGATGATCGCGGCCGATCTGCTCAAGAACAACCCCCATCCGTCCGAGCAGGAGATTCGCGATTACCTTGAGGGCAACATCTGCCGGTGCACCGGCTACCACAACATCGTGAAGGCCATTCAGGCCGCCGCCGGGCAAAAGGTGCCCTCGGTCGCGGCGGGGTAACCGCGAACGGACCAGAGTAGGATCCGCAAGGGTTCACCGACAGGAGATCACCAGATGTACGCATTCGATTTCGTAAAACCCACCAGCATAGAAGAAGCCGTTCAGGCACTTTCTGAGGGTGAGGCGCAGGCCCTGGGCGGTGGTCAGACGTTGATCCCGACCCTCAAGGCGCGATTGGCCGATCCCGGCACCCTTGTCAGCCTCGCCCATATCGCGGATCTGAAATATGTTCGCGTGAACGGCGATGAGATCGAGATCGGCGGCGGTACGACCCATGCGACCGTCGCGGCGCAGGCGGCAGAGGCCTATCCGGGGCTGGCCGATCTGGCGGGGCGTATCGGCGACCCGTCGGTGCGCAATCGCGGCACCATAGGTGGCAGTCTGGCCAACAACGATCCGTCTGCCTGCTATCCGGCTGCGGCGCTCGGTTCGGGCGCGACCATCGTGACGAACACGCGCGAAATCGCGGCTGACGATTATTTCCAGGGCATGTTCACCACCGCGCTGGAGGAAGGGGAGATCGTCACCGCCGCCAGGTTCCCCATTCCGCAGGCCGCGCATTACGAGAAGATGGCCCAACCCGCCAGCCGGTTCCCGCTGGTCGCTGTGTTCGTGGCGAAATACGCTGATGGCGTGCGCGTTGCTGTCACCGGTGCCAGCAATGACGGCGTGTTCCGCTGGGCGGAGGCCGAGCAAGCGCTTTCGTCGAATTTCAGTGTCGGTGCGATTGAGGGGCTACGCCACTCAGCGGAGGACATGATCGCGGATATTCACGGCACTGCGGCCTATCGTGCCCATCTGATCGGGGTGATGACCCGCCGCGCGGTCGAAAAGCTGACCTGATCCAAGGTTTGCCCCTGCCGCCCGCGCTTGGGTGGCAGGAGGCTCAGTTCCCGCCAAAGATCGCGGCGACGCCGTCCCCGAAACCGTCGAGTTGAATGCGCAGGATCATCGGGTCGCTGCCGGGAGCGGGGCGATAGCCGAGCAGCATGGTGCCCTGGCTCAACCGTTCGATCTCCGCATCATCCAGCGCCAGTGCCCCCTCACACAGTTCGCCCAGACAACGCTGCCAGATCAGTTCGCGCTGCGGGGTGTCGTCGCCCTCCACCTGATAAACGATACCGGAGGGCAGATAGGCCCCGATCGGCACTTGCCCGATCAGCGCGGGACCGCCCTGAAGCTCGGTGACGAGAACGCGCGCGACCAGCGCGCCGGATTCCGCGATTCTGAGGTCCTGAACCAGATTGCATTGGGCGGGCTGCGTCGTTTCCGCGCCACATCCGATGACCCAGTTGCCGAAGGTGGTGCCATTCTCAACAGATCCGGCCTGCTGCGCCATGGCACCGGTCAGGGGGCTGAAAACGGCAAGGGCCAAGGCAAGTGCCGGGGCAAGGGTCGCGATGCGATGCATGAGGATACTCCGTGATTTCACGTCGGCCCGACCTTCGGGCAAGTATCCGCCTGGATCAAGCCCTGTGCCTGCCGCCCCGATCTCAGATCATCGCGCGCAGGGCCTGCAAGGTGGCGGCCTCCTCGGGCGGTTTGTCCCAGCGAATGCGCTTGATACGCGGAAAGCGCATGGCAACACCGGATTTGTGCCGCTTGCTTTCCTGAATGGCATCGAAGGCGATTTCCAGAACCAGTTTCGGTTTGACCGCGCGCACCGGTCCGAACCGCTGGGTGAAGTTGTTGCGGACGAAGCGGTCCAGCTCCTCCAGCTCCGCATCGGTAAAGCCGGAATAGGCCTTGCCCACCGGCGTCAGATAGCGCCCCTCCGGCCCGTCCACCCAGGCGCCGAACGTGTAGTCGGAATAATAGGACGACCGCCTGCCGTGGCCGCGCTGCGCATACATCATCACGCAGTCGGCCTCCAACGGATCGCGTTTCCACTTCCACCATTGCCCGACCGGACGACCGGCGAGGTAGAGGCTGTCACGTCGTTTGAGCATCAGACCTTCGAGAGCATCCTCACGCGCGCTGTCGCGCAGCGTCTGCAATTGCGGCCATGTCTCGAACGGAATCACCGGTGACAGATCGAGCCGGGGGCGGGTGCCGAATTCTTCGAGCCGTGCGCGGCGCTGCGTCCATGGCAGATCGCGCAAATCCTCGCCGTCATGGTCGAGCAGGTCATAGGCGCGGATATGCGCCGGAAGATCGGTGAGGGTCTTCTTTCCCACCCGCTTGCGCCCCAGCCGTTTTTGCAGATCGGCAAAAGGCGCGACGGCCTGATCGCGCATCACCAGCAATTCGCCGTCAATGCAGCCGTGCCAGTCCATCGCCTCGACGATATCGGGGAAGCTGTCGGAGATGTCGTCCCCGGTGCGGGTGTAGAGCCTGCGACCGCCTGGCGTGGCGACCGCCTGCACGCGGATGCCGTCCCATTTCCACTCCGCGACATAATCCGCCGGGTCGAGTGTGGCAACGCGATCCTCAACTGGGTGGGCCAGCATCATCGGACGATAGGCCAGCGACAGGTCCACATCGGGGCGCGGACCGCCGTCGAGCCAGCGGAACAGCTCGCCATAGGGCGGGTCGATCGCAAACCACAGACGCTCAATCACCTCGACCGGATGGCCCGCATCCGCCAGCGCGTTCTGCGCCATACGGGTGGACACGCCGACCCGCATTCCCCCCGTGCACAGCTTGATTAGCGCCAGTCTGGCCGAGGCCTCACACCGGCTCAGCAAACCGGCCAGGACCGCTGGCCGGTCAGACCGGCTGGAGGCCAGCAGGCGGGTGACGACCTCATCCAGACTGGGGGGCGAGGTTTCCTCAGGCTCCGGCCACAGCAGCGACACGGTTTCCGCCAGATCCCCGACATAGGCGCGCGACAGGGCGAACAGCACCGGGTCCATCCGCTCCTCCATCATGCCGCGAATGACCGAGGGGGTCACATGCGGCAGATCCAGGGTTCCGGCCAGCGCGGCCAGCGCCCAGCCGCGATCCGGGTCCGGCGTGCTGCTGAAATAACGGCGCAACAGCACAAGCTTGCCATTGCGGCCGGGCGTGAAGGCCAACTGTTCCAATAAATTCGCGAACGGTGTCATATGGGGCCATCTAGCGGGAAAGTGCCCCGGGGCGAGAGGCCAGCCTGCGGCAAAAGTTCCGCTGGCGCAGGGGCGCGCACGGTCGGATCAGCGTCGCATTCGGAACGCGGACCGGGTTTGCGCAGGATAAAGTGGGGTGGCGGAGGGGATCATGTTTCTAAGTGTATTCGATATCTTCAAGATCGGGGTCGGGCCGTCATCCTCTCACACGATGGGGCCGATGGTGGCGGCGGCCCGGTTTCTGGAGGCCCTGCGCAGCGGCGCGGACCGGGTACCCGGCGCGGGTGAGGCGGCCCGGATCGAGGCGCGGTTGCACGGCTCCCTCGCGTTCACGGGCAAGGGGCACGCGACCGATCGCGCGGTCCATCTGGGCCTGCTGGGCCACGCGCCAGCGACCTTCGACGTAGTAGCGGCGGAGGGCGATCTGGCCACCTTGTACGAGACCGGGACACTGCGGCCCGATGGCTTGCCCGCGCTTGCCTACGCGCCCGAAACCGATCTGATCTTCGACTATGACGAAATGCTGCCCGGCCACACGAACGGCATGGTGCTGCGCGCCTATGACATTGCAGGCAACCTGCACATGACGGAAACTTATTATTCCGTCGGTGGCGGATTCGTCATGACCGCGCGGGAACTGGACCGGCAGGGCGAGGATACCATGCCCGAGGGCGTGCCGCACCCGTTCAGAACCGCGGCGGAGATGCTGCGCATGGCGCGCGAAAGCGGACATTCCATCGCGCAGATGAAGCGTCGCAACGAACTGGCCACCGGCTCTGCGGAGGATCTGGACAAAGGTCTCGACCGGATCTGGCGGGTGATGGAGGATTGCATCGCGCGCGGCATCGCCACCGACGGGATCCTGCCGGGCGGGCTGAACCTGCGCCGGCGCGCGGGTCACATTCATCGCCAGTTGCTGGAGGAACGGGGCCGCAATCTGTCCGCCCCCCATACCGTCAACGACTGGCTGTCGGTCTATGCGATGGCCGTGAACGAGGAAAACGCCGCCGGTGGTCAGGTCGTAACCGCACCGACAAATGGTGCGGCGGGGGTCGTGCCCGGAACGATCCGTTACTGGCTGGATCATGTGCCGGGGGCGCATCGCGGTCTGATCCCGGACTTTCTGCTGACGGCCGCTGCCGTCGGGGGGCTGATCAAGAGCAATGCCTCGATCTCAGGCGCGGAGGTCGGATGTCAGGGCGAGGTTGGCTCCGCCGCCGCGATGGCCGCTGCGGGTTTGTGCGCCGCGATGGGCGGCACGCCTGAGCAGGTGGAGAATGCCGCCGAAATCGCGTTGGAGCATCACCTCGGCATGACATGCGATCCGATCAAAGGGCTGGTGCAGGCACCCTGTATCGAGCGCAATGGATTGGGCGCGATCAAGGCGGTCTCGGCGGCCTCCCTGTCGCTGCGCGGCGACGGTCGGCATCTGGTCAGCCTCGATGCCTGCGTCGAGACCATGCGCCAGACAGGGCGCGACATGGATCGACGCTACAAGGAAACCTCGCAAGGCGGACTGGCCGTCAACGTGCCTGAGTGTTGAAACCTGCCTGAGTGCTGACATTCCCGCGCAGCCGATGGAACAGGTGCGTATAGGCCGCGACCCCGATCAGCGGCACGATCAGGTTCAGCACCGGAATCGACAGCGGCACGGCCATCGCGACACCTATCACCCAGATGCGTCCGCGATTGGATTTTCTGAGCGCGCTCGCCTCACGCGGGGGCAGGCGGCGCAGGGCGACCAGCTGGAAATATTCGCGGCCCAGAAGGTATCCGTTCACCAGATAGAAGATGAACGGCGCCAGAGGGGCCACCAGCAGATAGATCGCCAGCGCCGCGATGTTAGCCACCACCAGAATCACGAAGAACCGCACCGTGTCGACGATGGTGGTCAACAGGCCGGGCGGCGTGGCCGCAGGCAGATGCGCGTAGTGTTTCTGCTCTACCGCCTCGGCAATATCGTCGAGCAGGAACCCGATGCACAGCGACGCCACCGGAATCATCAGGAACACCGATGCCAACATCATCGCACCGACCGCCAATCCGGCGAGCAGGCCAGCAGGGTCTACCATGCCGATCCACGGCAGGCTGAACGGGTCGATGCCCGACACCAGATAGCCCACCACCGTGTAGAGCACGATCAGCACCCCCAGCGTCATCGCGACAGCCTTGAGCAGGACCATTCGGAATTTGGGGTCGGGCAGTTGGTTCAGCGCGGCCAGAATGGGGGCGATCATTCCTGAACCCATGTGGTGATGGCCTCCAGATCGGGGCGGGGGCGATCGGGGGGCGTGGTGGTTTGCGTGCCGATATGGATGAAGCCTGCGACGAATTCGCCTGCTTGCAGCGACAGACCCTCGCGCAGCCATTCGGGGTCCATCGCCATCCAGCCGGTCAGCCAGTTTGCACCCCAGCCGCTCGCCTGTGCGGCGTTGAGCAGGGCGAGGCAGACCGCACCCGCCGACAGGTGCTGTTCGATTGCGGGGACTTTCTCGCTGGGCTGCGGGCTGGCGATGACGGCGACGATTTGGGGCGCGGTGTGGAAATGGTTCGCGGCCTTTGCCAGCTTCTCCTCCGGCTCCGCCTTCGCGATGCCACGCTTCAATGTCAGATCCGCCAACCGGGTCAGGGCAGCCCCCTCCAACACGGTAAAGCGCCAGGGTTCCAGCTTGCCATGATCGGGGGTGCGGGCGGCGGCCTCGAGTATCGGCATCAGCGCGGCGCGATCGGGGGCTGGCCCGGTCAGTGTCGGCGCGGGGCGCGACCGGCGTGTCAGCAGAAAATCCATTACCGCGGGACGGGGGGTAAGAGCCATGCGAGCGTCCTTTCGTTCCTGACCCCATGTCGCGCCGATGGATGGGGGTTTCAAGACAGCGTGCTTGCCTGACAGGGGTTTTTCCGCGCAGGGTTCTGTAAAAAGTGAGGAACCCGCTTCAAATGTATCGCACCTTTCGAATGCTGTCCTATGCGGTGATCGCCATTTTCGCGATCTGGTATCTGGGCTTCAGCCCCACCGGCATCGCCCCTGTCGCCTACACACCCTCGCACGATCCCGGCTTGACGGGTCCGTTTGCGCCGAACCAGCGGCTGGCCGAGGTCGAGATCTTGGATATGGCAGGCGAAGAAGGCCCCGAGGATATCGCCGTCGATGCTGCGGGCGTGGCCTGGGTGACCAGCCTGCAAAGCGGGTTGTGGCGCGTTGACGACCGCGAGATGACCCATGTCGGACGGCTGGGCGGGCGGCCTCTGGGCCTCGAATTCGGCGGGGATGGCGCGCTCTACATCGCTGACAGCTATCTGGGATTGCTTCGCTGGACGCAGGCGAACGGCACCGAGGTGCTTGTCGATCGGTATGACGACGCGCCGATCCGTTATGCCAACCAGGTGGCCCCGGCGCGGGACGGGTCGGTGTATTTCTCCGTCTCGACCCGCCGGCAAGATCCGCAGGCGCAGGGTGGAACGCTGGCGTCCTCGGTCGTTGATCTATGGGAACATCGTCGCACCGGGCATGTCCTGCGCTGGTCGCCGGACGGTCTGACGCAGGTGGCCGACGGGTTCAACTTCACCAACGGGATCGCGCTGACTCCGCAACAGGATGCGCTGCTGATCGCGGAAACCGGCGAATACCGGATCTGGAAGCACGATCTGGAAACCGGCACGCGTGAGGTTATTCTGGATGGCCTGCCCGGCTTTCCCGACAACATTCAGGCGCAGGGCGATGGCACGTATTGGGTCGGCCTCGTTTCACCCCGTCAGGCGATCGCGGACACGCTCGCGCCCTATCCGACGCTGCGCAACATCATCTGGCGTCTGCCCGAGGTCGTGCGCCCCGCGCCCGTTCATCACGGCATCCTGATGCGGATCGACGGGGAGGGGCAGATTCTGGACGTTTTGCAAGCGCCGGAGGGGGAATATTCCCTCGTCACCGGGGCGATGGAGGTGGACGGCACGTTGTACGTCACATCACTGGGTGCCCCCGGACTGGCCGCTATGGACGCGCCCTAGACAAGGATGCACCCTAGACCAGCCACAGCGTCAGGCTCAACAGCGCCAGCAAAGCCGTCAGCAAACCCCACGCCCGCCACATCAGCCGGGTCGCGGCCACGATGTCGCGCCGGTCGGGGTCGCGGCCCTGCGGGTTCAGCCACGGGTCGTTCGACGGCCCTTCGGCATAGTCGCGCGGCCCGGACAGGCGCAGACCCAGCGCGGCCGCCATGGCGCTTTCCGGCCAGCCCGCATTGGGGGAGCGATGTCGCCGCGCGTCGCGCCACATGACCGGCCAGACCGCCCGGTTCAGGGATGCGACCGCGATCAGGCATCCTGTCAGGCGGGCAGGGATCAGGTTCATCACATCGTCCAGACGGGCAGCGGCCCAGCCGAACGCCTCGTACCGGGCGGAGCGATGGCCGATCATGCTGTCAGCCGTATTCACCGCCTTGTAGATCAGCAAGCCCGGCAGCCCGGCCAGCACGAACCAGAACGCCGGCGCGACGACGCCGTCCGACAGGTTCTCCGCCCCGCTTTCGATTGCCGCCCGTGCAATCGCTGCTTCGTCGAGCGTTTCAGTGTTCCTGCCCACAATCATCGAGACGGCGTGTCGCCCCTGGTCCAACCCGGCGTCCAAGCCTTCGGCCACTGCACGGACATGCGTGGTCAGGCTGCGCTGCGCCAGCAGGATCGCCACGATCACGACATGCAGCGGCCCGGGCAGGAACGACAGCACCCATCCCAGCCCGCCGGATGCGAGCAGCAGCAGGCAGAGCGCCAGCACGCCCCCCCGCCGTGAACGGTCGTTCAGGCGACGTTCCAAGGCGGCGACCATCTGTCCCATCACGACGGCGGGATGGGGGATGCGCGACCAAAGCCACGCCGGTTCCCCCACCAGCGCGTCCAGAATCAAGGCGGCGGTCAGGATCACGCCAGCGCCCGTGCGATACGCTCCAGCCCGGACGCATCGGCGGGCAGGCCCAGTCTGATCCAGTCGGGCCGGTCCTCGAACACGCGGCTCCAGATATGATGGCGGGCCAGTCTGGTCTGCGTGGCGAGGCCGTCGTGCACGACATACAGCCGAAACAGGCTGGTGCCACCGACGATGCGCGCGCCGCTCATCGTCATCACCCGGTCCAGATGACCCGCCATCGACGTCAGATGAACCCGCGTATCTTCGGCCCAGGCGGGGTCGCTCAGGGCTTGCGTGCCGATCGTCAAGGCAGGGCCGGAGGCCGCCCACGGCCCCAGATGCTGCCGCAACAGACGGGCATTTTCCGGCGAGCAGATCGCGAAGCCCAGACGCAGGCCCGCCAAGCCCCAGAACTTCCCGAAGCTTTTGAGCACGACGAAGTTCGGGTGGCTGGCATGCGCGACATGCGAGGCACAGCCGACATCCGCGAAGCTTTCATCCACGATTGTCAGGGTTGTGTCATGCGGTGTCACCCGGTGCAACCGTCCGTCGGGATTGTTGGGGTGAACAACGATCCGCGTGACCGGAACGACTTGCGGCGGTTCCGTATCCTCCACCGCGAAGCCCGCTGCGCGAAAGGCCGCGGCATGTTCGTTATAGGTAGGGCCTGAGACATGCACCGGACCCGCCCCGGCCAGGGCCGGCATGGCCGCGATCAGGGCCGAGGCACCTGGCGCTATGACGACCTCGGCCTCATCAGGTATGGTCCAGAAAACGCGCGCCGCGTCCTCCAGCGCCGTGAATGCGGCGCGGTCCGGCAGGTCGGTCCAGTTCGACATGTCGATGGGGGGGATCGGATAGGAATTGGGATTGATGCCGGTGGACAGATCGAGCCATCCCGCGCGTGTGCCCCCATGACACGCGATAGCACGATCCAGATCTCCGCCGTGCTCACGCTCTGGTCGAATCATAATTCTTTAAATAACCTCAGGGTTGTTAGAAGTTCGCCTCGGATGCTAGGTTCACAGGACCATGCAGCTCAGGTGGGTTCAAGCGCAAGCGCTTCCGACGTGGGGAAGGAGTGCTGCGGGGGTGAGTGACAGGCCCTGAAGAAGGGCGACACCGATCTTTGCTGGGGGGCGGATCGGCGTCAGGTCAGGGATGCGAACAGCCGACAGGCCGTTTGCCCCGGCCGATTGTCACTCACCCATTCTGCCCTTCAGGGCCGCGACCATGCGGGCGCGTCCAGTCGGTGTTCGGCCCGACGGGAACGATCCGGTGCGGATTGATATTTGCATGACTGTAGTAATAGTGCCGCGCGATATGGTCGAAATGAACCGTGTCCGCGACACCGGGCCACTGGTACAGTTCCCGCGTATAGTCCCACAGATGCGGATACTCGATCAGCTTGGCGCGATTGCACTTGAAGTGCCCGTGATAGACCAGATCGAAGCGGAACAGCGTGACGGCCAGCCGCCAGTCCGCCTCGGTTATGCGCGCGCCCATCAGGTAACGGCGCGTGGTGAGGCGATCCTCCAGCCAGTTCATCGTATCGTTGAGGGCACCCACAGCCTCATCATAGGCAGATTGGCTCTTGGCGAAACCAGCGCGATAAACGCCGTTGTTCAGCGTTTCGTAGATGCGCGCGTTTACCGGCTCCATCTCCTCACGCAGGTCTTGCGGCCAGAAATCGAGGGTGTTGCCAGTCAAACCGTCAAACGCATCGTTGAAAATGCGGATGATCTCGGAGCTTTCGTTGTTGACGATGGTGCCGGTCTGCTTGTCCCACAGAACGGGCACAGTCACACGGCCCGAAACGTCTGGATCGGCCTTGGTATAGATCTCGCGCAGGAAGGATTTGCCGAACAGGGTGTCGCCCGTCGCGCCGGGAAACGTCTCGTCGAAGGTCCATCCATCGTCGAGCATGTAGGGATGCACGACGGAAATGCCGATATGATCGGTCAGCCCCTTGAGCACGCGAAAAATCAGCGCCCGATGTGCCCATGGGCAGGCATATGAGACATAGAGGTGATATCGCCCGCTTTGCGCCGCGAATCCCGTCTGCCCCGACGGCCCGGCGGTTCCATCCGGTGTGATCCAGTTGTGAAACGATGTCGGTTTGCGATCGAATGAACCGTCATCGGTGTGGTCCAACAAATCCTCACTGATCCATTTTCCTTCGACCAGCTTGCCCATGATGCTACCTCCCTGTTCACCTGATTATGTGACGTAGGTCCTCGGCTGATAAGGGCGAAGTTTCGGGCTAAACTGTTTACGGCCCGGCGGCGCGATATGCGCCTATTTCCCGACAGCGCGATGTGCGCCTATTTGGTGGGTCGACACGAATCTTTCTTCGTGTTGGGGTAAGACGACTTAATATATCCGGTTTGTTCATGCGAACTCGGATCATGCTTCGCGAATGAGGGGATCAGATGGACATTCACCTGCCGGAACACATCGTGGCGGAGCTTGAGCATGTGGAGCCAAGCGACCGTAAACACCGGCTTCGTGTGCGTGACGGGTCGCTGGTTGTCGATGTGATCGACCTGGACGAGACGGGATTTTCCGTCGCATCCGATGCCGCCCCCCTGCGCGGTGCTGTGGCCGTTCTGGATGGCGCGCGTCATATCGCCGACTGCCTTATCGTGGCAGCTGAGGGTGAGGGGCGTATCATGCGCTACGAGTACAAGCGGTGGACGCAGATCTCACCAAAGGCCCCCTTGGACTACGTTCGGGAGGAGAACGCGCCCATAGCCCTGTTGCGATAATCGCTGCGGGCCTGTCGGGGGCAGGTGTGTCTACCGGATAGAACCGATATTGTGGTCCCGGTATTGCTGTCCGGGGCATGGTTTCCAAAAGTCGCTCTTGCCCGGGCAGTGGCATCCCAGGCGGATGCGTGACACCGTCCTAATGCCAAAGTGCTGGCGAATGCACACTCGTCGATCACTTAGATGGAATGGATTGCTGCGATGCCTGACCTCGATGAGCATGGCGTTCCGACCGATCGGTCGCGCGCGCACGACCCGATCCGTGGCGGCTTGTCCCGGGGCATTGAGAGACGGCGAAAATGACCACAGCTCAATCTGCTGCCCCTCCGGTCACACCCGCGAAATTTCGCGATCCCAGATTGGATTTCTTTCGCGGGCTGACGATGTTCGTTATTCTGCTGGCGCATACGCCCGGCAATACGTGGACGTTGTGGGTTCCCGCGCGGTTCGGGTTCTCCGACGGGGCGGATCTGTTCGTCTTCTGCTCTGGCATGGCGTCGGCGCTGGCCTTTGGCGGGATCTTCGCCAGGGCGGGGTGGTGGCTGGGCATGGCCCGGATCGCGCACCGAATATGGCAAGTCTACTGGGCGCATATCGGCATCTTTCTGGTCACGGCGCTGCTGCTTTTTTCCATCGACCATTTCGGTATGGGCGACCCGGCGGTCCGCTATATCGAACGACCCTATATCGTGCCTTTCTTTACCCAGACGGGCGAGGCTTTGCTGGGTCTGCTGACGCTCGGCTATGTGCCGGGGCTGTTCGACATACTGCCGATGTATATCGCTATCCTGGCGATGATTCCCGTTGTGATGCTGATCCATCGAGCGCTGGGAACCGCCGCTGTCCTGATCGCTGTGGGCGCACTGTGGCTGTGCGCCAACCTGTCGGGCTGGGCACTGGAGGTGGAGGATCCCGCCACGCTGGGCACCTTCGGGGAACGACTTTACGCGACAGGACAGGCGCTGTCCTTTCTGAGCTTGCCCGGCGATCCATGGGGTGATGGGCACTGGTTCTTCAATCCATTCGCGTGGCAGATCGTCTTTTTCAGCGGCTTCGTCCTCGGCATGAAATGGGTGCCCGCCCCGCCGCGCAGTCGCAGGCTGTTTTGGGTGGCTGTGGCGTTCGTCCTCGTGGTTGTGCCGTTCGCTTGGTTCAAGATCCATCGCGGCCTGTACCTGCCCGATGAATGGGCGGTCCAGAACTGGATCGAGGCGACGCGAGATGCCATCCGCCCTCTGTGGTGGAAAACGGAACAGGGCGCGTTGCGATATCTGCATTTTCTGGCCACCGCCTATATCGCGTGGATGCTGGTGGGCGCCGGGGGCAGACGGTTGAGCGAGGGGTTCGCGGCCCCGCGAGCGGCGAAGCCGCTGGCGCTCGCCCTGGCAGGCGTAGTGCTGGTGCTGACCGTTCCCTACACCTATGTCGATTCGATCAGGAACCACGCCCCGCCACTGAACGATTTCTTCGTCTGGTTGCTGGACGACCGGGCACCGGCCCTGCTGGGCATAAGCCTGTTTGCCCACCCGGACCGCATCGGGCTGTTGCAGATCGCGCATTTGATCGCCGCGATCGTGCTGCTATGGGCGGCGATTGGCGGGGCCGCCCGTCACTGGGTCACGCATGATCTGGTCGGGTATGTCGTGCCCGTCATTCGCAAGGTCGGGACGCAAAGCCTCGCTTGTTTCATGGTGTCGATCCCGCTGAGCCAGATCGACGGCTTGCTGCTGGACGTTATGGGGCGTGCGCCCTGGTCGTGGTGGCTGGTGAACTGCTTTGGCATGGGGATGCTGATCGCGACGGCTTACTTTGTCGGCTGGATCAAGGGCAGTCCGTGGCGCGGCACCGCACCCGCGACAGATGCGCCCGAAATTGGGCGTGGTGCCCTTGCGCGCTAGGTCATGGCGAAACAGAGGAACGCCATGGATATCTCCACCAAGCCCGTCACACCGCTGCTGCCACGTCGATGTGAGACGGGGCCAGTGGTGATCGCGCAACTGGGCCAGACGCTGGACGGTCGCATTGCGACGGTCACGGGGGCCTCGAAATACATCAACGGCAGCGCGGCGCTGGACCATCTGCACAGATTGCGCGCGCAGGTCGATGCCGTGCTGGTCGGGGTCGGCACCGCGATGGCGGACGATCCGCAACTGACGGTCCGTCGGGTCGATGGAACGCATCCCGCGCGGGTGGTGATTGACCCCAAGGGCCGCGCATCCGCCGACCTGCGGCTGTTCGGTGATGGGCAGGCGCCGGTATTCGTCGTGACCAGTCCGGGCGTCGCCGTTCCCGACGGGGCGACCCCGATCCGCATTGATCCGCGTGACGGCCAGTTGCCCCCGGGTGCCATCGTCGCGGCCCTGTCCGCGATGGGATTGCAGCGTCTGCTGGTGGAGGGCGGGGCGGACACGCTTGCACGATTCCTTGACGCGGACGTGGTTGATCTGCTTCATATTCTCATGGCTCCGATGATCCTGGGTTCGGGCAAGGCCGGTCTGGCGCTGAAGCCTGTCGAAAGCCTGAAGGAGGCCCGCAGACCGCAAACCGGGGTTCACGTCTTCGATGACGGGGATGTCCTGTTCACCTGCGATCTGCGCCAGAATTGGGAGAGGGACGAATGACCTACACCTACCCGGCCGCACGCCGCGCCCTGCACTGGATCATCGCGGTTCTGGTCCTGCTGATGTTGCCCTATGGGATGATCTTTACCGATTTCGACAACAAGCCCGTTATCGAGGGCATTCTGGGAACCGGATCGTTCGATGTGATGTACGATCTGCACAAAAGCACCGGGATCCTCATCCTGTGCCTGATGGTGATCCGCATCGTGCTGGCATTTCTTCAACCCAAACCACCATATCGCACCCCTCTGACCAAGGCGGAGAAAGCAGGGTCGGGCGCCGTTCACGGTCTGCTCTATGCGCTGCTGGTTATCATGCCGGTTCTGGGATGGGTCGGGGTCAGCGCGTATCGCGCGCCTTTGCCGTTTTACGGCTTGTTTCAGGTGCCGCCCATCGTGGCGCAAAACCGCCCGCTGGCGGAGAATGCCTTCGAGTTGCACGAACTGGCGGCCAAGATCGTGATCGTGCTGCTGATCGCCCATATCGGGGCGGCGCTCTATCACGGGTTCGTCAAGAAGGACGGCTTGCTGCGGCGGATGCTGGGTTAGTCGCGCGGTAGGGCCAGCAGATCGGTATGACCGATGCGCACATGATCCGCCGCGGCCCGGTGGGCGGCCCAGTCCCCTAGCTGCGCGTCGGTCAAAGCGCCACTCTGCGCGACAGCCTCGGTGGATCCGGCGGCGAGGGCTGAGATCAGGTCGCGTTCCGTACCATCCAGTATCCACGGGCTGTCGCCCAGCCAGACGCGGTGCGTCTCGCCAGCCAGCTTTTCTGCCAGGTATCGCGCGGCGTCCGGGCCCATGGCGGGGCCGAACCCCTTGTCCGTGCGCTGATGATCCAGAAAGGCGGCGTGCGCCACGCCCTCGTGCGGTGGGTTCGGCGTCCAGACCTCCACCCCGTCATAGCTGAGCGCCATGTAGAGCGCCGTTCCGCGTGGCAGGGCACCGGCCAATCGGTCGAGCCATGTCGAGGAGGCAAGATCGATCAGCGCGGAGCCGCAGATGATATCGGGTCGAACCTCGCTGATCACCGCCTCCAGATCCCGAACCAGATCGAGATGGCGTGTCGCGGCGAAGGTCGGCGCATCACCATGGCGGTGGCGGGCCTCCGCCAGCAGGGCGGTGTCGATATCCGTCAGGGTCCAATGGCCCCCCAGCGCGGGTGCCAGTGCGCGATAGCTCGACCCGGTGCCGCTGCCCAGATCGAGAACGCGGACGGGGCGTCCGGCGGCCCAATCGGTCAGTCTGGCGATAAGGGCGCTGTCGCGGGCGCGGCTGTCGGCGGGTTCGCGCAAGTTCAGCCAATCGATGGAAAAGCTCATGTCGCCACCCGGTTCAGAACATCGCGGATCACGCCCGCCGTATCCGGCCAGCCGGGCAGGGACAACGCGTGGGCCCGCCCCCCGCTGGCCAGCCGTTCGGCCAGTTGCCCGTCGGTCAGCACCGCCCGCAGTGAGCGTGCCAGCGCGCGTGCATCCCCCGGTTCGGTCAGCAGCCCGGCCGTGCCGGGAACCACGTCGCTGACCGCGCCGCCCGCGCATCCGACGATGGGCAGGCCGCTCAGCATCGCCTCGGTAAAGGCCATGCCGTAACCCTCGTAGTGGGAGGGCAGGCAGAACAGGTCCGCCTGGCTGCGCAAATCGGTCAACGCTTGCTGTGAGATGGGGCCGATCTGTTCGATCCGGTCGTGCAAGCCGGTCTCCGCGATCAATGTCTGCAAAGTGTCGAACCATTCCGCGTCAGGTTTCGGCCCTGCCCAGATGGCCCGCCACGGAAGATCGCGGATCGAGGTGAGCGCCTCGATCAGCACGTCGTGCCCCTTGCGCGGGGTCAGGGAGGCGACGGTCAGAATGACGGGCGGCGTTCCCGTGCGTGGGGCGACAGGGGCAGGATCCAATCCCGGCTCGGCCACGTGAATGCGGTTTTCGTCCACATTGTACAGATCGTGCAAGGTCCGGGCCGTCGTCGTGCTGGTCACGATCACCGCTGCGGCGCGTTGCAGGGCGGCGCGCTCGCTGCTCATGAGCTGTTTCGCCGTTTCGGGCGCGATCCCCGTCTCCAACGCGAGGGGATGGTGACACAATGCAACGATCGGGTTTGGCAAGGCGCTCAGCGCTTCCTGCGGGAACGCGCCGAAGGCCAGCCCGTCGATCAGAAGCGGGCCGTGCGCGCCCTTCAGCAGATCGAGACTGCGTGCCACATCCCCGTCCGAGGGGAACGGAAACCCGCCCGGCAGCGCCAGATGCGTCAGGTCCGGCAGTTCACGCAGCACCGCACGATCATAGGCGTAGCCGCCGCTGGTCGTGTTCAGGTCGCCGGGGATCGCGAAGGTGCCTGTCAAAGGGCGGCCTCGTACCAGGCCTTTGCCACATGGCTCTCGTTCAGGGTGATGCGCAGGGCGCTCAACCCATCCGCGCCAGGGCCAAGCGCACCGCGCGCTGCCGCCTGCGCGATTTCGCCGTGGATGTGGTGACATAGGAATTCCGTGGTCGTGACCTTGCCGGGGAAAACCTCGTCCAGATTGCTGTAGTTCAATGGCGACAGGACCGCCTTGAGCACATCGTGCGCACGGCCCATGTCCACGACGATGTTATCCTCGGACAGGGTTTCGCGGAAGAACGTCACGTCCACGACAAAGGTCGCGCCGTGCATCGCCTGAGCCGGGCCGAATACGTCGCCCTTCAGGCTGTGGGCGATCATGATGTGATCGCGAACCTCCACTGCAAACATCCGAATATCCTTTCAATACATGATCGCGGTCGCGATGCCGTCGGCATCCGGGGCGATCCGGGGGGGGATGTCACGCTCGGCATTTTCAAACGCGACCTCGTGGGTCAGCAACACGTCGAGGGCCGTGTCGTCAAGCAATCCTATCGCGGTGCGAATCCTGTCGGCGTAGCTGGTCGTGGATCGGTGCGAACGCGCGACATGGCCGACTTGCGAACAGCGGATCGACAGGCGTTGCGCGTGGAATGCCCCGCCAAGGGGGACCGAGATCTGCCGGTCGCCGTACCAGCTCATCTCGATCACCTGACCTTCGAAAGCCAGCGCATGGATTGCCGCGCTCAACCCGGATTCGCTTGCCGAGGTATGAAATACCGTGTGGCAATCGGACAATGTTTCCGCGCGGGTGGTGAAACTCACGCGAAGTTCACTCGCCGTTTTTGCGCGGGCTCCTATCCTATCCACCAACGTAACATTCGCTTTTGCGACATTGCGCGCCAGATAAGCCACCAGACAACCGACCAGACCGCCCCCGATCACGGCGACGCGGGCACCGGGGGGCAGTTCGGCATCCCAGATCGCGTTCAGCGCGGTTTCCATATTCGCGGCGAGGGTCGCGCGCCTGACGGGCAGGTCCGGCGGCAACACATGCACCGCGTTGCGGTTGGCACGAAAGAAGGTCTGATGCGGATGCATCGTGTACACATTGCGATCCCGGATGTCGGGCGGTCCCTCGATCACACGGGCGACGCAGGCATATCCGTATTTGATCGGCAGGGCGAAATCCCCCTCCTGATTGGGCAGGGCCATCCGCTGCCATTCCGAGCGTGGAACCAGACCGGCGGCGACGATCCGCTCCGTGCCGCGCGACAGGCCGGACGCGACTGTCTGCAACAGCAACTCACCGGTGCCCAGAGCACCCTCGCGGATCTCGACGCCGCTGCCTTGTCCCGTGTACCAGATCGCCTGCGCGCGCATGTCTTGTCCCCGTTCCGACCGATGCAAAGAGTAACCTCATGATCGAACACGTCCACCCGATGGAGGCAGATGCCGGTCTCGCGCATGTGCGCACGCCTGCGGGTCTTCAGGATCGGCGCATCGTCACGCGTCGCCGCCGGATCGTCTTCGCACTGAATTTGGTGTCGATGCTGGCGGTTCTGGCGGGGCTGGTTGTGGTTTTCGGCGTCGGGGGCTGGAACGTCACGGATATCGTGATCGTCGTATGCGTTTGTATCGGCGCGCCGTGGACCATCATGGGGTTCTGGAACGCGGTGATCGGACTTTGGCTGATGCACGGGGTTCGCGATGGGCTGGAACGCGCGGCCCCCCAGATGGTCGATGCTGATGCCACGGCGCCGATCAGCACCCGCACTGCCCTGACGATGTTCTTGCGAAACGAGCCGCCCGAACCCTCCATCGCGCGGTTGGTCGAGATGCGCAGATCGCTGGACGCGACAGGGTGGGGTGGCCATTTCGATATCTATATCCTGTCCGATACTGACGATGAGCAGATCGCGCAGCAGGAACGCCAAGCCTTCGATAAGGCGCAGGGATTGCTCGCTCCGACCGCGATCTATCGCCGGCGCACGAACAATATCGGGTACAAATCCGGCAATCTGCGCGATTTCCTGCGGCACTGGGGACGCCGCTATGACTATTTCCTGCCGCTCGATACCGACAGCCTGATGTCGGGTGCGGCCATGGTGCGCATGGTGCGCATTCTACAGGCACATCCCCGGATCGGAATTTTGCAGAGCCTCGTCGTGGGCGCGCCTGCGACCTCGGCCTTCGCGCGGATCTTTCAGTTCGGAATGCGGCATGGGATGCGCAGCTTCACGCTTGGCGCAGCGTGGTGGCATGCGGATTGCGGGCCGTATTGGGGCCACAACGCATTGATCCGTGTCGATGCATTCCGCAAGCATTGCCGCTTGCCCACGCTTCCGGGCGGCAGTCCGCTGGGGGGGCATATCCTCAGCCACGATCAGGTCGAGGCCGTGCTGATGCGTCGCGGGGGTTTCGAATGTCGTGTCATGCCGGTGGAGGGGGAAAGCTGGGAGGAAAACCCGCCGACCTTGCTCGATTTCACGAAACGTGACCTTCGCTGGTGCCAGGGCAACATGCAGTACGGGCGCATCCTGTTCTGGCGCGGCCTGAAACCGATGAGCAGGTTTCAGATATTCGCGGCGATGATGATGTATTTCGGTGCGCCTGCCTGGATGCTGATAACCGGGGCCGCGGCGTTGAAACTGATGCACGGGCTGGATCAGCAGGTGAATGTGGCCTTTGGGCTGTCCATGTTCTTCGTGATGATCGGGATGAGCCTGTTCCCCAAGATCGCAGGCTGGATCGACGTGGCATTGCGACCGGGCGCTGTCGCCAGCTATGGCGGTAGGGTCCGCTTCGCGCTGGGGGCGCTGACGGAAACTGTCTTTTCCATGCTGTTGGCCCCGGTTGTGGCGTTTCGTGTGACACTGTTCCTGATCGGCCTGGCGTTCGGGCGATCCGTGATCTGGGGTGGGCAGAACCGCGATCCCTATGCCTTGCCGTGGCGCGATGCGGTGGCGGGGCTTTGGCCGCAAACGGTCGCGGGATCGGTGCTGGGGGGACTGTTGCTGTGGCTTGAACCTGCGGCGCTGCCTTGGGCGGCCGCCGTGCTGGCGGGGCTGGCGCTGGCGATTCCGTTTGCGCTGTTGACCGCCTTGCCCGAGGCCGGGCGCTGGATGTATCGCCGGGGCCTGTGCGCGACCCCTGATGAGGTGCAGCCGAATCCGGTTTTGCATGGCGCGCAAATGGGCAGTCCGCCTCGAACCGTGCCTTCACCGCGTGCGGCGTGATCTGTTGAGCGGTCTGGCGCGTTTTCCTGTTTGACCGCCCCCTCGGCTACGGCCTAGCGTCAGACGAATCTAACGCCGAGGATGCCACCATGATCGACGCCCCATATCTTCTGTTTCTGGGCGATGCGCCTGACCCGCTGGCCGCGAAGGTGGCGCAGGGCATCTGCGACTGGCGTCCGGACATGGCGATCGGCCAGTTCCGGCTGGAGGGGTGCAAGGCGGACATGAAATTGACCGACATGACCATCGCAGAGGCGGTCGAGGCGGGGGCCAAGACGCTGGTGATCGGCGTCGCGAACCGGGGGGGTGTCGTCTCCCCCCTCTGGCAGGACGTGCTGATCGAGGCGCTGGCATCCGGCATGGACATCGCCTCCGGGCTGCACAACCTGCTGCGCGACGAACCGGCCCTGGTCGAGGCAGCGCGCGCGCATGGGCGCACATTGCATGACGTGCGCATCCCGACGGTGAAATACCCCATCGCCAGCGGCGTGAAGCGGACCGGCAAGCGGTGCCTGGCCGTCGGGACGGATTGCTCGGTGGGCAAGATGTACACCGCCCTCGCCATGGATGCGGAGATGCGCGAACGGGGCATGAAGTGCACGTTCCGCGCCACCGGGCAGACGGGCATCCTCATCACCGGTGACGGCGTGCCGCTGGATGCGGTGATCGCGGATTTCATGGCCGGTGCGGTCGAATGGCTGACCCCCGACAACGATGCGGATCACTGGGATCTGATCGAGGGTCAGGGCAGCCTGTTCCATGCCTCCTATTCCGGTGTGACGATGGCATTGGTGCATGGCGGTCAGGCCGATGCCCTGATCCTGTGTCACGAGCCGACCCGGACGCATATGCGCGGCCTGCCCGATTACGACCTGCCGACACTCGAAGACCTGCGCGACACGGCGCTGCACCTCGCACGGCGGGTCAATTCCGCTTGTGAAGTCGTGGGAATCTCGATCAACACGGCCGCATTGTCCGACGCGGAGGCGGAGAAATACCTCACCGAGGTCGAGGCGCGCATGGGCCTGCCCGCCGTCGATCCGTACCGCCATGGGGCGACCCGGCTGGTGGACGCGCTGTCGTGATCCGGGCGCGCGAGGACAGTTTCCGTCTGGCCGAGGTCTTTACGATTTCGCGCGGATCACGGACCGAGGCAAAGGTCGTCACGGTGGAGGTCGCGCGCGACGGTGTCGTGGGCCGCGGCGAATGCGTCCCCTACGCCCGTTATGGGGAGACGATTGCATCTGTGCTGGCACAGATCGACGGTCTGGACCCCGGGATCGAACGGTACGCCTTGCAGGCGGCACTGCCCGCCGGGGCCGCGCGAAATGCCGTGGACTGCGCGTTGTGGGATTTGTGGGCAAAGCAGACCGGGCGTCCGGTGTGGGAGCTTGCGGGCCTGCCCGCACCGCACGCCGTGACCAGCGCCTTTACCCTGTCGATCGCGGAACCCGATGCGATGCGGGCGAGTGCGGCGAAACATGCCGCGCGCCCATTGCTCAAGACCAAACTTGGCGGCGGGCCGGATGACCTCGCCCGTATCCGTGCCGTCCGCGCGGGCGCGCCCGACGCCCGCATCATCGTGGACGCGAACGAGGGGTGGAGCGCCGCGCAATACGAGGCGCTGGCCCCGCAACTGGTCGCACTGGGCGTCGAACTGGTCGAACAGCCCTTTCCGGCGGGTGAGGATGACGCGCTGCTGCACCTCGACCGGCTGCTGCCGGTCTGCGCCGACGAAAGCTGCCATGATCGCGGCAGTCTGGACGCGCTGAAGGGCAAATACGACATGGTCAACATCAAGCTGGACAAGACCGGCGGTCTGACCGAGGCGCTGTCGCTCTACGACGCGGCGCGCACCGCCGGGTTTCAGGTGATGGTGGGCTGCATGGTCGGATCCTCCCTCGCCATGGCACCTGCGGTTCTGGTCGCCCAAGGCGCGGAGATCGTCGATCTGGACGGGCCGCTTCTGCTGGCGGAGGATCGCAATCCCCCGCTCGATTTCATCGGCGCGGAGGTTCAGCCCCCACGCCCCGAGCTTTGGGGATAAGCATGTCGCGCATCGTTTACGTCAACGGGGAGTTCGTGCCCGAGGAAGACGCCAAAATCTCGGTTTTCGACCGGGGGTTCCTGTTCGCGGACGGGGTCTACGAGGTGACGTCGGTCCTGGATGGCAAGCTGGTGGACTTTCCCGGTCACATGACCCGGCTGGGCCGCTCGCTGTCCGAATTGCAGATGGACACGCCGGTTTCGCAGGAGGAGATGGAGGCGATCCACCGCCGCCTGATTGCCGATAACGATCTGGTTGAGGGGATGATCTACCTCCAGGTCACGCGCGGCGCGGCGGATCGCGATTTCGCGTTTCCCAAGGATACGAAACCCTCGCTGGTGCTGTTCACGCAGGCCAGGGATCTGGTGAATGCCCCGGCGGCGGCCACGGGTCTGAAAATCGCGTTCGTCGATGACATTCGCTGGGGCCGGCGCGACATCAAGACGGTGCAGTTGCTCGCCCCGTCACTGTGCAAGATGGCCGCGAAGGCGCTGGGATGCGACGACGCGTGGATGGTTGAGGATGGGCACATCACCGAGGGAACATCCAACAACGCCTATATCGTGACCAAGGACGGGGCCATCGTCACCCGCAACCTCAGCAATTCGATCCTGCACGGCATCACCCGCGCCGCCGTCCTGCAACTGGCGGCGGAGGCGCAGATCCGGGTGGAGGAACGCGCCTTTACGCCGGATGAGGCGCGCGACGCGCAGGAGGCCTTCGTGACGGCCGCGTCCTCCTTCGTCATGCCGGTGGTCGAGGTTGACGGCGTCACGCTGGGCAATGGCAAGCCCGGCCCGATCGCGAAACGCCTGCGGGAATTGTACGTCGCCCAAGCGCGGGCCGCCGCGATCTGAGCGAACAGGCCTGCGGCACTGCGCAGTGATGCGCTGTGCCGATGACCTTCTTAGGCATTGGCAGTGGGTATTCGTGCGCCTTTGGCGGGGCTTATCAATCCGCCTTTGGCAGTGTTATTTAGTGCGCCTTTGGCAGTACTTATCAATGCGCCTTTGGCGCAGTGGCGAAGGCCGCCTTCTGCGCGTCCGTCGCTTCGGATTGATATTTCTCGACCCATTCGGAATAGGGCATGCCATAAACGATTTCGCGCCCCTCGGTCTTGTCCATCTCGATGCCTCGGGCGTTGGCCTCCTCCTGATACCAGCGGCTCAGGCAATTCCGACAAAACCCGGTCAGGTTCATCATGTCGATGTTCTGCACGTCGGTGCGGCTGCGCAGATGATCGCGCAGGCGGCGAAAGGCGGCGGCTTCGAGTTCGATTTGCGTCCGGTCGTCCATGTCAGTCCTCCGTTTCATTCTCGATGTAGGGCGGCACGGGCCCGTATTTCCAGTAGCCCGACCGATTACAGACCCGACACGATCCGTTCGAGATGCGGCGCAAGCCGTGCTGCCCAGGCGTTCTGTCCGGCTTCATCCGCGATCAGATCGTTGCGAATCTCGATCAGAACATTGGGAAGCCCCTGTTGCATCGCGTGTCGGTCTTGACTGTCGTCGCCATATTTACCGGGATACGGTTCGTTGTTCCCCACGCAGAACCCCTCCGCCTGCAGGGCCGCGATGATCGGCAGAGCCATGCGCCCGTCGATTTCATCCCACAGGATGCCGACATGCCACGGGCGGGGCGGACGCCCGATCAATTGCGGGGTGTAGGAGTGTATCGCGACGATGGCCGGAGTGATGCCCCCAGCGCGGCTTCGCGCGATGTGGGTGTCGATGGCGTCATGATAGGGGCGAAAATAGGCCTCGATCCGGCGTGCGACCTCTGCGGCATCGGCATGGCGATTCCCCTCGATGACGGAGCGGTCGTAGATGCGGCGCACAAGTGTCGGATCACGCTCCGACCTGTTGGGGTCGATCACGATGCGGCTGAACCGCGACAGGATCGCCGTGGCCCCCAGCGTGTCGGCCAGCGCGAGCGTGACGCCCCGCGCCCCCACGTCGTAGGCGATGTGCCGTGCCATGTCCTGTTCGCTGAGCCCGATATCGCCGATGGCGTCGGGCACGCGGTTTGAGGCATGATCGCAGGTCAGGATGATCCGTTCGTTCGAGCCGCCTTGGTGAATCTCGTGGCTGTCAAGGATCATCTGGGCCGCTCCGGTCTGATTGTTTTCGGTGTGTAGCGCCGGGAGAGATGCTATTCCAGTCGTACAGCCCTCAAAAAGACAGGATATGTCCTGCTTTTTGCGCGACATGACAGGTTTGGACCAGTAAAGACCGAGGCGACCGAACCGCTTTGAGCTTCCGGCTCCGGACAAAAGGAATACGATATGAAACGCGACCGCCGAGTGAAAATCGTGGCTACCCTTGGCCCTGCATCCTCGAGCCGCGCCATGATAAAGGCCCTGTTCGTCACAGGTGCCGATGTGTTCCGCCTGAACATGAGCCATGGCAGTCATGAGGAAATCGCCGAGCGGCACCAGCTGATCCGTGAAATTGAGCATGAGATGGGCCGCCCCATCTGCATTCTGGCCGACCTTCAGGGGCCCAAGCTGCGCTGCGGCACCTTCGCCGATGGCCCGGTGGAGTTGGAGGAGGGGCAGTCCTTCCGTTTCGATCTGGACGATGCCGCAGGCGACGCGACGCGCGTGCAGCTGCCGCACCGTGAGATCTTCGAGGCTTTGCAGGAGGGGTCCACCCTTCTGGTGAACGACGGAAAGATCCGCCTGCGTGTGAAATCATGCGACAGCGAAAGCGCCGATTGCGTGGTCGAGGTCGGCGGAGAGATCTCCAACCGCAAGGGCGTGAACGTGCCCGACGTGGTTCTGCCCCTCGCCGCGTTGAGCGAGAAGGACCGCGCCGATCTTGAATTCGTCTGTGAGCTGGGCGTGGACTGGCTGGCGTTGAGCTTCGTCCAGCGGGCCGAGGATGTGATGGAGGCCCGCAGCCTGGCCAAGGGTCGTGCGGCGCTGATCGCCAAGATCGAAAAGCCCGCCGCCGTGCATGCATTCGATGAAATCCTGGAGGCAAGCGACGGTATCATGGTCGCGCGCGGCGATCTGGGCGTGGAACTGCCGGTTCAGGCTGTTCCTCCGATCCAGAAGAAGTTGATTCGAAAGTGCCGCGAACTGGGCAAGCCGGTGATCGTCGCCACTCAGATGATGGAGAGCATGATCTCCGCCCCTGTTCCGACCCGCGCCGAAGTTTCCGACGTGGCCCACGCGATCTACGAAGGGGCCGACGCGGTCATGCTGTCTGCGGAATCGGCCGCCGGCGATTACCCGGTGGAGGCGGTTCAGACCATGAACAACGTCGCGGTCGAGGTTGAGCAGGACGAGGTCTATCGCCAGATCATCGAAGCCAGCCGCACCCGCGCCAGCCGCGGCATGGCCGATGCGATCACCACCGCCGCGCGTGAAGTCGCGGAAACGATCGAGGTCAAGGCGATCTGTTCGTTCACCCAATCGGGCACGACGGCGATCCTGGCAAGCCGCGAAAAACCGCGCGTACCCGTCATCGCGCTGACGCCGCTGATTGGCACGGCACGCCGGCTCAGCCTGGTGTGGGGGCTGCACTGTGTCGTCACCTCACCTGTGGACCGGTTCAAACTGGCCGTCGTCGCCGCCGTGCGTGCCGCGGTCAGCGAGGGGTTCGCGGATGAGAGCGACAAGATCATCGTAACGGCGGGCGTGCCCTTCAACACACCGGGCACGACGAACATCCTGCGTGTCGCGCCCTGTCGTGAGAAGGAAATCTATGAGGGTGAGCAGGGATGACTGGTCTGCTCTGGCTGCTGTTCGCCTTTGGCCTCGCGACGCTGGGCATGATCGGCCGTTCGGTCGAGGCGCTGGTCGGTGGGCAGCGGACATTGGTCCGGGCCGCCGGATGGTCCGGCCTCGCCCTTGGGATGGGCCTGTATATCGAACTGGCCACACCCGCGCCCGCCAGTTTCACCGCCGTCATGCATGCGCTGATCCGGGTGGCCGCTGAAATCTTCTGATGCGCGCGGGGCTGCAGGCCATCGCCGCTTGCACTTCACGCCCCGCGGCCCTATAGCAACCGCTCAATCCCGATGCGCCCGGCGAACAAGGGCTGCCGAGTCGCATCATCACGACCTCTTCGAAAGGAGATCGAAATGCCCAAGATGAAGACCAAGTCGAGCGCGAAGAAGCGCTTCAAGATGACCGCCTCCGGTCGCGTGAAAGCTGGCCAGGCAGGCAAGCGTCACGGCATGATCAAGCGTACCCGCAAATTCATCCGCAACGCGCGCGGCACCACCATCCTGTCCAAGCAGGATGAAGGTATCGTGAAGACGTACATGCCGTATAACCGCTGATAGGAGGGCGCATAAATGTCACGAGTCAAGTCTGGTACCGTTACCCACGCCCGCCACAAGAAGGTCCTGAAAAAGGCCAAAGGTTATTACGGCGCGCGTTCCACCAATTTCCGCACCGCAACCCAGGCGGTCGACAAGGCGCAACAATATGCGACCCGCGACCGCAAGGCGCGCAAGCGGTCCTTCCGCGCGTTGTGGATCCAGCGGATCAACGCCGGCGTTCGCGCCCATGACGAGGCGCTGACCTACAGCCGCTTCATCAACGGTCTGAACCTGGCGGGCATCGAAGTGGACCGTAAGGTTCTGGCCGATCTGGCAGTGCATGAGCCCGACGCGTTCAACGCGATCGTGGATCAGGCCAAGGCGGCCATCCCCGCCGCTGCATAAAACCGCAGTCGCAGATATTACGAAAGGCTCCGTTGCGAAAGCAGCGGGGCCTTTTGCGTTTGGTGTTCCTTTTTGCTCGCTTTTGCGTTGCTCGCTCTTCCAACGTCGAAATCGTGGCTGAGCTTGCATTCGGACGTCTATGTGGTACCTCCGGCGCACGTTCAGACTGAGGGCCACATGACCGATCTCGACACTTTGCGCCAAAGCTGGCTGACCCGCATCGCCGACGCCTCCGATGAAGCCGCGCTGGAGGAGGCGCGCGTCGCCGCCATCGGCAAGAAGGGGGAGGTCAGCCTGAAAATGCGCGAACTGGGCAAGATGTCGCCCGAGGAGCGTCAGACCGCCGGTCCCGCGCTCAACGCGCTCAAGAACGAACTAACCTCCGCCCTGGCGGCCCGCAAGGAAAGCTTCGCCAACGCCGCGCTGGAGGAGCGTTTGCGCTCCGAATGGATGGATGTCAGCCTCAGCCCGCGCCCGATGCGCCAGGGCTCGATCCACCCGATCAGCCAAGTGACCGAGGAGGTTACGGCGATTTTCGCGGACATGGGCTATTCCGTGGCCGAGGGTCCGCAGATCGAGACGGACTGGTACAATTTCGACGCGCTCAACATACCGTCTCACCACCCCGCGCGGGCGGAGATGGACACGTTCTACACCGCACGGGCCGAGGGCGACGACCGACCGCCGCACGTCCTGCGCACCCACACCTCCCCGGTGCAGATTAGGCACATGCAAAAGCACAGCGCGCCCTGCCGCATCATCGCGCCGGGCCGCGTCTATCGCGCCGATTACGACCAGACCCACACGCCGATGTTCCATCAGGTCGAGGGGCTGGCCCTGGGCGAAGACATCTCCATGGCGAATCTGAAATGGACGCTGGAGGAATTCTTCTCCGCCTTCTTCGGACGTGAGGTTCGCACCCGGTTTCGCGCCTCGCACTTTCCGTTCACCGAACCCTCGGCCGAGGTCGATATCCAGTGTTCGTGGGAAAACGGTCAGGTCCGCGTGGGCGAAGGCGACAGCTGGCTCGAAGTCCTCGGCTCCGGCATGGTCCACCCGCATGTGCTGAAGTCCGGCGGCATCGACACGACGAAGTTTCAGGGCTTCGCCTTCGGCATGGGCATCGACCGGATGGCGATGCTGAAATACGGCATCCCCGACCTGCGCGCCTTCTTCGACAGCGACCTGCGCTGGCTGCGCCACTACGGCTTCAGCGCACTGGACCGCCCGATGGTGCAGGCTGGGGTTTGAATGAAACGTGACGATGATCTGATCTGTAGTCTCCTCCTTGAAATAGAGGAGTCCGACAGCCTTGGTATGATGCGTGACATTGCCGTCAGTTATGTCAAACAAGAAGCGGCTGAGAAGCTGGGGATAAAGTTATGAAATTCACCCTGAACTGGCTGAAGGATCACCTCGATACCGAGGCGTCCCTCGATGAAATCCTCGATGCGCTGACCGATCTGGGGTTGGAGGTTGAGGGCGTGGACGATCCTGCCGATCGCCTCGGCACCTTCCGCATCGGCTACGTCAAGGCGGCTGAGAGCCATCCCGACGCCGATCGCCTGCGCGTGTGCACGGTCGAGACTCACAAGGGTGAGCAGCAGATCATCTGCGGGGCGCCCAATGCCCGCGCGGGGATCAAGGTCGTGGTGGCCCAACCCGGCGACTATATTCCCGGCCTCGACACCACCATTCAGGTTGGCAAGATCCGGGGTGTCGAAAGCCACGGGATGATGGCGTCCGAGCGGGAGTTGGAACTGTCGGACGAGCATGACGGCATCATCGAGCTGCCCGAAACAGCCGAGGTTGGTCAGCGCTACATCGACTTCGCCGGCATGAACGACCCGACCATCGAGATCGCGATTACTCCAAACCGGCCCGACGCGCTGGGTGTGTGGGGCGTGGCGCGTGACCTTGCCGCACGCGGCATCGGCACGCTCAAGCCCGCCGGGGTGGCGCAGATCAACGGCACGTTCGACAGCCCCATTGGCGTTTCGCTGACCGATGAGGTGGCGGGCGGCGCGTGCCCGTTGTTCACGGGGCGAATGATCCGGGGCGTCACGAACGGACCGTCGCCCAAATGGATGCAGCAACGCCTGATTGCCATCGGCCTGCGTCCGATTTCGGCGCTCGTCGATATCACCAACTACGTGACCTATGACCGCGCCCGTCCGCTGCACGTCTTCGATGCTGGCAAGGTGACGGGCGACATCCACGTACGCTTCGGCAAGGAGGGGGAGAGTATCCTCGCCCTTGATGGCAAGGAATATGCCCTGACCCCCGAAATGACCGTCGTCGCAGACGATGCCGGGGCCGAGGGGATCGGCGGCGTGATGGGCGGTGAGGTGACCGGCTGCACGGCGGACACGACGGATGTTTTCGTCGAATCCGCTTGGTTCGATCCGGTGCGAACAGCGCATACCGGGCGCGCGCTCAAGATCAATTCCGACGCGCGCTACCGGTTTGAGCGGGGCGTCGATCCGGCCTTCACCCGCGACGGGATCGAGCTTGCGACCAAGCTGATCCTCGACATCTGCGGCGGTACGCCCTCGGAGATCGTGCAGGCAGGCGCGGTGCCCGATACCGCGCGCAGCTATACGCTGGATCCGACACGAGTCGTCAGCCTGGTGGGGATGGAGATCGCGCGCACCGAGCAAATCCGCATTCTCGAAGCTCTCGGCTTCGCCTGCAAGGACAGCGGCACCACGGTCGAGGTGGCGGTGCCCTCATGGCGCCCCGACGTGCATGGTGAGGCCGATCTGGTCGAGGAAGTCGCCCGTGTCGCCTCTCTCACCAAACTCGAAGGCAAGCCGATGCCCCGCCTGTCGCCCGGCGTGGCGCAACCGGTGCAAACGCCGATGCAAACCCGCCTGATCGCCGCGCGGCGCAAGGTTGCCAGCCTGGGCTACAACGAATGCGTCACCTACAGCTTTATCCAGCAGGATCACGCGGCGCTGTTCGGCGGGGGCGGTGAGGACGTCCGGCTTGAAAACCCCATTAGTTCCGAGATGAGCCACATGCGCCCCGACTTGCTGCCCGGCCTGCTGACCGCTGCGGCGCGCAATCAGGCGCGGGGCTATGCCGATCTGGCCCTGTTCGAGGCGGGCATCGCCTTTGACGGGGGGGAGCCGGGGGACGAGGTGCTTTCCGTCTCCGGCCTGCTGACCGGGCACACCGCGCCGCGCAACGCGCATGGCACGCGTCGGGCCGTGGACCTCTATGATGCGAAGGCGGATGTGGAGGCACTGCTGGCGGAGCTTGGTGCGCCGGTTGATCGCCTGATGCCCCTGCGCAACGCGCCTGACTGGTTCCATCCCGGCCGGTCCGCAGTGCTGGGTCTGGGGCCGAAGAACCCTCTCGCGGTGTTCGGAGAACTGCACCCGCGCGTCGTCTCCGCGATGGGGATCAAGGGGGCGGCGGTGGCCTTCACAATGTTCCCGGCCAAGGTACCGTTCCCCAAGCAGAAAACCTCCACCCGCGCCGCGCTGGTATTGGCAGACCTGCAACCAGTGGAACGCGATTTCGCCTTTGTCGTCGACGCCGACGTCGAGGCGGACAAGCTGGTGCGTGCAGCGAAGGGTGCGGACAAGAAGCTGATTGCCGATGTCAGCGTCTTCGACGTGTTCGGCGGGGAAAAGGCCGCCGCGCAGATGGGTGAGGGGCGCAAATCCGTGGCCATCGCCGTGCGCCTGCAACCCACCGACGCGACCCTGACCGACAAGGAGATCGAGGCCGTCAGCGCCAAGGTCATCGCCGCCGTGGGCAAGGCGACGGGCGGAACCCTCCGCGGCTAGGCCCGCATCTCATTCAGACCCGCAGGGGCATCCCGTCAGAGATGCCCCTTTAGCGCAGCGCTCATCAACTGCCGGGTATAGGGATGTTGTGGGCGGTCGAAGATCGTGGCGACGTCGCCTTCCTCCACCACATCGCCGCGCTTCATCACCATCACGCGGTGGCTCATCGCGCGCACGACCTTCAGATCGTGACTTATGAAGATATAGGCGAGGCCGTAGCGGGCCTGCAAATCGCGCAGCAATGCCACGATCTGTACCTGCACCGTCATGTCCAGCGCCGAGGTCGGCTCATCCAGCACGACGACCTTGGGCCGCAGGATCATCGCCCGCGCGATGGCGATGCGTTGTCGCTGGCCACCGGAGAATTCGTGCGGGTAGCGGTCCATCGCGGCGGGGTCGATCCCGACTTCCTCCAACATGTCCGCGACGAGCTGGCGCCGATCCGCCTTGGCCGTGGTGCCGTGTACGCCCAGACCCTCTGCCACGATCTCCACCACGCTCATCCGGGGTGAGAGGGAGCCGAACGGGTCCTGAAACACCATCTGGATGTCGGCGCGCACGGGGCGCAGCGCCCGGTTCTTGAGCCCCTGAATGTCCCGCCCCAGCAGCACGATCGGCCCGTCGGAGGAGATCAGACGCATGACCGCCAGGGCCAGCGTCGTCTTGCCCGATCCTGATTCCCCGACCACGCCCAGCGTTTCCCCCGCGCGCAGGCGGATCGTGGCCGCGTTCACGGCCTTCACATGGCTGGTGGTCCGCTTGAGCAGGCCCGTCTTGACCGGAAACCAGATGCGCAGATCTTCGGTCCGCACCAGTTCGGGTGCATCGTCGGGGATCGGGGCAGGGGCGCCCGATGGCTCCGCCCCCAACAGCTTGCGCGTGTAATCATGTTGCGGATCGTCGAAAACCTGATGCGTCGGCCCGGTTTCGACGATCACACCATCCTTCATCACGCAGACCCGATCCGCGATGGAGCGCACGATGGTCAGGTCATGGGTGATGAACAACATGCCCATCCCCTCATCGCGTTGCAGCGTCTTGAGCAGGTCGAGAATCTGCGCCTGAATGGTAACGTCCAGCGCGGTCGTCGGCTCATCCGCGACCAGCAGCTTCGGCCCATTGGCCAGCGCCATCGCAATCATCACACGCTGCCGCTGTCCGCCCGACAATTCATGCGGATAGCTGTTCAGCCGTTCTTGCGGGCTCACGATGCCCACACGGTCGAGCAATTCGATGATCCGCTTGCGCGCGGCCGAACCGCTCAACCCCTGATGCAGCGCGAGGCTCTCGCCCAACTGCTTTTCCAGCGTGTGCAACGGGTTGAGCGAGGTCAGGGGTTCCTGAAAGATAAAGCTGATCTCGTTGCCGCGAATCTCACGCAGGGTCTTGTCGCTGGCACCGATGATTTCGCGCCCCTGAAACGTGACGGAGCCCTCGACCGTCGCCACATCCGGCAGCAGATCGACGGTGGACAGGGCCGTCAACGATTTGCCCGACCCGGATTCACCGACCAGCGCGACCGTTTCCCCCGCCTCGACTGCGAAGCTGACGCCCTTGACCGCCTGCATTTCGCCGAAGGACACGCGCAGGTTACCGACTTCCAGCAAACTCATGCCAGCACCTTGCGCGGATCGAACGCGTCCCGCACCCCTTCAAAGACGAAAACCAGCAGCGACAGCAGGATCGCGAAGGTAAAGAACGCGGTGAAGCCCAGCCAGCTTGCGTGCAAATTCTCCTTCGCCTGCAATGTCAGCTCCCCCAGCGAGGGGTAGTTGGATGGCAGGCCGAAGCCCAGATAGTCGAGCGTGGCCAGCCCGCTGATCGAACTGGTGATCAGAAACGGCATCAACGTCACCGTCGCCACCATCGCGTTCGGCAGGATGTGGCGGAACATGATGACCCGGTCACTGACGCCGAGCGCGCGTGCCGCCCTGACATACTCGAAATTGCGGGCGCGCAGGAACTCCGCCCGCACCACACCGACCAATGCAGTCCATGAAAACAGCGACATCAGGCCGACCAGCAGCCAGAAATTCATGGTGAAGATCGCAGCCGCGATGATGATGACATAGAGAAACGGTGTCCCGCCCCAGATCTCGATGAAGCGTTGGAACAACAGGTCCGTCCAGCCGCCGAAATAGCCCTGGATCGCCCCCGCCGCGATGCCGATGACGGACGATATTCCAACCGTTGCGATGGCGAACAACAGTGATGTGCGCACGCCGTAAATCACGCGCGCCAGCACGTCGCGCGTCGTGTCGTCGGTGCCCAGCCAGTGATTCGCGTCGGGTGGGCTGGGCGCGCGGAACACGTCGTCGTTTACGGTGTCGAAGGAATAGGGGATCGGGGGCCAGACGATCCAGCCTGCCTCGATCGGGGCACCTGCGACGGTGCCGCTCTCGGCCTCGGCCAGAATCTCCTCCGGCTCGTAATAGCAATCCTCGATCCCGCCGGTGCGGATCAGGCACTGGATCGCCTGATCCTTGAAATCGACGTTCAGGCCGGGATCGCCGCCGAAATCCGATTCCTCATAGGTGCCCGCGAAAACGGGGAAGCTGATTTCCCCGCGAAAGGACACGACCAGCGGTTTGTCGTTGGCGATCAGTTCAGCGAACAGCGACAGGACGAACAGGGTGAGGAAAATCCACAGCGACCAGAAGGCGCGACGGTTCGATCTGAACGCCGCGATGCGTCGTTTTTGCAGGGGATTGAGTGTCATGTATTCCGGCTCTCGAAATCAATGCGCGGATCGACGAGGACATACATCAGATCCGACAGGATACCGACGATCAGACCGACCAGACCGAAGAAGAACAACGTCCCGAACACCACCGGATAATCGCGCCCCACCGCAGCCTGAAAGCCGAGCAGTCCCAGACCGTCGAGCGAAAAAATCGTCTCGATGATCAGGCTACCGGCAAAGAAGACCGACAGGAACAGCCCTGGAAAACCCGCGATGATGATCAGCATGGCATTGCGGAACACGTGCCCGTACAGCACTTGCCGTTCGCCCAGCCCCTTGGCGCGGGCGGTCATCACGTATTGCTTGCGAATCTCGTCGAGGAACGAATTCTTGGTCAGCAGGGTCAGGGTGGCGAAGCTGGCAATCGTCGTCGCCGTCACCGGCAGGGCGATGTGCCAGAAATAGTCGAGCACCTTTCCCACCAGGCTCAGCTGATCGAAATTGGCCGAGGTCAGCCCCCGTGCGGGGAAAATCTGGAAATACGAACCGCCCGCAAACAGGACCAGCAGCATGATCGCGAACAGAAAACCCGGGATAGCATAGGCAACGATGATGATGCCCGAGGTCCAGGTGTCGAAGCGTGATCCGTCCCTGACCGCCTTTCGAATGCCCAGCGGGATCGAGATCAGATAGGCGATCATCGTGGACCACAATCCCAGAGAGATCGAAACCGGCATCTTTTCCAGCACCAGATCGACAACGGAGATGGAGCGCTGGTAGCTCTCCCCGAAATCGAAGCGCATGTAGTCCCACATCATGTTGAAGAACCGTTCCAGCGGCGGTTTGTCGAGACCGTATTGCGCCTCCAGCTCCGCGATGAAATCGGCGGGCAGGCCGCGTGCGCCCTGATAGTCCACATCGCCGCTCTGCCCGACATCGCCACCCGCACCGCCGGTGATGCGGTCGGTGACGCCGCCCTCGCCATTGATCTCGGCTATGATCTGCTCGATCGGGCCGCCGGGCACGAATTGGACCAGTGCGAAATTGATCACCATGATCCCGAACAGGGTGGGTATGATCAGCAGCAGACGTCTTAGGATATAGGCCCCCATGATGGATCAGAGCACCCCAGCCGCGCGCAGAACCTCGGCCTTGTCCTCATCCCACCACCACGCATCTGTGTTGATCGAGAAGGGCGGCTGCACCTCGGGTCGGGAATAGACATCGAGATAGGCGATGAAGTGACGGCCGCTGTAGAATTGCGGAATCCAGATATGCAGGCTGCGCAGCACCCGGTCCAATGCCCGAACCCGCACGTTCAACTCTTCACGGTTCTCCGCATGCGCGATCTGTTCGATCAGGTGGTCCACACCCTCATTTTGCAGGCCCATGATATTGGAGGTGTCCGGCTCGTTCGCGGAGGTAGAGCCGAAGATGCCGACCAGCTCCTGCCCCGGTGTCAGACCCATCCTGTAGCGGCGGGCGGTCAGATCGAACTCGAAGTTCTTTTCGCGCTCGGCTGCTTGCGCCTGATCGATGACGGGGGCATCGACGCGAATTCCCAAGCGTTCCAGATTCTGGATGAAGGGGTTGATGATCCGCTCGAACGCGCGGCTGTCGTTGAGGAATTCGATCACGAAGGGTTCACCGTGTTCATTGACCAGGACACCGTCCTGCAACGAATAGCCCGCCTCACGCATCAACGCCGCGGCCTGCCGCAGGACGCGACGGTCCAACTGCACCGGCTCGGACACGATGGGGGTGTAGGCGGGTTCGGTGAACACGCTGTCGGGTACCATGCCGCGCACAGGCTCCAGCACTGCCAGTTCCTCCTCCGAGGGCAATCCCTCGGCCTGAAGATACGAGTTTTCCCAGAAGCTGTCGGTGCGCTGATACAGGTCGTAGAACAGGGAATCGTTCGACCATTCGAAGTTGAACATCATCGCAATGGCCTGCCGGACGCGGGGGTCCTGAAACTTTTCGCGCCGCATGTTGAACCACCAGCCCTGCGTGCCGGTCGGGGTTCCGTCGATCAGTTCCTCACGCATGACCCAACCGTTCTGGATCGCGGGGAAGTCGTAGGCCGTTGCCCATAGACGCGAGGAATTCTCAGCGCGGAAGGTATAGCCGAGCGCCTTGAACTGCTCGAACGCGACGGTTGAATCCGCGTAATATTCGATACGTTGCTGATCGAAATTGTTCCGGCCGACATTCACCGGCAGATCGGCGCCCCAGTAATCCTCGACCCGCTCATAGAGGATGTAACGCCCGCCGTCGGTCTCCTGCAACTTGTAGGGGCCTGAGCCGGGAACAGGCTCCATGCTCGATTCGGCGAAGTCGTTTTCCGCCAGCCATGCGGAGGGAAAGATCGGCAGGCCGCCCACCATGCTTGGCATGTCGCGCAGCGGCGCATCCGGGCGGAAGGTGTATTTCAGGCGTCGCTCGTCCAGCACCTCGACACTCTCGACATCGCGAAACAGGCTGAGGCGATAGGTCGGGCGTCCCTTTTCGTAGAGCGCCTGATAGGAATCCGCCACGTCTTGCGCGGTGATCGGCGTGCCGTCGTGGAACCGGGCCTCAGGGCGGATGTTGAAGATGATCCACTCGCGGCTTTCGGGATATTCGATGGTTTCGGCCACCAGACCGTACAGCGCGTCCGGCTCATCAGCCGAACCTGTCATGAGCGAATCGTACAGCATGCTCGCGGAACTGGCCGCATTGCCCAGCAGGATGTAGGGACGCAACGAATCAAATGTGCCAAGGCCCCATGTCGTGAAATACCCGCCCTTAGGTGCGTCGGGGTTCACGTAGTCGAAATGCTCGAAATCGGGCCCGTATTTCAATTCCCCGAACGAGGAAATTCCGTGCGCGGTGATGATCTCCTCATGCCTCTCCGCGCGCAGCGATGTCGTGGTGAGCGTCAGGCCCACCGCAAGTGCCACCAGCCCGCTCATCCATCGCCGCGCCTTTGAAGGGTCACTGGTCAGAACCTGTGAATTCATCTGCTTCGGTCGAAGTCTGATCATACGGTGTCGCCTTCCGCGATAGGAGATTTGCCCATGTCCCAATGGTTAGGTCGCTGCACCGATAAGAGCAAGACGCGAAGCCATGAAGCCTGCGTGATCGCCGGACCTTACTGTCACGCCGTTCGGGGGGTATCGCATGAAAAAGGCCACCCCGCAGGGTGGCCTTCGATCTCTCGCTCGGTCGGGGCTCGGTCGGGGGGCTTACTGCGAAGCCGCCTCCAGATAGGCGATGACGTTCGCACGATCCTGGTCACGACGCATCCCGGCATAGGCCATCTTGGTCCCGGGAAGCCAGCTGCGAGGCGCGGTCAGGTACGCGTCGAGGTTCTCGTAAGTCCAGGCACCGTCCTTTTCCGCCATGGCGGAGGAGTAGTTGAAATCCTCGACGGAGCCGATGTCGCGGTCGATCACGCCGTACAGCGAAGGTCCGACGCGGTTTACGCCTTCTTCCACGACATGACAGGCGCGGCAGGCACGGAACGCACGCTCACCATCCTCGGCGGAGGCATTCGCCATGAAGGCGGGCATGTCGGCTGCGCCACTCTCAACCGGTGCAGCCTCAACCGATGCGGTTTCGCTTGCGGGGGCGGGAGCGGCTGGCGCGGCGGCCTCCTCTTCCTCGATTGCGTCCACCGCCGGCGCGGTTTCCTCCTCTGCCGGTGCGACTTCCTCGACCGGTGCAGCTTCCTCTACCGGCGCGGCTTCTTCGACGGGAGCGGTCTCTACCTCGGCGCTGTCGGACTGCTCTTCGACCTCTGTCGGAACGCTGGTCACTTCAGCGTCATTCGTCTGGTCGGTTTCTGTCGCTTCGGTTGCTTCCTCGCCCTCGACGGTGGCGTCACCCTCAACGGCTGCCTCGCCGTCGATGGCATCAACGCCCTCGATCATTTGCTCGGCGGGCTCCACCAGGGAATCGGTGGTGGAATCGGCAGTCTCCTCAACCGCTTCTTCGGACTCTTCTTCGACTGGCGCTTCCTCGGTCGGCGCTTCTTCGACGGCGGTCGTCTCTTCGAGGGTTTCCTCGCCTTCCACGACTGCATCCTCGGTTGCGGTGTCTTCGACAGCGGCTTCCTCGGTCGCGGGCTCTTCCTCGGGCAACACGATGAAGTCTTCGAGGGTCTGACCCGACGCTTCGACCAGATAGGCGATGATGTCGGCGCGATCCCCGGCGCGGCTCATGCCGTTATAGCCCATCTTCGTGCCCGGCGCCCAGCCGCGCGGGTTCTCGATGAAGTGGGAGAAGTTCTCAGCCGTCCATGTTCCGTCGATTGTGAGCAGCGCATCGGAATAGGCGAAACCGTCCACCGCAGCGATATCGCGGCCGATCACGTTCAGCAGGTAGGGGCCGACCTTGTTGGCTTCCTCTGTTGCGGTGTGGCAGGCGGCGCAGGCGCGGAACAGACCTTCGCCATTCTCGGCGGAAGCGGTGACGAGCAGTTCACCGATGCTCGGGCCTTCGTCGACCTCGGCGACTTCGGCGTCGCCCTCGGGCAGGGCGATCTCGTAGGCGAGGTGCGCCTCGTCATGCCCGCCTTCACCCAGGCCGTAGACGAGGTCACCGACCCACGAAAACAACAGAAGGGTCAACACGGCGCCCAGAACGCCTGCGATGATCTTGTTTAGTTCCAGACTGTCCATGCGACGGTGCCTTCCTGAAAATCTGACACACCCAAAGCGGAGCGACCGCAGGGCGCGAAAATTCTATCTCGCGTGTAGTACCCGTTCCCCGACAGCTTTTTCAAGGTATAGAAGGCGCGACCATGCGCCAACATGTTACCGGCGCGACTTTCCATGCAGGACGAATGAAATGACGGGCACGCAAACGAAAACCGGGTTGATCTCCTTTCAGGGCGAACTGGGCGCCTATTCCCATCAGGCGTGCCGGGAAATGTACCCCAATATGGAGCCCTTGCCCTGCGCGACCTTCGAAGCTGCAATAGAAGCTGTCCGCAAAGGCAATGCTGACCTGGGGATGATCGCGGTCGAGAACTCAACCTACGGGCGCGTCGCGGATGTGCATCAGCTTCTGCCCGAGAGTGGCCTGCGTATCGTGGGCGAACATTTCGTGCGGGTTCATATCAACCTTCTGGGCGTACCGGGCGCGAAGCTGGAGGACGTGCGTGAGGCGATGAGTCACACCGTTCTGTTGGGCCAGTGCCGCGAATTCCTCAACGCCTACGGTATCACGCCCGTGACCGGTGCCGATACTGCGGGGTCCGCCCGCGCGGTGGCGGAGAAGGGCAACGCCGCGCTGGCCGGCCTGGCATCGGAACTGGCGGGCGAGATCTACGGCCTGGAGCTGTTGGCCCGCCATATCGAGGATGCGCAGAACAACACGACCCGATTCATCGTCATGGCCCCCGAAGGGCTGATGCCGGAACCGTCCGCTCGACCGATGATGACCAGCTTTCTGTTTCGTGTGCGCAACATCCCCGCCGCGCTTTACAAGGCGATGGGGGGATTCGCGACCAATGGCGTCAACATGACCAAGCTGGAAAGCTACATGACCGACGGGTCCTTCACCGCGACGCAATTCTTTGCCGAGGTGGATGGCCATCCCGACGATCCCGCCGTCGCGCGCGCGTTGGAGGAACTGGAATATTTCACGTCCTCGCTCGAAATCCTCGGAGTTTATCCGAAAAGCAAATTCCGGCTGGAATGAGTTGCCCCGTGGCTTGCCGCCCGCGAAACCTGCGACTGCGCTAACTGGCCAATGTTGTAACCTGCACACGCGTTCAGTTACGGTGAGGGCAGCAAAGGATATGGGGCATGGCGAGGAAAAGTGGATCGAGTGGTGAAAAAACCCGCGCGATGGTCGAGGAGGCCGCGACCCGTCTGATTGCGCGCCATGGTTTCGCCGCCGTCTCCATGCGTCAGATCGCGCGGGAGGTCGGCGTGCAGGCCGGGGCGCTGTATCTCTATACGCCTGACAAACAAAGCCTTCTCAAGGATATCATGCGGGGGCATCTGCAACATCTGCTTGAAAGTTGGGCCGCCCAAGCGCCCGATCCCGATCTGCCCGCCGCCGCACGGCTGGAGCGTTTCGTGCGGTTCCACATCGACTATCATATCCTGCGCGCCGAGAAGGTTTTCATCTCGTACATGGAACTTCGCAATCTGGACTGCGATAATTTCGCGGAAATCGAGCGGCTGCGCAGATCATATGAGCATATCCTGGAGGAAATCCTGATCAGCGGCGCGGCGGAGGGCGTTTTTCACCACACGGATACGCGCCTGACGACACTGGCCATGATCGCGATGATGACGGGGGTCTCCACCTGGTATCGCGATGATGGCCGCTTGCCGCCCGATGCGATCACGACGCGCTATGTCGATATGGCGTTCCGGCTGGCCGGTGGTGAGCCGCTGGCAGAGGCCGCGGAGTGAGCGCACGCTACGAGCTGATCGGTCTGACCGCATCACCCTATTCGATGAAGACGCGGGCCTTGATGCGCTATCGCAGGATCCCCTTCGACTGGATCGTTGAACTGCCGCAACTGACCGGACGTAAAGTTGATGTCTCTCCGATTCTGCTGCCCGTGCTGCGGCATCCTATGGGGCGGGACATGACTGATTCGACCTCCATCGCATTGGTTCTGGAACAGGAAATCGTCAACCAACGCAGCGTTCTACCGCCCGCAGATGCCGCGTTCCTGTGCGCGTTGATCGAGGATATGGCCGACGAATGGCTGACCAAGGCGATGTTCTGGTATCGCTGGCGCGATGCGGCCTCCGCCGATTTCGCGACCGGGTGGCTGACGGCAGAGGTTGGCGCCGCAATCGCGCAGCCCATGGCGGGCACCTTGTCCCAAACCTTGCGCAACCGTCAGATGGGGCGGATGCCGATGGTCGGGGCAACGGCCGAAAACGGACCGACGATCGAGGCGGGCTATCGCGCGATTCTGGGGGCGATGCGCGCGATCTGCGCCACGGGCTTCCTGTTCGGCTCCCGGCCCAGCCTCGCCGATTTCGCCCTGTACGGGCAGCTCAGCCAGCTTGCCAGCGATCCCGGCCCCTCGCAGATCATGCACGATACCGCGCCCGAGGTTCTGCACTGGCTGCGGCGGATCGACGACGCGTCCGGCTTGCACGGCGATTGGACGGAGGACCGATCGGCCCTGACGGATCTGCTGACCATCGTCGGGGGCGATTATCTGCCTTTTCTCAGAGCGAATGCCGCTGCCCTCGAAAAAGGGGCGACATGGTTCGACGTGGACCTTGCCTCCGGCAGATTTGGCGGCGCACCGTTTCGCTGGCAGGGGAAATGTCTGGCGCGATTGCGCGACCTCTACGTTTCTGCCGATCTCGGCAATCCGGTTCGCGATCTTCTGGCGCGAACCGGATGCCGCGATGTGCTCGAAGGCTAGCGCCGCTGGCGATCAGCCCTGGCCCGGGCCTTGGGGTCGCTTTCGAACAGAGCGGCGAGCTGCTCCGTCATGGCACCTGCCAGTTGTTCCACATCCGTGATCGTGACGGCGCGCTGATAATAGCGGGTCACGTCGTGACCGATGCCGATTGCCAGCAATTCCACCTGCTTGCGCCGCTCGATCATCGCGATCACATCGCGCAGGTGCTTTTCCAGATAGTTCGGAGGATTGGCGCTGAGCGTGGAATCGTCCACCGGTGCGCCGTCCGAGATCACCATCATGATGCGTCGCGCCTCGGGTCGGGCCGTCAGTCGTTTATGTGCCCATTCCAGCGCCTCGCCGTCGATGTTCTCCTTCAGCAGGCCTTCCTTCATCATCAGGCCCAGATTCGGGCGAACCCGCCGCCAGGGGGCATCCGCCCGCTTGTAGACGACGTGGCGCAAGTCGTTGAGCCGCCCCGGATTTCCCGGGCGACCGGCTTGCAGCCATTTCTCACGGCTTTGCCCGCCCTTCCACGCACGGGTGGTAAAGCCGAGGATCTCGACCTTGACCTGACACCGCTCCAGCGTCTGGCTGAGGACATCCGCGCAGATCGCGGCGATGGAGATCGGGCGCCCGCGCATCGAACCGGAATTATCCAGCAGCAGCGTGACGACCGTATCGCGAAATTCGGTGTCCTGCTCGACCTTGAAGCTCAGCGGCATCGTCGGATTCGCCACCACTCGGGCCAGACGTCCGGCATCCAGAACGCCTTCCTCCTGATCGAAATCCCATGAACGGTTCTGCTGCGCCTGAAGCCGCCGTTGCAGGCGATTGGCCAGACGGCTGACCGCGCCCTTGAGCGGTTCCAACTGCTGATCGAGATAGGCGCGAAGGCGTTCAAGCTCCTCCGGCCCGGCCAGATCCTCCGCCGCGATCTCCTCATCGAAGGTGGTGTCGTAGACCTTGTAGCCCGGATCCGCCTCGCTGATGGGCGGGGGGGGGGTGTCGGCGGGCGGTTCGCCCTCCTGCATCTGGGCCTCTTCTGTCACTTCCGCGTCGTCGGCATCCTCCTGCGCAACTTGGGATTCGGCCGCATCCGGGTCGGTTTCGGACTGCTCCTCCGAGGTTTCGTCGGAACTGTCGCTGTCCTGCTGCTCGTCGCCCTGATCGTCCTGCGATTGGGGGTTTTCCTCCTCCTCGGCCTCGGTCCCCTCATCCTCGGGGTCGTCGGAGCCGTCGGGGTCGTCGCCCAGTTCCTCACCATAGCCCAAATCGTCGATCACCTTGCGGGAGAAGCGGGCGAAGGCCTTCTGATCCGTAAGCACATCGTCAAGGTCGCCCAGCGTTCCGCCGGCCTGACCCTCCAGAAATCCACGCCACAGCTCCATCACGTTCGCCGCACCGGGCGGCAGATCGCGCCCGGTTGCCAGATGCCGCACGAGGTATCCGGCCGCATCGGCGAGCGGGGCCTGCGATGCCTCGGTTATATCGCTGTATCCCATCTTTTTCGCATCCGCCGCGATCTTGGCGTCGATATTGCCCGCACATCCTGGCATCGCGCGGGTTCCCACGGCCTCGCACCGGGCGGTTTCCATCGCCTCGTATATGTCGCGCGCGGTTTCCCCTTGCGGCGAATACCGCGAATGCGTCGCGGAATTGTGGAAGCGTGTGCGCAGCGCATAGGCATCCGCTACACCGCGTGCCAGCATGACCTCGTCCCGGGTCATGCGCCGCGTGACCTGGGGCAGCCGGGCGGAATCGTTGGTCAAGCCGGGTGGGTCCACGGAATACGTGACCTTCATTTCCGGTTCATCCGCGAGGGTTCGGGTCGCCTCCGCCAAGGCTTTCTTGAACGGATCGGCGGGGTTGTCGGTGGGTTTCATGGGGCCTCCGCCGGGTCGAAAATCAGGTGGCTGCGCTGGGGTCGCTGTGCGACTACGCTGTGTAGGGCGAGTGTCTTATTCATCTGTTCCGAACATTTCCGGATCATCCTGTCCCAATTGCTCGCTCAATGACGGGCGTTCAAGGGGGGCGTCCCCCTGCATCAGCCGGGCACAGGCAAGCGTATCGAGCCTGCGCAGCGGCGTGGCGAAATACGACCCCGTGCGGGTTTGCGCGTTTTCCCATTCTGTCATGTATTGCCGGGCGACTTCCAGAATGGAATCGCCACTTTCCCGCTCCGCCGCCTCCTGAGACAGGCCAGCGGCCAGCCTTTCCTCGATCACGGCGGTGGTAAACTGCGAAAACCGTTGCCGGTGGGCGTGGGCAAGCTGCGGGTTGATCTCGTTCGCGGCGAGGATGGTCACTAAACTGGATTCGAATGCCGCGCACCGGTCCAGCATTTCGATCCGGGTGGCACCGTCCCGGCGCATCTGTGTCAGCGGCGGCATCGTTCGCGGGGAGCCATCTGTTTCAGCAGGGGCGATGATCACGGGCGCCAGCATCGGATCGGCGGCCATTTCACGCTGCATGGGGGTCAGATTCGGGTTCGTCAGATTGAGGACACGCGGCCCGCCGGTGGCAGGGACCTCTCCCAACTGCTCGGTCGCTTCGGATGAAAACAGCGGCGGGCGTTGCCCGTCGTTGGCATTGGGAACGTCTATGATCAGCGGGCCGTCCTGCGCGGCCATCGGTTGCGCGAGGGCCAGCATCACAAGGGCAGGGTAAAGGCGTCGCATGTCAGGTGCTCCATCCACGGACGACCGAAATGCCACCCTCCTGCTAGGAACGCTCGCACGGGGGCGTTCGTTCACCGGCAGGACGCGGGGACGCTTCACCCCAGGCTGACGCTGGCGGCGCTTTCGGGCAATTCCTCATCAAAGCAGCGCTGATAGAATTCCGCCACGGTCTGCCGCTCCAGCTCATCACACTTGTTCAGGAAGGTCAGGCGGAACGCGAAGCCGACATCGCCGAAGATGCGGGCATTTTCCGCCCAAGCGATCACCGTGCGCGGCGACATGACGGTGGAGATGTCGCCGTTCATGAAGGCCGTCCGCGTCAGATCCGCGACCGTGACCATCTGCGCGATGGTCCTTTGCCCCTGCGCATTCTGATAGGTCGGGCTCTTCTCGACCACGATGTTCGTTTCGGCATCGTGGGGCAGATAGTTCAGCGTGGCGACCAGCGACCAGCGATCCATCTGACCCTGGTTGATCTGCTGCGTGCCGTGATACAGGCCCGTCGTATCGCCCAGACCGACAGTGTTGGCCGTGGCGAACAGCCGGAAATAGGGGTTCGGCGTGATGACCTCGTTCTGGTCGAGCAGCGTCAGCTTGCCGTCCTTTTCCAGCACACGCTGGATCACGAACATCACGTCGGGGCGGCCAGCGTCGTATTCGTCAAACACGATCGCGGTGGGATTGCGCAGCGCCCAGGGCAGGATGCCCTCCTGAAACTCTGTGACCTGCACGCCGTCCTTGAGCTTGATCGCATCCTTGCCGATCAGGTCGATCCGGCTGATATGGCTGTCCAGGTTCACCCGAACGCAGGGCCAGTGCAGGCGCGCGGCGACCTGTTCGATATGTGTGGATTTGCCGGTGCCGTGATAGCCTTGGATCATCACGCGGCGATTGTGGGCGAAGCCTGCCAGAATGGCGAGGGTGGTGTCGCGGTCAAACTGATAGGTCGGATCGACCTCGGGGACGCGATCGCTGACCGCCTCGAATCCCTTGACCGTCATGTCGCTGTCGATGCCAAAGGCGTCGCGCACGGAAACTTCGCGGGTCGGTGTCTCGTTCATCGGGGTCGCTCCGTCGGCCATGTCTTATCCTCTCGCGCGCAAAATCGCGCCTTTGTCGGTGATTTCAGCGGTTCGTGCAAGGCCGCGCGGCCCTCTGTCACTCCGTCTCGGCGGTTTCGTCGGGGTCGGCCTTGCCCACGCCCTTGAACACATTCTTGAATGGCAACGCCCACGCGACGCCAAGGAAGGCGTAGATCAGCAATTCGATCAGGATCGGCAGACGGGGCAAGGCGCCCATGATCGCCCAGGCCACCAGGACGTATAGCGGCAGACCGACCAGCAGGAGGAAGATCGACCAGCGCCGACGGGATTTGTAAGACATGCTCATGCCCGCTGAGATAGCGTCGCGGACAGGGTTTGAACAGGGGCCGAAACGTGACGTGAGGACGCGCCACCCGGTTGGGGGCGCTTGATGCGGTCGGAGCGTCGAAATATCCCCGCTGCCGGGGGTGCGAAAACCTGGCGTCACGCTTATGTTCGGCCCAGACCCTTATGGCCCCGATGGAGAATGCTCATGGATACCGATCTGCTGAAACGCCTGTGTGAAACCCCCGGCGTGCCGGGACGTGAAAATCGCGTGCGCGACCTCATCATGGCCGAGATCGAGGGGCTGGTGGACGAAGTTACCGTCGATCCGATGGGCAGCCTGATGGCCAAGCGGAACGGACCGGGCAAGCGGGTGATGATGCTGTGCCACATGGATGAGATCGGCTTTCTGGTCAGCCATATCAGCGAGGAAGGCTGGATCTACGTCAATCCGGTTGGCGGCTTCGACAACCGCAACCTGTTCTCACGCCGGGTTCTGGTCTGCACCAAGGATGGCGACATCAAGGGCGTGATGAATCCGGGCGGCAAGCCGGTGCACATCGCCTCGCCCGAGGATCGCAAGAAGATCCCCGAAATCTCGGAGTTCTTCGTGGATATCGGCCTGGGTAAGGCCGCTGCCGACAAGGTGCAGGTCGGCGATTACGTCGTGATGGACGAGCCATTTCTGGAGATGGGCGACAAGGTCGTGTCCAAGGCGCTGGACAACCGCATTGCCTGCTGGCTGGGCATCGAGGCATTGCGCGCCGCCAAGGAAAGCGGCCATGAATGTGAGTTGCACGTCGTGTTCACCGTGCAGGAGGAAGTCGGCCTGCGCGGCGCGCGCACCGCAACCCATGCGATCCAGCCCGAAATCGGCTTTGGCATCGACACCACGCTGTCATGCGACACGCCCGGCGTTCCGAAACCGCAAGCGGTGACGGAGCAGGGCAAGGGCTTCGGGATGCACATCAAGGATGGCAGCTTCATCGCTGACATCGCCCTGGTTGAGGAGATTGAGGCGCTGGCCCGCAGCAAGGACATTCCGTTCCAGCGCACCATTCTGGCCGCGGGCGGTCAGGACGGTGCGGCGGCGCAACAGGCCGCATCGGGCGCGCGGGCCGTCGGCATCGTCGTGGGAACCCGTTATATCCACACGGTCACCGAAATGATCGACAAGGGCGACCTGATCGCGGCGCGTGACATCCTCGCCGCCTGGGTTGCGGCGAACTGAGCTTGCGGATCGCGCAACGTCCTTCGCCCAATCATGGCGACCGGCGGGGGCAGGTGCCCTCACTGGTCGTCATCCACTACACGGCGATGAACAGTGCGGAGGACGCGATTTGCCGCTTGTGCGCGACTGAACATCAGGTCTCCGCCCATTATGTCATCGGGCGGGAAGGCGATGTATCGCAGCTGGTCGCGGAGGATCGCCGCGCCTGGCACGCCGGCGCCGGGCGGTGGGGGCGGATCACCGATGTGAACTCCCACTCCATCGGCATAGAGCTGGACAATAACGGCACCTCACCCTTTCCCGATGCTCAGATGCGCGCACTGGATGACCTGTTGCGCGGCATTCGGGCGCGCTGGAACATCTCCAAGGAAAATGTGATTGGGCATTCCGATCTGGCACCGGGCCGCAAGAGCGATCCGGGGCCGCTGTTCGACTGGGGCAGGCTGGCCCGACAAGGCCATGCCCTGTGGGTGCCGGAGGGGGAGGCGCAGGTCGCTGATTTTCGCAGCGCCGCACGGAACGCAGGCTGGACTGCGGACGCTTCCGATGCGGTTCTGCTGGACGCCATCCGCCTGCGCCACCGCCCCGAGGCTCGCGGGCTGCCGCTGGATGCGCGGGACATGTTCATCCTGCGCTGGCTGGGCGATGCCACAGCACGGCGCGGGCCGGAGGATATTCTCGGCACCTATGAACGGCAGGCTCGCCACTTCGACGCGAAACGGTCGCGTGGCGGGATGGAGGACGGATGGCTCACCAAATTCGCGGGTTTGCTGCCTGACGGTCCGATCCTCGATCTGGGATGCGGCGCAGGCGCGCCGATCGCGGAATGGTTCGCGGCGCGGGGCCGTGGCGTAACAGGAGTGGACGGAGCCGCCGCCATGTTGGCCCTCGCGGCACAGCGGATGCCGGAACAGGACTGGATTCAGGCGGATATGCGCGGGCTGGCGCTGAACCGGCAGTTTGCGGGGCTGATCGCGTGGAACAGCTTCTTTCATCTGACGCCCCACGATCAGGCGGCGATGTTCCCGATCTTCGCGGCGCATCTCTCGCCAGGCGGACCGTTGATGTTCACATGCGGCCCCGCCGCCGGTGAGACATGGGGGCAGGTGGGCGGTGAAGATGTCTATCACGCCAGCCTGTCGCCCGACGCCTATCGCGATCTGCTGGATCGCCACGGTTTCGAGGTGGTGGATTTCGTGGTCGAGGATCCCGACTGCAACAGGCACAGCGTCTGCCTGGCGCGCAAATGTCAGGATTCGTCGCGGGCTACCAGCATGGTCTGAAGGATATCGGCCATGTTCTTGGTCTGCTGCGCGTGGGCCGTACCGCCGACGCCCAGACGCCGGCCGCGCTGCCACCACAGCCCCGGCACCCAGTGTCGCGGCCGGGCGTCCCGCAGCAACAGGACAAAACCGTTCGAGGGCTTCAGCGCGAACAGCCCCCGGTCGATCCTTACGATCTCCTCCAAGGATGTCAGCACGGTGCCTTCCTCGTCGATCAGAGCGTCCTGCGTCAGGTGAATGGATTTATGCCCCGCCCGCGCCAGCCGCCGGGACTGCCACAATGCCACGCCGCCAAGGCCGATCAGCAACAGCAACGACAGCGGTGACGAAGGGGGGGACAGGATCGCGACGCTCAACAGCGCGGCCCCCAGTCCTGCCGTGACGATGACCCCCGCCCAGCGGCGTAGCGGCGATACCTCGATACTGTGGATGATTTCTGACTGGGTCATCGGTGCCTCCTGCTGCGCGGCAGGGTTACGGTCTGCGGCGGGCGCCGTCACCTGTTTTCGTTACGGATGGCGATTTCGGCATCCCTCGCAGGTGATCGACGTGGCGCATGTCTCCATTCGCCACGCAGGTGCGGGGCATATGTCAATAGGTATCATGTCCGGCTTTGTCATGAGCTGGCGGATCGGCGAGGTCGCTGATCTCGCGATGGGGGAATATGATTGAAATCAAATACATTTTTTCAAAGTGAGATAGTTTTCTGCTGGATGGAAAACACAATTTATCACGGAGCCTTTACCGGATTTGCGTGTTGTACGAGCACCAACGAGGCAACTTTTTCATTATTGGAGTACAAGTATGAAACATTTCGGACTCGCCACATTGCTGCTGGCCGGCACGGCCATTACCCCTGCGTCGGCACAGGATCTGAACGAGAACTGTTCAGAACTGTACAACATGTTCGAGCAGGCGGGTAACGACTTGTCCGACGATTTTGAGGATGCTGGTGATGTCGCACTGCTCAACGATGATGCACAATGCGTTGTCTATATAGAGCGTGTTGCGGTTGCAGGCTCCATCACCGCCAGCGAGAGCGACAGCGATGTCGAGACTGCACGTGAATCCTTCTCGGACAGTGAGACGATCACTCAGGAAGTCGAGATCACCACACAGGCGATCGTCGAGGGTGATGTGCTGGTTCGTGTTCCGCAGCCGAACGTTGCCGTCGATCAGTCCGGCGCGGATATTTCTGTAAACGACACTCCGACAAGCGTGACTGTCGATCAGCAGGCCGCCGACATTCTGGTCCGTCAGGCAGCGCCCCGGATCTCCGTCGCGATGCCGACGCCCACCATCACGATCGAGCAGGATGCTCCTGAAATCATCGTCACGATGCCGCGTCCCGGTGTGAACATCAACGATGCGGAGCCGACTGTCGAAGTCATCATGGCGGAGCCCACAATCCGTGTGACCCAGCAGGAGCCGCAGCTTGACGTCAACGTCCAGGCTCGCTTTGCCGAGGAAGGCGAAGAGATCGATCCCGATGCCGACTACATCCAGTCGCGCACCGAGATGATCGACAGCGAAGGCAATACCGTCGATACCGATGTGGTTGAGAACTTCGAGCTGACCCAGGCTGAATCCACGGTTCGTCTGACGCAGGAGGAGACGGATTCCGAGCAGGTTACCTATAACACTGCTGAGCCGGTCGTCCGCTTCGAATCCGCTGATCCGGTCGTCGAATTCCAGATGGATGGTGAGCCGACCATCGACTACCAGCAGTTGGGCGAGGCACGCGTTACCTTCCGTGAATTCAGCGATGGTGAGGAAGCTGACGACGCATCCCTCTCCGACGAACTGGATATGGAAGACACCGACGCGGCGTCCATGAGCGATTTGGATGAGGACATGTCCGCGATGGACAGCGAAGCCGAAACCGGTCTTGTGACCGAAGGTGAAGCTGAAGTCGATATGGACTCCACCGATGCAAACGCGCTGGACGAGGAAAGCAGCCGTCTGCTGGGCCGCACCGACGCATCGCAGCCGACGAACAGCGACATGTTCGAAGTGGTTGTTGACGATCTGTACGGTATGTCCGTCGAAAACCTCGAAGGTGAAGATCTGGGCGAATTCGCCCGCGTTGTCGCCAACAATGGCCGTATGTATGCGATCATCGAGCATGGCGGTTTCCTGGGGCTGGGTGAGTCCGAAGTCGCACTTCCGCTGGACCGTATGATGCTCGGCGATGATCGCCTGATCCTTCAGGGCCTCACGGAAGACGAACTGGAAGCACTGCCGGAATATGACTCCAACCTCGACCTCGAAGTCGAAACCGGAACCCGCGTGCAGATCATGCAAAATCGCGGCTAAGCCACAGCGATAGATACCGAAAGGGGCCGGGCGACCGGCCCCTTTTTCGTGCGCGCACTATACGAAACTTGAGCTGCGTTCCGCGAAATCTTGGCACCATTTACAATTCTCGGAATCTATCAGCTTATCAGGTTGTCGCGCCCAGTTGGCGTGTACATGCGCGCCGGACGGAAACGACCAAAGCGGCGGTTCATCCGGCGTCGTGCATTCTGGGGAATAAAACGGGGAAAAGCCCATGCTGGCAGTCATTTTCGAGGTCGAGCCCAAGGTCGACCAGCGTCAGGCCTATCTGGATCACGCGGCAGGGATGCGCGATCTGTTCGAGGGGTTGGAGGGCTTCATCTCCGTGGAGCGGTTCGAGAGCCTGACGACCCCCGGAAAGCTGCTGTCGCTGAGTTTCTGGGAGGACGAGGCGGCGCTGGATCGCTGGCGCAACGTTCAGCGGCACCGAACCGCGCAGAAGGCCGGGCGGAATGAGTATTTCGCCGATTATCGCCTGCGCATCGCCGGGGTGATCCGCGATTATGGTATGAACGAGCGTGCACAGGCCCCGGCCGACAGTCGCGCGATACACGACTGAGGCCGGGGCAACTTACTCTGGTGCGTCGGATCAGTCGAAATCGGCGGCGGAATGACGTTCCGGCACCTGCTTGTCCTCATCCCCCCAGGTGCGGTTCACCCGCACACCGCGTTTAACGGCGGGACGCTCCGCGATCTGTTCCGCCCAGCGGGTCACGTGCTTGTATTCGTGAACCGACAGGAACTTCGCCGCGTCATAGAGCTTGCCCAGCACCAATGCGCCGTACCATGCCCAGATTGCCATGTCGGCGATGGTATATTCGTCGCCCGCGATGAACGGACGCTCGGCCAACTGTCGGTCGAGCACGTCGAGCTGGCGTTTCACCTCCATCGTGAACCGGTTGATCGGATATTCGAATTTCTCGGGCGCGTAGGCGTAGAAGTGCCCGAAGCCGCCGCCCAGATAGGGCGCGGAGCCCATTTGCCAGAACAGCCAGTTCATGGTTTCCGCCCGGGCTGCCGGCTCCTTGGGCAGGAAAGCATCGAACTTGTCCGCCAGGTACAGCAGGATCGAGCCGGATTCAAAGACCCGCACCGGGGTGTCGCCGGATCGGTCCACAAGGGCCGGGATCTTGGAGTTCGGGTTGGCCCAGACAAAGCCGGAGCCGAACTGGTCGCCCTCACCGATATTGATCGGCCAGGCATCGTATTCGGCACCTGCGTGGCCCTTTTCCAGCAATTCCTCCAGCATCACCGTGACCTTGACGCCGTTGGGCGTGGCCAGGGAATGCAGTTGAAGTGGATGCTCCCCGATGGGCAGATCCTTGTCATGGGTGGCGCCCGCGATGGGCCGGTTGATGTTGGCGAATTTTCCGCCGCTTTCCGTGTCCCATGTCCAGACTTCGGGCGGGGTGTAGGTGTCGGTCATCGGTCGCTCCTCGATTGGCGTGTGGTGTCATGTGTGTGCGCGGCGCGGCAGATCAACCGGACATGGCGTGTCGCGTACGGTGTACTAGGTTTGCGTATCCAGCCAATCGGGCAGCAGACCGATATCCGCGATAACCGCATCGGCGGCGGACAGCGACGCAGCGTTCGCCACACCCGTCAACACACCCAGGGTCCGCATTCCAGCGGCCCGTCCGGCATTGATGTCGTGTGGACTGTCACCCACCATCATGCACGACTGCGCCGGCACGTTCATCAGCCGCGCGCAGGCCAGCAAGGGCGCCGCGTCCGGCTTCATGCCGTGGCCGCTGTCATAGCCGACAATGGCGTCGAAGTAATGGGCCAGATCGAGGGCGGCGAGTTGTTCATCCGCCGCAGCAGCGGAATCGTTCGTCATGATCGCCATGGGAATGTTGCGGGTCTTCAACGCCTCCAGCACGGTCAGCAGGTCGGTGGCGGGCACTGGCGTGACGGGACGCTCGATCATGTGAGCGATCAGATCCGCGCGGTGCCAGTCGGGCAGCAACGGCAGCATCAGATCGGCGGATTGATCCGGCGTGCCGGCAATCACCGGGCTGTCGGGGGCATAGGTGCCGGTGTCCAGATCGAACCCCACCGCATCCGACAGGGCGCGTGCGTGAACGTCATCCCGCCCCAGGTCGCGCATCAAATCGACGCACCACGGTGCCCAGGTCTGGGTGAAGCCGAACAGCGTGCCGTCCTTGTCGAAGATGATGGCTTGCGGCATGGATGGTCCTGACGAAATGAATTGAGCGAGCCGGATGTAGCAATGACCAAGGCGGCCCCCCTGACCCGTGACGCTTACCGCGTCTTTCAGCGTCTGCCAACGCGCTGGCGCGACAACGATGCCTATGGGCACATGAACAATGCCGTCTTCTATGAATATGTCGATACGGCCGTGAACGCCTGGATCATCCGCAGCGAAACGCTGATCGTGCCGCACGGGCCGGTGATCGGGCTGGTCGTCGCCTCGGAATGCCGGTTTCACGCGGCCCTGGGCTTTCCCGATCCGGTCGATGCGGGGTTGCGCGTGGCGCGGATCGGGCGCAGCTCGGTCCGATACGAGGTTGGTCTGTTTCGTGGCGATGCCACCGATGCGGCCGCCGAGGCAGGGTTCACCCATGTCTATGTCGATGCCCGGACGCGCCGCCCGGTGCCGCTGCCGACGGATTTCGCCACGGCCCTGCAAACGCTGGAATGCGCCGCCCCCACGTGAGCGAAGCGCCGCTAGCATCCGGGGCAATGCCGGGGCCCCTTGCCCGAAGATCAGACAGAATGTCAGCCACGATGCCAGCCAAAATTCCTGATAAAATGCCGGCCAAAATGCCAGCCAAAATGCCAGAGCGTCCGTCCCGAACGCATATCTTCATTATCGACGGCACGTTTTCGCGGCTGATCGAGGGGCATGAGACGAATGCAGGGCAGACCTACCGTTTGCTCGAAGAAGTGGGGCAAACGGTTGCGCAGTCCGTCGGTTATCACCCCGGCGTGCAGGGGCAGGGGTGGAGCAAATGGCTGGCCGCCGCCGCCGGGCTGGGGATCAACGAAGCGATAGCCGAGGGGTACGCCACCCTTGCCTCACGCTACCGTCCGGGCGACCGGATCGTGTTGATGGGCTATTCGCGGGGGGCCTATGCGGTGCGCAGCCTTGCGGGGTGGATCGGTCAGGTCGGTCTGCTCAAGGCGCAACACGCGATGCAGCGGCGGGTGCAACGCTCGTTCCGTTATTACGAAACCTCCCGGCGCAGCGTGTCAGCCAAACGCTTTTCCGAGCGGTACTGCCACCGCGATGTCTGCATTGAGATGGTGGGCGTCTGGGACACCGTGTCGGCGCTGGGGCTGCCCTATCCGCTGCTCAACAGGCTGGCGCCGATGGTCACGGATTTCCATGACGACCGGATCGGTGACGGGGTGCGCCATGCGTATCACGCGCTGGCCATAGATGAGACCCGCGCCGCCTATGATCCCATCCTGTGGCAGCCTCGGGCCGATTGGCCCGGCAACATGCAGCAGATGTGGTTCGCGGGCAATCACGGCGATGTTGGCGGCCATGTCTGGCGCAGCCCCCCTGCGCGACCGCTGGCCAATATTTCGCTGATCTGGATGCTGGAACGGCTGGAGAGGTGTCATGTCGAGCTGCCGGAGGGTTGGCGCGACCGTTTCCCGACCGATCCGCTGGCGCCGTCCGGCGGGAACTGGCGCGGGTCGGCCAAGCTGTTTCTCTTTCGTATCAAGCGGCTGGTTCAGCCCGGCGCCTCGCAGCAGGTGCACCCCAGCGTCGGCGCGCGCATCCGCGGTTTGCGCGGCTATCGCCCCAGTGCGGAAATTGCCGCGGCGCACGCGCTGTCGGTTCCCTTGGAACAGGAGGACACTTCGCACGTTGTGCCAGACACCAATCAGGAGTTTACACATGATTAAGAAATTTGGTTCCGCGAAGTGGCAGGGCAATCTCAAGCAGGGCAAGGGCCACGTCTCGACCGAGACGGGCGTGCTGAACGATCAACCCTACGGCTTCAACACCCGGTTCGAGGGGGCGGACGGCACCAACCCCGAGGAGTTGATCGGCGCGGCCCATGCCAGCTGCTTTTCCATGGCGCTGTCCATGATTCTGGGAGACAGCGATCTGACGCCTGACAGCATCGAAACCAAGGCGACGGTCTCGCTCGAAGAAAAGGATGGCGGCTTCGCGATCACCACCATCCACCTGGACGTCGAGGCGTCGATCCCCGGCGCCAGCGAGGAGGATTTCCAGACAGCCGCAGGCAAGGCCAAGGAAAATTGCCCGGTCTCCAAGGTTCTGACCGGGGCCAAGATCACGATGGATGCAAAGCTGAGCTAACTGGCGAAGCAAGATGCCCGGCGCGGCCACCGCCGGCATGTCTGAACCTTGATGACGGAAGCCTTCGCGGATCAACCCGCGAAGGCCGCGATGCGGGTTCCCGCGCGTATAGCGCCGCAGGACTCAGTTAGTCCGACGCGCCCAAGTTTTATACAAAGAACGCTCAGTATTCTATCCCGCGCACTGCGGCGCGACCCTCTTCGTGGGGATGGCGGCTGTCGTTCATGTCTGTAATCAGGTCCGCCGCTTGCCGCACGGAATCGGGTGCGTTGCGACCCGTCAGGATCACCGTGCATGCAGCGTCACGTGCCGCGATGGCGTGCAGCACCGCCCCCGGATCCAGATCGCCCTGATGCAGGGCCCAGTTGATTTCATCCAGCACGATCAGATCGTAGTCGCCTGAAACCATCATCGCGGCCCCTTGCGCAAACGCCTCCAATGCCGCCTGTGACGATTGTTCCTTGTTCTCATGTGACCAGTCGAACCGTGCGCCGGATATGTGCCAGTCCACTTGCGGATGGTCCGCGAAGAATTTCTGCTCGCCGGTTTGCCATTCGCCGGTGACGAACTGGATGACGCCAACCCTGTGCCCCCAGCCCAAGGCGCGGGCGACCGCACCGAAGGCGGAGGTGCTCTTTCCCTTTCCATCGCCGGTCAAAACCATGAGAATGCCGCGTTGTTCACGCAGCGCGGTGCGTGCGTTGCGCTGCGGCGCGGGGGCCAGCGCGCTGTCGGCCCGATCCGTGTTGGACGCCCGATTCCCCGTGGAGGGTTGCATCGGGGTGTCGCTCTTGCCATTGCCCTCGTCTTGATCGCTCATGGTCGCTCCCTTCGGGGTTGAACGAATGCTAGGAGGCGAAACGCGATGGGCAAGGCGGTAATGATCCAGGGCACCGGATCGGACGTTGGCAAATCGCTGATCGTGGCGGGGCTGTGCCGGGCGTTCGTGCGGCGCGGATTGCGGGTCATGCCGTTCAAGCCGCAAAACATGTCAAACAACGCCGCCGTTACCGCCGATGGTGGTGAGATTGGGCGCGCGCAGGCCTTGCAGGCGTTGGCCTGCGGCGTGCCGCCCGGCGTGGACATGAACCCCGTGTTGCTGAAGCCTGAGAGCGAGACCGGCGCGCAGGTCGTCGTGCAGGGAAAGGTCGCGTTCCGCGCGCAGGCGCGTGCCTATGCGGAGCGCAAGGCGGAGCTGCTTGCCGCGGTGGCGGACAGCTTCGCCCGATTGCGAAACAACGCCGATCTGGTGATCGTGGAGGGCGCAGGCTCCCCGGCGGAGACGAACCTGCGCGCCAACGATATCGCCAATATGGGCTTCGCCCGCGCGCTGGATGTGCCCGTGATCCTGATGGGGGACATCAATCGCGGCGGCGTGATCGCACAGCTTGCAGGCCATGCCGCCGTGATGGAACAGGAGGACCGCGCACAGGTCGCGGCGTTCGCTGTGAACCGGTTTCGCGGCGACGTCTCGCTGTTTGATGAGGGGGTCGCGGATATCGAGCGATTTACGCGCTGGCCCAGCGTCGGCGTGATCCCCTGGTTCGCGGAGGCTTCGAAACTGCCGGCGGAGGATGCGTTGGGCATCGCCTCGGGCGGGACCGGGGCATTGAAGATTGCCGTTCCCATGCTGGCCCGCATCGCCAATTTTGATGACCTCGACCCGTTGAAGCTGGAACCGGGTGTGCAGGTCGTGATGGTGCCGCCCGGTCAGGCGCTGCCCGGGGATGCCGCGCTGGTGATCCTGCCGGGCTCCAAAAGCACGACCGGCGATCTGGCGTTTCTGCGCGCGCAGGGTTGGGACGTGGATATCGCGGCCCATCTGCGGCGTGGCGGGCACGTGCTGGGCATTTGCGGTGGCTATCAGATGCTGGGCCGCGTGGTCGATGATCCCGACGGCGTGGACGGCGTGGCGGGCAGTGTCGCGGGGCTGGGGCATCTCGACATCCACACGACCATGCGTCCGGTCAAGCGTCTGGGACTGGTGCACGGCACGATGGCCGGGGGACAGGTGCCGGTGTCAGGTTACGAAATCCACATGGGCCACACCACCGGCACCGACACGGACCGGCCATTGCTGCATCTGGACGGACGACCCGATGGCGCGACCTCGGCCGATGGGCAGGTCAGCGGCACCTATCTGCACGGGTTGTTTGCGCACGACGCGTTTCGTGCGGCATATCTGGCCCGGCTCGGCCATCAGGCGGGCGACCTGATCTATGCGCAGGTGGTCGAGGACGTGCTGGACAGGTTGGCCGAGCATTTGGAAGCGTCGATGGACCTCGACGCGATTGCGGCGATCGCGCGCTGACGCTAGAATGCGGCGACCGATCCCGGAGGATGCCCGTGACGACCTGCCTGATGCTGCTGCCGCCGCGACGCGCCCGGATGCGACCTCATTTCTACCGGGTGGAAATCGTCGGCAATCTGTTCGGTGAGTTTTCCGTCATCCGTGAATGGGGCCGGGTGGGTGGACAGGCGCGGGAACGTGTCGATCTGTTTGAGGGACTGCTGGAGGCATCGCACGCCGCCGACCGTCTGCGCCGGGGTTATACTCGCGCCGGGCCCCGCGACGGGGCTGGCGAAGTTCGTGGGGGGTGACGCACATGTTTCACAGCTGCGTGAAGAAAGTTCCGGTGCCCTCTCGCGCCGCGCGACTTCGCTGATATAAGGCGGGAAAACATCCTGCCGGAGATATCCCGAATGAACACCCTCTCTCCCGCCGATCGGGCGAAATTCGCGGCGGCGCGCGCCGCGCTCTCGCTGGTTGAGCCGGACATGAAGCTCGGTCTGGGGACCGGATCCACCGCGAACTGGTTCATCAGGCTGCTGGGCGAACGGATCCGGGTGGACGGCATCAAGCTGACCGCCGTTGCCACCTCGGACCGGACCGCGGCATTGGCCCTTAGCGAGGGGATCGAGGTGATCGATCTGGACGAGGCCGGCTGGCTGGACCTGACCATCGACGGCGCGGATGAGGTCGACCCCGCCCTGAACCTGATAAAGGGCGGTGGCGGGGCGCATCTGCAGGAAAAGATCGTCGCCACCGCGTCTGACCGCATGGTTGTCATTACCGACGACAGCAAGCTGGTGGCCACGCTGGGCGCATTCCCCCTGCCGGTCGAGGTCATCCCGATGGGCTGGAAATCGACCCGCGCCATCATTGAGGAGATGCTGGAGCAGATCGACGTTTCCGGGCGCGAGGTGACGCCGCGCATGGATGGTGCCGTGCTGTATCGCACCGACGAGGGCAACCATATCCTTGATCTGCATCTGGAAAGGATCGGTGATCCGCACCGGCTGTCCCCCTTGCTCAATCAGGTGGCCGGTGTGGTCGAAAACGGCCTGTTTCTGGGCATCGCAGATCAGGTTATGGTCGGCTACGAAAGCGGAGAGGCGCATCTGCTTGAGGAAGGCGGCGTGATGCGGCCCGTGGCCTTTGCCGACGGGATCGACGGACAGGCGTTTCTGAAACGTGTGCTGAACCAGGTATAAGGCGTATTGTCCTGATCATTTGAGCGAACAGGGCGGCATTGCAGGAGCATTCTAATGAGCGATTTCGACTACGATCTTTTCGTGATCGGTGGCGGCTCCGGCGGCGTGCGCGCCGCGCGGATCGCGGCTGAAACCGGCGCGCGCGTCGCCATCGCGGAGGAATACCGCTATGGCGGAACCTGTGTCATTCGGGGCTGCGTTCCCAAGAAGCTGATGGTCTATGCCTCCCGCTTTTCCGAGGCTTTCGAGGACGCCGCCGGTTATGGCTGGTCCGTGGGCAAGCCCGAATTTTCCTGGCCGGTTCTGCGCCGCAACATCCACGCCGAGCTTGACCGCCTCGAAGGCATCTACCGGCGCAATCTGGCCAATGCCAGTGTCAAGGTTCTGGACGGCCGCGCCACTGTCGTGGATGGCAATACGGTGGAGATGGATGGGCAGCGTATCACGGCAGGCCATATCCTGATCGCCGTCGGCGGGACACCGTTCGTTCCGAACATTCCGGGACGCGAGCATGTCATGGTCTCGAACGATATCTTCCTGATGGAGGAGATGCCCGCCTCGATCGCCATCGTCGGCGGCGGATATATCGCCTGTGAGTTCGCAAGCATTCTCAACGGTCTGGGCGTCAAGGTCGATGTGATCTACCGGTCAGAACAGATCCTGCGCGGCTTTGACCGCGAAGTCCGCGACCATGTCGCCGGCGAGATGGAGAAGAAGGGCGTCCGCATCGTGACCGATTGCGATGTCGAGCAGATCGAGAAGACGGATACCGGCGTTCGGCTGGAATTTGAAAGCGGCGACAGCGCCGAGTATTCCGCCGTTCTCTACGCCACGGGCCGTGTTCCTAACACGCACGATCTGGGGTTGGATGATGCGGGCGTTGAGACGGGCAAGGGCGGCGCGATCCGCGTGGATGATTGGTCCAGGACCACCGTTGATACGATCTACGCGGTGGGCGATGTGACCGACCGCGTGGCGTTGACACCCGTCGCCATCCGCGAGGGGCAGGCCTTCGCCCAGACCGTGTTCGGGAACGATCCCACCCAGGCCGATTACGACCTGATCCCCACGGCTGTGTTCACCCAGCCCGAGATCGGCACTGTCGGCATCTCCGAGGATCACGCCCATAATTACGGTGAGGTCGATATCTACTGCACGACCTTCCGTTCGATGAACCATGTGATTGCGGATCGGGACGAGCGGATGTTGATGAAGCTGATCGTCGCACGCTCCGACGGCAAGGTTCTGGGATGCCATATCGTGGGTGATGCCGCGGGTGAGATGATCCAGCTTGCCGGTATCGCGATCAAGATGGGGGCGACCAAGGCCGATTTCGACCGCACCGTCGCCGTCCACCCGACTGCGGCAGAAGAGCTGGTTACGCTCAAGTCACCAATCCGCTAGGTTGATAATGAACGCGGGAATATCCACTTCTCGCACAGATACGCACAACAGACAGGACATATGATGCCCTATAACGACAATTCCGGCGGGCCCTGGGGCAAGAAGGGGACCGACCGGGGTGAGAACAAGGGAAGCGATGATCGCAACCCTTGGGGAAGCGGCAACCGCCCGAACAATGGCAACGGGCAGGGCCCGAACAACGGCCAGACCCCCGATCTGGAGGATATGCTGCGCAAGGGGCAGGAACGCTTCAAGGTCTTGATCGGCGGACGCAATGGCGGTGGCACCGGCGGCAACAACACCGGAACCGGCGGCGACGGCCCTTCGCCCAAGTTTGTCTTGCTGATCGCCGCAGTGGTGGCTGTCGGCGCGTGGCTGTTCGCCTCCGTCTATACCGTGCAGCCTTCGCAGCGGTCGGTCGAGCTGACCTTCGGTCAGTATTCCTCGACCGGATCGCCGGGCCTGAACTTCGCACCGTGGCCGATTGTCACGCATGAGATTGTCGAAGTCACCAGCGAGCGGACCGTGAATGTCGGCACCGGCGACCGTCCGGGGCGCGGCGATGATGGTCTGATGCTGACCGGGGATGAAAACATCGTCGATATCGACTTCGAGGTGGTCTGGAACATCGGCGACCCTGCGGCCTTCCTGTTCAACCTGCGCGACCCGCGCGAAACCATCGAGGCTGTGTCCGAGTCCGCGATGCGTGAGGTTATCTCCCGCTCCGAACTGGCGCCGATCCTGAACCGGGATCGCGGCGTGATCTCGGCCGAGGTGTCCGAGCTGATCCAGCAAACGCTCGATACCTATGACAGCGGTGTGTCCATCGTTCGTCTGAACTTCGACCGCGCCGACCCACCCGAGGACGTGATCGACGCCTTCCGCGACGTTCAGGCTGCCGAGCAGGAGCGCATCACCCTGCAAAACCGCGCCGACGCCTATGCGAACCGCGCATTGGCATCGGCCCGTGGTGAGGCTGCTCAGCTGCTGCAACAGGCCGAAGGCTACCGCGCCCGGGTCGTGAACGAGGCCGATGGTGAGGCCGCGCGCTTCATCAGCATCCTGACCGAATATCAGGGGTCCGAGGAGGTAACACGCAAACGTCTCTACCTTGAAACGATGGAGCGTGTGCTGGGCACTGTGGACAAGGTCATCATCGACCCCAGCACCACCGGTGGCGAAGGCGGGCAGGGCGTCGTGCCCTATCTGCCGCTGAATGAACTCCGCAGCGGAGGTAACAACTGATGAACCGTCTCGTCATCGCCATCGCAGCCGTCGTGCTGCTTCTCGTCCTGCTCTTGTCGTCCATCTTCGTGGTGGATGAACGGCAGCGGGCGCTCGTCCTGCAATTCGGTCAGATCAAGGACGTGAAGGAGGAGCCGGGCATCGGCTTCAAGATCCCGTTCATCCAGCAGGTCGTGTACTATGACGACCGTATCCTCAGCCTCGACACGGCCTCGCTGGAGGTGACACCGCTCGACGATCGCCGTCTGGTCGTCGATGCCTTCGCCCGCTGGCGGATTTCGGATGTCGAACGCTTCCGTGAGCGGACCGGCGCGGATGGCGATTTTGCCATCATCGCGGGCCAGCAGCGGCTTCAGACCGTTCTGAACTCCGCCCTGCGTGAGGTTCTGGGTTCGGTCACGTCCAACACCGTGTTGTCGGCGGACCGGGTCGCGCTGATGAACCAGATTCGCGATCAGGCCGCGCGTGAAACCGCCGAACTGGGCATCGAAGTGGTCGATGTGCGGATCAAGCGGGCCGACCTGCCCGAACAGAACCTTGAGGAAACCTTCAACCGGATGCGGGCCGAGCGGGAGCGTGAGGCCGAGGATGAGCGCGCCCGTGGTCAAGAGGCGGCGCTGCGTGTGCAGTCGCTGGCAGACAGGACCGCGACCGAACTTCGCTCCGAAGCGCAGCGTGACAGCGACATCATTCGCGGTGAAGCGGATGCGGCGCGGAACCGGATCTTTGCCGACGCCTTCGGTCAAGATCCTGAGTTCTTTGCCTTCTACCGCTCACTCTCCGCTTACGAGGAGGCGCTGCAGGGGCAGAATTCCACTCTGGTGATTTCACCCAACAGTGAGTTCTTTGAATATTTCGGCGGCGATCAGATCGAAGGCAGCGCCCGCGCCGCCGCCGGTGTGCGCCCGACGAATGCCCCCGTGCGGACCGAATCCAACGTTCCGGCCCCTGTCGGACAGTGATTTCGTCGTACCTTGAATCGAGAGGGCGGGCCGTACTGGCCCGCCCTTTTTCGTGGCATCAATGACCCCTTGAACTGATGCGCAAGGGCCGCTTGAGTGGGACCGCAGCCCGTTCAGGCTGACATTCAACCGGTCAGACACCAACAACAACAGCCGGATCCAAGGGGAAGAGACATGAGTGATACCAAGGAATTTCACGTCGGTGAACTGTCCGCCAAGATGCCCGAGCCCACGCAATACGAACCCAGCCCCTTCAAGAAGGGCCGTCCGCCCGAGCCGCTTCAGTTTGAGGTCAACATGACGGCGGAGGCGCATGACCGACAGAAGAAATCAGGCTCGGTTCAGGTGAACATTCCGGGATTTTCCCCCGTCAAACTGTATTGCGACGAACAGGTTCCCGTCGGAGACGACACCGCGCCGCCCCCATTGGCTTTTTTCTGCGCGGGCATCGGGTTCTGCCTGATGACGCACCTGACCGACATCTACACGGCGCGCAAAATCCGGATCAAATCCATGAAGATCGAGCAGAAGGTGCGGTTCGAGACGAATCTCAGCAACATGCGCGAATTGGGTCACACCACCGATGGCAAGACATTGGGGATCGAAACGCATGTCCTGATCGACAGTGATGAGCCGCAGGAGCGGATCAAGGATCTGATGGATGAGGCTGAAAACGCCTGCATGGCGCATTTCGCATTGCGTAATCCGATCCCGTGGCAATCGCGCCTGATTCACAACGGTGAGGAACTGCTGAACCGCGAAGGGTGATCGGCGTCCTGGCTCGTGCAGCCGGGGCAGGATCGCCGCGCGTTCTGCTCTTTTCACACCTGCCCAAAACGCTATGGTCCGGGGCATGAGTGATCTTTTCGACGATGATGAACCGGGGGCCGGCGGCAATGCGCCTACGGTCACGATTTCCGAACTGAGCGGCGCGGTGAAGCGCGCCATCGAGGGCGGTTTCGGCCATGTGCGCGTGCGCGCGGAGGTGGGGCGCGTGTCCCGCCCCCGCTCGGGGCATGTTTATCTCGACCTAAAGGATGACCGCGCGGTTCTGGCCTCCGTCATCTGGAAGGGGGTGGCCAGCAAGCTGCGCACCCAGCCGGAGGAGGGGATGGAGGTCATCGTCACCGGCAGGCTGACGACTTTTGCCGGGCAATCACGCTATCAGATGGTGATCGAAAGCCTCGCCCCCGCCGGGGTCGGCGCGTTGATGGCGATGCTGGAAAAACGCCGCACGGCGCTGGCCGCCGAGGGGCTGTTCGATGCGGAGCGCAAGCGCCCGATCCCCTTCCTGCCCAAGGTTATCGGCGTTGTCACCTCCCCCTCCGGCGCCGTAATCCGCGACATTCTGCACCGCCTGCGCGACCGGTTCCCGCGAGAGGTCCTGGTCTGGCCCGTCGCCGTGCAGGGGGAGCGGTGCGCCGAACAGGTCGCTGCGGCGATCCGGGGGTTCAACGCTTTGCAACACGGTGGCCCGGTGCCGCGCCCGGATCTGCTGATCGTCGCGCGGGGCGGCGGCTCGCTGGAGGATCTGTGGGGGTTCAATGAGGAAATCGTGGTGCGTGCCGCTGCCAACAGCGAGATCCCCCTGATCTCCGCCGTGGGGCATGAGACGGACACGACCCTGATCGACCACGCCGCGGATCGTCGCGCCCCGACACCGACCGCAGCGGCGGAAATGGCCGTGCCGGTCAGGGCCGAATTGCGCGCGGCGCTGGCGCAACTGGACGAACGGCGCGTAGGCGGAATGTCGCGAATGCTGCGCGACCGCAGCGACCGGATCCGCGCCAATGCGCGCGCGCTGCCGCGTCCACAGGCCTTGGTTTCCGAACGGCGGCAAAGGCTGGACATGGTGGGTGACAAACTGCCCGCCGCACTGGGCCGCACGGCGGATCGCAAGCGGCTGGCCCTGACGAGGGCCAGCGCGGCGCTGGACCCGGCACGTCTGACCGCCAGATTGGCCGAGCCGCGCGTGACGCTGCGCAAACTGTCGCTGAGCCGTGCTCTGGCAGGGCGGATAGAGCGGGCGCAGAACGCCCTTTCAAAGCACCGTCTGGACGCCACCATCCTAAGCCGAAGCGTCACGCAGCATCGCGAAAGGTTGACGGCCAGGACCGACCGCCTGACCCGTGCCGCGGCCCGCGATCTGCCCGATCGCAGGGCAGCGCTCGCCTCACTGAGCCGTACGCTTGAGACGCTGAGCTATGAAAAAACGCTGGAACGCGGCTATGCCGTCGTCTGGCGCGATGGTGAACTGGTCAAGGATGGCAACACGCTGACCCCCGGCGATCATCTGACCATCGAGTTTGCGGGCAAGGTCACGACCCCGGTTCTGGTCGAGGGCGAAGCAGCCCGGCCGACGCCGGAAACGAAACCGAAGCCCCGGGCAAAGCCGCGTCCGCCCAAGGCCGACGGCGGGCAGGGCAGTCTGTTCTAGACCGTACCCGCCGGATCGCAGATTACCGGATCGTCGTTGATGTCGGACAGGTCCAGCAGCGTGTTACTGCTCAGGCTGGTGAGGCGCATCTTCAGGCTGCCATCGGGAAACCGGAAGGTGGACCAGCAGTGCAGCGTCGGGCTGTCCTCATACTCGAAACACAAGGCGGAGCCGCGCACGCTCACCTCACCATACAAGCATTTCCCGCTGGCGCTGCGCAGAAAAACTTCGGTGCGAGACAGGAACTGTTCGCGCCCCATCTCGCGGCCCTGCGCCGAATATTCCAGCACCCGCCCCTCAACCAGATCGAGCACGCTTTCAGGATCCACGATCTGCTGCGCGGCGAGGGGGGTGGCAATCAATAGCGCAGCGAAGGTGCGGATCATGGCAAGCGGAACTCCACCGTGACAGGCAACAGACATTCGGAGGTGGAACATGCCTGCCAGGATACGGTCACGCCGTGCGTGTCGCACACAATAGGCAGGGTCAGATGCCCTGCCCATACGGGCTTGCCATCCTGTATCGTGGCATCGGGCCACCTCACGCGCGCCCCGTCTATGCGCAGAGGCGTCAGGTCATCCTGCCCGTCGGCGGCAAGGGTCCAGCCCTGCGCGATCTCGAAGATCAGCTCGTAGCCTTCGTCCGCCGGATGCAGCCGCACATATACCGGCCCGATCCGCCGGGCCCAATCCGACGTTCCCTCGGCCAGGATTCTGGCCGCCCGCAATGTGTCGAGCCGGGCGAGAGGCATCTCCGCCATTCTGCCCGATATCGCGTCGCGCAGGGCACGCGCGCGGGCATCGCGCTGCGGATCCGGCGCGGCCTCGGCCAGCAGGGCCAGCAGTTCCAGTGCTGACCCTTCGCCTGAGGGTGTCGCGCCGTCCTCCGTTTCCAGAACAGCCCCCAGCGGCCCATCGGTGCTGAGTGCAAGTCGTGCATCAAGGGTGAAGCGATCGAGGATCAGGTCTGCGATCATCTGTGCCACGTCTATCCGACCCAGCGCAAAGGCGCCCAGACCCAGCCACGCATAATCCGACAGGTTCGCCTCCTCCCGCCGCCGTCCGTCCATGTCGAGCCGGGCCAGCGCCCCGACCGGGCCCAGGCGTTCGAGCACGGCATCGAAGGCCCGTCCGGCCGCATCCATCCAGTCCGGCCGGTCGAAGGCCACTGCCGCCTCCGCCATCGCGCGGATCATCAAGCCGTTCCAGCCGCCGATGACCTTCTCATCCCGCAGGGGGCGCGGACGGGCGTCGCGCCGGATGCGCAGATCGTCCAGCGCTGCATCCAGCCGCGCCAAGTCCTGCACCTCGCCGCGCAGATGGGCCACCGGACCTGCCTCCAGCGTCGCAGCCTCGCGCAGGCCCAACGTTTCGATCACCCAGTCATCCGCAATTTCAGCCGGGGACCAGACGTAGAACGCGCCTTCCTCCAGCTTGCCCAGATCGTTCAGACTGTCGGCATCCTCCGCTGAATAGAACGCGCCGTCCGGCGCGGTCATGTCGCGCAGGACATAGCTGATGCAACGGGCGACGGCGCGGCGCATCATCGGATCGTCGCTCACTTGCCAGCCCTGCACCAGCGCACGGGTCATCAGCGCCTGATTATACAGCATCTTCTCGAAATGCGGGGTGCGCCAGTTCACATCGACGGTATAGCGATGGAATCCGCCGCCGATCTGATCGTGGATGCCGCCCGCAACCATCGCGGATAGGCTGTTTCTGGCCATGTCGCGCGCCCCGGCGTCCCCGGTGCGCCGCCAGTGATCCAGCAGAAACAGCAGATGCCCCTCCTGCGGGAATTGTGTCCCGTGGGAAAACCCGCCCTCAACCGGATTGTAGCTGCGCACCAGATCGGTCAGCGCGGCTGCGGGGGCCTGATCCAGTGCTGCGGGCGGGGCTGTCTGGGCGGGAATGCGCTGCATCGCCTCGCTCAGCTGATCGGCGACACTGGCAAACTGGCTGCGCTGCGCGCCCTGCCAGCCCTGGGTGATCGCGCCCAGAACCTGCATGAATTGCGGTTTCGGGAAATAGGTGCCGGTGTGGAAGGGCCTGCCGTCGGGCATCAACCACAGCGAGTTCGGCCACCCGGCGTGGCGGTGTTGCAGCATGGTGGCCAGGATATAGACCTGATCGACATCGGGGCGCTGCTCCCGGTCCAGCTTTACAGGGATGAAACCGGTGTTGAGCAGGGCGGCGACCTGCTCATCATCGAAGCTTTCCTCCTCCATCACGTGGCACCAGTGGCAGGTGGCATATCCTACGGACAGGAAGATCGGCAGATCGCGGGCCGCAGCCTCGGCCAGGGCATCCGCGCCCCAGGGTCGCCAGTCCACCGGGTTGTGGGCGTGCTGCACCAGATAGGGCGAGGCCTCGGCGATCAGGCGATTGGTATAGCGGGGGGCGTCGCCATCCATCAGATGCGTGCGCGGCGTATAATCGGACCCGCGCGCGGCCAGCGCCGCATCCAGTTCCGCCTGTAAGGCCGCGTCGCGGGTGCTGCCGGGGGGGACCGCCATCAGGAGGTCACCGCAGCACCGCAGGCGAAACCGCCCTCGACGATGGTGCCATGTTGCATTGTGTCCGGGATCGGCGTGCCGTCCGTATCGACCGATGGGAAGGCAAGCCGCCCCTCACCCAAGTCCAGATGCCGGGCACAGACCAGCGATCCGGGCCATGCGAAACAATAGACCGCATCCTTGAACGTCCACCGCCCGTCCTGACAATTGCCGAACGCATCCTCATAGCGGACGGATTGCCCATCGGGCAGATAGAATTCGCGGCCGATATAACTCCCATCAATGGAGTAATGCACCGAATTTCCCAGCGCCCGCTCCAGCCATTCGGCACGGGGGATGTCGCGCGGTTCGGCAGGGCCGTCCTCCTGCGCGGTCAGGGGCACCACCGACAGGCAGAGCGAGAACAGGACCATCAGGCAAGGCGAAAACAGACGCATCGAAAACTCCGTCAAATGGATATGTGGGTATGCTCGGGGTCCCTCAACTTGTAACCGCGGGCCCGCAGGACAGGGGAACGATGGCGATCCGCTCAACCCTTTGCGGCAGGTCGCCCGTAGGGGTCCCGTCCGGATCGACGGCGAGGATCAGGGTCTCCTCGTTCCGATCCACATGGCGAAAGCATGACAGCGACAAAGGCCATATGAAGCAATAGGCTGAGGCCTCCTCACGATAGAACCACTCCCCCTCCATGCAGGTGCCATCGACATGCTGAAACACGACACCTTGCCCGTCCGGGGCGTAGTACTCGCGCCCGAACGCGGCCCCGTCGATGGTGTAGTAGACGGTGCGGCCCAAAGTGCGATCCATCCATTCGTCCAACGGTATGTCGCGCAGGGCGGGGGCCTTGGGCGCAGGTTCGACCTGTTGGGCGGTCGCGGGGCCGAGTGTCGCGATCATCACAGCCGCCAGTGTGCTGATCACCGCTCGATACGAAACCGTCATGTCGTCCTCTCCCCCTTGAACCGCCGCTTTTGCGCTGTCCTGTATAACTATGCCGGCTTACTCTGTTTGCGACAATGCAAGGCTGCGAAATAGCGGATGATCGAAAATCTGGCCGCAAAAACCGGGGGAGGTGGGGCGATGGCGCCGCTCGACAAACGTAAGGGTGTCTGGAAATCGGGGCGCGGCAAGGGGCGGCGTACGCCCAAGGGTCGGCAATACGAGGATCAGGCCCTGGCCGAGGTTCAGGCCCTGCTGGCGGATGCCCCCCGTCGTGCCGACCTGCTGATCGAGTTTCTGCATTTGATTCAGGACACTTACGGTCACCTATCCGCCGCGCATCTGCGCGCGTTGGCCGAGGAACTGCGCATGGCGCAGGCAGAGGTCTACGAGGTCGCCACCTTCTACGCCCATTTCGATGTGGTGAAGGAGGGGGAGGTCCCGCCCCCCGCCCTGACCATCCGGGTCTGTGACAGCCTATCCTGCGAACTGGCCGGGGCGCAGGCGTTGATGGCGGCCTTGCAGGACGGGCTGGATGCATCGCAAGTCCGCATCCTGCGCGCGCCCTGCATGGGTCGCTGCGATGCCGCGCCGGTGCTGGAGCTGGGCCACGCCCATATCGAACACGCGACCTTGGAAAAGGTCGAGGCAGCCATCGCCGCCGGTGCGACCCACCCGACCATTCCCGAATACGAAGGGTTCGACACCTATCGCGCGGCGGGCGGCTACGACACGCTGATGACTTTGCGTAATGGGGCTAGGACGCCCGATCAGGTGCAGGAGGACATCCTCGGATCCGGCCTGCGCGGCATGGGCGGCGCGGGTTTTCCCTCGGGTCGCAAATGGTCTTTCGTACGCGCGGCACCGGGGCCGCGATATCTGGCCGTCAATGGCGATGAGGGGGAGCCGGGAACCTTCAAGGATCGCTACGTGCTCGAACGCACGCCGCACAGCTTCCTCGAAGGAATGCTGATCGCCGCCTGGGCGGTGGAGGCTACGACCTGCTATATCTACATGCGCGACGAATACCCAGCCGTGCTGCATATCCTGGCCGAGGAAATTGCCGCGCTGGAACAGGCGGGTCTGGTGGCACCGGGCTATATCGATCTGCGTCGCGGTGCGGGCGCCTATATCTGCGGCGAGGAATCCGCGATGATCGAGAGTATCGAGGGCAAGCGCGGCCTCCCCCGGCACCGCCCGCCCTATGTGGCGCAGGTTGGCATCTTCGGCCGCCCGACGTTGGTGCACAATGTCGAGACGTTGCACTGGATCGCGCGCATCTGCCGTGAGGGGGCAGGGGTGTTCGCCGATCACGGCATCAATGGTCGCAAGGGGCTGCGCGCCTACTCCGTCTCGGGCCGCGTTGCCGTTCCCGGTGTCTATATCGTCGAGGCGGGCAACACCATTGCGCAGCTCATAGACCTGGCCGGCGGCATGGCCGAGGGGCACGAATTTTATGCCTATCAACCGGGCGGGCCGTCCTCCGGCCTGTTGCCGGCGCATATGAACGACATTCCGCTGGATTTCGACACGCTACAGGATCACGACACGTTCATCGGCTCCGCCGCCGTGGTGGTTCTGGGGCACCGGGACAGGGCGCGCGATGCCGCCCTGAACATGCTGCGATTTTTCGAGGACGAAAGCTGCGGCCAATGCACCCCCTGCCGCGTCGGTTGCGAAAAGGCGGTGAAGCTGATGCAAGCGAAGAGCTGGGACCGGACCCTGCTCGAAGACCTGTCTGCCCTGATGGTCGATGCCAGCATCTGCGGTCTGGGCCAAGCCGCCCCCAATCCGATCCGGCTGGTGATGAAACACTTCCCGGAGGAGGTCTAGCCCGGTTTCACTTTCCCGAAATATCCCCGCCGGAGGCATCCGACGGGAATTTTCCGCACATCACTGAAGGTCAGAAAACGCTTTCTGAATCCGCTCCACCGCCTCGACCACCCGCGCACGGGGGGTGGCGACGTTGAAGCGCAGGAAGGTCTCCCCCCCCTTGCCGAAACTGTCGCCATGGTTCGGGGCGACCTTCGCCTCATCCTGAACCCGGCGTTGGACCTCTGCCGCGTCCATGCCGGTGCCGGCGAAATCGACCCAGCACAGATAGGTCGAATCGAGGGGCATCGCCTGCACGCCGGGAATGGCGCTGAGGCCTTCCTCCAGGATCTGCCGGTTTCCGTCGATATAGCCGATCAGCGCGTCCAGCCAGTCATCGCCCTGCGAATAGGCCGCCGTGGTCATCAGCATTCCGAACCGGTTGGGTGAGGCACCCGCCGCCAGATGTACCTTCGCGAACTTCGCCCGCATCTCGTCATCCGCGATGACGACGTTTCCGGTCATGCCGCCCGCCAGGTTAAATGTCTTGGACGCCGCTGTCAGCGTGATCAGCCTGTCTGACAATTCCGGCATAAGGTTGGCGAGGACATGGTGCTTTTGCCCGGCAAACACCAGATCGTGGTGGATCTCGTCGCACAGCAGGATCAGGTCGTTTTCGACGCAGAACGCCGCGATGGCGCGCAGTTCCGCCTCGGTCCAGACGGTGCCGCCGGGATTGTGGGGTGAGCACAGGATGACCATCGACACCCCCTCGACCTGCGCTTTTGCCTTTTCCAGATCAATGGAATAGCGGCCGTCGACCACGTCCATCTGACATTCCACGACCTTGCGATCGTTCGCTCCGATCATCTTGGCAAAGGCATGATAGACCGGCGTGAACAGCATGATGCCGTCGCCCTTCTGGGTGAAGGCTTGCAGGCATAGCCCGACACCTGCGACCAGCCCGTGCGTGGTGGACAGCCATGCCGGGTCCACGTCCCAGTCGTGCCGCCGCTTCATCCAGCCGGTGATGGCGGCGGCATAGTCCGAGGGGTCGCCGTAATAGCCGTGGATGCCGTGCTGCACCGCCTGCGCCAGGGCATCGTTGACGGCCTGTGGTGGGCGGAAGTCCATGTCCGCCACCCACATCGAGATGCCGTCCTCGGCTGGGACGCCGTACAGCGCCTCCATCGCGTCCCACTTGACGGAGTGGGTGCCACGGCGGTCGATGATTTCGTCGAATGTGCTGGGGTCGATGGACATGGGGCAGGCTCCTTTTGGCTCGACCACAGAGTAGGCACAGGGCGGGCGGGGGCAAGTCCGCTTTTGTACCAGCCGATTGCACCTTTGTGCCGCTTCGCCTACATGATTCGGCATGATTAGACCGATCCTTATCCACCCCGACCCGCGCCTGAAGAAGGTCGTCCCGCCGCTCGCCGATTCCTCGGACGCGCTGCGCAAACTTGCGGACGATATGCTTGAGACGATGTATGACGCGCCGGGCATCGGCCTGGCCGCACCGCAGGTCGGTGTGCTGAACCGGATGTTCGTCATGGATTGCGCCGACGCCGAGGACGAACCGAACCCGATCGTCATGCTCAACCCCCAGATCGTCGCCGCGTCGGACGCGCTTGGCGTTTATGAGGAAGGATGCCTGTCGATCCCTGACATCTATGCCGAGGTGACACGCCCGGCCGAGGTGACGATGCGCTGGCTCGACCTGAACGGAAACGAGCAGCAGGCCGATTTCGACGGGTTGAGCGCCACCTGCGCCCAGCATGAACTGGACCATCTGGATGGCAAGCTGTTCATCGACTACCTCAGCACGGTCAAACGCTCGATGATTACGAACAAAATGAAGAAGCTGAAAAGGGCGCGGGCCTCCTGATGGCGCGACGTCCGTTCCTGCAATGGCCCGACAAACGTCTGCGTACGGTCGCCACCCCGGTGGAGGCGATTACGGATGAGGTGCGCGCGATCTGGGATGACATGCTCGACAGCATGTATGCGATGCCGGGCGTCGGTCTGGCTGCGCCGCAGATAGGGCAAATGCAGGCATTGGCCGTGGTGGATTGTTCCCCCGGAATGGATCAGCCGGTGCGCATGGCCAATCCGCGCGTGCTGCACGCGTCCGGCCAGATGCGTGAGCATGAGGAGGCATCACCGAACCTGCCCGGCCTGTCCGCCACGATTTCCCGGCCCCGCGCCGTCACGGTTGCCTTCATGGATGAGAGTGGTGCCGAGGTGGAGCGTGATTTCGTGGCCCTGTGGGCAACGTCGGTGCAACATCAGATCGACCACCTGAACGGCAAGGTGTTCGTCGATCGCCTGGGCCCGGTGAAGCGCAAGATGCTGCTGGCCAAGCACCTCAAAGCGAAACGGCGGGGCTGACCCCGCCGTTAAATCGTTTCCTTGAATCGCGGCGCTGCCGGATCAGCCGTACCAGTTGCCGCGCAACACATTGGCATGGTCACCAACCATCGCGGTGAACGCGTCGATATCGCTTTCGCCGTAATGATAGGGGAAAACATAGGTCGGGCTGAAGGCCATGACCGCATCCGCCGCCGCGTCGATATCCATCGTGTAAGGCAGATTCATCGGCAGGAACGCGATGTCGATGTCCTGCAGGGCTCGCATCTCCGGCGTATCCTCGGTGTCGCCCGCGATATAGACGCGCGTGCCGAAGATATCGAGGATATAGCCGTTGTCGCGCCCCTCGGGGTGATATTCCAGACGGTCCTCGGTCATGTTGTAGGCCGGGATGGCGAAGATATCGTATTCTCCGGCCAGTGTGACGTCGCCATTGTCCATGACCTCGGCACGGGTCTGGAACTCCTCCAACCCGTCATACACCACCTGATTGGTGATAAAGGCGGTTTTCGCTGTCGCCACGCCGCGCAGGGTCGCCATTTCGAAATGGTCGCCATGGTGGTGGGTAATCAGGATCAGATCGGGCGCAGGCTTGTCTGCGTAGAGCGATGGCTCACCGACCGGATCGACATAGATCACCATGCCCGGCACTTCCATCACGAATGAGGCGTGGTTGATCGGATGCACCTGAATGGGGCCGCCATCCGTATCGAACGAGAAGGGGCTGGAATGCGCCTCAGCGAATGCGCCGAAGGGCAGGAAGGTCGCACCGCTCAGCGCGGCGGAGGTGGCGAGGAACTTGCGTCTATCCATGATGATACTCCTGTTATTGGGTTTCCGCGTGTAAGATAGCGCGGAAAACGAGCCTGTCGCGGGTTGCGAGCCTTACCCGATCAGTGACAAGACGTCATTTCGATGTGTTCGGGTTGAGTGAGGGAACGCTATGCGACTTGTTTTCATGGGAACTCCGGAATTTTCCGTCACCGTTCTGGACGCGCTGATCGATGCGGGTCACGAAATCGTGTCTGTCTATACCCAGCCCCCCCGGCCTGCGGGACGGGGAAAGAAGGACCGTCCGACGCCCGTTCACCTGGCGGCGGAGGCGATGGGACTCGACGTGCGCCACCCGCGCAGCCTTCGGGGGCAGGAGGAGCGTGAGGCCTTCGCGGATCTGAACGCCGATGCCGCCGTTGTCGTGGCCTATGGCCTGATCCTGCCTCAGGCGGTGCTGGATGCGCCGCGTCTGGGATGCTTCAACATTCATGCCTCACTGCTGCCGCGCTGGCGCGGGGCCGCGCCGATCCAGCGGGCGATCATGGCGGGCGATGCCGAAAGCGGTGTGTGCATCATGCAGATGGAGGCAGGTCTGGACACCGGCCCGGTCCTGATGCGTGAGGCGACACCGCTGACGCCGCACGATACCGCCGCGACCCTGCACGACCGTCTGGCCGATATCGGCGCGCGTCTGATGGTGGATGCGCTGGCCCGGCTGCCGGACCTGACGCCCGCACCGCAACCCGAGGATGGCGTGACCTATGCCGCGAAGATCGACAAGGCCGAGGCCCGCATCGACTGGACCCGCCCCGCCATCGAGGTCGATCGGCAAATTCGCGGGCTTTCCCCCTTTCCCGGTGCCTGGACGACGCACGGCGGCAAACGCCTGAAATTGCACCTGAGCGCGTTGACCGATGGTCACGGTTCACCGGGCACCGCGTTGGACGATGCGCTGACCATCGCCTGCGGTGACGGTGCGATCCGTCTGATCCGGTTGCAACGTGAGGGGCGCGGCGTGCAGGATGCGGATGAATTCCTGCGCGGACATCCTATATGTACCGCTGACAGATTGGGAGAATGACATGGGCTTCTTAGCCTTTTTCGGATCGATGATGCTGGGCGGAATCGTCGGATATGCGGCGGAGCGTCTGGGCTTCACGCATAACGGCTACCTCCCGTCTATCGTGATCGCGTTGGGCGGTGTCGTGCTGTTCTTCATGGTCCGTGTGATGTTCGGCATCAGCTTTGGCAGTCACGGGTTGAACGCGATCATCTCCGCCGCTGGGGCGTTGATCCTCATCCCGACGGAGGCCGCGACCCGCGCCCGGTCACGCAGCCGCACACGCAACCGGCGCAGATAGGCTACATGCGCGGCGGTCGGGAGCGATAGACCGGCGCGCGCCAGCCAAGCGCGAGCGATCCTGCCCGGATGAAAAAGGTCAGCCCCGCACAGGCCAGCGCGGAGAAGAGCGCATTGCCCGTCGCCCAGAAGACCACCACGTCGATCGCCGCCCCCGCCAATGCCGCCGTGGCGTAAAGGTCCCGCGCCTTGAGGACCAGCGGCACCTCGTTGCACACCACATCGCGGGCCAACCCGCCAATACATGCCGTGACCATCCCCATGATCAACAGGACCGGCCAGTCGAACTCCATCCTCCGCGCCACCGCGACCCCCACCGGCACGGCAACCGCCACGGCCAGCGCGTCGAGCCAGTAGAGCGCCTTCAACCGGCTTTCCAGCATGTGGGCCGTAAAGAACACAAAGATCGCAGCCACCATCGCCACGGCGACATAGCGCGGATCAGCGATCCAGAACACGGCCTCTCGGTTCAACAAGACATCGCGAGCGGTCCCCCCGCCCATTGCAGTGAGGCAGGCAACGAACACGAAGCCCACCACATCCAGTTGCGCGCGGCTGGCCGTCAACGCCCCGGTCAGGGCAAAGATGAACACGGCCAGCAGATCGAGAACGACGACCAGCATGTCATGGCACCCGTGGCGCAGGACAGGCGAGGATGCCTCCGGCGGGGATATTTCGGGAAAGTGAATTGGGCACTGTCATTTCGACTTAAAGGGCTCCATCCCCGCGCGGGCCAGTTCATCGGCGCGCTCGTTTTCCGGGTGGCCGGCGTGACCCTTGACCCATTCCCATGAAACCCGATGGCGCTGCTGTGCGGCGTCCAGACGTTTCCACAGATCCTCGTTCTTCACGGGTTTTTTCGCCGCTGTCTTCCAGCCATTGCGTTTCCAGCCGTGGATCCACTTGGTCAGGCCATCCTTGACGTAGGACGAGTCCGTGACGATCGTGACCTCCGTCGGGCGGCCCAGCGTTTCCAGCGCGCTGATCGCGGCCATCAGTTCCATTCGGTTGTTGGTGGTCTGCGGATCGCCGCCGCTGAGTTCGCGTTCCTTGACGACCTTGTCGCCCTGCTTTGCCTGCATCAGCACGCCCCAACCACCGGGGCCGGGATTGCCCGAGCACGCGCCGTCGGTGTAAGCGAAGAATTCAGCCACGGGTCGCCTCCACATACAGGTTCGCGGTCGGTGTGCCGTCGAAGCTGACACCCTCACCCCGGGTCAGGGCGGTCACTTCGAACCCGCCGTGGTCCAGCCTGCGGCGCAGTTCCGTTTCGGTATAGTAGGTGTACAGACGGCCCTGCGGGTCACGTGCGGCGCCCTCACCCTCCTTCAGGCCAAGATAAAGCCGCCCGCCGGGGACCATTGCATCATAGATGCGGCGCAGATGATCCGGCATCCGGTCGCGCGGCGCGTGCATAAGGCTGAAAAAGGCCCAGACCGCATCGAAGCTGGCCTTCTCGACCAGTTCACCGAAGCTGACGAGCTCTACCTCGACGCCGTGGCGTTGCTTTGCCTGTTCCGCCAGCCCCCGCGATCCGTCCATCGCGCGGGCGGCGAACCCGCGCTGACGCATCTGCGCGGTGGCCCAGCCGACCCCGCAGCCCAGATCGAGGAGCCGCGAGCCCGGTGTGAGGGTGTCGAGCCATGCGCTCAACCTGGGATGAGGTTCCTCCCGTTCGGAATAGTCCGCATAGCGCGCGGCGTTGTCGTCATAAAAGGCGAGAGTTTTCCCGCGCCGCCAATCGCTCCACGCCGCGCGCAGGGCCTCGTGATCCTGAGGCTGACCGGGATATGTCGGCACGTCCGCGATCAGAGGCACCCAGGGCAGGGCGGAATCCGTCCAAAGCTCCGCCCTTGGCATCAGGTCGTGACCGGGATCCAGCGTACCGGCCTTGAGCGACAGGAAATCGCCCCCCTCCGCCCGGCGGTTCATCAGGCGGGTGCCGCAGGTGGGGCAGAAATCGCGGATCACCTTGCGACCGCTGGCGGCGACGTCGTTCCATTGCGACATTTCACCGGTCCACACCACATCACCGGGCGCTACGTAAAGGGACAGCCCGAAGGCCGAACCGCTTTGTCGCTGGCAATCGGTGCAATGGCAGCGGGCGAAGCCCAGTGGCTCGCCGTGGATTTCGTAGCGTATGGCGCCACACTGGCACCCTCCGGTCAGGCTCATGCGAACGCTCCGATCAGCAGGCATATGGAAACGACGACGGTCAGCGGGATGCGCAGGCTCAACCACCACCACACCACGACGGCGCGGCGGGCGAACCAGCATTCGATCAGCAGCAATCCCGCAAAGGCATAGGTCAAGATCAGGCACGACGTCGCATCGTCCGCGACGAAGAAGAAGACGAACAGCGGGGGCAGCACGCTTGCCCCCAGTTCCATCCAACCCGGTTTGCGCCCGTGGCGAGAGGCGAACCCCCACAGGCATCCCGACATGAAGCACACGATTACGGTGCCATAGAGTGCCAGCAGCGCCCGCCCGTCCGCAGCCGTTCCACCAAATCGCCCGATCCGGGGCAGAAATTCAGGCAACGCCACGCTCATCGCCCCGGCAAGAAAGGGGATCAGCCCGGCCAGCGCAAGAATGAGCGCGGGCCTTGGAATGTCGTTCATGTCTGGCCTCCCACTGTCAGCCCCCTCGCTACACGCCCCCCCGGGCGTGGACAAGAGCGGCCGCCGCAGGATCGCGATCTGCACGGTGGCTACACGATGGCTGCAAGTGACTGAAAGTGATGGCTTCGGGGCATTCCCCCTCGCTGCACGTGAACGGCATTCTTGCCGGACATCCTTCCGAAAATACTGCCCAACGCTCCCCAGCCTGGCCAGTTTTCCGGACGTGACAGCGTCCTTTCGACCTGCACCCGGTGCTCCCCAGCTCCGATCCCCTGTGCGGTCGTTGCAGGCGACCCCTCGCCTGTGCAGCATCAACCGCGGGGGGGCGATTTCGTTGCAGGTAAGATAGTTTCAATCTTTCTTAATTTGTGTGAATCTCTGGAGAAGAACTTCAGAGCGGCACCTGTTTGCAAATGTCATCAGGGCATTCGCACCTGTGACGGGCACGATGAAGGACTGGTTTCGCGCAGGTTGGTCGAGCGGTCAGGCGGCACTCTCGCGCAGGACACGGGGCACCTTGAACTCCACGTTTTCCTGTGCCGTCTCCACCACTTCGACGGTCACGTCGTAGCGGGTGCGAAAGGCGTCGATGACCTCATCTATCAGCACCTGCGGCGCACTGGCCCCGGCGGTAATGCCCAATGCGGTGATCCCGTCCAGAGCCCGCCAGTCGATCTCAACCGCGCGCTGGACCAGTTGCGAATAGGCGCAACCGGCGCGGGCGCCGACCTCGACCAAACGGCGCGAGTTCGAGGAATTGGGCGCGCCGATCACCAGCAGGGCGTCCACCTTGGGGGCGACGGCCTTCACGGCCTCCTGCCGGTTGGTGGTGGCGTAGCAGATGTCCTCCTTGTGCGGCCCGATGATATCGGGGAATCGCGCGTTCAGCGCCTGCACGATTTCCAGCGTGTCATCCACACTCAACGTGGTCTGCGTAATATAAGCCAGCCGCCCCGCGTCACGCGGGCTCAGTCCGGCGACGTCCGCAGGGGTTTCGACCAGCAGAACCTCACCGGGGGGCAGTTGGCCCATGGTGCCGATGGTCTCAGGATGGCCGGCATGGCCGATCATCACCATCTGAAGGCCGTTGGCATGGTGGCGCTCTGCCTCGATATGCACCTTGCTGACCAGGGGGCAGGTGGCATCGACGTAGAGCATCTGACGCGCGGCGGCGGCCTCGGGGACGCTCTTGGGAACGCCGTGCGCCGAGAAGATGACGGGGCGATCCAGCGGACATTCGTCCAGCTCCTCGACGAAGATCGCGCCCTTGTCGCGCAATTCGTCCACCACGTATTTGTTGTGCACGATTTCATGCCGCACATAGACGGGGGCGCCCCATTTTTCGAGCGCCATCTCCACGATCTTGATCGCGCGGTCCACACCGGCGCAGAAACCGCGCGGCGCGGCGAGGTAGATTTTCAGGGGCGGCATCGGCTTCTCCGTCATTCGCTCGGCTACATATAGCGTGCCGTGGCGGTCAGATAAACCGGGGGTCAGTCCTCGGGGCGTGGATCGCGCGGCGGGCGGCCGATCACGTCCTTCAGCTCCTCCAACTCGATGAAGTTGTCCGCCTGCCGGCGCAACTCATCCGCGATCATAGGCGGTTGCGAGCGGATGGTGGACACCACCGACACCCGCACGCCCTGCCGTTGGATGCCCGCGACCAGAGGCCGGAAATCGCCATCGCCCGAAAACAGGACCATGTGATCGATATGCGGCGCCATCTCCATCGCATCGACGCTCAATTCGATGTCCATGTTGCCCTTTACCTTACGTCGGCCCATGGAGTCGGTGAATTCCTTCGCCGGTTTCGTGACCATCATGAATCCGTTGTAGTTCAGCCAGTCCACCAGCGGCCGGATGGGGGAATATTCGTCATTTTCCAGCAATGCGGTGTAGTAAAAGGCGCGCAGCAGCTTTCCCCGGCGCATGAATTCAGTGCGCAACAGCTTGTAATCAATGTCAAAACCCAGGGCCTTTGACGCGGCATAAAGGTTCGCGCCATCAATGAACAAGGCGAGCTTTTCATCGCGATAAAACATTTTTTCTCCAATCCGATAGGCGTGTCCGCGTGAAAAATCCGGGCGGACGACTTGTGCAATATGCACACACTATGAAAAAGGGGTTGACGTGCAAAGACATATTGGAAGGGAGAGCGCCGTGATGCATCTGATCGCCCTTGGCGCCAATCTTTCCGGTCCGTTCGGCACCCCCGCGCAGACGCTGAGCCGCGCCATGGATCAGGTTCAGGCCGCAGGTATGCGCGTGACCGCGCGCAGTCCAACCTACACCACACCCGCCTGGCCCGCCGATTCCGGCCCGGATTTCGCAAATGCGGCCCTGTGCGCCGAATCCACCCGGTCGCCCTATCAGGTTCTGGACATTCTGCACGGGATCGAGGCCGAGCTGGGCCGTGTGCGCGGGCGCAGGTGGGGCGCGCGGATCTGTGATCTGGATCTGCTGGGCAGCGATGATCTGATCCTGCCGGATCGGGCGGAGGTTCAGAAGTGGATGGACCTTGATACGACGAACGCAGCGCCACCGGTTCCGACGGGTCTGATCCTGCCGCATCCGCGTCTGCATGAACGCGCATTCGTCCTGGTTCCGTTGGCCGATGTGGCGCCCGACTGGGTGCATCCGCTGACCGGTCATACGGTGGCGCAGATGTGTGCGGCGCTGCCTGCGGATGCGCGCGGCGTCATACGTCGCGTCTGACCCGGAAATTTGGCCTTTCACCCGCCTTGCATCCCGCCCCGGCGCGCGTTACATGCATGTTTTCCCCGACCACGAAATCAGTGGAGGCCACCCCATGGCACGCGTTACAGTCGAAGATTGCGTAGACAAGGTTCCCAACCGGTTCGAGCTGGTCATGCTGGCCGCCCACCGCGCGCGTGAGCTGAGCACCGGCGCACCGCTGACCGTCGATCGCGATAACGACAAGAACCCGGTCGTCGCCCTGCGTGAAATCGCGGATGAGACCCTGACCGCCAACAAGCTGCGTGAGCAGGCGATCGAGTATTACCAGCGCCAGATCGAGGTGGACGAGCCCGAGGAAGATCAAATGGCTCTGCTGATGGGCGATGGCGGCGACAAGCCCACCGAGGACGACATGTCCGAGGAGTCGCTGCTGCGCGCCCTGATGGAAGCGCAAGGCGAGAAATGATCGCGATGAGAGGGCATCATGGCTGACGGCAGCACCGAAGGCCGCTCTCTCTTCCAGCCTGCTGCGGCGGACCTCGCCGCGCGGGCACGTGAATACAACCCGAACTCCAATTCCGCCCTGATCGAGGCCGCCTATGCATATGCGCAGAAGGCCCACTCCGATCAGCGCCGCCGCTCGGGCGAGGCGTATTTCACGCATCCCCTTGCCGTGGCGGAAATGCTGGTGAACCAGCAACTCGACGATGCCACCATCGTTACGGCCCTGCTGCACGACACGGTTGAGGATACAGGCTCCACCCATCAGGAGGTGACGCTCCTGTTCGGGCAGGAAATCGCCGATCTGGTCAATGGCGTGACCAAGCTGACCAAGCTGGAGCTTTCTTCCGCCGAAACGAAACAGGCGGAGAACTTCCACAAGCTGCTGATGGCCGTGGCGAAGGACCTGCGGGTTCTGTTGGTCAAGCTGGCCGACCGCCTGCACAACATGCGCACCATCCGCCACATGCGTCCGGCAAAGCAGAAGCAAAAGGCGCAGGAGACGATGGACATCTACGCGCCGCTCGCCGGGCGCATGGGGATGCAGTCCATGCGTGAGGAGCTGGAGGATCTCAGCTTCCGCGTGCTTCAGCCCGAGGCGCGATCCTCGGTCATTCGCCGTTTCATCACGCTGAAATACGAAACCGGTGAGATCATTCCCAAGATCACCGACGATATCGAGAAGGCGCTGGCGCAGGCCGGCATTCCCGCCCAGGTCACGGGGCGTGAGAAACGCCCCTTCTCGATCTGGCGCAAGCTGAACGACAAGAACGACCCCGAGGGCGATTTCTACCGCCTCTCCGACATCTTCGGATTTCGGATCATCGTGCAGAGCGAGGAAGACTGCTATCGCGCGCTGGGGGTGGTTCACCGCCGCTGGAATGCTGTGCCGGGGCGGTTCAAGGATTATATCTCCCAGCCGAAATCCAATGGCTACCGGTCGATCCACACGACGGTCTCCGGCCGCTCCGCCCGGCGTGTCGAAATGCAGATCCGCACGCGTGAGATGCATGACGTCAACGAAAGCGGTGTCGCCGCCCACTGGACCTATCGCGACGGTGTGCGGTTCGAGAATCCGTTCGCAGCCGATCCGCTGGCCTGGCTCAAGGACCTCAGCGAGGGGTTGGCCAACTCCGACAATCCGTCCGAGTTTCTGGAGCACGCCAAGCTGGAGATGTTTCAGGATCAGGTGTTCTGCTTCACCCCCAAGGGCAAGGTGGTCAAGCTGCCGCGCGGGGCAACTCCGCTGGATTTCGCCTATGCGATCCATACCAATCTGGGCAATTCGTGCGTCGGTGCGAAGGTGGACAACCGCCGCGTGCCGCTGTTCACCCGCCTGCGCAACGGCCAATCGGTGACGATCATTTCCGCGCCGGGGCAGAAACCGCAGACCAGTTGGGCCGAACTGGTGGTGACGGGTCGGGCCAAGACCGCGATCCGCCGTCACGCAAAGGAAGAGGAGCGCGAGGCCCAGATCCGTCTGGGCCAGGAATTCGCCCGCGTGGCCTTCGCCAAGGTCGGCAAAAAGGCCACGGACAAGGCGCTCGACACCGCGGCGGAGAGGCTGAATATTCAGGGCGGCTCCGACGAATTGCTGCGCGCACTGGGCGCGACCGACCTGTCGGGAGATGCGGTGGTCGCGTCGCTGTATTCCGAACTGGTCGATATCGGTCCCGAGGGGCGCGGTCGCGCCGATGGCGTCATCGGACTGGATCCCGGTCAGGCCGCGCGCGCCGCGCTGTGCTGCGAACCCTTGCCGGGTGAACGGATTGTGGGCATCACGTTTCGCGGGCAGGGGGTGGAAGTCCACGCCATCGACTGCCCCCGCCTGGGCGAATATGAGGAACAGCCCGAACGTTGGGTCGATCTGAAATGGGGAGTGGGCGAAAGCCTCGGCACCCATTCGGCCCGCCTGTCGATCACCATGGCGAACGATGCCGGTGTGCTGGGGCGTTTGTGCTCTCTCGTTGGGGAACATAACGCCAATATATCGGATGTGCGCATCGTGGACCCGAAACCGGATTTCTACGTTGTGGAATTCCGTGTCGATGTGCGGGATCTAAAGCATCTTTCGCGGATCGAGACGGCGATCAAGGCCGATTCGGCGGTGACAGACGTTCTGCGTCAGCGTAACCCGGGGGTAAGGCAATCAGCCTGAAACGGCCCTTTGCCGAGATCCGCGAAACCCCTGACCAAGGACAGGCGACATCATGGTGTTCAAGCGCAGAAAACCGCTGAGCATCCTGCAATGGGTGCGTGAGGGCATCCTGCCCCGCGCAGGTTGGCGGCGGGTTGTCGAATATCTTGTCCATCGGCTGCGCCGCCTGCCGGACAGTCCGCATAAGATATCGCTGGGAATAGCCTGCGGTGTCTTTACGTCGTTTTCTCCGTTCTTCGGGCTGCACATCATTGTTGCAATGGGGCTTGCGTGGATCCTGCGCGGCAATGTCCTCGCCTCGGCCATCGGCACGTTTTTCGGCAATCCCATCACGTTTCCATTTATCGCCTATATCTCGCTGGAGGTCGGACGCTGGTTGACCGGGGCGGGGGGGACCAGTGATTTCGGCGTCATCGCCCGATCCTTCGCCAGCGCGGCGGAGGGGGTCTGGCTGACGACCAAGAGCTTCTTCGGCTATGGGCCGTCCTCCTGGGACAGGCTGGCCGCGTTTTTCTACGATCTTTTCCTGCCCTACCTGATCGGCGGGATCATACCGGGATTGATCGGCGGCGTGCTGGCCTATTACCTCAGCCGACCGCTGGTGCGGGCCTATCAAACCCGCCGGCGTGAGAAGAAGCTGAAGCGGATTGCCGCACGCACCGCGGCGAAACAGCGTATCGCAAACGTCAACCAGCAGACCGACTGACATCAGATTATCGTAAGGAGCGATCATGCAGGACGACCGCCTCAGACTGGGAATCAACATCGACCACGTGGCCACTGTGCGCAATGCCCGGGGCGGCTACGTTCCCGATCCGCTCCGCGCCGCGAAGCTGGCCGAGCGGGCCGGGGCCGACGGTATCACCGCGCATCTGCGCGAGGATCGACGCCATATCCGGGACGCCGATATCGACGCTCTTGTCGCGGAACTCAGCGTGCCGCTGAACTTCGAGATGGCCGCAACGGATGAGATGCACGCCATCGCCCTGCGTCACAAGCCCCACGCAATCTGCCTGGTGCCTGAGCGGCGTGAGGAACGCACGACCGAGGGCGGGCTGGAGGTCGCGGGCGATACCGAGCGCCTGGCCGCCTTCATTGCTCCGCTGGCCGAACATAGCCGCGTCTCACTGTTCGTGGCCGCCGACCCGACGCAGATCGAGGCCGCGTCCCGCGTCGGTGCCGCCGTGGTCGAGATCCACACAGGCGCCTATTGCGATGCCCATAACGAGGGCCGGTTCGAGGATCGCGACTTCGAGCTTGCCCGCATTCGTGCCGCCGCCGAACAGGCACATGCGGCAGGGTTGGAGGTTCACGCCGGTCACGGTCTGGCCTTCGACACGGTCGGTCCCATCGCCGCGATCCCCGAAATGCGGGAGCTGAATATCGGGCATTTCCTGATCGGTGAGGCGATCTTTCTGGGGCTCGAAGGGGCCATCGGTCATATGCGCCGCCTGATGGACGCCGCACGGTGAGCGGTTCCGTGCCGCCTGCGCCGGGTCGGTTCTCTCCCTCGCCAATCGTGCGGGACAGTGCAGCCGCCGCGCAGTCATGTCACAGCCAGGTTCGGGCGCGCTTATGATCCTGGGCATTGGCACCGATCTGGCGAATATCGAACGGATCGCCGGTACGATCGAGCGGTTCGGTGATCGGTTCCTGAACCGCTGCTACACCGATGTCGAACGGGCCAGATCCGAACGGATCGCCAATCGCGTGGAAAGCTATGCGAAGCGTTGGGCGGCCAAGGAAGCGTGCTCCAAGGCCTTGGGCACCGGCCTGCGCATGGGCATCGCATGGCGCGACATGGAGGTGCGAAACCTGCGCACCGGCCAGCCCACCATGCGCGTGACCGGCTGGGCGGCGGATCGGCTGGAAACCATGGTTCCACCGGGGTTCGAGCCGTTCATCCACGTGACCCTGACCGACGATCACCCCTGGGCCAGCGCCTTTGTCGTGATCGAGGCGCGACCGATGGAACGCCCAGTCTCAGTTGACATTCCGGGGGCTTAGCGCAAAAACCGCACAAGCGTCAAAACCAGTAAGGATAGCGTTTCATGGCCAGCAAGAAATCCGAGGGCGGCGTGCTCGACACGCTCAAGACCGTCGTCTACGCCCTGCTTCTGGCCGGATTGATCCGCACGCTGTTCTTTCAGCCGTTCTATATCCCCTCGGGTTCGATGAAGCCGACGCTTCTGGTCGGCGATTTTCTGTTCGTGAACAAGTTCGCCTACGGCTATTCCGCAGAATCCTGCCCGCTGGGCCTGTGCCCCTTTGACGGGCGCATCTGGTTCACCGAGCCGGAACGCGGCGACATTGTCGTGTTTGCGCATCCGGCGAACGGCACGGACTATATCAAACGACTGATCGGCCTGCCCGGCGATACGATCCAGATGCAGGGCGGCCGTCTGATCATCAACGGTGAGATGCTGCCCCTCGCCCCGGCGGAGACGTTCGAGGAGATCTACGAGGATCAGCAGGCCACCCGGCCGCAATGCGCCAACGGCACCGTGTCGCTGGGTGCGATCTGCCAGAAGGAACAATTCGTCGAGACCCTGCCGAACGGGGTGGAGCATATGGTGCTCAACATCGCGGACCGCTCGTCTGACAATACGCCGGTCTATACCGTGCCGGAGGAGCACTACTTCTTCATGGGCGACAACCGCGACAATTCCATCGACAGCCGCTTTTTCAACCGGATGCAGATCTCAGAGTTTCGCACCTCGCTGAGCGGCCCGCCCGCGTTCAACGGCGGTGGCGTCGGCTTCGTGCATCGCGATCTGCTGATTGGCAAGGCGAACCTGGTGGTTCTGTCCGCCGCCGGCACCTCGCTGTTCAAGCCGTGGAACTGGCGTCTCGACAGGTTCTTCGAGTGGGTGGAGTGAGCGCGAAGGAAGCACGCGCCGCCCTGATGCGGGCGCTGGGCCATCAGTTCACGGATATGGCCCTGTTGGAGCGTGCGCTGACGCATTCCTCTATCGCGAACCGGGCGCGTCCGGACAACCAGCGACTGGAATTTCTGGGCGACCGGGTTCTGGGACTGGTCATCGCGGAGGCATTGCTGAAGGAAGACAAATCCGCCGCCGAGGGGCAGATCGCCCCGCGTTTCAACGCCCTGGTGCGCAAGGAAGCCTGCGCCGCGATTGCCTCACATATCGGCATAGGCGACGCGCTGATCCTGGGCCGGTCCGAGGCGCAGACCGGAGGTCGGCGCAAGACCGCCCTGCTGGGTGACGCGATGGAGGCCGTGATTGCCGCCGTCTATCGCGACGCCGGAATGGACAAGGCGCGGGAGGTCATCCTGCGCCTGTGGGCGGACCGCATCGCCGAGGCTGAGGAAGACGCCCGCGACGCGAAGACCCGGCTTCAGGAACTGGCACAGGCGCGTGGTGAGGCGCTGCCCGTCTACAAGATCGTCAACCGGCGTGGACCGGATCACAAGCCGGTCTTCACGGTCGAGGTGACGCTCGAATCCGGTGGGGCCGCATCGGCGGAGGCGAGCAGCAAGCGCGACGCCGAACAGCAGGCCGCCCGCCGCCTGCTTCAGGAGATTTCGCCCGATGAGTGAGCAAACATGAGTGAGCAAAAACAGACCCGCGCAGGCTTTGTTGCCCTGATAGGGGAGCCGAATGCAGGCAAGTCCACGCTGACCAACGCGATGGTGGGGGCCAAGGTCTCGATCGTGACGCACAAGGTACAGACCACCCGCGCGCGTATTCGCGGCGTCGCGATGCAGGGCGACAGCCAGCTGGTGCTGGTGGACACGCCCGGCCTGTTCCGCCCGCGCCGCAATCTGGACCGCGCGATGGTCAAGGCGGCGTGGTCCGGTGCGGCGGACGCGGACATCGTCGTGCTGCTGATCGAGGCGCACCGTGGAAAAACCGATGGCGTCGATGCGATCCTTGCCGCACTGAAGGAACGCAACGTCGAGGGGCAGAAGGTCGCGCTGGCCATCAACAAGATCGACCGCATTCCCCGCGACCGCCTGCTGGCCCTGACGGCGGAAATGTCGAAGGAGTTCGACTTCGCCCAGATCTTCATGGTCTCGGCGGAGAAGGGGTATGGCGTGGATGACCTCAAGGCCTGGCTGGCGGGCCGCGTGCCCGAGGGGCCGTGGATGTATCCCGAGGATCAGATCGCCGACCTGCCGCTGCGCATGATCGCGGCGGAGATCACCCGCGAAAAACTGACCCTGCGCCTGCATCAGGAACTGCCCTACCAATTGACGGTGGAGACGGAAAGCTGGGAGGAGCGCAAGGACGGGTCCGTGCGGATCGACCAGATCATCTACGTCATGCGCGACGGTCACAAGGGCATCGCCCTGGGTCCGAAGGGTGAGACGATCAAAGCGGTCAGCATGGCCGCGCGTGAGGAACTGACGGAATTCCTGGGCCGCAAGGTGCATCTGTTCCTGCAAATCAAGGTCCGGCCGAACTGGCTGGATGAGGCCGAGCGTTTCACCGAAATGGGGCTCGACATCAAAGATGGCGGCTGAGCCGCGCCTCACCTCCGATTTCTGGGTTCACGCCTATCTGGCGCGGCTGCGTCTGAACGACATCCCGGTATTCGTGACGGCAAAGGGCGATCCTACCGCCGGTGCCGTGATCGTGAAGCTGAACACGCTGGACGGGGCCGCGCAGGCGTTCCACCGCTCCTACGACATGGATTACCGGCGGGTTTGGACAGAACTGGTCGCCGGTGACGATGCAGTGGTGGAGGCGGAACTGGCGCGCCAGCGCGCCGCCGATCCCGATCTGTGGATCGTGGAGGTTGAGGATCGCGCCGGGCGCCACCTGCTGGATCAGGAGGGCCTGCGGTGAGGCCGCCCGCCGAATGATCGAATGGCGCGAACAGGGCATCCTGCTGTCTGTGCGCCGGCACGGTGAGGCGAACGCCATCATCGAAGTTTTGACCCGCGACCATGGCCTGCACGCAGGCGTCGTGCGCGGCGGGGCATCACGCAGGCAGGCGCCCCTGTTGCAGATCGGGGCGCAACTGGACCTGACATGGCGCGCCCGGATCGAGGATCATATCGGATCGTTCGTGGCCGAGCCCGTGCGGTCGCGCGCGGTTCCGATCATGGCGGACCGGGCGGCGCTGGCGACCTTGCAATCCGTTGCGGGTCTGCTGACCTCCTGCCTGCCCGAACGTCAGCCGATCGAGGAATTGCATGACAGGACGCTCGATCTGCTGGACGCGCTGGCGCGGCAGCCGGACTGGCCGCAGCTTTACGCGCAATGGGAGTTGTCGCTTCTGGCGGATCTGGGATTTGGCCTCGACCTGACCACCTGCGCGGTGACGGGGGGTACACAGCAGCTGCGCTTCGTTTCTCCGAAATCGGGGCGGGCGGTGTCGCAGGCAGGTGCCGGGGACTGGGCGGATCGTCTGTTGCCGCTGCCGCTGTTCCTGCTGATGGGCGGCGATGCCTCGGCGGACGACACGCGGGATGCCTTGCGCCTGACCGGGCATTTCCTGCGCCGCTGGCTGGCCCCGACGCTGAGCCGGACGACCGTGCTGGACGCACGCGATCAGGCGGAGCGTGCGATCGTGGCGCAGTTGGTCAGAGGGGCAGAAACTCCAGACGGATGACCCCCGCCGCATCGCGCACGACCAGCACGCCGTTTTCCACCACGGCGGAGCGGGCGTCGATCATCGCGATGGCGATTTCCTCCTGCAGGTTCGACCGCTCGCAATCGGGCAGACGGGGCACGATGATCGTCTCGACGACGAAAATCGGACCGGTGCCGAAGTAATTCCCCCGTATTGCTTGACACGGCCCGGTGCCGTCGATCAGGCCGCCGGACAGGTCTACCTCCATCACCTGGCCCACCAGACGATCGTTGAGCACGGTGAGCGACCAATCCACGTCACCGATACGGCTGGGGATCACATCGGGTGTTACGTCTGGGGTCTCCAACGCCGCGATCTCCGCCCCGCGGGAGGGGGCAGGGCGTGGCGCAGGCGGCGTGACGACCTCACGCGGGGTGGTGTCACAGGCGGCGAGGGCGAGCAGCAGCAGGGGCACGAGGCGCAGCATAGGCGGGGTATCCGTTGGTTGGGTTCGCATAGAGCTACCCCGCACACCCCGCCGGGGCAAGTCGCCGCTTCTACATCACGCCTGCCGCGTGTCCAGCAGGCGGCGGGCGATGACATGCGCCTGAATTTCCGCCGCTCCCTCGAAGATATTGAGGATACGCGCATCGCACAGCACGCGGCTGATGGGATATTCCATCGCAAAGCCGTTGCCGCCGTGGATTTGCACGCCGTTATCCGCAGCCGCCCACGCGACGCGGGCACCCAGCAGCTTGGCCATGCCCGCCTCCAGATCGCAGCGCCGCTCCGCGTCCTTTTCCCGGGCGGAGAAATAGGTGAGCTGACGGGCGATCATGATTTCGACCGTCATCATCGCCAGCTTGGCATAGACACGGGGCTTATCTATCAGCGGCTTGCCGAAGGCGGTGCGGTCCAGCGCATATTGCAGGCTGAGTTCCATCGCGGATTGCGCGACGCCGATTGCCCGCGCCGCAGTCTGGATCCGCGCGCTTTCGAAGGTGCGCATCAACTGGCGGAAACCCTGGCCTTCCTTGCCGCCCAGCAGGGCGGAGCCCGGGACGCGGTGATCGTCCAGCGCGAGGGTATATTCCTTCATTCCGCGATAGCCCAGCACCTCGATCTCCCCCCCATCAATCGTTGCATCGGGGAACGGATCGGTATCTGTGCCGCGTGTCTTGGGAGCGAGGAACATCGACAGGCCGGAATAATTGTTCGTATCGGGCACCGTCCGGGCGAGCACGGTCATCAGGTCGGTGCGGCCGGCATGGGTGATCCAGGTCTTGTTGCCGCGCAGGATCCAGTCATCACCGTCCTTGATCCCCCGCGTCTTGAGCGCGCCCAGATCGGAGCCGGTATTGGGCTCGGTGAACACGGCTGTCGGCAGGGTTTCACCGCTGGCAAGCCGGGGCAGCCATTCCGCCTTTTGCGCATCGGTGCCGCCGCCCAGGATCAGCTCCGCCGCGATCTCCGAGCGGGTGCCCAGAGAGCCGACGCCGATATAGCCGCGCGAAAGCTCCTCGGAGACGACACACATCGCCGTCTTGCCCAGCCCGAAACCGCCATGTTCCTCGGGAATGGTCAGACCAAAGACGCCCAGTTCGGACATCTCCTCGATCACACTCATCGGGATCAGTTCATCGTTCAGATGCCATTGATGCGCATAGGGCAGGACCTTCTCATCCGCGAAGCGTCGGAATTGCTCGCGGATCATCTCGAACTCTTCGTCCAGAGCCGTCGCACCGAAGCTGGCGATGCCCTGCCGTTCGACCATCAGCGTGGCGAGGCGCTGGCGCGCCGCATCGGTGTTGCCGGACATCAGGGCGGTCAGGGATTCGGGCAAATGCAATCCCAGTTCGGAAAGGCGGAACATCTCCCCCTGGCTCATCGCGATGCCGCCGCCCAGTTGCGACAGGTATTCGCCCAGGCCGATGGTCAGGATCAGCTCCTCCATCTCACCGAACGCGCCCTGCGCGTCCAGGCGGGATGCCCAATCGATGAGCTGAACCAGAGCTTCGCAATAGGTGGACACCCACGCGACGCCGTGGGCATCGTATTGTACCGAATCGACGCTGGCTGTTTCCGTGAGTTTCCCCAGCGCGTCCACGGCATCGGCACGAAGGGCCTGAAGGGGGGCGACAGCAGCCTGTGCTTTGGGGATAATGCGATCCTTGGTCATCGGCGTGTCTTTCATGAGTCGGGCCTCTTGATGGTGCGGCGCACAATTATTTTGCGGTTGCGCGGACATTATGAGGCGGCGCGCGCAGGGTCAAGATCGCCTCGCAACAATCGTGCGCCGTGCGGCGGTAAGGCGCACTCTTATTAGCATTGCGTTTTGCGTGCTGGAAATGCCAACTCCGCCGCATGATTTTCTTCACACCGGTTTTCACCAGCATCGACCTTGATTTGATTCTGATCGCGATGTCGATCATGTTCTTCGCAGGATTTGTGAAGGGCGCGGTCGGTTTCGCGCTGCCCATGCTGGCGGTCAGCGGCATCGGCTCGATGCTGCCTGCCCCTGTGGCCGTCGCGGCGGTCATGCTGCCGGCGATGCTGACCAATGTCTGGCAGGCGTTCCGCGACGGGCCCCGCGCGGCGTGGGACAGCTTCTGGGCGTTCCGCCTCTACGTTTTGCTGATCATCTGTGTGATGGGGCTGGTCGCGCCGTTGGTCAGCATCCTGTCGACGGAGGTGCTGTTTGTCATCCTTGGCCTCGGCGTCACGTTCTTCGCGATCGTGCAACTGGCGGGATGGCGCCCCGGCCCCGTGATCGGGGCGAGCCGGATCGCGGCGGTGATCTCCGGCGTACTGGCAGGTATATTCGGCGGTTTGGCGGCGGTAACAGGGCCGCCGGTCGTGTTGTATCTGCTGGCGCGTGAAGTCCCCAAGGTCGAGATGGTGCGCGTGCAGGGCGTGATCTTCCTACTGGGGCTGCTGGTCGTGATCTCGGTCCACGGTTCGACCGGCGTGTTGAACGCGACGACATTGCCCTTGTCCGTAATGTTGATCGCACCTGCATTCGGTGGCATGGCGGTGGGCCTGTTGGTGCAGGACCGGCTGGAGCAGGAAACCTTCCGCAAGGTGACCCTGCTGGTCCTGATCGTGGCGGGATTGAACCTTCTGCGGCGCGGCCTGCTGGGCTAGGTCAATGCCACACCGTCGCGTCGGGGATCCGCGACAGCTGTGACGCCGCCCCGGGTGCTGCGCACCGCATGGACGCCGCCGAAATACATCGAGCGTTCGGGCCAGATCGTCACGTCCGCAGGCAGATCGTGCAAGGCGTCGGTCCAGCACTCGTCTCCCGGCTCCGCCATCACGGGGCCGTTCGCGATATCCAGGTGCAGCCGAGGGGCCATCACCGCGTCCTCCAGCGGTTGGCCCGCGATCAGGTGCAAAGCCGTCTGGCTGAGCGCAGTGCGGATGCGGCTGGAACCGCCCGACCCCATCATCGTGATCGAACCGTCCGGCGCGCGCAGGCACATGGGGCACATGGCGGAGGCAAGTCGGACATCCGGCGCCCAGCTTTCCGGCCCGCCCGGCAGCAGGTCCTCCTCACCCAGCATGTTGTTGGGCATGATGCCGGTACCGGGCACGATGACCCCCGCGCCCGTGCCGTTAGATAGCGTCAGCGCCGCGCCCATTCCGCCCCGATCGGTGACGGAAATATGCGTGGTGCCGCGCTGGCGGGCCGCGTGACCGGCCAGCGTGCGCCGCAACTGCGCCACCAGTGCCGGATCGAAGGTCAGCGGATCGGACGACTGCGCGCGCAGATCCAGCAATTCCGCCTGTGCCCTGTGCAGCAGCGCGGGGGTCACCTCCTGCGGCATAGCATCGAGCATGAGCGCGATTTGCGTTCCCCCGATGGAGGGGGAGGGCGTCAGCGCCACGTCCCAGCCGTGCCGCGACATGTGCAGCGGTTCCCGCCATCTGGGCGCATAGCGGCGCAGATCCTCGCCGGTCAGTGCGATGCCGTCCAACGACAGAAGCGCCTGCGCGACCTCCCCTTCGGTGAACAGGCGCGCGCCTTCGATCGCCAGAACCTCCAGCGCGTCGGCCAGATCAGGCGTGCACAGATGATCGCCGGCTTGCAGGGGCCCTTTCGCCATGCCGAAGCGCTGCGCGGTGGCTGGAATGTGGCTGAGGATCGGGCTGGTGATGCGCGCGACCTCCGCCTGAAAGGTCGTGACAACATGGCCCGCGCGGGCGGCGGTCACGGCCGGTTGGGCAAGGTCGGGCATCGACATCCGGCCCGCGCGGGCATGCGCCTCGAACAGCATCGGTATCAGGCCGGGCGTCGCGATCGTGCCCGGACCGATGTGGAATATCTGACGGGTATCACCGAAATCCGCCTCGATGCTGTGAACCTCCGCCGGGATACGCCGACGGGGTGTCTGGACGAAGCCATCGAGCACCCGCGCGGACCCTTGCGCCGGGCACAGCATCATGAAGCCGCCGCCCATCGGACCTGCCAGCACAGGCTCCACCACGCAGGCCATCAGGGCGGCGGCGATGCACGCATCCACGGCGCTGCCGCCCGCGCACAGCACATCATGCGCGGCCTGTGTGGTCAGCGGGTGGCCGCAGGCGGCGGCGACAGGGTGGCGATCAGCTTTCATAATTCAGCGGATGCCAGTAGCGTAGGGTTCGGTCAAGCTTTGTCGGAGAACGCCATGCCGCTCGCCCTGTCCCTAGATCATGTCGTGCTGACCGTGCGCGATATCGACGACGCCGTGGCATTCTACACCCGCGTCCTGGGGGTGGAGGCCGTGACCTTCGCGCAGGGGCGGTGGGCACTGCAAATCGGGGATCAGAAGATCAATTTGCAGGTTCTGGGGCAGGAGCAACGCAACAATGCCGCCATCGGCAGCGGCGATCTGTGCCTGGTGCGTGAGACCGGCGATGCCGACGTGCTGGCGCATCTGGCGACGCAGGGTGTGGAGGTGGTGGAAGGTCCGGTGACCAAATCGGGGGCGCGTGGGCCGATCGTCTCAATCTATTTCAACGATCCGGACGGCAATCTGATCGAACTGGCGCGCTATGATGAATAACGCCTCCGGCGGGGATATTTGAGGACAGAAGAATACGGGCGCACCGGTCAGGGTGCGCCCGTCATGTTCAGGATGCTCAGGCGGCGGTGACGGCGATCTGCATCACCTCATCGTCCACATGTGCCTCATACTGGGCGAAGTTCTGCGCGAACATCTCCGCCAATTTGCGGGCCTGCGCATCATAGGCCGACTTGTCGTCCCAAGTGCGGCGCGGGTCCAGCAGAAGGTCGGAGACGCCCGCGACCGCAACCGGCACTTCGAAGCCGAAATTCTCGTCGCGGCGGTATTGCGCATCGTCCAGTTTGCCGGTCAGTGCCGCCGTCAGCAAGGCGCGCGTGGCGCGGATCGGCATCCGCGATCCGGTGCCGTAAGCTCCACCGGTCCAGCCGGTGTTCACCAGCCAGCAGGTCGCGCCATGTTCAGCGATCTTCTCCCGCAGCAGAGCGCCATAAACCTCGGGGCGGCGTGGCATGAACGGCGCGCCGAAGCAGGTGGAGAACGTGGGCGAAGGCTCGGTCACGCCCTTCTCGGTTCCGGCCACCTTGGAGGTGAATCCGCTAAGGAAGTGATACATCGCCTGCGCCGGCGTCAGCCGCGCGATGGGGGGCAGCACGCCGAACGCATCGCAGGTCAGCATGACGATATTGCGCGGCATTCCGCCCCGCGCCGTGTCGGATGCGTTCGAGATGTAGTCCAGCGGATAGGCGCAACGCATGTTCGGCGTCAGGCTGTCATCCTTGAAATCCAGCGCCTTGGTATGCGGATCGAAGACCATGTTCTCGATCACGGTGCCGAACATCTTGGTCGTGCCGTAGATTTCCGGCTCTGCCTCGGGGTTCAGGTCGATGGTCTTGGCGTAGCACCCACCCTCGAAGTTGAAGACGCCGTTGTCCGACCAGCCATGTTCATCGTCACCGATCAGGATACGGCCCGGATCCGCGCTGAGCGTCGTCTTGCCCGTGCCCGACAGCCCGAAGAATACCGCGACATCGTCGGAATCCCCCTTTGCGTGGTTGGCCGAGCAGTGCATCGGCATCACGCCCTTCGCAGGCAACAGGTAGTTGAGCAGCGTGAACACGCTTTTCTTGTTTTCGCCCGCGTAGGAGGTGCCGCCGATCAGGATCGTCTTGGTCTCGAAGCTGAGCGCGATCACCGTTTCGGACCGGCACCCGTGCCGTTCGGGGTCCGCCTTGAACGACGGGCAGTTGATGATCGTGAATTCGGGAACGAAGCTTTCCAGCTCCTCCAGCTCCGGCCGGCGCAGCAGGTGGCGGATGAACAGGTTGTGCCAGGCAAGCTCCGTTACGACGCGCACATTCAGGCGATGATCGGGATCCGCGCCGCCGTACAGGTCCTGCACGAACAGTTCGCCCCCCTCGACATGGGCGAGCATGTCGGCGTGAAGGCGTGCGAATGCGTCGGGCTGCATGGGGGGGTTGTTCTCCCACCAGATGCTGTCCTCGACTGAGGGTTCGGCCACGACGAACTTGTCCTTGGGCGACCGACCTGTGTGCTTGCCGGTGGAGACGAGGAACGTCCCCCCCTCACCCAGCGTACCCTCGTCGCGCTTTACAGCGGCTTCGATCAGCGCGGGTTCGAGCAGATTGTAATGTACGGTGCCGACATTTTTGATGCCGTTCCGTTCGAGTGTTTGGTCCGGGTTGACCTTGCCAGTCTCCATTTCGGACTGTGCTCCTGCGGGTATGAGGCGCGCAAATACCTTGGCGGCGCGCCCCGCGTCTCTATCTGCATGATACCGCCGGAGGGCCAGTCCGACAGTGCGCGAGCACCTGAATCATGCGATGACGCTTTTCCTTAACCGGCAACATTGCGCAATTCCAGCCCACATTTTTTGTTACTTTATTCCGCAACCGCTTTGGACTGTTCCGCTTAACCCGAAATGAAGCAAATACGTGACACTGCGTTTGTGTTCGACGATAGTCCCCGAAACGAGAGTCTCAGGCTTGGGGGCCACCACATGCACCGGATTACACTGGTTGACGACGATCAAAATATCCTGACCTCCGTCGCGATGGTTCTGGAGGGGGAGGGGTTCGAGGTAACGACCTTCTCGGACGGTGCGTCCGCGTTGCCAGCCTTGTCCCAAGGCGAGGCCGATCTGGCTGTGCTCGACATCAAGATGCCGCGCATGGACGGGATGGAATTGCTGCGACGGTTGCGGCAGAAGAACGATATGCCCGTGATTTTTCTGACATCCAAGGATGAGGAGATCGACGAGGTGCTGGGTCTGCGCATGGGCGCCGACGACTACGTTCGCAAGCCATTTTCGCAACGTTTGCTGCTGGAGCGTATCCGCGCCGTGCTGCGTCGTCGTGCCGCACGGTTGGAGCCGGAAACCGAGGAAGAAGCCGACACGATCATGCATCGCGGCAAGCTGACCATGGATTCGCTGCGCCACATCGTTAGCTGGAACGGCAACCCTGTGTCCCTCACCGTGACGGAGTTCCTGATTCTCGAGGCGCTGGCCCAGCGACCGGGCTTCGTGAAAAATCGCGATCAGTTGATGGATGCCGCCTACGATGATCAGGTCTACGTCGACGACCGCACCATCGACAGCCATATCAAGCGGGTGCGCAAGAAGTTCAAGCGCATCGACGATGGCTTCTCCTCGATCGAGACCCTTTACGGAATCGGGTATCGGTTCACCGAGGTCTAGCGTGCGGGATCGAAACAAGCGCAGGGGGCTGTCGTTGCCACGGCTGGAGCGTGGAGGCGGTCTGACCATCGCCGCGTCGCAATCTGGCCGCGATCAGGACGATACCCCTGATGAGCTGTATTCCACATCGCCCATCGCGCGAAAGATTGTGTTCTTCAACCTGTTGGCGCAGGCGACATTGGTAATCGGGATATTGTTCCTCAGCCAGTTTGAGCGATCGCTGGTCGAACAGCGCGCGCAGGGCCTGGTTCGCGACGGATTGCTGATCGCCCGCACCATCCATCAATTCGGTGTTCAGGCCGACGGCACGGTCCTGAACATGGACATCGCGGACGAGGTGGTCCAGTCGGTCGGCCCTGTCACTGGCGCGCAGGTCAGGCTGTACGGAATGGACGGTGACTTGCTGTCCGACAGTCTGAGCGCGGCGGAACAGGCGCGATCGCAGATGGAGGAAGGTGAGGTCACATCCGCCGGGGAGGTTGCCGTTTATCTGTTCGATACCGTGATAGATCGTATCTCCGCACTGCTGCGGCGCAGGGAGGGATCGGGCGCAACCCTGACGCGCGAGGTCCTTGATGATATCGTCGAGGATGCGTTGTCCGGGCAGGCTCGGCAGATCGTCAGCAGCGATGATGCCGGCGATTACATTCTGTCGGTGTCGCTGCCCGTGATCTCGCGGAACCAGCCGGTGGGCGCTTTGGTGATGTCCACGCGCAGCGGCGACATCTCGCAACTGGTCTCCAACGAGCGGCGACAGATGATGACGATGTTCCTACTGGCGCTGACCGTCTCGATTGCGCTGTCGGTTGTTCTCGCGAATTCGATCGCTCGCCCGCTGCGGGCCTTGGCGAATGCGGCGCAGCGGGCCAGCCGCTCGACCCGTGACATGGCGCCGGAGCGTATTCACTTCCCCGATCTGACGGGACGCCCCGATGAGATCGGGAACCTCAGCCGTGCGCTGATCCTGATGACGCAGGCGCTCTACGAACGGATCGAGGCAAACGAGGTTTTTGCCGCCGACGTCGCGCATGAGATCAAGAATCCCCTCACCTCGCTGCGATCCGCGGTGGAGACGATGGAATATGCCAAGACGGACGAGCAGCGCAAACGCCTGCTGGATGTGATCGCCAGTGACGTGCAGCGGCTGGATCGACTGGTCACCGATATCTCCAACGCGTCGCGGCTGGACAGTGAACTGGTGCGGGAGGAGATGGAGCCCTTCGATCTGAACGCTCTGGTAACGGCGCTGGTCGAATACAATCAGGGTGAGGCGAGCAAGCGCGAGGTTGTCCTGAGCGCCGAAACACCGGAGCCAGCCGTTATCGTGCAGGGGCTGGAGGGGCGGCTGGCGCAGGTCGTGGTCAACCTGATTACCAACGCGGTCAGCTTCACACCGCCGGGGGGGCGCGTGACGGTACGGGTTTCGATCGCGGACGGGCAGGCCATCGTGACCGTCTCGGACACGGGGCCGGGCATTCCCGCCGACAATTTGACGGATGTCTTCAGCCGTTTCTATTCCGAACGGCCGGGACAGACATTCGGCACTCATTCGGGCCTCGGCCTCGCGATCTCGAAACAGATCGTCGAGGCGCATAACGGGCATATCTTCGCCCGGAATCTGACCGATGCGGCAGGTGAAGTTACAGGGGCGCAATTTACCGTGGAACTGCCATTGTGACCGTGCACGGCACTGTTATAGCAGGGCCGCACCGGGCGGTCCTGATCATCGGGGCCGCAGGGTCGGGCAAGAGCGCCCTCGCGCTGGACCTGATGGCGCGCGGGGCCAGGCTGGTGGCGGATGACAGGGTCAGGATCGAACCGCGCGACGGTCAACTGATCGCCTCCGCCCCCGATACGTTGCGTGGGTTGGTCGAGTTGCGTGGCATCGGCATCGGACGTGTGATACCGCGTCCATACGCGGCGCTATCGCTGGTGGTGGATCTGGACGCGACACCGGACGGGCGGCAGCCGGATCCGCTGACCTGGCATCATCGCGGCATCACATTGCGTCGGATCGCTGGCAGGTCGATCTTGCAACTTTGCAGTGTGATCGAACTATGGCTACGTGACGAAATCGAATTGATCGACGAGGGCGGATGCGAACATGACAAAGGGGATTCACGATAGAACGCCGATGGTGCTCGTGACCGGTCCATCCGGTGCGGGGCGCACGACGGCGATCCGGGCGCTGGAGGATTTGCGTTTCGAAGTGATCGACAATCTGCCCCTGTCTCTGATCGAACAGGTCGCCACCGGTGACGCCCGAGGACCGCTGGCCATCGGTGTGGATGTCCGCACGCGGGGCTTTTCCGCCGGCAACCTGCTCGACATCGTGTCCTGGATGCAGGAGGAGCCCAGCGTCGCGGGCAAGCTGCTATATCTCGACTGCACGCAAGAGGTTCTGTCACGCCGGTTTTCCGAAACCCGCCGCCGCCATCCGCTCGACGATGAGGCCGCCGCCACCGCCGTCGCGCGTGAGGTGGACATGCTCAGCGGCCTCAAGGATCGCGCCGATATCGTCATCGACACCACCGACCTGTCGCCGCACGATCTGAAGGCGGAGATCGCCACGTGGTTCGGCCCCGAAGGGCGCACCGGCTTGTCCGTAAGCGTCCAGTCGTTTTCCTACAAACGTGGCATCCCGCGCGGTCTGGACATGGTGCTGGACTGCCGGTTCCTGCAAAATCCCCATTGGCAGCCCGAGCTGCGCGCCCTGACCGGATTGGATGAGGCGGTGGCCCGCTATGTTCAGTCCGATCCGCGCCACGATGCGTTCCACGATCAGGTCTGCGCCTTGCTCGACCTGCTGATTCCCGCCTATCGTGATGAGGGCAAGGCATATTTCAGTCTGGGATTCGGGTGTACCGGGGGGCAACACCGCTCCGTCTATATGGCTGAGGCGATCGGGAAACGTCTTGCGCAGGCGGAAACACGCGTGTCTATTCGCCACAGGGAACTCGACCGGAAAACGGCATCCGAAGCAACGGTCGCCGCTTCGGGAAAAGAAGGGTGAAACCGGGTTTGATCGGTATCGTCATTGTGGCCCATGGTGGGCTCGCTCAGGAATATCTCGCTGCGCTTGAACATGTCGTCGGGCCGTTGAAGGGTGTGCGCGCCATTTCCGTCGGCCCGGATGACAAGCTGGAAACCCGGCAGGATCAGATCGCGACCGCGTCGGATGAGGTCAATCAGGGGCAGGGCGTGATCCTGGTGACGGATCTGTTCGGCTCCACCCCCTCGAACCTCGCGATGAAGGCCTCCATGCGCCACGGGATGGATATGCTATACGGGGCCAACATGCCGATGCTGGTGCAACTGGCGAAGTCGCGGCACCTGCCACGGGCCGATGCGATCAACGCGGCGGTCGATGCGGGGCACCGTTATCTGGATGCCCGTCACGCGCCCGCCCCTTCCTCTGTCGTTGCCTGCTGAGCCTATGAAATTCACGCTTGATATAACCAACCGCAAAGGGCTGCACGCCCGCGCCTCCGCCCGCTTCGTCGAATGTGTCGAGGCCCGCGACGCGACCGCTTCGGTCACGCGCAACGGTGAAACCGTTTCCGGCGACTCGATCATGGGTCTGCTGATGTTGGAGGGTGCGCAGGGAACCCGGATCGAGGTGGTGACCCACGGCCCCGAATCCGCACTGCTGGCAGAGGATCTGAAGGCACTGGTCCTCAGCAAGTTTGGTGAGCCTGACTAGTTTTCGGCAAGGCTACGCCTCCGCCGGAACCTCCCAGACCGCGGTTAATCCAGCCCCGGCCTGTCCCGACCGAAGGTCATGCGTCGCAGGACGTCGTCCCGAATGACGAAGCCGTGCAATATAGCGCCGCCGACATGCGCGAACAGCGTCACGCTCAGCACGATGCTCGACCAGAAATGAATGCCTCGCGCCAGATTCTCGACCCACGAGACGCCGGGAACCCAGGGGTCCGGCATTGCGAACCAGTCGAAAACCATGTTGTCGATATTCAGCAGATCCTGCAGCGGCGCGGCAGCCGACATGGCCCAACCGCTCAACGGCATCAGGAACAGCATGACGTAGAGGATCAGATGCGACGCCTTGGCGACACGTGCCTGCAATCTGGGCGTATCGGCAGGCAGACCGGGCCGCTTGCGCGAAAAGCTCATCCATACCACCCGGATCACGGCCAGAACGAAAACCACAAATCCCCAGCTCTTGTGAATTTGCGTCAGCGCGAACTGGTCCAGCGGATCGGGCACGAAGTTCGTCATGTAGACGCCCAGCCCCAGCATCCACAACACGATGCCAGCGGTAATCCAGTGTATCAGACGCGTGGGAATGCCCCAGCTTCGTTCGGAATTCAGAAACGGCATGATGTGTTCCAGATGTGGCCGGGGCGGCCCATTGCCGCCCCGGGCAGCATTTTTACTGCTTGATCATTTCCAGATTGACCGTAACCGGAATGACGGCCGGGATCACCGGAGCGCCGAAATCCATTCCGAATTCCGTGCGATCCACGCTGCCTGTCGCGGTGAAGCCCGCGACCTGCATATCAGGATTGAACGGGAACGGGCCGATCTGGTTGAGCGTGGCGGCAAAGACCACTTCCCGCGTCTGCCCCAGCATCGTCAGGTCGCCGGTGATGTCGGCGGTGTCCTCACCCGTTTGCGCAACGGAGGTGGACACGAAGGTGATTTCAGGAAATTCCTCAGCGTTCAGAAAATCCCCCTGCGTGAGGTGTTCGTCACGGCTCTCCCACCCCGAATAGACGGAACTGGCGTCGATGGTGACGGAGATTTCCGTCGCTTCGATATCCTCGGGGTCGAACGAAACGACGGGGTCGATGTTCTGGAACCGTCCGTGCAGAACGGAGAAGCCCAGATGGTCGACCTCGAACGTGACGGAGGTATGCGAGGGATCGGCCTGCCACTGGGCGAACGCCGCAAGCGGGGCCAGGGTCAGGGCAGTGGCAAGGGATACGCGGCGCAGGAACATTGGAAAATCCTCTCATTTCCAGTTGAATTTTCCTACAATGGGCGCGACAGGCCATGCTTGTCACCTACGATTGCGACAAACAGATTGTATCGGCATCAAGAACAGTCACGGGCGCGTTACCGCGTTGTTCCGAAAAAGCGATCAAATTCCCCCCGGGGTTCAACGTGTTGGAACCGGCGTTTCGCCCCGATAATCGTAGAATCCGCGATCGGTCTTGCGACCCAGCCAGCCCGCCTCGACATATTTCGTCAGCAAGGGACAGGGGCGGTATTTCGTGTCGGCCAGCCCGTCATGCAGGACGTTCATGATGGCCAGGCAGGTATCCAGCCCAATGAAATCGGCCAATTCCAGCGGCCCCATCGGATGGTTCGCGCCCAGCTTCAGCGAGGTGTCGATGCTCTGAACGGAGCCGACGCCCTCATATAGCGTATAGATCGCTTCGTTGATCATCGGCATCAGAATGCGATTGACGATGAAGGCGGGAAAATCCTCGGCGCTGGCGGAGGTCTTGCCCAGCTTTTCCACCACCGCTTCGAGCGACCTGTAGGTTGCATTGTCCGTGGCGATGCCGCGGATCAATTCCACCAGTTGCATCACCGGAACCGGGTTCATGAAGTGGAAGCCCATGAACCGTTCCGGCCGGTCGGTCTGGGACGCAAGGCGCGTGATGGAAATCGAGGACGTGTTGGAGGTCAGTATCGTCTGTTCGCCCAGATGCGGCAGCAATTCGGCAAAAATGGCGTGCTTGACGGCTTCCTTCTCGGTCGCGGCCTCAATGACGAGGTCCAGCTTCGCCAGATCGGTCAGGGTGCCGGTCGTCGTGATTCGCGACATGGCCGCGTCCCGTTCGGCTTGGGTCATCTTCTCCCGCGTGACCTGCCGATCCAGGTTCGCGGCGATCTTGTCCACGGATGCGGTGAGGGCCTCTGGCGAGATATCCGTCATCGTCACGTCGAACCCGGCGAGGGCGAAGACATGGGCGATTCCGTTGCCCATTTGCCCGGCGCCCACAACGCCAACTGTTTTGATATCCATCGGCAAGCCCCTCACATGTTGCACCGCGACAATAGGCGTTCCGAAGCATTGTCCGCAAGATGTTGAGGGTCCGTTAATATTTCTGCCTTACGCAAATCATTGGATTGTGGGGGGAGTGGATGATGAATTTTCAGTCGGTGCTGGCGACGGGTCTGAATTATCGGGAATATCGGTGGGGGCGCTCGCGGCAGGTGTTTCGCGGCCCGAAACCCAACCTCAAGAAACCCTATATCGCCTGTATCGGCGGCTCGGAAACATATGGACGGTTCGCGCAGGAGCCGTGGCCGGTCCAGCTTGAGGATCATTTCGGCCATGTCTGTGCAAATTGGGGAACGCCGGGGGCCGGGGCCAGCTTCTTTCTCAAGGATCCTGTCCTGCTCGAAGCCTGCTCGAATGCACGTGCCTGTGTGATCGCGGTCATGGGCGCGCATGTCGTGTCCAACCGGCTGTATTCGGTCTATACCCGGCGGAACCTGCGGTTGCGGACGGTCAGCCCGATGTTACAGGCCTTGTATCCCGAGGTGGAGTTTTCGCAGTTCCGGTTCGTGCACAACATGCTGATCGCCCTGCACAGGGTCAGCGAGGACCGGTTCGCCGTCGTCGAACTGGAAATGCGACAGGCCTGGCTGGCACGGATGCGCGAACTGATGACGGATATCGAAACGCCGAAGATTCTGTTCTGGTTTTCCGATTCCTCCCCCGACGATCCAGATAGGATGCAGCCATCCATTGCCCGTGAAATGGCACCTCCCTTCGTGGATCGCGCGATGATCGACGAACTGCGCCCCTATGCGGACATATATGTCGAATATGTAGCCTCGGCGGAGGCGGCGGATGGGCCCCGTATTCCGGGTTTGAAACCACCCCGCGTTGCGCGCCGCTGCCCCTCGCATGTCATGCATTACGAGGCAGCGCAGTTGCTGTCCGATCCATTGTCCCGATTGCTCGGATTGTCCTTGATGTAAGTTGCTCAGTCGGGTTTACGGGCTACCTGTTTCGAACCTGACCCATACTGGTGTAATCATGGCTGACTCCCTCAAACTCGCGGTTCTGATTGACGCGGACAACACGAATCACAATGTCGCACAGGCGCTGTTCGATGAAATCGCACGCTTGGGGGAGGCGAATGTGCGCCGTATCTACGGTGATTATACCCGATCCGAAATGCAGGGGTGGGAGAAGAAGCTTGCCACCCACGCGCTGATCCCGACGCATCAGCCGGCATATGTGAAGGGAAAAAACGCCTCTGACATCACGATGGTGATTGATGCGATGGACCTGCTGCACAAGGGCAATGTGGACGGGTTCTGCCTGATCTCCTCCGACAGTGATTTCACCCGTCTTGCGCAACGGATCAAGGAGGAGGGCGCAGTCGTCTACGGCTTTGGCGAGCAGAAGACTCCCGAAGCGTTCCGCGCGGCCTGCACCCGGTTCATCTATAACGAAAACCTGATGAATGGCGCGGCCGACGCGGGCACGCCTGAACGGCGCAAGACGCAGGCACCCTCCGCCGCCGTGCCGATCATCCGATCCGCGATGGCGGAGCTTGAGGGTGAGGACGACTGGGTATCGCTCGGCGTTTTGGGACAGCGGATCAGCAATGCCCGCCCGGATTTCGATGCGCGGACCTATGGGTGCCCCAGCCTGTCCAAACTGGTGCAGAAGACCGGCGCGTTCGAGTTGAGCCGCGACACCGGCAACCACGTGGTCGTGCGTCGGATAGACTGATCCGCCCTTGCCTGAGCTGCGAGGCCCCCATTCCGTGAACCTGACTATAAATGAAAAGGGGCGCCAGTTGGCGCCCCGTTCCGTCTGATGGTTCTAACGGATCAGGAGAGAGCCTTCTCCAACTCGGGCACGGCGTCGAACAGGTCTGCGACCAGGCCATAATCCGCAACCTGGAAGATCGGTGCTTCCTCGTCCTTGTTGATCGCGACGATGATCTTGGAATCCTTCATCCCGGCCAGATGCTGGATCGCACCCGAGATGCCGATCGCAATGTAGAGGTCCGGAGCCACGACCTTGCCGGTCTGGCCGACCTGCCAGTCATTGGGGGCGTAGCCCGAATCGACCGCCGCGCGCGAGGCACCTACAGCCGCGCCCAGTTTGTCCGCCAGCTTCTCGACGATGGCGAAGTTTTCCTCCGACCCCACGCCGCGTCCGCCGGAGACGACGATCTTGGCCGAGGTCAGATCGGGGCGATCGCTCTCGGCGATCTTGTCCTCGACCCATTCGGAAAGCCCGGATGCTGCCGGTGTGTCGATCGTCTCGACAGGGGCGGAGCCACCGGCACCCGCCGCATCGAAGGTCGAGGTGCGGATCGTCACGACCTTGGTCGCGTCGGAAGACTTCACGGTCTGGATGGCATTGCCCGCGTAGATCGGACGCTCGAACGTATCTGCATCGACGACGCCCGACACGTCGGAGATCACCATGACGTCCAGCAGGGCCGCGACGCGCGGCATGATGTTTTTCGCATCCGTGGTCGCGGGGGCGACGATGTGGGAATAATCCCCCGCCAGCGACACGATCAGATCCGCCGTCGCCTCGGCCAGGCGGTGACCCAGCGATGCGTCCTCCGCGACCAGCACTTTGGCAACACCGTCGATGGTCGCGGCGGTTTCACCCGCTGCGGCGGCAGAGGCGCCCGCGCACAGAACCGTCACATCGCCCAGCGATTTTGCAGCCGTGACAGCCTTCGCGGTGGCGTCCATGGACAGTTCGCCAGAATTGACTTCTGCAAGAAGAAGAACGGCCATATCAGATGACTCCCGCTTCGTTTTTCAGTTTTCCGATCAGTTCCTCGACGGATTCGACCATGACACCTGCGGACCGCTCGGGCGGTTCGGTGGTCTTGACGACGCTCAACCGGGCGGTGACATCCACGCCGTAATCGGCGGGGGTCTTTTCCTCCAACGGCTTTTTCTTGGCCTTCATGATGTTGGGCAGCGAGGCGTAGCGCGGCTCGTTCAGGCGCAGATCGACGGTGACGATTGTGGGCATCTTGACCTTGATGGTCTGAAGACCGCCATCGACCTCCCGCGTGACGACGGCGCTGTCGCCCTCGATCGCCAGTTCGGATGCGAAGGTCGCCTGCGACCAGCCCAGCAGCGCCGACAGCATCTGACCTGTGGCGTTCATGTCATTATCGATTGCCTGCTTGCCGGCGATGACCAGATCAGGCTCTTCCTCCTTCACCACTGCGGCGAGCAGTTTGGCGACGGCGAGCGGTTCGATATCGTTGTGAACATCGTCGGAGGCATTGATCAGGATCGCGCGATCCGCACCCATGGCCAGCGCGGTGCGCAACGTTTCCTGCGACTGCTTCACACCGATGGAAACGACGACGACTTCCTCGACCGTACCCTTTTCACGCAGGCGGATCGCCTCTTCGACGGCAATTTCGTCGAACGGGTTCATCGACATCTTTACATTGGCGAGATCGACGCCGCTGCCATCCGCCTTCACACGGACTTTAACGTTATAGTCGATCACGCGCTTGACCGGTACTAGGACCTTCATTGCGTCTCTCCACTGCTAGGGCCGGATTGCCCGGCGACTCTTTCGCTGCCCTGTTTAACGGGGGCTTTCCCGCGCGACCATGGCAAATGCGATGTTTTCATATGCAAACGCGCACGAATATGTCGCGCCCGTCCTACGGATCTCGTGTCGGATCGCGCATAGGTCAAATTCAACGTCACGTCAGCGGTTTGCTCCCGGCACCCACAGCACGTCGTCGCGTCCGTCATCGTTGGCGATCCGGCCTGCGACGAAGAACCAGTCGCTCAACCTGTTGAGATATTTCACTGCCGCTGGATTGACCGCCTCCGCCGCGGCCAGTTCCACGACCAGACGTTCCGCGCGGCGGGCCACGGTGCGGCACATATGCATCTGGGCTGCCAGCGCCGATCCGCCGGGCAGGATGAAACTGCGCAGCGGGTCCAGGCGGGCGTTCATAGCGTCGATCTCCCGCTCCAACCGGTCCACCTGAGCGGCGACCATGCGCAGGGGGGGGTATTCCCGTTCGGCGTCCTGCTCCATATCGGGGGTGCACAGGTCCGCGCCCAGATCGAACAGGTCGTTCTGGATTGCGGACAGCATGGTATCCATGTCGCCCTGCGCGACCTGCCTGGCCAGACCGACAGTGGCGTTGACCTCATCCACCGTTCCATAGGCGTTGACCCGGTGCGAATGTTTCGCGACCCGCGTTCCGTTGCCCAGGGCGGTTTCGCCGGCATCGCCGGTGCGGGTGTAGATCTTGTTGAGAACGACCATCAGCTTCCTCCGCGTGCGATCCAGACGCCGATCACGATGATGACAACGGCGACGAACTGCAACAAGATCCGCAGGCGCATGATCTTGTTGGCATATTTCTTGTTGAAATCGCCGCCCTTGGCAAAGCCGCCGACGCCGATGAGAAGGACGACAAGTACCGCCAAGCAGGCAATGCCGATCACGTAGAGTAAGGGTCCCTGTACCATATCCCATCAGTTAGCTTTCCCGGGCGCACATGCAAAGGGGCCATCGCGTCGCGGGCAGGTATTTGGCGGGCGCGATCACGTGAGGCGTGGCGTTTGGCACTTTACCGTCCTGTAGCGCCGCCATAGACCTTGTGCATGGCAGATATCGACGACACGACAGACGGCCCGGCGGATGCGAACGGCGGGCATATCACTTCGGAACCGCTCGCCCGGGCGATCGGGGACCGTTACCTGCAATATGCGCTGAGCACGATCATGCACCGGGCGCTGCCCGATGCGCGCGACGGGTTGAAGCCCGTTCACCGTCGCATCCTCTACGCGATGCGCGGCTTGCGGCTGGACCCCAACGGCGCGTTTCGCAAATGCGCCAAGATCGTGGGTGAGGTGATGGGCAATTATCACCCACATGGCGATCAGTCGATTTACGACGCCCTCGCGCGGTTGGCGCAGGATTTCAACGTCCGCTATCCGATGGTGGACGGGCAGGGGAACTTCGGCAACGTGGACGGCGACAACCCCGCAGCCCAGCGATACACCGAGGCCCGCATGACCGCCGCCGCTGTCGCGATGATGCACGGCCTGGCCGAGAACGCCGTCGATTTCCGCCCCAACTACGACGGTTCCGAGAGCGAGCCGGAGGTGCTGCCCGCCGCCTTTCCCAACCTGCTGGCGAACGGGTCCACCGGCATTGCCGTGGGCATGGCGACCAACATTCCGCCGCACAATGTAAGCGAGGTGATCGACGCCGCGCTCTACCTCATCAAGACGCCGAACGCGGGCATCGAAAAGCTGGTGGAGTTCATCCCCGGCCCCGATTTTCCCACCGGCGGCACCATCGTCGAGGCCCCCGCCGCCATCCGCGACGCCTACGCCACCGGGCGCGGTGCCTTTCGCCTGCGCGCTGTCTGGGATGTGGAGGAGCTGGGCCGTGGACAGTGGCAGATCGTCGTTACCGAAATCCCCTATCAGGTGCAGAAATCCAAGCTGATCGAGCGGATCGCGGACCTGATAAACTCCAAGAAGCTGCCGATCCTCGCCGATATCCGGGATGAGAGCGCCGAGGATATCCGCATCGTTCTGGAACCGCGCGCGAAAACGGTGGAGCCGTCAACCTTGATGGAGGCGCTGTTTCGCCAGTCCGATCTGGAAACGCGCTTCTCGCTCAACATGAACGTGCTGATCGACGGGCGCACGCCGCAGGTCTGCAATCTGCGTGAGGTGCTGCGCGCCTTTCTCGACCATCAGCGTGACGTGCTGCTGCGCCGCTCGCGCCACCGGTTGGAGAAGATCGCCCACCGGCTCGAAGTGCTCGAAGGCTACATCACCGCCTATCTCAACCTGGATCGGGTGATCGAGATCATCCGCACAGAGGATGAGCCGAAACCCGTGATGATGGCGGAGTTCGAGCTGACCGACGTGCAGGCCGAGGCAATCCTCAACATGCGGCTGCGGTCCCTGCGCAAGCTGGAGGAGATGGAGCTGCGCAAGGAACGCGACGCCCTGATCGCGGAGCGTGCGGAGCTGGAGGAGATGCTGGCCTCGGACGATCTGCAATGGGGCCGGATCTCGGACCAGCTTCGCGACACGCGCAAGACCTTCGGCGCGCCGGCGAAGTACAAGGGCCTGACCGCCGCCGAAAGCCTCGCCGATATGAAGCGGGCCGATGGGGCCGACTATCCCACAGGCGCACGTCGCACCGGCTTCGCGGATGCGCCTGTCGTTGCTGATATCCCGCTGGAGGCGATGATAGACCGTGAGCCGATCACCGTCGTCTGCTCCGAAATGGGTTGGATCAGGGCGATGAAGGGGCATATCGCCCTCGATTCCGAGCTGAAGTTCAAGGATGGCGACGGCCCGTGCTTCATCTTCCACGCGGAAACCACGGACCGGCTGGTGATGTTCGGGACAAACGGGCGGTTCTACACCCTGTCCGCCGCCAGCCTGCCTGGCGGGCGCGGCATGGGCGAACCCGTCCGCCTGATGGTCGATCTGCCGAACGAGGCGGAGGCGCTGGCCCTGTTCAAACACGATCCGGAGCGCAAGCTGCTGGTCGCGTCCTCCGCCGGGGATGGCTTCATCGTGCCCGAGGCTGAGGTGATCGCGCAAACCCGGTCGGGCAAGCAGGTATTGAACGTACGCGATGCGAAGGCGATCGTGTGCAAGCCGATCCAGGGCGATCACGTCGCCGTCGTGGGCGAAAACCGCAAGGTTCTGGTCTTCGGTCTGGACGAATTGCCCGAAATGGTGCGGGGCAAGGGCGTCAGGCTGCAAAAGTACAAAGATGGCGGTCTGTCCGACGCGATCACCTTCACCCTGTCCGACGGGCTGCAATGGAAGGAAAGCGGCGGGCGCACCCGCACGCAATCCGATCTGACGGACTGGATCGGCAAACGGGCGGGCACGGGCCGCATGGCCCCGCGCGGGTTCCCCCGCAACAACATGTTCTGAGCCGAAACGAGGCCACATGACGTTTACAGTCGCCCGCGCCCCAACCGATTCAGCGCCGAGCTATCACGGTAGCGGCGCTGCGCTGTTCTGGCTGATGGTGCGCACGACGATCTACAGCCTTCTGACGCTGGGGATCTATCGGTTCTGGCAGCGCACGAAGATGCGCCAGCATTTCTGGAACGGAATCCGGGTCGGCGGCAGCCCGCTGGAATATACCGGTACGGGGTTGGAAAAGCTGCTGGGCTTTCTGATCGCGGTGGTCTTTCTAGCGGTCTATCTGGGGCTGTTCCAGATCGGTTTCTTCTTTCTGGGTCTGCAACTGTCAGGGGGGTCCGAACTGGTCGGGCTGTTCACCTCCCTGCCGGTCGTGCCGTTGATCTACTACGCGCAATACCGCTCTCGTCGATATGTGCTGTCGCGTACGCAACTTCGCGGTATCCGCTTCGCGATGGATCGGGATGCGCTGGGTTATGTCTGGCGGGCGCTGGGGCATCTGTTGCTGACGGCGATGACGCTGGGCGTGCTGTATCCACGGATGCATTGGTATCTGGAGAGGTACAAGGCCAACCGCACCTGCTACGGCGATGTGCGACTGTTGCAGGGCGGACGCTGGCAGATGCTGATGCGGCCCTGGTCGGCGGTGATTGCGACCCTGATCCTTCCGTTTGTCGCCGCAGCGGTTTTCATGGCTCTGGACAATGGGTTTCTGGCCGGGTTGAGCTTGCTGGCCCTGCTCGCCGCGCCGATTGCGTGGATCCACTACACCGTTTCGTCCTTCAGGATCCTGACCGATACGAAAAGCGCTGCGGGCATGTCGTTCACGTCCCGCGCGCGCACCGGCAGCGTGATCGCGATCTATCTGCTTGGGTATCTGCTGATCGGGGTCATCGTATTCCTTGTGACGACAACCTTGATGAGCGGTGCCGCCGTCGTGACGGGCGAGGTGTTGAAGATGCCGAGAGATCTCGACGGTCTGGCCGATTTGCTGCCCTTCGTGACGTTCTGGGTGGTGATGCTGGGCTATCTGGCGCTGTTCCTCATGTGGTCGGCGCTGAACGCGGTCTTCATCACGCAGCCGTTGCTGGCGCACTATGTCACGACCCTGACGATCCACAACGCGGACGAAATCGACACCGTGCGTCAGCGCGAGCAGGACGATTTCGTGGAGGCCGAGGGCTTCGCTGACGCGCTGGATGTAGGGGGCGCATTCTGATGATGGCCAAGGGGCGGTATTTCGACGGACACGCGGCGCGCGGGCGGCCGGTGGATCTGACACTGGGCACCTCCACGCTGGCGATCAGCGATTCCGATACGGGGCGTGTGATCGCCGGATGGCCGTTCGCGGATTTGCGTGTGCTGCCCGGCGGGGTCAAGGACGGCATGTTTACGCTGGCCCGGATGAAGGAAGCGGCCCGTGTCGAATGCAGCGACGCGGCCCTGTTGCATGACCTGCGGCGTCAGGTGCGCGGCCTGACGCGCGGCCCGGCCCGGCGGCGCGGCGCCGGGCGCGTGGCGCTGTGGGCGGGTGCCGCGGTGGGGGCGCTGGCGCTGATGATCTTCGGTCTGGTGCCGCGTCTGGCGGAGAGGTTGACCGTACTGATCGACCCGCAGGTTGAAATCGCGATGGGCGATCAGGTTCGCGTCCGGCTTGGCGATATCTCCCCCCTGCTGCTGGACGATCGGGCCCGGGCCTGCGTCGATCCTGCGGGGCAGAAGGCGCTGGACCGCATGGTCGCGCGGATCAGCCGCGATCTGGACCTGCCCTATCCCCTGCGAGTGGAGGTTTGGGACGCGAACATGGTCAACGCGATTACGCTGCCTGGCGGACGCATCATCTTCTTCAACGACCTGATCCAGCAATCCGACACGGCGGAGGAAGTCGCTGGCGTTCTGGCGCATGAGATCGGGCACGTCGCACATCGCGACGGCCTGCGGCTCAGCCTGCGGGCGGCGGGATCCGCGGGATTGCTGGGCCTGATCGTGGGGGATGCGACAGGCGGGGCCGCCGCCGTGATCGCCGCGGAACAACTTCTCAACGCATCCTATACGCGCGGGGCGGAGACGGCGGCAGATCGTTTCGCCTTCGACCTGTTGGACCGGGCGAATGTCGATGTTTCAGCCTTCGCCGGGTTTTTCGAGAAGATCGGCCAGCAAGCAGGTGAGCCGCCCGCCATCATGGAGCATTTTGCCACCCATCCCGATCTGGATTTGCGCGCGCAACAGGCGCGCGATCATGGGAATACAGGTCCGACCCGCCCCGTGTTAACCCCGCAGCAATGGTCGGACCTGCGCAATATCTGCGACAGCACGCAGCGGCTTTAGGTTTCGTCAGCGACCAGTTGTCCGTAGACCTCCGTCGTGAAGATGGCAAAGAAGGCCAGCACCAGGGAGGATACGACTGTGTTGATCGCCAGCAATGCGCCGATGCTGCTTCCGACCACGCCGATAACAGCGCCCGATACCATCATCGCCGCGAACAGCAGCGCGATCGTGCCGGTGAAGCTGAACGCGATCTGCCAGCGACGCCCGCGGCTCATCTCGATGCAGCGCATCAGAGCCTCGAATCCGCGTCCCTCAATCACGATGACGGGGACCAGTACCGCGAAGATACCGAAGGCATAGATGCCCGGAAAAATCAGCAGCATAAGGCCGAGCCCGACCACCACACCCACGACGATGGACAGCAGGAACAGCGGCAGGATCATCTGAGCGGCGCGGTTGATATAGGCCATGGGGTGTGGCGGCGCACCGCGCATCACGTCCCACGCGGCCAGATGTAGCACCGCAGACAACGCGCTGAGGATGATCTGGCTGAACAAACCCCACAGCACCATGCCCGAGGTCAGGTTGATCACCGCTTCATCGCCGTCGCCCTGTATCGACGCGCCATAGACGGTGTATTCAATCCCGAACAACACCGCCTCGATCACCGTCACGGCTACGATCCCGGCAAATGCCAGCGTAAAGAACAGCAGGAAGTTTTCGCGCAACAGCGAGAATGCTCTGCGATACGCCAGCAACACGTTCATTCGAACGCCTCCGGCTTCATCTCACGTGCCATGTGATCCAGCACGGCGTTGACGAATTTGGGTTCCTTGCCATCGGAAAAGAACGCCTTGGCCACATCGACATATTCGGTGATGACCACACGCGGCGGGGTGGATGAGGCGAGGATTTCCGCCCCTGCCGCCCGGAACAGGGCGCGCAGGGTGGGGTCGATGCGGCCCAGCGGCCAGCGTTGGACCAGCGCGCGATCCGTCGCCTTGTCGATATCGCCTTGGCGATCCAGCGCGTCGGACAGCGTTTTGCGAAACAGATCGACATCACCCTCGCTATAGGTCTCACCATCCAGTTCCGCACCAAATCGGTGGGTTTCGAACTGCTCGCGCACCTCGGGCATGGGTTGGCCGGACTGCTCCATCTGGAACAGCGCCTGCACGGCGAACAGGCGCGAGGTGGAGCGCATCTGCCGCTTTTCCTCGCGGCTGGGTTTGGGAACGGGTCTGGGCATGTCAGGCAGTGTCCTTCGGTGCGGGCATTCCCGCCATGAGTATATCGTCGCGCGGGTCACCGACAGGGGCGGGCGCATGGTATTCACGGTCGATGGCAATCAGGTGAAGGGCGGCAATGGCTGCGCCCGCGCCCTTGTTCATCTGCGCAGGGTCCGCACGTTCGACCGCTTGATCCATGTTTTCCACAGTCAGGATGCCGTTGCCGATGCAAATCCCGTCCAGGCCCAGCAGGGTGATCGCGCGGGAGCTGTCGTTGCACACCGTCTCGTAATGCGTGGTCGCGCCCCGGATCACGCATCCCAGCGCGACGAAGCCGTCATAGCGATGCGAGCGGCTGACGAGGCGGATCGCGGTCGGAATTTCCAGCGCGCCGGGAACCTGGATCGCGTCGCAGGTCGCACCGGCATTCGCGATCGCGGTTTTCGCGCCTTCGATCATCCAGTCGGCAATGCCGCGATAGAAGGGGGCCGTGACCAGCAACAGATGCGGGGCAGGGGTCAGGCGCGGGGCGGCCATGGTGAAATGTTCCTCGTGGCTCGCCATGTCAGACCTCCTGACCCTTGTCCGGGATCGGTTGCGTTCCGGCGATGCTCAGCCCGTATCCCTCAAGCCCGACGACCTTGGGCGTGGCGGAGTTCGTGAGCAGAACCAGCTCATGCACCCCCAGCGCATTGAGGATCTGCGCCCCGGTCCCGTAATTGCGCAGCGTCTGGTGCGAGACCTCGTCGCCCATTGCCATCTTGGCGGACATGTCGCGCAGCAGGACGATGACGCCGCGGCCTTCCTCACCGATGATCTTCATCGCCTGTTCCAACTGGTGCGCGCGGCCCGGAACCAGCGCCAGCATATCCTCCAGCGGGTTTGCGGAATGCATCCGCACCTTGACCGGGCCGGAGGTGACATCGCCCTTGGTCAGCGCGATATGCTCCGCCCCGCCGGTCACGTCCGAGAAGACGCGCAGAGTCCAGTCGCCGCCATATTCCGATGTGACATCGCGGGTCGCGATCTGACGCACCAGATTGTCATGTCGCCGGCGATAGGCGATCAGGTCGCTGATGGTGCCGATTTTCAGCCCGTGCGTCTGGGCGAAGCCGATCAGATCGGGCAATCGGGCCATTTCGCCGTCATCCTTCATGATCTCGCAGATCACGCCGGATGGGTCGAGCCCGGCAAGTCGGGAAATATCGGTCGCGGCCTCGGTATGACCGGCGCGGATCAGAACGCCGCCCGCGCGGGCGCGCAGGGGAAAGACGTGGCCGGGCGTCGCGATGTCCTGCGGGCCGCTCTCGGGGTCGATGGCGACCTTGACGGTCTGCGCCCGGTCGGCGGCGGAGATGCCGGTCGTCACCCCCTCACGCGCCTCGATCGAGACGGTGAACGCGGTTTCATGCCGCGAAGAATTGCTCTGCGCCATCATCGGCAGTCCCAGCGCGTCCAGCCGTTCCCCCGAGAGGGTCAGGCAGATCAGCCCGCGCCCGTGCGTCGCCATGAAGTTGATCGCGGCGGCATCGGCATGAACGGCGGGGATCACCAGATCCCCCTCGTTCTCACGATCCTCATGATCGACGAGGATGAACATCCGCCCCGCCTTGGCGTCGGCGATGATATCCTCCACGGGGGAGATGACGTCGGCGTAGTCGGTCATGTGCCGTCCTTCAGTTTTTGGCCTGAATGTCGTTCAGGCGGGCGACATAGCGCGCCAGCGTGTCGATCTCCAGATTGATCATATCGCCGGTCGTGACGTCACCCCAGGTGGTTTGTTGCTTTGTGTGGGGAATGAAGTTGATTCCGAAATCGCAGCCATCGACATCGTTCACGGTCAACGAGGTGCCGTTCAGCGCGACGGAGCCCTTGGGCGCGATGAACTTCGCCAGATGCTCGGGCGCGCGCAGGGTGACGCGGGTGCTCTCCCCCTCATCCTCGATGCGGATCACCTCGGCCAGTCCATCGACATGGCCCGAAACGATGTGCCCGCCCAACTCGTCACCGACCTTCAAGGCGCGTTCCAGGTTCAGCCGCTTGCCCTCAGCCCAGGTGCCGGCTGTGGTCTTGTCGATGCTTTCGGCGCTGATGGTCACATCGAACCAGTTCTGGCCAGCGGCCGCCCCACGGTCCACCACTGTCAGGCAACAGCCGTCACAGGCGATGGACGCGCCCAAATCTATTCCCTGAACGTCATAGCTGGTCGCGATGCGCACATGCAGATCACCCCGCATTTGCGCAGAGGCGACCCGTCCTATATCCGTAACGATACCGGTAAACATTGCACCGTGCCTCACTATCTGCCGTCTTCGGGATCGACAGCTATGCCCGGCACGCCCGATTGGCAAGATGATTGGCACGATGACCGACGCGGGCAACACCGCAATCATGCCTGATACGGCAGGGGGATGACGATCAGAATATGCGACATTTTCTGCTTCTTCAGGGGCCGCACGGACCATTCTACGCCAATTTGGCCGACAAGTTGCGGATCGCCGGGCATGAGGTCTGCCGCGTCGCCTTCAATGCGGGCGATTGCTTCGAATGGGGGCGCAGGCCGGGCCTGCTGCGCTATCGCGATCCGCCGAATGAATTTCCCGACTGGCTGAAGACGCGGATCGCGGATCGCGGCATAACGGATCTGATCCTGTACGGCGATCACCGCTGGATGCACCGCGCCGCCGTCACGACCGCGAAACAGGTGGGTACACGCCTGCATTTTCTGGAGGAAGGCTATCTGCGGCCGCACTGGATCACGTATGAGCGTGAGGGTGTGAACGGGGGGTCGTGCCTGATGGACATGACGATTGAGCATGTTCAGGCCCTGGCAGGCGCCATCCCCGATCGCGACCGCCCCGCGCCTGACCAGTGGGGCGCGATGGGACGGCACCTGTTTCACGGTCTGCGTTATCATCAGGCCGTGGCGCGCGGGGCGCGGGACTGGCCTGCCACGCCTGCGGCGCGTGATATCCCCCTGCGGCAGGAGGGGCGCCACGCCCTGCGCGCGCTGATCGACCTGCCGGTCCGTGCGCAACGTCGCCGCTGGGCGGAACGGCGTCTGCACAACAGCGGCGCGCCCTATCACGTCGCATTACTGCAACTGGGCCATGACGCTTCGGTACAGGCGCACAGCCCCTATTCGGACATGACGAGCTATATGCAGGACGTTGCCGCCGCCTTCGCGCAGGGGGCGCCCACCCATCACCATCTGGTGTTCAAGCTGCATCCCTTCGAGGACGGACGTGAGGGGTTGCACAAGGTCGCACGCCGGGTTGAGGTCAATTCGGGCCTAACAGGCAGGGTGCATCTGCTGGAGGGGGAGCGTCTGGCCTCCCTTCTCGACACGGCGGACAGCGTGGTCACGGTCAATTCGACCGCCGCGCAACAGGCGCTGTGGCGCAATCTGCCGGTTCACGCCTCGGGGCGGGCCATCTTCGCGAAGCGGGGGCTGGTCTCGCAGCAATCCTTGCGCGACTTCTTCGCGGACCCGATGCCGCCCGATCACGATGCTTATCTGACCTTTCGCCGGATGCTGCTGGCCACGTCGCAGATCAAAGGCGGGTTCTATACACGGTCGGGCCGCGCAACCTTGCTGCGCGGTCTGGTGGACCGGATCCTGGCGGAGGAAGGGCCCTATGCCGTTCTGGACCGCGACCTTGCGGCCTCAGAGGCGATCATTCTCCCCCTGCGGCGGGGCGAAGGGGCATAAAGCGTTTGGACCGTGCGATCCGCACATGGTAGGATGAGCCAGACCGGCATCAGTCGGCGTGACTCCGGACGGGCAGAGGAATTTTCGCATGGTATCTTGCACATCGCGTGGTCTTCTGGCGCTGGGCGTCCTGATCTTTCTTTCCGCCTGCGACAGCCTGCCCCGATCCGGCCCCACGATCGACGAAATCACCGCTCAGCCCACAGATGGAAGCCCTGCGGTCGAAATCGTGCCGATCACTGACGAAGTCGGCCGTCTGACACGGCTGGACGAATCTCGCAGCTTCTCCCCCGCGTTCCAGAATGCAGCGGTCGAGAATATCGAGATGATCCGCCCTCTGGACGTGCTGAACATCACCGTCTGGGAAAGCGGGGAATTTCCCCTCTATGGCGGGGCCGGTGGCGGCGCCTCAGGTCTGGTGGACATGCGGGTCGGGCTGGATGGCACGTTCTTCATGCCACAGGTCGGAACGGTTCGTGCGGCGGGAAAGACGATCGAGGGATTGCGCCGCGAATTGACCGCGCGCCTCGCCCCGATGACACCGGAGCCGCAGGTGGAGCTGCGTCTCGAATCCTCGGGAACCAACACCGTTCGCATCTTCGGAAGCGAGGGCGCGCTGGGCGAGGTTCCCATCGGTCCCGGCACACGCACCCTGACCGGCCTGATCGCGAACGCGCCATCCGCGGGTGTCAATCCGACCATTTCGCAATTATCCATCCGGCGTGGCAATCTGGTCGAGCGGGTGTGGGTTTCGGACATCTTCAACGACCCCGCTTTGGATATCGCGCTGCGCGGTGGCGACGTCATCAATATCGAGCGTGATCCGCGCAGCTTCATCGCTCTGGGTGAACTGGGTGCGCAGGCTCAGGTGGAATTTACTGGGCGCGACATTTCCCTGATGGAGGCCCTAGCCACGATCGGCGGCCTCAACAGCTCCACCGCCGATCCACGGGGGGTCTTTGTCCTGCGTGAGGAACGTCCGGAGGTCTATCAGCGCATCACTGGCCAGGCCACCGACGGTCCGGTGCGCACGGGCTACGTGATGGACCTGACCAAACCCGCCGCGTTCTTCGTCGCCTCGAACTTCTCGGTCCGCGACGAGGATATCATCTTCGTGTCCGAGGCACCTTACGTGCAGTTCCTCAAGATCATCGGCTCCATCACACCGCCGATCACCAGCGTGAATTCGACGGCCCAACTGCTGACCGGCGGTCTGGGCGGCTGACGCGCGGCGCGGGCGTGAACGACCTGCGCCGCCTCGGCGTGCTTTCGCTGGGGTTCTGGCGGCAACGCTGGCTGTGCGACGCGCTGCGCGGTCAGGGCTGGCGGGTAGTCCCCGGTTGGCAGGACTGTGATGCGATCGGTGTCTGGGGGCGCGGGGGCGTGGCCGCGCGCGGTATCGCGATGGCGCAGCGTCGCGGCCTTCCCCTGCTGACGATCGAGGACAGCTTCTTGCGCTCGATCCATCCCGGTCATGGTCCCGCTGCTGGCCTGATCCTCGATCCCGGTGGCGTGCATTATGACGCGACCAGTGACAGCCAGGTCGCGGCGATCCTGAGCGCGGGCCCCGTGCCGGATGGGGATACCGCGGACGCGCTCGACCTGATGCGGCATCATCGTCTGTCGAAATACAATCACTGGCCGGATTTGCCCTGTTCTGATTTGGCGAAAGGGGCTGTCTTGCCCGACCGCTTCGTTCTGGTCGTCGATCAAATCGCGGGCGATGCGGCCCTATCGGGGGCCGGGCGGTCGGATTTCGCGCAGATGCTGGCGGTCGCGCGCCAGCGCAATCCTGAAACGCCGGTGCTGGTCCGACCCCATCCATCGGGGCGTGGATTGCTGACGCCCGCGCCCGCGCTGCCCTTTGCCGTGAACCCCTGGGACATTTGGTCTAGAGTGACCGAAGTGCACGTGCATTCCTCGCAATTGGGGCTGGAGGCGGTCCTCGCCGGTCATCGTCCTGTGGTGCATGGACGCCCGATCTATGCCGGATGGGGGTTGAGCGAAGATTTGAATCCCCCCGCTGGACGGACTGCCCAACTCGACATGGCGCAGTTGTTTGCCGGTCTGATGCGTGATGCCAGCATCTGGCCCGATCCCGTGACGGGTCGGGACCGTGGCCTGTTGCGCGCGGTGGAGGATTTGGCCGCTGTGGTGGAGGCGCATCGGCGGACGAATGGGCGCAGCAGATTGCGCAACGTCTCGGCCTGGAAACGCGCCCGTGTGGCACGCATGCTGGGACGCACAGGTGCGCCCGTCACAGTGGGCTGGGGGCCGGATCACACGGCGGATGTCAGGATCGAGGACGGGTTCATCCGTTCCCGCGGTCTGGGCGCGGCGCTGGTGCCGCCGGTCTCTCTGATCCATGATCGGCGCGGCATCCATTTCGACCCGACGCGCCCCTCGGATCTGGAGGCGTATATCGCTGCCAGCCCCGACCTGCCTGCGGCGGCGCTGCGCCGTGCTGCCAGATTGCGGCAACGGCTGGTGGCCGGGGGCATCGGAAAATACAACCTGTCCGGCGCGTTGCCTGCATTGCCGCAGGGCCGCCGCATCCTGATCGCGGGACAGGTGCCCGGCGATGCCTCCGTCCGCTGCGGCGGCCCGAACGTGACCGATGCCGATGTGATCGCAATGGCACGTGAGGCGGAGCCGGACGCGGTGCTGTTGTACAAGCCCCATCCGGATATTGTGGCGGGTCTGCGCAGTGGCGCGCCAGCAGAGGGCGCCGACATGATCGTTGGTCAGGTCTCCCTGCCGGCCCTGCTCGACCAAGTTCAGGGGCTGTGGACGAACACCTCCCTCGCCGGATTCGAAGCGTTGCTGCGGGGGGTTCCGGTCACGTGCTTGGGCCTGCCGTTCTATGCCGGGTGGGGCCTGACGGAGGACCGCGCCGACATCTCGGTTTCGCGGCGAAGGGCGCGCCCCGATCTCGATATGCTGACCCATGCCACGCTGATAGATTATCCGATTTATCTCGACCCGCAAACGCTTCGCCGTTGCGGCCCGGAACGGGTCGTCAGTTGGTTGGAGGCGGGAGGGAGGGAGCCTTCAGTGCCGCTGGCCGGACAGGGGCGGATGCTGTCGCGGCTGCTCAGATACGCCACTCGGACATGACGTCTGGCCCGATGGGCGTGCTGCGCACCAGCGTCCAGCGCGCCATGTCGGGCAGCGGCTCATCCGGCAATGCCGCGATCGAGGCGAGTGCCTCAGCACCCATCACCAGCCCGGCATGGAAATAGACGAGCCGGTCCACCAGCCCCGCGCGCAGCAGCGAGGCGGCCAGCCTTCCACCCCCCTCGCACAACACGCGCGTGACGCCGTTTTCTCCCAGCAGGTCCAACAGACCCGCCGGGATCAGGGCGCCGGTGTCGTCCGTGGGGCAGGCGAAGGTCAGGGCACCCAACCCCTCCCACGCCTTGCGCCGCGTCCGGTCGGCGTCGCGCCGGTGCATCAGCCAGACCGGTTGCGACGGGATACTGCGGGCCAGCCGTCCCGTCAGGGGCAGGGACAGGCTGCCATCCGCAATGACGCGCAGGGGGCTGGCATCGCCCAGACCCGGGATCCGCACATCCAGCATTGGATCATCGGCGCGGGCGGTTCCTGCACCGATCAGCAGGGCATCGCTCTGCGCGCGCATCAGGTGCACCGCTGTGCGGGCCTCCGGCCCGGTGATCCACCGGCTTTCCCCGCGCGCCGTGGCGATCCGGCCATCCAGCGATGTGGCCAATTTCAACGTGACGAGCGGTCTGCCCGTGGCCTGTCGCATCAGGAACCCGGCATTCGCCTCACGCGCGGTGTCGGCCATGTCGTGCGCGATGACGACCTCGATCCCGGCGGCGCGCAGCCTGCGCAATCCCTCGCCCGCGACGCGTGGGTCGGGGTCCTGCATCGGCACGACCACACGGGCCACACCAGCCGCGATCAGGGCATCGCAGCAGGGCGGGGTGCGGCCATGATGGGCGCAAGGCTCCAGGCTGACATAGGCGGTGGCGCCGCGTGCCGCAGGGCCGGCCTGCGTCAGTGCGATCGTTTCCGCATGTGGTCTGCCGCCCGGCTGGGTCCAGCCGCGTCCGATGATGCGGTCCCCGGCGACAATCACGCATCCTACGGCCGGGTTCGGCCAGGTCCGACCCAGTCCGCGCTGGCCCAAGCTTATCGCGTGGGTCAGATGGCGGCGATCCCCCTCAAGCATCCGTATCGGGTTCGGGGGCCGGTGGACGTAATTCCTGCACGAAATCCTCGAAATCGTCGGCTTCCTGAAAATTCTTGTAGACGCTGGCGAAGCGGACATAGGCAACGGTATCGATCCGGGCGAGCGTTTCCATGACGATCTCTCCGATCGTGTCCGAGGCGATATCGCTGTCCCCCATGCTTTCAAGCCGCCGCACGATGCCGCTGATCATCTGATCGACCCGCTCCCCTTCGATCGGGCGTTTTTGCAGGGCGATGCGGATCGAGCGTTCCAGCTTATCCCGATCGAACCCTTCACGCCGCCCGTTTTTCTTCACGACCACCAGATCGCGCAGCTGCACACGTTCATAAGTGGTGAAACGACCGGCGCAGGCAGGGCAGTAGCGTCGCCTGCGGATTGCAACATGATCCTCCGCCGGACGGGAATCCTTTACCTGAGTTTCGGTATTTCCGCAAAAAGGGCAGCGCATGTGGCGAACTCCGTCCAGCAGTGCAGATTTGGCACTGCGAGCCATCGGTGGTGGTTCGTGCCACTTTGCCTGCCATGCCTAGGGGTGGCAAGGGTTCACGCGCGGATGCCTGCCAAATATCGGATGCCGAACCCGGGGTCTGGCATCCGATTTCGCTGTGGCTCAGGGCATTGCGCCTCAGTACGTCTCGATCTGAAGTTGGGCGGCGCAGGTCTGCGGCCCAAAGGTGCCGATCCAGATATCGTAGGTGCCGCTGGCCGGGTTGTTGATGTGCAGCAAGGCGTCGTTCGCGCTGCTGCCATTGCTGTCATCGTCGAAGAACCAATCCCCATCGCCATCGTTGATCAGCAGAACGCTGTCGCAATTGCTGACCACACGCAATTCGAGGCTGTAATTCGCATCCTTGTAGTAGTTCAGCTCGAAGTCGGGCGACTGTGCGACCCATCCCGTGGGGGAGACGCCGTTATACGTGCGGATACCGCAGCGCGAGACATCGGAACTGCCGCCAGCCGTAACATTATAGTTCTGTGCCGAGTATAACTGTGTCGCCGAAGCATTGATTGTCGGGCCGGAAAATCCAATGTTCGGGCAAGCATAAGCTGCCCCGGCGATGAAAGTCATGGCGGCGGTGGCCAATAATGTCTTGAGCATTTTTCTGTCTCCTAGGTCAGGTGCGTTATATTTCGCGGGCATAATGCGTTCTGAACGTCGTTTCATGCAAGCAATACTGGATCGCGCATCTTGCCCACACATTGTAAACTGCATCACCGAGAGGCGGTAAATAACTGTTCTTTATGTATTTTGGAGGTACCCGCGAAGTGTACATGAATTCACAATATGCAATCCTCTAGATCAGCGTCACCACGACTTTGCGTTCGTGCGGGGCCGAACGATGCTCGAACAGATATAGCCCCTGCCATGTGCCCAGCGCCAATGCGCCACCTGCGATGGGAACGTTCAGGCTGACGGGCAGCACCGCCGCCTTGATGTGCGCCGGCATGTCGTCCGGCCCCTCGGCACGATGGGTCAGATAGCGCATCGCGGGGTCGTTCGCGTCCGGCACCATCCTGTCGAAAAAGGCTCGCAGGTCGCGGCATACGTCGGGGTCGGCATTCTCCTGTATCAGAAGGGAGCAGGAGGTGTGCTGCACGAACAGGGACGCCAGCGATGCCTCGCGCCCGTGCCTTTCGACCAATGCCTGCACCTCAGGCGTGAACTCGGTCAGCCCTGCGCCGCGTGTGTGGATCCTCAGCGTTGTTTGCATCGTCTTCTCCTCATCAAACAGGCATCCCATGGAACGGCCCCGGCGGGATGCCGTTGGTACACAACATTAAAACGGAGAGATCGGCATGAGTGACAGGGTACTTTTTCTGACAGGTGCATCCAGCGGGATCGGCGCGGCAACGGTTCGGGCCGCGGTCGATGCTGGCTGGTCCGTCGGCATGATGGCGCGCAGTGAGGACAAGCTGGCGGAGATGGCCAGCGAATTCGGGGCAAGTGTGCTGGCGCTGCCCGGCGATGCGACCGATTACGAACAGCAGGTCGAAGCCATTGGACGGACCGTGCGACATTTCGGAAAGCTCGATGCCGCATACGCGAATGCAGGCACGGGTCTTTCCTCAGCCGGCACCGAGAACGGCGATACGGATGAGTGGCACCAAATGATCCATATCAACGTGCTGGGGGTTCTGTGGACGGCGAAGGCCGCCATGCCGCACCTCAAGCGGACCCAGGGCCATATGGTCATGACGGGCTCGGCCGCCGGGCGACGTCACATTGCTGGATCGGTCTACGGCGCGTCGAAATGGTTCGTCCGTGGGTATGGCGGCAATCTGGCAGCGGAAATGAAGGAATGGGGCGGCCGCTGCACGGTCATCGCGCCGGGGATGGTCGATACGCCGTTCTTCGATGAGGGCAAACCGGACAAGTTGCAGTCGCAGGATGTCGCGAACGCTGTTGTCTACGCGCTCGACCAGCCCGCGCATGTCAACGTGAACGAGATCTTCCTGACCCCCACCGATTGAGCTGCGCTGACTGAATGGGGATTTGAGTCTCAAGAAGCGAGACCGGAACCGCACCACGTATTCGGTTTTGCAAGACATCTGCGTGAAGCTGGGCGGAGAATATCGGCCATTCACAGCAGAAACGACGTCCATCAGCCTGAAACCGGGGCAGGGGCATCTGGCCCCCGCCCCGAAAAAGTTACTGATCGAGGAAAGAACGCAATTTGCGGCTGCGCGACGGATGCTTCAGCTTGCGCAGGGCCTTTGCCTCGATCTGGCGGATACGTTCGCGGGTCACGCTGAACTGCTGCCCGACCTCCTCCAACGTGTGATCGGTGTTCATGCCGATGCCGAAACGCATTCTCAGCACACGCTCCTCACGCGGGGTCAGTGATGCCAGAACCCGCGTCGTCGTTTCCTTCAGGTTGCCCTGAATGGCGGCCTCCAACGGCAACATCGCGTTCTTGTCCTCGATGAAGTCGCCGAGCTGCGAATCCTCCTCGTCTCCGATCGGGGTTTCGAGAGAGATCGGCTCCTTGGCGATCTTCTGGACCTTGCGGACCTTTTCGAGCGGCATTTGCAGCTTTTCCGCCAGTTCCTCGGGCGTCGGCTCCCGCCCGATTTCGTGCAGCATCTGGCGACCGGTGCGGACCAGCTTGTTGATCGTCTCGATCATGTGAACCGGGATACGGATCGTGCGGGCCTGATCGGCAATCGAGCGGGTGATCGCCTGACGGATCCACCATGTCGCATAGGTCGAGAACTTGTAGCCGCGGCGATACTCGAACTTGTCCACGGCCTTCATCAGGCCGATATTGCCTTCCTGGATCAGGTCGAGGAATTGCAGGCCCCGGTTCGTGTATTTCTTGGCGATGGAGATCACCAGCCGCAGGTTTGCCTCGACCATTTCCTTCTTGGCCTGACGGGCTTCTTTCTCACCCTTCTGAACCTGCTGAACGATGCGGCGGAATTCGGGAATATCGACGCCGATATAGGTGCCGACCTCTCCCATTTCAGCGCGGACGTTTTCGACCTTCTCACGGTGCACGGAGGCGAGGGTGGACCAGCCACGGCCCTTGTTCTCACCCACACGGTCCAGCCAGCCGGGTTCCAGCTCCGCACCGCGATATTCAGCGATGAAATCCTTGCGGTTGATCCGCGACAGGTCCGACAGCTTCACCATGTCGCCGTCCAGCGACATGATCTTGCGGTTGATGCCGTAGATCTGGTCGACGAGGGCCTCGATCCGGTTGTTGTGCAGGTGCAGCGAGTTCACCATCTCGACGATTTCGGAGCGCAGGCGCTGATAGTCCAGTTCCTGCGAGGTGGAAAACGTGCTGGCCTGGTTCAGCGCGGCGGACATGCGGTCGTCCTGCATGGCGGCCAGACGGGTGTAGTCACTCGCGATCCGGTCAAGCGTTTCGAGGACTTGCGGCTTCAACTGAGCCTCCATCGCGGCCAGCGACAGGTTCGCCTGTTCGTCCTCTTCCTCGTCGTCCTCATCCGTGGTTTCGGTTTTCTGCTCCCCGGATGCATCATCTGTGGAATCGGTCGGGGTCGTGACCTCGTTCTCTTCCTCCTCCTCCAGCGTTTCACCGAAAGTGGTTTCCAGGTCGATGACGTCGCGCAGCATGATGGCCTCTTCCATCAGCTCCTCACGCCAGATCGTGATGGCTTGGAAGGTCAGGGGGCTTTCACACAGGCCCAGGATCATCGTGTTGCGGCCCGCCTCGATCCGCTTTGCGATCGCGATCTCGCCCTCGCGGCTCAGCAGTTCGACGGATCCCATCTCACGCAGGTACATCCGCACCGGATCGTCGGTGCGATCCAGTGTTTCATTGCTTGCCGTGGTGGTGGCGATTTCGCGGCTGGTCGATGCTTCGGCGTCGCTGGGGGCCTTGGCGTCCTCTTCCTCGGCTTCCTCCGGCTCGATGACATTGATGCCCATTTCGGACAGCATCGCCATCACGTCCTCGATCTGCTCGGACGAGACCTGATCGGGGGGCATCACCGTGTTAAGCTCGTCGTAAGTGATGTATCCACGCGCCTTGGCCGTCGTGATCATCTTTTTCACGCCGGCCTGGCTCATGTCCAGAATGGAGCTCGATCCGCTCTCCTGATCCTCGTCCTTGCGTTGTTCGAGGTCGTTTGCAGCCATGATGCACTCCGTCAAACCGTGCCGTTCCATACCCGAATCAGGGCCGAATCAGCGAAATATCCTGCACGATACTGAATCGATACTGATTCGGCCCGTGCTGCTTTAGCGTTTCTTTATCCAGACCTGCTCCGCGATTAAACGCGAAAGATGGTCTGACAATTCCTGTTCACCGCCGGTTTCGGCGTCTTCGTCCTTGTAACCGCGCAATGCCCGGTCGCGTGCAAGGCTGGCCTGCTGCAGCCGCCAAGTGACACCCTCGTCGGCAACGCCATGCAGATCCTCCTCTGCGTCGCGCACCTCGTCGCGGATGCCCATTTCGGCGGTCAGCTTGGCCATCTCCTCCAGAATCGCGGCCTGTGCGACCGTTGCGTCGGCCTCGGGGGCCAGATGTCGCGCGACCCGGACGTTGCCCAGCGTATTCAGCCGTTCCCGCGCGTCATAGCCGATTTGCGTCATCGTCGCTTCTACAGCCGCACTGGCATCGTGATGTAGGGGGCTGGTCAGATGAAACAAGAGCACGTCGCGCACTGTGATAAGATCGGCACAGGCCATTGGCAATCGTTCCAGCGATGCCTCCAGCTTCAGCGCGATGTCGGGATGATTCAGACATCCGGCGATGATCGCGCTTTCGCGCAGGCGCACGTGATCGTCCAGCGCGTGCGCCTCACGCGCCAGGAACGAGGCACGAGCCCCCGCGCTGGCCGGTTCGGGCGCGCCCTTGGGCCGCCAGGGCACGCCCTTTCCGAACCCGCCGCGCCGATTGCGATTGCCGCCGAACAGGGCCTGCCGTTTTTCGCGCAGGGCGGCGGCGTAATGATTGCGGATCGACGGATCCTCGATCATTTGCAGCAACTTGCGAAGGTCTGCATCCAATGCCGCGCGCCGCTCGGGGCTGTCGAAGACGCGGCCCTCCGTCTCCCGCTCCCACAGCAACTCCACCATGGGGCGGGCACCGTCGAGCAACGCGTGCATTGCGGATGCGCCGCTTTCTCGGATCAGGTCGTCGGGGTCCTGACCGGCAGGCATCATGCAGAACCGCAGGCTCTTGCCCGGTTGCAGCATCGGCAGCGCCACGTCGATCAGGCGCTGCGCTGCGCGGATGCCGGCCTTATCCCCGTCCAGGGCGATGACCGGCTCATCCGTGATCCGCCACATCAGCGCCAGCTGCCCCTGCGTGATCGCGGTGCCGAGGGGGGCGACCGCGTGGCCAATTCCAGCTTGCGCCAGCGCGATCACATCCATGTAGCCCTCGGCCACCACCAGCGATTGCGTCTTGCCCGCAGCCTCACGCGCGGGGCCGTGATTGTAGAGCGCGCGCCCCTTGTCGAACAGCTCCGTCTCCGGTCCGTTGAGGTATTTGGCCCGTGCGTTTGGGTCCATCGCGCGCCCGCCCAGGCTGATCGCGCGGCCCCGCGCGTCGCGTATGGGAAAGACGATGCGGTCGCGGAACCGGTCATAGGGATCACCGCTGTCGGGCTGGGCCGCCACGCCCGAGGCGACAATATCCTTCGCGTCGATCCCCTTGCCGCGCAGATGCTCGAACAGAACGGTGCGGCCTGCGGGGGCATAGCCGATCTCGAACCGCTCGACGGTCTGCTTGCTCAGGCCGCGACGGGAGATGTAATCACGTGCGGCGGCGGCCTTCGCACCGGAAAGCTGCCCGCGATAGAACTTTACTGCCATTTCGACGATGTCGCTGAGTCCGGCGCGTTCCTGCGCCCTGGCGACAGCCTTCGGATCGCGGGCGGGCATCTGCATTCCGGCCTCACGGGCGAGGATCTCGACCGCTTCCATGAAGCTGACATTCTCGGTTTCCTTGACGAAGCCGATGGCGTCACCCTTCGCATGGCAACCGAAGCAATAGTAGAAACCCTTGCGGTCATCGACGTGGAACGAGGCGCTCTTTTCCTGATGGAACGGGCAGGCGGCCCACATGTCGCCCTTGCCCGGATTCGATTTGCGGCTGTCCCACGTGACCTTACGCGCGGCAACGGCGGCAAGGGACGTGCGCGCGCGCAGTTCGTCGAAAAAGGAGGGTGGAAGGTTCATCCCCCCAATATCGGCTTTCGCGCCGGGATCGGCAAGATGCCTCGGCGCGAAGTCTTCTCGACGAGGCTGCGATTCAACAGGGCTGCGACCGGTCATGCCGATCCAGGACGAGGATCATCCAGCCCAGCATGATGCCGTTCAGGACATGCCACAGCCAATGCACCCCCAACGGCACCACCGCGCAGATCGCCGGGTCCAGCGACCGCACGATCAACGAGACCGCGAGCACCGCCGCGCCGATCAGCAGGCCGCGCCCGGTCCGGGGCTTGCCCGGCAGCAGCCACAAGCCATAGCCCGCGATCAGCAGCGCGGTGGGGATGTAGCCCTCGGATCCGTTCAGCCCGCCGGTCACGGCCGCGATGCCGCTTGCGATCACGGCCGAAAAGGGAAGGAACAGCGCCACCGCGACGAACCCGGCCCACTGGGGCAGGTCCAGCATGCGCACCGTCGCCAACCACAGATATACCAGTATGAACAGCAGGATCGGAAACACATCCGCCGCACTGGCCCAGCGCGTGGCGAATGTATGGAACATGAAGGATCCGACACCGATTGCCGTCAGAATGACCAGCAGCAACCGCGCACCGGGATCCGCCCGATCCCGCACCATGCGCCACACCACGACCGCCGCGATCAAAAACGCGGCGTTCGTCACGGCATTGGCGGGCTCGGACCAGAAGCTGAAATCCGTACGCTCGCAGTAGTTGTCGATCTGGGCTGACCAGTCCATGTTGTTCCCCATCCGGCTGTGCCGTACCATGACTTTCTGACGAGGACACGCAAATGAAAATCACCTGGCTCGGCCATTCCGGCTTCCGTATCGAGATCGGCGATCAAATCCTGCTGGTGGACCCATGGCTCGCCGACAATCCCAGCTTCGCCAGCGCCGAAAGGGGCCGCGCGATCACCGGCGCCACCGCGATCCTGCTCAGCCACGGTCACGGCGACCATTCGGCGGATGTCGTGGGCATTGCGAAGGAACTGGACATTCCCGTCGTCGGTATCTTCGATTTGATGAGCTGGTGGGAGGAGAAGGAAGGCATCTCCACCATCGGGTTCAACAAGGGGGGTACGGTCAAGCTGGGCGAGGTCGCGATCACCATGGTCAACGCGACCCATTCGTCCAGCATCTCCACCCCCGATGGGCCGCGCTATGCCGGGGGCGAGGCCGGATTCATGATCGCGGGCGAGGGTAAGACGATCTATTTCTCGGGCGATACGGATGTCATGGTGGACATGGCTGTGTTCCAGGCGCTGCACCACCCGCAAATTGGCATTCTGGCCGCCGGGGGGCACTTCACCATGGACATGAAGCGTGCCGCCTATGCCGCGAAGACGTTCTTCGATTTCGAAACGGTGATCCCGTGCCACTACCAGACCTTCGGCCTGTTGGAGCAATCGGCGGATGTCCTGCGCGAGGCCTTGCCGGATGTGAATGTGATCGAGCCGGAGGTGATGCGCCCGATTACCCTTTAGACCGCTCACTTCAGATCGAATGATTGCCGGGGGGAAGCGCGGCCTGCGGCGTCCGCCTCGCAGGGGGGTTGCCGGGCATGGCGAACTCCCGCCTTTCCACCGGGCATTCCGGCCTGTAAACCTGCGCCCGAACCACGGGAGCATTCGAGATGGCACTGAGCCGAGGCCAACAACTGCGCTATTGGGGGATCGGCGCCCTGATCTTCTTCGCGTTCCTGTGGTTTATAGGGGATACGCTGCTGCCGTTTCTGGTCGGCATGACCATCGCGTATTTCCTGGACCCCGTGGCGGACCGGTTGGAGCGGGCTGGATTTTCCCGCTTGTGGGCGACCGTGGTGATTACGGTCGGCGTGCTGCTCGGCGCGATGATCGTACTGGTTCTGCTGATCCCGGTGGTGATCGACCAGACCCAATCGCTGATCGCCGCCGCACCCGGCTATGCCGAGACGTTGCGCAATTTCCTCGAAGAACGTTTCCCCGATTTTCTGGAGGAAGGCTCGGACGTGCGCGACGCCATCGACAGCACGACGGAAACGATCCGTGCGCGCATTCCCGACATCGCCAACTCGATCCTGGCATCCGGCATCGCGCTGCTGGATTTCGTGCTCCTTCTTGTAGTGGCACCTGTGGTGGCCTTCTACATGCTGATGGACTGGGATCGCATGGTGGCCAAGATCGACGGCTGGCTGCCGCGTGAGCATCGCAGCAGCATCCGCGCGCTTGCCCGGCAGGTGGACGACGTGCTGGCGGGCTTTGTGCGGGGGCAGTTGACGGTATGCCTGATTCTGGGGACCTTCTACGCCGTGGCGCTGACCCTGATCGGTCTGCAATTCGGGCTTGTGATCGGCCTGTTCGCGGGCCTGATCAGTTTCATCCCCTTCATCGGGTCGATCATGGGAGGCATGGTGAGTATCGGCGTGGCCCTGTTCCAGTTCTGGGATCAGCCGCTGTGGATCGCCGCCGTGGCCGCTATCTTCGCGTTGGGTCAGGCGGTCGAGGGGAACGTTCTGACGCCGAAGCTGGTCGGCGGGTCCGTCGGTCTGCATCCGGTCTGGCTGATGTTCGCACTGGCGGCGTTCGGTGCGCTGATGGGCTTTACCGGATTGCTGATCGCGGTGCCCGTCGCAGCCGTCCTGGGGGTGCTCGCACGGTTCGGACTGGAAAAATACCTTCAGGGCAGCCTGTATCGCGGGACCGAGGGGCGGGACGAGGATTTATGAGCCAGCTACCCCTCGACCTGCCGCACAGACCCGCGCTGGACCGTGAGGCGTTCTTCGTCTCCGCCTCCAACGCGGCGGCCCTCACGATGGTTGAGGCTTGGCGCGACTGGCCCGGCGGCAAACTGGCGCTGACCGGGGCTGGTGGCAGTGGCAAGACTCACCTTGCCCATGTCTGGGCGGCGGATGCCGGGGCCGTGGTGGTGGACGCCGTGGACCTGCCGCAGTCCGATCTGCCCGCGCTGGCGGAAATCGGGGCCGTCGCGGTCGAGGATGTCGATCACATTGCCGACCTGCCCACCCCGCGTGAGGCGGAGGCGGCGCTGTTTCACTTGCACAACATGCTCTCCGGCGCGGGGGGCAAGCTGCTGGTCACGGGCAAGGGCGCGCCTGCGCGCTGGCGCATCGCGACCGCGGATCTGGCCTCTCGGCTGCACGCGGCGGGGCTGGCAACGTTGGGCGCACCGGACGATGCGCTGATCCATGCGGTGATCGTCAAGATTGCCAGCGACCGGCAACTGGACCTCGACCCGCGCCTGCCGGCCTTCCTGGCGCTGCGGCTGGACCGCTCGCTCGCCTCGATTGCCGGGGCGCTGGCCGATCTGGATCGGCAGGCGCTGGCGGTGCAGCGGCGCATAACCGTGCCCTTCGCCCGGCAGGTTCTGGGGCTGTGACGCTTTCGCTCCCCCGTAATATCCCCGCCGCAGGTTGCGGATGCCGGACAGGGTATTTGGCCGGGGTAATTATCGCATAGCCTTCCTCCGCCCACTGGCGAAGCGCGCCTCGATGGGCTAGAGGTCGCGCCGACCGACATGAGGAAACCCGATGGCCCGCTATCTCGTCACTTCCGCCATTCCGTATATCAACGGCATCAAGCATCTGGGCAATCTGGTGGGCAGCCAGCTTCCCTCGGACGTCTTTGCTCGCTATCTGCGGGCGCGGGGTCACGAGGTGATGCATATCTGCGCCACGGACGAGCACGGCTCCCCGGCGGAACTGGCCGCGCAAAAGGCGGGTAAGCCGGTTGCGGAATATTGCGCCGAGATGCACGAGGTTCAGGCCGAACTGGCCCGTGGCTTCCGTCTGGCTTTCGACCATTTCGGGCGCTCGTCCAGTCCGCAGAACCACGAATTGACGCAGCATTTCGCGGCTCAACTGGCCAAGCAGGGCCTGATTGCCGAGGTTGTGGAACATCAGATTTATTCCGTCACCGACGGCCGCTTCCTGCCCGACCGCTATGTTGAGGGGACCTGTCCCAATTGCGGTTTCGAGTCCGCGCGCGGTGACCAGTGCGACAATTGCACCAAGCAGCTGGACCCCACCGACCTGATCAATCCGCGATCCACCATTTCGGGCGCCACCGATCTGGAGGTGCGTGAGACGACGCACCTGCACCTCAAGCAAAGCCAACTGCGCGCCGAGCTTTCCGACTGGATCGAGGGCAAGCATGACTGGCCTTTGCTGACCACCTCGATCGCCAAGAAGTGGTTGAACGACGGTGACGGCCTGCAGGATCGGGGCATCACCCGCGATCTGGACTGGGGCGTGCCGGTGCCCGATCTGCCGGGCAAGGTCTTCTACGTCTGGTTCGACGCCCCCATCGCCTATATTGCCGCCACGGCGGAGAAGTTCGACGATTGGGAGCGTTGGTGGCGCACGGACAAGGGCGCCGACGACGTGACTTATGTTCAATTCATGGGCAAGGACAACGTGCCCTTCCACACCCTCAGCTTTCCCGCCACGATCATCGGATCGGGTGAGCCGTGGAAGCTGGTCGATTACATCAAGTCCTTCAACTACCTCAACTACGAGGGCGGGCAATTCTCCACCTCGCGCGGGCGGGGGGTCTTCATGGATCAGGCGCTGGGCGTGCTGCCGTCGGATTACTGGCGCTGGTGGTTGATGAGCAACGTGCCCGAAACCTCCGACGCGCAGTTCACGTGGGAGAGTTTTCAGGCGGGCTGCAACAAGGATCTGGCCGATGTTCTGGGCAACTTCGTGTCCCGCGTGACCAAGTTCTGTCGCTCCAAATTCGGCGAGGAAGTCCCCGATGGCCCGATGGGCGAAACCGAGCAGGCCTTGATCGAGGAGCTGACCCGTCGCGTCACCCTCTACGAGGGGCACATGCAGGCGATGGAGTTTCGCAAGGCCACGGCAGAACTGCGCGCGATCTGGGTCGCGGGCAACGAATACTTGCAGGAAACCGCCCCCTGGGCCGTTTTCAAGCAGGATCCGGTGCACGCGGCGGGGATCATCCGCCTCGCGCTGAACCTCTGCCGTCTTTACGCAGCGCTGTCTGTTCCGTTCATCCCGGACGCCTCCGCGATGCTGGCAGAGGCGCTGAACACCGACCTCGACTGGCCCGACGACGTGGCATCGGCGCTCGACACGCTCAAGCCGGGTCATGCGTTCAGCGTGCCTGAAAACCTGTTCGCCAAGATTACCGATGAGCAGCGCGAGGAATGGCAGCAGACGTTCCAGGGCCGCTGAGGTGGCATTGTAACCGCACAATTTTGCCCGTGCCCCAAGCCGGGGTGTGGGCGTAAGACCGGTGTGGCGCGCACGATCGTGCGTCGTATCACAGCCGCGAAGCAGCCTCAGCGCAGTCCCGTTTCAGGGCGTCTTCCGGCCCGAAGTCGAGGACGATACGTGCAACAATCCCCCCCAGGCGGCGCCCTGCCACACCCCGCCCGAGAGCAACCGGACAATGCACGCGGACTGGCGTGGATGTTCTTTTCCGTCGTCACCGCCTCAGCCATGTCGGTTGCGGTGCGCTATGTCGCGGCGGATGTGGACAGCCGCATGGTCGTGACCTTGCGCGCAGGGGTCACGACATTGATAATTCTGGCAGTTCTGCCGCTGATCTGGCGCAAGCTGCGCTTTACCTCACCCCGCGACCATCTGATCCGAGGGGCGCTGATCGGGTTCTCGACGCATCTGGGATTCTTCACGCTGGTCCACTTGCCATTGGCGACATCGACGGTGCTGTTCTTTACCGCTCCGATTTTCGCAACGATCCTGGCGGCGGTGTTTCAGGGGGAACGTGTGGGCCCGCGCAGATGGGGCGCGGTTCTGGCGGGATTCGCAGGGGCTCTGATCATTCTACGACCGGGTTTCATCGGGTTGGAGGTCGCGATGCTGACGGCGCTCGGGTCCTCCCTGCTGTTCGCCATCGCCCTGTCGATGAGCCGCCGCATCGCGCGCGTGGACGGTGCGCTGTCCGCGTTCGTGTCCTCGGTGGTGGTGACGCTGGTCATCAGCGTGCCGATCGCGTTGCCTGTCTGGCAGATGCCGCACGGCTCCTCCGCGTTGATCGGATTGGCGGTTCTGGTGGTCTGCGGTGCCGCGCGGAATGTCGGGGATATTCAGGCCTATCGCTATGCCGATGCGGGCTTGCTGGCGCCCATCACCTACCTGCGGCTCGTCCTGATCGGCGGGGCCGGATACGTTCTGTTCGGAGAAGTTATCGACAGCTATACCGCTGCCGGTGCGGCGATGATCGTGGCGTCCACGCTCTATATCGCGCACCGCACCCGCGTAACCGCCTTAAGGGCGAGGTCGTCAGCGTCGTAGCTTTCCCGCAGTTCCGGGTGGCGCGCGCTGACAGGTGATAATGCCGCGATGCTTGGCGTTGCTCCCCCGGTTGAGTGCCGGGGTGCATTCCGCCGCGAGGATTGAGCGCGAAGCGCACGCCCGATGTTGCCCCTCACCCACGGGGACCTTAGGCTGCGGCGACCGTTTCCGGAGGCCCCATGAGCGATTCCAATTACCAAGTCCTCGCGCGGAAATACCGCCCCGAAACCTTCGCCGATCTGATCGGGCAGGACGCCATGGTCCGCACGCTCAAGAACGCGTTCGAGGCAGACCGCATCGCACATGCCTTTCTGATGACGGGCATTCGCGGTACGGGAAAGACGACCACCGCGCGGATCATTGCCAAGGGGCTGAACTGCATCGGGCCGGACGGGCAGGGTGGCCCCACGACCGAACCTTGCGGCCAATGCGAACCGTGCATCGCCATCGCCGAGGGGCGCCATGTCGATGTGATGGAGATGGACGCCGCATCGCGCACCGGGGTCGGGGACATCCGGGAGATCATCGATTCCGTGCGCTATCGTGCCGCCTCCGCCCGCTACAAGGTCTATATCATCGACGAGGTGCACATGCTCAGCACCTCCGCCTTCAACGCGTTGCTCAAGACGCTGGAGGAACCGCCCGAGCATGTGAAGTTCATCTTTGCCACCACGGAAATCCGCAAGGTGCCTGTCACCGTGCTCAGCCGATGCCAGCGCTTCGACCTGCGGCGGATGGAGCCGGAGCAGACCATGGCCTATCTCGCTCAGATCGCGGGCAAGGAAAACGCCGAAGTGGCAGAGGACGCGCTGGCCCTGATTACCCGCGCCGCCGAAGGGTCGATGCGCGACGCGCTGTCCTTGCTGGATCAGGCGATCGCCCACGGGGCGGGCCAGACCACCGCCGATCAGGTGCGCGCGATGCTGGGGCTGGCGGACCGGGGCAGGGTGCTGGACCTGTTCGATACGATCATGCGGGGCGACGCGGCGGGCGCGCTGGCAGAACTGTCTTCACAATACGCCGCTGGCGTCGATCCGCTGGCCGTCATGCGCGATCTGGCGGAGGTGACGCATTGGATCAGCGTGGTGAAGATCTCACCCGAGGCAGCCGAGGATCCAACCGTCACGCCGGACGAACGCTCGCGCGGCCTGGACATGGCGGAGAAGCTGCCGATGCGCGCGTTGTCACGCGCGTGGCAGATGCTGATCAAGGCGCTGGAGGAGGTCGCCGCCGCGCCCAATGCCATGATGGCCGCTGAAATGGCAATCATCCGCCTGACCCACGTGGCCGACCTGCCCAGCCCCGAGGATCTGGTGCGCAAGCTGCAAAATGGTGGCGCGACGGGCGGCGGGGTGGCGCAAGCGACCTCCGCTGGCAATGGTGGTGGCGGCGGGGGCGGAACGACCGCGCGCGCGGCGCTGGGCGGCACCCCTGTCATGCGCTCCGTCTCGCAGACCGTGGCATTGGCGGAGGCGGAGGAAAACCCGCTCGCACGCTATGCGCAGTTCGAGGACGTCGTCGCCCTGATCCGCAAACGGCGCGACATGCAGTTGCTGGTTCAGGTGGAACGCTACGTTCGCCTCGCCCGCTACAGCCCAGGCCGGATCGAGTTTCAGCCGACGGAGGATGCACCGCCGCAACTGGCCTCGGTTCTGCAACAACGTCTTCATGCGTGGACGGGCGTGCGGTGGGCCGTGACGCTGGTGTCCGAGGGCGGGGCCGAAACGCTGGCGGAAACCAACGCCGCCCTGGCCGATACGATGGAGGCGAAGGCCCGCGAGCACCCGCTGGTCCTGGCCGCGATGCAGGCTTTCCCACAGGCGCAATTCGTGCGCATCCACGTGCCGGAGCCTGAGGAGGACATCAACGAGACGGTCGTGCCGATCGATCCGGACGATGTCGATGACGATTGGGCACCGGTCGATCCGTTCGACTGAACCCGCCCCCGGTTGCGGTGCCCCGCATTGGTTGTTACATCGCAGCACGCAGCTTACCGAAAGTGTCGAAATGGCCGAGACGAACGAGGGTCGCGCACGCGCGAAAACTCTATCCCCGATCCGGGGTCTGGCGCCGTTCCTCGCCCCCTATCGCGTCTGGATCATCGGCGCGGGACTGGCGCTGACGTTCACGGCCGCGCTGACCTTGATCCTGCCCCTCGCCGGGCGTCGGGTGATCGACAATTTCCTTGCCGAGGATCTGGGCCGGATGGACGCCTATTTCGCGGCGGCTTTGGGCATCGCCGCGCTGTTGGCGGTCGGCACGGCGATCCGCTACATGCTGGTCACGATCATCGGGGAACGTGTCGTCGCGGACATTCGCAAGGCGGTCTATGATCGCGCCATCGGTATGTCGCCGGTCTATTACGAGCGTCTGATGACGGGTGAGGTGTTGAGCCGCCTGACCACCGACACGACGCTGATCCTCTCCGTCATATCCTCCAGCGTTTCGGTGGCGCTGCGCAATGTGCTGACGCTGTCGGGGGGGCTGGTGATGATGCTCTTTACCTCGACCAAACTGACGGTCGCGGTGCTGGTTCTGGTGCCGCTGGTGATCCTGCCCATCGTCCTGCTGGGGCGCCGCCTGCGCGGACTGGGGCGCGAAAATCAGGACCGGATCGCCGCCAGTTCGGCGCAGGCCAGCGAAACGCTGATGGCGGCGCAGACCATTCAGGCCTACACGCATGAGACAGCCAGCCGCACCGCGTTCGGACGGTTGACCGATGCCGCCCTGTCGTCCGCGCAGCGCCGGATCAAGGTGCGCGCGGCCATGACCGCCATCGTGATCTTCCTCGTCTTCGCGGGGGTTGTCGGCGTGCTGTGGCTGGGTGCGCGCGATGTGCGTGCGGATACCATGACGCCGGGCACGCTGTTCCAGTTTCTGATCTATGCAATTCTGGTGGCTGGCGCGGTGGGGGCCCTGTCCGAAATCTGGGGGGAACTGATGCGCGCGGCAGGCGCGACGGAGCGTTTGATCGAATTGTTGCAGGCCGAGGATCCCGTGCGCGATCCGCAGCATCCTGCGCAGCTGCCCGCCCCCCGCGGTGCGGTGGCGTTGCGCGACGTCTCGTTCCACTATCCCGCTCGCCCGACGGTTGCCGCCCTGTCAGGCGTGACGCTGGACATCGCACCGGGTGAGACTGTCGCCATCGTCGGACCCTCGGGCGCGGGCAAGACCACGATCTTTCAGTTGTTGCTGCGCTTCTACGATCCCGATGCCGGAACGGTCGAGATGGACGGCGTGGACATCGCAACGCTGGAACGCACGCAGATGCGCAGCCGTTTTGCGCTGGTGCCGCAGGAACCGGTGATCTTTGCCGATTCCGCGCGTGAGAACATCCGCTTCAGCCGCCCCGACGCCACGGATGCGGAGGTTGAGAGCGCGGCCCGCGCTGCCGCTGCCCACGACTTCCTGCTGGCCTTGCCCGACGGGTATGACACCTATGTCGGGGAGCGGGGCGTGATGCTGTCGGGGGGGCAGAAGCAACGCATCGCCATCGCCCGCGCGATCCTGCGCGACGCGCCGGTCCTGCTGCTGGATGAGGCGACCTCCTCGCTCGATGCGCAAAGCGAACGGGCGGTGCAGCAGGCGGTGGATGAGCTGTCGCAGGGCCGGACCACGGTGGTGATCGCGCACCGTCTGGCGACGGTGAAGAAGGCGGACCGGATCGTGGTGATGGAGGGCGGTCAGATCGTCGCCATCGGAACGCACGATACGCTCATCGCGCAGGACGGCCTGTATGCACGACTGGCCCGCTTGCAGTTCACGGACGGACTGAACGACATCTGAGCCGGAATCGGTCCTGTTGCGTGGCCTTGCGAACTTCTGCACAAAACGCATTCCCGGTAGGGGCACCTCACGGAAAGGGGCACCTGCCGCGAGGGATGTGCGCTTTTGACGCGGCGTCTGGCTTGTGTCACCGTAATTGCTGAGCATTCTGCATCGCAACAACGATGACCGCGGACAATGCGGCACGCACAATCAGTGGAGGGATACGGACCATGACGAACATGTCGACTCTTGCCGACAAGATTGCGATCGAACAGGTGATGCCGATCGAGAAGCGCTGGACAGCCAGGACGGTCTACGAACAGCTGGCGCAGACCGCGCAGACCCACGGCAACCGCCCTGCCACGACGTTTCAGATCAAGTCCGGTCCCAAGGACAAGGCGGAAACCCACACCTGGGCGCAGCTTCTGGGCAAGGTTACTCAGGCCGCGAACCTGTTTCGCAGTCTGGGGGTGGGTGACGACGATGTCGTGGCCTATCTGCTGCCCAATGCGAACGAGGCCGTCATCACCTTGCTGGCCGGGGCCACGGCGGGGATCGTGAACCCGATCAATCCCCTGATGGAGCCGGAGAAGATCGCCTCCATCCTGCGTGACACCAATGCGAAGGTTCTGGTCACGCTGGCCCCGATGCCCAAATCCGACGTGGCCGAACTGGCCGCGCTGGCCTGCGCCGAGGCACCCAACGTCGAGACCATCCTCGAAGTCGATCTGACCCGCTACCTGTCGCCGCCTGTGTCGTGGATCGCGAAGCTCATCCGGCCCAAGGCGGTGCGCGGGCACGATGCGAATGTCCTGAACTTCAACGCCGAAATCGCGAAGATGAATGCAAAGGCGCTGGATTTCGCGGAACCGCAGAACGACAAGATCGCCGCCTATTTCCACACCGGCGGCACCACGGGAATGCCCAAGATCGCGCAGCACCGTCATTCCGGCATGATCTACAACGGATGGGTCTCGACCGAGATTCTGTTCTCGGAAAAGGACGTCCTGCTGGCACCGCTGCCGCTGTTCCACGTCTTCGCCGCCTATCCCATCCTGATGACGGCGGTGGTGTCGGGCGCGCACATGGTGATGCCGACCCCGCAGGGCTATCGCGGTGACGGTGTGTTCGACAATTTCTGGAAACTGGTGGAGCGGTACAAGGCGACCTTCATGGTGATGGTTCCCACTGCCGCCGGCGCTCTGATGCAGCGCAAGATCAATGCCGACGTCTCCAGCCTGAAATATGCGTTGTGCGGGTCCGCACCGCTGCCGGTCGAGCTGTTCCGGCGCTTCGAGGAGGCCACGAACGTACGGATCCTCGAAGGATACGGCATGACTGAGGCGACCTGCCTGATCTCATGCAACCCTGCCACGGGGGAGCGCAAGATCGGCTCCGTCGGACTTCCGTTTCCCTATACGGACGCGAAGATCCTGCACTGCGACGATAAGGGTGAGATCATCAAGGAATGCGGAACGGACGAGGTTGGCGAAATCTGCATCTCCAATCCGGGCGTCGTCGTCGGGGCCACCTACACCGACAGCTCCATGAATGTGGGACTGTTCGCCGGCGATTTCCTGCGCACCGGCGATCTGGGGCGGATCGACTCGGATGGCTTCGTCTTCATCACCGGCCGGGCGAAGGACCTGATCATCCGGGGCGGTCACAACATCGACCCCGCAACCATCGAGGAAGCCCTGTCGGGTCACAGGGAGGTCGCCTTCGTGGGGGCAATTGGTCAGCCCGACGCCCATTCCGGCGAATTGCCAGCTGCTTATGTGGAGCTTGTGGCGGGTGCTACCGTCACCGAATCCGCGCTGATGGCCTATGCCGAGGAACATATCGGGGAGCGGGCCGCGATTCCGAAACACCTCGAAATCATGGACGAACTGCCGAAAACCGCAGTGGGAAAGATCTTCAAGCCCGATCTGCGCGCGTCTGCCATCACCCGCGTGTTTGACAAGGCCCTGCGCGATGCCGGTGTCGAGGCGCATGTCACCCGCGTGTTCGAGGATAAGAAACGTGGTCTGGTGGCCGAACTGGTCGCGGACAATGCCTCCGTCACGGATGACGGCGTAAGGCAGGCACTGGGCAACTATTCGCGCCCGTGGCAATGGGCGGAATGATCCGGGCCTGACCTGTCCGGGCCTGAACTATCCGGGGCAGTCATGGCTGCCCCCGGAATCATTCGGCCTTTCGACACTGTTAGCCCTGTTCGAAGGCGGATCACCTACACGCCTCACCTACGATCGACGGGGCCCCGAACATCAGGGGTCCGCAACCGCAGCGGAGCATCGGCCCACGCAGATCGTATTTCACATGTGAGAAAAATGGTGCGCCTAGAGGGAGAGGACTTGAACTCCCTGATTGAGGCTCTCCAAGAGTGGGAATACCATCTCGCCCGTTCGGACTTTAAAAGTCTGAGGTGCGAAGATGACACATTCGCGCCATGAATTCAATAACATAGCGAAGTCAGAGGCGAAGAAGGCGGACTATCCGCCGCCCTTTTCCCTGCGTCTGACCTATGAAGAACGGGCGCGGCTGGATGCGGAACGGGCTGGCATGACCCTTGCCGCCTATATCCGCGAGCGGCTTTTCGGCGTTGATGCTGCACCGCGCAAGAAGCGCGGCAACAGCCCTGTTCAGGACAAGGAAGCCCTTGGCCGCATGGCGGGGGCGCTTGGTCAGTCCCGCCTGTCACAAAACATGAACCAGCTCGCCAAAGCGGTGAACTCGGGCTCCTTGCCTGTCACACCCGAAACCGAAGCTGAGATCAAAGAAGCCTGCCGTGAAATCTCGGAAATGCGGGCGGAACTCTTGGCCGCTCTCGGCAAAGCGCCAGGGAGCCAGCCATGATCTTGAAGGCCAAAGAGCGCGGCAATGCCCCGCAGCTCGCCCGCTATCTGCTGGCGATGCGGGACAACGATCATGTCGAACTGCACGATGTGCGCGGCTTCATCAGTGATGATCTGATCGAGGCGTTCGGCGAAGCCGATGCCATCGCACGGGGCACACGCTGCGAAAAGCATCTGTTTTCGATGAGCTTGAACCCGCCTAGTGGCGCGAATGCGTCCATCGAGGACTTTGAAAAAGCCGTCGAGCAAGTGGAAACTAAGCTCGGGCTGCAAGGTCAGCCACGCGCCATCGTCTTCCATGAGAAAGACGGGCGGCGACACGCTCATGCCGTCTGGTCGCGGATCGACAGCGAGCGGATGCGAGCGCTGAACCTGAATCACTACAAAATAAAGTTGCGCGATGTGTCGCGCCAGCTCTACCTAGACCACGGCTGGGCGATGCCGCGCGGCCTGGAAGATAGCCGTCTGCGCGATCCCTTCACCTTCTCGCGGGAAGAATGGCAACAAGCGCAGCGGGCTAGCCTTGACGCGAAAGAGCTGAAGGCGGTCTTCAAGACTGTCTGGGAGGCATCAGAAAACCGCGCAGCGTTTGAACAGGCGCTTAAGGAGCGCGGGTTCTGGCTCGCGAAGGGTGATCGGCGCGGCTTTGTCGCAGTCGATTATCGCGGCGAGGTCTATGCGGTTGCCCGCTACAGCGGCGTGAAAGCAAAGGACGTAGAAGCCAAACTTGGTGATCCGCAAATCCTCGGTTCGGTCGATCAAGTGAAGGCCGATATCGCTAGTGGCATGACGGCCAAGCTGCAAGAATTCATCAAGCAGGCCGAACGGGACGCGGCGCGGCGGTCTTTGCAGACCGACTTCCGCAAGGCGGATATTGTCGGACGGCATCAGGAAGAGCGCCGCCAGCTTACCGAAGCCCATGAGAAACGCTGGCAGGCCGAAACCCGCAAGCGGGCGGAACGTCTGCCAAAGGGGTTCTCGGGCATCTGGCATCGCCTGACTGGCAAATATGCCAAGGTTCGAGCGCAGAATGAACAGGAAGCGCTGGAAGCCCTGCACCGCGACCGCGCCGAGACTGACGCGCTGATCTTCAAGCAGATCGAAGAGCGGCAGGCGATTCAGCGTGATATCCGTGCGCAGAGGGAAGCGGCTCAAGAAGAGCTGCTGCGGCTCCGCGAGGATGTAGCGCACTATATGCGTGATGATCAGCATGATTCCGATCACACGCCCAAGCGCAAGCGCGAGAAGACCCCTGAAGAAGAAGACCGTAAGCGTGAACGCGCTCCACGCCCGCATCGCAGGCGCGGCTTCGAGCCGTAAGGCAAAACGTTCTGAATGGCCGAAGGGCGCTCTAGGAGCGCCCTTCGTTCTGCGATGGGGTATCATCGAGCGGAGCCCGCAGGACGATCCGCCCGTTGATCGGGCAGGTTTCAAGCTGAAGCGTGTAGCCCTGTCCGTCCTTGTGCGCCCATGCTGCGCCGACTTTGTTCCAGAAGAATTTCTCGCCCCTCTGCGTGACGTGCCAAGCCAGAAAGTCGGGTGCGTTTAGTGCTGGGGTAGTCTTCGCTTTTTCGCGTGCCATGATTTCATCTCCTTTGTTTGGGTGGCTTGCTAACGCCCTCCCGTCAGGCCGAAGGCAAAGGCTCGGAGTTCATGGTCAACACGGCTGGCAAAGCCAGGTGGTGCGGGCAGGCCATTGAAGACCGTGCCGCGTTCGGTCAGGGATTCATGGGTGTCTTCAAAGCAAGTCCGCCCGATCAAAGGAGGTTGAGCTACGCGGTCAGAAAATGGCGACTGCCCTTCAGCCAGCCGCATCTGCCATGCCCTGCTTCGTGTCTTGCGCATCTTCTGGCGAACATCTGCATCTGGAAACGCTGGCGCTGCCATTGGCGAGCACATTGTGACGTCGGGCAAAGACGATGCCCGCTTCTTTCCGATCAAACCGCAATTCATCTTGTAGTGCTCTGTGCGATAGCAACCGCAAACCGATACGTTCCGTTTCGCTGTCACCTGTAGCGTCTAGCGTCAGTGCCGAACCATCAGCGCCTTCACTGGCCGATGATGATGTGTGTCCGAGCCGAAAGGCTCTGAATGGTTCGGAGCCTCCTTGAAGCCAGAGGAGGATGAAATGAAACTTGTCACTCGATTTGAAGCAGCAACGCTAAGCACGCCTGAATTGTACGGTCTGCGCAAAGAAGCGTTCAAAGCCTTTGCTGCCGCGCCGCGCGGCTCGCAGGAACAGCGCAAAGCGCTTGAGACGATGCGAACTATCGAAGATGAGCTGGCGACCCGTGCGCCAGGTCTCTAAATCCTGAAGCGGCTGACCGTGAGGTCAGCTGCGAATTTTCTGACCTCAGTAGCGATTACATGGGTTCGTTATTGTCATCTTCCCAATAATCCATTGGGTCTTCCAATTCATAGAATTCTGATGGCGTATAGTGAGATGTTTGAACATAGATGTCACCAACTCCAGTCGCGCTGAGATGCGACAAACCCGCAATTTTAAGACCACACGCTATACATTCGAATTTTGATGGCAGATATTCCTGTTTTACAATGATCATATCCTCGCTCATGGACTGCTGGGGAGCAGATACTGGGTCACCATAGACAAGTGCCGTAGTCGCGCACGCGGGACAAGATACTCGGTGACCTGCTTGCCGCGTGGCCCAGACCTCTGCCTGAGCGACTGCCGTTTTTTGTTCGTCCTCGTCTTTGCCATCCCAAATAGTCTTGTGCGCTGCGACAATTTTGAGAACCGTTTTGGCCGTTTCATCTTTGGCGGCGTCAATCATGTCCTGAGCGAGCTTTGCCTCAGCCGCACCCCAGAAATCCTCTGGCGGAACCGAAAGAGAATTTCGCAAAACATTACAAGCTCTAAAAAAGGTAGGAAGCCACGCAGATGTTTTAATGCCATCAAATGCGGGATCACTAGAATGGAGTTCAGCATTCCTCCGCTCGACGTGAAGCAAGCAAAAGTCCCTAAGTTCCGCGTCGAATTTAGAGTCTATTTCGCTTTGCCTTCTGATGACCTCTGATATTCCAACTGACTTTGGTATAAATTTCTTGGCATTGGGTATCTTTCCAAGTGAATAGTAGACATTGTGCCAGTTCCCAAGATCAGCCAAAAGCGTGGGGCTGACTTTCGCTAGAGCGGCACGTGCCAGAAGCTCAAGACAGAGGCTCGACCACAATCCGTATTGCCAATCATCCTTTGAAAATCCATTCATTACCTCGGCATACTGCTGTGCCTTGGCGAGTAGTGCATCCGAGTCCCACGAATCTGTTTTGGCTTCTGTCATCGTGCGCTCCCCAAGTATGCTCTTCTAAGTCGTCTCTTCATATCTTTCTCCTTGACGGATGATCGACCATGAAGCATCCGCCAATTATCAATAATTACGCCATCACCAGGCCGCGAAAGACATACGTCATAAGATCGTCCAGCTTCGAGCTTCGAAGATACTAATTTCATTCCATCATCTCCCGCGGGACTAGCAGGTTTGAGAAACATGGTGTCCCATCTGTGATAGTAATCTGTACTGTTGGAGTTCTCGATTAGCCTCATAATCGGCAAACGCCCTCTAACGGGCCGACGTGGTTTAACTAGCGCACGCGCCAGAATTTTGCGTTCGGAGGCATCAAATATTTCACGACAGTCAAGAAGCGGCGTCGATACGTCTAATGATCCTGACTCGGCCCAAAGCACTAGATAGCGCGGGGGCAACCTCCAATTTGCCATGTCGGTATGCATCGGAAACTCTGAAAGGCCATAAATGCCGCTGTAGGAAACGGGAGAAGCAGAGTCTTCCTTGAGAGGCGACAATGTGTGCCAATTCGAGAAAGCCTCGCATTGGAGTTCCTGAGAAAACTGAGACAACAGGCTGTCGCCGTAGGCCAGATCAGGGAAGGAGAGCCTAGAAAACCCATGTTCTTGCAACTCATCATAGTGGTTCTGCCCCGAAATACTCATCGCCCTTCACATGCTGTCCCTTTGGTAGCATCAGCGTAGTTCGATGCTTTCAGTCGATCAACGATCTGACGGCGAGTATCACGTTCCATCCACAACTTCGTCGGCTGGCCTAGAGGCCAGCCGAAATTTTATTCCCTATCTGAACAAGGAAAGCTGCGCTCCACGCCAGCCTGTGCGCTCGGCCTCGTGGTCGAGCCATGCGGTGACGAAAGTGACCGCGCCGCCGCACTCCGTAACCGCGCCCTTGTTCAAGAAGTGCGAGCGATAGCCTGTCTCGGTGACAGGCAACGGCGCTTTGCTCTCGGTGCGCAGTTCGATGTGATCGACCATGCCGAACGCATCGGGCGTGAAGGTTATCTCGATCTGAACGCCGCGCCATACGATTGTATTTTGTTCCATTGCATTGCCCTCCGCCGTGGCGGAGCCGCCGCTTACGCGGCGACTCCTTCTGCTGTTTCGGTCTCGGCTTGGAAGCCATGCAGGAAATCCGCTGCCTTCTGGGCGTGGGCGGCTGCCGAAAAGATCGCCCGCTTGTCGTCCTTCAGCACCTTCAGCCAGCTCTGGATGTAGGCGGCATGATCTGTGTCAGACTCGGGGGTCAGGCCAAGATCGGCACACAGGAACGCGCTCCGAGTTCGGCAACCAGCTCTTCGCGGGCGTAGCCTTCATCGCCCCATTTCTTGCGCCCGAATTCTCGGTCAAGGCGCTTGGGGTGCTTCGTCCAGTGCGTCAGCTCATGCGCCAAGGTCGCATAGTATGCCTCGGGGCTGCGGAAACACTCGAAGACGGGCATCTGCACATGATCGCTGCCACCGCTATAGAAGGCCTGATTGCCGCCGTGGCGAACGTCTGCACCTGTCGCCGCGAAGAAGTCTTCCGCATGGGCGATGCGCTGCGCGGGGGCGCTGACAAGCTCGGGCGTGACGTAGTAGTGCTCGGGCAAGCCTTCGATCTGCTCCACATTGAAGACGGTGTAAGCCTTCATAAAAGGTATGGTGCGCTCTTCCTCCGTTCCGTTGTCCTGTTCCTCGGTCTTGGTGATGGTGTTGGCATAGACAACGGAATTACCGCGCTCGCCCTTTCTGACGTGTGCGCCCAGCTCTTGGGCTTGGCGGTAGGTCATCCAGTACGGGGAGCAATAGCCCCCCTCCATCGCCGCGCCCCACAACATCAGAACATTAATGCCGCTATAGGCTAGGCCATTGTGGCGCAGGGGTTTGGTCACACGCCCGTCCATGTTGCCAGCGCTCCACGGCTTCAGCCATGTGAGTTCGCCTTGCTCCAGATCGGCGATGATCTTGTCTGTGACTTTCTGGTAAACGTCTTGTTTCATTTCCTTTTCTCCTTTGTTTGGTTGCGCATGCAACCGAACTGCCCCTCTGGCGAAGAGAGGGGGGAGACCGTCCAGACCGCAGGCAGCGGTGGGGGATCACCCGTCCTGCACAAGAACCGACCGAAGGGAGGGGCGCGGAAGGATGGGGAGACCGCTGACTGCGCCCGAAGCTCATGCGAAGGGCTTGGTCTTGACGGCGAAGGGGGTCGCAGACCCCAAAACAAGAGAAGGGAAAGTCAGCCCGCCAGGTGTCTGACGTCAGCACCCATGGCACAGATTTGTGGATTTGAATAAGGAAGGATTTCTGGTTCATCTTATCGATTAGGAGATCGAGATGACAAAGAAACCCCAGACGTCGAAAGACGCCGCCGAAAAGGTGGTTAAGAACATCCGCCGCAAGACGCGGCAAACCTATTCATCTGAAGAAAAGATCCGCATTGTATTGGCAGGCCTGCGCGGCGAGGAAAGCATCTCGGTGCTATGCCGCAGGGAGGGTATTGCTGAAAGCCTGTATTATAGCTGGTCGAAGGAATTTCTCGAAGCTGGCAAGCGCCGGTTATCTGGCGACACGGCGCGACAGGCCACATCGCCTGAGGTAAAGGATTTGCGTTCTGAGGCTTTGGCCCTGAAAGAATGCGTCGCTGATCTGACCCTTGAAAACCGTCTGCTCAAAAAAAGCATGACAGGGGCTGGGGAGTTCGCGGAATGAGGTACCCTGCATCTGAGAAGCTTGAGATTATCCGCACCGTTGAGGGGTCACATCTGCCAGTCAAGCAGACCCTCGACATGCTGGGTATCCCACGCACAACATTCTATCGATGGTATGATCTCTATGTCGACTTTGGCCTGGATGGGCTGGCTGATAGGTCCCCACGCCCAGGATCGGTCTGGAACCGCATTCCTAATGTCCGTCGTGATGACCTGATTGGAACATGAGGCCCTGACCACACGGGAACTTGCCGTCAAATACACCGATGAGAAGCGGTATTTTATCTCTGAGTCATCGGCTTACCGTATTTTGAAAGCGGCTGATCTAATCACCGCACCGGACTACGTGGTGATCAAGGCCGCTGATGAGTTCACAGACAAAACGACGGCAATCAACGAGATGTGGCAGACTGACTTCACCTACTTCAAGATCATTGGCTGGGGTTGGTATTATCTCAGCACGATCCTGGACGATTACAGCCGCTACATCATCGCCTGGAAGCTCTGCACAAATATGCGGGCCGAAGATGTGACAGACACGATTGAACTGGCTCTGACAGCATCAGGCTGCGACCAGGCCATTGTGCGGCACAAGCCACGTCTGCTCAGCGACAACGGCTCATGCTACATCTCAGCCGATCTGGCCAAGTGGTTGGAGGATCAGAAAATGACGCATGTCCGCGGCGCGCCATTCCACCCGCAGACCCAAGGCAAGATCGAACGCTGGCACCAGACCATGAAGAACAGGGTTCTGCTCGAGAACTACTACCTACCCGGTGATCTCGAACGCCAAATAGGGGCCTTCGTCGATTACTACAACAACCAACGCTACCACGAGAGCCTAAACAACGTCACACCGGCCGACGTCTACTTCGGGCGAGACAAAGCCATTCTAAGGGAAAGGGCAAAGATCAAGAAACAGACAATCCGACAACGCCGCTTGCAACATCAAAAACAAGCAGCATAATCAATCATACAAACGAGCCAGAGCCTCCAATGCTCAAGCCGCTCTGATGTCCCATTTTATATGACGACGGACAGTCTGGGGTTTCTTTGTCATCTCGATCTCCTAATCGATAAGATGAACCAGAAATCCTTCCTTATTCAAATCCACAAATCTGTGCCATGGGTGCTGACGTCAGACAGCTCCCGAGATATCTAGCTATCGCGTCGATAAAGTCATCATTCTGGCGGTGCGTGCCCTTCAAGAAGCGCTCGACTCGTCTCCGCCCACTATCGCCATCGAGGCCGTAATTAGCCTTGTCGGCAATGTCTTGGGCAAGCCGATGATAGCGAATCTTCTTGTTCTCCACGTGCTCCAGAAGAGCGCGGCGCAAACGCTCGCGTTCTTCATCCGAGTACCGTGGCAACTCCCTCGCCATGTAGTTTGTCCAGTCTGTGTCCGTGATTTTTCGGGTTCGAGTTTCGTAATCAGGGTCAGCAACCAAGAGGAGCTGACACCATGAAACCTTATGAACAGAAAGCCTACGAAGTTGGCAAGAACGGCGGAACCGTTCCGACCAACAATATGCCCCACCAACAAGCCGAGCGCATCGCCGTTGCCGTGAACAACGGCAAGCAAGGCAAGTGACGCTCTTGGACGGGGCAGCAATTGCCGCCTCGTCCCTTCCCCGAATTCCTGAACCCGCGAGAGCCAAGATGAACAACGGCACAAATCCCAACGGCGGATCACCGACCGCAGCTCTGCTGCTCGGCGCGTCGTTCTACGGCCTCGCCCATCTCTGGGGACAGTTGATGGTCGCGGGTGACGCTGCCGACGATCTCTATACAGGGATGTTCAAGGTTATCGGCGGGATCGCCATGCTTGGCGGCCTCGGCGGGTACTACAAGGGCTGGCAACAGCGCGAGAAGCGCAAAGCCAGTCAAGAAACTTCCGGTACTTTTGGCGATGCGGCCTTCGCCACGCTCGAAGAGTGCGAGAACAAAGGCCTGCTCGATCCCAAAGGGCTGTATCTCGGTCTCCTGAATGGTCGGCCTCTTTTCTATCGCGGCAAGGCGCACCTGCTGCTGGTCGCGCCTGCCCGACAGGGCAAGGGCGTCGGCATCGTAACGCCGAACGCGGAGCATTATCCTGGCTCGATGGTCGTCACCGATCCCAAGGGGGAACTTGCGGGGATGACGGCGGCGCATCGTCGCGAACGGTTGGGTCAGGATGTGGCGGTCTTCAACCCGTGGGGTCTGCACGGGCTGCAACAAGACCGCATCAACCCGCTCGAAAACCTGATCGCCATAGCGAGCGATCCAGCATTGCAGCGCGGCCTGACCGATGAAGTGAAGGTCATCGTCATGCAGCTCTATCCCGAGCCCGAAGATACGCGGAACCAGTATTTCCGCGAAGGCTCGCGGGGCATCATGCGTGCTGTCCTCCTGTATCTCGCCGTCTGTGCGCCAAAGCGCTGCACGCTGCCCGAGATGTGGCGGATCATCGCGAACCCGCTGCGCCTTCAGCGCACGGTTGATGCGATGCGCCGTGAAGATGTTCTAGGCGGTATCCTTGCCGATCTCGGCGATGATCTCGCCCATCAGATGGAAGACAACCCCGACCTGTTCGGTGACTTCCGTGCGGGTGCGCTTCAGCACCTCTCCATCTATGAGCTTGGCGGCTATCTTGCCGATGCCGTCAGCGCCTCCGACGTATCGCTGGCCGATCTGAAGACGGGCAACGTCACGCTGTATCTGGCGTTTCCGCCTGATCGCATCGCCTCGCACGGCGCGGCGCTCGGCCTGATCATCAATCAGGCGATTACGGCGGTCGCACGCTCGAAGGACAAGGGCGAAGTTCTGTTCATGCTCGATGAGTTTGCCAATATCGGCAAGCTCGCAGGGCTTGCCGAAAGCCTGACCGCACTGCCTGGGCTGGGTGTGCGGGTCTGGATGATCGTGCAGGAAATGGCCGAACTTGTGCGCCTTTACGGGCCGCACACGGCCAAGACGATCCAGTCGCAGGCCGAAGTACGCCAGTACTTCGCAGTCAATAGCCCTGAGCTGGCGCAATCGCTGTCGCGCGAGGTCGGCCAGAAGATCGTCAAAACCAAGAATTTCAATCTCGGGCGCTTCGAGACCGATGAAATCGGCGAAAGCCTGTCCGAGACGGGTCAGCCGCTCATGCGGCCTGAAGAGATCATGCAGCTCCGTCCTGATCAGCAATTGCTGCTGATCAAGAACGTAAACCCGATCCTCGGGGAACGGATGCCGTTCTGGTTCTTCTCGCCGTGGCGGGAATGGGCGGCGGTGAACCCTGTCGAAGGTGACTACCCGAATGTGAAGCCGCTGGTGCGGCTCAGCTATCAGCTCGAAGACAAAAGTGAGGGGAAGCAATGAGCAAGTTTGAAGTCAAAGTTGTGGACGGCACGCCGACCAAACGCCCTGAACGGGCAATCAAGCGGCTGCGCCGCCGTATCGGCGGGACGATCAAAGCCGTGCTGCTGCGCCCGCGATTGATCGTTCTAACGGGTATCGCTGGCTTTTTCATCTTCGTCGGCACGCCTCATGTCGGCTGGGACTACCAGTGCAGGCATCCGATGCGCGGCTTCGGCTCCTGCAATTCAGTTGCCTGGTGCGCCTATTACGGCATCCAAGGCCGCCGCGAAGAACGGCCTGCTTACGGCGAGCGCTGCAAGCTCGTGACGTTCCTGCCGCTGGATATCAACAAAATGATCGAAGGAGTTCTGTGATGAGCAACTACACATTCGCCCGCGACATGGATAAATACTACTGGAACAAGTTCGAACGGGTTGCTGAATATTTCGGCCACACGAACAAGGATGAATTCACCCTCCACCTATTCATCCACGCGATCCTGAAAGCTGAAATGTGGATGAATTCCGATCTCTATTCGAAACATGAGCGGATGATCAACGAACTTGAAGACAAAGCGCGTCGAGATTGGGATCAATACATCGACGAATTCCAGAATTCGAAAGGGCTCTGCGAGGATGAACTACCCTTCTAAAAACCGCAGAAACTTGCGGTTTTTAGATAAATTCTGATAAAATTAAAATGGGTATTTAGAGATACCCATCCCCAAAGTGGGAGATGTAGTATATGCGCGATGAATTTAATACGGAAGGTCAACACGACCTTTGCGGCAAGGATCGCTCGTCCCCGAAGAGCATCCTGACCGTAGACGCGGAGAGGTACCAGTCGTACCTCGATGGTGTCGATATGACTCAGGCGCAGAAGGAAGAGTTTTTGCAAGCGCTGTGGTCGATCATGTTCACCTTCGTTGCCCTCGGCTTCGAGGTTCATCCGCTCCAAGAAGTCTGTGGAAAAACTCCTCTGAACGGTGGTGAGGGTGCCAAAGGAGCCTTCGGTGCGGTATCTTCTGATGATCCAGACAATAAAGATAACACTGACAAATTCAGTTCGTAGCTAGGCGTGGAGGTCACATGAATAAAAATAACAACATCATAGGACAGGCCACCCAAGCACTGATCTACTGCCGTGTGTCTTCCACGAAGCAACGGATTGAGGGTAGCGGGCTAGAGAGCCAAGAGCAGCGTTGTCGCGCCCATGCCGAAGACAAAGGCTATGACGTTGAGGCTGTGTTCCCCGATGACGTAAGCGGGGGCGGCGATTTCATGCGCCGCCCTGGCATGGTCGCTCTGCTCTCCTATCTCGATGCGCAGAAGGGCAAGCCCTATGTAGTTATCTTTGACGACCTGAAGCGATTTGCCCGAGACACTGAATTCCATTTGAAGCTCCGCCGTGAGTTCTCAAGGCGCGGTGCAAAGATCGAATGTCTAAATTTCCGCTTCGAAGACACTCCCGAAGGTAAGTTCATTGAAACCGTTATTGCTGCGCAAGGCGAGCTTGAACGAGAGCAAAACCGTCGTCAGGTGGTGCAAAAGATGCAAGCTCGCGTTGAAGGTGGCTTTTGGGTCTTTCGAGCCCCTGTCGGCTATCGCTATGTCAACGCGCCTTCAGGTGGCGGCAAAATACTTGTTCCTGACGATGTACTTGCCCCAGTTGTGCGCGAAGCGCTTGAAGGGTTTGCCACGGGGCATTTCGCCTCGCAGGCGGAAGTACAGCGTTTCTTGGAGCGCAATCCACACTTCCCGAAAGATCGTAAGGACGGGACACTCCGCCCCATGACCGTGACACGCCTTCTCAAGAAGGTGGTATATGCAGGATATGTGGAAGCCCCTAAGTGGGGCGTAAGCTTGCGCAAAGGTCAGCACGAAGGTCTCATCAGTTTCGAGACCTTCGAACGCATTCAAGACAATCTAGAAGGCCGCAAGCGGCTCCCTGCCGCTCGGAAAGACTTCAACGAAGACTTCCCGCTTCGTGGCTTCGTGCAATGCGGATGCTGCGGCAACGCAATGACTGCTGCCTGGTCTAAGGGCTGCCGCAAACATTATGCCTACTATCGTTGTGAAACGCGCGGCTGCGAAGCCAAGAGCAAGTCCGTCCCTCGGGCGAAAATGGAAAGCGCTTTTGAGGAGATCATGGAAGGCCTGCAACCTGCTCGCGGGCTGTTCGATCTGGCAAAGGCCATGCTGCGCGATGCATGGGATATGCGGCTCGCGATTTCCCACGGTGAGAGGGTTGAGCTCCAGAAGCAGTTCAAGGAGGTGGATCGGCAGATCGGGAGCCTCTTGGATCGGATCGTTGACGCTACGAGTGTTTCGGTCGTCAGTGCCTATGAAGCCCGTATTGAGAAGCTGGAGCGGCAAAAGATCGTGCTTGCCGAGAGAGTTGAAACAACCGTGCCGCCGAAGGGACGGCTGGAGGACTGTATTGAACTCGCTCTCAAATTCTTGGCAAGCCCTTGGGATATTTATAAAAATGGTGACTTCGCCATGCGCCAGACGGTGCTTAGATTGGTCTTTTCAGAGCCACTGAAATACGGTCAAAATGGGGAGTATGGAACTCCCGAATTATCGTTCCCTTTCAAGTACTTAGAGGGAATTTCGGGGTCGAAAAGTGAGATGGTGCTGCCGGTGAGATTTGAACTCACGACCTCTCCATTACCAATGGAGTGCTCTACCCCTGAGCCACGGCAGCGTTGGCGCGTCTTTTATCCGATTCACCCCGGTGCGCAACCCCAATCTGGACCAATCCGCAGAACGTCACTATGTCACAGGGCATGAGCAGCAAGGATACCCGATCGGAAGAGACCAAACGCGCCGATGCCGCCCGTGCGGAACGGCTGGCCGAGCAATTGCGCGCAAACCTGCGCCGGCGCAAGTCGCAGAGCCGGGCGCGTAAGGCGGCGGATGCCGACCCCCCCCGATCCCACAATTCCGCCCCCGAACAGGACTGAGAGAGGCCGACATATGGACAAGATCATCGTGCGGGGGGGCAATCGCCTGAACGGTCGTATCCCGATAGCGGGTGCGAAGAACGCCTGTCTGACCCTGATGCCGGCGGCGCTGTTGTCGGCGGAGCCGTTGACGCTGACCAATGCGCCGCGTCTCAGCGACATCCGCACCATGACGGAACTGCTGCAATCGCTGGGCTGCGAGGTGGCGAGCCTTCAGGACGGTCAGGTTCTGGCGCTGGGGTGCAAGCAGATCACGAACCACACCGCCGATTATGACATCGTGCGAAAGATGCGGGCCTCGATCCTCGTGCTCGGGCCTATGCTGGCGCGTGACGGTCATGCCGTCGTGTCGCTGCCCGGCGGCTGCGCCATCGGTGCGCGCCCCGTGGATCTGCACCTCAAGGTACTGGAGGCGATGGGGGCGCAGATCGACCTGCGCGACGGATATGTCCATGCCACCGCGCCAGACGGCCTGAAGGGGGCGGAGTTCACCTTCCCCGTTGTGTCCGTCGGCGCGACGGAGAACGCCCTGATGGCCGCGACCCTGGCCCAGGGGACGACCATCCTGCACAACGCCGCGCGGGAGCCGGAGATCGTCGACCTCGCCCACTGTCTGATCGCCATGGGGGCGCGGATCACGGGTGAGGATACCGGCACCATCACCATCGAGGGCGTCGAGAAGCTGCACGGCGCCACCCACCGCGTCGTCACGGATCGGATCGAACTGGGAACCTACATGCTGGCCCCGGTGATGACCGGCGGTTCGGTCGAGTTGCTGGGCGGGTCGCGTGTATTGGTCGGAAGCTTCGCCGACAAGCTGGAGGAAGCGGGCGTCACCATCGAGGAAACCCCCGAAGGTTTGCGCGTGACGCGTGAGGATACGCCGCTCAAGCCGCTGCACGTCGTGACGGAGCCGTATCCCGGATTCCCCACCGATCTTCAGGCGCAGATGATGGCGATGCTGATGCTGGCAGATGGCGAAAGCGTGCTGGAGGAGCGGATCTTTGAAAACCGCTTCATGCACGCCCCCGAATTGCAGCGCATGGGCGCGAACATTGTTGTGCGCGGCGGCACGGCGCATGTGCATGGCGGTGAAACGTTGAAGGGCGCAAAGGTCATGGCCACCGATCTGCGGGCATCGGTCTCTCTGATCCTCGCGGGATTGGCCGCGAAGGGTGAAACCGCGATCAGCCGGGTCTATCACCTCGACCGCGGATATGAAAACGTCGTCGAGAAGCTGTCCGCATGTGGTGCCGATATCGAACGGGTGACGGAATGAACGGAGAAGATGCAAGTTTCGCGGACGGGCAGGAAAGCCCCCTGCGGTTGATGGCGGCGGATGCCGACGATCTGCGCGTGATGTCGGCGTTGTGTCAGGACGCTGTCGCGCAAACGGCGGAGACGTCGTGGAATGTCAGTCGTCGGGAATTTGCCCTGCTATTGAACCGGTTCCGGTGGGAATATCACGTCGGTCGCCCCGGCCAACCAGCCGAACGCGTGCAATCGACGCTGGTGATCAACGATGTGAAGCGGGTGCGCGCGAACGGCGTCGACCCTAAGGACCGCGATCTGGTCCTGTCGCTGCTGGAGCTGGAATTCGCGCCGACGCAGGACGGGCAGGGCGTCCTGACGCTTGTTCTCGCCGGGGATGGAGAGATCGCGCTGGATGTCGAAAGCCTCAACCTGACGCTGACCGACGTGACCCGCCCGTATCTGGCCCCCTCACGCAAGGCGCCTGATCACAAGCTATAAGGCTTCGGCATATCGCGCGCCAATTTGCCGGGTTGAGAAGCGACCCTCCGGCGGCTAAGCCAGACATGCAACAAGACGAGCGACCCATGCCCCAGTTCCTATCCACCACCGATCCCGATTTCGAAACGAATTTCAGGGCGCTTCTGGGAATGAAGCGTGAGGCGGATGAGGACGTGGACAAGGCCGTCGCCGCAATTATCGCCGACGTCCGCGCGCGCGGCGATCAGGCCTTGATCGACTACACCGCCCGTTATGATCGCCTGACGTTGACGCCTGAAACGCTGGTCTTTTCGGTGGAGGAGGTCGACGCGGCCATCGCCACCGTACCGCCGCAGGAACGCTCCGCGCTGGAATTGGCCGCTGCCCGCATCCGCGCCTATCATGAGCGGCAGCGCCCCGAGAATGCGCTGTGGACTGATGAGGCCGGTGCGCAGTTGGGGTGGCGGTGGACCGCCGTGTCCGCAGCGGGGCTGTATGTTCCCGGCGGGCTGGCCTCCTACCCCTCGTCGGTGCTGATGAATGCCATCCCGGCGCAGGTCGCGGGGGTGGAGCGGTTGTGCATCTGCGCGCCGACACCGGACGGGGTTGCGAACCCTCTGGTTCTGCTCGCCGCACGGTTGGCGGGGGTGGAGACGATCTACCGCCTTGGCGGGGCGCAGGCCATCGCCGCGATGGCTTACGGAACGGATAGCGTGCAGCCGGTGGACAAGATTACCGGACCGGGCAATGCCTTCGTCGCCGCGGCCAAGCGGCGGGTGTTCGGGCAGGTCGGGATCGACATGATCGCGGGCCCATCGGAAATTCTGGTCATCGCTGACGCGGACAACGACCCGGACTGGATCGCCGTCGATTTGTTGAGTCAGGCCGAGCATGACGAGAGCGCGCAGTCGATCCTGATCACGACGGATCGTGCGTTTGGCGAAGCGGTCGCAAAGGCTGTGGACAAGCGCCTCGAAACGCTGGAACGACGCAAGATTGCCGGCAAGAGCTGGGCGGATTTCGGTGCGGTCATCACCGTGCGCAATGTGGAGGAAGCTGTCGCGCTGTCCGACCGCATCGCGCCGGAGCATCTGGAGATCGCCTGTGCCGATGCTCAGGATATCGCGGACACGATCCGCCACGCGGGCGCGATCTTTATCGGCGCATGGACGCCGGAGGCGATCGGGGATTACGTCGGCGGGCCGAACCACGTGTTGCCCACGGCACGATCGGCGCGGTTTTCGTCCGGGCTGTCTGTCCTCGATTTCATGAAGCGCACGACCCTCGCCCGCATGACGCCCGACGCTCTGGCAGCGATCGGGCCTGCGGCGGAAACCCTCGCCATCTCCGAAGGGCTGGAGGCGCATGGCCTGTCTGTCCGCGCCCGTCTCGAAAGGCTGAACACATGAGCCGTCTCACGAAAATCGAGCTGGACGATACGGGTCTGCCGCCCCCGACGGCTGAAATCGAGCAGGAACGCAAGGTCGCGCTGTTCGATCTGCTTGAGGAAAATTCCTTCGCGCCCACCGGCGCGCCGGACGGACCGTTTCACCTGTACCTGTCCATTCAGGATCGGCGCCTCGTATTCGATATCCGCGATCAGGACGATGCGGCGGTCGGGGCTTTTCACCTGTCCCTCAGCCCGTTCCGGCAGGTCATCAAGGATTACTTCCAAATCTGCGAAGCCTATTTCGAGGCGGTCAAACGACTGCCCCCCGCCCAGATCGAGGCGATCGACATGGGCCGTCGCGGGATCCACGATGAGGGCAGCCGCATCCTGGCAGAGCGGTTGGAGGGCAAGGTTCAGACCGATCACGCGACGGCGCGTCGTCTGTTCACGCTGATCTGCGTTCTGCATTTCAAGGGGTGATGGCCGATCGTCCGACATCTGTTCTGTTCTGCTGCGATCACAACGCTGTCCGCTCCCCCATGGCGGAGGGGATCCTGAAACAGCAGTTTGGCCACTCGATCTATGTGCAATCGGTCGGGGTGCGCCACGATCAGGAAATCGACGGGTTCGCGATCCAGGTCTGCTCTGAGGTCGGGGTGGAGCTGGCGCGCCACCGTTCCCGGTCCTTCGAGGAAATGTCCGAGTGGGGCGACAATCTGGACGCGTTCGACCTGATTGTCGCTCTCAGCCCGGCCAGTCTGCGCCATGCGCATGAGTTGACCCGAAATTCCGCCGTCGAGGTCTTGTACTGGCCCATCATGGACCCGACCGGCCTGGCCGAGGGGCGCGAGGAGCGGTTGGAACATTACCGCACCGCCCGCGATCAGATCCTCAAACATATCGAAGAGCTCTTCGGAACAGCCTGAGCTTGCAGACCCCGCTTCCTCTGACTTCATGGTGTCGAGGCGGGAGGTCGAATGCGCTCCGCTCACGGGTTTCCGGTTGCTGCCACCCGGAAAATGCCGAGCGATCCTGATTCCGGGGGGTGTGGATATGCCGTTCGATGGCAAGCGCATGATCCGGGGTGGCTCCACCCCGCTGTTCGAAGGGTGCTGATCTGATGAGCTTTGAAACCTGGCTTGCCTTCACCGTGGCGTCCGCCGTCCTCGTGGCGATTCCCGGGCCGACCGTTTTGCTGGTCGTCAGCTTCGCGCTGGGACAGGGCCGCCGGACCGCCTGGGCGACCGTGCCGGGCGTGGCGCTGGGTGATCTGTTCGCCATGGTGGTGTCTCTCGCAGGGGCGGGGGCGATCCTCGCCGCGTCTGCGACGGCGTTCACGGTGCTGAAACTGCTGGGCGCGCTCTATCTGATCTGGTTGGGGATCGGCCTGCTGCGCAGCGCGCCCAGGACGTTCGAGGCACAGCCCGCCACCGGGCGCAGGCTGTTTCGCAACAGTTTTACCGTGACGTTGCTGAACCCCAAGGGCATTGTTTTCTTCATCGCATTCGTTCCGCAATTCATTGACGCGAACGGGCCGATATTGGCCCAGACCGCGATCCTGATCGCGACATTCGTGACGATGGGGGCCATTAATGCGACGCTTTGGGCGATTGCGGCCGGTACGATGCGCGACAGGCTGGCCTCGATCCGCGCGCAGCGCAATATCGCGCGGGTCGGTGGCAGCTTCCTGATTTTGGCGGGGATGGTCACTGCACTGACGCGTCGCGCGGTGTAGGACTTGATTTCCCCGCATTTTAGGCCCATATCCGGCCTCGCGCAGGCAACCGCCTGCCCATGATTAACAACTCTGGAGTGAGCATGGCCAAAGAAGAGCTGCTTGAATTTCCCGGGGTCGTGATCGAACTTTTGCCGAACGCGACGTTTCGGGTGAAGCTCGAAAATGACCATGAGATCATTGCGCATACCGCAGGCAAGATGCGCAAGAACCGCATTCGCGTGCTGGCGGGTGACAAGGTTCAGGTCGAAATGACCCCCTATGACCTGACCAAGGGTCGGATCAATTACCGCTTCAAGTGATGGCGCCCCGATGCGCCTGACATTGGCGTCAGCCTCCCCGCGCCGGCGGGAGCTGCTGGCGCAGATCGGCGTCACGCCCGACGCGATCATGCCCGCCGATATTGATGAGACCCCACAGCGTGGTGAACAACCGCGCCCCTATGCCCTGCGTCTGGCGCGGGAAAAGGCGGCGGCGGTGGATGTGCCGGGATTGGTGCTGGCCGCGGATACGGTGGTTTGCGTGGGGCGTCGCATCCTCGGCAAACCCACCGATGCGGATGAGGCGGCGCGCTTTCTGACCCTGCTGGGCGGGCGTCGGCACCGCGTCATGACCGGTATCGCCTTGCGGCGAACGGATGGCTTCGTTTCCGCGAAAACCGTAGAGACTTCCGTGAAGCTCAAGCGTTTGTCCGCCGCCGAACTGAACGCATATATTGATAGTGGCGAATGGCAGGGCAAGGCGGGCGGATATGCCATTCAGGGGATCGGTGCCGCATTCGTGCCGTGGATCAGCGGCAGTTACACCAACGTGGTCGGCCTGCCTCTGACCGAGGTGGCGGGCCTTTTGAACGCGGCAGGATATCCGCTGAGCTATCAGGGGATTGCCGCATGAAGGGTCGCATCGTCGCCATCCAGACCCGATCCGACGGCGCAGGCAATATTGCCGCCCTGATCGAGGATGGCCGACTGGAGGATCTGCTGGTCGATCCGGCGGACGGCTCCGGCCTGCAACCCGGTGCGATCTGTCGTGGCGTGATGGAGCGTCCGCTCAAGGGGCAGGGCGCGGCAATCGTGCGCTTGCCCGACGGGCAGAAGGGCTGGTTGCGGGAGCCGAAGGGCATCTCTCCCGGCATGTCCATCCTCGTTCAGATCTCCACCCACGCGGAACCCGGCAAGGCAATCCCGGTCACGCTGCGCCTGACCTTCAAGTCGCGCTACGCCATCGTCACACCCGGTGCACCGGGCCTGAATGTCGCCCGCTCCATTCGGGATGAGGAAGAACGCGACCGGCTGGACCTGCTCGCGCGGGAGGGGATGCATGGGGCCGAGGGGATCGGTCTGGTCCTGCGGACCTCTTGCGAGGGTGCATCGGATGAGGATATCGCCGCCGATATCGCGGATATGCGCCAACTGGCCGAGGCTGTTCTGGGCGATGAGGGCAAGGGCCCGGAATTGCTGGTGGACGCGCCGGACGTGGCCACGCGGGCCTGGCGCGACTGGCCGCAGCCGGACATGGTGGCCGAAGGGGCGACCGCTTTCGACGATCACGGCGTCACGGATGTGTTGGAGGATCTGCGCGCGATCCGGGTCAACCTCGGCGGGGCTGCATGGATGGCTGTCGAGCCGACCTCGGCGCTGGTGGCGGTCGATGTGAACACGGGCGGCGATACCTCACCTGCCGCCGGGTTGAAGGCGAATTTGGCCGCGGTGGAGGCATTGCCACGCGCCTTGCGCCTTCGCGGTCTTGGTGGGCAAATCGTCGTCGATTGTGCGCCGATCTCCAAGAAACAACGACTGGATGTCGAGGCTGCGGCCCGCCGCGCCTTCAAGCGTGATACGGTCGATACCCAAGTGGTCGGCTGGACTCCTCTGGGCCATCTGGAATTGCTGCGAAAGCGGGAACGTCAACCCCTGCGGGAGGTAATGCCGTGAAGTGCCCGATATGCGGTCGCCCGCGCGACCAGAAATACCGTCCTTTCTGCTCGAAACGCTGTACGGACCTGGATCTGGCGCGCTGGCTGGACGGCAGCTATGCCATTCCCGACGAGGGGGCCGATACGGCGGAGAACACGCCCCCGACCCCGGTTTTTCGTGGGGACGACGTCTGATGCGGCAGCTTGTCAAAAAGCCTCTGGACACCCCGCTGGGCCTGTTCTAAACCCGCCTCACCCGAGGGAAACCTCACCCGATGCCCGGGTAGCTCAGGGGTAGAGCAGCGGATTGAAAATCCGCGTGTCGGTGGTTCAAATCCGCCCCCGGGCACCACTAAAAACAGCCCGGCTGGTCTTTAAATATTTTTGAAACGCTTTAAGAGTCGAGCCGCATCAGGCGAAGATCGCGACCAATTACATCGCAAAGGTGACGCTTCGCTGGATCAATGCCATGAGTTACGGATACCAGCAGTCCTATCCGCATATCATTGAGCCCTTCTTGAACCAAAGGGATGAACTTTAATTTCCCCGCCTCTATCTCATCAATAAAGCCAATTTTTGTGTAGAGACCTATGCCTTGATTATCGAGGATCATTTGTTTCGCAATGATCAGTGCGTTGGTAAAGACATGCGTCGATAACGGTGAGGCGATGGTCGAGACGACCTGATCGACGATTGAATTACGACCGCGGGCGTCGAGAGTGCGCACCAAACGATAGCTGGCGATATCGTCAATGGTAACGCTGTTGCGTTCGGCTATCGGGTGGTCGCTGCGGACAATTACACCGAAAGGCGCAGATTTTTCGGAAATCACCCGCACATCGGGGTGTAGGTCCAGCAAGAATGAGATGCCGATATCTGTGTCGCCCTCGGCCACGGATTTCATCACGTCGTCAGGCAACGCGGTGGTGACAGAAATGGAGATGTCAGGGAAAGTCTGGCTGAACTGATGCAGGGCTTGAGGCAAAATCCCAAAGGCCACAGAATCGATCGTTTCGACTTTAAGGTGGCCGGTCCGCAGATCGCGCAGGTCATCGATTAAGACCCGGGTGCGCTCATAGTCGTGAAGGGTCTTGCGGCAGTGCTCCAAAAGGATGCTGCCGATTCCCGTCAGTTCTACCCCCTCTGGCGTGCGGTCAAAAATGGCAACCCCAAGTTGCTGCTCAACGCTGAGTATCTTGCGATTTACCGAGGTTGACGACACATTCAGGACCGTCGCAGCCTTTCGGATCGACCCCTGGCGCGCAACTTCATCAAAGTATTTTAAGAAGTTAGTGTGCAAGGCGACGCTCCAAAATTAAGGTGGTGCAGTTTTTGCACCGCTGTTGGTCGTATTTGTTTCTTCCTGCATCGCCGTTCACTGACGTAGAGTCAAATGTGAAGGCAAACAGAGACAAACAACCGAAATACGATCAACGGGAGATCATCAATGACACGACCTTCTTTCCTTGAGATGAACCGCCGCGCGTTGCTGAAATCTATGGTTGCCTTCGGCGGTGCCGCGACAACCGGCACCCTTGTGGGCATCGAAAAGGCCTTTGCGCAGGATACGTTCAACGTGACCATGCAACTGGGCTGGCTGGCGACCAACGGCATTCTGGGCGAGGTGGTCGCCGACAAGAAAGGGTTCTTTGCCGAAGAGGGTTTGACCCTTGATATCGTCGCGGGCGGTCCGAATGTGGATGGGGTCGCATCGGTCGCTTCCGGGCGTGCCAATCTTGGTCAAATCTCCTCCAGCCCATCGCTGATGCTGGCACGTTCCGCCGGGTTGCCCATCAAATGTATCGCCGCCGGGTACCAGCAGCATCCGTTTACCTATTTCTCGCTCAAGGATAATCCGGTCAATACGCCACAGGATCTGATCGGCAAGCGGGTTGCAACCAACGGCACCGCCCGCATCTTGCTGCGCGCCATGCTGGCCAAGAACGGTATTTCCGAGGACGATGTCGAGGTCATGGTCATGGGGTCGGATATGGCACCGCTGATGACCGGTCAGGTCGATGTAGTGACCGGTTGGAAGACCAACACCAGCGCCCTTGCCATACTGGGCGATCAGCGCAACGACATGACGCTCTGGGACGCGGGCATCCAGCTTTATGCCAACCCCTATTACGTCAACGACGAAACGTTGAACGAACATCCTGAGCAGGTCAATGGGATGATCCGTGCGATTTCCAAGGGCTGGGGCTACGCTTATGAAAACCGCGAAGAGGCCGTCGATATTCTTGTCGAGCGCTATCCCAACATGGACCGCGAAATGGAATTGGCCACGGTCGATCTGGTGCTCGATTATTCCTTCAACGAAGAGACAGCCGCCAAGGGCTGGGGCACGATGACCTCGGAAAACTGGCAAGCACAGATCGCCATCTACGACCAGCTCGACCAGTTTGAAAACGGCGCGCCTTCGCTTGAAGACGTAATGACCCTCTCCGTGCTTGAAGCCACCGAGGCCGCACGCCCTAAATATGGATGATTGAACAATGTCATCGTTAGTTGAAACCCAAGCAGCGCCAGTCGGATCTCCGACCGGACCAATCGCCGCCTCGCTGAAAGACGCCTCCGTCAAATTCGGTTCCTTCACGGCCATTAGCGGGATTTCGATCGATATCGCAGAGGGCGCGTTCTATACCATTCTTGGCCCGTCGGGCTGCGGCAAATCCACGATGCTGCGGCTGGTGTCGGATCTGATCCCGGCCGCCGCAGGCGATGTGTCGATCTTTGGCAAATCCACAGAAGAAGCCCGGCTGGCGCGTGAATTCGCCTTTGTCTTTCAGGATGCGACTTTGCTGCCGTGGCGCTCGGCGCTGAAGAACGTTGAACTGCCTCTTGAGATCGGTCGCCGCCGGGGCATCAAGCTTCCCGTCGGCAACAAAACCCCCCGCGAGCTTTTGAAACTTGTCGGGCTGGAAGGCCGCGAAGACGCACTGCCGCATGAGCTGTCGGGCGGGATGCGCCAGCGGGTGGCCATTGCCCGGGCACTGGTCTGCCAGCCCAAGCTGTTGCTGATGGATGAGCCTTTTGGCGCGCTGGATGAGATGACCCGTGATCACCTGAACCTGCAACTGCTGAAAATCTGGGAAGAGACCGGGGTAACGATCCTCTTTGTTACCCACTCGATCCCCGAGGCAGTGTTTCTGGGGCAGAAGGTGATGATGTTGCAGGCCCATCCCGGGCGCTTGCGCGAGGTGGTCGACATTGATTTGCCGAGCCCGCGCACAATCGAACAGCGTGATACGCAGGAATTCGTCCAGTATTCCGCCTATATGCGCAAGCTGCTGGAGACATGCTGATGGCCGCCATCGAGAACATTCAGACTGCGGACCCGGAGATCGACATCGAACGCGCCATTGAAAGGCGCCAGAAAATGCTGTCCATCGCCGTGCCTTTGGGCACCGCAGCGGGTTTGATCCTGCTTTGGCAAATCGGTGTCCGGTTGTTTGCCGTGCCCACTTATATCGCCCCTGCGCCGACGGATGTGGCCTATACACTGGTGGACAAATTTCCGCTCCTGCTGGCCAATTTCTGGCCGACGCTTTACGAAAGTGTGCTGGGGTTCATCGTAGGCAACATCGCGGCGGTGCTGATTGCTGTGGCCTTTGTCCACAGTCGCACGGTTGAGCGCGCCTTTTTTCCCATCGCGGTCTTTGTAAACACCATCCCGATCCTGGCCATCGCGCCGATCTTGGTGCTGATCTTCGGGCCGGGCGTCACTGCCAAGGTGGTGATCGCGGCACTGATCTGCTTTTTTCCGACGCTGGTGAATATGGTCCGCGGCTTGCAGGCCGTGAACCCGCAGGCGTTAGAACTGGCCCGCATCCTATCGGCCTCGAAATCCGAGGTTTTCTGGAAGATCAGATTGCCTTCCTCGCTGCCCTTTCTGTTCTCCGCACTGAAAATCGCAGCGACCACCAGTGTCATCGGTGCGATTGTCGGAGAATGGGTCGGGGCCGATATGGGGCTTGGAGCGCTGATCATCGATGCCACCTTCAACTTCAACTCACCCTTGCTCTACGCCACCGTCTTTATGTCCTCGGGACTGTCGGTGCTGATGTTCGCCACCGTGTCGATTGTCGAACGACTGGTCGTGCGCTGGTAAGATAACATACTGAAAAAAAACGTGAATTGCATTGCTTCAGGCTTGAGGGCCGGGCAGCGCATCGAGAGGAGTACGCTCATGACTGCACAAATCAAAGATCACGTCCAAACCCGCAGCGAACAGGTGCCGGTGGTGGCAGACACCGATGTGGTTGTCATCGGCGCTGGCCCGGCTGGGGTCTCCGCCGCGGTCTCCGCCGCCCGCAACGGGTGCTCTGTGACCCTGCTGGAACGCTACCACCACCTTGGCGGTATGGCCTCTGGGGGCATGGTTCTGGTGCTCGACGACATGGTCAACGAGGGCAATGAGATCGTCACCACTGGCATCGTCAGCGAATATGTCGACCGGATGGTGAAACAGGACGGCGCGGTCTATCCGCCGTCGGAAGACTGCCTGACCAATTGGGACATGTGGCAGAAGTGGTCCCGCTGGGGCTGCATCGACTTCCACAAAACCGGGATGCCGCAGCCGATCATCCATGCCGTGGCTTTTGATCCGGACGCCTGGAAGCGGGTCAGCCTTGATCTGGTCAAGGACTCGGGCATCAACCTGCGCCTGCACAGCTGGTTCTCTGAGGCACTGGTCGAAGGCAATCGCGTCACCGGCGTGATCTGCCAGACCAAGCTGGGCCGTCAGGCGATCAAGGCCGATATGGTGATCGACGCCAGTGGCGATCTGGACGTGGCCTCCTCTGCCGGGGCGTCCTTCGTCGACGGCCAGTTCATCGTGACCACCGTCTTTCGCCTTTGTGATGTGGATACCGACAAGGCCGAAGCCTTTGAGTATGCCAACCCTGAGGAGTACAAGAAACTTGACCGTCAGGCCCGCCGCATCATCGGCGGTGCGTGGGGCATGTGGTGGCTGAAGACGCCGCTGCCGGGTATCGTCTGGTGCAACTGTCCGCATATGCCGGGCTATGACGGGCTATCGCCCGAACATATGGTTGAGGCTGAGTTTGAAGGCCGCGAGCGGATGATGAAGCTGCTGGCCTTTGCCCGCGCGAACATCCCTGGCTTTGAAAACGCCAAGATGCTGGGCGCGGCCGAGCAGATGGGCGTACGCCAAACCCGTCTGCTTCAGGGTGAATATGTGGTCACCAAGGACGATGTGAAAAGCCGCCGCCACTTTGCAGACAGCGTGTGCCGGGGCCGCGACTACTACACCCCATACCGCGCGTTGCTGCCCAAGGGCGTCGACAACCTGATCGTCGCTGGCCGTCACTATTCGGTCGAAAGCGAGGCGCAGAAAATGTCCCGCGAGATCCCGCCATGCATGTCCCAGGGCGAGGCCGCCGGTGTGGCGGTAGCCAAGGCGCTACAGGGCAACTGTGCGCTGCGCGACGTCGATGTGACCGCCATCCAAAAACAAATGCGCGCGCAGGGCGCTGACCCGGGCGATGTGCCCTCGGCCAACGCCCTCGTAGAAGAAACAGTGGACGCATAGGAGGACCCCATGAAGCAGAATACTTTTCCCCTCGATAACATTCGAGTAATCGATTTCACCCAAGTGATGCTCGGCCCCTGTGCCACTCAGATGTTGGCCGATTTTGGCGCGGACGTTATCAAGATCGAACGACCCGGTGCAGGCGACCTGTCGCGCGACTTTTATGGTGAGGACGGTGAGGAGGCGATGAACAACGCCGTCTTTGCCTCGCTCAACCGCAACAAACGTTCGGTAGAGATCGACACCAAATCGGCGGAAGGCAAGCAGATGGTCTATGACCTTGTGCGTGAAGCCGATGTGGTGGTCGATAACTTCCGCGCCGGTGTGATGGACCGGTTGGGCTTTGGCTATGACAAGCTGAGAGAGATCAACCCGGGCATCATCTGCGCCTCGGGCACCGGCTTTGGCGAAACCGGCCCCTATGCGCACAAAGGCGGTCAGGACGTGCTGGCCCAGGCTATGAGCGGCGTGATGGAGAAGACGTCGGACCCGTCGATCCCCAAGTCGATCTACCCGACGACGCTGTGTGACTACACCGCCGGTATGCATTTGGTGCAGGGCGTGCTGGCAGCGCTGCTGTTACGGACAAAGACCGGGCAGGGCCAGAAGGTCAGTGTCTCGCTTTACGACTCGATGATTGCGATGCAGATGCAGGAGGCCGCGCAGTGGAGCAAACACCGCGAGGTTCTGAACTGGGCCGCAATGCCCTTAACCGGAGTGTTCGACACCACCGATGGCGCTGTCGTTGTTGTGGGGGCGTTCAAGCTCAACCCCTTGCAGGACATCTGCAAAGCGTTGGAGATTGAAGACCTGTCGCCGCAATATCCGACCCTTCCGTCGCAGCGTAAGAACAAGCCGTTCCTGCAAGAAACCTTCGGCGAACGCTTTGCTACCAACACCACAGCCTATTGGCTGGAGCGTCTGGAGGCTCAGGATCTGCTCTGCGCCCCGGTGCGCCCCCTAAGCAGCGCCTTGGAAGATCCGCAAACCGAGATCAACGGCATGTTGCTCGACATTGATCACCCGATTCTGGGCCAGATGCAGCTTATCGGCTCGCCGGTGCATCTCAGCGACGTGCCGTTGGGCATTCGCCGGATGCCGCCGCGTCTGGGGGAGCATACCGAAGAGGTCATCGAAGAGTTTGGCCTGCGGCAGAAGGAAAGGATCGCAGGATGAGCGTACTCTTCAACGTCGAGGATCATGTGGCGCGCGTTACCATCGACCGGCCCGACCGGATGAACGCGATGGATAGCGCGACTCAGACCCGGCTGGCTGAGATATGGGAGGAGATTGAGGCCACACCCGAGATCCGCTGCGTGGTCCTGACCGGCAGTGGTGATCGGGCCTTCTCGGCCGGGGCGGACCTGAAGGACGACAGCAGCATGTCCGGTGTCGACTACTGGAAGGACATCAGTGCAACCGGGTTTGGCCGGATCGCCCTGCGCGGCACCCTGACCACCCCGGTGATCGCGCGGATCAACGGACTGGCGCTTGGCGGGGGGCTGGAGATGGCGATGGGCTGTGACATTCTCATCGCTGCCGACACCGCGCGCTTTGGCCTGCCCGAGGCCAAGGTGGGGCGGCTGCCGCTGGACGGCGGCATGGTCACGCTGCCCCGTTTGATTCCCCGCAATATCGCCATGGGCATGATGATGACGGGCCGCATGGTCTCGGCGCAGGACATGGCCGGCTATGGGCTGGTGAACGCGGTGGTCCCTGCCGCAGATCTCGACGCCGAGGTCAACCGTTGGGTCGCCGACATCCTCGCTTCGGCCCCGCTGAGCGTAAAGGCAATCAAGGCGACTGCGCGTGAGACAGCGCATATGTCGATCCATGAGGCCTATCAGCACGAAACACCCCAGCTGATCGCCGCGCTTCAATCCGAGGATGCCGATGAGGGGGTGGCCGCATTTCGGGACAAACGCGCTCCGGTTTGGCGCGGCAAATAAGGAAGCGGCCATGCCTTTGATCATCACCAGCGCATGCATCGACGTCAAAGACGGGATCTGCACCACCTCCTGTCCGGTCGATTGCATCTACGAAGGCGAGCGGATGTTCTACATCCACCCGATCGAATGCATCGAATGTGGCATGTGCGAAAGCATCTGTCCGGTTGATGCAATCCGCTATGATGACGAAGCCACCGGCGTGGAGGCGAAATTCGTTCGGATAAATGCCGAAGTCTTTCACGACGCCTCGGGCGCGGTCGATGAGCCCGGCGGGTGGTACAAAGGCGCCGACCCCATCAAGGATCACCCTGAGGTCGCCGCCTATGAGGCGCATATCCCAGAAACACAGGATCAATGAGGTTATCAATGCAAGGTATCATCGCCGCCGTGCCGACGCCTGTGGATGCACAAGGCGTGCCGCAAAAGGCACCATTTCTTGACCATTGCCGCTGGGCGCTTGAGCACGGCTGCGACGCGCTCAACGTGCTGGGCTCCACCGGGGAAGCAAACTCATTTGACGCGGCCACCCGCAGGGAAATCATGACCTGGGCGGCAGAGGCCTTCGACACCGCCCGTCTCATGGTTGGCACCGGCACCCCCGCTCTGGCGGAAACCTTTGCGCTGACAGCGCATGCGGATGCGGCAGGTTACGGCGTGGCACTGGTCTTGCCGCCCTATTACTACAAGCCCGCCGACGAAGACGGGCTGTTTCGCTGGTACGAAACGCTGCACCACGACCTAGGGCCGCGCCGGATCGAAATCTATTTCTACAACTTTCCGCAGATGACCGGGATCACCCTGTCGCCGCGCCTCATTGAACGGCTGCACCGCGCCTATCCGGAGCGTTTTACAGGCATCAAGGACAGTTCCGGGGATATGGCCTATTGCCGGACCCTGAAAACAATGATGCCGGATTTCGCGGTCTTTCCCAGTTCTGAAACTTCGCTGGCCGAAGCCGCGGCATCGGGATTTGCGGGATGTATCTCGGCCAGCGTCAATCAGACCGCGCCTCTTTGCGCTCAGGTTTGGCAGGCGTGCGCGGCACCGGACGCGGAGATGCTGACGCGGATCGGCGCAATCCGGGCTGCAATTGCCAGCGAACCGCTGATTCCGGCGGTGAAATACCTTGTGGCCCGGCGAACGGGAGCGGCCCTTTGGTCGGAAACGCTCCCGCCTTTTACCAGCCTAACTGATGCGCAGATGGCCCGATTGGACCAGATCGACCTTACGGCGCCAGCCCTGACCAATTGACACAGCAGACAGAAAGCAAAGCATATGACCAAACATGAAAACCTGTCCCACCTGGGCAAGCACGACAACCTCATTAACGGCACTTGGGTTAGCTTTGACAACTACAAGGACAACGTGAACCCCTCTGACACCAACGACGTTATCGGTAGCTACTCTTATGGCGACGCTGGTTCCGTTGAACAGGCGGTAGAGGCTGCCAGGGCTGCCCAAAGCGCTTGGGCCGACAGTACCCCGCAAGCACGCTACGATCTGTTGGACGCTGTCGGCAATGCGCTGGCCGCCCGCAAAGAAGAGTTCGGCCGCCTGCTTGCCCGCGAGGAGGGCAAGACCCTCGCCGAAGGCATTGGCGAGACCATGCGCGCCAGCCAGGTGTTCAAGTTTTTTGCCGGAGAAGCGCTGCGCCAGGTCGGCGATCTGCAAGCCTCGGTCCGGCCGGCGGTCGATGTGGAAGTGACCCGCGAACCGGTGGGCATCGTTGGGCTGATTACGCCGTGGAACTTCCCCATTGCCATCCCGGCATGGAAGATCGCCCCGGCGCTGGCCTACGGCAATTGCGTTATCCTTAAACCCGCTGATCTGACCCCCGGCTGCTCTCATGCCATTGCCGAACTGCTGCAGGAAAACGGTTGCCCTCCCGGTGTCTTTAACCTGGTTATGGGCCGCGGCTCGACCGTAGGGGAGGCCATGGTTACCCATCCCGATATCACTGCCATCTCCTTCACCGGCTCTGTCGGGACCGGCAATCACATTGCCGAGGTCTGCGGCAAGATGAAGAAGAAAGTGCAGCTCGAAATGGGCGGCAAGAACCCGATGGTTGTGCTGAACGACGCGGACCTTTCCGTGGCGGTTCCGGCCTGTCTGAACGGCACTTTCTTTTCCACCGGCCAGCGCTGCACCGCCTCTTCGCGTCTGATCGTCGAAGCAGGTATTCACGATGAGTTCGTGGCCGAGATGACCAGGCAGATGCAGGCGCTCAAGGTCGGAGACGCGCTTGATCCCGAGACGCAGATCGGCCCGGTGGTTGACGAAAAGCAATTGAAATCGAACCTGGACTATATCGCGTTGGCCAAATCCGAGGCGGATGAGGTGATCGGCGGTGAGCGCTTGGATCTCGACAAGCCCGGCTTCTATCAAGCACCGGCCCTGTTTGTCGGCACCGACAATTCCATGCGCATCAACCGGGAGGAAATCTTTGGCCCCTGCGCTTCGGTCATCAAAGTGGCCGATTTCGACGAGGCACTGGCGGTGGCCAATGACACCGAATTTGGCCTCTCTGCCGGGATCTGTACCAGCAGCCTGAAATCGGCGCGCGAGTTCAAACGCCGTATCGAGGCCGGCATGGTGATGGTCAATCTGCCAACCGCCGGGGTGGATTATCACGTGCCCTTTGGCGGTCGCAAAGGCTCTTCTTTTGGAGCGCGCGAGCAGGGGCGCTATGCGGTGGAGTTCTATACCACTGTGAAAACCTCCTATGTCTTTGCGGGCTGAACATGGCAGATCAATCCACATGGGATGCGCGCTTTCTGCAACTGGCCGAGACAATTTCCCGCTGGTCGGAAGACCGCGATTTCCATGTGGGCGCGGTCATTGTCGGGGCTGACCATGAAATCCGCGCGACGGGCTATAACGGCCTGCCGCGCGGCGTCGCTTCGGATGAGCCTGCCCGCTTCGACCGTGTAAGTGGTGAGAAATTCCTCTGGTTCGAACATGCCGAACGCAATGCGATCTATAACGCCGCCCGGATCGGTGTGCCGCTGAGAGGCTGCACGATCTATATAAACCGCTTCCCTTGCGCCGATTGCACGAGGGCCATCATTCAATGCGGTATGGACAAGATTGTCTGCCCAGAAAAACCCAAATATGACGGCGCGCTCGATAACAGCTTTGATGCTTCTGAGATAATGATACACGAAGCGAAAATACTGTTTCGGCCTGACCGAACCTGAGTGCAGCCCTGATCTCGCTTCGATTCTGGCGTCCGGCGCTGTTCAATCTTGCAGCAGGGAATCCTCCCAGTTGCGCAGGAACGCCTCCCGCTTTAGCTGATCGAGAAAGACCAGCAGACCGGGGCCGAAACGGATCGGGCGCAGGGCGGTATTTGTCTGAAAGCTATCCGGCGCGATTGCCGGCAGTTCCGAGAGCGCGACCAGATCGGGGCGCGTGCCCAGCAGGGTCAGGAAATCGACCATGGCCTGCGCGTCGTCAATGTTTTCGGCGGTTTGCGGGATCAGCGCGGTGCGCAGCATGACGTTGACGTAATCGCCAAACTGAACGATCCGAAACCCGTCCGTCGTGGCGAGCCGCGATTGCGCATAGCTGCCCAGAACGTTGTAGGCCAGCGCCAGATGGCCGCTGGCGACATCGCGGATCATCTCACCCGAGCAGCAGTACAATTGCGCGTCCAGCCGTCCCATCACCTCCATCAATCGCCAGTAGGATTCACTGTTTCGACTGTCCTGCGTGGCCATCATATAGCCAAAGCCCGACCGGCGGACATCGTAGGTGCCGATGCGACCGCGAAACCGTTCCGGGCTTTCCCGCAACAACGCGATCAGGGCGTCGCGGCTGTCGGGGGGCTGTTGCCCCTCGAAGAAGGCATCCGAGACGATGACCACGGCGGGTTCCTGTGTGAAGGCGAAAATCTGATCGCGCCAACGTGCCCAATCGGGCAACGCCTCCGTCGCGGGGGAGGTATAGGTCCGCGCGAAGCCGTCATTCGCCAGCTTCGTCTGCAAATCCATTGCAGAGGAGATCGCCAGATCGAAGGATGCGCCTTCCTCATAAAGCGCCTGCATCAGGTCGGCAGTTTCCGTCACGGTATAATCGACGCTGACACCGGGATTGTCCGCCTGGAATGCCGTCAGAATCGGATCGAACACGTCCAGATCAGCGGTGGAGATTACCCGCAGGACGGAGGTTTCGTTCTGCGCGGGATATATCCTGCGCTCCTGTATCTCATAGCTCGCGACCGGCGTCGCCAGCAGTGCGGCGGCGATCAGGCCCGCGATCAGATTCTGGGCAGTATGAGCGAGATACATGCACCGACCCCCGTTTGGTTTGTGACGATCTCTAGCCGCCCCCCATGGGCGCGCGTGACCTCATCCGCGATGGTCAATCCCAGACCGGAACCGACGATGTCCCCGACATTGGTGCCACGGGTGTAACGGGTCTTGAGCCGGGTCAGATCGGCATCGCCGAAGCCGCGCCCCTCGTCCTGAATCGACACTTTCAGATCGAAGCCCTGTTCGACCCGCACGACGATCCGGCTGTCCTCGGGTGAATACTTGATCGCATTGTCGAGCAGGTTTTGCAAAGCCGCCTGCAGCAAGATGCCGTCCCCCCGCGCGGGGATCGGTTCATCCGGCAGATTGCGCACGATCTGGATGTCCTTCAGGTCGGCGGTCGCCCCCAGCCTGTCGCAGACCTCACCTATCAACGCACGCATGTCCAGCGTATCGCCAGCCAGCGTATCGGTGCGAAACTTGACCATCGCGTGATCCAGCATCTGCCCGGCGGAGCGGGCGCTTTCATCGATGGCGCGGATCATTTCCCTCATGGCGCGTCGATGTTCGGGCTTGTTGAGCTTGCGATGCGTGATTTCCGCCTGCGCGCGCACCGTCGCCAGCGGGGTGCGGACCCGGTGAGCTGCCTCGGCGATGAAATCCTCGTTGCGCAACAGCGATGCACGCAGACGCGCCATGAAGGAATTGAGTGCGTTCACCAGAGGCATCAGTTCGGCCGGAGTATCCGCCGTGACCGGCCGCAGGTCATGGGGCCCGCGCCGCGCCACCGCTCCGGTCAGGCGCTCGATCGGGGCCAGTGCGGCGGATGCGGCCCACAGGCTCAACCCCGTGGCCACCAGGAAAAACCCGGCCCCGACACCCATCGCCGTGGTGGTGATCGTGCGTGAGGTCTGCTCCAGCCCCAGCCGGGTTTGTGCGACGGTGACGATGATGTCGCGCGCGGACGTGCCCGTTCCCACGGGGCGCACGACGGACACCGCGCGCACCGGATCGCCGCGATAATCGAACGTGGCGAAGGCCGGCTGCCCCCGGTGCGGCGTGCGGTCCGGCAGTGGCAGATCGTCATAGCCTGTCAGCGTGCCGTCACCGGTAAAGACACGGTAGAATACGCGATCCTCGCTCAACGTGCCCAGCATCGACAGCGCCGAATAGGGCAGGTCGAGCATCACGTTGCTGCCCTCGGAACGAAGCGAATCCGCGATAGCGGTGGCGGAGGCGGACAGGATGTCGTCCTGCGTGCTCTCGGCGGCCTGTTCCGCCACGCTGCGCACGATCACGAAAAAGGCTACCGACAGGATTGCCGCCACCATGGCGAGTTGGAAAAAGAGTCTTTGCCGGATCGAACCGGTGACGGTTGGAGCCCTCACACAGGGACCATCCGGTAGCCAAGGCCGCGAACCGTCTCGATCCGGGTGTCGGAGCCGTCCAGCCGCTTGCGCAGACGCGCGACATAGACCTCGATCGCGTTTTCCGAAGCCTCGTCCGAGAGGGAGAACATCCGGTCGAGCAGGTGAGACTTTGAAAACACATGGCCCGGCGCCTTGAAGAACACTTCGAGCAAGCGCAGCTCGCGGTTGCGCAGGGCGATGGTCTGCCCGTCGAACGACAGTTCGGCGGCGGTGCAGTCCAGGGTCGTGCCGCCAATGCTGATCCGGTTGTCGGTGGCGCGGCCCTGACGGCGCATCACGGCGCGGCACCGGGCCTCCAGTTCGGAAAAATCGAACGGCTTGGTGATGTAATCGTCCGCGCCGAGGTCCAGCAGGCTGACCCGATCCGACACGGCGGAGCGCGCGGTGATGACGATCACAGGGCAGCGGTCGCTGACGTTCTGCTGGCTTTTCAACAAGGCCCGCCCGTCGCCGTCGGGCAGCATGATGTCGAGCAGCATCAGATCGTATTGCGCCACATCCAGACAGGCCTGCGCCGCGTCCAGCGTTCCCGCATGATCCACCGCATGACCGTCGAGGCGCAACCGCTCGACTATGGCGCTGGCCAGCTTTGCATTATCCTCGATCAGCAAGAATCGCATGGTTCACTTTTTGGCCAGCGTGACAGGTTGGTGTCAGGTTGAAGGGGTCTCAGTCCAGCATTGGCATTCTTATAAGCCAAGTCAAATGGGAGGATCACATGACAAACCGTCTGTTCAAGGCGTTCGTTGCGAGTGCCGTTCTGGGATTCGCAGCCCCCGTTGCCGCCACGGCGGCGGAGTGCATTGCACCCGCAAACCCCGGCGGCGGCTGGGATTTCACATGCCGTCAGATCGGCAAGATCATGTTCGATATCGGCGCGGTCGATCAGCCGGTGCAGGTCACCAACATGGCCGGGGCCGGCGGTGGTCTGGCCTATAGCCACGTGGTGAACGAGCGGAACGACGATGCCGATGTCATCATTGCGGCTTCCTCTGCCACCACGACACGTCTGGCGCAAAACGCCTATGCCGGTGCCACGGCCGATCAGGTTCGTTTCGTCGGGGCCATCGGTGCCGATCCGGGTGTGATCGTCGTCGCCGCCGACAGTGAGTATCAGACGCTGGACGATCTGGTTTCCGCAATTCAGGCCGATCCCGGCTCCGTCGCGTTTGCCGGTGGATCCGCCGTCGGTGGCTTCGATCACCTCAAGCCTCTGATGATCCTTCAGCGCGCCGGATTCGATGACATCCGCGCCGTGAAATATATCGGTGTGGACGGTGGCGCGGATGCGATCACCCAGACCGTCGGCGGTTTCACGCAGGCCATGACCGGCGATATGTCCGAAATCGTCGGCTTCCTTCAGGCAGACGAGATCCGCGTGCTGGCCGTCCTGACCGAGGAACGCGTGCCCGGCTTCGAGGATATTCCGACCGCGCGTGAGCAGGGCTATGATGTCGTCGCCGTCAACTGGCGCGGGCTGTACGTGCCGCGCGGTATCTCGGACGAGGAATTCGCAAGCTGGGCCGACAAGCTTCAGCAAGTGGCGGATTCGGATGAGTGGGCCGAGGCGATGGCCGCGAACGGACTGGCGCCGTTCACGATGGTGGGCGATCAGTTCCAGTCCTATGTCGATGGCCTGGTGGTTGAGATCAACACGCTCAGCCGGGAAATCGGAGTGATCCAGTAATGGCCTCAGACCGTATTTTCGGTCTGGTGGCACTCTTCGTGGCGCTCGCTTATATCGCGAGCGCCACACAGATCCAGACCAGTTTCCTAGCAGATCCCGTCGGTCCCAGAGCCTTCCCCATTCTGGTGGGTGCGGTCGCGGCGTTGAGCGCGCTGGCCATGATCGTGCGCCCCGATCCCGATCCGGCATGGCCGACAGGTCGCACATGGATTTCGCTGGTCGTCGCGGTGCTGGTTCTGGTCGGCTATGCCTACACGCTCAAACCTCTCGGCTTCATCGTGCCCACCGCGATCGCGGCTGGCGTGTTGAGCTATCAGCTATCGCCCCGGCCCGTTGCGGCCGCCGTTACCGGTGTCGCCCTGTCGGTCGGGCTGTTCGTTCTGTTTCGCTATGCGCTGGGTCTCGGCCTGATCCCGCTGCCGAAGGGATTGTTCTGACATGGACATTCTTGCCAACCTTGCGCTGGGATTCTCGGTCGCACTGACGCCTTACACGTTGATGCTGGCGGTTATCGGCTGTTTTCTGGGCACGATCATTGGTGCACTGCCGGGGCTGGGCCCGTCGAACGGCGTGGCGATCCTGATTCCAATCACCTTCACGCTGGGCCTGGACGCAACGCAGGCGCTGGTGCTGATGACGGCGGTTTACTACGGCGCGATGTACGGGGGGCGGATCAGCTCGATCCTGCTCAACATTCCGGGCGACGAGCCTGCGCTGATGACCACGCTGGACGGCTATCCCATGGCCAAGGCGGGCAGGGCGGGCGATGCGCTGGTCCTGTCGGGCGTCGCCTCCTTCGTCGGGGCGCTGCTGGCGACCATAGGCCTGATGCTGCTGGCGCCGATGCTGGCCCGCGTGGCCTATCTGTTCGGGCCATCCGAATATTTCGCGCTGTATCTGCTGGCGTTCTGTACGCTGGGGGGCATGGCCTCGAACAATCAGGCCAAGGCCGCGCTGGCCTCCTGCATCGGTCTGGGCATCGCGATGATCGGTGTGGACAACAATTCGGGCCTGCCGCGCCTGACGGGGGGCAATCTGCACCTGATGGACGGGATCGACTTCCTCGTCGCCATCGTGGGTCTGTTTGCAATCGCCGAGGTCTTCTTTTTTATCGAGAGCCACGGCAAGGGGTCGTCCATCGGGGTGAAGCTGGAAAAGGTCCGCATCCCGTGGAAGGACATTCGTGAAACGACGCCGACCATGCTGCGATCCTCGGGTGTGGGCTTCATCGCGGGTATCCTGCCCGGGGCGGGCGCATCGCTGGGATCGTTCCTGACCTACATGGTCGAGAAATCCATCGCCGGACCCAAGGGCGGGTTCGGAACCGGCGTGGCCAAGGGCGTCGCCGCCCCCGAGGCAGGCAACAACGCCGCCGCAGGCGGGGCACTGGTGCCGATGCTGACGCTGGGCGTTCCGGGGTCGGGCACGACTGCGGTGCTTCTGGCGCTGCTGATGACGCTGAACATCACACCCGGCCCGACCCTGTTCACGGACCGGCCGGAGGTCGTCTGGGGCCTCATCGCCTCCTTGCTGATCGCCAACTTCGTGCTGCTGCTGATGAACGTGCCGATGGTGAAGATCTTCGTGAAGATCCTGATGGTCCCGGCCTGGGTGCTGCTGCCGGGGGTAACGATGATCTCCTTCGTCGGGATATACTCGCTGTCCGGCAGCTATTTCGACCTGCTGCTGATGATCGGGTTCGGGGGGCTGGGATATATCCTGCGCAAGCTTGATATCCCGACGGTTCCGGTGATCCTGGGCATCCTGCTGGGCGGAAACATGGAAAATGCGCTGCGCCGGGCGATGGTCCTGTCCGACGGCGACATGACGTATCTGTTCTCCAGCCCGATCTCGATCGGGTTGTGGGTCGCGGCAATCGCCGGGTTCATCGCGCCGATGTTCCTGCGCGGCGTGCTGCGCAAACCGCAGGCGGTGACGGACTGATGGTGCGGGTTCTGATACCATCGGGCGCGCTGGGTCTGGGATATGACCGGGCGGCCCTCGCACGTGGGATCGCGATGCGGCCCGACGTGATCGCGATCGACGGCGGCTCCACTGACAGCGGTCCGCATTATCTGGGCACGGGCACGTCGAAATATTCGCGCAATTCCACAAAGGCGGAGTGGCGCGAATTGATGGCCGCACGTGCCGAGGCCGGGGTGCCGTTGGTGATCGGAACCGCGGGAACCTGCGGCGCGGACAACGCGGTGGACTGGCTGGTCGATATAACGCGGGAGATTGCTGCCGAAACAGACAGCAAGCTGAAGATCGCCGTGCTCAAGAGCGGTCAGGATGTTGAAATGCTAAAATCGGCGCTGAAGGTGGGACGCATCGCGCCCCTGCCGCCTGCTTCCGCTCTCGACCCGGATGTGCTGGATGCCTGCACCAATATCGTCGCACTGGCCGGGGCGGAGCAGATCGCCGCCGCTTTGCAGACCGGCGCGGATATCGTCATCGCGGGGCGCACGACGGACACGGCGATCATCGCGGCATTGCCCTTGCAACGGGGCTGCCATCCCGGTGGGGCGTGGCACGGGGCCAAGATCGGGGAGTGTGGCGCGCTGGCGACCACCCACCCCAATTCCGGGACGATCCTGATAGATTTCGACGAAACCGGCTTTACCATGCAGCCGATGGGCGAGGGGGTGCGAGCCACGCCGCACACCGTGTCCGCCCACATGCTGTATGAAAACAGCGATCCGATCCGACTGTTCGAACCGGGCGGATATCTCGACGTCAGCGATGCCGTCTATACCGCTTGTGACGACCGATCCGTCCGGGTCGAGGGCAGCGCCTGGGTGCCCGGCCCCTATACCGTGAAGCTGGAGGGCGCGTGTCGCAGTGGGTTCCAGACGGTCAGCATCGCGCTGATCCGCGATCCCCGATATGTCGCGAATATCCGCAATTGGTGCGACGACATCGTGGTCAAGTGCACGGCGAAGGCGAAGGCCCGCGTAGAGGGCGATTTCGGGATCGAGCTGCGCGTTATCGGTCTGGATTCCACGCTCGGCCCGCTCGACACTGCGGCAAAATCCGGGACGGAGGTCGGAGTGATGGGCATCGTCACCGCCGGAACCCAGGCATTGTCGATGGAAGTCGCCAAGATGCTGAACCCCTATCTGTTGCACCATCCGCTGAGCGAGGATGAGGAAATGCCGACCTTCGCCTTCCCGTTCTCCCCCCCTGAAATGCCGCGCGGCGCGATACATGAGTTCTGCCTGAACCACGTGCTGTCGCTGGACGATCCGATGGAAGCCTTCCATCTGGACGTGATCGAGGTGGGCGTATGAGCACGGTCGGGGACATAGCCCACAAGGTCCGGTCGAAGAATGCCGGCCCGTTCTGGCTGACCGTGGATGTGTTCTGCGGCACGCCCGATGCCTTTGCCCGGATCAGTCAGGGGTTGGACAGTGCGGATGTGGCGGCGGCCTTGCAGGTCGATCCCGGGGTTCTGAAACGTTTCGATCTGGCAAACCTGAACGTCGTCAAGTTCAGCGCGCCGCGCCCGGCCATTCAGGGCACGCGTGCGGATCGCGACATGCACGGCGCGTCCTTTGCGGTGCTGATCGCGGAATTGCCGCTTTAATAAATCGAGTGTGCCGCCCCCGCACCGAAGTGAGGGGGCGGCGTCACGATTCAGCGCTTGTCGCGCTTCTTGAAGCCGGGACCGCCTGCGCGAAACTTCGCTCCGGGGCGGCCGGGGGGCTTGCCCTCTGCGGCGGCAGCGGCAGCGCGAGCCTTGTTTTTCTTGGAGTTAGGTTTTCCGACCGGGGTGCCGCTCGGCTTTGCGGGTTTGCTGCCGCGCGCGGCCTCGGCCCGGCGGCGTTCCTCGGGCTTCGGCTTGCGCTGGCGCGGCGCGGGGGCGTCGTTCCAGTCGGTCGGCTTGGCATCCACGGCCACCTGCGGTTCCTCGCGGGGGGCACGCTCCGCACGGGGGGCGCTGTCGGTCCGGGGGGCGTCAGGGTCGTATTTGGGGCGTGGAGGACGCGGCGCACGTTGCGGGCGGGCGCCCAGATCCGGTGCGCCGTCCAGTTTCGAGACCTTGGCCCCGCCCTCGACCGTCATGCCGGAACCCAGAGCGTTCATGAATTTCGAAACGCTGGATTGGCGCACCTCGACATAGGACTGGTCCTGCTGGATGCGGATCGCCCCGATATCGTTCTTGGTCAGGTCGCCCGCCTTGCACAGCATCGGCAACAGGCGTCGCGGCTCGGCCCCGGCGGCACGACCGCCCGCAATGGCGAACCAGGTGCTGGGGCCGAAGGCCTCACGCGGTTGACGCGGCGCGTCGATGCCCGCCGCGCTCAGTTCCTCGGGCGCGGACTGCCGTTCGCGGTACAGGCGCAGATAGGCGGCCGCGATCTGATCGGGATCGTAGCTGGAGGTCAGGGTCGCGACCATCTCCGCCTCGTTTTCCTGGATCGGTTCGCGCCATGCGTCGGAGCCCAGCATCCGCTCCTCATCCTTGGCGATCACGGCCTCGGCGGAAGGGGTCTCACCCCACTGGGCGTTCAGGCGGGCGAATTTCAGGATGCGCTCGGCCTTGCGGCGATCCTTGGGGGTGACGATCAAGGCGCTGGTGCCCTTGCGCCCGGCGCGGCCCGTCCGGCCCGAGCGGTGCAGCAACGTCTCATGGTTCGAGGGCAGTTCGGCGTGCACGACCAGTTCCAGATTGGGCAGGTCGATGCCGCGCGCGGCCACGTCCGTCGCCACGCAGACCTTCGCTCGGCCGTCGCGCATCGCCTGCAGGGCATGGCTGCGCTCATTCTGCGACAACTCACCCGACAGCGAGACGACGGAAAAACCGCGATTGGACAGGCGCGTCGTCAGGCGGTTCACCACGACGCGGGTATTGGCAAAGACGATGGCGCTGGGCGCCTCATAATAGCGCAGCACGTTGATGACGGCGTTTTCGGCATCGCGCTGGCCCACGCCCATCGCGTGATAGGTGATGTCGGCGTGCTGCGAGCGTTCGGCCAGCGTGGTGACGCGCACCGCGTCCTTCTGATAGCGCTTGGCCAGCTCACCGATCGCCTTGGGCACGGTGGCGGAGAACATCAGCGTGCGGCGTTCCTCGGGGGCGTGCTCCAGAATGAACTCCAGATCGTCGCGAAAGCCGAGGTCGAGCATCTCGTCCGCCTCATCCATCACCACGGCACGGGCCGCGCTCAGATCAATGGAGCCGCGCTGGATGTGGTCGCGCAGACGCCCCGGCGTGGCGACGACGATATGCGCACCACGGGCGAGGGCGCGACGCTCATCGCGCATGTCCATGCCGCCGACGCAAGACGCCATCACCACATTGGCCTTCTCGTACACCCAGGCCAGCTCACGCTTGACCTGCAAGGCCAGCTCGCGGGTCGGGGCGATGATCAGGGCCAGCGGGGCCTGCGCCTGATCGAAGGTTTCAGCCTCACCCAGCAGGGTCGGAGCAAGGGCGAGCGCGAAGCCCACCGTCTTTCCCGATCCGGTCTGGGCGGAGACGAGTAGATCCGCGCCCTCCAGCTCGGGTTTGGTCACGGCCTCCTGAACGGGGGTCAAATCTGTATAGCCGCGCTGTTCCAGCGCATCGGCAAGAGCTTGTTTCACGAGCATTCTCTCAATTCTATCGACGCAGAGGTCGGGATGAAGGCGGGGCGTCAGCCCCTCACGCTTTCACCCGGACGCCGCACCCCAGAGAGCAGCTTGGACAGGCAAAACGATACCAAAGCAGGTGCACTATGCGCTCAGGCCGCGCTTGTCGAGAGGGCGTGCCCCCGATTACGTGACGTGCCCGGCAATTTCACCTGCGTTGTCGGACGGGGAGTTCAAGCTTTGACGCGGGACGACCGGGGTGATGACGCCTGCGATGCAGCTTCGGGGCCCCGGCGGTCCGGCTGTGCCAGATCGGTCAGGATCGGGCAGTCGGACCTGTCGTCCCCCGCGCATTCCGTCACCAGAACGGAGAGGGTGTCGCGCATCGCCGTCAAATCCGCGATCTTTTCCTCGATGTGTTCCAGATGTTCCAGCGCGAGGGCGCGCACGTCAGCGCTCGCCCTGCTCTTGTTCTGCCACAGTGCCAGCAGGGTGCGGCACTGTTCGATCGTGAACCCCAGCGCCCGCGCCCGCGCCACGAAGGTCAGATTGTGCACATCCACCGTGGCGAAGCGACGGTATCCGTTGCGATCCCTTGCGGGTTTGACCAGCCCGATTTCCTCGTAATAGCGCAAGGTCTTGGCGGGCAGTCCTGTCGCCTCGGCGGCTTGTCCGATGTTCATCGCACCCCTCCCACACGCCGCAGGCGCAGCGCGTTTGTTACAACGAACACACTGGACAGCGCCATCGCACCCGCCGCCAGAGCAGGCGACAGCAATACCCCCGCCAGCGGATAGAACACACCCGCCGCCACCGGGATCAGCAGAGCGTTGTAGCCGAAGGCCCAGCCAAGGTTCTGGCGGATGTTGCGCAAGGTCTGTTCGCTCAGATGCAGCGCATCCCGGACCCCGCGCGGATCGCCGGACATCAGGACGACATCGGCGCTTTCCATCGCGATATCGGTGCCGGAACCCAGTGCGATGCCCACATCCGCCACGGCGAGGGCGGGGGCGTCGTTGATACCGTCGCCGACAAAGGCCACGCGGGCGTTCATGTCGCGCAACACCGCCACCTTGTCATCCGGCATCAAACCGGCGTGAACCTCCTCTATGCCAAGCTGGGCGGCGACGGCCTGCCCGGTGACGGGGTTGTCGCCGGTCAGCAGGGCGACCCGCAGACCATCTTTTCGCAGACCCTCGACCGTGGCGCGGGCGGTTTCCTTGACCGGGTCCGCGATGCCGAGTGCGGCGACCAGAACGCCGTCGATTGCAGCATAAAGCGGTGTGCGGCCTGCCTGCGCGATCTCGGCACCCTTCGCCTCGGCCCAACCCAGCGCGATGCCCTGCTGCGCCATCAGGCGATCCGCGCCGACCAGAACGGTCTTGCCCGCAACGGTGGCCTGTGCGCCCAGCCCGGTCAGCGCCTGAAATGCCTCTGCCTTTGCCAAGGGATCGGCTGCGCGCAGGATCGCGCGTGCCAGGGGATGCTCCGACCCGGCCTCGACACTGGCGACCAGTCCCAGGACCTCCTCGCGGGTCCAGCCATCTGCGGTTTCGCAATCTGTCAGTTCCGGGCGGCCCTGCGTCAGGGTGCCGGTCTTGTCGAAGGCCACCACCTCGACCTCTCGCAGGGTTTGCAGCGCGTCGCCCTGGCGAAACAGAACGCCCAGTTCGGCCGCGCGGCCAGTCCCCACCATGATCGACACGGGCGTTGCCAGGCCCATGGCGCACGGGCAGGCGATGATCAGGACCGCAACCCCGGCAACCAGCGCATGGGCCAGCGAGGGGCCGAAGAGCAACCAGACCACGACGGTCAAGGCCGCGATGCCCATCACCACCGGCACGAACCACAGGGTGATCCGGTTCACCATCGCCTCGATCGGCAGGCGCGCGGCCTGCGCGTCGGAGACCATGCGCATGATCCCGGCCAGAACCGTATCGCGCCCGACCGCCTGCGCCCGAACCACCAATGCGCCATTGCCGTTGACCGTGCCGCCGGTCACGGCATCCCCGTCGCTCTTGTCCACGGGCATCGGTTCGCCGGTGATCATGCTTTCATCCACATGCGAGTTGCCGCTGGTGACGATACCATCGACGGCGATGCGTTCCCCCGGTCTGACATGCACCAGATCGCCGGTGACGATGCGGGCGATGTCGCGTTCCTCGACCTTTCCGTCCACCTCGACCCGCGCGGTGCGCGGCTGCAATCCGGCAAGCGCGGAGATCGCGGCCCCGGCACGGCCCTTGGCGCGCGCCTCCATCCAGCGGCCCAGCAGGATCAGCACGACGATGACGGCGGCGGCCTCGAAATAGACCGCGCGGCTGTTTTCCGGCAGCAATCCGGGCGCAAAAGTGGCCACGGTCGAATAGAGCCACGCCGCCGTCGTGCCCAGTGCCACGAGCGAATTCATGTCCGGCGCGCCCCGCAACAAGGCAGGCCATCCCAACCGGGCAAAGACCCGCCCCGGACCGGCCAGCACGGCGGTGGTCAGCACGAACTGGATGATCCAACTGGTCTGAAGGCCGATGCTGCGCTCGATCGCCATGTGAAATGCGGGGATCAGGTGCCCACCCATCTCCAGTATGAAAACCGGCACCGCCAGAATCGCGGCAATGATGACCTGACGCAGGATCTGCGCCGTCTCGTCCGCCTTCTCCTCCATATGCAGGTCGTCCGTCGCAATTTCGGCTGTATATCCGGCGTCGCGCACGATGCCGATCAGATCGACCTCACCGACATGGCGCACCTGCGCCGTTTCCGCCGCGAGGTTGACCTTCGCCCCGACGACATAGGGCGATGCCAACAGCGCCTGCTCGATACGCCCCACACAGGATCCGCAATGCATTCCGTTGATGGTCAGCTCCGTCGTGGTCTCCTGCGCGGGATAGCCGGCAGCGGCCAGACCTTCGGTCGTGCCGGCAATATCCGTCGTGGTGATGCTGGCGGTTTTCGTCGCAAGGTTGACGTGCGCATCCTGCACGGATGGCATTTTCGCCAATGCGGCCTCGACCCGGCCGACACAGCCACCGCAGGTCATGTTCTGGATTTGCAGCGTAATGTTGGGCATGGGGAACTCCTTCGCCCTGTCACATAAGGCTTCCAGTGACTGGAGGGTCAAGGGGCGGTTTCGGCGCCATTTCGCACCGCGACGTTTTGCGCAAGCTATCGGGGCACGACCGGCGTGGCCCTCAGAACCCATCGTCCTTGATCGATTCCATCGAAACATGGGTGGAGGTGCTGGCGACGAAGGGCAGAGCGGAGACTTTCTCCCCCAGCACTTGCCGATACCCCATGATGTCGCGCGTGCGCACCTTCAACAGATAGTCGAACGCGCCCGCGATCATGTGGCACTGCTCGATCTCGGGCACTTTCAGAACGGCGGCGGCGAAAGCCTTCAGCGCGGTTTCGGTCGTGTCCGTCAGGCGAACCTCGACGAAGGCGACATGCTCCAGCCCCATCTTGCCTGGGTCGAGCTGGGCGCGAAATCCCTGGATGTAGCCATCGGCCTGCAAGCGTTTCATCCGCACCTGACAGGGGCTCTTGGACAGGCCCACATGCCGGGCGAGGTCCGTGACCGCGATCCGCCCGTCCTGCGACAGGATCGTCAGAATCTTCCGGTCGAAAACATCCAGTTGACCGTCATTCATGGATATAACCTCAACTTTCCCGCAGATGGGCCGAAATCTCAGGCGATTTGCTTTCATAAACTGCAAACGCAGGCGAAAAAACTTTCCGAAGGGGGGTAGACTGCAAGTGTAACCTGATCAAGGATTTTCCTCAATGAACGTTGAGAGCACGCCCCGTCTGGACGCCTTGCGCGCCACGATCCGTACCTTGCATGTCGCCCCCGATGATGCGGCGCTGGACGCTCTGATGCGTGAACAGCCCTTGGGCGACGACATGCGTGTCCGAACCGTGAGGCGTGCCACCGCGCTGGTCGAGGCGATCCGCACTGACGCGAAACCCGGAGTGATGGAGGTGTTCCTCGCGGAATACGGCCTGTCGACGGACGAAGGCGTGGCCCTGATGTGTCTGGCCGAGGCGCTGTTGCGTGTGCCTGATCCTGAGACCATAGACGCCTTGATCGAGGATAAGATCGCGCCGTCCTCCTGGGGGGAACATCTGGGAAAATCGTCCTCCTCGCTGGTCAATGCATCCACCTGGGCACTGATGCTGACGGGCAAGGTGCTGAAGGAGGATCGCCGCAAGGGCGTTGCCGCAACGCTGCACGGCGCGGTCAAGCGGTTGGGTGAGCCGGTGATCCGCACCGCCGTCGGCCGCGCGATGAAGGAACTGGGCCATCAATTCGTGCTGGGCCGCACCATTGAGGAGGCGGTGAAGCGTGGCAAACAGCGCCAGTCCGAAGGCTACACCTATTCCTATGACATGTTGGGAGAGGCAGCACTTACTGCCCGCGACGCCGACAATTTCATGCAAGCCTATCGCGATGCCATCACGAAGCTGGCCCCCTATTGCACCGCCGACGACATCCGCGACAATCCCGGCATCTCGATCAAGCTGTCCGCCCTGCATCCGCGCTACGAGGTGGCGCAGCGGCAGCGGGTGATGACCGAACTGGTCGCGCGCACCACCGATCTGGCGCGACAGGCCCGCGCAGCAGGCATGGGCCTGAACATCGATGCCGAGGAAGCTGACCGCCTCGACATCTCGCTCGACGTGATCCAGGCGGTTTTGTCGGATCCGGAACTGGCCGGGTGGGATGGCTTTGGCGTCGTGGTTCAGGCCTATGGCAAGAGGGCAGCCCCTGTGATCGACTGGCTGTATGCGCTGGCAGAAAATCTGGACCGCAAGATCATGGTCCGTCTGGTCAAGGGCGCTTACTGGGACACGGAGGTCAAGCGCGCACAGGTCGAGGGCCGCCCCGGATTTCCGGTCTACACCCGCAAACCCGCCACCGATGTCAGCTACATCTGCGTGGCGCAAAAACTGCTGGGCCTGACCGACCGGATCTATCCGCAATTCGCGACACATAACGCCCATACGGTCGCCGCCGTTCTGGAAATGGCGCAGCCGGATCAGACGTTCGAGTTTCAGCGCCTGCACGGCATGGGGGCCGCGCTCTATGACATCGTGCTGCGTCAGCCGGGCGCGCGGTGCCGTATCTACGCTCCGGTCGGGGCGCATCGCGATCTGCTGGCCTATCTGGTGCGGCGCCTGCTGGAAAACGGCGCGAACTCTTCCTTCGTGAATCAGATCGTGGACGCGGACGTTCCCCCCGCCGTGGTTGCCGCAGATCCCTTCGCGGCATGGCAGGCCGCGCGGACCCAGCCATCGGTGACGGACCCGGCGGATATCTTTCCGGGCCGGGCGAACTCGCGGGGCTTCGATCTGCGCGACCTCACGACGCTCGACGAAATCGAGGCGGCCCGCACGCCCTTCGCAAGTCACAGGTGGCAGGCCGCGCCGATACTGGCTGTGGCCACCGCCCCGGTCGAGGCGGTTGAGCGGGTGAACCCGGCGCGGCCCGACGATATTGTCGGCACGGTGCGCGATGCCAGCTTCGCGGATGCGCAGACGGCAATCGCACATGCGACGACCTGGAACGCCCCAGTGGCCGAGCGCTCGGCCGTCCTGCTGCGCGCCGCCGACCTGATGGAGGGCGCATTCGGAGAGATCTTCGCCCTGCTGACCCGTGAGGCCGGCAAGACCCTGATCGACGGCGTCGCGGAACTGCGAGAGGCAGTGGATTTCCTGCGATATTATGCCGGGCAAGCGGTCGAGGGGATGGCACCTGCGGGTATTTTCGCCTGCATTTCCCCCTGGAACTTCCCTTTGGCAATCTTTTGCGGTCAGATCTCCGCCGCGCTGGCTGTCGGCAACGGTGTGCTGGCCAAACCGGCGGAGCAGAGCCCGCTGATCGGGGCGCTGGCGGTGCGGCTGTTGCATCAGGCCGGTGTGCCCCGCGCGGTGCTGCAATTCCTGCCGGGCGCGGGGTCTGTGGTGGGGGCGGCCCTCAGCTCCGATGCGCGTATCGGCGGTGTCTGTTTCACCGGCTCAACCGCTACGGCGATGCGGATCAACCGCGCAATGGCTGACGGTATGGCGCCCGACGCCCCCCTGATAGCCGAGACAGGCGGCCTGAACGCCATGATCGTGGACTCGACCGCTCTGCCCGAACAGGCGGTGCGCGATATCGTGATGTCCTCGTTCCAGTCGGCAGGGCAGCGATGCTCCGCTCTGCGGGTGCTCTATGTGCAACAGGATGTTGCCCCGGCATTCCTGAGAATGCTCGAAGGCACGATGGACGAACAGGTCACGGGCGATCCGTGGAACCTGTCCACCGATATCGGCCCCGTGATCGACGACGCCGCACGTCGGAAGATCGAGGCGCACGTGGCCCGGGCCGAGGCCGAGGGCCGCCTGCGCAAGCGTCTGTCGAAGCCGGCATCCGGCACCTTCACCAGCGCCGCCCTGATCGAGGTGTCGGGGATCGAGGCGCTGGAGGAGGAAATCTTCGGTCCCGTCCTGCATGTCGCCACCTTCCATGCGCGCGATCTGGACAGGGTCGTAGATGTGATCAACGCCAGAGGCTACGGCCTGACCTTCGGGATGCACAGCCGCATCGACGACAGGGTCGAGCAGGTCTGCGCCCGGCTGGAGGTCGGAAACATCTACATCAACCGAAACCAGATCGGCGCGATCGTCGGATCGCAGCCGTTCGGGGGGGAGGGGTTGTCGGGCACGGGGCCCAAGGCGGGCGGACCTCATTACCTGCCACGCTTTACCGCCACCGCGAAGGCACATGAACCGCAGGGGGCGGGCAGGGTTGCCTCCCTCGATGATGTTCAGCGCGCGCTCGACCAGGCCGTCGGACCGAAGGTCGAACTGAAGCAGATTGATCTGCCCGGTCCGACGGGCGAATCGAACCGGCTTTCCACGTTGGGCCGCGGTGTCGTTCTGTGTCTTGGCCCCAGCATCGAAACGGCGCGGGCGCAGGTGGCCGAGGCGGCAAAGTCCGGTTGCCGCGCTGTCATCGTCGCACCCGGAGCGACAGCCGGTGAGGGGATCGACGGCGTTCTACCGGCGAAGGCGTTGACCCAATTGCGAAACGTCGCCGTCGTGGCCTCCGACGTGACGACGGAGCCGCGACGCGCGCTGCGCAAGGCCCTGGCACAACGCGCCGGCCCGATCGTACCGCTGGTCGGCAGCGCCCAGGTGGCGGAGCGGAGCGTGATGGAACGCCATGTCTGCATCGACACCACCGCCGCAGGCGGCAACGCGGCCCTGCTGGCCGAATCCGCCTGACCGGTTCACTTTCACCAAATATCCCCGCCGGAGTCACCGCGCCGTCGGCGGGGCGCAACATCCCGTCAGCAGCCCAGCCCCCTCAGCCGAGCAACCGGTGCAACAGCCCAGTGGCCGCCAGCCCGATCAGCAGCAGCAGGCACAGCGGGCGATAGAACCGCTCCAGCGACGGAATGAAGATCCGCTGCCCGAATGCGACGCCCAGCCCTGTCGGAACGCTCAACACCAGACCGCGCGAAACGGTCGTCGCATCCCACAGGCCGTAGATCACCATGAACACGGCGGACCCGGCGGAGGAGATGAACAGATACATCACCAACGACGCTCGCATCTGCCGTGCCGGTGCGTCGCGGGCGAGCACATAGAGCGCCACCACCATGCCGCCGACGCTAGCCAACCCGGTTACGACCCCCGATACGATGCCCGCGATCAGCAGACCGGGCCGCGTCGACAGAAACGCGAAGCGGATCCGCGCGAGCTGCGTTGCCGCCAGCACGATGATGACGCAGAGGGCGATCATTGCGGACAGGGCAGGGGATACGCTGGTCGTGATGGAGAGGCCGATGGGCGTACCGACCAAGGCTCCGACCACCAGACCCGTCACGACCCCCCGATCCGACTCCGCGATGCCGCCGCGCACCATCAGCACGCTCGCCGTGATTTCCAGAAACCACAGCGACGGGATCAACGCCACCGGCGGCAGGATCGCCGTGCCTGTGGCCATCACTAATGCCGACAGTGCGAAACCCGAAAATCCCCGAACCACGCCCGCAAATGCCGCGATGGCGCACAGGATCAGCAGATCGCCCGGTGGCAGATCGGTGATGCGGGCCAGATAGGCGATTGGTTCTGCGAACATGGAGTTGGGGGTGCCTTCGTTTTCGGGGTGCGAATGGGATCAGGTGGCGACGCCACTTGGCTGCGTTACGTCCAAACGGGCGGAACGTCCAGATTACCGGCGCAGATCGCGCGAAGTGGTTTGCGTCGTGGCACGGGCGGCGCTATCAGGATGGCGTGCGGAGGGTTGGATGATCGCGGCGGCAACGTCGAGGAAAGTCCGGACTCCAGAAAGACACGGCGCCGGGTAACGCCCGGCCGGGGTAACCCGAGGGACAGCGCCACAGAGAACAGACCCCCCGGTTGCGGCCGGGGAAGGGTGAAACGGTGGGGTAAGAGCCCACCGCCGGGCTGGTAACAGACCGGGCATGGCAAGCCCCGCCGGGAGCAAGGCCGAATAGGAATCGCGTGGGCCTTCGGGTCCGGGGCTGCTTTCGCCCCGACGATTCGGGTTGGCTGCTTGAGGCCACGTGTAAACGTGTGCCCAGAGGAATGATCATTCAGGGAAGGCCTCAGGCCCTCCTGGACAGAATCCGGCTTATAGACCCTCCGCACATCAAATTCCGGCGCTTGCGGGCACATATGGGCAGACGTGCAATTTTCTCCCACCGATACGGGGCGCGAGACTTCGCTATATGTAGTGGGTGTGGCGGTCTTATATGACGACAGGTTGTGTTTAACCTGCTTCGCCTGCTTCTCCGGTAAACTGTTCCCTGCCAGATTGTGCTCAAATCCCATCAAATTTGTTTGTTTCCCATGTCTTCCCATGTTAAAACATTCACAGACGAGAGCAGAACCGGATCGGATCGTTCAAAGAATTCGGCCGGGAGTTGGCAGAACTCATACAGGCAAGCTCTCGTCTGAGACAAAAAGAAGGCACGACAGCAGTATAATAAGGCGCAAACCGAACCAATGCAGCCAATGCGTCGGTAGATCTTCGAGGGACAGTCGGCGGGTGTGCAATCGAGCGGCGCACCCGCCGTTTCTATTAAAGCCCTATACTGTGCGTGCTAACAGGGGACAGGTTGCGTGGCGCTGAGGTTTCGTGGAGAATCGACGCATAAGGTGGACGCGAAGGGTCGCGTCTCCGTACCTGCGCCGTTTCGCCGGGTTCTCGAAGGTGTCGAGGGATGGGCCGAAGGCGCGCCCGTGCCGATGGTCGTGGTCAAGAATCAGGACCGCCGCAAATGTCTCAACGTTTATACCACCGATGAAATGGCCAAGATCGACGACGATGTCGCGGCGCTTCCGCGATTCGCCAAGGAACGTGACGCCCTGTCGGCGCTGCTGGCCGCGGGATCGGACAACCTGACGCTGGACGACAACGGCCGATTCGGCCTGACGGCGGAGATGAAGGCGAAGGCAAACATCACCGATCAGGCGGTTTTCGTCGGCCTCATCGACAGCTTTCAGATCTGGTCGCCAGCCGAATATGCCGCGCACAAGGCGAACATGCTGGAATGGTTGCAGGCCGAACCCGCCCCGGATGATCTGTTCGTCCTGATGCGCGCGGCGCAGCAGAAGTATCTGGCATGACCGGCGCACCGCACATACCCGTATTGCTGGATGAGGTCATCGCCGCCGCGTCCCCGGTCGGCGGTGTCTGGCTGGACGGAACTCTGGGCGCGGGCGGATACACCCGCGCATTGCTGGACGCCGGCGCGCAACGGGTCATGGGCGTGGATCGTGATCCCAGGGCGGAGGCCGAGCTGGGCACCTGGACGCAGCCCTATGCCGACCGGTTCACCTTTCTGCCCGGAACCTTCGGGCAACTCGACATATTGGCCCGCGATGCCGGGGCCGACGCGCTGGACGGCGTGGTTCTGGACATTGGCGTTTCCTCGATGCAGATCGACGAGGCAGAGCGGGGCTTCTCGTTTCAAAAGGACGGCCCGCTGGACATGCGCATGGGCCGCAACGGTCTGCGCGCGTTCGATCTGGTGAATGACGCGACCGAGGCGCAATTGGCCGACATCATCTTTCAATATGGTGAGGAACGCGCCTCGCGCCGCATCGCGAAGGCCATCGTCGCGGCCCGGCCGGTCGCGGATTCGACCCTGGCTCTGGCTGAGATCATCAGCAAGGAAGTGCCGCGCGGCAAACCGGGTCAGCCGCACCCCGCGACCCGCACCTTTCAGGCGCTGCGCATCGCCGTGAATGAGGAGCTGGCCGAACTGGTGCGCGGCCTTCTGGCGGCGGAGCGGATGCTCGCACCCGGCGGCACGCTGATCGTCGTGACCTTCCATTCGCTGGAGGATCGGATCGTGAAGCGGTTCCTGGCGGATCGCGCGGGCAAGGGCGGCGGCGGCAGCAGATACGCGCCGGTCCAGCACGTGACGCCCCCCAGTTTCGAGATGATAACGCGTAAGGCCGTGACGGCAGGGCGCGATGAGTTGGAGCGCAACCCGCGTGCCCGCTCCGCCAAACTGCGCGCCGCGCGCCGTACGGACGCCGCGCCGTTCGCGGCGGATGTGGCGGGCCTCGGCCTGCCGGGATTGGACCGGACTTTGCTGTCATCCGAAGGAGGGTCGAAATGAAATCTCCGATCTACGTTCTGGCCATCGCTCTGGTCGTCGGGGTGGCGTTCTGGGCCTATCAGGTCAACTACCGCACGAAATCCGCGCTGGAGCAGGTGGCGACCCTGCAAAGGGAGATCGCGGCGGAGCGTGAGGCCATTTCGGTGCTGCGTGTCGAGTGGGCCTGGCTGAACCGGCCCGAGCGGCTGGAGGCTCTGGTCGAACTGCACCTTGCCACGCTGGGCCTGATGCCGCTGCACCCGGATCATTTCGGGGAGCTGCGTATGGTGGCCTATCCCGTGCATGATATCTTCGTTCCTGCGCCGACGCGGGCCGTGGCACTGGGTGAGGGGCGTCTACCCATGACCTTGCAAGAGGCGGGGCTGGCGCAATGATGCGGGTTCCCCTCAGACCGCTGGCACGGGTAATCGCGGCCCGGTCGCAAGGGCTGGATCCCGATCTGGCCGAGGCTGAACGCCGCGCAGCGGTCCTGCGCAACCGCCGGTCCGAGGAGCGGCGCCGTGCCGAATGGCGGCTATGGCTGCTCTGCGCCGTGTTCGTCATGGGGTTTTCTGCCGTGGGCGGCAAGATGGCCCTGATCGCCGCAACCGATCCCGAGGAGCCCGTGCGCGAAATCGCGGGCGATCCGATCCGGGCGCACCGGGCGGATATCGTTGATCGCAACGGTGTCCTGCTGGCGACGAACATGGTGACGAACGCGATCTATGTCGAAACCCGGCAAATGGTGGACAAGGCCGGCGTGGCGCAGGGACTGGCCGCGATCTTTCCCGATCTGAGCGCCGAAACCCTGCTGGAGAAGTTTGAGCGCCCCGGCAATTTCCATTGGATCCGCTCCGAGATCAGTCCCGAGCAGCAACAAGCGGTGTTCGACTTGGGCCAGCCCGGCGTCTATTTCGGCCCGCGTGAGACGCGCGTCTACCCGCAGGGGCAGCGGGCCGGGCACATTCTGGGCGGCTCGCGATACGAACGGGAAGGCGCGCGCGCGGCAGAGCTGGAAGGCGTCGCTGGCATCGAATACCAGTATGACGAACGCCTCGGCGATCCGGCGCAGGTCAATACTCCGCTGCAACTGAGCATCGACATGCGCGTCCAGAACGCGGTGCGCGACGTGCTGGACGCCCAGATGGAGAATTTTACAGCAATCGGTGCCGCCGCCATCGTGATGGATGCGCAAAACGGTGAGGTCGTGGCGATGGTCTCGCTTCCCGATTTCGATCCGAACGATCGCCCGGCCCCGCGCGGGCCGCAGGGCGATCTGCTGTTTTCGCGGGCGTCTCAGGGCGTGTACGAACTCGGCTCCACCTTCAAGGCGTTCGCGGCGGCCAATGCGATGGAACGCGGAGTGGCCGGCCCCGGCACGATCATCGACACGCGCGGGCCGCTGACCTGGGGCCGGTTTCGCATTCGCGATTTTCACAATTACGGGCCGGAACTGACCCTGACGGAGGTCATGGTCAAATCCTCAAATATCGGGTCCGCCCGGATCGCGTTGGAAACGGGAACGTTGGCGCAGCAGGATTTTCTGCGCGAACTGGGCTTCTTCGATGCCTCCCCCGTCGAATTGCCCGAGGCGCGCAGCGCAAGGCCGCTGTTGCCGCCGCGCTGGTCCGAACTGAGCACCATGACGATCAGCTACGGGCACGGGCTGGCGGCGACCCCGCTGCATCTGGCCTCTGCCTATGCGTCCATCGTGAACGGTGGATTGCGCGTGCGCCCGACGCTCTTGGCAGGGGCTCCCGCCCCAACCGAGGAGGACCGCGTGGTCAGCCGCGAAACCTCACAGGCGCTGAACCAGATGCTGCGGGCCGTCGTGTCACGCGGCACGGCCAGCTACGCCGATATCGAAGGCTATCAGGTCGGCGGAAAGACCGGTACGGCGGACAAGCCCGTCGCGGGCGGTTATGCCGATGACAAGGTGATCGCCACATTCGCGGGGATGTTCCCCGCCTCCGATCCGCGTTATGTCGTCGTCGTCTCGCTGGATGAGCCGGAGACATTTGCCGCCGGAATGATCCGACGCACGGCTGGCTGGACGGCGGCGCCGACGATGGGAATGCTGGTGACGCGCATCGCGCCGATCCTGGGGATGCGGCCGACGCCTGAGGTCATCGTTGCGGATCAGGGGACCACCACACTGGCGCGCGTTGCACAGTGACACAACTTGGCTTGCGCGTTGTCTTTCGGGCATGGCGCAGGGCTACAACTCGCAGGAAATTCGGCGGCACGCCGATGACCTGAAGGAATGGACGATAGCGTGACCGAAGCACCGAACATGACGCCCAGAACGCTGGACTCGCTGGGGTTGACGAGTCTGCGCCGCGGTTCCGGCTCGCCGCAGATCACGGGTCTGGCGGTGGACAGCCGCGATGTGCGACCGGGCGTTTTGTTCGCGGCCCTGCCGGGGGTCAACGCCCATGGTGCCCGTTTCGCATCGGACGCCCTCGCCGCGGGAGCCGTGGCGATCCTGACGGATGAGGATGGCTACGCCCATGCGACGCCCGATGACGGTGCCGTGTGGCTGGTCGCGCAGGATGCCCGCGCGGCCCTGTCCGGGGTTGCGGCGCGCTGGTACGGTGCGCAGCCCGAAACGATGGTCGCCGTGACGGGGACGAACGGCAAGACCTCCGTCGCCAGTTTCACACGACAGCTCTGGTCCGCGATGGGTCTTCGTGCGGTCAATTTCGGCACGACAGGCGTCGAGGGCGCGGTCAGCGCACCGTTGAGCCACACCACCCCCGAGCCGGTGACCTTACACCGCCTGCTGGCCGATCTGGCCGGGCGCGGCGTCACCCACGGCGCGATGGAGGCGTCGAGCCATGGCCTGGCGCAGCGCAGGCTGGACGGTGTCAGCTTGCGCGCTGCGGCCTTCACCCATCTGAGCCGCGATCACCTCGACTATCACGCGACCGTGGCGGATTATGAGGCCGCGAAGGGCCTGTTGTTCGACCGCGTCCTGCCCGAGGGCGCTACCGCCGTGATAAATCTGGATACCGACGCGGGTGAGCGCATGATCGCGCGCGCCAAGGGGGCGGGGCGCAAGGTTCTGACCGTTGGTCGGACTTCGACAGCGGACCTGCGCCTGTGCGATACGACGTTTGAGGCTTCCGGCCAGCGCGTGACATTCGCCTATGCGGGGGCGGAGCATACCGCATCGTTGCGGCTGATCGGCTCCTTTCAGGCGGAAAATGCGCTGCTGGCCGCCGGACTGGCGCTGGCATGCGGCGGTGCCGCGCCGGATGTCTTTGCCGCGCTGGAGGTTTTGGAGCCGGTCGCCGGGCGCATGCAGCTGGCCGCCCATGCCACCTCGGGCGGGGCGATCTACGTCGATTATTCCCACACGCCCGACAGCATCGCCACGGCGCTGCGCGCGCTGCGCCCGCATGTCGAGGGAAAGCTGATCTGCATCCTCGGCGCCGGGGGCGACCGTGATCCGGGCAAGCGATCCCTGATGGGTGAGGCCGCGACGCAGGCTGCGGATGTGGTGATCGTCACCGACGACAATCCGCGCAGCGAGGATCCAGCCGTCATCCGCGCCGCCGTCATGGCCGGGGCCCCAGGCGCGCGGGAGATCGGGGACAGGGCGCAGGCGATCGCCGCCGGGGTGGCGATGCTGGGTCCGCACGATACATTGCTGATCGCCGGAAAGGGTCACGAGACGGGCCAGATCGTGGGTGATAAAACATTGCCGTTCAATGATGTGGAGGTCGCGCGACGTTCGGCGGTGACGGCGGAATGATGGCGTCTTATGCATCCGGCGGGAATATTTCCCACGACCAGCACGCCCAGCACGGCGGGGAGCCGTCATGACACCTCTATGGACAGCACAGGAGGCGCAACAGGCCACCGGCGGCACCGGCCCCCAGGCGTGGAGCGCGACCGGCGTGTCCATCGACACACGCGAATTGCAGTCCGGCGATCTGTTCGTCGCGCTCAAGGACGTGCGCGACGGGCATGAATTCGTGGCGCAGGCGCTTGCCGCAGGCGCTGCGGCCGCGCTGGTGAGCCATCGGCCCGAGGGCGTGGCCGAGGATGCGCCCCTGCTGATCGTGCCGGACGTGTTGAAGGCGCTGGAGGAACTGGGCATCGCCGCACGCGCACGAATGCACGGCAAGGTGATCGCTGTCACCGGATCGGTTGGAAAGACCGGAACCAAGGACATGCTCCGGTCGGTTCTGGGTGAGGTCGGCATCGTCCACGCGGCGGAGCGCAGCTTCAACAACCACTGGGGCGTGCCGCTGACTCTGGCGCGCATGCCGCGAGAGACGGATTTCGCCGTGATCGAGATCGGGATGAACGCACCGGGAGAGATCGCACCGCTGTCGCGTCTGGCCCGCCCGCATGTGGCGATAGTCACCACAGTCGCCGCGGTTCACGCCGCGGCCTTCACCGATGTTCGCGGTATCGCGCGGGAAAAGGCCTCCATCGTGGCGGGTCTCGAACCGGGGGGCACGGCGATCCTCAATCGAGATGACGCGACCTACCGTACGGTGCGCCGGCGGGCGGAGCGGGCGGGGGCCAGCATCGTGACCTTCGGCGGGGCGGGTCGCCCGATGTTCCGTCTGATCTCCACCCGGTTGCGCGGCGCCACCACCTGCGCGATTGCGCGGGTGCGCGGGGATCGGCTGTTGTTCAAGCTTGGCACGCCCGGGCGACATCTTGCGATGAACGCGATGGCGGTCCTTGCCGCGGTGGAGGCTGTCGGCGCGGATGTCGCACAGGCCGCGATGCGTCTGGGCCGGTGGAGCGCGCCTGACGGGCGCGGCGCGCGTTGGCGCATCCGGTTGGGTCAGGCGGCCATCGACGGATCGCTGTTGTTGATCGACGACGCCTATAATGCCAATCCCACCTCGATGGCGGCGGCCTTTGATGTGCTGGATGCTGCCGAGCCGAAGAACGGCATCGGGCGCGTGGCCAAGGGGCGCCGGGTGGCGTTTCTGACAGATATGCTCGAACTGGGACCGGATGCCGAACGGCATCACGCCGCACTGGCGGACCTGCGGGCCATCGAGCGGATCGACCGGATTCACTGTGCGGGTCCATTGATGCGCGCTTTGCACAAGGCGTTGCCGCCGGCGCGACGCGGCGAATGGTACGCCACAGCGGACGAGCTGGCCGCGCGGGCCGGACGATTGCTGGATGCGGGCGATGTCGCACTGGTCAAGGGATCGAAGGGCTCGCGCGCGTCGCGGGTCGTTGACGCGGTACTGAAACTGGGGCAGGCGGTTCCAGCGCAGAGCACCGAGGATGAGGACGCTTAATGTTTTACCTGCTTACCAATCTTTCCGACGGCGGCGACGTCTTCAACCTGTTCAGATATTTGACTTTTCGATCCGGTGGCGCGTTTTTGACCGCGCTGATCATCGGGTTCGCCTTCGGTCGCCCGCTGATCGACGAATTGCGCAGACGGCAGAAACGGGGCCAGCCAATCCGCGCGGACGGACCTGAACGTCATATCATCGAAAAGGCAGGAACCCCCACCATGGGCGGCGTGCTGATCCTGCTGGCGCTGCTGATCTCCACCCTGCTGTGGGCGCGGCTCGATTCCGGCTGGGTGTGGATGGTGCTGATGGTCACCTTCGGCTTCGGGGCAATCGGCTTTGCGGACGATTATGCCAAGGTCAGCGCGGGCAATCACAAGGGTGTTTCGGGCAAGGTGCGGCTGGCGATCGGATTCACGGTGGCAGGTGCTGCGGCGATCTGGGCGATGTATCTGCATACGCCGGAGCTGTCAGGCCAACTGGCCTTTCCGATCTTCAAGGATGTCTTGCTGAACCTTTCGTTCGTTTTCATCCCCTTCGCGATGATCGTCATCGTCGGGGCCGCGAATGCAGTGAACCTGACAGACGGGCTGGACGGGCTGGCGATCATGCCGGTGATGATCGCGGCCGCCTCGTTCGGGGTCATCGCGTATTTCGTTGGCCGGACTGACTTCACCGAATATCTGGATGTGCATTACGTCGAGGGGACCGGCGAAATCACGGTTTTCTGTGCCGCCGTCATCGGCGCGGGCCTCGGCTTTCTGTGGTATAATGCGCCACCGGCTGCGGTGTTCATGGGCGATACCGGCTCGCTCGCCTTGGGGGGCGCGCTGGGCGCGATTGCCGTCGCCACCAAGCACGAGATCGTCCTGAGCATCATCGGCGGCCTGTTCGTGGTGGAGGCGTTGAGCGTTATCATTCAGGTCGCGGTGTTCAAGCAGACCGGCAAGCGGGTGTTTCTGATGGCCCCTATCCACCACCATTTCGAGAAAAAGGGCTGGGCCGAGAGCACGATCGTCATTCGGTTCTGGATTATCGCGCTGATTCTCGCCTTGATCGGACTGGCCACGCTGAAGCTGCGTTAAACCGCCTTCATCGGGGATATTTATTGAGAAAATTGGGGGCGGATCATGATTCCAGTGCGTGGTTATGCGGAGCGCAAGGTCGCGGTGCTGGGATTGGGCCGCTCCGGCCTGACCACGGCGCGTGCGCTGGCGGCAGGCGATGCGATTCCCATCTGCTGGGATGATGGTGAGGTGGCTCGTGCAGCCGCGCAGGCCGAGGGGTTCGCCATCGCCGATCTGACCCGCGACAATGTCTGGGACGGGATCGGCGCGCTGATAACCTCACCCGGTATTCCGCATCTGTATCCCGCGCCGCATCCCGCGATCGAGCAGGCGTGGCGGCACGATGCGGTCGTGGACAACGATATCGGATTGTTCTTTCGCAGCTTCGCCACCCCCGATTGGGATGAGTTCGAGCGGCCCCCCCGCGTGGTCTGCGTCACCGGCTCGAACGGCAAGTCTACCACGACGGCACTGATCGCGCATATCCTGCAAGCTGCCGGAATGTCCGTGCAAATGGGCGGCAATATCGGGCGTGGTGTGCTCGACCTGGATCCGGGCCGCGATGGCGGTGTCGTGGTGCTGGAGCTTTCAAGCTATCAGACCGAGCTGGCCCGCGCCCTGTCCCCCGATATCGCGGTGTTCACGAACCTTTCGCCCGATCATCTGGACCGCCACGGCGGCATGGGTGGATATTTCGCGGCAAAGCGCCGCCTGTTCGCGGAGGGCGGTCCCGAACGCTCGATCATCGGGGTGGATGAGGTCGAGGGCAGGTATCTGGTGCAGCAACTGCGTGAGGAGGCCGCGACGGGCGATCCGGTTATCAGAGTCTCCTCAGGACAGCGGCTGACGGGGGACGACTGGTCAGTCTTCGCGCGCAAGGGGCACCTTGCCGAATGGCGCAAGGGCCGTCAGGTCGCGTCCTTCGATCTGCGCGACATTGCCGGTCTGCCCGGTGCGCACAACCATCAGAATGCTTGCGCCGCGTTTGCGGTGGGCCGCGCGCTCGGTTTGGGGCCACGGCAGATCGAGGGCGGAATGCGCAGCTATCCCGGCCTGCGCCATCGCTGTCAGGTGATCGCGACCATCGATGGCGTCCGCTATGTGAACGATTCCAAGGCCACGAACGCGGATGCGGCGGCGCAGGCTCTGCTGGCCTTCGACAACATCCACTGGATCGCGGGCGGAGTGGCAAAGGCAGGCGGCATCGAGGCCCTGTTGCCCCTGATGGACCGGGTCAGCAGCGCCTATTTGATCGGAGAGGCCGCACAGAATTTCGCCGGATCGCTGGGCGCATGTCCGCACCGGATCAGCAGCACATTGGATCAGGCGGTCGCGCAGGCTCACGCCGCTGCGAAATCCGGCGATACGGTCCTGCTGGCCCCCGCTTGCGCCAGCTTCGACCAGTTTGCCAGCTTCGAGGCGCGCGGCGAAGCGTTCGAGGCCCTGGTTGCGAAATTGCAGGCGCGGACTACGTAATCTCACGCAAGTGTGAAACGATGCGATGAACCCTGTGTTGTCTTTGCCACAGTCAGCGGACAGATATTATTACAGGCGAGGGCCTTGAACGGGGCTCGCCAAATGCGTTCAGGAGGACAGAATTTGACCCTAGTAAGAAACGTGATCCGCAAGAGTTGCCATGTCGTGTTCGCGACCTGTCTGGGCCTTGCCGTGATCGCGGCGGATGTTGGCCCGGTTCAGGCACAATCGCGCCCGGGCAGTTTCGCCGATCTCGCACAGCGGCTCAGCCCGTCCGTGGTCAATATCACGACCAGTCAGACCATCACTGCGCAAAACCCCGGCCTGTCCCCGATGATCCCTGAGGGTTCGCCGTTCGAGGATTTCTTCCGCGATTTCATGGACCGGCAGGAAGGTGCGCCCCAGCAGCGCCGCGCGCAGGCTCTCGGCTCCGGCTTCGTGATTTCCGCTGATGGCTACATCGTTACGAACAACCACGTGATTGAGCAGGCGGATGAGATCATGGTCGAGTTTCTGGATGGCAGTGAACTGCCGGCTGAGCTGATCGGCACCGACCCCCGTACCGATATCGCCGTGCTGAAGGTCGAGCCGGAGGACCCCCTGCCATTCGTGGCGTTCGGTGACAGCGATCTGGCCCGCGTGGGGGACTGGGTGCTGGCAATCGGCAATCCGCTGGGGCAAGGCTTTTCCGTCTCCGCCGGTATCGTGTCGGCGCGCAATCGGGAGCTTTCAGGCTCCTACGACGATTTCATCCAGACGGATGCGGCGATCAACCGGGGCAATTCGGGCGGCCCGTTGTTCAACATGCAAGGGGAGGTGATCGGCGTAAACACCGCTATCCTGTCGCCCAATGGCGGGTCGATCGGTATCGGATTCTCGATGTCCTCGGCTGTCGTCACGGGCGTGGTGGATCAGTTGCGTGAGTTCGGTGAAACCCGTCGTGGTTGGCTGGGCGTGCGCATTCAACCCGTGGATGAGGCCGTGGCCGAGGCGATCGGGCTGGAGGATGTGCGGGGCGCCCTGGTCGCGGATGTACCCCCCGGCCCCGCTGCCGAGGGCGGAATTGAGGCTGGCGACGTCATTCTGAGCTTCGACGGTCAGCAAATCGATGAGATGCGGGAACTGCCGCGCGTGGTTGCCGCGACCCAGGTGGGCAAGGCAGTGCGTGTCATCGTGTTCCGCGACGGACGAACAAGAACCCTGTTGGTAACGCTGGGTCGGTTGGAGGACAGCTCCACCGTCGAGGCGGATTCCGATGGGCCGAACGGAAAGACCACCCAGCCTGAGCAGGCCGAGATCGCGGGCATGACCCTGAGCGGCATCACGGCCCAGATGCGGGAGCAGTACGACATCCCCGATTCGGTGGATGGCGTCGTCGTCACGGCGGTCGATGAACTCAGCGATGCCTATGAGCGCGGCATGCGTGCGGGCCAAGTGATCGCAGAGGTCGGCCAGCGAACCGTTGCGGCGCCGTCGGATGTGGTCGCGATCATCGAGGAAGTGCAAGCGGCAGGTCGCAAATCGGTCCTGATGCTGGTGCGCGACGGCGGTGAGCCGCGCTTCGTCGCGCTCGATCTGGACCAATAAGGGTTAACGCTACACCGTCCCGCATCGCGGGGCGGTGATTACGCGGCGGCGAGGATGAAGCTGTCCGCGTTCAGATCGGCAAGATTGACCTGCTCCAACAGCAGCTCGGAATTGCCGCGATGCCAGCTCAGCAACGCATCGTCACCTTCCTGCGTCATGGTGATTTCGCCCAGATCGAAGATCGTTTCCGCCGCGAAGTAGAGGTGATCCTCACCCGTGGTGAAATCGGTGATCCGATCCCTGCCGGTACTGCTCTGGCTGAAGACGAACACATCCGCACCGGCGCTGCCGGTCATCACGTCATCCCCCTTCGCAGCGTTCAGGACGTCGTCACCCATTGTACCGGTCAGAATGTCGCCATGGCGCGTTCCGAACAGTTCGGTGCCGTCGATACGGTTGCCCGTGGCCTGCTGCATCAGATCGTTTGCAGGCGTCATGACCTGACGGCCCTCCTCGAAAACATCAACATTCCAGGGGGTTCCGTCCGGCGTCGGTGTCTCCTGTCGAACGGAGTTCACCGGCGCTTCATCCAAGCGGGTACGGTCCATGGGGATGGGGGTGAAGTCCGCCGGTGCGGTGATGTCAATCTCAGGCGTTTCAAATGCGAAGTCGAAGCTGTCGGCGGTGGCCAGGGCCTCAACCGTATCATCGCCCTCACCGATTTCGCGATTGCCCTGCAACGGCGTGTCCATGACGTGCCCCACCAGAATATCGGAGGTCAGAACGGTACGGCTCTGCTGAACTGCTTGTTCCGCATCGCTGTCGGGTAGGTCGATCGTCCACTCCATGAAACCGCTCCAATTTTACTAAACTGTTTCGATACATATGATCCATATTTGTATAAAATCCTAATAATTGCTGAAAAAGTGGTTAACGGCGGTGGGGACGCCGATCTGACGCGACGCAAAGTTATGCGTTGTGGCCGCTTCACGCTTGGCGCTAGAAACCGTGCGACACGGATAGAATTTCTTGAGGAAACCGACATGGCCAAGATCACTTATATCGAGCATAGCGGCACCGAGCACGTCGTGGACGTGGCCAACGGTCTGACCGTTATGGAGGGCGCGCGCGACAACAACATCCCCGGCATCGAGGCGGATTGCGGCGGCGCGTGCGCGTGTTCGACCTGTCATGTCTACGTGGATGGCGCCTGGGCCGAGAAACTGCCGGCCAAGGATCCGATGGAGGAAGACATGCTCGATTTCGCATGGCAGCCCGATCCCGCGACCTCGCGGCTGACGTGCCAGATCAAGGTGACGGACGCGCTGGACGGGTTGGTCGTTCGGATGCCTGAAAAGCAGATCTGACACGCACGTCAGGGGCCACATGGCTGCGCCGCAGGTTCGTGGCGCAGGTCTTCCCGGTCTTTCAGCTATTTCCGTGCGCTCAGAGCGCGCGCCAGCCGATATCGGTTCGGTAAAATCCGCCGGGCCAGTCGATACGTTCCACCACGGAATAGGCCAGATCGCGAGCTGCGCGCAGGGTGTCCCCCCGCGCGGTGACGGCCAGCACGCGCCCGCCGTTTGAGACGAGCTGCCCCTCCACATCCTTCGTTCCGGCATGGAATATCTGCACCAGCGGCTGGCCGGTCAGGTCGGGCAGACCGATATCCTCACCCTTGGCATAGCTGCCGGGATACCCTCGCGCGGCAAGCACGACGGTAATGGCGTGATCGTCCGCCCAGGCGACCTTAGCTTCGGCAAGGTTGCCTTCTGCCGTGGCGATCAGCAGGTCCAGCGCCTGTGCACCCATGCGCGCCATCAGCAACTGGCATTCCGGGTCCCCGAAACGGGCGTTGTATTCCACCAGCCGCGCCTGACCGTTCTGGATCATCAATCCCGCATAGAGCACGCCTGAAAACGGTGTGCTCCGGTCGCGCAGTTCGGCCAGACACGGGGCGACGATGCGCGACATCGCCTGATCCAGCAATTCCTGCGTTAGCACGGGGGCAGGGGAATATGCGCCCATGCCGCCGGTATTGGGCCCCTCGTCGCCATCGAAGGCCCGTTTGTGATCCTGCGCCGAGGCGAGCGGCAGCATGGCGGTGCCGTCGGTCAGTACGAACAGCGAGACTTCCTCACCATCCATGAATTCCTCGATCACGACTTCCGCGCCCGCCGCGCCGAAGGCACCTGAAAAACAGTCGTCGATGGCGGTGAGCGCGGTGGCCTCATCCATCGCGACGGTCACGCCCTTGCCTGCGGCGAGGCCGTCCGCCTTGATGACGATCGGTGCCCCCTGGGCGGCGATGTACTCCTTCGCCGGGGCGGCATCGGTAAAGCGGGCATAAGCGGCGGTGGGGGCGCCGGCTGCGTCGCACAGCTCCTTGGTGAAGGCCTTGGACGCCTCGACCTGCGCCGCGGCCTTGGACGGACCGAAGGTCAGATAGCCCGCATCGCGCAATTCGTCGGCCACACCGGCGGCAAGCGGGGCCTCCGGCCCGATCACCACGAAATCGATGGCGTGTTCCCCGGCGAAGGCGATGACGTCGGCGGAATCCTCAGGATCTATGCGGACGCATTCCGCAATCTCGGCTATTCCGGCATTGCCGGGCGCGCAGAACAGCCGGTCGCATTTGGGATTCTGCGATATGGCCCATGCCAGCGCGTGTTCACGCCCGCCGCCGCCGAGGATGAGGATGTTCATGCAATGCGCCCCTGTGTTCGGTTTCGCGCATCTAGGCCAAGGAGGCCTGTTTTCGCAAGTCTGGATAAAGGATGCCACCGCCGGGGGTGTAGGCGGGGATATTTGGCGAAAGTGAGCCACAGGCTTGCCCGACATATGGGTAGCGTCCTATGTCATGTGCAGCATTTAGGAGTTGCCCCATGTCCACACCGCGCCCCGTGATCCTGTGTATCCTCGATGGCTGGGGAATAAGCGAGCAGACCGAAGCGAACGCCGTGGCCCTGGCCGAGACGCCGGTCTTCGATCGGCTGATGGCCGAGTGTCCCAACGCGACGCTGGCCGCGCATGGGCGGGACGTCGGCCTGCCGGACGGACAGATGGGAAATTCCGAGGTTGGCCACACCAATATCGGTGCAGGTCGCGTCGTCTGGATGGATCTGCCCAGGATCGACAAGGCGATCGAGGACGGTTCCTTTGACACCAACGCGGCGTTGACGGGATTCATACGCAAGCTCAAGGACAGCGGCGGAACCGCGCATCTGATGGGGCTGGCCTCCCCGGGCGGGGTTCACGCGCACCAGCGTCACATCCTGCAAGCGGCCAAGGTGGTGGCCGCAGCGGGTGTGCCGGTAAAGCTGCATCTGTTCACGGATGGGCGCGATGTGGCCCCGAAATCAGCGCGTGAGCAAGTTTATGCGCTGGAGCGTGATCTGCCGCAGGGCGTGCAGATCGCAACTCTGATCGGGCGGTTCTATGCGATGGACCGCGACAATCGCTGGGACCGGGTTCAGGCGGCCTATGAACTGATCGCAAAGGGCACCGGCGATGCGATGGCCAATGCCGACACCGCCATTGCCGCTGCCTATGATCGGGGGGAGACGGATGAGTTCATCGCCGCCGCCGCGCTTGGCGGATATTCCGGCATGGCGGATGGGGACGGCGTGCTGTTCCTGAACTTCCGTGCGGATCGTGCACGCGAGATCCTGTCCGCCTTCGTCGCGCCGGATTTCGACGGGTTCGAGCGGGACAAGTTCGATCTGGCAGCGGCATGTGGCATGGTCGAATATTCCGAGGACCTGAACGCGCATCTGGACGTGATGTTCCCGTCCGAAGACATTCCCAACACGCTGGGCGCGTGGGTTGCCGCACAGGGAAAACATCAGTTCCGTATCGCGGAGACCGAGAAATATCCGCATGTGACGTTTTTCCTCAACGGTGGGGTTGAGGTTCCCAGCGAGGGTGAGGATCGCACCATGCCCAGATCTCCGAACGTGCGGACCTATGACATGCAGCCGGAGATGAGTTCGGTTGAGGTGACGGACAAGCTGGTCGCCGCCATTGAAAGCGGCACATACGATCTGATCGTCGTGAACTATGCCAATCCCGACATGGTGGGACATACCGGCGATTTGCAGGCGGCGATGGCGGCTTGCGCGGCGGTGGATACCGGGCTGGGCCGTGTCGTGGATGCGTTGGAACGCGCGGGCGGTGCGATGATCGTCACGGCGGATCATGGCAATTGCGAGGTGATGGTGGATCCCACCACTGGTGAGCCGCACACGGCGCATACGCTCAACCCCGTGCCGGTTATCCTGGTCGGCGGTCCCAAGGGCGCGACCTTGTCGAGCGGCCGTCTGGCCGACCTCGCGCCCAGCCTGCTGGACCTGATGAACCTTGAGAAACCGCAGGAGATGACGGGGCGGAGCCTGATCGCCTGATGCGGATCGTCGCGGCCTTGTTGGGCGTGGTGGTGGCCACCGGTGCCCTGGCACAGACGGATGCCGTGCAGCAGACGGAGCGGGCGGCGCGTCTGATCGGCGACGCGGCTGAGGGGCTGGCATCCGCGCCGCGCGGTGAGCGGAGGCTCTCTGTGCTGGGGCAGGTGGTTCAGGGATACGAGACGGGACTGGCCGCGCAGCGGGCTGCCAGCCGCGATCTGGCATTGCGCGCGGATGTTCTGAGCGCGCGCATGGCGCAGGATCGGGATCGGTTGGCGCGCCTGCTGGGGGGGCTGCATCGGGTCAGCCGGGCACCTGCGCCGCTGCTGTTGCTGCATCCTTCGGGACCGGAGGGGGCCGCGCGGGCAGCCCAGATGATGGCCGCCATCGTGCCCCACCTGCAGGCGGAGGCGGACGAGCTGCGGGCCATGATGATCGAACTCGATATCGTCGCCAACGAGCAGGATCGGGCGGAAGACCTGATGCGGGACGGGCTGGCGGGCGTGCAACAGGCGCGGATCGCGCTGCGTGACGCGCTGAACGCCAGAACCGTTCCGCCTGAGCCGAAACCCGCGCTGGTTGCGCGTTTGCGTGCGGACAGCCAGAACCTTCAGGCCTTCGCCCGGCTGCTCGCGCGTGAGAGCGCGGCCATGGCCACGGGATCGCCGCAACGGTTTGAGGAGGCGCGCGGAACCTTGCCCTTGCCCGCGCCGGGCCATGTCCTGCGGGCATATGGCGCGCGCGATGCCGATGGAACCGTGCGCCCCGGCATCGTTCTGGGGGTTGAGGGCGTCCGTCAGGTCACGGCGCCGTGGACCGCCTCCCTGCGATATACCGGCCCGTTTCTGGAATACGGCCAGATCGCTGTGCTGGAACCGGCGGAGGGTTGGCTGATGATCCTCGCCGGGTTGAACGACGTGCAAAGACAGGCCGGAGAGGTCATCCTGGCGGGTGAACCTGTCGGCACCCTCACGCAATCGCGCGGAGGGGTCGCGGGCTTTGGGGTTGAACCTGCCACCGAATCCGGCCCAAATCAGCGCCAGGTTCTATATGTGGAATTGCGCCATGAGGGCGTACCCGTCGATCCGACCCCGTGGTTCGGTTTCGATTGAGTGAGAAAATTGAGAAAAAAGACATTGGGGAAGAAATCCATGAACAAGATGTTCGTAGCGGGGGTCGCGGGGACGCTGGCAGGTGTACTGGCGACAACGCAACTGGCCGCTCCCCTGCTGGCGCAAGATGACACCAGACCGCGCTCGACCTACGAGTATCTCGATCTGTTCGGAAATATCTTCGAACGGGTTCGGGCCGATTACGTCGAGGAAGTGGATGACCGTGAGCTGATCGAAAGTGCGATCAACGGGATGCTGACCTCTCTCGACCCGCATTCCAGCTATCTGCCGCCGGATGATTTCACCGACATGCGCGAACAGACGCGCGGTGAATTTGGCGGTCTGGGCATCGAGGTCACGCAGGAGGACGGTTTCGTCAAGGTGGTCTCTCCCATCGACGACACCCCGGCGGCGGAGGCCGGGATCGAGGCGGGCGACTTCATCACCCATGTCGATGGTGAAAGCGTGCTCGGCCTGAACCTGAACGAGGCGGTGGATCTGATGCGCGGCCCCGTCGGATCGGAGATCGTCATCACCGTCGTGCGTGAAGGCGTCGAACCATTTGAGGTCAGCATTATCCGCGACACCATCCAGATCCGCGCCGTGCGCGGCAGGGTAGAGTCGGGGGCGATCGTTCTGCGCGTCACCACCTTCAACCAGCAGACCTTCGCCAATCTGGAGGCGGAGATGGCAGCACAGGTCGAGGAACTGGGCGGCATCGACAACGTGCGCGGTGTCGTTCTGGATCTGCGCAACAATCCCGGCGGCTTGCTGGATCAGGCGGTTTATGTTTCCGACGCGTTTCTGGAGCAGGGTGAGATCGTTTCCACCCGCGGGCGCACCGCGGCGGACAGCGACCGCTACAATGCGAGTGCGGGCGATCTGGCGCAGGGCCTGCCGATGGTCGTGCTGATCAACGGCGGTTCGGCCTCCGCCTCCGAAATCGTGGCAGGGGCGTTGCAGGATCACCGGCGGGCGATCATCGTGGGTGAGAAGAGCTTCGGCAAAGGGTCCGTCCAGACGATCATGCCGTTGCAGGGGAACGGCGCGATGCGTCTGACCACGGCGCGCTATTACACCCCGTCGGGGCGCAGCATTCAGGCGCTGGGCATCGAGCCGGACGTCATCGTCGGACAACGTCTGGCCAGCGAGGTTGAGGAAGACGGCGTGATCCCCCGCCGGTCCGAGGCTGACCTGCGCGGCTCGATCCGCAATGACAGCCTGACGCCCGAGGAACTGCAACAGCTGGAGGAGGAACGCGCGCGTCTCGAAGCGGACGCATTGTTGCGCGATGACGATTTCCAGCTCGCCTATGCACTCGACATCCTCAAGGGGTTGTCCGTGTATTCGGATCGGTGATGTTGAGCGACGATGATATCGCGGCTCTGCCGTATCGCCCGTGCGTCGGCGTCATGCTGACGGACGGTGCGGGACGGCTATTCGCGGGCGCACGTATGCACGGCGCCGCCGGCGCATGGCAGGCCCCCCAGGGCGGCATCGACGACGGTGAGGAGCCTCAGGCCGCCGCCCTGCGCGAGTTGGAGGAGGAAACCGGCGTTCAACCGCAGCATGTCACGGTTCTGGCCCGGACAGCCGACTGGCATTTCTACGATCTGCCGCGCGATGTGATTCCCAACCGCTGGGGCGGCCGGTTTCGCGGGCAGAAACAGATCTGGTATCTGATCCGGCTGGACGCGGGGGGGGATGTGATAGACATCGCGGTCGATCATCCTGAATTCTCCGACTGGCGCTGGATGACGCCAGAGGAGATGATCGCCGCGATCGTTCCGTTCAAACGCCCTGTCTACAAGACCGTTCTGAACGAATTTTCCGAATATCTCGACCGCTGAAGAGGGATGGTGGCGTTGCGAGGGTGGGGGGCATATGCCCCCCACCGCTCATCGCCATCATGACGGGCAGGACGTTCCGGCCCACATGCTGCTGACCAGACCGTTCCGGACGGTGCCGTGAAATCCCTCCGCGTCGAACTCCCGATCCAGCGCATCCAGGGTGTATTCTGTCTTGTAAGCGGCGGTGAGGGAGATTTCGGTACTGCCCAGACCGATGCCCGCATCTGTGCGCAAGCCGTCCTCATCGGTCATCCAGCCGGCAAGCTGCCCGTCGCGCGCGATGAGGGTGATATCCTCGAACGCGATCAGGGACACCGGCGCGGGGCCGCAATCCACACGGGTCGTGCGGGTCACGACCGGACCCAGGATCGGGGTCACGCGCATTTCGACTGACGGCAAAGCCGTGCCGAACGCCAGCAGGCTGTCGCGCGAATCCTCCACGATCAGGCCGGATCGGGCCAGCAACACTGTGCCCGCAACCTCACGGCTGGGGGTCGCGGTGTTCTGGCGCGGTACAGCGCACCCCGCAAGCGCGGCGGCTGCCATAAGCACGACGAAAGAACGCATGATACACCTGTAAAATCTATTTCAGTTCCGACACCGGTATGAAGGGGAAGAACACGCCTTCGGACCAGACCCCGAACCAGTCTTCGCCTTCGACCTGATGCGCAACCCCGATATCGACGAGGCGATAGAAACTCTTGCGATCTATCAGCGCATCCAGATTGCGGCGGATGTTGATATAGGGCGACGGTTCGCCGGTTTCGGGGTCACGAACGATTCGCATCGCATGGTCGGGTCCTGCGGTCGCCGTGTCGCCGACATGGGTAGAAAAGGTGATGGAGGTGTCCTTGCCCTCCCCCTCAACGCTGAAATCGACGGCGACGAAGGGCGCGTCCTCGACCGTGATGCCGACCTTCTCGACCGGGGTGACGAGGAAATAGTCGTCGCCCTCCTTCTTCAGGATCGAGGAGAACAGCTTGACCAGCGGTTTGCGTCCGATGGGCGTGCCGAGGTAGAACCACGTTCCGTCCCGCGCGATGCGCATGTCCAGATCGCCGCAAAAGGGCGGATCCCATTTTTCGACCGGCGGAATTCCGCGCGGCGCGGCGCGCTTTACGGCGCTGATGATGCCATCGGCGCTGGGTTTGGCTGTTTCGGCTTTTTCACTGTTCACGGGTCCGTGCCTTTCGGTGCAGTCAGATTACGTGTTCTATACATAGTAGGTCTTATTCCGTGCAAAACAGGGGATGCAGTATGAGCGATTCACTTCTGATCGAGATCGAGCAGGCGGGAGCGCGTCTGTCGCAGGTGCGAGAGATGGTCGCGCGGCGGGTCATCGGTCAGGCGGATGTGGTGGATCTGGCGCTGGCGGCGATCCTTTCAGGCGGGCACGGCCTGTTGGTCGGCGCGCCGGGCCTGGCCAAGACGCTGCTGGTCGAAACGCTGGGCACCGTGCTGGGGCTGGACGCAAACCGGGTGCAGTTCACGCCGGATCTGATGCCCTCGGACATTCTGGGCGCGGAGGTGCTGGAGACGGCGCCCGATGGCGGCCGCGCGTTCCGTTTCATCAAGGGGCCGGTTTTCTGTCAGCTTCTGATGGCGGATGAGATCAACCGCGCCGGCCCGCGCACGCAATCCGCCCTGTTGCAGGCGATGCAGGAACATCACGTCAGCGTGGCCGGGATGCGCCGAGACCTGCCCGCCCCGTTCCATGTGCTGGCCACCCAGAACCCGATCGAGCAGGAGGGCACCTATCCCCTGCCCGAGGCGCAGCTGGATCGGTTCCTGTTCCAGATCGACGTGGGCTATCCCGACCGTGACGATGAACGCGCAATCCTGCTGGCGACCACCGGCGCTGAAAGCGCCGTGCTGGAGCCGGTCTTGAACACGCGCGACCTGATGGCGATGCAGTCGATGCTGCGCCGGATGCCGGTGGGCGAAGCGGTGGTTGAATCGATCCTCGATCTGGTGCGCGCGGCGCGACCGGATTCCGGTGCCGCAAGCGATCTGACCGACGCGGTCGCGTGGGGGCCGGGGCCACGGGCGGCGCAGGCGCTGATGCTGGGGGTGCGGGCGCGGGCCTTGCTCGACAATCGCCTCGCGCCCGATCTGTCGGATGTCGCGGCCCTCGCCGGGCCGGTTCTGACGCACCGCATGGCACTGAACTACGCCGCTCGGGCGGAGGGTGTGCAGTTGCCCGATCTGATCGCCCGTCTGGTCGAGCGGGAGCTTGGCACCGCTGCCGCAGCGTGACGATGCGATCTGGTCCATCAGATAATCTGCAAGGCGCAGCACGACGCGCGGCAGGTGCCCTGCCGCCCCTGTTGGCGCGGGCCGAACGGTTGGCCGCGACAGTCGTGCTGGGCGAACATGGCCGCCGGCGGGCCGGCATGGGCGAGGAGTTCTGGCAATACAGGCAGGCGATCCCCGGTGATGCCGCGGGTGCGATTGACTGGCGCCGTTCGGGCCGGTCCGATACCGCATTCGTCCGCCAGACGGAGTGGTCGGCGGCGCAGACCGTGACGCTGAACGTCGATCCGGCGCTCTCTATGGACTATCCCGAACACGGGGAAAGCAAGCGCACCCGAGCCGCCGTCCTGGCCTGTGCCCTATCGCTGCTGCTGGTGCGCGGGGGGGAGCGTGTCGGCCTGGCCGCCCCCGATTTGCCGCCGGGTGCGGGGCGGGGGCAGGTGGACCGCATCGCCGGGTTGTTGAGCGGTATGACGCCGCATGAGGATTATTGCGTCCCCGCCATGCCTGACGGACGGCGAGGCCTGCTGGTCGCCCTGTCGGATTTTCTGGCACCGGATGCTCTGCTAATGCCCGCGCTGGACATATTGGCGGCGCAGGGGCAGCGCGTCGTTCTGTTGCAGATCACGGATGAGAGCGAGGAGACGTTTCCCTTCGACGGACGGACGGAGTTCCGCTCGATGTCCGGTGCCCTGTCGTTCGAGGCGGAGCGCGCGCGCGCCCTACGCGATGGATACCGGGCAAAACTGGCGGCGCGGCGTGACATGCTGCGCGCGCGATCCCGCAGTGCGGGGTGGTCCTTTGCCACTCACCGTGTGCAGGAACCGGCCAGCCGAGCGCTGTTGTGGCTGCACCGCGTGATCGAGGGGGAGCGGCGCTGATATGATGAGCCTTGGCGCAATCGGATTCGTGACGCCCGCGTTGCTGGCGGCTCTGCTCGCCCTGCCGGCGCTGTGGTGGTTGCTGCGGGCGACACCGCCCGCGCCGGTGCGCCGAGCGTTTCCCGGCATATCGTTGCTGTTCGGACTGAAGGATACGGAGCGGACACCCGCGCGCACGCCGTGGTGGCTGCTGGCGCTGCGCATGGCGGTTCTGGCGCTGGCCATATTGGGGTTGGCCGGGCCTTTGCTGAACCCCGCCCCCGCACCGGAGCGGGCGGACGGGCCGTTGCTGATCGTGATGGATGGCGGCTGGGCCAGCGCCCCGGATTGGAGCGCCCGGCAGGGCGAGGTTCGCCAGATCCTGGATCGCGCGGATCGTGCCGGTCGGGCGGTGCACCTGATCTCCCTCTCCGATGCCGCGCCTGATCTGGCGCCTAGGGCCGCTGCGGATTGGGCCGGTGTCCTCGACACCATGCGGCCTGCGGGCTGGGCCCCGGATCGCGCCGCCTTCGCTGCGCGGCTGGATGAGATGGGCGATATCGGCGCAAGCATCTGGATCAGCGACGGTTTGGGGGATGCGGACAATCTGGTCGAAGCCCTCTCCGCTCGTGGCCCGGTGGAGGTTGTCCTGCCGGAGGATCTGGCGTTGGCGCTGGCCCCTGCGATGTTCGAGGACGGTCAATTGGTGACGCATATCCTGCGGGCGCCCGGTGCCCCCGCGCAGGAGGTATCCGTTCAGGTGATCGGAACCGATGCGGCGGGTATCGAGCGTGTGCTGGATCAGGTCGGGCAGACTCTGGCGCCGGGGGATGAGGTAACGCGCGTGGCGATAGACCTGCCGCTGGAACTGCGCAATCGGGTCAGCAGGCTGTCGCTTTCCGCGCCTTACAAGTCCGCGGGGGCGACCGTCCTGACGGATGACGCATTGCAGCGCCGACGCATCGCCCTCGTCGCAGGGGGGCGCAGCGGTGAGGCGCAATCTCTGACCGCTCCGCTGCATTATCTGCGCACCGCGCTCCAGCCTGTGGCCGAACTTGTCGAGCCACCCCTGGCCGAGGTGCTGGATGCGAGCCCCGATATCGTCATGCTGGCCGATGTGGCGAATTTCTCGGCGGAGGAGCGGTCAGGTCTGGAGGATTGGGTGCGCGAGGGCGGTCTGCTGGTCCGCTTCGCCGGACCCCGCATGGCGGCCAGTGCCACCGGGCAAATGGTCAGGGACAGCCTTCTGCCCGTGCGCCTGCGCGAGGGGGGGCGGTCGCTGGGCGGTGCGATGTCATGGGGCGACCCCAAGCGGTTGCGGCCCTTTCCGCAAGGAACCCTGTTCGACGGTCTGGACTTGCCCGAGGATGTGGACGTCGTTTCACAGGTCATGGCGCAGCCCGATCCCGATCTGGCCGATCGCACGCTTGTGGCGCTGGAGGACGGCACCCCTCTGGTCACCGCGCGCGACGAGGGGCGCGGCCGGGTGATCCTGTTCCACGTGACGGCGACACCGCGCTGGTCCAGCCTGCCGTTGTCAGGTCTGTTTCTACAGATGCTCGACCGGATCGCGCGGGTTGCCCAATCCGGGGAGCGGGGCGAGGCCGCACTCGAAGGAGCGATCTGGACCCCTGAACGGGTCCTCGACGGCACGGGTGAGGTTATGGACGCCGACCGGATCGCAGGTGTCGCAGGTGCCCGGTTGGCGCAGGCGCCGGGGCCGGACGCGCCACCGGGGCTGTACCGCGCCGGTGTGCGGGGGCATGCCTATAACGTCATGCGCGATGCGACAGCGCTGCAGCGTCTGGATCTGCCTGCGGGCACCGCGACGCGCGGCTATACCGTTCGCGCGGAGCGGGACCTGACGGGCCTGTTCCTGAGCGGGGCGATGCTGGCAGTGATGCTGGATATTCTGGCGACGCTGGCGTTGGGCGGGCGGCTGCGACCGGCCGCGCGGGCGGGTCTTGGCGGATTGGCCGTTCTGTTCGTCATGGGTGCGCAGGATGTGCAGGCGCAGAATGTGGATACGCAGGCAGTTGAGACGCAGGCCGTGCGCGACGATCCCCGTGCGATCTATGCCACGTCCGAAACGGTTCTGGCCTATGTGCGCACCGGCGATGCCGAGGTGGACAGGATCAGTCGTGCCGGACTGTCGGGCCTGTCGCTGGTTCTGGCCCGGCGTACGGCCATCGAACCGGCGGAGCCGGTCGCCGTGGATATCGAACGGGACGAACTGGCCTTCTATCCTATGCTGTACTGGCCCGTGACCGACGCGCAGGCCCCGCCGGGGCCGGAGGCGGTCGCTCGCATCAACACCTATTTGCGCACTGGTGGTATGATCCTGTTCGACACCCGCGACACCCATCTGGCCGTCGGGGCCGAGGGGCCCGGAAATGCGCAGTTGCGCCGTCTTGCCGGGCAACTGGACCTGCCACCATTGGAGCGGATTCCGCCGGATCACGTGATGACGCGGGCGTTCTATCTGCTCGATGATTTTCCGGGCCGTTATGTCGGCGCACCCGTCTGGGCGGAGGCATCCTTCGCCCCCGAGGATGTGGACGGCGTGCCGTTTCGCAACCTCAATGATGGCGTCAGCCCGGTTATCATTGGCGGCAATGACTGGGCCAGCGCCTGGGCGGTGGACGATCTGGGCAATTTCATCCGCCCCGTGGGGCGCGGCGTGACGGGGGAGCGTCAGCGCGAAATGGCCCTGCGCTTCGGCGTCAATCTGGTGATGTATGTGATGACCGGGAACTACAAGTCGGATCAGGTGCACGTGCCTGCCTTGCTGGAAAGGTTGGGACAATGAGCGGCGTGGTGTTTTCCCCTCTGGTTCCTATGGTGGTGATCGTGGCGCTGGCGGGCGGGCTGACCGCGCTGTGCCTTTACGCGGCGTGGATGCGGCTTACAGGATGGGCGCTGCGCGGGTTGGGCGGGCTGGTCCTGTTACTGGCGCTGAGCGGGCCGAGCCTGAAGGAGGAGGACCGTGCGCCGCTGACCGATATCGCGTTCCTGCTGGTGGATCGCTCGGACAGTCAGAGCCTCGGCGTGCGGCCCGACCAGATCGCGCGGGCGGAGGCGGAGCTTTCGGCCTCGCTCGATGCGCTGTCCTTGGACCCGGATGCGCCGCTGGAATGGCGGCGGGTCGAGGTGGGCGACGCAAGCGGCGCGGATGAAGGGCGCGGAACCCTGGCCATGCGCGCGCTGTCCGACGCGGTCGCCGGGGTCGCGCCTGACCGGATCGCGGGGGCGATCCTGCTTAGCGATGGACAGGTTCACGACATGGCCGACGCGCCCGGACTGGACGCGCCGTTGCATTTGGTATTGACTGGTGAACCGCGCGAATGGGATCGCAAGCTGTCGGTGGTGGCCGGGCCTGCCTTTGGCATCGTGGGGGAAAAGGTGCAGATGACCTTGCGCGTCGACGAACTGGGTTTCGTTCCGCGCGACCGCGATGCGGTGACCCTGTCGATCAGCCTGGATGGTGAGGATGTGCTGCGCCTGTCCGTCCCGGTAGGTGAGGACATTACCTTCGACGTGCCGATCGCGCGGGGCGGCATGAACGTGCTGCAAGCCTCGGTCGCGGAGGGGACCGGCGAGTTAACGCCACGCAACAATACCGCCCTGATAGAGATCAACGGCATTCGCGACCGGCTGCGGGTTCTGCTCGTCTCGGGTGAGCCGCACGCAGGGGGGCGAACCTGGCGCAACCTGCTTAAATCCGACGCGGCGGTCGATCTGGTGCATTTCACCATTCTGCGCCCCCCCTCGAAACAGGACGGCGTACCGGTGTTCGAGATGAGCCTGATCGCCTTTCCCACGCGCGAATTGTTCATGGAGAAGATCGACGAATTCGATCTGATCATCTTTGACCGCTACCGACGTCGGGGCGTTCTGCCGCCGTCCTATCTGGACAATATCGCCCGGTATGTGGAGGACGGCGGCGCGGTCCTCGTCGCATCGGGTCCTGCCTTTGCCGGGGTGGAGAGCCTGTGGCGTACGCCGCTGGCGCGGGTGCTGCCGGCCGATCCCACCGCGCGGGTGATCGAGGAGGGCTATCTGCCCCGTATATCCGAGCTTGGTGCCCGCCATCCCGTCACGGCGGGATTGGAGGATTACGCCCCGCGCCCGGCGGTCGATGGTGTGCCCGGCTGGGGCCGTTGGTTCAGGTTGATCGACCTGGAACAGACCGCAGGCGATACGGTGATGGAGGGTCCGGACGGCAGGCCCCTGCTGATCCTGGACAGGCCGGGGCAGGGGCGGATCGCGATGCTCGCCTCGGACCACGCATGGTTGTGGGCGCGCGGATACGAGGGGGGCGGTCCGCAGGTGGAATTGCTGCGGCGGCTGGCTCACTGGCTGATGCAGGAGCCTGAACTGGAGGAAGAAGTCCTGTTGGGCGATGAGGTGAGCGGCGATCTGTTGGTCACGCGGCGCACTTTGGGTGACGTAGCGCCGACATTGGAACTGACGGCCCCGGACGAAACAATCATAACGCCGCAAATGGTCGAGGTCGGGCCCGGTCGCTGGGAGGTCCGGGTCGAGGACCCAGTTCAAGGGCTCTGGCGATTGCGCGATGGCGATGTCACCGGCGTCGCGGCGGTTGGCAATGCCGCACCCCGGGAGTTCGAGAACGCCCTGTCCACCGACGAGGTTCTGAAACCGTTGATCGACGCGACCGATGGCGGTGCGATCCGCGTGTCGGACGGTGTTCCCGATCTGCGGCGGGTGCGTGAGGGGCGCAACGCCGCCGGGCGCGGCTGGCTGGGGCTGGCCGACCGCGATGCCTACACGGTTGAGAATGTCAGCCTGACCCCCCTTGCCCCGGCATGGCTGATGCTCTTGCTGACAGCCACGTTGATCCTGGGCGCATGGCGGATCGAGAGCCGCTAGCTGGCGATCAGCGCCTTGCGTGAGCGGGAGAAGAACTCCCGCCGGATCAGGACAGCCGTCGTCACCACGGTCGCCACGATCAACGCCTCCGCGCCCAGCACCCAGGCCATGGCTGTCAACGCATAGTAGATTCCCCGCAAACCCCGGTTGAAGCTGCGGGCCGCGTAGGAATTGAGGCGCGCGGCGCGGATCGCGATACGCCCGGCCTCGGGCACGGTGCCGTCATTGGGCATGGACGCCATGACCACGGCGCAATAGCTGAACAGCCGGTTGGACCACACGAATTTCAGGAACGCATAGAACGCGATCCCCAGAACCATCAGCAATTCCAGTTGCAAGGTCTGGCTGGACCAATCCGGCATCAGGCCCTCACCCGCAGAGAGCAAGGTTTCGGGCTTACCCAGAATCGCGACGATCCCCCCGATCACCAGCAAGGTGGTGGAGCCGAAGAACGCGGTGCTCTGCTGGATACTGGCAAGGATCGCGCTGTCGAAGATGCGCACGTCGCGGGCGGCCATCTCCTCCATCCAGCGATACCGGTGACGCTTCATCAGAACGTGAACGGAGGGGCGCTTCGCATTGTCCCTCTCGATCAGGAACGTCGTTGTCAGCCAGCATGACCAGAAGAGCGCCAGTGCCACAAGGTCGAGCAGATCGAAGCTGTTCAGCAGGATATTCACGTCGATTTGCATTGTCTGACCTTCCTTCACATCGGTTTGACAGTAAGCTGCGCAAAGCGCGTCGGAAAGCGGCGATGCGCGCAAAGCTGGCCTGCACCGGAATTGGGCCGCAAATGGGCCGGGCATAGGCCGGAAATGGCTGGTCGTGTGCTGGAATTGGTCATACATCTGGACCAATTCGCGGAACGGGGGAATGTAACATGCAGATGCCGGACCCAAATCAGGCCATTATCGCGCGCAAGGCGCATCTGGTCGCGCGTCTGAAGCAGGTTCTGCCGGATGGGGCCGTGATCCATTCCGACAATGAGGTTCGCGCCTATGAATGCGATGCGCTGACCGCATATAAGTGCCCGCCAATGGCCGCCGTTCTGCCCGCCACGACAGCGCAGGTCGCGGCGGTCCTGCGCATCTGTCATGAGGAGGCCGTGCCGGTCGTGCCGCGCGGATCGGGCACCTCACTGGCGGGCGGGGCCTTGCCAACGGCGGATGCGGTCATTCTGGGCGTGGCCCGGCTGACCGAGGTGATCGAGACGGATTACGACAACCGCTTCATTCGCGTGCAGACCGGACGGACCAATCTGAGCGTGACCGGCGCGGTCGAACAGGATGGGTTCTTTTACGCGCCCGATCCCTCCAGCCAGCTGGCCTGCGCCATCGCGGGCAATATCGCGATGAATTCCGGCGGGGCGCATTGCCTGAAATACGGGGTCACGACCAACAATCTGCTGGGGGTGACAATGGTCACGATGGAGGGGGAGATCGTTGAGATTGGCGGTGCCCACATGGATTCCGGCGGCTACGACCTGCTGGGCCTGATCTGCGGCTCGGAAGGTCAGTTGGGCGTGGTGACGGAGGCGACCCTGCGCATCATCGCGAAGGCGGAGGGCGCGCGCCCGATCCTGCTGGCCTTCGACGCGAACGAGGTGGCGGGCGCCTGCGTCAGCGACATCATCCGCGCGGGCCTTTTGCCCGTCGCCATCGAATTCATGGACCGCCCCTGCATCGCGGCCTGCGAACGGTTCGCCAAGGCCGGCTACCCCGATTGCGAGGCCCTGCTGATCGTCGAGGTCGAAGGCTCGGACGCCGAAATCGACGATCAACTGGCGAAGATCAAGGCCATCGCCGCCACGCACGATCCGGTCGAGATGCGCGAAAGCAAGTCCGAGGCGGAATCCGCCGCGATCTGGGCCGGGCGCAAGGCCGCGTTCGGCGCGATGGGGCAGATCAACGATTACATGTGCCTGGACGGGACCATTCCGGTCAGCGAACTGCCCTTCGTCCTGCGCCGCATCCGCGAATTGTCAGCCGAGTTCGGGCTGGACGTGGCCAATGTCTTTCACGCGGGCGACGGCAACATGCATCCGCTGATCCTGTTCGATGCCAACAAACCCGGCGATCTGAACACCTGCGAGGCGCTGGGGGCCGAGATCCTGAAGCTCTGCGTTGAGGTCGGCGGCTGCCTGACCGGCGAACATGGTGTGGGGATCGAGAAACGCGACCTGATGCACGTGCAGTTCGACGCCGCCGATCTGGAAATGCAGGTCCGGGTGAAGGATGTTTTCGACCCCGGTTGGTTGCTGAACCCGGCTAAGGTGTTTCCGCTGGACGTGACCGAGGCGCGGCGCGCGGCGCGGGATGTTCCGCAGCGCCAGACGCAGGACGCGGCGATCGCTTGATGCGCGATGCTTTCCACACCCTTTCTGGCGATTCCGGGACCGGGGCGGTCGGGGACAGGAGTTTGACATGAACGACGTGAACGACACGGTTCTGACCCCCGATACGGAACAGCAGCTGGCCGAGATGGTGCGCGCCGCCCACGCGCAGCGGACCCGGCTGGCCATCCGGGGCGGCGGCACGCGCCCCTATGGCAATCCGGTTCGGTCGGACGCGGTGATGCAGACATCCGGCCTCAGCGGCATCACTCTCTACGATCCGGGGGCGCTGACGCTGGTCGCGCGGGCCGGAACGCCTTTGGCCGAGGTCGAGGCCGCGCTGGCGGCGGAGGGGCAGATGCTGCCCTTCGAACCGATGGACCATCGTGGCATCCTAGGCATCACGGGCACACCGACCATCGGCGGCGTGGTGGCAACGAACGCCTCCGGTCCGCGCCGGTTGAAGGTCGGCGCCTGTCGCGACAGCCTTATCGGCGTGCGCTTCGTCACCGGCGAGGGGCATGTGGTCAAGAATGGGGGCCGGGTGATGAAGAACGTCACCGGCTACGATCTGGTCAAGCTGATGGCGGGCAGTCACGGCACGCTCGGGGTGCTGAGCGAGGTTTCGTTCAAGGTTCTGCCCAGACCGCAATCGGTCGCCACGCTGGTCTGGTCGGGTCTGGACGACGGGGCGGCGGTGGCCCTGCTGGCGGCGGCCATGCGGTCCCCCTACGACGTTTCAGGTGCCGCGCATGATCCGGCCTCGGGGCGCACTTTGGTTCGGATCGAAGGGCTGGAACAATCCGTCAGCTACCGTGCGCAGGCACTGTCACAGGATTTGTCGAGCCGGGGTGCCGCGCAAATCGTCGAGGATGACAGCGCCGCGATATGGGCGGATATTCGGGACGCAAGGCCGCTATGCGACGGGCAGGGCGATATCTGGCGGATCTGCGTAAAGCCATCCGACGGACCGCGTGTCGTCGCGGCGGCGGGGGGGCATCCGGCCCTTTACGACTGGCAGGGCGGGCTGGTGTGGCTGCGCATGCCGCAGGGCACCGTGCTGCGCGACCGCATCGCTGAATATCCCGGCCACGCGACATTGATTCGCGGCACCGACAAGCGGGCGTTCCAGCCCGAACCGATGCCGGTGGCACGGCTCAGCCAGGGTCTGCGCACGCAATTCGACCCGCGCGGCATCCTCAATTCCGGCAAGATGATCTAGGGATCGCGTCACATGCAGACCAGCTTCACCCCCGAGCAGCTCACCGATCCGGCCATCGCACGCTCGAACGAGATTCTGCGCAGTTGCGTTCATTGCGGCTTTTGCACCGCGACATGCCCGACCTATCAGGTGCTGGGGGATGAATTGGACAGCCCGCGCGGACGCATCTACCTAATCAAGGACATGCTGGAGAATGAGCGCACCCCGGACGCGAAGACGGTCAAACATATCGACCGCTGCCTCAGCTGCCTTGCCTGCATGACCACGTGCCCCTCGGGGGTGCATTACATGCATCTGGTCGATCATGGCCGCGCCTATATCGAAAAGAACTACCGACGCCCCTTCATGGACCGGGCATTGCGCTGGACGTTGGCGCAGGTGCTGCCCCATTCGGGGCGGTTTCGCGCGGCACTGGGGCTGGCGCGACTGGGGCGACCATTTCGACGCTTCATGCCGGACCCGCGCTTGCGGGCGATGCTGGACATGGCACCGCGCGACATTCCCTCGCCCTCGCCCAACGATCGGCCGCAGACCTTCGCCGCGCAGGGGCCCCGGATCAAGCGAGTGGCACTGATGACGGGGTGCGCGCAAAAGGCGCTGAACACCGATATCAACGACGCGACGATCCGTATCCTGCGCCGGCACGGGGTCGAGGTTGTCGTAGCGCGCGGTGCCGGATGCTGTGGCGCGCTGACCCACCACATGGGCCGCGAGGGACAGAGCCATGCCTCCGCCGCCGCGAACATCAAGGCCTGGGTGGCGGAGATGGACGGCGAGGGCCTGGACGCCATCGTCATCAACACCTCCGGCTGTGGCACGACGGTCAAGGATTATGGGCACATGTTCCGAAACGATCCGCTGGCCGCGAATGCGGCGCGGGTGTCGGCCATCGCGCGCGACATCTCGGAGGTGCTGGAGGGACTGGACCTGAACGCCCGCGCCGAACCGCTGCGCGTCACCTATCATTCCGCCTGCTCGCTGCAACATGGGCAGCAGATCAAGGACACGCCGAAGAAGCTTTTGAAAAAGGCGGGCTTTGCCGTGGTGGAGCCGCGCGACCCGCATCTGTGCTGCGGTTCCGCCGGAACGTACAACCTGATGCAACCCGCGATTTCGGGGGAGTTGAAGGCGCGCAAGGTTGCGACCCTGCAGGCAACGCAGCCCGATGTGATCGCAGCGGGCAATATCGGTTGCATGATGCAGATCGGGTCCGCAGCGGGCGTGCCTGTAGTGCACACGGTCGAACTGCTCGACTGGGCAACAGGCGGCCCGAAACCGCCCGCGCTCATCAAGAACGATTGATCCCCTCGGCGCAGCCTGCCAAGGTCGCGCGGCGGAGGGTCCATGCGATACGTGCTGTTGATAGTGTTGCTGTGGGCTGGTGCCGCACAGGCCGAGGGGCGCAGGCTGCTGTCGCGAACCGAGGCGGCGGACTGGCGTGCCGTGGGGCGGTTGAACATCGACGGGCGCGGGTTCTGCACCGCCACGCTGATTGCGCCCGATCTGGTGCTGACGGCGGCCCATTGCGTATTTTCCGACCGGACGCGCCTGCCGGTCAGGCCAAATGCACTCCACTTCGTCGCGGGATACTATATCGGCGATTATATCGCGCACCGCCGGGTGCGACGGGTGATGGTGCATCGCGGTTACGATCCCCTGCGCGAGTTGAGCGAACGACAGATCACATCCGACATCGCGGTGCTGGAACTGATGGACCCGATCAACGAGGTTCATCCGTTCGAGCGGGAGTTGCGCCCGCGCGCAGGCGATCCCATCGTCGTGGTGTCCTATGCGGCGGACCGGCCCGAGGCCCCCTCGATCCAGGAACCGTGCGACACGATTGCTGTCGAGGACAGATTCGTCGTGATGGATTGCGACGTGACCTTCGGCGCGTCGGGCAGCCCGGTCTTTACCGTGCGCAACGGGCGCGCGCGGATATCGTCGGTTGTGTCGGCCATCGGGATGCGCGGCGGCGATCAGCAGGTGGCCTATGGCGCCGCGATTGACGAGGGGGCGCTCGATTCGGTGCTGACCGACATGGTGCACGGGGACGCGGATCGGGGCATCAGGCGCCCAGGTTCAAGCATCGCGCAGCAACTCGGACGCGAGTGAGGCCCTCTTGAACACCGATTGGTGGTTTCCCAAATAGGGGATGTGAGGTGCCGGTGACCGGGCCTCGCACAGAACCGGGCCTGTCCGCAAAAGGAAGGCTCAAGCAAAAGTATCGCTTATGAAAGGATGCATCATGCGTAATACTGACTTTTCGCCATTCTACCGTTCCACTGTCGGGTTCGACCGCCTGTTCAACTTGCTCGACACCGTGTCCGACAACGGCCAGACTGGTTATCCCCCTTACAATATCGAAAAAACCGGTGACGACACTTACGCGATCACGGTCGCCGTCGCGGGATTTGCGGAGGATGAACTGTCGATCGAGGCGCGTGACGGACAGCTTGTCGTATCGGGCAAGAAGGAGACAGACGATGAGGATCGCAGCTACCTGCATCGCGGGATAGCGACCCGCGCGTTCGAAAAACGGTTCCAGCTGGCCGACCACGTTCGGGCGAGCGGGGCGCGGACCGAAAACGGTCTGCTCATCATTGATCTGGTTCGTGAAGTCCCCGAGGCGCTGAAACCCCGACAGATCGAAATCCGGTCAAACAAGGCGCTGACGAGCGAGCCTGTGGACGCCTGATCACTTTTTGATCGAGAATGCGAAGCCGCCCTCCGGGGCGGCTTTTTTTGAGTGCAGAGAATTACGGCGAGCTTGTTCACTCTCTTCGCGTGTGCGGTACTGACAATCTTGCAAAGGGGTTAAATACTGGTCCCCCAAGGGCCGCACGGCGATAAGGTACTGGCTTTACCGATTTTTGCTGCGCCGCAGCGAATGAAGGCAAGACGCAGCTTACCCAAATAAAATTGAACACTAGTTCATTTAGCCTCTTTACCCGGCGGAAAATCTGTTGCTACGTTTTGCGCCATCAAATGGACTTTGTGCGCAATTATCCGTCGCCGAAAAGAGCGATAGCATCGAGTCCTGCTCCATAGGGGGAGGAATAGACCATGGTCCAGTCGGTGCTCGGCGACCTGAACACGTTCCCGAAACTGTTGGCACATAACGTGCAACGGTTCGGTGATGCGCCCGCATACCGGGTCAAGGAATACGGCATCTGGCAAAGCTGGACGTGGGCCGAGGCGCATGCCGACATGCGCGCCACAGCCATCGGTCTGCTGGAGCTGGGATTGCAGCCGGGCGACCACGTCGCCATTATCGGCACGAACCGGCCAGAATTGTACATCACGATGACTGCCGTCAGCGCGGCCGGCGGTGTTGCCGTGCCGATCTATCAGGACGGCGTGGCGGAGGAGATCGCCTACGTTCTGGACCATTGTTCCGCAAAGCTGGTGATCTGCGACGATCAGGAGCAGGTGGACAAGGTGCTCGAAGTGCGCGACCAGCTGCCCGATCTGCGTGAGATCGTCTATCGCGATCCGGGCGGCCTGCGCAAATACGATCACAGCCACCTGCATTCGCTCGAATCCGTCATCGAACTCGGCAAGTCACGCGCATCCGATCGGAACGCTCAGCTGGACGCCACCATCGCCGCGAAGGGAATCGACGATACCTGCGTGATGCTCTACACCTCCGGCACGACGGGGCGGCCCAAGGGCGTGGTCCTGTCGAACCGCAACATCCTGGTTACAGCCAAAAATACCTCGGAATTCGACGGCCTGCGGCAGACCGACAGCGTGCTGGCTTATCTGCCGATGGCATGGGTTGGCGACTTCATCTTCTCGATGGGACAGGCGCATTGGACCGGCTTTTGTGTCTGCTGTCCCGAGGCGGAGCATACGATGCAGACCGACCTGCGCGAGGTTGGACCCACCTATTTCTTCGCCCCGCCCCGTTTCTACGAGGGGTTGCTGACCACCGTCATGATCCGGATGGAGGACGCCTCGAAGATCAAGCAGAAGCTGTTTCACAAATACATGGCCGTGGCCAAGTCGGTCGGCCCCCGAATTCTGGACGGCAAACCGGTCAGTTTGGGGGAGCGGATCCAGTACGCCATCGGCAACGCACTGGTCTATGCCCCGCTGAGAAACACATTGGGGATGACGCGGGTGCGGCTCGGCTACACCGCCGGAGAAGCGATCGGCCCGGAAATCTTCGAGTTCTACCGATCGCTGGGGATCAACCTCAAGCAGCTCTACGGTCAGACGGAGGCGTCGGTCTTCATCACGCAGCAACCCGACGGGGAGGTGCGCGCGGATACCGTCGGCGTCCCATCGCCCGATGTGGAACTGCGGATCGCTGAGAATGGTGAGGTCTTCTATCGCTCGCCGGGCACCTTTGTCGAATACTACAAGAACCCCGAAAGCACCGCCTCCACCAAGGATCCGGAGGGTTGGGTCGCCACCGGTGATGCCGGGTTCATCGAGAAGGACAGCGGCCACCTGCGCATCATCGACCGGGCGAAGGACGTGGGCCAGATGGCCGACGGATCGCTGTTCGCCCCGAAATATGTCGAGAACAAGCTGAAGTTCTTCCCCAATATCCTGGAGGCCGTGGTCTTCGGCAACGGGCGTGACTACTGCACCGCGTTCCTGAACATCGACCTCGGCTCCGTCGGCAACTGGGCGGAGCGCAACAACATCGCCTATGGCTCCTATCAGGAACTGGCGCAGCACCCGCAGGTGCTCTCCACGCTTCAGGAGCATGTAGAGGAGGTCAACCGTTCCGTTGCGCAGGATGAGATGCTGTCGGGCTGCCAGGTCCACCGCTTCCTGATCCTGCACAAACAGCTGGACGCTGACGACGGTGAGCTGACGCGCACGCAAAAGGTGCGCCGCCGGATCATCGAGGAACGCTACGGCGACCTTATCGACGCGCTCTATGACGGCTCGACCGAGGTTTTTGCCGATACAGAAGTCACATATGAGGACGGTCGCAAGGGCCGGGTGAAGGGTCAGCTTGTCATCCGCGACGCAGCCACGGTTCCCGTCACGACGCAGCGTGTGGCGGCGGAATGACAGCCCCTTCACTTTCCCGAAATATCCCCGCCGGAGGCGCATGTCTCTGCCAGACGATCCCGTCCGAGGTTATGCGATGAACGATATGAGCCCACCCAACGACACGGACAGCTACACCACTCCCGATGGGCGCACGATCGGCCCGGTGATGCTGGAGGTCAAGAACATCACCCTGCGCTTTGGCGGCGTGGTGGCAATCAAGGATATCTCCTTCGACATCCGTGAGGGGGAGATTCGCGCGATCATCGGCCCGAACGGCGCGGGGAAATCCTCGATGCTCAACGTAATCAACGGCTTCTACCATCCGCAGGAGGGTGACATCTTGTTCCGCGGTGAGAAGCGCGGCCCGATGAAGCCGTTCCAGATCGCCCAGCAGGGCATCGCGCGGACATTTCAGAACATCGCGCTGTTCAAGGGGATGAGCACGCTCGACAACATCATGACGGGCCGTTTCACCCATATGAAGGCGCCGGTCTGGAAGCAGGCGATCTGGCGTGGTGAGGCTGAGCGCGAAGAAATCGAGAACCGCGCCTTCGTCGAGAGGATCATTGATTTTCTGGAAATTCAGGCAATCCGCAAGACGCCTGTGGGCAGGCTGCCCTACGGTCTGCAAAAGCGGGTCGAACTGGGCAGGGCTCTGGCGGCGGAGCCAAAGCTGTTGCTGCTGGATGAGCCGATGGCGGGCATGAATGTCGAGGAGAAGGAGGACATGTCCCGCTTCATCCTCGACGTGAACGACGAATTCGGCACGACCATCGCCTTGATCGAGCACGACATGGGCGTGGTCATGGATATTTCCGACCGGGTCGTGGTGCTGGATTACGGGCGCAAGATCGGAGACGGCACCCCGGCGGAGGTCATTGCCAACCCCGAGGTCATCGACGCCTATCTCGGTGTCGCCCATGACTGATTGTGTTGCACTGACGCCCCCTGCGCCATTCACAAATGGCGGTGTGCGGGCTCTCGCCGCAAGCATGCCGCATTATGCGCAGCAAACACCGGATCCGTACGGTCCCGATGACGATTGTTTCGCCACCGCACTCAACGCCAAGCACCTGCCTGCGGGCTGCTGGTCCAACACCGCTTTGGGAGAGAACTGATGCCGATCTGGCTGCTCAATACGCTGGAAGTCTCGATCAACGGGTTGATGACGGGGGTTTTGTATTCCCTCGTCGCGTTGGGCTTCGTGCTGATTTTCAAATCCTCGGGCGTGTTCAACTACGCCCAGGGCGTGATGGCGCTGTTCGCGGCGCAAACGCTGGTGGGGATTCAGACCGGGCAGGTGCCGTTCGCGCATCTGATCAACGCGATCACCGGGGGGCATATCGCACGGTTCGGGTTCGATGTGCCGTCGCTTCTGGCCATCTTGCTGACCACACTGGTCATGGTGGTCTTTGCGTGGGTGGTGGTGAAGGTCATCATGGTGCGCCTGGTCAATCAGGAGCCGATCATCCTGTTCATGGCGACCATCGGTCTGGCCTATTTCATGGAGGGTTTCGGCGACCTGATGTGGGGGGCGGAATTGAAGAACCTCGATGTGGGCCTGCCTTCGGGCGGATCGTTCTGGATCGAGGACGTGACCGCGCAATGGGCCGCCCAGGGTGAGGATTACTGGGGCATGTATGTCGATACGCTCGACATCTGGGCAACGGTGATCGCGGTGTTCCTGGTGGCCGGTCTGACCATCTTCGCCCAGTACACAAAGCCGGGCCGGGCGATGCGCGCGGTGGCGGATGACCATCAGGCGGCGCTGTCGGTGGGTATTTCGCTGAACCGGATCTGGATCATGGTCTGGTCCATCGCAGGCTTCGTTGCGCTGGTCGCGGGCATCATGTGGGGCACCAAGTCGGGCGTGCAATTCTCGCTCAGCCTTATCGCGCTCAAGGCCTTGCCGGTGCTGATGCTGGGCGGCTTCACATCCATCCCCGGCGCCATCGTCGGCGGTCTGATCATCGGAATGGGTGAGAAGCTGTTCGAGTTCCTGATCGGGGTGCCGTTCCTGGGCGGTGCGACGGAAAACTGGTTCGCCTATGTGCTGGCCCTCCTGTTCCTCGTCTTCCGGCCGCAGGGCCTGTTCGGCGACAAGATCATCGAGAGGGTGTGATGGCACGAACGATGTACAAGATCACAGTGATCGCTCTGGTGCTCTACACTTTTCTGGCCGCGATCTCGGTCATTGGCAGTGCGACCCAGCTGCTCAACTATGCGCATATCGGAGCGGGCCCTTTCCAGTTGATCGGGGCGATGGGATACCCCGTCGCTTGGTTCTTCCTGTCGTTGTCCATGATGTATTTCGTGCCGCTCCTGCTCAAGCGTTACGTTCCCGAAGTGAAGGAGGCCTGAGATGCTCTATCGTGAAGCAGGCGATTACAAGACGTCCTATAGCGACGATGCCCAGACCTTCCCGATCAAGCTGGATCGCTGGTGGTACTACGCGGTGACGTTCGTGGCGTTCTTCGTCGTGCCGTTCGTTTTGACGGATTACACTGTCAACGCGATCATGCTGCCGTTCCTGATCTTCTCGATCGCGGCGCTGGGGTTGAACATCCTGACCGGATATTGCGGTCAGCTCTCGCTGGGCACCGGCGGGTTCATGGCGGTGGGGGCCTATGCGACCTACAAGCTGATGACGGCGTTCCCGGATCTGAACATCTTCTTCATCGTGATCATCTCCGGTGTTATCACGGCTGCGGTCGGCGTGCTGTTCGGGCTGCCCTCACTGCGGATCAAGGGGTTCTATCTGGCCGTGGCAACGTTGGCGGCGCAGTTCTTCCTCGTATGGTTGTTCAACAAGGTGCCGTGGTTCTACAACTACTCCGCCTCGGGCCAGATCAACGCGCCGGAGCGGACGATCTTTGGCCAGGCGGTCACGGGTGCGAACGCGGAGCCTTGGGTGGCTTATCTGTTCTGCCTCGTCTTCGTGTTTGCGCTGGCCTGGTTGACGCGCAATCTGACACGGGGCCGGATCGGCCGGTCGTGGATGGCGATCCGCGACATGGACATCGCGGCGGAGATCATCGGCGTGAACCCGTTGCGCACCAAGTTGAGCGCATTCGCGGTCTCTTCCTTCTTCATCGGCATTTCGGGTGCGCTGTTCTTCTCCGTCTATCTGGGCGCGGCTGAGGTGGGTGAGGCCTTCGGCATCCAGAAATCCTTCCTCGTGCTGTTCATGGTCATTATCGGCGGACTGGGGTCGGTCTTCGGATCGTTCGCGGGCGCGGCGTTCATGGTGCTGCTGCCGGTGTTCCTGAAGCTGTTCTTCGTGGACATGCTGGGATGGCCGACGGATATCGCGGCGCATATCAACTTTCTGGTGTCGGGTGGTCTGATCGTGATGTTCCTGATCGTGGAGCCACACGGCCTCGCCGCGCTATGGCGCACCGTAAAGGAAAAACTGCGGCTGTGGCCGTTCCCTCACTAAACTTTCAATCTGCGACCCCGGGGGAAACCGGGGCGTGTCAATCAACCGGAGGAAATCAAGAATGAAGCTCAAGACTCTCGCACTCGCCGTCTGCACGACGGCAATCGTCGCCGGTCCGGCCGCCGCCGAATTGGTGTTCCCGACGCTGGACTACCGTACTGGCCCCTACGGCCCGGGTGGCATTCCCTTCGCGGACGGCTACGCCGATTACATGACGCTGCTGCAGGAGCGTGACGGCGGCATCGGAGGGGAGCCGATCCGCCTCGTGCCTTGCGAAACCGGCTACAACACCGAGCGTGGCGTGGAATGCTACGAATCCACCAAGGGAGAGGGCGCGCTGGTCTATCAGCCCCTGTCCACCGGCATCACCTACCAGCTGATCCCCAAGGCGACGGCGGACGATATTCCGATTCACTCGCTGGGCTATGGCCGGACATCCGCCGCAAACGGTGAGGTTTTCAGCCACGTGTTCAACTACCCCGCGAACTATTGGGACGCGGCGTCCGGGATCGTGAATTTTCTGCTGGAGGAGAACGACGGCGATCTGGAGGGCAAGAGCATCGCGCTGGTCTACCACGACAGTTCGTTCGGCACGGAGCCGATCCGCACCTTGCAGATGTTGAGCGAGAAGCACGGTTTCGAGCTGTCGCTCAAGGCTGTCAGCCCTCCCGGAAACGAGCAGCGGTCCACCTGGCTCGAAGTGCGCCGCGAGCGTCCCGACTTCGTCATCATGTGGGGCTGGGGTGTGCAGAACTCCGTCGCCATTCAGGAGGCGGTCAACATTCGCTACCCGATGAACAACTTCTATGGCGCCTGGTGGTCCGTGTCCGAGAATGACGTGATCCCGGCTGGGGCAGGGGCCGATGGCTATCGCGCTGTGATGTTCCACGGTGTCGGCAGCGATTACCCGGTCTATGACGACATTCAGGAATATGTTCTGGATGCGGGCCTCGCTGCGGGTGCGGGCGATCAGGTCGGTACGGTCCTGTACAACCGTGGTATGTACGCGGCGATGCTGGCGGCAGAGGCTGTGCGCACCGCCCAGGAAATCCATGGTGTGTCCGATATCGACGCGGTGATGATGCGCGACGGAATGGAAGCTCTGGTGATCGACGAGGCGAGGATGGAGGCGTTGGGTCTGCCGGGCTTCGGTCCGGAATTCTCCGTCTCCTGCGCGGATCATGGCGGGCCGGGCAGTTCCGCGATTGCGGAATGGGATGCGGATAGGCAATCCTGGACGATGATCTCGGACTTCGCGGAGCCCGACAAGGAACTGATCGACCGTCTGGTGTTGGAAGATTCGAATGCCTACGCGGCGGAGAACAACATCCCCGAGACGCGTTGCGAGTGATCTGAAACACCGCCCCCGGCGCAAGTCGCCGGGGGCATTCCATAGAGGGGAGCCCGATGCTGGACACTGCCAAAGCCGACGATACATTGCTCGAAGTGAACAACATCGAGGTGATCTACAACCACGTCATCCTGGTGTTGAAGGGTGTCAGCCTGAAGGTGCCCAAGGGCGGCATCACCGCGTTGTTGGGGGGCAACGGCGCGGGCAAGAGCACGACACTCAAGGCGATATCCGGGTTGCTCGCCTCCGAACGGGGCGAGATCACCAAGGGTTCGATCCAGTATCACGGGGAGAGCACGCAAAACCGCTCACCCAACGATCTGGTGCGTGGCGGTATCATCCAGGTGATGGAGGGGCGCCATTGCTTTGAGCACCTGACCATCGAGGAAAACCTGATGACCGGCGCCTATACCCGATCCGCCGCCGAGGCGAAGGCCGGGTTGGAGATGGTCTACACCTATTTTCCGCGACTGCGTGAGCGGCGCAAGTCGCAGGCCGGATATACCTCGGGCGGGGAACAGCAGATGTGCGCCATCGGGCGCGCGCTTATGTCAAAACCGGAAACCGTGCTGCTGGATGAGCCGTCGATGGGGCTTGCACCGCAATTGGTCGAGGAAATCTTCAGCATCGTGAAGAACCTGAACGAGCAAGAGGGCGTGTCCTTCCTGCTGGCTGAACAGAACACCAATGTTGCGCTGCGCTACGCGCATTACGGCTACATTCTGGAATCCGGACGGATCGTGATGGACGGTGACGCCGCCGATCTGCGTGAAAACCCCGACGTGAAGGAATTCTACCTCGGCGTTGGTGATGAGGGCCGCAAGAGCTTTCGCGATGTGCGTTCGTACCGGCGTCGCAAGCGTTGGTTGAACTGATGCTGGCAGTCGGCGCAGGGCGATCTAGCTTGTACCGATGAACTGTCATCGGAGGCTGATATGACCGTAACCGAAGAAACCGCGCAGGCCATCCACGCCCGCATCCTGGAACTGCTGGAAAGCGGACCCGTCCCGCAGGAGGAACTGGCATCTGCCGTGGCCGTCCTGCCGGATGAGCGTGAGCCCGTCGAGAATTGGGAACAGACGGTGGAACGTGTGGCCAAGAAGATGCTATCCAACGATGAGATCGTCCTGGACAAGAGCGACGACCCCACGACCTATAAATTACCCTCCTAACCTTACGGACCTCATATGACCCATTTCGATGCGCTTGAGACCAGAACCCCTGAGCAGCGGGAGGAGGATCAGAGCGCCGCGCTCGCCGCGCTGATCGACCACGCGGTCAGCTATGCCCCCGGTATGGCGGCACATCTGGGCCAGCCGGGCAGGGTGGACTCGCGTGAGGCGCTGGCGACCTTGCCCGTGCTGCGCAAATCCGATCTGGGACCTGCGCAAAAGGCCAACCCGCCCTTCGGAGGGTTCGCCGTCGGGCGTTTGCAACATGCGTTTCAATCGCCCGGACCGATCTACGAACCGGGGGGCACGGGCGATGACTGGTATCGGATGGGCAGGTTTGCACATGCGGCGGGCCTCAGCGGAGCCGATCTGGTGCAAAACTGCTTCTCCTATCATTTCACACCTGCCGGCATGATGTTCGAGAGCGGCGCGGCGGCTGTCGGCGCGCGGGTCTTTCCCGCCGGAACCGGACAGACGGAGCTTCAGGCCCAGGCGGCGGCGCATCTGGGGGTCACAGCCTATGCCGGTACGCCCGATTACCTCAAGGCCATTCTGGAAAAGGCGGACGAGCTTGGCCTGTCGTTGGCCATCACCCGTGCTGTCGTCGGTGGCGGCGCGCTGTTTCCGTCGCTGCGGGCTGAATATGCGGATCGTGGCATCGACTGCCTGCAATGCTATGCGACCGCCGATCTGGGCAACATCGCCTATGAAAGCCCGGCGATGGAGGGGATGATCGTCGATGAAGGCGTGATCGTGGAAATCGTGCGCCCCGGCACCGGCGATCCTGTGGCGGAGGGCGAGGTGGGCGAAGTCCTGGTTACCTCGCTGAACCGCGATTACCCTCTGGTGCGGTTCGCGACCGGCGATTTGAGCGCGATCCTGCCGGGGCAAAGCCCGTGTGGCAGAACGAATATGCGCATCAAGGGCTGGATGGGCCGCGCCGATCAGACCGCGAAGATCAAGGGCATGTTCGTCCGGCCAGAGCAGGTCGCAACTCTGGTCGCACGCCACCCCGAGATCGCCCGCGCCCGTGTTACCGCCACCCGCCAGGATGAGCGGGATCAGATGCTGGTTCAGGTCGAAGCGGATGATGTCAACGTAGAGGCAGTGTCGGGCAGCGTGCGCGACATCCTCAAACTGGGCGGAAAGGTCGAAGTCGTGGCGAAGGGAAGCCTGCCCAACGACGGCAAGGTCATCGACGATCAGCGCGACTATAGCTGAGGATCAGTCGCCGCGCGGCAGGCCCAGTGTCTGCATCGCGGCGACGGGGTCTTCCTCTGACCAGATTTCGCGCCCGACGGCGAAGAAATCGACCAGCGGGGTCAGCTTGGCGACCAGTTCCGGCGTCAGGCCGCCCTCGGCCACGACGGGAACCTCGACAACCTTTGACCACCAGTCGAACAGATCCAGATCGACGACGGACCCGTCACCCAGCAGGGGATCGGGGCTGGTGGGACCGAAGGTGACGTAATCCGCACCGCCCTCCCCGGCGTTCATGCCGACATGACGCGAACTGCCGCAGAATGCGCCGACAATGGCGTCCGCCCCCAAGTCGCGGCGCACATCGCGCACAGCCCGTGGATCGCTGAGATGCACCCCGTCCAGACCGTGCACGCCGACCATGCGGAAATGATCCGCGATCACCAGCGCCACGTCGCGCTGATGGCAGATGTCGCGCAACAGATCGGCGGCCTGTGCGATGTCGCCAGCCTCGGCCCCCGGCATGTCGAGGCGGACACAGCCGATCTCACGCGTATCCAGCACCCTTTGCAGGGTTTCGCTGAACGTCGCCAATTCGAATTTGGCCGGAGTGATCAGATAGATCTGGGGGTTTTCGACGATGGTATCGGCCATTGTGCGCTCCTGCATAGTTGGCAAACGTCTAGCGGTTCGTGGCGACGTCCTCAATCCCCTCGCGGCGTGCTCCCCCGACGTGTGGGGCGCCAGTCCGGTGGGGCCAGTTCGAACCCCGCGAACTGAAAGCCGGGGCTGACGGTGCAACCCACCAGCGTCCACGCGCCCAGCGAGGTGGCGGATTGCCACCATCCTGCCGGAACGATGCGCTGGGGTCTTTGGCCGGCGGTCAGTTCGGGGCCCAGGATCGCCGCCTCGGCATCGTGGCCATTCTCGCTCAACGACAGGACCAGCGGCGCGCCGGCATACCAGTGCCAGATCTCCGCAGCATCGACGCGGTGCCAGTGGGAAAACTGCTCCGCTGCCAGCAGGAAATAGATCGAGGTGCCACTGGCCCGCGCATCGCCTTTGGTCGGCGCGCGCCATGTTTCGCGGTACCAGCCGCCCTCGGGGTGCGGGGCGAGGTCCAGCATCGCGATAATCTCATTTGCGGTCATCATCGCCACCTTTCGCAGGGGCGCGGGCGAGGGCAACCGCACGGCCACATTGCGCCACCGGATCGAACAGCGCCTCCCAGTCGAGCACCACCGGGCTTTCCGCTTCGAGGATCGTGCGCAATGATCGGTCGGGACCGGCGCGTGTGCAAGCCTCCTTGACCAGCGCGGCGGCCTCGGGTCGTGGCATATGTTCGGCCAGGGCAAAGGTCACAGGTTCCGCGAACATCGTGCCGTGGGTGGCCTCGATCGTCGCGCGCATCGCATCCGCATCGGGCACGATCCCTTCGATCATCTGCTGCGTATGCCGCAGCGCGGCCCCCGTGGCGCAGAACAACTGCGGCAGGGAAAGCCATTCCTGCACCCACGCGGCCCCGTCGCGGTCGCTTTCGGTAAGCTGGGAATGCATCAGCGAGGACGACAGGGTCGCGACATGGCGCGCCAGGGCGACGATGGTTTCCGCCGCGACGGGGTTCGCCTTGTGCGGCATGGTCGAGGATCCACCGCCCGAGGAAACCCCGATCTGCGGCGGCTCGGCCTGTATCAGTTGCAGGACATCGGTCGCGATCTTGCCCATCGAGCCGCTGACCAGGGCCAGCCAACCGGCGAATTCCGCCAAGCCGTCGCGGGTCGCATTCCACGGATGGTGCGAGGCTGCCAAACCCAGCGCGGCGGCGACACGGGCCTCCACCTCAACGGCTTGCGGCCCGAGCGCGGCGGAGGTCCCGGACGCGCCTGCCAGACTGACGACCTCCACCCGGGGTCGCAATTGCGACAGCCGTTGCAGGTGGCGGGGCAGGGGGGCGTGCCATGTCGCGACCCGCGCGCCGAATGTCGTCGGCGTCGCGATCTGATGCCGGGTGCGCGCGGCCATCACGACATGCGCGTGCTGGTTCGCCTGCGCTCCGAGCGTTTCGGCCAGCACCTCGATCCGCTGTTGCAGGATATCGGCGGCACGCCGCAGACGGATCACCAGCCCCGTATCGACAAGGTCCTGCGAGGAGGCACCATGATGCGCCCACTGCGCGTGCTCGGGGGCCTTCATCTCCGCCCGGAAGGCGGCAACGAGGGCAGGGCCCGCGACACCGGCGGCAGCCAGCCCCTTGGCCAACGCGGAGGGGTCGAGTTGAACCTCCCGCGCGCTGCGAGAGATGAACAGCGCGCTTTCCAGCGGAATGATGCCCAACTCACCCTGCGCATCGGCCAATGCCCCCTCAAACAGCAACATTGCGCGGATTTCCGCGGCATCGCTGAACAGCACGGCAAGTTCCGTATCCGAGATCAATTCACGATAAAGCGGGCTGTCGAAAGGGGTGAAACTCATCAGGAGGGGTCCTTGCTGTCGAAATCGGGTAGAAGATGCCCGGTGCGGTCCAGAAATCCGTTGATCGCATCCGCCGTCGCCTCAGGCGCGTCATACGCCGTGATATGACCGCAGCGCGGCAACAACTCCAGCGAGGCACCGGGAATGCCGTCGATCATTTCACGCATCAGATCCGGCGGCGTGATGCGATCGTTACGCCCGACCAAGCCTAAAGTAGGCAAGCGCAGCGCATCGGTCGAGCGGCGCAGATCGGTGTGGGCCACCGCCTCGCACATCCGCCGCAAGGTGTCCGGCCGGATCGAGGCCGCGATTTCGCACAGATGCGGGTCAGGTGCGCGATAAGTCGCGGCGTCCAGCAACTGCCGGACGCGCGCCGTGTCGGGCAGGTCGCTCAGAACCTGCGCCCGATGCAGCCATCTGTCCTCCGTCTCCAGCTTGGCCCCGGTTCCGATCAGAACCAGTGCGCGCACGGTCTGGGGCACCTCGGCGGCCAGGGCCTGCGCAATCATGCCGCCAGTTCCCGAGCCGACAACGACCGCATCGCGTATATTCAGCGAAAACAGAGTGTTCGCGAGGTCATAGACCACATCGCGCATCGACCACTGGCCGTCCGGGGCGGGGCTGTGCCCGTATCCACGTAAATCGGGTATGACGCATCGCACCTGCGAGGGCAGACGTTTTGCCACATCACCCCAGACGCGCCGATCCAGACGGAAATCATGTATCAGGACCACAGTGGGGGCGTTGTCACTGTGCAGATCCTCGACATGCAGGCTGGGGCTGTCTGGCAAATGGATCATCTTCCAAAACCTCGGGTCAAATGGCGAAACAATGCTCCTGAGCAGTTCAAACTGCCGTGTTCCCCCTCGTCAGTCGAAATGCCCGAACTACGTACCTCGCATGAGCAGCAACAGCAACGAGACGGTTCCGAACGAACGCGCCGGTCAGGTGCGGGCGGTTATACGCGCGATGACCTTGCTGCGAGAGATCGCGGCCTCCGATAGCGGTCTGACGCTGACAGAGGTGGCGGAGCGCGCGAATCTGCCGCCCTCGACCACGCATAGATTGCTGACCACGATGGAGAGCGAGCGTTTCGTCAGATACGACATGAACGCGGGCATCTGGCAGATCGGGGTTACCGCCTTCGTCACCGGGTCTGCCTTCGTTCGAACCCGCAATCTGTTGCACGTGGCCAAGCCGTTCCTGCGGCGTCTGGTTGAGACGACAGGCGAGACAGCCAACATTTTCGTGGAAAGCGGCGGGCAGGTGGTCTGTCTGGATCAGGTCGAAAGCAGACATGCGATGCGCGCGATCACCCAAGTCGGCGGCCGGTTGCCCATGCACGCATCGGGTTCCGGCAAGGCCCTGTTGTCAATGATGCCGAAGGACCGCCGCGAACGCGCCCTGTCATCCGACGACCTGATCAAGTTGACGAACGCCACGATCACCGACCGGAGCCTGCTGAACACCGCCTTGAACGCAGCTCAAGCAGCCGGATACGCCACGGACGATGGGGAACATGCCGAAGGATTGCGCTGTGCAGCGTCGGTCATTTTCGGTGAGACAGGCGACCCGATCGCCGCAATTTCCGTCTCCGGCCCCCAGTCGCGGTTGGGCGGGGAGAGGATGGCGGAACTCGGTCACGAAGTCCGGAAGATCGCGCTGGAAGTCACGCAGGAATATGGCGGACGCGCCCCGTAATTTTTTTGCCGGAATTGCGCTAGATTGCGCTTGCCGCCCCCCCATGCCTTTGCTACACCCCGCCAAGTCGAAAGACGTGGTCCGGCGTAGCTCAGCGGTAGAGCAGTTGACTGTTAATCAATTGGTCGTAGGTTCGATCCCTACCGCCGGAGCCAAATATCTTTGATTTTATTGAAGGATTTGGCGTGACCCTAATTATACTTACGACCTTCTGTACAAATGACACTGCTTGTTCGGGGCTTTCGGGCTCGCCAGCTTTCGATTGACGCCCTCATTGACAGTATTCGTTAGTATCGCCCTGACAATGAAGTCGGCGTGTTAGCCCACGCGCCCGAAGATTTTGGTATCAGATCAGGTGGTCATGCCCCCATCGACAACATATTGGGCACCTGTGATAAAGCTCGATTCGTCGGAGGCTAGGAATAGTACAAGCTTCGCAACATCGTCGGGTTCGCCATAGCGGCCGAGCGGAACCCGCTTTTCATACTCCGCCTTTGCAGCCGCGGCATCCTCGGGTTTCGAGCCCTTTTCGATAGAGCGCATCATGCGCGTGTTCACAGGTGCGGGATGCACCGAATTCACGCGAATATTCTGACCAGCACCCTCGGCGGACCCGTTACGTGTGAGGCCGACCACCGCATGTTTGGACGTGACATAGGGCGTCAGGCCCGGACCGGCAGATAGGCCCGCTACCGATGACGTATTGATGATGCTTCCGCCGCTTTCGCTCATAGCCTTCATAACATGTTTTAGGCCCAGAAATATGCCCCGCACATTTACAGCCATGACCTTGTCAAAATCCTCTACCTTCTGTTCGATCAACGGTGCGACGGTTCCTTCGATGCCGGCGTTGTTGAAGAAAACGTCAATACCGCCCAACTTGTCCTTGGCCTCTTGAACGTATCGCTCCACATCCGCTTCGTTCGACACGTCGGCGGCGATGACCACGACCTTGCCGTGTTCTTCAAGCGTTTTAGCAACGTCATTCAGTGCATCCTGATCCAGATCAACCAGCGCAACCTCCGCACCTTCCTTGAGGAATAGCTTGGCGGTTTCCGCTCCGATGCCACCTGCACCCCCGGTTATGACCACTCTTTTGTTATCCAGGCGTCCCATGTCCGACCTCCGTTTCCTAAGATGAATCATTAAAATAACGAACCGCACCTTGCCGTAGTTCCATGCCCAGACCGCGTTGGTAAAAACGTGATCGGCAAACGGAATCGAAGCGTTCAAGATGGAACAGACATGTCGATATGGGGGTAAAAACTATTCAGAAAATTTCAAGGATTTGCGTGTTTTCTAGCCTCCTCCCTAAACACCAAAACAGCCGAATTGCGAGGCGAGTCATCTCCCCTCCACCACGAAGTTCAAAGCGTTATATTCGCTGTGCACAGTCCGTCAGTTCTAGTTCGGGGCGATGGTCGGATGTACCGCGGGCGTTGCGGGAGCCATAATGAACCGCCGCCGGCGTTGCGTGGAGTGATCTGTCATATGTCGAACTGAACCGCGCCGGGTTTGCCGGAGGCTGAATTGTTTAAGCTACGCGGCCATGTCTGATGTTTCCGGAGCTGCGTAGAAGTTTGCCTCGGCCTCTGCTGGCGGGATGTTACCGATGGGTTCCAGCAGGCGGCGGTTGTTGAACCAATCGACCCATTCGAGTGTGGCATATTCCACGGCGCCGAAGCTGCGCCATGGCCCACGGCGATGAATGACCTCAGCCTTGAACAGACCGTTGATCGTCTCGGTCAAAGCATTGTCGTAGCTATCACCGACGCTGCCGACCGACGGTTCAATGCCCGCCTCGGCGAGGCGTTCGCTGTATTTGTCGACAGATATTGCGACCCGCGATCCGAGTGATGCACCAGCCCAGAGCCTGGCTGTCGCTGATGAACGGCCTGTTCGAGAGCATCGAGCACGAACCCGGCATGTGCGGCCCGGCTCACCCGCCAACCGACGATGCGGCGGGCGAAGGCAGCGATGACAAACGCAACGTAGACGAAGCCCTGCCACGTCGCCACATAGGTGAAGTCGCTGACCCAGAGCATGCCCAGGCACCCGGAACTGGCGGTTCACCTTGTCCAGCGGGCATGGCAGGGCCTTGTCGGGTATTGTCGTCCTGGCGTTCTTCCCGCGAATGATGCCTTCGATGCCGAAGTCCTTCATCAGCCGTGCCACCATGCATCTGGCGACATCAAAGCCTTCCCGGCGCATCTGGTGTCAGACTTTGCTCACGTCGTGGACCTTGTAGTTCTGCTCCCAGACGCGGTCGATCTTGGGTCGCAGCGTCTTGTCGCGTTTAGCCTGATCCGACAACAGGTCCGGGTTCGCCCGCTTGGCCATGTGATCGTAGAACGTGGATGGGGCAATCGGCAGGTGCTTGCAGATCGGCTCGACCCCGATATCCCTATTCTCTTCGATAAAGGCGATCATGTCCTGGACCGGCGGTCGAGCTGCGTCCCGTTGCCCGGAAGGGCCTTGCGGAGCAAGGTCCCGAGAGGGGGGCAAAATATGCAGACGCCTTTCGCAGGATCTCATTGGCCTGCTTCAGCTCGCGGTTCTTGCGTTCCAGCACGCTCGCCATTGTCCTCGGAGCAATGGCGGACAAAGGCTCGCTCTTCTCGGCCACCTCGGCCTTCTTGACCCATTCGTTCAGCCTCTGCGGCGCACAGCCGATCTTCGACGAAATCGACAGGATCGCCGACCAGCGGCTCTCATGCTGTCCTTGATTGTCCAGAACCAGGCGAACGGCGCGCTCGCGCACTTGGGGGGAATACTCGTTCGTTGTCTTGCTCATGATGCTCCATCCTACTCAGGGGGTGGAGCCTCCGGCAAACCCGGCGCGGTTCATCTCAAAGCCTTTGAGGACATCGGAGCGTTTGACAATTTCGATGGCCCAGTTCGATGGCCCAGCCGCCGCGTCCCTTCAGTGCGTTGCGGAGTTTCGGTCCGGCATAACCCTCATCTGCGAAGGCATGCAGGCTCTGAGGGTCAGTTTCTAGATTTTCCTCCCTGTGGCACCAATGAAATTTAGCAACTGTCGCACAATGCGCGACTTTTACCTTGTTTCGGGGGCGGATCGAACCTACCTTCCTCTAGTGTAACTGCGCGCGCACTTCAGCAGCAGGAACAGACAGGAGGTCCCGTGGCGATTGTTTATGATGAACTCTTGAACCTAAGCATTCCTGATTCCGAACAGAGCTACACATGGAAAGATTCCATTATGTACGCTCTTGGGCTTGGACTGGGCCTTGATCCGAGTGATCCCGAGGAACTGACTTTCGTCTACGAAGAGGGGCAGAAGGTGCTGCCCACCCAGGCTGTGGTTCTGGCCCATCCTGGGTTCTGGATGCGCGATCTCGATACGGGCATAGACTGGGTGCGGCTGGTTGCAGGAGAATTCGACCTGACGCTGACCGCGCCGCTTCCGCCCGGTGGTACCGTGACGGGCCACAGTAAAGTGATCGATGTCTTCGACAAGGGGGAGGGGCGAGGTGCTGTGGTCCAATCGCAGCGCATTCTGACCGACAAGGAGAGCGGGAAAGAAATCGCAACGATCCGGCAATCGACTTTCTGCCGCGGTGATGGTGGTTTTGGCGGACCAGCACGCCAGCAGCCAAAGCCGCATCAGGTGCCGGACCGCGCGCCTGATCTGATTTGCGAGCTGCCGACTTCGACGCAGGGCGCGCTTCTCTACCGACTTTCGGGCGATCTAAATCCTCTGCATGCCGACCCCGCGGTGGCTATCAAGGCGGGTTTTCCCAAGCCCATTTTGCATGGGCTGGCCACGTTTGGCGTGGCGGGGCATGCGCTGCTGAAAGTGCTATGCGATTATCAGCCGGAACGATTTCGGCGCATCGGCGCGCGCTTCACAGCGCCGGTTTTCCCAGGAGAAATTCTTCGTACCGAAATCTGGCAAGACGAGGAGGGCGTTGCAAGCTTTCAGGTCCGCTGTATCGACCGGGATGTGGTCGCCGTCGGGCATGGCTACTTAGAATACGACACCTGATCCTGTGCTGCGGAGGCAGTGGACCTTGTGGATTTACCTATTCTTTCAATCTGGAGGGGCAGAATGAAAACCTGTGTGAACAAAAGGCTCCACATCCAGAATTCGGACATCCCGGGTGGCACGATTTGGATTGGGTGTGCGAATTTGCAGCGATTGTCTCCGACGCGGGAGGGTTTGGCGCTCTAATTGTACTGTCCGAACGCGCACCAAGAACAAGGCCGATGAAATCGGACACTACCCGAGGTATGAATTACAGAACACTAACAAAGAACCAGCTATTTTTGCTCACGAACGGAGCTCTTAACATATCTTGTCAAATTGCGATCATTTTGGGCAGATCACTGTTCGAGAAAAGGTTGGAAATTATTGCCATGCAGACCAATTTATATTGGCATCTTGCACATCATGACCGGGACCTGGCGACCATGGCATAGATAATCAAACTCAGACAGAGAGGATAAATGTTATCATGAGAAGCGCCGTTATCGTTTCCACTGCCCGCACCGCAATCGGCAAAGCGTACCGGGGCGCATTCAATGACACTCAATCTCAAGCTCTCGGAGGTCATGTGATTGCGGCTGCCGTTGCTCGTGCTGGCGTTGATCCGGCCGAAATCGACGATGTAGTGCTGGGCGCAGCGCATCAGTATGGCGCCACCGGCAGCAACATTGCACGGCAGAGTGCGTTGCGTGCGGGTTTGCCCGTCAGCGTCCCCGGCATGAGTGTGGACCGCAAATGCTCCTCCGGTTTGATGGCCATCGCCACTGCGGCCAAGCAGATCACCGGTGACGGTATGACCACTATTGTCGGCGGTGGACTCGAGGCCATTTCTCTCACTCAGAACAAACACGCCATCAAATACCGGGCGCAGGATCCTGAACTGGCGGCCCGCCTGCCGGCTGTTTACATGAGTATGATCGAAACGGCCGAGATCGTTGCGGATCGTTACGGTGTGTCGCGCGAGGCGCAGGATGCTTTTTCGCTGCAATCACAAAAGCGCACGGCCGCGGCCCAGGCGGCAGGGCGGTTCGACAAAGAAATCGTGCCGATGACCACCTCAATGATCGTCAAAGACAAGGTTACCGGCGAAAGCTCTGTTCGCGAAGTGACTTTGGATAAGGATGAATGCAATCGGCCTGGTGCCACGGCAGAAGGACTGGCTGCCTTACAGCCGGTCTTTTCGGACGGACAGCAGGTTCCGCAGGGCAAGTTCATCACTGCGGGTAATTCCAGTCAGCTTTCTGATGGTGCGTCGGCGTGTGTGCTGATGGAAGCACGCGAGGCGGAGCGCCGCAATCTTGAGCCGCTGGGGATCTACCGTGGGATAGCGGTGGCCGGATGCGAACCCGAAGAAATGGGGATTGGCCCGGTTTTTGCTGTGCCCAAGTTGTTGCGTGCCCATGGTCTGAAAATGGACGACATTGGCCTTTGGGAACTGAACGAAGCGTTCGCATCGCAAGCGATCTACTGTCGCGATCGGCTGGGGATTCCCAACGAACGGCTGAATGTCAACGGCGGCGCCATTTCAGTGGGACATCCCTACGGCATGACTGGCTCGCGTCTGACCGCACATGCGCTGATCGAAGGCAAGCGGAGAGGTGTGCGCTTCGTCGTAATTACGATGTGCGTTGGTGGCGGCATGGGCGCGGCGGGCTTGTTCGAAGTTGCCTGAGTTGCGGTCCGCAACACTACTGCCACTTCCGGGCACCGGCCAGCGACGGGTCAAAGGGGCATGAACTGTTTGAATAGCGGAGGGATTAAGTTGTCACTAGGTGAATCGGATGCTCCACCGGAGGGCTTTATCTTGTTCTCAAGACGCGGCAATGCCGAAAGCGTTCTTGGGCCATACTATTGGCGTATACAGGATGGCCATCGCGCCATGGGTTTCCGTGTAAAAAGCCACCACTTGAATCGGAATGGGGTATGTCATGGCGGTGTGATTTCCGCCTTTGCTGACGCGCAGAGCGCCATCCTGAAAATCGGAACGGAGGTTGATTGCTTCGTTACGCCGACGATCAACCTGACCGTTGACTACATTGCCCCCGCTCGGGAGAAAAACTGGATAGAAAGCGCTCCGGTTTTAGTGAAGAAAACGAACAAATTGCTGTTTGTCGCGGCAAATATCTCGGTCGACGGCGGGATCATCGCGCGCATGAATGGCATATACAAGATCACTTCGACACTCGTTCCGGAGGTATCCGAGTAGGTGCGATGGGGCCTCCAGCGCTGTACTCGTCGAAGGCTGATCGTAGATTGCTGTGCTACCCAAAGTATCCCCGCTTGGGTGAGCGTGCTCTACATTATAGTGAGAGGTTACCAGGAGATGGGGTCGTCAAGATTACGAGGATTTCTTTCCCAGGCGGGCTGCAGGGAACTGAGGTGCGGCCTGACTGGTGCTGTAATGCAATTCCTGTAACTTCTTCGATATTTTTTCGCCGGTCGTCGTTGCCAATTCGATCAGCGTGGACATGTCCTCGGGCTTGGAAATCGCCTTGCGTCGCACCAGGCAAAGGCTGGCGATGACTGCATTTGACGAGCGGAAGATCGGTGCTGCGATCGCTATCACTCTCTGGTCAAAATCGGCTGCTGCATCGTAACCGGTTTTGCGGATGGCTTTCAGGTTTTGGGAAAACTCATGCCAGTTCTCCCCAAGACCTGCCTTGGCAATTCCAAGCGGGTTGCTGAGAAGTAAATTTCGCAACTGATACGTTGGAAGATGGGCCAGGATAATCCGCGATGGTGGTCCGGCAAGTAGCGGAAACGAACGCCCGCGCTCCATTTGCAGTGTCAGTTCTTTATCCGCCTGATCGACGTAGATGGTAACAGCGCGATTACCATAGAATCCACTGAGAATCTGGGCACCGACAAAGGGTTTGGGCAGTTCATTCATGATCGGCGGGGCAACGCGCAAGAGCGGGTCGCCAAGGCGGATACGGCGATCCATCTCAATGAAGCGCGGGCCAAGCGTATAACCACCTCCCGCCGTTGCAACAAGATAACCAGCATCCGAAAGCGATTTGATATACCGATAGGTTGTTGCTCGGGTCAGCCCTAGTTCGGTCATCAGCATTTCGGTGGACCAGATCGGTTGTTGGCTGGTGAAAAATTCCAAAATTGCCAGGGCCCGGTCGACGCTGCTGCTTGCCCTCTTGAACACCTCCAGAGCTCTGCTTTTCGCACTTACCGCCATCTGTCGCCCTTACGTGTAACCCCGCGCCTGCCTGTTTCTGAGAGCGCAACAGTACTTAGTCAAGCTTTGACGGGGGCGATGTGAGGGCGCGTGATGTCACTGGCAGATGGCAACTTTCCTCTGAAAGTTTGAGGGCATTTTTTGGGACCACATGGGTACATATCGAACGCTTGACAGGTTGGGCACGTTCAGGGGATAAATACCAAGCGATTGATAGAATCGGTTGGCGGAATGAATGCAATCTTTGCAGAATTCGAAAATCAGGGAGGTTTGTAACAATGGTGCTGTTCTACGAAGATCTGCACGTTGGCCAAGTGTTTGAAAGTGTTGGCCGTACGGTCACTGATCATGACGTGATGACTTTCGCGGGCATTTCCGGTGACTTCAATCAGCTACACACGGATGACGAATTTGCCAAAAAATCAAACTTCGGCACCCGTATCGCGCATGGCGTTCTGATACTTGGTATCGCGACTGGCCTTACTCAGCGAATGGGTATTTTCGATGGTTCGGCAATTGCCCTGCTTGGGTTGGAGTGGGACTTCAAAGGTCCCGTCAAGATAAACGACACCATTTATTTGCGGATGACGATTGGTAGCTTGCGCGAGTCCAAGAAGGGTGATCGTGGCATCGTGGTGCGCGACTATGAAATTCTCAATCAACATGAAGAAGTGGTTCAGACTGGCAAAATCACGGTCATGATCCGCAAGCGACCGAAAGACTGAGCATTTCTTCAGGCTGGGGTCCGCTGTCCCAAGTTCGACAGTGTCTGCGTGCAGAATGGTGTCCAGCCAATTTGGTGAATTCGATCTGGCAGCCCGGGATCCGTCCATGGAGCAATGCCTATTCGGAACGATTGCAAGCAGTTGCCACTATCATGGAGATCAAAATTAAATGGACGACAGAGCGAACAGATTGAAAGACAAGGTCGCAATTGTCAGTGCCGCTGCAGGTGCGGGAATGGGTCAAGCCGTTGCCCAACGTTTTGCCCAAGAAGGCGCGGAAATAGTTGTTACCGACGCCCATGAAAAGCGCGTGGCAGAAACCGCCGAGAAGCTTTCGGACGAGTTCGGGCGCAAAGTGCTCGGGATGCGCGTTGATGTACGCAATAAAGAAGAAATGGAAGCCTGTGTTCAGGCCACGTTAGATCAGCATGGTAAAATCGACATCCTTTACAATAACGCCGGGATCAACAAGCTGGCACCGGTCTGGGAGTTGGCCGATGAAGATTGGCAGCTGGTGCAGGATATCTGCTTAGGCGGCTGCTTTCGCTTCTCACGTGCCGTATTGCCGCACATGATCGCGCGCAAACAAGGCGTCATTATTAATATTGCGTCGATAGCCGGATGGCATTCAGATACCGGCGGTGGCGGTCAGGCAGCCTACGCGGCCGCCAAGGCTGGCGTAATGGGATTGACCCGCGCCACAGCTGCCGAAGTTGGGCAGCATGGTGTGCGTGTCAACGCGATCGCACCCGGCCTGATCTACAACCCGTTTCTTGAACGCATCTATGACAAACCATGGTTTGCCGAAAAGGCCGCAGAAACGGTCCTGGGCCGTATGGGGCGCCCCGAGGATGTGACCGGCTTGGCGGTATTCCTGTGTAGCGAAGACGGTAGTTTTATCACCGGCGAAACGCACTGCGTAAGCGGTGGTCGTTATATGCATGCATGACACAAGTCTGATTGCAATGCTCAGGGAGGAATGAGCGAGATGTCGTTCGGAAGTGAACAAATGGACAGTCGGGCGGCCGAATATCGGCAGCTAGGATATTGGAAAGACCGCCTGTTGATCGATTATATTGATGAACACGCTGGAAACGTTCCGGATAAAGTGGCCATCGCTGACAACCGCAGTAGCTTGACCTACAGTCAGCTGGTCCAAAAAACCGAGAATCTTGCCGCAGCATTGCTGAAGCTCGGCATAAAGACTGGCGATGTAGTAGCGGTTCAGTCGCCGAACTGGGCCGAACTTCCGATCGCCCATCTTGCGCTTGACCGTATCGGGGCAGTTTTTCTGCCAATCCACGACGGTTTCCGTAGCGAGGAGATGACTCTTGTTCTCGGTGCGTCAAAGGCCGTTGCGCTGATCCTGCCTACTACTTATCGCGACTTTGACTATCGTGCATTGGTAGACAGTATTGCCCCAGATCTGCCTGCGTTGCAGCACCGTATTGTTCTGCGGGGCGAACCGCGCGGAACCGAGTTGTCTTTCGATGCGCTTTGTAGCGACGATGCCTGGCGTGATGACAAGGGCCAGGCTTGGCTGCGTCAGCACCAGGTGTCCGCGAATACGCCGCTTCAGATTATGGTTTCCTCCGGAACCACTTCCATCCCGAAGTGCAGTATTTACAGCGACAACTGTATGGCCTTCAAGCTGTTGAGCCAGTATGGCAGTGTTGCGACGCAGATGACCGACAAAGACATTGGTGCGGCGATCGCACCGGCTGGCACCGGTGCCACGGGCTACAACTATCCGATCATCGCGCCTCTTCTGCACGGCGGCTCTACGGTATTGCTGGAACACTGGAATGGCAAACATCCCGAAGAGTCGTTCGCGCTGATCGAAAAGCACCGTTGCACCTTCGCCGTAGTCATTCCCACCCAGTTGGTGAAAATGATCCGCTCGCCATTGGTCGGGGAATACGATCTGAGCAGTCTGCGTTTCATTTCCAATGCAGGGGCGAAGCTGGAGTCATCGGACGCGGAAACGGCAGAAGAGATTTTCAGCTGCCCGGTCCAGACCATCTACTGCGCAACGGATTCTGGTGTGCCAACCATGACACGGACGGCCGATCCGGCCGAAAAGCGCCGCACCGCCGGGCATGTGTTGCCGGGGGAAGAGCTCAAAATAATGCGCGAAGACGGCTCTGCCGCCCCGGATGGGGAGGCTGGCGAAGTGCTGTGGCGCGGGGCGAATTCCAGTTACGGCTATCTGACCGGGAACTCGGAAATGGACAAGGCCTGGGACTCTGAAGGTTGGTTTCACAGTGGCGATCTGGGCACGCTTGATGCTGATGGCTACCTGACCATCGTCGGCCGCAAGAAGGATATGATCATTCGCGGCGGCCGCAACATCAACCCGGCGCAAATCGAAGAGGTTCTGGTCCGGCACCCAGACGTGACCGAAGCGGCGATCGTTGCGGTTCGAGATGCGGTGCTGGGCGAGCAGATTGGCGCGGCGATCGTCGCTGCTCCGGGCAAGTCGGTGCCGCAACTGGGCGATCTTACCCGGTTTGTCGTGGACGCCGGGCTGCCGAAATGGTGCCAGCCCGAATACCTTCTGGCTATCAGTGATCTTCCGCGCAACGCCGGCGGTAAGATCGACAAGCTTAAATTGTCTGAAGAGTTCGAGAAGCTCGCAAAATCCCCAGCCTCAGAACTGCGATGATCTAAGAATTGGAAAAAGGAAAGGAAATCTTCTCATGAGCACACAAGAATACGAAGACATTTTGTATGAAGCTGGCAATGGCGTCGCCCGCATCACGATCAATCGGCCAAAATCGCTGAATGCGCTTAGCGGTGTGACCATGGTCGAACTGACCAGGGCAATCGAGCGTGCTGGCAATGACGCCTCTGTCGGGGTGATCGTGCTGACTGGCGCCGGTGACCGGGCCTTTTCTTCGGGCGGTGACGTGAAGTGGGAAAAGGAAGGTGGCTTGAAGGACAGGCATGTGGGCGTCAACCCGCGTGCAGTGCATGAGGCTATCCGCCATTGCGGCAAGCCGGTTATCGCGGTCGTCAAGGGCTATGCGATTGGTATGGGTAACCACCTCGCCTATTTCTGTGACGTGACCATTGCCGCCGACAATGCAATCTTCGGCCAGAACGGCCCGCGTGTCGGCAGCCCGGCAGAAGGCTGGTTGGTGACGTATGCGCAGCGTGTTGTCGGTGTGAAGAAAGCACGCGAAATGTGGATGCTTTGCCGGCGCTACACCGCCGAACAAGCGCTGGAGATGGGTCTGTGCAACGTCGTTGTACCGCTGGCCGATCTCGAAGCCGAGGTTGATCGGTGGTGTGCGGAGATCAACTCGCTCAGCCCGACGTGCCTGAAGATCGTCAAGGCGTCGTTCGACGCGGATATCGACTATCTGCGTGATCCTTCGCCAAACCATTTTCAGAAGATGATGGCACCAGATTTTTATGAATCGGAAGAATCCAAAGAGGGTGCCGAAGCCTTCTTCGAGAAGCGTGCTCCCGATTTCATGCAATTCCGTCGTTAAGGAGAAGATTCATGCGCCTTAGGGATTCCAGTGAAGAGGCCACCTTTCGAGCTTACGTTCGAACTTGGCTTGGCGAAAACCTAACCGATCAGTGGCGGCAAGACTATGCCTCGCTGGAAGGCCGCGAGCGCATTGATTTTCTGAGAAAATGGCAAGGCCAGCTCTACGAGGCCGGCCTTGCTGTGCGATCCTGGCCCAATGCTTACGGGGGCAAAGACGCTCCGTTGACAGAAGATCTGATCGTGTTCGAGGAACTCGCAAACCATGATGCACCTCCGGATGTCTTTCGCATCGGGGTGCGGATCATCGCGCCAATGCTGATGAAACTGGCCCGCGCCGATCAGCGTGAAACTTATGTACCGCGCATTGCCGACGGGCGCGATCTGTGGTCGCAGGGTTTTTCCGAACCGGCCTTCGGATCAGATCTTTCGGCGCTGACAACACGGGCAGTCCGTAAGGGCGATAAGTTCGTGATCAACGGCCAGAAAGTGTGGAACACCTATGGCCACTTGGCCGATTATTGCCTTCTGCTGGCCCGCACCAACCAGAACGCACCACCGCACAAAGGGCTTTCAACCTTCGTCGTGCCGCTGACGACCAAGGGGATCGATATCCGGCCGCTGCGCCAGATGAACGGCCAACAGGATTTCAACGAGATCTTCTTTGACGATGTCGAAATCGGCGAGGAAGCTCTGGTGGGTGAGCTCGACGGTGGCTGGAAGGTAGCCATGACCATGCTTGACTTCGAAAGGCGCGGCATCTCGGTGCTCGGTTTCGGGTGTCGGCGTTTGTACGAGAAGCTGATCGCCTTGGCCCGCGTCACTCGCACACGGGATGGGGATCAGAACCTGATAGATCTTCCCGACGTGCGCGAAAACATCGCAAGGGTAGGAGTGCAGGCGCGTATAGCGGTTCTGAACAATCATCGCTTCGCGGCAATGCACAGCGAAGGCAGCGTGCCGGGGCCGGAAACCTCGGTGCAGAAGCTACACACTACCGAACTGAACAAGACCATGCACGCGTTGGCGTTGGATCTGATCGGCAGGGCCGATCTTACAAATCCGCAGGTTCGAAAAAGCTTTTCATCATGGGAGCGTGAATATCTCACGTCCTTCGGCATGACCATCGCGGGCGGCACCTCGCAGATACAGCGCAACATTATCTCCGAGCGTCTGCTCGGACTGCCACGCTGAGGAGTTCCAGATGCAATTTTCGTTCACTGAAGATCAAGAAATGATCCGGCAATCGGTCCTGGAACTCGTTGCAAGGGCTTGCCCGATATCTGAAGTCCGGGCTTTCGGACAGTCGGAAGCTGCTTACTCGGACAGACTCTGGCAGGACCTGGCGGGTGCGGGCTTTCTCGGCGCTTTGATCCCCGAAGCCCATGGCGGGTCGGATCTGGGGATGCTTGAAGCCGGGATCGTGCTGGAGGTGCTGGGAGGCGCGTTGGCATCGGTGCCCTATCTTTCAACTGCTGTGGCAGCCGCTGATCTTATCGGCCGCCTGGGCAGCGAAGCGCAGAAGGCGCAATGGCTTCCTAAGATCGCCGCGGGGCAAATCAGTGTCGCGGTCGCCGGTTGGCCCGAGGCGGCGTCTGTTTCCGGCGATGGACAGATTCAGGGCAACTGGGCTCCGGTCGTGAACGCGGCGGGCGCTGATTTACTGCTTGTTGTGCTGAACGACGGGGGGGCCAATGCACAGGTAGCTGTTCTGGAAAACAGCAACGCCGATGCCATGGTTGAGGAATTCCCCACCATGGACAGCACCCGCCGTTTTGGGGCGTTAAAATTGACGGGAACCGTTGGTGAACGCCTTGAAAAGCCGCTTGATCCCGCTGGTCAGGCGCGGCTCGGGGCTATTCTGGCTGCGGGAGCTGCCGGTGAGATGATGGGGGGCGCGGCGCGCGCGATGGACATGGCCACGAGCTATGCCAAGGAGCGCATCCAGTTCGGTCGGCCCATCGGCACCTTCCAGGCGATCAAGCATATGCTGGCCGACCAGCTTGTAGCACTTGAAGGGCTGCGTTCAATCGTCTGGTACGCGCTTTGGTCTATCGATCACGCCCCCGAGGAAGCACTGCTTGCGGCCGTTACTGCAAAGGGGGTCGCCGATAAGGTCGTGTTGCAAATAGCGAGCGAGAACATTCAGGTTCACGGGGGCAGCGGCTTTACCACCGATATCGACGCTCATCTTTACGTGAAGCGAGCACAACTTGACCGGATGATCTGGGGGCCGCCGAGCCACCACACCGACCTTCTTGAGCAAAGACTGGCGGAGTCGGCATGAAAAATTCGGCCCCGCAACAACTGCCCGCAAAGGGCTATCGCCCAGAGATGGAGTGCCCGCGATGAGTTGGGATGTGCGTTTCACACCAATTGTTCTCAGCGAGCGTTGTGAGACGCTGCGCGGCGAAGTACGTGACTTTCTCACCCAGCAGCGCAAAGCAGGGATAATTCCAGAAGTGCCGACCCGGGTCGGTATGGATTATTCGGCCGACTTCAGCCGAAGCCTCGGAGAGCGCGGTTGGCTGGGCTGGCGTTGGCCGAAGGCTTATGGTGGCCATGAGGGTACGGCGCTGGAACGTTATGTCATCACTGAGGAGCTGCTTGCCGCAGGTGCCCCGGTGCGCGCCCATTGGGTGGCTGACCGCCAGTCCGGCCCGGTTCTGTTGACGTTCGGAAGTGAGGCGCAGAAGCAGAACTATTTACCGCGGGTCGCTGCGGGCGAATGCTTCTTCTGCATCGGACTCAGCGAGCCAGATTCAGGCTCGGACCTTGCGTCTCTGCGGTGCCGCGCGGAAAAGATAGATGGCGGATTCCGGATCACCGGCACCAAGCTGTGGACCAGCAACGCGCATCGTGCGCATTATATGCTGGCGCTGTTCCGCACAGCCCCTGCCACCCCAGAGAACCGCCGCAGCGGACTGAGCCAGTTCATTGTCGATCTGAGCACGCCCGGTATCGAGGTCCGCCCAGTTTTGAATCTGGCTGGCGAGCACGATTTCAACGAGGTGCATTTCGACGGTGTCGAAATACCCGACGACAGCCTTGTTGGCACGCTGCATATGGGCTGGCGGCAGGCCAGCGCTGAACTGGCCTATGAGCGCAGCGGACCTGAGCGTTGGCTTTCTACCTACCATCTATTGGCGCGGTTGGTAGAGACGCTAGGGCCAGACGTGTCCGAAGATATCCGCACCCAGATCGGCGAATTGCTGGTCGATCTGGTGACACTTCGGCAGATGTCGCTTTCGGTCGCGGGGATGCTTGAGGCCGGGCAAGAGCCAACAGTTCAGGCTGCGGTTGTCAAAGAAATCGGCACCCGTTTCGAGCAGCGCATTCCACGCGTCGCGCACCAGCTTCTGAGCGCCAGGTCGGACTACGATGATCAGGACAATACTGTCCGGGATCTGCTGGAACATGCCATTCTCTGGTCGCCGGCATTCACCATTCGCGGGGGTACGACGGAGATCCTGCGCGGTATCATAGCTCGGGGGCTGGGTTTGAGATGACCGATTTATCTGACATGATTGAAACCACGGTCGAGCGTATTTTCACGGATCACCTGGACGATTCAGCTCGCCGCAAGGTCGAGGCTGGTGGCTGGCACGAAAAACTGTGGCAGGCTCTTGACGAAGCTGGGATGCTTGATGCGCTTGCAAGCGGCGAGGATGGCCGTTTTTCGGGTCTTGGCGATGCCTGCACCGTGCTGCGCTCGGCTGGGGGGCATGCCATTCCCGCGCCGGTGGCCGAAACGATGGTAGCGCGCTGGATCGCGGGTGCCTGCGACTTTGATCTCGACGGAGGCGCGGTGGCGGTTTTGCCGACCCGACCCGACACACGTCTCACGGCACAGCGCAAAGGGGCAACACTGGTGCTTGGCGGCAGCGAACAGCGGGTTCCCTGGCTATCTGCTACCACGTCGGCAGTGGTGTTGGCGCAAACCGACAAGGGCCCGGTAGCTGCACAGGTAAATATTACCGAAGAAATGCGCAAGGATCGCAAGTCGATCGCCAGCGAGCCGCTGTCATCGGTATGTCTGGACGGGGTGGCGGCGCAGCAGTGGGTTGATCTTCCCAAGGGCGATATCGTCGCCTGCGAAGATGCACCCAGGATGCTGGCGTTGCTGCGAAGCATGATGATGGTTGGCGCCGCGGAGCGCATCGTCAGCATGTCGGTCGCCTATTCCGCAGACCGGCAGCAATTCGGTCGCCCGATCAGTAAGTTCCAGGCAGTACAGCAGAATCTATCGGTGCTTGCCGCCGAAACAGCGGCCTCTGCTGCGATAACGGATGCGGCGGTATCCGAGATAATGCGGCGCGGTGAGTGGACCGGGCTTGCTGACGCTGCATGCGCGCGCATTCGTCTGATGAGCGATGAAATCGCCCGTATCACACATCAAGTGCACGGTGCCATCGGTTTCACCCAGGAATACGCGTTGCACGATCTGACGCGGCGCCTGTTCGCTTGGCGCGACGATTACGGCTCCGGAAATGACTGGGCGCAACGACTGGGCACGCAGGCCTTGAATGTTGAACGGCACGAGCTGTGGCCGCTTGTGACATCACTCTAGGAGGTGCTGGCAATGAACGATAAACTGATTTTTCGTACTGACGGGCCGATCGCTACGATCCAACTGAACGCCCCTGAAACGCGCAACGCGTTCACGGTGGAAATGATTGACGAATGGCTTGAGGCGCTTCAGGTCTGCCGCGACGACGACCGCATCCATGTGATCGTAATGACCGGGACCGGCGACAGGGCATTCTGTTCGGGAGGCGATGTCGGGCGCATGCGTGACCCGCGGGATTCAACGGCGGTGGGGCGTAAGTCCAAGCTGTACGACCACATCCTTCAAATCCCGATGCTGCTTGAGACGATTGACAAGCCCTATATCGTCGCGGTGAACGGGGCGGCGACCGGTGCCGGCATGGATATGGCGCTGATGGGCGATATCCGTTTTGCCGCGCAAAGCGCCCGTTTTGGTGAAACCTACGTCAAGGTCGGGCTGGTGCCCGGTGATGGCGGGGCTTACTATTTGCCGCGCCTGGTGGGTATTCCAAAGGCGTTGGAAATGTTCTGGACCGGCGACTTGATTGACGCCGACGAGGCACTGCGGCTGGGAATCGTCAACCGGGTGTATCCGGACGCGGATCTGATGTCCGAAACTTATACATTCGCCGAGCGGGTCGCCGCAGGGCCTACCCTGGCGGTCCGCATGACCAAGCGCATGGTGTATCAATGCGCAAATATGGAACTTCGAAGCGCGCTTGATCTGGCTTCGTCGAACATCGGTGTCGTAGCCACCAGCGAAGATCATGGGGAGGCAGTGCGCGCTTTTGTCGAAAAGCGCGCACCGGTGTTCCATGGTCGCTGAATCCAACACAGAAGATAAAGGCTTCGGCGGTATTGACCAGGCTTTCCACGATGAGGTGGCGCAGTTCGTTTCTGCGAACTTGCCCGCTGACATCGCACGAAAGGTTGATATCAATGCGCCGCTCAATAAGGATGATTATGTCCGCTGGCATAAGATCCTGCATAGCAAGGGATGGGCTGCCCCATCCTGGCCCGTGGAATACGGCGGCACAGACTGGTCCCTAGAACAGCGTCTAGCTTTCGAGGAGATTTGTGCCGAACATTCTGCGCCCCGGTTGCCGCAATTCGGCGTCGGGATGCTGGGGCCGATCCTGATCAGTCGTGGAACCGACGAGCAGCGCAAGCGCTATCTGCCGAAGATACTGTCGGCTGAAGAGTGGTGGTGTCAGGGTTATTCCGAACCCGGTGCCGGTTCGGATTTGGCGTCGTTGAAGACGCGGGCCGTGCGCGAAGGGGATGAATACGTCGTCACCGGAAGCAAGATCTGGACCACTTACGCCCATTACGCGGATCGAATGTTCGCACTTGTGCGCACCGATTCCAGTGGCCGGAAACAGCAGGGAATAACTTTTCTATTACTCGACATGCGTTCGCCCGGCGTGTCAGTGCGCCCGATCACAGGCATCAACGGACAGCATGTCGTGAACGAGGTGTTTTTCGACAATGTCCGGGTTCCAGCCAAGGATCGGGTTGGTGAGGAAGGTGAAGGCTGGGCTGTCGCCAAAGCTCTTCTAGGCCATGAGCGAACAGGGATCGCTCGGGTCGGGTTCTGCAAGAAACAGTTCGCTTTGCTGACCCAGATCAGTTCGCGGCTTGATATCACAGGCAAACGGCTTCTGGACGATCCGGTTTTCGCGCAAAAGCTTGCTGCGCTTTCTGCCGACATCGAGATATTGGAGTGGACCAACCTGCGCGTTTTGGAAGCCGTAGCCAACAACCGTGGCAATGGTAGCGAAGCGTCGGTTCTCAAGGTGATCGCTACAGAAACTCAACAGCGCATAACTGAACTTCTGTTTGAGGCAGCGGGACCCGCGAGCCTTGATCTGGCAGCGGCGGACGGACCATTGCCAGAGGAAGACTCTGCCTACGTTTCTTCCTTCTACTTCGACTGGCGCAAGGCATCGATCTACGGAGGATCCAACGAGATCCAGCGCAATATTATCTCGAAAACAGTGTTGAAGGACTGAACGGGCATGCAGCTTTCATACAAAGACGAAGAGATGATGCTGGCGGATCAGGCGCGACGCTACCTGCAAACTGAATACAGTTTTGAGCGGCGACGCACACGGCAGGCAGATGGCGGGCACGATCCGAAGGTGTGGCGCAGCTTTGCCGAGTTCGGTTGGCTGGGGCTTGCCTTCGCTAATGATTACGGAGGAATCGGGCTTGGGGCCGTCTCAATCTTGGCTCTGGCCGAGGAAATGGGCCGCGCCTTGGTTCTGGAACCCTTTCTGGAGGCGGTGATCGAAGCCGGAACGCTTATCGAGACGGGCGCAGCGCCCGAACACGCAGCGGCGCTTATTAAGCCAATCATCGCGGGTGATAGCATCGTTCTGCTTGCTCATACCGAAGCAGATGCACGATTTCATCCACATCACGTAGAAGCATCCGCGACCGAAAAGGGCGGGAGTATACGGCTGTCCGGGCGCAAGAACCGGATCGCCCACGCCCAGATTGCAGATACCTTTATCGTTTCTGCGCGGGAAACCGGTGGGCCGCGCGACGCTCAGGGGATCAGCTTGTTTGTGGTTCCTTCGGATCGGGTAACCATCGTCAATCCCGCAACTCCGCTGATAGATGGCACGTGGGCGAGCGACTTGGTGCTCGACGGAGTTGATATTCCAGTTTCGGCACGGATTGGAGCGGCAGGTGCGGCGGCGCCCATCCTGGAAGCGGCGCGTCATCGCGCCATTTTGGGCATGCTGGGAATGTCGGTCGGTTCAATGACCGCACTTGTTGAGCAGACCGGGCAATATCTCAAGACTCGGGAACAGTTTGGTCAGCCTTTATCAGAGTTCCAGATCCTTCGTCACAAGCTTGCTGATATGGCGATCTGGACCGAGCGCGCACGTTCGGCCGCATGGCTTGCTGCAAATGCATTGGCAGGGGTGAGCAATACTCAACATACGCGGCGCAGCATTGCTGTGGCGAAGGCGGAGTGTGCCGTTGCCGGTAGGATGGTGGGGCAAACTGCAGTGCAGTTACATGGAGGCATCGGCACAACGGAAGAACTCGAAGTCGGACATTACTTCAGGTCTCTAGAATCTATGGGGGTGCGATTAGGCGACCGTACCTATCATCTGGCAGAAATCGCCGGAAAACTCGGCACAACATGAAAAGCCGAAAATAGCCAAAAACAAGGGAGGAAACGAAATGACTAACTACAAAAAAAGTGGATGGCATTTTAACACGGGAGGAATTTCGCGAAGAGCTGTGCTGGCCGGTTCGGCGACCGGAATGGCTGCAGCAGCACTGGGTATCCGCCCCGCAATGCCGCAGAGCAGCGATCCGGTGAAGATCGGGTTTGTGTTCCCATTCACCGGGCGGCTCGCATCCTATGGTGAATCCGCAGGGCCTGGCGTGGACCTGGCTATGAAAATGATCAACGAAAGCGGTGGCATACAGAGCCTTGGCGGTGCCCCGATTGAAGTGTTCCGCGGTGACGACCAAGGAGATGCCAAGCTTGCCAGTTCCGAGATTGAGCGACTGGTTGCGCGCGAGAAGATTTCGGGATTGATCGGCGTTTTCTCGAGCACCGAGGCGGTGTCGATCGGCACTATGGCAGACCAATACGAAATTCCGTTCCTGTCTCCGGCGTGGACTACCGCAAAGGCGTTCACCATTGGGTCGACCTATTCGCGGACATTCAACCTCACCGGTGAGTCCTTCGCGACGGGCGGTGTATCGATGCTGAAGTATCTAAACGATGAGAAAGGCATGAATGCCAAGAAGGTCGGACTCATCTACGACGGCAGTGAATATGGCCGCGGCGTGGCCGACCTTATCAAGGAGAACCTCGAGGGTAGCGAGTACACTGTTGTCCAGGACCTTCCCTACACTGCGCCGATTACCGATTTCGTTCCGCAGGTATTGCGCTTGCGTGATAGCGGTTGCGAGGTGCTGATGGCAGCACAGTATTACCAGGAAACGGTTTTGTTGCTGCGCGCGATGGATTCGCTCGATTTCCGGGTCCCCTTTGTAGGCTGTGCGTCTGGCTTTTCGGATGCTCGTCTGCCGGGCAGCTTGGGCAGCGCAATCGCCGAGCGCACTCTGGGGGCACCAGTTTTCGGGCCGGTCGCCGTCTCGGATCTGGTTCCCTATGAGCCGCTACAGGCCTTCCTGGACCGGGCGCGGGCCGAAGGTTACACTTTCGGTTCGGACGGACTGGACGTGAATTGGTTCGTGCTCGGCGCGCAAGCTCTGTTCATTTACAAAGCAGTGCTGGAAGCGGCAGCAAGTCGCGACGGCAAGGACATCAACGATACACTTCTGTCGATCCAGATCCCGCGCGGATCGGATGAGTTGATCGTTCCATTCTATGACCCAGAACTTTCCTGGGAAGAAACCGGTCGACCGCTGAACCAGGTTGTTCCGTATATCCAGTGGCAGGACACCGAAATGAAGATGGTTTATCCGCCGGATATCGCAGCGGCGGAAGTGAAACTTTAGTCCGAGACGACGTGTGCCTTTGGAAGCGCAGTATAGTTTCGCTGCGCTTTCAATAACAACGGAACATATGCAGGTCGGGAGGTAACAAGCCATGCTGCCAGAAAAAACAGACGGCCTTCGCGTCGAACATGTGACGCAGCGATTTGGGGGATTGCTGGCACTGGACGATGTCAGCTTCACCTCGGAGAGAAACCGGATCACCGGGCTTATTGGCCCGAATGGTTCCGGCAAAACTACGATGTTCAACATTATCAGCGGGTTCATCAAACCAACTGCCGGACACATTTACGCTAATGGTGACGACATTACCCGCCTCGCGCCGCACCAGATGGCGGCGCATGGCATCGGGCGGACGTTCCAGATCCCCAAGCCGTTTGCCTCGATGACCGTCAGACAGACCATCGAACTTGCTTCGCGGGCAAATCCCAAGACCGGTCATTCGGACCCTGCAAGCATCGCGCGTGAAGCAGGGCTGGGCGACAAGCTTGATCTGTATCCGGGCGAGCTGACCACAACAGACCTTCACTCGCTTGAACTCGTCAAGGTGCTTGCCACCGGCGCGAGCTTCGTGCTGCTGGACGAGGTGTTCGCGGGGCTTAATCCCTCGGAAATCGAGCACGTCACGCAACTGATCCGTCGTTTTGCGGATCAGGGGACGTCGTTTCTGATCATCGAACACAGGATGCGCGCAGTGATGGCCTTGTGCGATCACGTCCATGTTCTGCTCTATGGAAGGCTCGCAAAATCGGGGACGCCGATCGAGGTGACGCGCGACCCGGAGGTCATCGAAGCCTATCTTGGTGCGGAGGCAATCGAACATGCTTGAACTCAAAGGTTTGGTCGCTGGCTATGGCGGGGTGCGCATTCTACACGACGTGTCTCTGACAGTAGGCGCCACCGAGATGGTCGCCTTGCTTGGCAGCAATGGCGTCGGAAAATCAACCGTGATGAAAACGATCAGCGGGCTTTTGCGCTCTACGGAGGGCTCGATCAAATTCGAGGGGCGCGAGATTTCCCGCACCTCGCCCGAGGACATCGTCGAGGCGGGGTTGGTTCTGGTCCCGGAAGGGCGGCGGTTGTTCAATGGCATGTCAGTGCAGGACAATCTTTTGATCGGCAACACTGTGCGCCACGCGCTGCCGAGAAGAAAGGAATTGCTCGATAAGGTTTTCGAGTTGTTCCCGGTTCTGGCATTGCGGCGATTGCAGGCGGCAGGAACTCTTTCGGGAGGAGAGCAGCAGATGGTGGCCATTGGTCGCGCGTTGATGGCGGCTCCAAAGCTGCTGATGCTCGATGAGCCGTCTCTGGGTCTTGCTCCTGCGCTGACGCATCAGGTTTTTGAGGCGCTTCGCGTTCTGAACAAAGAGCCGCTCGCAATTCTCGTGGTCGAGCAGAATGTTTCAATTGCGCTCGCGGCTTGTGAGCGCGGCTATGTACTTGAGGATGGCTCAATCACCGTCAGCGACACCGCCGAAGCGATGCGCAAGGACGACGGGATCCGCAAAGCATATCTGGGCATGTAGGGTAGGACGGAAACCACTATGGATACTTTTATTCAAGGACTGGTGCAGGGCCTAGCGATCGGCGGCATCTACGGGCTGATCACGATGGCATTAACGGCTGTTTATTCCGTTACCCGCCTGTTGAATTTTGCGCATGGCGATCTGATGGTCATTGCCATGTATCTTGCGCTGACCGGGGTGAGATGGCTGGGAGTTGATCCCTATTTGTCCATTCTGGTCATTGCACCGTTGATGTTCGGATTTGGAATGGTGTTGTTCCACCTAATCTTCGAACGGGTGCTGCGAGCGCATGTGCTGCTGGTGGTACAAGTCACGCTTGGGCTGGGCTTTGTCATCCAGAGCGCACTTCTGATGATCTTTTCAGCCAACTACCAGACCGTACAATCGTTCCTGACGGGCAAGAAGATCGTGCTCGGGCAGATTGTGTTTCAGGCGACGTTTCTTGTCGCTTTCGTGGTCTCGGTAATGATGGCCCTGTTGTTCTTCTGGATGCTGAACCGGACGACTTTTGGTCGCAAGGTGCGGGCCGTGGCCGAAGACCCGACCGCGGCATCGCTGTGCGGGATCAGCGTGCGTTGGGTGCAGATGATTGTGTTTGCTGGCGCACTGGGGACGCTCGGGATCGTGGGACCGCTGGTCGCGCCAGTGTTCATCGTCGAACCAACGCTTGGTTTGCATCTCACATTGGTCGCCTTCATCGTCTTGATCCTCGGTGGCGTGACCAACTTCATCGGAACATTCGTTGCAGGGGTTATCATCGGGCTCGCCGAAGCCTTGGGTGGATTGTATATGAATCCGCCCGAGTTTGCCGGCATCCTGCCCTATGGAATCTTCATCCTGTTCCTTCTTGTTCGTCCTTCTGGCGTATTGGGCCGTTAATCATGAAAAAATACATACCTATTATGGTTTTCTTCGTTTGCGGTATCATCTTCTCAATGGTCGCCGATAACTATTGGCTGGACATTATGGTGTTCGCACTTTGGTATGCGTATCTGTGCGTGACCTGGAATATCATTGGGGGGTTTGGGGGCCAGTTCACCTTCGCACACCCGGTCTTTGTAGCCATTGGCGGCTATACATCATCACTGCTGTTCATCCATCTCGGGCTCAGCCCTTGGCTGGGGATGTTTGCCGGAATGGTACTTGCGGCGCTCCTTGCAATACTTCTTGGGTGGATCAATTACCGACGCCGTCTGCCGCATCTGACGTACGCACTGATCACGTTGGCAATCACCTTTGTTGCAATCATCGTGCTGCGTTCATCGCATTTCCTGGGTGGCAGTGAAGGAATATTCTTGCCACGAGGCAACGACCCGCTGACGTTCCGCTTCTTTAACAAGCAGGTTTACTTCTGGATCATTCTCGCAGCGACTTGTCTTGTGCTTGTTTTCGTTACTTGGTTCAGCCGCTCCATGACGGGGTTCAAGCTAACGGCACTGCGCGACAACGAAGACGCGGCGGCAATGCTGGGCATCGACCAGTTGAAGATGGTGGCGACGTATAGCGCGATTTCTGCCGCGCTTGGTGCTTTTGGCGGAACCTTCTACGCGCAGTATCTCTTTGTGATCGATCCAACGGTCGCCGGTTCACATCTTGCGGTCGAGATTATCCTGTTTACCGCGATCGGCGGCATGGGCACGGTTTGGGGGCCGGTCCTCGGGCCGCTCGCCATGGTCGTGCTCATTCGCTACCTCAATGCGGAGTTCGTGAATATTTCCGGACTCGGCCAGGTGGTCTATGGGGTCATCATTATCGTCGTGCTCGTGGTTCTCAAAGATGGTGTCGTGAGTTGGGGAGGCAAGAGGCTCGCGCATCAGACGTCGAAACTGAAGATGCGGGAGAAAAGACAATGACCCATAATACAAAACCGCGCGTATCGGTGATAACCGGTGCGTCAGGTGGCATCGGTGTTGCCATTGCACGAGAATTGGCCCGGACCGGCGATCATGTGGTGCTGCTGGACGTGAATGTCGAAAATGCGCGCGTCCAGGCCGAAAGGATCCAGGCTGAGTACGGAGGTGGCACGCTTGCGATGGCCTGCGATGTCACCGCGCGCGAAAGTGTCGAAACGGCGCTGGCTGAGGCGGCGAGCGCATTCGGCTCAATCGATGTGCTGATTAACAATGCCGGCATCACGCGAGATAACCTGCTGTTCAAGCTTGAAGAAGACGAATGGGACGACGTGATCGGGGTGCATCTGAAGGGTGCCTACCTTTGCTCACGCGCAGCGCAGCGCTATATGGTGGAACAGCATTACGGCAAGATCGTAAATCTGTCCTCGACGTCGGCGCTCGGCAATCGCGGGCAAGCAAACTATTCGACTGCCAAGGCCGGACTTCAAGGACTGACCCGCACGTTGGCGCTTGAGCTGGGGCCCTTCAATATCAACGTAAACGCCGTGGCGCCCGGTTACGTGGATACCGAAATGACGCGCGCCGTTGCCCGGCGTCTGGGAAAGGACCCCGAGGCGTACAAGGCAGAGCGCGCCGCCACAATCCCGATCCGGCGGGCGGGTGAGCCAGAGGACATTGCAGCGTTGGTGCAATTCCTGTGCTCGGATCGCGCATCCTATGTCTCCGGACAGATTATATACGCCTGTGGCGGTCCTGAAACGCGGCGGTAAGGAGAGTAATAATGACAAGACGATCAATCGGCCACACCAAGAAATCCAAACAGGGGCGCATTACGGTCGAATGTTGCAGTCATGCTAATCGGATAGATGCAGCCATGAAGACCGAGATTCCGGAATGAGTGCTGCAGCACAATCGCGCCCGTTCGGTGGCGCTCTGGAGGGGCTTCGCGTTGTTGATTTCACCACCCTGCTGCCTGGTCCACTTGCGACGTTGATCCTCGCTGAAGCGGGTGCGCATGTTACCAAGATTGAGGCACCGGCAGGCGATCCGCTGCGCGCTAACCCCCCGCATGTGCAAGGTACTCCGGTTTCGTTTGCTTTGCTGAATCGCGGCAAAACCTGTCTGAGCCTTGACTTGAAAAGCAAAGATCAGCAGGCCCGAGCCGAGCAGTTGATCTTGCAGGCCGATATCGTGGTGGAACAGTTTCGTCCCGGTGTCATGGCCCGCCTCGGTCTGGACTATGCCGCAATGAGCGCGCGCAAACCCGATTTGATCTATTGTTCGATCACCGGCTATGGCCAGGATGGCCCGGATGCGCAGCTTGCGGGACACGATCTAAACTATCTGGCGCGCGCCGGTATCTTGTCGCTAAGTGGCGATGACCAGGGGCGCCCGGCGATGCCACCAACGCAGATCGCCGATATTGGCGGCGGGGCGCTTCCCGCCGTACTGAATATTCTGGCAGCTGTTGTGCAGCGCGAACGTACCGGCAAGGGTGCCCATCTGGATGTGGCGATGGCTGAAAATGTTCTCGGCTGGACGCATGGCAGCTTTGCGCGCGCGTTGAGCGGCGTGCCTGAACCTGGCCCAGGAGAAGGCCGCCTGTTCGGCGGTTCGCCGAGATACCGGATTTATGAAACCGCCGATGGCCGCTTCCTTTCAGTAGCGCCACTGGAAGAGAAGTTCTGGAAAACCTTCTGCGCAACGATCGGATTGGATTCGGAGCGCATCGCTGAGCTTGGCGAAGGCGCGGACCTCATATCCGAAATCTCGGAAATTCTTGGCCGCAAGACTTGCGCAGAGTGGGTGACGCTCTTCCAGGGCAAGGATGTGTGCGTGGAGCCTGTGCGAGGCATGAGCGAGGTGCTGAATGATGCACATTTCGGTGCCCGTGCAGTCTTTCAACAAAAACTGGAAGCTGTCGCTGACGGAACGTTTTCCGCACTGCCCGTTCCGCTTGTAAAAGGTTTGAGGAGATGTTAGGCGAGCGCGGCTGTCTATCCTGCGTTTTTTGCGGAAATGTCCAACTTCTAGTCCGTTGGAATGGGTATTCAGCAGGAAGAGTACAATATAACTGGGCAACGGCATGTCTGACACATTGCTGTCAGCGCAGCGCTCGAAGAACGTAGAGCCGAACGTGGATCAATCCGAAACATCAGATGTAACCCCGCGACGGCAGGCTATTCTGGATGCCGCAGCACGGCTGTTTTCAGACCAGGGATTTTCCGGCACCACCATTCGCCAGATCGCTGAACACGCGGATATGGAATCTGGCAGCCTTTACTATCATTTCCGCTCAAAGAACGCGATCCTGCAGGAGATCTTGGTCTTTGCCATAAGCACCACTGCCAGCGAAGTCCGAGAGACAGTGGCCGCGCTGCCCGAGGGAACCAATCCGCGCATGAAGATAGAGGCCGCATTGCGTGCGCATCTGCAGGCTCTGCACGACCACATCGAATATACCTCCACGAATGGCCGTTACAGCGGGCAAATTCCTGCTACCGTGCATATAACGGTGCAGCCGCTCAGGCAAAAATACAGTGATTTTTGGCTGGAGTTGCTTCGCGAGGCCCAGGAAGATGGGGCGATCCACGAGAATCTGAACCTCTCGCTACTGCGCCCGCTTATCCTGGGTGCCTTGAACCATACAATGGATTGGTATGACGCGAAACGCGGTAACATCGACGAATTGTTCGGCATTATCAAGATAATGACCAGTGGTATATGGAAGTGAGTGGTAAGAGCTTGAGGATCAGGCAGCTCTGAGTTGCCCCACTGTAAGTCTGCCATCCAGGTCACCGACTGATAATTCCGAAACCAGATGCGTAGTGATGCGAGCTGCACGAAGGCGAGGAAGGTGTCGTCGCGTTTGTCGTATAGCGTGGCCAAAACGCGGAAGTGTTTGAGTTTTCAAAAGAACCTATCAACTTGGTTGCGCTGTTTGTAACTCTCGGCATCGAAGGCTGAGTGGCGCTTGCGGGGTGGCATCAGCCGGATGATGCGATCTAATTATGAAGATTCTCAGAGGTAAAATCTGACTTTTTACCGCTGTATTGTGAAGAGGTTTTACAGGACTGGTAAACTCTCAAAAAAACAGCGTATAGCGGTTCGCTCTGTTGGCTCTTTCTATGGCTCCAATTCTTCCTCAATCCGGAGCCTCCGAAAACCCGAGGCGATTTAGGATGTCTGCCGCCGCGGCTTGCAGGGCGACCCGTCGGCTGTTAGCATTCAGACAAATCCGTTGGGGTGCCCTGTTCAGGGCTGAGAGGCGCAAGCTGACCCATCGAACCTGATCCGGACAATACCGGCGTAGGGAACGGAGCATGATCTGACGCGGCACGATACCGTTGCCTCTAGATCTTCCTCCACCTGTCGCTGTGGAGGTAATGAAGATGTCACACCCATCCGCAATGACGATAGCAGGCTCCGACAGTGGTGGAGGCGCCGGGATTCAGGCCGACCTCAAGACGTTTTGCGCCCTCGGGGTTTACGGGACCAGCGCCATAACCGCGATCACGGCACAGAATACGCGCGGTGTCATCGCTATCGAGCCTGTTTCCCCCCGGACGGTTTCGGCGCAGATCGCCGCCGTGCTCGACGACATTCCGCCGATGGCGATCAAGATCGGGATGCTCGGATCGCCGGACATTGTGGCCGCCGTTGCCGCCGCGATCGAAGGCTATGATGGCCCTGTCATCCTCGATCCCGTCATGGTTGCGAAGTCGGGGGACGCGCTTTTGTCCCAAGAGGGGGAGGCGGCGCTGGTTGAGCTGCTGCTTCCACGTGCGGATGTTCTGACGCCGAACCTGCCCGAGGCCGCGCGTCTGCTGGGCAGCGCCCCCGCGCAGGACGCGGCGGAGGTGGTGCGTCAGGGCAGGGCGCTGCTTGACCTTGGCGCGCGGGCGGTGGTGATGAAGGGCGGCCATGCCGAGGGGGCGACCTGCATCGACCGGCTGGTGACCGCATCGGGGGTCATCACGATGGAGCAGCCGCGCTGCATGACCCGCAACACGCACGGGACAGGATGCAGCCTGTCGTCGGCGATTGCGGCCGAACTGGCAAAGGGGGCGAATGTCGAGGCCGCCGTGCGGCGGGCTCAGGTCTGGCTCCATGGCGCGATCCGCGCGGCTGACCGACTGGATATTGGCAGTGGCCACGGCCCTGTGCATCATTTCCATGAGGTCTGGCCGTGATGCAGGCGCGTGTCATCGGTGCCGGGGTTGCAGGGCTTTGCGTCGCGACGGAACTGGTCGCGCGCGGTTGCGAGGTGACGGTCTTCGACCCTTCGCCACGGCCCGGGCCACATGCCTGTTCGTGGTGGGCAGGGGGAATGCTGGCCCCTTTCTGCGAGGGTGAAACCGCCGAGGAGCCTGTCGTGCGCCTCGGCCAGAGCGCGGCGGATTGGTGGGCGCGGCAGGGCGTGAGCGTGGAGCGGCGGGGCACGCTGGTGCTGACCCTGCGGCGCGATCGGCGGGAACTGGACCGCTTCGCCCGGCGCGTGGCGCAGCATGAGACGCTCGACAGCGCCGGGCTGGCAGCGCTGGAACCTGACCTTGAGGGACGCTTCGATCGCGCCTTGCACGTGGCGGATGAGGCGCATCTCGACCCGCGCGCGGCGTTGCGCCATCTTCGCGCCCGGTTGGAGCACGCTGGCGTTGCCTTCGTGGCTGAGCCGGGCCACGCGAAAGGGCTGACCTTCGATTGTCGCGGCCTCGCCGCGCGCGATAACCTCAAGGATCTGCGCGGGGTAAAGGGTGAAATGGCCGTTCTGCGCAGCGCCGATATTCGCTTGACGCGCCCGGTCCGGCTGCTGCATCCGCGCTATCCGCTTTATGTAGTGCCTCGCGCGGACGGCCTGTTCATGCTGGGCGCCACCCAGATCGAAAGCGACGACGTAAGGCGGACCGTGCGCTCGACCCTCGAACTGTTATCGGCGGCCTATGCGTTGCATCCGGCCTTCGGTGAGGCTGAGCTGGTCGAAGTCGGCGTTGATGCTCGCCCCGCCTTTCCTGACAACCTGCCTCGCCTGGTGCGGCGGGGTGAGACGATTTACGTCAACGGTCTGTTCCGACACGGCTTTCTGCTCGCCCCCGAATTGGCGCGCGAAGCGGTGGAGGCAGCCTGTGACGGCAGCAAACCGGAGTTCTGGCATGAAGATCATGATTAACGGCACACCGACCGAGACGCGGGCAGAGATGCTTGACGCGGTTCTGGAGGAACTCGGCTTTGGCGATGCCAAGGTGGCAACAGCCGTCAACGAGGATTTCGTTCCAGCCTCGCTGCGTGGGCAAACGGCGCTGGCACCCGGCGACCGGGTGGAGATCGTCACACCCCGGCAGGGGGGCTGAAATGCGACTTTATGAAACCGAGATCGCGTCGCGCCTGATGCTGGGCACCGCGCAGTATCCCTCACCCGCCGTTCTGACGGAGGCGTTCCGCCGCTCCGCCGCCGGGATCGCGACCGTTTCTGTTCGGCGTGAGGCGGGGCACGAAAGGGCGGGCGCGGCCTTCTGGGATCTGGTGCGCGATTTGGGGGTGACGCTTTTGCCGAACACCGCAGGTTGCCATTCCGTGCGAGAGGCCGTCACAACGGCGCAGATGGCGCGCGAACTGTTCGATACGCCTTGGATCAAGCTTGAGGTGATCGGCCACGCCGACACGCTTCAACCCGACCCGTTCGGACTGGTCGAGGCTGCGCGCATCCTGACCGATGAGGGATTCCAGGTCTTTCCCTACACGACCGAGGATGTGGTGCTCGCTGGGCGCCTGCTCGACGCGGGGTGCGAGGTGTTGATGCCCTGGGGCGCACCGATCGGCACCGGTCTGGGGCTGACCAATATCTACGGTCTGCGCACGCTTCGTGCCCAGTTTCCGCAAGTGCCGATGGTCGTGGACGCGGGCCTCGGCCTGCCCAGCCAGGCGGCGATGGCGATGGAGATGGGGTTCGACGCGGTGTTGTTGAACACTGCGGTCGCCAAGGCCGGCGATCCCGCCCGTATGGCGGAGGGGTTCGCCCGCGCGGTTCAGGCCGGACGGCTGGCGTTCGAGGCCGACCCGATGGAGCCGCGCGACATGGCGGCACCTTCAACCCCGGTGATTGGAATGGCGTTTCTGGAATGACACTCGACCGTTTTTACCCGATTTTCGATGGCCCCGACTGGCTGGAGCGCATGTTGCCGCTCGGCGTGAAGTTGGTGCAACTGCGGATCAAGGACATGGCGGAGCCTGATCTGAGGGCCGCATTGGCGCGGTCGCAGGCGCTGTGCCGGGCACATGGCGCGGTGATGGTGGTCAACGACCATTGGCGACTTGCCATCGACGAAGGCTGCGACTGGGTGCATCTGGGGCAGGAAGATCTCGATATTGCCGATCTTCCCGCCATCCGCCGGGCCGGGCTGAAGCTGGGCATCAGCACGCATGATCATGCCGAACTCGACCGCGCGCTTTCATTGGAGCCCAATTATATCGCGCTCGGCCCGGTCTATCCGACGATCCTCAAGAAGATGAAGTGGGAGCGTCAGGGCCTGGACCGCGTCACGGAATGGAAGCGCCGTATCGGTGATCTGCCCCTCGTGGCCATCGGCGGGATGAGTGTTGAGCGAACGGCGGGTGCCTACAAGGCGGGCGCCGACATCGTCTCGGCGGTCACGGACATCACCCTGAACAAGGATCCCGAGCGCCGCCTGCGGCAGTGGATCGAGGCGACAAGATGAGCCGTTATGCCCGTCAGATCGCGGTCCCCGAACTCGGCAAGGGGGGTGACAGCCTCCTGCGGCAGGCGCACGTGCTGATCATAGGGGCCGGGGGGTTGGCCGCGCCCGTGCTGCAATATCTCGGCGGTGCTGGTGTCGGGCGCATTCGTCTGGTCGATCCCGACCGGGTGGAGGTGACGAACCTGCACCGGCAGACGCTGTTTGCGCAATCCGATATCGGCCGGCCCAAGGCCGATGCGGCGGCGGCGGCGGTCAGGGCGCTCAATCCGGATTGCGTTGTCGAGCCGATCGTCACGACGCTGGATCCGGCCAATGACGGCATGCTTTGCGAGGGTGTCGATCTGGTTATCGACTGCGCCGACAATTTTGCGGCGAGCTATATCCTGTCCGACAGGTGCCACGCCTCCGGGTTGCCGTTGGTCAGCGGATCGGTGATCGGTCTGGATGGCTATGCCGGTGCCTTTTGCGGGGGGGCGCCCAGCTTGCGTGCCGTCTTCCCGGATATGCCGCGACACATGGGTTCCTGCGCCGAGGACGGTGTGCTGGGCCCAATCGTGGGGGTTATCGGCGGGCTTCAGGCGCAGATGGCGCTGGCGCTTTTGGGGCGTATGGAACCCGCGCCCCTGGGCAGGCTCGTCACCTTCGACGCACGCTCGTTCCGCTTCGGCGGCTTTCAGTTTTCCGGCGCGCCTGAGCCGGATCGACAGCCGCGTTTTCTCGCCCCGTCCGAGATTGCCGAGGGCGATTTCCTCGTTGACCTGCGTTCCGAGGAGGAGGCCCCGCTGGTTCGCCCCGCCGCCCATCGCCTGACCACAACCGCTCTGGGCGCGGGCGGGCCTGTTCCCGCCGTCGGCCAACGCGCGGTGCTGTGCTGCCGTTCGGGCCTGCGAGCCTGGGCTGCCGCCGAACGGCTCGCCTCCGTCTGGGACGGAGAAATATGCCTTGTCGCCCTTGGCGACCCTACCGGAGAAACTCCATGAAGACCTTACTGACCACTCTCCTCCTTCTTGCGGCCACGCCGACGGTCGCGCAGGACCGGATGACCGTCATGCTCGACTGGTTCGTGAACCCCGATCACGGGCCTATCGTCGTCGCGCAGGAACGTGGCTACTTTGACGATATGGGGCTGGAGGTCGAGATCATCGCCCCCGCCAACCCCGCCGATCCGCCCAAGATGGTTGCAGCCGGTGCCGCCGACCTCGCCATTTCCTATCAGCCGCAACTGCACCTTCAGGTGGCCGAGGGCATGCCGCTGATCCGGGTGGGCACTCTGGTCGCGACACCGCTCAACTGTCTTCTGGTGCTGGAGGACGGCCCCATCGAGCAGATCGCGAATCTCGAAGGTCGCAAGATCGGATTCTCCGTCTCGGGGTTTGAGGAGGCGCTGCTGTCGACGATGCTGGGGCAGGCGGACCTCGGGATGGACGATGTCGAACTGATCAACGTCAACTGGTCGCTCTCACCCGCGCTTATGTCGGGTCAGGTCGATGCGGTGATCGGTGCGTTTCGCAATTTCGAGCTCAATCAGATGGATATCGAGGGTGTGTCGGGTCGTTGCTTCTATCCCGAATCCGAAGGCGTGCCGACCTATGATGAGCTGATCTATGTCGCCAACCCTGACACGATGGATGCGGAAATGATCCGCCGTTTCCTCGCCGCGACGGAGAAGGCGACGCAGTTTATCGTCAATTATCCGCAGGAAAGCTGGGAGGTCTTCTCCTCGACCTCGGCCGAATTGCAGGACGAGTTGAACGAGCGGGCCTGGGGCGACACGCTGCCCCGCTTTGCCCTGCGCCCCGAGGCGCTGGACGCGGGGCGTTATGCCCGCTTTGAGGCCTTCCTGGCTGAGGCTGGCCTGATTGAGGGCACGCGCCCCGTCTCCGATCTGGCGATCGATCTGGGCGCGCAATGAGTTACGGTGCGATTTTTCCCCTCTGGCGCGCGGCGGCGGGCCAGACATGGGACGATTACACCCGCCATGCCTTTGTGAAGGGGTTGGGGAACGGCACGCTTCCGCGTGAGGCGTTCCTGCGCTATCTGGTGCAGGATTACCTGTTCCTCATCCACTTCTCCCGCGCGTGGGCGCTGGCCGTGACCAAGGCGGAGACGCCGGAGGAAATGCGGGCTTGCGCCGCCACGGTTCACGCGCTGCTGGACGGGGAATTGCAGCTGCATATCGAGACTTGCGCAGCCGAGGGTATCTCTGAGGCCCAGCTTTTCGCAGCCCGCGAGGCACCGCAGAACCTGGCCTATACACGCTATGTGCTCGATGCCGGCCATTCGGGCGATTTCCTCGACCTGATGGCGGCGCTGGCTGTGTGCGTGCTGGGATATGGCGAGATCGGCACGCGGCTGGCGGCGCAGGCGGGCGAGACCCCGTATGCCGACTGGATCACGACCTATGCGGGCGCCGAATATCAGCACACGTGCCGCGAGGTGGGTGCGCTGATCGACGCGGCGACCGCGCGGCGTCTGGGGGAGGAGCCGGAAAGCAGTCCGCGCTGGCCCCGGCTGTGCGCTCGTTTCGAGATGGCGACCCGGCTTGAGGTCGATTTCTGGGGCATGGGCCTCAGCGCATGAGCACCGCGCCCGCGCTGAACATGGCCGGTCGCGCAACGATCGACGGCACGGCGATCTTCGGGCCGCTTTCGTTCGTGGCGCCTGCCGGGGAATGGACCTGCCTGCTCGGCCCCTCGGGCGTGGGAAAATCGACCGTCTTGCGTTTGCTCGCGGGACTTGGCGATGAGCTCCTCTTTCTGGGTGAGGCCTCAGCCGGTGACGGTGCACCGTTGTCTGGCCGCGTGGCATTGATGGCGCAGAGCGACTTGCTGATGCCGTGGCTGGACCTCACCGCAAATGTCACTTTAGGCACGCGCTTGCGAGGGCAAAAAACTCAGCAGGATCGCGCGCGGCAGGTGCTGGAACGCGTCGGGCTGGCCGGTCACGCGGGCAAGCGGCCGAATGCGCTATCGGGGGGACAGCGGCAGCGTGTGGCGCTGGCCCGCACGCTGATGGAGGATCGCCCGGTCGTGCTGCTGGATGAGCCGTTCTCGTCTCTCGACGCCAGATCGCGGGCCCTTATGCAGGACCTGTCTGCCGAAGTGCTGGCTGGGCGCACTGTCCTTCACGTCACCCACGACACAGCCGAGGCCGCGCGCCTTGGCCATCATGTGCTGCTGATGACGCGGGGCGGCGTCGCCTCCGTACCCCCGCCGGACAGTCCGATCCCGCGCCGCTACGACGCGCCAGAAACACTCGAATTTCAGGGGCGTCTGCTGCGAATGCTGATGGAGGCAGAGTGAAATCAACCCTTCGCATTCTGGCGGTAACGCTATTGGCATTGGCGGGTTGGCAGGCCGTCGTCACGTGGGGTGAACTGCCCCGGTTCATCCTGCCCGGCCCGCGTCTCGTCTTTTCGACGTTGTGGACCAGCCGCGCGCTGATTGCCGAGCACGCGATCGTCACGGCCATCGAGGTTCTCCTCGGCCTCGGGCTGGGTGCAGCGGCTGGCTTTGCCTCGGCTATCGCGCTGGCGGCCTCACCGCTGGCGCGGTCCCTGCTGCGCCCGATGCTCGTCTTCAGTCAGGCGATACCGGTCTTCGCTCTCGCCCCGATCCTGACGTTGTGGCTGGGCTACGGACTCTGGTCCAAGGTCGCGATGGCGCTCCTCATCATTTATTTTCCGGTCACCTCGGCTTTCTTTGATGCGCTGATGCGAACGCCGCGCGGCTGGCTGGAGCTTGCCCATGTGATGAACGCCACGCCGGGTCGTATACTCTGGCGTGTCCGTGTGCCTGCGGCGATGCCGGGCTTCGCCTCGGGTCTGCGGCTCGCCGCTGTCTATGCCCCCATCGGCGCGATCATCGGCGAATGGGTCGGGGCATCCCAAGGGCTGGGCTATCTGATGCTGTTGGCGAACGGACGTGCGAAAATCGACCTGATGTTCGCCGCGCTGATTGTCCTGGCGGTGTTGACGCTGGCGCTGCACGCAGCCGTCGATACCGCTTGCCGGCGGCTTTGGGATGGATGAAACCCGCCCGCATGGCTGCTATTCTGTAGCAAAGATCTGTTCAACGGTCGCAGACTTCGATCTGGTCGGCAAGCATGGCATCCACATATAGAGAGCCGCGGTTCGTATGCTCCAATGTGGTTTCAACTCTGTAGGTCTGTCCGATCTCGGGCAACGCAAGAATTTCACATGGAGCGCAGTCAGCCACGATTTTGCCGTTGCGGATCAGGATGATACGATCACAGAACTCAGCGGCAAGGTTGAGGTCATGCAACGCCGCCATGACGATGGTGCCACGCCGCTGCATTTCGTGCCGCACCGAAGACAGAATGGAAAGCTGATGATGCAGATCAAGCGCGCTTGTGGGTTCGTCAGCAGCACGATGTCGGGATCTCGAACGAGGGTCTGGGCCACCGCAACCATCTGGGCCTGTCCACCGCTTAGATTTCTCAGACCCCGGCTTGCCAGATGCGACAGGTTCAGGACCGACAATGTGTGCGAAACGCGATCGAGGTTATCAGCGTGCACGCGCCAGCCCGTCGTTTGTTTGAAGGCCAGCAGCACGCTTTCATAGACTGTCAGGATGGCGTTGCATCCGTAGGCTTGCGGCATGTACGCGATCTGACGGGCACGGTCGCGTCGGTTTAGGCTGCAAAGGTCGATACCATCAAAACGGATCGTGCCGGCGCTGGGCCGCAGCACCCCGGCCAGCGCCTTGAACAGGGTCGATTTTCCTGACGCATTCGGGCCGATCAATCCGACAAACTGACCCGGTGGAATCGGCGCCACAGTCACGTCATGCAATACCTCAACGCGCCCGTACCCTGCGGATATGTTCTCTATTATCAGTCTCATGACAGGCTCCTCTTGTGTGTTGACAGGATGATCGACAGGAACACCGGCACCCCGATCAGCGCGGTAATGATGCCGATAGGGTAAATCACCCCAGGCGTGATGGATTTCGATATGATTGATGTCAGTGACAACACCAGCGCGCCGACCATCGCGGAAAGCGGCAGGAAGAACCGTTGGTCCTCTCCCACGATCATGCGGGCGATATGGGGTCCGACCAGCCCGACGAAACCCACGGTGCCGACGAAAGCCACTGCGGTTGCGGCCAATATAGACACCATGACCAGCATTTCGATCCGCAGGCGCGCGACATCAACGCCCATGCTGCGGGCCGTATCCTCGCCCATGCGTAGCGCGGTCATCTGCCAGCTGCGAATCAGGCCGAACGGGATGACAACCGCCAGCAACAGCGCACCCAAGGCGATTTTCTCCCAACTTGCGCGGCCCAATGATCCCATCATCCAAAACACGATCCGCGAGATCTGATCCTCCGGCGCCATGTATTGCATCAGGCCGAGCAACGCCGAAAACGAGAAGAAGATCGCTATCCCGAACAGAATCATGGTTTCAGACCCCACGCCCTTGAGCCGGGTTGCGAACAGAATGATGCCGCAGGTCATCAGTGCAAACATGAATGCGTTTGCGGTAACCACGAGCGATCCGACAACCGGCAGGATGCTCCACCCCAACACGATGGCCAGCGCGGCACCGAAGCTGGCGGCGGATGACACGCCCAGCGTGAACGGTTCAGCAAGCGGGTTGTTCAGGATGGTTTGCATCTGCGCCCCCGCCACGGCCAGCAGTCCGCCGACGATCACGGCGGTCAGGGCAACAGGCAGACGGTAGTCCCAGATAATCACCTTTCTTCACCGCCGATAATTCGGGCCAACCGGGACGGGCTGCAAGGGCCGCCAGCCGCTCCTGAACCGCTTCGGGTGTCGCATCATAGCCGAACAGAACAGCCTGGGTTGCCGGGTTCGCCTCGGCCCAGTTCGCGCCGGTACCGATGATTACATCGGGATCCTCTGCGAAAACCGCTTCGAGGCTGACATCGCCTCCGAAGCCGGGGAATCTTTGCGAGCCCCAGTTCAGCCCACCCGCCAGATCGACAAGTCGTCCGAGATTCGTGGCACCAAAGGTATTGCAGCACTCGTTCGGACTGTATCCAGCTGCACGTTCGATAAAGACGACTGGGCGGTCTTCGATGGGGATTTGGTCAACGACTTGATAGATGCTGGCCATCTGCGCGGTGTAGAAATCCGTAAATTCGTCTGCTTCGTCACGCCGATCCAGAATACGGCCCATCAATTGCAGGCTGGGCACGGTATTTGCCGTTGGATCCTGACGGAAATCGATGAAACCGTTGCGATACCGGCCTCATCCAGCTTGCCGATGATGCCACTTTCCTGTGCTTTCAACAGGTTGCCAAGATTCATGAAGACCACCTCGGTTCCAAGCGAAATAACCGATTCCAGGTTCCATTCATCCGCGTAGGGGCTGCCCAGACGGGCGATATCGGCGGCTTCCGGGAAAGCAGCTTCGTATTTACGCTAGGCATCCGGGTCATAGTTGATCATGTCGTCTTTCCAGCCGACGACCCGTTCAAATGGGTTTTCACTGTCCAGCAGTGCCAGCGAATAGATCATCCGCCCTTCACCCAGAACGATCCGTTCGGGATTGCTTTCAACTGTGACTTTGCGTCCGGCTACGTCGGTTACGCTGATGGTCTCTGCTGTGGCGGGCGTTGCTGACGCGATAGCGATCGCGATGGCTGCGGAGGCGAGGCAGAGGCCCTGTGCGCGCTTGATGAGCTGCATGGGTCTCTCCTATTGTTCAATGTTGCATGTCGCAACCACGTCTGTGTCTGTTACCTGACAAATTTAGTCAACTAAAGAAGTGCAGGCCCCGTCTGAACGATGCTACGCAAATGTTGACCGATGGCTGTGTTGTGCCAAGCCGGTTCGACTTCTATCATTCTGAAAGATTGAAGATTGATCCGCCGATGCAAAACAGTCCGATCGCGACCGTCATTGAGGCGGATAATCCAAAGAGCATAGTTATGTTCGCGGCCGGGCGCGGTGGTCATCCGATGCGCCACCTGCCTTTCTTGACCGCTCTGGCCCGTCGTGGAAACAGGATTGTCGCGCCTCATTTTGAAATGCTCAAGACTGCTGTGCCCGGCAAGGCGGAGCTGGACGCGCGGATCGAGATTATGGATGCCGCGATCCAGCGTCATGCTCTCGGAACGCTTCCTCTCATGGGAATTGGTCACTCCATAGGGGCTGTGGTCTTGCTCGCCATGGCCGGGGGCAGGGGGGAAACGCTCGCCGGTGAACGGTTTGCGGCAAAACGACTGGTCGCGTTTCGTGGCCTAGCGCTGTTTGCACCGCCAACGGACTTTTTCCGCAGACCTGGCGCGGTTCATGATGTCCGCACACCGATTGAGGTATGGATCGGTGCGAAGGATACCATTACGCCACCCGACCAGGCGCTGTTCCTGAAGTCGGCGTTGAACGGTCAGGTGGCTATTAACGTCCACATTGATGATGAAGCCGGGCACTTCACGTACATGAATGAACTTCCGCCGGGTATGGTGGACACGCATCCTGACCGTTCCACCTATCTGATGTCGCTGTCGGAGGAGGTCGCAAGGTTCATCGAAAACCCTTGAATCGCAGCTATCCGCCGGAGGAAGGCGCGCGCCACATGAACCATGTCGGGATCAGCGCGAGCAGGAATATACCGCATACGACCAGGAATCCGTCCTGGAATGCCGCGTTCGAGGACTGGATCATCACCGTCTGGCCCAGGAACGATGCCGCGGCCGGCATAAGCTGGGAGTCCGGCAATCCCGAGGTGTGAAGGAGACCGGCCACCTTGCCCAACAGCTCCATCGTCGTGAAGTTGTCGCTGGTCTGGGTCGCGGCAAAGGCATCCGCGTGCATGATCGTGCGCCGTTCGATGAACACGCTCAGAAGGTTCACCCCGAAGGCACCGCCAAGTTGCCGGATGAAGTTGGACGCCCCCGAACCCTGACCCAGAAGATGCACCGGCAAAACCTTGAGCGCGCCTGACGAAATGGCGGGAAACACCAGCCCCAGCCCCACCCGCGACAGGACCGTCCACCACGCCAGCGTCCAGAACGCCGTATGGACATTTGCGCTTGCCATCAACCAGGAGGACCCGGCAAAGACCGCCATCCCGATAGCGATCATGATCGGCGCAGACACCTTGTCTGACAACCGGCCCGCAATCGGGAAAACCAGCAGCATCGCAAAGCCCGAGGGCATCAGAAGAAGGCCCGCCTGCGTCGGTGTCATGCCCTGAATCTGCTGTACGAAGACCGGCAGCAGATAGGTGGACCCGAACAGCCCCGCCCCCATAATAAAGGCAATGACCGAAGCGGAGGAGAAGGCGAAATTCTTGAAAAGCCGCATGTCGAGCATCGGCTTGGCGGTATACATCTCCCAGGCGATGAAGGAGATGGCCGAAACCACGGAAATCGTGAAGCCGGACAGGATGACATTGGAATCCCATCCCAGACGCTGAGCGTTCGTCAGCGTGCTGAGCAGCACCGCCAGAAAGATCGACAGGATCGACACCCCGACAAAGTCGAAGGGCGGCATCGGCCCGCTTTCCTCACGCGTGGGCAGGAATATGTTTGACAGCAAGATGGCCAGGCCGGCGAAGGGCAGGCCAAGGTAGAAGACGAAACGCCAATCGAACGCATCCATAAGCACGCCCCCGATCCACGGACCCAGCGCCGGTGCCAGAACGACGCCAACGCCGTAGATCCCCATGGCTGCGCCGCGCTTGTCAGGCGGAAAGACCTTGAACAGCATGATCATGGCCAACGGTTGAACGACACCCGCCGCAGCCCCCTGCACCACGCGCGCCAGCGTCAAAACCGTCTCGTTCGGCGCGACGCCCCCAAGGACGGACCCCGCCAGAAACACGCCCATCGACGCGCTCAACGTCAGCCGCATTCCGAAGGCACGGTTGGCCCAATCGGCCAGCAGCATCGTGGCGGTCATGGCGGCCAGAAAACCGGTGGAGATCCATTGCGCCTGTACCGCGCTGATGCCGAATGCCCCCATGACAGCCGGAATGGCGACGTTGACGATCGTGGTGGACAGCACGACCGAGATGGTTGCGATCATGATCGTTCCGGTCGCGAACCACTTGTAGGCGGAGCCGTAACGTTCGAAGTAACGATCAATCTGTGACATCGACATAGACCTCAACCATCATGCCGGGCCTGAGTTCGATGCCGTCAGCGTCGATCGACACACGGATCGGCAGGCGCTGGGTCACTTTCGTGAAGTTGCCCGAGGGGTTGGGGCTGGGCAGAAGCGCAAGCTGGCTCGTCGCCGCGCCGCCCATGCCGATCACCTCCCCCTCGAATGTCCGGTCTGGAATGGCATCAACGGTGATGGTCGCGGGCGATCCGACATGGATCCTGCCGTAATCGGTCTCCTTGACGTTTGCGTCGATCCAGACGTCATTCGGCGCGTGATACATCGCGATGCGCGTGCCGGGCGTCACATACTCACCGACATCGACAAAGGTCGCATCGACAAGGCCGTCGAACTGGGCCGTGATCATGCGGTGTGCGAGGTCGATCTCCTTCAGGCTGCGGTCTGCCTCGGTTCCCGTGCGCTGGGCGAGAACGGACGCGATCTGGGATTCCAGCACGTTTATCTGCTCCCCGTCGGCCTCAACGATGGCCAGACTGGCACGGGCGCTTTCGATTGCTGCGAACGCGGCGCGTTCCTGCTGGGCGGCGGTATCCAGCGCGGCCTGGGTCTCGTCCAGGGTTTGCTGCGACGTGATATTCTGCTCGGTAAGTTTGATCGCCCTCTCCTGACGGGCGCGGGCATTCGTCAATACGGCGAGTGATGCCTCATGGTTTGCATCCGCGGCGGCTATCCCGGCCAGAGCCGCATCCCGCCGTGCGGACAACTGCCTTTCGAGCAGCACCCTGCGTGCCTGAAGCTCTTCCAACTGCGCATCGGTTGCGGCAAGTGTGGACAGGACGGCGTCAAGCTGCGGCTGCGAATATTCGCGGTCGATGGACGCGATCAGGTCACCCTGCTCGACGGTGTCCCCCACCAGCACCGAAATCGCCGTGACGCGACCGGAAACCTCGCTGGATACGGTGACGACATTGGCTGTGATCCGGGCGTCGTTGATGTGCACCTGCGTGAATCGCGCGATCAGCCCAGGGGCGGCCAGCCAGATGGCCGCAGCAACTACGCCGGCGATCACAATCAGTTTGATCCATCTCGTGCGGCTTCTTCTGCGTGGGGTGGGCGGCACAGGAGTATCCGTGCCTGCTTCGCCCGCATCCGTTTTCATATTATCAATTTTCGCCACTGCTCAAATTCTCCAATCTGGCCGTGATGCGGCTCAGGATTTTTGTTGCAATACGCAGATCCTGCTGGGAGATACCCTCAAGAATTTCCGTGCGGCTGGTCGCTGACATCTCTTCCATCTTCTCGATGAGAGGATATGCCGCCTTCGTCAGGTGGAGCGTCTTTGCCCGCCTGTCGGTGGCCGAAGGTCGGCGTTCGATCAGACCGGCATCCTCAAGCCCGTCCAGCTGGCGAACCAGTGTTGCGGCCTCAATTCCCAGAGTGCGCGCCAGTTCAACCTGCGTAACCTCTTCATTTTGCGACAGCTCGAACAGAACGCTCCACCGTGCCTGCGACAGTTCGAGGTCACGAAACACCAGATCGAGATAGCGTCTCCACATACGCGCCGAGGAGATCAGCGAGCGCGTAAAAGGCTCCTGAGCCTCGATGTCGTTCTGCATCGCTCATCAACTTTCAATAGCTTGCTAATAGATGCAAGGCTAATTAGTGTGATCTCAATCATATTGCAAGGGCCAATGCGGAACCGGAGATTCACCCAATGTACAAGAAGATTTTGCTGTGTTTCGATGGCTCTCGCGAGGGTCGGCTGGCACTGCGAGAGGGCGCGCGGCTGGCCCAGATCACAGGCGCCGCGGTGATCCTGCTGGCGGTGGTTGAAACGGGTGCGGGCAGCGCGCTGGCGCACGCTGCGGATGTCGGCGCGCTCGCCCAGCAGCAAACCGATTTCAAGGAGATACTCGACGAAGGCTATCGAAGGCTATCCGGCATGGGGCTGTCGCCCGAGGTTCATATGGAGTTCGGAGATCCCGTCGCAAAAATCACACAGGTCGCGAATGCAATCGGGGCAGATCTGGTCGTCATCGGGCATCACCAGCAGGGGTTCTGGACCCGCTGGATGAGCCGCTCGGTCGCGGCGGGGCTGGGCGACACGCTGGGATGCAGTCTGCTTCTGGCGCAAAAGGTCGTCGAGGATTCAGAGCTTTTCCACAACGATTGAAGGCCTGTACCTGGCAGATCGTGCGGTTTCATAGTGAGGTGGCCGGCGGGGTAGGTTCGGCCACCCCGCCGGCACAGGTCACATTCCGGCAATCACCTTGTCCAGCGTTGCGGGATAGTCGCGCACCCGCACGCCCGTCGCATTATGGATCGCGTTGACGATCGCGGCGGCGGCACCGCAGATGCCCAGCTCCCCGATCCCCTTGGCCTGCATCGGGTTGGCCCAATCGTCGCGTTCCTCCAGCAACTCGACGGTCATCTGCGGCACGTCCGCGTTCACGGGAATGTGGTACTCCGCCAGATTGTGGTTCGCCACATGGCCGTCGCGCGGGTCAAAGGCCAGTTCTTCCTCCAACGCCATGCCAATGCCGAAGATCATGCCCCCCAGACACTGCGATCGTGCCGTCTTGGCATTTAATATCCTGCCCGCCGCGAAGCTGCCATGCATCCGCCGCACCCGCGTCTCACCCGAGGCTGCGTGCACGGCAACCTCGGCAAAATAGGCGCCGAAAGTCGCCTGCCTGACGGCTTGCGATGTATCGCCGGGTTGAACATGGCCCAGCTTGACGATTTCATCGCCTTGCAGGATTTCGACCAGGGATCGGGTTCGATTGTCGAAGGTCGCGCTGCCGTCTTTCAATGTCAGGTCGGGTTCGCTGACCTGCAACCGCTCGGCCAATTGCCTGCGGATCGCCTGGCAGGCGAGGTAGACGGACGTGCCGCTTGAGGATGCTCCCCACGACCCGCCGGAGCCTGACGAAGGCGGCAGGTCGGTGTCGCCCAGAACCACCTCCACGTCCTCACGCGGCAGCCCCAGCATCTCACCGGCAATTTGTCCCAGAATGGCATATGTACCCGTCCCGATATCGGTCATGTCCGTCTGGACCACGGCCTTGCCCTGCGGTGTCAGGCTGACACGCGCCTGGGATTCCATCAGCACATTCACCCGCGCAGCCGAGGCCATGCCGTAGCCGATCAGCCATTCGCCTTCGCGTCGTTCCTTGACGCCGGGGCGATCTGCCCAGCCGAAGGCCTCCGCCCCGCTGTCCAGCGCTTCGCGGAACCGGCGGGAGGAGAACGCCTTGCCGCTTTCAGGATCCTTGTCCGGTATATTGCGACGGCGCAGTTCGACGGGATCCATGCCGATTTTATAGGCCAGCTCGTCCATGGCGCTTTCCAGAACGGTTACGCCCACGGCCTCACCCGGGGCGCGCACCGACCCCGCACAAAGCCTGTGCAGGCGCGCCAGATCCATCGACATCCGGCGGTTCTGACCCGAATAGAGGAAGTGCGAGGCTTGCAGGACCGGCTCGGCGAATGTTTCCCCGGGCAGGTTCGATATCCGCGCGTCATGGCCCAGTCCGGTCAAACGGCCCTCCGCATCGGCGGCAAGGCGGATGCGCTGGCGGGTCTCAGACCGACGCATCGTTGCCTCGAAAACCTGCTGGCGCTGCAATGCGACCGATACCGGACGTCCGACCTCCCTTGCCGCTATGGCCGCCGCCACCGCCTCGGGCGAGAGGCCCAGTTTGGAGCCGAAACCACCGCCGACATAGGGGGAGAGGACGCGCACGCGGTCGGGATGGATGCCCAATGAATCCGCGAGTTCATTGCGATTGTATTTCAGCATCTGATAGCTGCCGCGCAGGGTCAGATCCTCCCCCTCCCATGACGCGATCGAGGCATGCGGCTCCATCGCCGCGCTGGAATGCGAGGGTGTAGTATAGGTTACATCGACCGCGTAGGCCGCATCACGCATCGCCGCGTCCAGGTCCCCCTGGTCGAGCGCTTGGCCCTCCTGCGGTTCGAGCGCTGCGGTATCGGGATCGACCGCCACCACTTCGGCGTTTTCCAGCGTTACCTGCAAACACTGCGCGGCATGGCGTGCCTGCTCAAAGCTTTCGGCCACAACCACGGCGATCAACTGGCCCATATAGGCTGCGTGATGTGGTCCCTGAATGGGCGCTTCGTTCGCCGTGCCCTGCGCCGGATTGCGCAACAGACGATCGTCCTGAATGACAGAAAGCACGCCGGGCATAGCCGCAACCACATCCCGATTGGTCAGCACGACATGCCCGCTGTTGCCCGGCGCGCGAACCATCACGCCATGGACCATGCCTTCGACCTGCCATTCATTGGCGTAGGTCGCTTGGCCCGTTACCTTCAACGGCCCCTCGGGCCGGTCGAGCGGTGCGCCGACCAGTCCCTGCACCATGTCATCGAGCCGTCGGTCCGTGACCGGGGCGTCCATCTTGAAAGACTCGGTCATGCGCTTGCCTCCTGGGTCAGTTCCGTTAGCACCGACACCAGAGTGCGCCGCGTGAGGGGGATCTTGAAATCATTTGCGCCAAAACCGCGTGCCTCGGCCAGCAGCAGGTCGGCGGCTTTGCCGAACAGGGATTCGGACGGGACCTCACCCACCAGCAGGTCCTCGACCTGCGCATTGCGCCAAGGTTTTGGCGCCAGTCCGCCAAATGCCAGATCGGCGCGGCTGATGCGCCCATCCTCCACCGCGACGATGCCCGCGGTCGAAACGAGAGCGAATGCATAGGACGCGCGATCGCGCACCTTGCGGTAGGTCTGGCGACCTTCGACGGGTGCGGGCAGGACGACCGCGGTAATCAGTTCGCCGGGCTCCAGCACCGTCTCACGGTCGGGCCGGTCGCCGGGCAGCAAGTACAACTCATCCAGCATCAACTGTCGGGTTTCCCCGTCCTGCCTCAACGTTTCCACCTGCGCGTCGAGCGCGCGCATGGCCACGGCCATGTCGCTGGGATGGGTGGCGATGCAATGCTCCGACGTGCCGAGCACGGCCAACATACGATTGAACCCGTCGCGCGCGGCACAGCCGCTGCCCGGTTTACGCTTGTTACAGGCCATGGCGCGGTCATAGAAATACAGGCACCGCGTGCGTTGCAGCAGGTTGCCGCCCGTGGTCGCCTTGTTGCGCAACTGGCCGCTGGCGCCTGCCAACAGGGCCCGGCTCAGGACCGGCCAGTTGCGGCGCACGTCAGAATTATTCGCCAAGTCGCTGTTCGTGACCAGCGCCCCGATCCGCAAGCCGCCGTCATCTGTCCGCTTGATCCTGCCAAGGTCGAGCCGGTTGATGTCGATCAGCGATCCGGGTGCCATCACCTCCAGTTTCATCAGGTCCAGCAGATTGGTGCCGCCGGCGATGAAGGTTGCCCCGCTGGCCGCCTGCCGCGTGGCGTCTTCGCTGGTTTCGGCGCGGGTATAGTCGAACGGTCTCATACGCTTTCCTTCGCGGCCTTGCGGATTGCTTCCACGATGTTGGGATAGGCTGAACAACGGCAGAGGTTGCCGCTCATCCGTTCCGCGATTTCCTCGGTCGTCAGATCCGGCGCGCTGTCGAGGTCATCAGTGACATGGCTGGGCCAACCGTTCGCGATTTCCTGCAGCATCGCGGTGGCCGAACAGATCTGACCGGGTGTGCAATAGCCGCATTGAAAACCGTCCTCGGCAACAAAGGCCTGTTGCAGGGGGCTGAGGTTTCCCGGCTGGCCAAGGCCCTCGATCGTGGTCACCTCGTCGCCGTCATGCATGCAGACGAGGGTAAGGCAGGAATTGATCCGCTGCCCGTTCACCATCACCGTACAGGCCCCGCATTGCCCATGGTCGCAGCCCTTCTTGCTGCCCGTCAGGCCCAGATGATGGCGCAAGGCATCCAGCAGCGTCGTCCTCTCGTCGAGGTCCAGCCGATGCTGCGTGCCATTGATGGTAAGCTCAGTTTCCATGTCGAATCCTTCCCGCCGATTGTGAAGCCGGAAGCAGCATCCAGCTTGGTCGTTGTTTTTTCAGGTAAAGCGGGGAGGGCGCGGAGCAAGGAATAACTGCGCAGGCATACACGTTATGGTTGAGAAAGCAGCCTAAACGAGGACGCTCAGCCAATGCGCCTTAGCGAAAACATCCATGTCAGGGCGCTCGCGACAAAATGCTGTCTGCCCGTCTGCGGAGTGCGCTACCGGCCGATCCGGGCTGCTCTTGAAACGGTCCTCAACATGCCCATCACCAGATCCTCGAAATCGGCAGGTGCGGTGCTGTCATCCGTCAGCAGCTTTTGCAGGTGATAGCGGAATGCGGCGTCCAGCAGCAGATAGATCGAGGTGGCATCGACATGTGTGTGGCCGGTTCGCTCCAGAAACTCCTCGACCAGTTCCACAAGCCCGGCTTCGATGTCTTCCACGATCTGGTGGAACGAGGGGTCGAACATGGCCTGAGACCGGATATCATACCAAAGCCTGTGCGTCTTCGCCTCGCGATGGATGGACAGGGCGAGGCCGCTGACGAACCGCTCGGCCAGACGCTCCGGCGGGGCGTCCTCGGCCAGGATCGACTGCATTTCCGCGACGAAACCCACCTTATAGCGGCGCACGCAGTAGGCAATCAGATCGACCTTGTCATCGAAGTAGTAATGCAACGTGCCGACGGCCACGCCGGACAGTTCGGCGATGTCACGCAGGCTGGTGCGGGCATAGCCGAGCTGTTTTAGTGCGGCTATCGCGCTGTCTGCCAGCTCGTCCTTCTTGCGGACGCGCTTCGCGACCTTGGCATCGGCCTTGGCTGCGAGGCGGTTGACCTTGTCGAGCTTGTTCATGTGACCATGTCCCCAGTCTCACCCCCGCACTGCGTAGATGAAAATGGGCGCCGGTTTCAACAACCCCCAAGGGCGCCGTACGCGGGCCAGCAGCCTGCCCGGGCCGCGCTGTCGCCTGCTGATTAGGCAGCTACGCGCCCCGGTTGCCGGCAGAGTATCAAGGTCACGATCAATGGCCCGAAGGTCGGGGCGAATATCGATCGTGACCCTGTTCACGTCAGGCCTCCTTCGTCAGAACGTCGCCATAGGTCTCACGTAGCTTGTTCTTGAGCACCTTTCCGGTAGCACCGATGGGCAGTTCGTCGACGAAGATCACCTTGTCGGGGACCTGCCAGCTGGCCACCTTGCCGTCGTAGGAGGCGATGATTTCCTCCTCGGTCGGCGTTTCCCCTTCGTCCGGGACGGCAATCACAACGGGGCGTTCATCCCATTTCGGGTGATATGCAGCGATGGCGGCGGCGTTGGCGATCTTGGGGTGCGCAATCGCGATGTTTTCCAGCTCAACGGTCGAGATCCACTCCCCGCCGGACTTGATGATGTCCTTCGAGCGGTCGCGAATGACCAGATAGCCGTCGCTGTCCAGCGTCGCCACATCGCCGGTATCGAACCAACCGTCATCGGTCAGGGCGTGGTTTTCCTGGCCGAAATAGCTTTCGACGATCCAGTGGCCGCGCACTTGCAGTTCACCTTGCGTTTTGCCGTCGCGGGGCAGTTCATTCCCCTCGGCATCGACGATGCGCACGTCCACACCCCACGGCGGGCGGCCCTGGCCTTCGCGCAGCTTGAACTTCTCGCTCTCGCTGAGTCCGGAGTGCTTTTCGAGCATCTGGTTCAGCGTGCCGAGGGGCGAAGTCTCCGTCATTCCCCAGGCGTGGATCAGTTCGACGCCATATTTTTCGCGGAAGTCCCGGATCATGGAGGGCGGCAGCGCCGATCCACCGACCACGGTGCGCTTCATGGAGTCGGGCTTGATGCCAGTGCTCTTGAGCGCGGCCAGCAATCCCATCCAGATCGTCGGCACACCCAGCGATATCGTCACCTTCTCGGAGTCGATCAACCGGACGAGGCTTTCGCCGTCCAGATTCGGTCCGGGCAATACCAGTTTCGACCCGACGCCAGCGGCAATATAGGTCGAGCCCCAGGCATTGACGTGGAACATCGGCACGACCGGCATCACAACGTCGCGTGCGGCGATGCTCATCCCATCGGGCTGGTTTCCGCCAATCGTGTGCAGAATAAGAGAGCGGTGCGAATACTGCACGCCCTTGGGGTTTCCGGTCGTGCCGGAGGTATAGCACAGAACGACGGGGGAGTTTTCGTCCACGTCCGGCCATTCGGGCACCGGATCGTTCTCAGCCAACATCTCGTCGTAGAACAGCAGCCCTTCGACCATGGCGGCGGCTTCCTCATCACGCGGGCCCATCAGGACATAGTGCTTCACCGTCTTCAGGTGCTCACCCAGCTTGGCCACGATCGGCAGGAATGTGCGGTCCACGAACAGCACTTCGTCCCCGGCATGGTTGAAGATATAGATCATCTGTTCGGGGGTCAGACGCGGGTTGATCGTGTGAACCACGCGCCCGCCGCTGCCGATCCCGAAGTAAAGCTCCAGATGGCGGCGATTGTTCCAGGCGATGGTCGCGCAGCGTGCACCGTCGGACACGCCCAGCTTGTCCAGCGCGGCCTTCATCCGCCGCGCGTTGACCCCGACCTCACCCCAGTTGGACCGCGTGATCTGGCCATCCGTTTCGACCGAAACGATCTCGGTTCCGGCGTGATATTTCTCGGCGTGATCGATCAGCGAACCTGTCGTCAGCGCCTGATACATCATTGTTCCAAACATACTGTTCTCCTTTATTCTGCTGCGATCGCAGCTGGTGTAGTGCCACGGAACGGGCCCGCCGCCCGTTCCGCGATCATGATTGTGGGGGCGTTGGTGTTGCGCCGCAGGCGGCACCGGTCGCGCGCGTTTTTTCAGTCGGAATTTCGGTGACATGTGCGCCGTTGACGATCGTCAGATCCCTGCGGATTTTCTGAACCGGATGCATCTGGGCCGCAGCGGTCGAACATCCGCAACCCCGGCTGCCAGCAGGCAGGCGGGCGGACACAAAAGGATCCCCGGACAGCTGTGCCGCAGGGGGATACCCCGCAGAACCACCGCCCACGATCACGTAGTTACATGACGCATTGAATGGCAATTTCATCTTCCCTTGACGCAGTCTTTTTGCTGCTCATGTGAAGGTGAACATATAATCTGGACATGTGTCCAGCAGAATTGCGGCGAGCGGTTCATTTGGCCGAAACCGGACATGGGCCCGACATGAAGCTGGATCAGATCACCCCGATCACCATCAGGCCGACCCCGGTGAACGTCGCCAGAAACACCGTTTCCACCACCAGCAGCAGGGCTGCGGTCTTGCCGACCTTCAGCAAGTCTTTGGGCACCGTTTTCAGCCCCACCGCGGCGATGGCGATCAGCAGCAGAGTGCGCGAACCGTCGGCGGCCAGTGACAGCACAATTTCGGGCAGGGCAACCAAAGAATTCAATGTGGCGAGAACGATAAAACCGATCAGAAACAACGGCACGACGGGTTGCGCCTCACCGCTCGTCTCAGCCGAATGGCCCAGCCTGCTGCGCACGATCAGGGCGATGCTCACGACCACGGGGGCCAGCATCGCGACCCGGATCAGTTTGACGAGGGTCGCCGTCTCACCCGCCGTGTCGGATACGGAGAATCCGGCCCCTACGACCTGTGCCACATCATGGATGGTCGCCCCCAGATAGATGCCGATCACGGTGTCGGTAGGGGCCACGAGCGATCCCAGGATCGGGTACAGGATCATCGCGATCGTCGAAAGGATGGTGACGCCGACCACGGTGAACACCAGCTGATCCTGGGCATTCTTCTTCTGCGGCAGCACGGCGGCTATGGCCAGGGCGGCTGACGCACCGCAGATCGCAACCGAGCCTGAGGACAGGACCGCAAAGCGCGGCCCGAACCCGAAGAGCCGCGCCACGGCCATGCCAAATCCGATGGTCGCGACAACACCCCCGACAACAAGTGCGACGACCGGCCAACCCAGTTCGAGCGCCATGTCAAAGCTGATACGCAAGCCGAGCAGCGCCACGCCGAAGCGCAGAACCGTCCGCGCGCCGAATTCGACGCCGGGACCGCAGCGGATGTCTTCGGACAGGAAATTGAGCGCGATGCCCAGCAACAGCGCCAGCAGCATCGCGGGTGCGCCGTAATGCTCGGAAATGAACAGACTGGCCAGCGCGACCGTTATGGCCAGAACCATGCCCGGGGCTATGCTGCGCAGTTTCGCGATTGCGTCTCGGGTCCGGTCGGCCAGTGTGGTCATGGCTCATCCTCGATCGTGGCAGCGTATGGGTGGACAACACACGCCATCGTGCACTTCCCTTTTCGCAGGCTCTTTCGCGGAACGATAGAGCTTCGCCAGAACAAATTTAGCCAGAACAAATTTACCGTGAACCCATTTGCCGTGGTCGAGAGTTTTCGGCAGTCATGCAACTGCGTGCCACGGCAATACCGGGGCAGGCGACGCGCCGCACGGCTGCGGCACGCCTCACAGTTGCGGCGCGCTGTATCTCCTGACCCGCCTCACCGGCAGGGGCTTGGCGTCCCCGGGCTCCGGGGCCTACTCACGGATCATAGAAGGCTCCGCAGCACGTGCTGCGGGGTTTTCACGCGCTGCGCGCGAAGCTGGCAGGCACTTCCCAGGGTTTCAACGTCTCACGCGATGATGGGCCGTAGCCCTGAGGGCCGCTGACGGCCAGTTCCGGGAACAGCGCGAACAATTCGCTTCGACCTGCGGGGTCCAGCGCCTCATATCCCATTTCGCCGGGGTGGAAGCTCTCGGACTCGATCCCCTCGGCAAAGATAATGGCGTGGCGGTCGAACATCAGGTGCACATACTCGATGGTGCCGCCGCTGATCTGACGGATGGTCGTGTCGTTCACCATATGCTTTGCGGCAACCAGCATTTCATCGACACCGTGGGTCAGCCGCAGCGCACTGTCGCGCAGCAACATCCGGTGCTGCGGCGACACGCGCAGGACGTTGGGATTGCCGAATACGCCTGCGTCGAACTGGATCGGGGCCAACGCACCGGTAGCGCGGACCGTCCGCCGCCCCATCCAGCGCACGGGTTGCAGGCCGTGATCGCGGGTGACGATCAGATCGCCCGGCTTCAGCTTTCCCGCGGCACGGGGGCCTGTTGGCGTCATGATCCGTGCCTCGGAATCGAAGCAGATCACACGCTCCATCTCGCTGAAGGTGACGACGGTGCCATCCTCCATCGTGAAGCTGCCCGCCTCGGGATCGCCGTTCACGAAAGTGATATCGTTCTTGGTAAGGCTGTTGCCGGAAAGATTTGTCAGACCCGCCAGCGACAGCGTGTCGATGTCGCTGTCGCCGGGATCCTCACCACCCGTGGCGACGATCGTATCGCCGCCCGACCCGCTGGATGCGCCCGTTGCGAAGTTGAAGAAGTCGTTTCCTAATCCGCCGGTCGCCGTATCGTTTTCGAACATGGTCAGGGTATCGGAGCCCGCGCCGCCGGAAAGCGTATCCGCGCCCGAATTGCCCTGAAGGCTGTCGTTTCCTTCGCCGCCCACGATGTTGTCATCGCCCAGACCGGTGACGATCGTATCGTTGCCCGCGCCGCCATCCACGTTTCTGTTGCCGGTGCTTGCATCCGCATCGTAACTGTCGTCACCCCCGGCCAGATCGTGATCCCGCACGTTCGAGGCGATGTTGTCCGCGTTGACGTTGTCTGCCTGCTCGGAAAATACGAAGTCGCGGATCGAGCTGAACTCACCGGATGCGTTCGTCTGATCGCTGATCGTACCGTTGTTATCGTCAGAGAAGACGACGTCGATGCCATGCGCAGTCAGATTGGAGGCGTCGATGATATCGTTTCCGCCATCCCCACTCAGCGTATCCTGGGCGAAGTTGTCTTCCAGCTGGAACGTATCGTTGCCTGCCTGCCCGCGAATGCTGTCATTGCCTGTTCCGACGATAAGCAGATCGGCACCGTCGCCCGCATAGACGTAATCGTCGCCGGCACCGGAGCTGATCGTATCGTTGCCCGAACTTGTGGCCCCCCCGGTGGAAGTGTTCACGTTGCCGCCATAGATCGTATCGTTGCCCGATCCGGTGGTGATCGCGTCGTCACCCTGCAGACCTTCGACGGTTACCGCACCCACGGCCGTGGAATCGTAGGTGTCGTCGTTGTTCGACAGCACAAGCGTTTCGATTTCGGAAAATTCGGTGACGTCTCCCGTACCGGATTCCTCGGCTGTGCCGGTCAGGTTCCCGTTGGAAAAGTCGCTGATAATGACATCGACGCCATTCGACGACAGACCGATCGCGGTCAGTGTATCCTGATCGGTTCCGCCCTCGGACCCGCGAATGGTATCCGCGCCGAACCCGTCATTGAGCAGAATGGTGTCGGAATCGTTTCCGGCGTCGATCAGGTCGTTGCCGGTTCCACCATCCAGCGTATCGGTGCCCGAGGATCCGAACAGGGTGTCGTTGCCAGCGCCGCCGCTGACATAATCGTTGCCCTCGTTACTCGCATCGCCGATCGTCGTCGGGGTGGTGAAGTTGCGCGTATCGAAGGTGAAGCCGGAGTTCACGCGCCGCGACGTAAGGGTCACGGTAAAGCTCTCACGGTTCACGAAGTCCAGTGCGACCTGGTTTTGCTCCTGCTCCACGGCGGTCAGGGTGGTCTGGTCGTTATTGCGTGAGCCCGAGAACGTGAAACTGTTGGCGTCGTCCTGCACATCGACCGATGTATTTGTCGCGACCTCGTAGCTGGTGAATTCCGAAGTGGCGACCGTGACCCGCTCGATATCGGTGTCCAGCCCGTTGTTCGGGTCCGTTTCATCCAGATCGCGGAAAACGAACGTACCGTTGAGCGCGATGGGCTGGCCGGTATTCGGACCCGATGCCGCGAAGAATTCGACGATGATCTCCGCCTTGTGCCCGCCATAGACCGCGCCGGGGCCGCCTGTGGTTGTGGCCCCAAGGTTCAGGATCACGATGTTGGGATCGCCCATGTCGCTGTTGTTCAGATCAACCGGCATCGCCGAGGGCGTCGTGCCGTCGGACTCGGTTATCGACAGGATGGTGAACCGCGCATCGACGACCACGCCCTCGGCCGTGGTCGCCACGGCTTCATAGGTGATCGATTCGCCGACGGTCTCGTTCGCGTCGCCATTGTCGCTGGTATTCGTCGTATCCACATTTGCGCGGTTGAAGTTGAAAGTCGCGGCATCTTGGCTGGGATCGCGCACATCCGACCCATCGCCGTAGACGATATCGTCGCCGTCACCGCCCTGGACCACATCGTCGTTCTCGCCCCCCAGCACGCTGTCATCGCCCGCCCCACCAAATAGGTTGTCATTGCCGACCGCGCCGTCGAGGCTGTCATTGCCATCCCCGCCGGTAATGGTGTCGTTGCCTGACAAGCCGCGCAGGGAATCGTCGCCCTCCAGTCCGTAGATTGCGTCATCGCCGCCCATAGCGGGACCGCCCTCGGCACCTGTCAGCGTCTCACCCCAGCTTGGGATGGCGTCGTAGGCGACGCTCGAACCTTCAACCACCGAATCGAATGTAGCCGTCTCGCCGGAGTAGGCTTGCTGATCGCTTTCAGAGATGATGTTGTAGATATCGCCGTCTATGTCGACCGCGTAAACCGTGATGAAGCCACCTGAAACGGCCCAACTGTCGACGACTGCCAGTTCAACCTGACCACTGTCGGTATAGGTTCCAGTGGATGGATCGAAGATATAGGCCATCGCACCGGACTGAGGCCGCGAAAGCGTTGTATCCGTATCTTCGATATGAATCTGTAGTGATGGTGCTGACGTCGGAACTGTGAATTCGGTGAAACCACCGTCGAAATTCATTTCCGCATCCGTATAGCCCGAGTAGGTATATATATTGGCCATCGAGTGTCTCCGAAATTACGTCAGGCACTTGGGTCGTGTTCACCTGCCCCGAATGCGGTACGTAAAAGCCGACAGGCTCTTTCGCACGGCAATTTAACTGATTCAAATAACAAAGTACCGTCTTTTGTCAAAGACTATAGTTTATTAGGCGAGTTGATTGCACCTAGTACACGTTTAGCGTGTTCTTGCGATTTTGGGCAATCCGACTTCCAAAACCCGGCACAATCAGGCACAAACGATTTCCGAGTTGCGTTGATTGCATGACCGTGCAGGGCACATGACCCCTTGACGATGTGCCTTATGAGGAGGAAGCGGGCATGATCTCCGATTGGAACGATGCCTATGCCAATGGTGCGCATATCAAGGGTGCCGAGAGCTATCCGGAGCTGTGGCGGGAGCGTGCCGAGAAATACCGCGAAACCCTGCTCGATGCGGATCGTGCGCGGTTGAGTGTGGGATATGGCACCTCGGAACGGGAACGTTTTGATCTATTCATGCCGGTATCGGCCCCGCTGGGACTGGCTGTGTTCGTCCATGGCGGCTATTGGCGGAACTTCGACAAATCCACTTGGTCCCATCTGGCGCAGGGCGCGGTGGACAGAGGCTACGCGGTCGCCATTCCATCCTATACACTGTGCCCGAACGCCGCGATCTCAGACATCACCGGCCAGATCGCCCGTGCGGTCTCACAGGCGTCCGGAATGGTTGCGGGGCCGGTGCATCTGGCGGGGCATTCCGCCGGGGGGCATCTGGTGACACGCATGGCCTGCGCGCTCAGCCCCTTGGGGCAGGGGGTGGCGGGGCGGCTCGGCCATGTCCTGTCCATCAGCGGTCTGCACGATTTGCGCCCCTTGTTGAGGACCGACATGAACCGTGACCTGCGTCTGGACTGGGCGGAGGCCACTGCCGAAAGCCCGGCCCTGCACGCGCCGCGCGACGGCACCCGCCTGACAGCCTGGGTCGGTGCCGAGGAGCGCCCCGAATTTCTGCGCCAGGCGGAGTTGATTGCCAATATCTGGACCGGCTGCGGCGCGGACGCCATGCTGAAGGTGGCAGCGAACCGGCATCATTTCGATGTGATAGATGATCTGGCCGACCCGCACAGCGCAATGATCGAGCATTGGCTTTCCTGACAATCTCCGGCACCGTGCACGCGACATCGAAATCGGAGCCGTCATGACCCGTACAATCCATATCCTAAACGGACCGAATCTTAACCTGCTGGGACAGCGGGAGCCTGAGATCTACGGCTCCGATACGTTGGACCAGATCGAGCAGAGGTGCCAGGCGCGCGCTGCGGAGCGTGGGATCGCCCTGACATTCTGTCAGACCAATTCCGAGGGAACGCTGGTCGATCACATCCATCGGGCCAGGGGTGAAGGCGCCGATATCATCATCAATGCCGCAGCCTACACCCATACCTCAGTGGCGGTTCTGGATGCTCTCAAGACATGCGATGGCCTGCAGGTGATCGAATTGCACCTGTCCAATCCCCACCGTCGGGAGCCGTTTCGCCACCACTCGTTCGTGTCCGCGGCAGCGACGGGCGTTATCGCCGGCTTCGGCGCGCAAGGTTACCTTATGGCTCTCGACGCCCTCGCCCGATAAAGAAAAATTCCTGTTTTGAAGTAAAATTTCAGGCAATCCAGCCTGTATCAGGTGAATTGACGAAGCGATGTGCCTGTTCTGACGGTGTTTTCGATGGCCCGTTGCATCTTGAAAAAGCGCTGCTAGGCTCTTGGGGCAAGCTGGCGGAACGACGCCTGACAGGGATAGCGGACAGGGATTTCAGATTTGGCGGACACTTCAACGAACGACGGCTTCGTAACATTTGATCGTGTTCAAAAGAGCTACGACGGTGAAACGCTCGTGGTGAAGGACCTGAACCTTTCTATCGGGCGCGGTGAGTTTCTGACGATGCTCGGGCCGTCCGGTTCCGGCAAGACGACATGCCTGATGATGCTGGCAGGGTTCGAGAGCGCCACTCACGGTGAGATCAAGCTTGATGGCGTTTCCATCAACAACATTCCGCCGCACAAGCGCGGCATCGGGATGGTTTTTCAGAATTATGCCTTGTTCCCCCACATGACCGTGGCGGAAAATCTGGCCTTCCCCCTCGAAGTACGCAAGATGGGCAAGGCCGAGCGTGAGGCCAAGGTGAAGCGCGCGCTGGACATGGTGCAGATGGGGGAGTTCGGCGGTCGTCGTCCGGCGCAACTCTCGGGCGGTCAGCAACAGCGGATCGCACTGGCCCGCGCCCTGGTGTTCGACGCGGAACTGGTCCTGATGGATGAGCCGCTGGGCGCGCTCGACAAACAGTTGCGCGAACATATGCAGTTCGAGATCAAGCACTTGCACGAACAGCTTGGCATCACCGTGGTCTACGTCACCCACGATCAGGGTGAGGCGCTGACGATGTCGGATCGGGTTGCGGTCTTCAACGACGGGCGCATCCAGCAGCTCGCCCCGCCCGAGGATTTGTACGAGCGCCCCGAAAACAGCTTCGTCGCGCAGTTTATCGGTGAAAACAACACCTTGCCCGGCACGGTTGAGAGCATAGCCAATGGCGTGGCCGAGGTGCGCCTCCCCTCGGGTGAGCTGATCAGTGCGGAACCGGTGAACGTTTCGAATCCGGGGGAAAGCACGCTGGTCTCTATCCGCCCCGAGCGGGTCGAGATTGACCACAGCCGTCTGCCGGAGGATGCGCATCTGATCGACGCGGAAGTGCTGGAGTGGATCTATATGGGCGATATCTTCCGCACACGACTTCGTGTGGCTGGAAACGACCAATTTGTTGTAAAATCAAGGAATTCCGGCGATCAGCGCAGGCTGTCGCCCGGAGAGCGCATCAAGATCGGCTGGGCACCCACGGATGCCCGCGCGCTTGAGGTGAACTGAACGAGATAGTCGCGCGGGCGGTAATGCCTCGCGCGGCGACACCCGCAGCGACCGGAGCCCCGGTTCGGTGCACTGCGGAACAGATCAAAACCGGGACAGGGAATTGAACATGAAACTCAAGACATTGATGATCGGTGCGACATCCGCACTCGCACTCACCGGCGTCGCGAACGCCGAGGGCCATATGGCCGACAGCATGACGATCGTCAGCTGGGGCGGCGCATATCAGACGTCGCAGCAGAAGGCCTACTCCGAGCCCTACGCTGAGGAGACCGGGATTCAGGTCACCTGGGACGAAAGCTCGGCCGAGGCTGTCGCCCGTCTGCGCGCGATGTCCGAAGCTGACAACGTGACCTGGGATCTGGTCGATGTCGTCGCCGCGGACGCAATGCGCCTGTGCGACGAGGGTATCGCAATGGAGATCGACCACGACGAAGTCCTCGCCCAGGGCGATGACGGGTCGAGCGCAACGGAAGATTTCGGTGAGCTGATCATCTCCGACTGCTTCATTCCGCAGATCGTCTATTCCACGACCTTCGGCTACCGCACCGATGTTGCGGAGTGGAACGGTGCCGAGCCTTCCTCCGTTTGCGATGTGTGGAACACGGAGGAATTCCCCGGTCAGCGCGCGCTGGAAAAGCGCCCGATCGGCAACGTAGAGTGGGCGCTGATCTGTGACGGCGTCGCCTACGAAGACGTCTACGACATGCTGGAGACCGAGGAAGGCGTCGCACGCGCCCTCGCCAAGCTGGACGAGATCAAGGACAACACCATCTGGTGGTCCGCCGGCGCGGAAACGCCGCAGCTTCTGGCTGACGGCGAAATCGTCATCGGGTCGACCTATAACGGTCGTCTGTTCTCGGTCATCGAGGAGCAGGACCAGCCGGTCGGCATGCTGTGGGATTACCAGATGTTCGACCTGGACGGCTGGATCGTTCCCGCCGGTCTGCCCGAGGATCGTCTGGCCCGTGTGATGGACTTCCTGCACTTCGCGACCGATACGCAGCGTCTGGCGGATCAGGCGAAGTACATCGCCTACGGTCCCGCCCGTGCGTCCTCCGCCCCGCTGGTCAGCACCCACGAGGAACTGGGCATCGAAATGGCGCCGCACATGCCGACCGATCCCGCGAACAGCGTGAACACGTTCCTGTTCAACTACGAGTGGTGGGCTGATAACCGCGACGATATCGACGCGCAGTTCCAGTCCTGGCTGCTTCAGTAAGTTCGGACCGAGAACACCGGTGCGGCATCCTCGGGGTGCCGCACCGCCCCCCCCGCAAAAGGGGCATTCAGGTATGCGGTGGGCCGCACCACCCTATTCCTGAATGTAGGCGACAGCTGCGCCAGCGCGCGCAAAGGATTTTGGACGATGAGCACCTCCCCCGAACCCGTACTTGCCGCGGATGGCCAGCCGCTCAAGCGGTCCCTCGCGAGGGCGCTGCGCCGTCAGAAGATCCGGGCATTGCTGCTTGTCGCGCCGCTGCTGTTGTTCATCCTTCTGACATTCATCATTCCGATCGGGAACATGCTGCTGCGCTCGGTGGACAATGCCATCGTCGAAGAGACGATCCCCCGGACCGTCGAGGCCTTGCGCGATTGGGATGCCAGTTCCGGTGTGCTGCCCGAAGAGCCGGTTTTCGAGGCGCTCTACGCCGATATGCTGATCGCCACCGAACAGAAAATTCACACGCGCCTTGGCTCGCGCTTGAACTACGAATCCTCAGGCATGTCGTCGCTGTTCCGGAAAACCAATGAGCGGCGTCTGGGGCGGATGGACACCTCTGCGCCGCTGGCCCCTCAATTCGAGGATATCGACGAGGATTGGGTGGATCCGGAGACCTGGTACGTCATCAAGACAAATTCCGACCCGATAACGGCCGGCTACTTCCTTGCCGCGCTTGACCTGCAGGCGACGCCCGACGGGATCGAGCCGGTGTCGGATTTGCAGGCGATCTACGTGAAGCTGTTCATCCGCACGATGATCCTGTCGGTGACGATCACCTTCATGTGCTTCCTGCTGGGCTATCCGATAGCGTGGATTCTGGCGAACCTGCCGTCGCGCAGCGCCAATCTGCTGTTGATCCTGGTCCTGCTGCCGTTCTGGACATCTCTGCTGGTGCGCACATCCGCGTGGAAGGTTCTGTTGCAGCAACAGGGGGTCATAAACGACACGCTGGTCTGGATCGGTATCATCGCGGATGACAACAGATTGGCGATGATAAACAACGCAACGGGGACGGTCATCGCGATGACGCATATCCTGCTGCCGTTCATGATCCTGCCGCTCTATTCCGTGATGAAGACGATCTCGCCCACCTATCTGCGCGCGGCGAAGTCGCTGGGCGCGACCGACTGGACGGCCTTCTGGCGGGTGTATTTCCCGCAAAGCGTTCCGGGCATCGGGGCGGGGGCGATCCTCGTCTTCATTCTGGCCATCGGGTATTACATCACGCCTGAACTGGTCGGCGGTACGGACGGCACGTTCATTTCCAACCGCATCTACTATCACATCTCGTCGAGCCTGAACTGGGGCCTTGCCGCAGCGCTCGCCACCATTCTGCTCGCGATGGTTCTGGCCCTCTATTGGGTTTACGACCGCCTCGTCGGCATCGACAACGTGAAGCTGGGATAAGCCATGTCACTTCCTGCATATGCATCCACCGGGCAAACGATCTGGTATTACAGTTTTCGCGTCATCTGCGGCCTGATCTTCGCGTTCCTGATCATCCCGATCCTCGTGATCATTCCGTTGAGCTTCAACGCGCAGGATTTCTTTACCTTCACGCCCGAAATGCTGCGTTTCGATCCGGCGGGGTACAGCCTAAAGCATTATCAGGATTTCTTTACCGACAGCGGCTGGCAGCAGGCATTGCGCAATTCGTTCATCATCGCGCCGATCGCGACGGTGATCGCCGTAACCTTCGGCACGCTGGCCGCAATTGGCTTGAGCCAAAGCCACGTTCCGTTTCGCGGGGCGATCATGGCGATCCTGATCTCACCCATGATTGTGCCGCTGATCATCTCCGCCACGGGAATGTTCTTCTTCTACTCGAAGATGGGTAATTTTCTGGAGGATCAGCTGGGCTGGGGCCAGAACTTCGTCGGCTATATCAAGATCGTGCTGGCGCATGCGGCACTGGGCATTCCGTTCGTGATCATCACGGTGACGGCGACCCTGGTCGGGTTCGACAAGTCGCTGACGCGGGCCTCCGCCAATATGGGGGCAGGGCCGGTGCGTACCTTCTTCAAGGTGCAGATGCCGCTGATTCTGCCCGGTGTGATTTCGGGCGGTCTGTTCGCCTTCATCACATCCTTCGATGAGGTGGTTGTCGTGATCTTCATCGGATCGGCCAACCAGCAGACGCTGCCTTGGCAGATGTTTACCGGCCTGCGTGAACAGATCAGCCCGACGATTCTGGCTGTCGCGACAATTCTGGTTTTCATTTCCATCCTGTTGCTTACAACGGTCGAATTGCTGCGGCGCAGGTCTGAGCGTCTTCGAGGAATGTCGCCTGGATGAAGCTGAAATTCGCTATGTTGTCAGTCCTGATCGCCTCGGCCCCTATGGCCGAGGCGTGTACGTCTGACGGTATGTTGTTCTTCGATGCGAACCCCCGGGCCACTCTGTTCGTGGTGCCTGACGATTTGCCGTTAAGCGACAGCAAGGGCATTACCGTCACGGGTGCCTATACAGGTACGGAACTGCGGCAGGGGGGCGGCAACGCACCCGTTGGATTTTTCCTGCAAGACGGTGAGGTCATAAACCGCAACGGTGGTCCGATGGACGGGGTCCTGCTGATCGACGGGGACAACGTGCGGATCACCCGACGCGACGTGATCGGGATCGACAGCGCGCAAGGCAGGCTTGCCCTGGCTGAGCGCGCGAAGCAGGACCACATCTCATTGCTTCAGTCGCATCTGCTGATCTCGGATGGCGAACTGGACATTCACGAAATCGAGGACGCCCCGCGTTTCACCCGACGTGTGCTGATCCAGACGGAGGACGGTCTGGGTATCTGGCAAAGCGCCCAGCCCCTGACGCTGTATTCTGCTGCCGTCGCAGTTCAGACCGCCTGCGCCCCGATGATGGCCCTGAACCTGGATATGGGATCATACGATTATTGCGTCAGCGACGGGCGTTATTGCGGTCTGCGCCGTGATACGGAACGATTGTCGAACCTGCTAAGGCTGGAGCGTGGAGAGCGCCCACAGCCAGACGGAGACGCTGAGGACTGACATCCCGGTTCCCAACAGGACCACCGACGCGGCCACACCCTTTGCCCGGTCGTACATGTTCGCGAAGACATAGGCATTGATCCCGGGTGCCATCGCGGCCGTAACAACGGCGGAGCGGACGAATTCCGGTGACAGATCGAACACCTCCACCGTCATCAACCACGCGATCGACGGATGCACGATCAGTGACAGGACACTGACCATAAGGGCCTGGGGCAACTGGGCCGACAGCTTGTACCGCGTCAGGATCGCGCCCAGCCCGAACAGGGCCGCAGGCAGGGCAGCCCGTACCATCAGATCGACCGCCGCCCAGACCGGATTGGGCAGGGGAATGTTGCCGAGATTGACGATAAAGCCGAGCGCGAGGCCGATCATCAGCGAGTTTCGAAACATCGACCGCACGACGGCGCGCACCGTATCGACCGGACCGCGCCCATCCGCCCGCGCGATTTCCATCGACGTTATCCCCAGCAGATAGCAAAACGGCGCGTGGATCGAGATGATCGCGAAGTTCGCCGCCAGCGATTCCGTACCATAGGCCCGCTCCATGATCGGCAGGCCCAGCAGGACGGAGTTCGAGAAGAGAGCGCCGAAGCCGATCGCCACCGCCTCACCCGGGCGGCGTCGGAAGATCAGCCGCGCCCCCAGAATGCCCAGCACGAAACAGGTGCTGGCGCCGACGTAGAAGCTGATCAGCAACCTGATATCGAACACCGCCCCCAGATCCAGACGGGCAAGCGCGGCGAACAGCAGGCAGGGAATGGCGAACCCTTGCGTGAACACCATCAAACCGTCTGCACCTGAATCGCTGAACAGTTTCAGCCGCGTCGCGATGTAGCCTGCCCCGATCACCAGAAAGACCGGAATGACGATCTGGATCAGTCCCAGCATGGGAACTCGATCCGGGCGCGGCTACAGGTCATATTCGATCTTCATCCCGTCATAGGCCGCCGTCACATTTTCGGGCGTATCGCGACAGACCGTCGCGTAGTCGAGGTCGATGTGCATGTTGGTCAGGATTGCCCGTTTCGGCTGCGCCCGGGCGATCCAGTCCAGCGTCTGCGCGTAATGACTGTGTGTCGGGTGCGGTTTGTAGCGCAAGGCATCGACCACCCAGCAGTCCAGCCCTTCGACAGCCTGCCACGCCGCGTCGTTCATCTGGGCGACATCGGGCAGGTAGGCGAAATCACCGACCCGGATGCCCTGTGCCTGGATGCTGCCATGATCGACAGCGAAGGGCGTGATGTCGATCGTTCCGCCTGCGCCGTCGATCTCGATGCGCCCGTCCAATGGCTTGAGGTACAGGATCGGCGGATAGGGGCTGCCCTCGGGTGTCTTGAACGCATAGCCGAACCGTTCCAGCAAGGCGCGGCGCGTCGGTTCGTCGGCCCAAACGGGCAGGCGGGCGCGCATGTTGAACACGATCATGCGCAAATCGTCCAGCCCGTGAACATGGTCCGCATGTTCATGCGTATAAACCACACCGTCGAGGGTGCCGATGCCTGCTTCCAGCAGCTGGTTTCGCATGTCAGGTGAAGTGTCGATCAGCACGCGGGTTGCGTCCTCCCCCTCGAACCGCTCAATCAGCAGCGAGCAGCGGCGCCGGGCGTTTTTCGGCTCATCCGGATCGCATGATCCCCAATGCCCGCCAAGGCGCGGAACCCCGCCGGACGATCCGCAGCCCAATATGGTGAACACCATTCGCGCCATCATGCACCCGCCACGGTGCGCGTGAACAGGCGCTCGAAATTGGCTTCGGTATGGGCCGCGAAATCCTCGGCGCTGATGCCGAAAACCTCCGCCCCGCGGGCCGCGGTATGGGCGGTATGGGCCGGTTCGTTCCGCTTGCCGCGATGGGGAACCGGGGCGAGGTAGGGGCTGTCCGTTTCGACCAGGATACGGTCAAGCGGGGCGGTCGCGAAAATCTCACGCAGTTCGGTTGATTTCGGAAAGGTCACGATCCCCGACATGCTGAGGTAGAAGCCGAGCTCCAGCGCCGTGGCGGCCAGCTCCGGACCCGAGGAAAAGCAGTGCATCACACAGGTGAACGGGCCGCTTGCGTGCTCCTCGCGCAGGATCGCGGCCATATCATCATCCGCCGCGCGTGAGTGGATGATGAGGGGCAGACCCGTCTGGCGGCATGCCTCGATATGACGGCGCAGGCTGGTCTGCTGCGCCTCCGCGCTTTCCGCCGTGTAATGATAGTCCAGTCCAGTCTCACCAATGCCGACCATGCGCGGATGCTGCGCGGCCTCGACCAGTTCGGACACCTCGATCATGGGTTCGGATGCCACGCTCATCGGATGAATGCCGTAGGCGAACCAAACCTCGGGCAGCCGTTCCGCGATGGAGTGTACCTTCGCCAGCCCCGCGCGTTTGGTGCAGATCGTGACCATCCTGTTCACGCCCGCCGCGTGGGCACGGGCGATGACCTGCGACAGGTCGTCGTCAAAATCGGGAAAGTCGAGATGGCAGTGACTGTCGGTGAGCATGGGGCCTACTGAATTTGCCGTCGTGCGGTCGCATCTATTGCAAGGAAGGTATCGAGGATGACTTGCGCAGGGTCAAGGTTGACCAGCCGTCCGTGGTCAATCCGTGCGCTGGTCGTCTGGGCCAGTTCGGCCCATTGCTGGGCGGCGAAGGGCGTGGAGGCCAGCCTGCGCAGGGTCGCGGCCTCACCCTCGACCGCCTCTACGGGGGGCTGCCCCGTGGCCCCGGTTCGCGACAGCCTGTTCAACAGCAGGGCGATCAGGCGCACGGTCAGGTCGTATCGCTCCTCCGCTCCGCGCCCGGCGCATCCATCCGCCACACGGGTCATCAGCATCCGGTCCATCCGGGGTGCCGCCGAAAGGATGGCGATCAGATTTCCATAGAGCACCAGGCCTTCGTCGGCGATCAGGCGCACGGCCTCACCCGCGCTGCCCCCGCTGAGGCTGGTCAGCGCCTGCGTATCCGCATCGGGCGCGTAGCCCGCATCCATCATTGCACTGCCCAGCGATGCGGCATCCAGTGCGCCCAGCCGCAATTCGCGACACCGTGACCGTATGGTCGGCAACAGGCGACCCGGCTGATGGCAGACCATCAGGAACAGGACCTTCTCAGGCGGTTCCTCCAGTATTTTCAGCAGAGCGTTCTGGGCGGGGACGTTCAGATCGTCCATCGCATCGACGATCGCGACCCGCCAGCCGCCATCGGCCGCGCTCATGTTGAAAAAGCTCTTGAGCTTGCGAACCTCCTCGACGGTGATCTGTTTGCGGAGCTTCTTGGTCTTTTCATCCCAGGGGCGGCGGCACAGCAGCACACGCGGCTCCCCCAATGAGGCGACCCTGCGGAACGCGGGCTGGTCGGGGTCGATATACAATCCGGCATCGCCCTCGGGCTGACCCGCGATCATCCACCGCGCGATGCGCCAGGCCAATGTCGCCTTGCCCACGCCGCGCGGGCCGGTCAGCATCCAGCCGTGATGCAATCTGCCGCCCCGCGCCACGCTGAGAAACGCATCCTGCGCCGCGTCTTGACCGTGCAGGGCAGCAGTCTCCCTTGGATGGGGGGCACCCGCGATGCGGTCCGGTTCTGGTATGTCGTCGCTCACAGCTTTGCCTCGACCCGGCGGGCGATATCCGCCGCGACACTCTGGACCGGACGATCGCCGTCTATCAGAATGCAACGCTCCGCGTGATCCTGCGCCAAGGCGCAAAACCCCTTTCGCAGGGTGTGCTGGAAGCGGGCCCCCATATCCTCGAACCGGTCCTCGCCGGATTTGCGCGCCAGTCCGCGGGCCAGTGCGGCATCGGGGTCAGTGTCCAGGATCAAAGTGATGTCCGGTTCGACCCTGATCATCAGATCGTGCAGGGCGTCGACGGTATCGCGCAGGTCGCCGCGCGTCGCACCCTGATAGACACGGGTGCTGTCCGCGAAACGGTCGGAGATGACCACCGCGCCGCGATCTAGCGCAGGCCGGATCGTGCGCTCCAGATGGTCCCGGCGGGCGGCAGTGAACAGCAGGATCTCCGTCTCCGCCGACCAGCGGCCCGGATCGCCCTCAACCAGAAGCTTGCGGATATCCTCGGCCCCCGGTGCGCCGCCCGGCTCACGCGTCAGCACCACGTCGCGTCCATCCGCGGCCAGCCGTTCCCACAGCATCCGCGCCTGCGTCGATTTTCCAGACCCGTCTATGCCTTCGAACGTGATGAACATGCCCCGTCAATCCGATCCGAACAGATTGTCGAACGCGCGCGACGCCAGCAACCCGGTGGAGGAAACGATACGGGTCATCGGCCCGCCCTCCGCCACGTCGCTGCGGGCGAGCAGGGGGATGGTCATGGTGCCGACGCCGGGGGTTTCGATCAGCAGATCCGCGATGTGCTGGCCCGCCTGGATCGGAGCAGGGACAGGGCCGTCATACACGACCCGAGCCGTGGCCTCATCCGCCTGTCCGCGCGGTAGGGTGGCGACGATATCCTCACCGGCGATCAGATCGACCTGCTTGTCCTCCCCCAGCCAGACATCGGCCTGCGCGACCGGCGTCTCACCGTCGAAGAAGGTGACGTTCTCGAACTCGCGAAAGGCCCAGGCCGCGATCCGCTCGCTTTCGTTCGTGCGGGTCTCGGTGCTGTCCAGACCCGTGACCATGAAGATGATCCGACGCCCGTCGCGAACCGCCGAGCCGACCAGCCCGTAACCGGCTTCCTCGGTATGCCCGGTTTTCAGGCCATCCCCCGCGATGGAGCTGTACAGCAGCGGGTTCCGGTTTGGCTGGGTGATGCCGTTCCAGGTGAACTCCCGCTCCGCGAAGAAGGGATAGTACTCTCCGAATTCGTCCATCATCCGGCGGGCCAGAAAGACCAGGTCACGCGCGCTCATCCGGTGCGATTCCGCCGGCCAGCCGGTCGCGTTGGCAAAGGTCGAGCCATCCATCCCCAGTTCGCGTGCCCGCTCCGTCATGCGAGAGGCAAATGCGCCTTCGGACCCGGCCAGATGTTCCGCCACCACGATACATGCATCGTTGCCGGACAGAACCACGATGCCCCTGATCAGATCGCGCACCGTCGGGTCGTGCCGGGTTTCAAGAAACATGGTCGAGCCGGGATAGCCATGGGCGTTCGCGCTGACCGGGAACGTATCGTCCATATCGACGCGCCCTTCCTCGATGGCCTCGAACAGCATGTTCAGCGTCATCAGCTTCGACATGGAGGCGGGGGGAATCGGCGTGTCCGCGTTCTTCTCCAGCAGGACAGCGCCGGTGTCGTAGTCAACGACGAGCGCGGCTGTGGCGGACGTGTCCAGCGTCTGGGCCGAAATCGGCGCTGCGAATGCGAACACCAGCACGGCGAAAATACGCAAAATCATCAGAAAAACTCCACTGGTTCAAATCTTAAAGGGCAACGGCAAGGGCATCGTCGAACCCCATCTGCCGCAACCTGTCACGGATCGCCGCCAGATCCGAGGCACTGCGCGCCGGGCCGACGACGACCCGGGTCAGAGCGCCCGCAGGTTCGGTACGCGCCGACAGGCCTTCGGCTTGCAATTTCGTCACCAAAGCCGTCGCGTTTGAGGCGACGCCGAACGTACCGACCTGCATGTAGGGTCGCTCCGGCACCGCTCCGGGCGCGGGGGGGGAGGGCGGAACCGTCGCCGGTTGCGGCGCGGCAACGACCGGCGCGACAGGTTCGACGTCTGGCATATTGGCCGGAATATCGGGCGCCGTGTCGGGAATGTCGATGATCGTCGCCTGCATCGGCTCCGCAATGTCAGCCACCACATCTTGTGAGGTGCTCGGGGCAGGCGCAGTCGTGTCAAAGCGCAGGGCCACGACCTCTACCTCAACCGGAACGCCGGGCGTAACGCCCAGCTGCTGCGCCGCGTCCGCTGACAACTGAAACGGTGGACCGGGGATTGACGGATCACGACGGAACAGCGCGGCGGTGATCGTGCGGCCTGTGGAAATCTCCGTGATGCTGGCCCGCTCCGCCGACACGACATCAGGATGCGCGATCCAGGCCCCTCCGAGCGAGGGCCGCCCGTCCCAAGCGGCCAAGGTTCGCAGCGCGAAAAGATCCGGCCGCGGGGTGGCGCCATCGCGCTGGGCGGTTGGCTCGACAGCACGATCGACGATATTCTGAGTAGGCGTCGCGGCTTGCGGACCTTCATGCACCTCGCATGCCGTGACCGCCAAAACCGCGCATATCGCTGTGGTTGTACGAACGTATCGCATCGTTATCGCCATGGAGCCTGCCTCTTTGCCAGTGATCGCGACCCTCTGCGGGACCATCGTCCGCGCAAACTCTACCCCACGGTGATCCAGTAGGAAAGTCTGGTGCTGGACGTTATGCGTTCACTTCGCTAGGACCAACCTAGCTGGAGGTGTGGCCGAGCGGTTTAAGGCACCGGTCTTGAAAACCGGCGTGCGTGAAAGCGTACCGTGGGTTCGAATCCCACCGCCTCCGCCACTAAGCTCACGACTCACGTCGCAGTAATGTCATTATATTCAATAACTTGCGTGTGTTTATCTGGGGCTCCAGTTTATATTAATGTTGGTTTTGCTACACATTGCGCTACACAATCCGTAGCTCAATGCGTTTGTGGTGCCTTAGGGTTTATCGCGGGATCTCCCGTTGCGCTGAGATCACAACGTGTCTTCGCCTTTGACGTAGGGCAGACGCCCCGAAGTGGGGCGCCCTCGGCGTGATTAGGCGGCGTTCGATACCTGGGCGGAGGGATCCCAACCCGCCTCCACCGCATCCAAAAGCGCCGAGATATACGTGCGCCCATGGCGGTGGTAGATCTCGGACGTCGTCCGGATATCTGATCGAAAAAGGTCCGGGGGCACAATCAGATCGGGCGGTGGGCTTTGATGTGAGAATGCAGAGCCTTCTCGAAGCAGATCGCCCGATGTCCCGTCTCCAACGCGACAGATCGCAGAACGGAACCCTTTGTTGTTTCGGGGGCGATCTGGACCTGGCGCATCCGGACTTCGGGGTTTGAACTGAAGCCGAGTTTGATCACGGGCAGGTCGGGAAGCGTAAAATCGAGCAAATAGATTTTGCTTGGCTTCGACGTCCAGCTCTGCCCGCAACCTGCGCAATCGACGTCGCCGTGACGCATGTTCGCGACAGAGACTGTCCGTCGTCATATAAAATGGGACATCAGAGCGGCTTGAGCATTGGAGGCTCTGGCTCGTTTGTATGATTGATTATGCTGCTTGTTTTTGATGTTGCAAGCGGCGTTGTCGGATTGTCTGTTTCTTGATCTTTGCCCTTTCCCTTAGAATGGCTTTGTCTCGCCCGAAGTAGACGTCGGCCGGTGTGACGTTGTTTAGGCTCTCGTGGTAGCGTTGGTTGTTGTAGTAATCGACGAAGGCCCCTATTTGGCGTTCGAGATCACCGGGTAGGTAGTAGTTCTCGAGCAGAACCCTGTTCTTCATGGTCTGGTGCCAGCGTTCGATCTTGCCTTGGGTCTGCGGGTGGAATGGCGCGCCGCGGACATGCGTCATTTTCTGATCCTCCAACCACTTGGCCAGATCGGCTGAGATGTAGCATGAGCCGTTGTCGCTGAGCAGACGTGGCTTGTGCCGCACAATGGCCTGGTCGCAGCCTGATGCTGTCAGAGCCAGTTCAATCGTGTCTGTCACATCTTCGGCCCGCATATTTGTGCAGAGCTTCCAGGCGATGATGTAGCGGCTGTAATCGTCCAGGATCGTGCTGAGATAATACCAACCCCAGCCAATGATCTTGAAGTAGGTGAAGTCAGTCTGCCACATCTCGTTGATTGCCGTCGTTTTGTCTGTGAACTCATCAGCGGCCTTGATCACCACGTAGTCCGGTGCGGTGATTAGATCAGCCGCTTTCAAAATACGGTAAGCCGATGACTCAGAGATAAAATACCGCTTCTCATCGGTGTATTTGACGGCAAGTTCCCGTGTGGTCAGGGCCTCATGTTCCAATCAGGTCATCACGACGGACATTAGGAATGCGGTTCCAGACCGATCCTGGGCGTGGGGACCTATCAGCCAGCCCATCCAGGCCAAAGTCGACATAGAGATCATACCATCGATAGAATGTTGTGCGTGGGATACCCAGCATGTCGAGGGTCTGCTTGACTGGCAGATGTGACCCCTCAACGGTGCGGATAATCTCAAGCTTCTCAGATGCAGGGTACCTCATTCCGCGAACTCCCCAGCCCCTGTCATGCTTTTTTTGAGCAGACGGTTTTCAAGGGTCAGATCAGCGACGCATTCTTTCAGGGCCAAAGCCTCAGAACGCAAATCCTTTACCTCAGGCGATGTGGCCTGTCGCGCCGTGTCGCCAGATAACCGGCGCTTGCCAGCTTCGAGAAATTCCTTCGACCAGCTATAATACAGGCTTTCAGCAATACCCTCCCTGCGGCATAGCACCGAGATGCTTTCCTCGCCGCGCAGGCCTGCCAATACAATGCGGATCTTTTCTTCAGATGAATAGGTTTGCCGCGTCTTGCGGCGGATGTTCTTAACCACCTTTTCGGCGGCGTCTTTCGACGTCTGGGGTTTCTTTGTCATCTCGATCTCCTAATCGATAAGATGAACCAGAAATCCTTCCTTATTCAAATCCACAAATCTGTGCCATGGGTGCTGACGTCAGACATCACGTGGTCGCCCAAAAGTAGATACCCATCCTGTTATGGTCCGCATGCCGACATCATTGATCGAGCGCGTTGATCATGCACGTCGAGCAGAGACTGATCTCCCCAGTCGGCCTGAAATGATACGTCGTATCGTTGAGGAGTGGTTTGAGACAGAAAGTGATGATGCGTGACAGGACTGTCCCGGGGTTCGAGATCTTCAGAGAAATCTGGGAGCTTGTTTCGCCACTTCTTGTCGATGTACCGGATACTGTCGAAATGTGGATCGTAGCGATGATTGATCTTGTGGATCACTCGCCGATATGAGTGGGCGTTGTCCGTTACGATCGTGACCGGTCTAAGTGGCCTGACGTGCTCAATCGCTTTGTTGAGAAAGGCTCTGGCCGCTTTCGTATCCCGTTTGGCTGTCAGGCGGAAGTCGACCACCTGACCGTTTTCATCAACGTCCCGCCACAAGTAACGCTACTTGCCGCCAACGCGAATGTGGGTTTCGCCTACGTGCCACTCGACACTTGCCCGGCGCAAATGGCTCTCTGTTCGTTTGGTGATCTCATGGCCAAATTTGGTCTCCCTACGATACACGGTGGACCGATTAACACAGATCCTGCGCTCTGCGAGCAGATCCTCCACATCATGGTAGGACAAAAGAAACCGCAGATAGCACCGCACCACGAAGGATGATGTCGCGTGGAAACCGGTGCCGCCTAAAGGGTGACTGACGCGACCCGATCGATCTCAAAAGTATGAAGGTCGCCAAATGGCTCGGTTAATGCAACAGTCCCGTTTGTCCCGCTTCCCACCTCGTGCCGTCGCGATCGAGAGTCCCGATATCGATCCCGGCGAGCAAAAAAGCCATCTTGAACCGCGCGATGTCCTCATCGTCATCCGAGCGATCACGCAGCAAGGACGCGAAGTAGTAGAGGTCCGGTCGCTGGTGCTCGTGGTTGTAGAGCGGCACCGAGTTGTCAAAGTCGATTTTGGGACGAACGTTCCGGTCCTTCGTCTTGAGATCCAAGGTCCTGCCCCCGGGGAAAGGCGTAGTCGTGCCGGGTACTCTCACGCCGATCTTCAAAGGCAATCCCGTGACGTTCCAGGAACCGCTCGAAGACAACTTCCCCGATACATCCGACGATGTTGGGCTGCAGTTTCCGATGCGAGTTCTCCAAGACCGGCAGGGACCGCACACTGCGCAGGGCGGTGTTCAGGATATCGTCCCCAAGCGGGACCTCGCGGTAGGTTTCGGCCATTAATCTGTACCAGACATGCGGAAGTACGGATCACGTCGCACAAGAACGCCCACTCCGCGTTCCCCATCAACAATCGCGCCAAAGCTGCCTCCCTCAGAAAGCAACTTTGAATCAGAAATCAGACGATTTGGGAATCCAGTTTGTCAACAGAACCTAAAGACTAAAGTGTTGCGTTCACCGGTTGAGCCCACCGTTCATTGAAGACCACCGATTTGCATTTTCCATTGGACGGATGTGCCAAGTCATGAATGTCACCGCGGGCGGATTGCGGGCTTTCCGTAGCCGCCGGGCCAGCCGTAGACAACGCAGTGATCTGGTGACGCTAGCACACATCAAGGAACAGTCGCGCCTCAGCCTTGGCAGCTATGGCAGGCCGCGCAAGCACAAGGCGACGACAGATAGCAATCACAAGTTCAACATCGCTCCGAACTTGCTGGATCGAAACTTCACTGCAAACGAACCAAATCAAGAATGGGCAACTTACATCAGCTATATCTGGACGTGCGAAGGTTGGCTGTATCTTGCTGTGATCCTGTACCTGCATTCTCGGCGGGTGATCGGCTGGGCGGTCAGCAATCGTATGAAACGTGATCTTGCGATCCGAGCGCTGAAGATGGCCATTGCGTTCCGAGAGCCACCTAAAGGCTGCATCCATCACACGGATCGTGGGAGCCAATATCGTGCGCATGATTAGCAGAAGCTTCTGCGCCAGCATGGCTTCAAGGTATCCATGGGCGGAAAAGGTAATTGCTATGATAACGCTGCCGTCGAAACCTTCGTCAAAACCATAAAGGCAGAACTGATCTGGCGACATCCTTGGGAGACACGACGCGAGGCAGAGATGGCCATATTCGATTACATCAACGGCTTCTATAATCCGCGCCGCCGAAATTCAGCACTGGCTTGGAAAAGCCCCGTCGCTTTCGAACGCAAAGCGGCCTAAACGAGCACTTGGGGCGGCACGAAAGCGGGACAGGTCCACTATAATCAATGAACTACGCTGAAAATCTACGAAAGAGCATGATGATTTACGCACATACTGTTCAAGGGCGCCCCGTTTCCGAATGGGAAACCCTAGAAGATCACGCGAGGGCCGTTGCGATACGTGCTTCGGCGTTCGCTCTCCCCTTTGAGGGATCTCAAGCGGCTGGCCTTCTAGGTTGGACACATGATCTGGGCAAAATGAAATCTCGATTTCAAGAGAAGCTGATGGGTGCACACAACGGGGAATCTCATAGCACCGAGGGGGCAAAATTTCTGATAGATCGTCACGGAGGCTTGGGGTCGCTTCTCGCCGCATGTGTCGCCGGACATCATTCGGGCTTGCCAGATATTTCTGATTTAGTGCGACGGCTGAAGGACACTCCTGCGCTCGAGCCTCCGGACTGGATGCCGAATCCCGAGCCTTTAGTACGATCTGGACCCATGCGTGGAATGCCTTCCCATTTTTCTGTTCAGTTTATGATCAGAATGCTTTTTTCATGTCTGATAGACGCGGATGAGTTGGAGACGGAAGCCTTCTACACTGTTCAGGAGGGAGGGTCCGTAGATCGGACACCTGCTCGTGTGACACCGGCACATCGAGACGCTTTCGATCGTTATTTAGAGAAGTTTACCAATGCGACGGGCCTAGTTAATAGGCTCCGATCAGAGATATTGGTCCATGCGCGCGCGGCGGCGGCTCAGAAAACGGGTCTCTTCACGCTGACCGTGCCTACTGGGGGCGGGAAAACTCTGACGTCATTAGGTTTCGCGCTGGATCATGCATTGGCAAACGATTTGGAACGGGTGATCCATGTCATCCCCTACACCTCTATTGTCGAGCAGACGGCGGATGTATTCAGCCGAGTTCTCGGTCCTGATCAGGTCGTAGAGCATCATTCCAGCTTTGACTGGGACGGTGTGACGGACGACGAGGATCTGAAGCGTCTCCGTAGCGTGACGCGCAACTGGGATGCACCGGTGGTTGTCACCACAGCCGTGCAGTTCTTCGAGAGCCTTTTCGCTGCCCGCAAGCGGCGCTGCGCAAAGCTGCACAACCTGTCCCGATCTGTCATCGTGATCGATGAAGCACAAACGATGCCGCGGCGGTTCCTAAGGCCTTGCCTCGCCGCTATTTCCGAGCTTGTCGAACATTACGGCGCCACGGTCGTCCTGTCGACGGCAACGCAACCCGTTCTCACGCGCAAGAAGGGTCTCGATGTGCCTGAAGCATTGGAGAACGTGTGTGAGCTGGCACCCGATCCGCCGCGTCTATACCGCGCATTGTGCAGAACACGCGTGATCGATGCAGGCCCTCTGGACGACGAGGCTTTGAAGAAACGTATTGAGCGCGCGCCTCAGGTTCTTGCGATTGTAAACAACCGCCGTCACGCCCGGGCTCTGTTCGAACAAATCCAAAATTCGAACGGTGCTCGTCATCTAAGTACGATGATGACTCCCGCCCATCGCCGCGCAGTGTTGGCTGACGTCCGCGCGCGTCTTGACGCCAAGCTGCCCGTGCGGCTCATTTCGACGTCGTTGGTTGAGGCAGGGGTGGATGTCGACTTTCCAATTGTCCTACGTGCGGCCGCAGGCATCGACTCCATCGCCCAGGCAGCGGGACGCTGCAATCGCGAGGGGAAGCTATCAGGCCTCGGAGAGGTGATTGTTTTCACCCCTACGGCAGACGGCTCTTCTCCACCCGAAGATGTCGCCCAGATGGCCGCTATTGGAGCGAAGGTGCTGGCGGAGCATCGCGACGATCCTTTGTCGCAGGAGGCAGTGGCCGCTTACTTTCGAGATCTACTATGGTCGCAGGGAAAAGAAGCGCTGGATGCTGCATTGGTGGGAGCAGAGGGCAGCGCGCAAAAGATTGGCATCCTCAAGACGATTGCGGAATCCGGCAATCGTTATATGTTCCCCTTCGATCAAATTGCTCGCGCTTTTCGACTAATCAACGATGCGCAGGCCCCGATCATTATCCGGGGCGGGACTTGGGGCATTGATGATGATTTGCTTAGCAAGCTGGAATGGGCAGAGGGTGCCGGCGGCATCGCCCGCGCATTGCAACCCTATGTCGTCAACGTCCCTCATCGTATCCGCCTTGAACTAGAGCAAACCCGTGCTGCGAGCATATGGCGAGAGGACTTGTTTGGGCGTGAATTCCTATTGCTGGATCATAAGGAGCTTTACGATGAGCATGCAGGGCTAAGATTGGAGCGTTTCGATGAGATGGGAACATTGATCCTCTAAATAAATGATATAGAAAGTGTACTGATTCACACACAAAATAGGGAGTTTTGTAATAATTTTACGGTTGAGGTGTGTCTGTATAAATAGCAGGATGCATGGGGAGTATGGGTTTTGATATTTTGAACATGACATCATTTGGTGTAAAAATTCACGTCTGGGGCGATTATGCCTGCTTCACCCGCCCAGAGATGAAGGTCGAGCGTGTGTCATATGATGTAATGACGCCCTCTGCCGCACGCGGCATTCTGGAGGCCATCCATTGGAAGCCTGCCGTCCGATGGGTCGTGGATCGTATTCACGTTCTCCGGCCAATCCGTTTCGACAATATTCGTCGAAACGAAGTCGGTGCCAAAGTAAGCGACCGCAACGCGCGGGCGGCAGAGCGGTCCGGCGACTTATCGACACTTGGCATCGATGTCATAGCCAAGCGGCAGCAGCGCGCGATGTTGGCTCTGCGCGATGTCGCTTACGGGATCGAGGCGCATTTCGAGATGACAGACCGTGCGGGGCCAGGGGACAATCCAGGAAAGCACCGGGAGATGTTCATGCGGCGGGCCGCGAAGGGACAGTGCTTTCATCGCCCTTGTCTGGGCGTACGGGAGTTTGCCGCCGACTTTGAGTTGGTGGATGAATTTCCGCAAACGGCACTTTCCCCCGATGCTCGCAACCGCGATCTGGGATGGATGCTGTATGATATCGACTATCAGAACGACCGGCGATCTGCGTTTTTCCATGCGGTGATGGAGGATGGTGTGATCGACGTTGCTGCTGCGGCGCGAAAAGGTCTTGCGTCGTGACAATTCTGGCGGAACTCGCTGCGCTCTATGACAGAATGCCCGATTTGCCCCGGCCTGGCTACTCACGCGAGGCGATTGGCGGCGAGATTGTATTACGACAGGACGGCACCGTCGTTGAAATAAACGTTCTAGCCGCGCCAGACGAAAAGGGTAAGCTGCGGCCGCGTTCCATATCAGTACCTGCTGCCATCAAACGTGCATCCGGCATACAGCCAAACCTTTTCTGGGATAAGTCAGCCTATGTTCTAGGCGTCATCGCCGCTATGGGCGACGATGGTAAACCATTGCTGGATGATCTTGGGCACGGGGTCGCCGGTCAAGGTAAGCGAACAGCAACGGAACATGCGGCATTTGTCTCAGTCCATACGGACTTGCTGGTTGATGTGGCGATGCCGAGTTTGATCGCGTTTCGGACTTTTCTTGAAAGATGGTCATGGCAGGATTTTGCGGAGTACGGATATTCTCCAAAACTGCTGGATCAAAATCTCGTCTTCCGCATTCAGGGGGATACGCAGTTTCTGCACGATCTGCCTGAGGTTGCGGCGCTCCTTGCAGTACAAGCCGAAGGCGGGGAAATCTGTCTCGTATCAGGCGAGATTGCACCGGTTGCTCGTTTGCATCCGTCTATCAAAGGCGTGATGGGCGCGCAGTCGTCAGGCGCTTCACTGGTTTCTTTCAACGATCTCGCTTACGAATCTCACGGCAAGAAGCAGGGCGATAACGCTCCCGTTTCTGCTCAGGTTGCGTTCGCTTATGGAACCGCGCTCAACGCTCTGCTGGCACGCGGATCGGGTCAGACACTGCGCGTCGGCGATGCCACTGTCGTATTTTGGGTCGAAGCTGCCACACCGGATCAGGCTGTGGCGACATCATGGCTCTTTGCGGAGGCGCTCTCCCCGTCGCCACCTGAAGATGCCGATACCGCGCAGAATAAGGTGTCGGCGGAACTGGTGGCGATCGCGCGCGGCAGGTGGCAAGACGCCCCTGACTACGATCCTGAAACCCGTGTCTTCGTCTTGGGTCTCGCTCCAAACGCCGCGCGCCTTTCAGTGCGGTTCTGGCATCCGGGACGATTGCAGGATTTTGCTGAACGCATCGCGACATTCTGGGACGACCTTGCCATCGAGCCTTCCCCTTGGCTCGGCCTGGACGGTGTGTCCCGCCCGCCTGCGGCCTGGCGTCTTCTCTATGATATAGCTGCCTTGGGCGACGCAAAGAATATCCCGCCGCTTCTGGGGGGCGCATTGATGCGGTCGATCCTGACCGGAGCCAACTATCCCCGGATGTTGCTGTCGAGCGTGATTGGCCGCTTGAGGGTCGAAGGCACGCCAACTGACCGCTTTTCTGACGGCCGCCGCGCCGCCATCATCCGCGCCGTGCTGACGCGCAACACAACACAGGAGGTCCCCATGGCCTTGGACGAGACATCCGAAGACCCAGCTTACGTGCTAGGCCGTTTGTTCGGTGCCTTCACTTACGCCGAGCGCAGTTATGCCGATCGGGGAGCGACCATACGCGACAAATACATGGGCGGAGCCTCGGCCACACCTGCGCGTATCTTTCCAATGCTGATGAAGGGTTACGAACACAACCGCGCCGGCCTTGCCAAAGCGGGTGGCCAGAAGGTGGGCGCAGGCATAAAGGCGGATAAAGCCATTGCCGCAATCCTAGCCAAACTTCCCGGCGATGGTGTCCTGCCTTCCGCCCTTCCACTAGAGGATCAGGGCCGCTTCTTCATAGGCTTCTACCATCAACTTTCGGCATTCTACCAAAAGGCCGAGGATTCCATTTTCGACGATACTCTAGACGGAGAGATAGAATGACCGCCGTGACCAACCGTTATGATTTCGTGCTGTTTTTCGACGTCGAGAATGGTAATCCCAATGGGGACCCCGATGCGGGGAACTTGCCACGCATGGACCCCGAGACGTCACAGGGCCTCGTCACAGATGTCTCGCTCAAACGCAAGCTGCGCAACTACGTAGCCGAGGCGAAAAGCGAGGTGCCGGGCCATGCTATATATATGCAGGAGGGTGTAGTCCTGAACCAGCAGCACGCTCTGGCCTACGAAGCGGAAGGCCTGAAGTCCGAAGCAAAAAAAAAGCCGAAAAAGATCGAGGACGCGACCCGCATAACTGACTGGATGTGCGCCAACTTCTGGGACATCCGCACATTTGGTGCCGTCATGACGACCGAGGTCAATGCCGGGCAGGTCCGCGGCCCAGTCCAGCTAACCTTCGCCAAGTCCGCTGAGCCGATCATGCCGCTGGAGGTTTCGATAACTCGGTCCTCAGTCACCAATGTAAAGGATGCGGACAAGGAACGCACCATGGGCCGCAAGCACGTTGTGCCCTACGGCCTCTACCGCGCGCATGGGTTCATAAACGCCAACCTCGCACGACGCACCGGGTTCTCCGAAGACGATCTCGTGCTCCTATGGGCTAGTTTCCGCGACATGTTCGAACACGATCGCTCTGCTGCTCGCGGCATGATGGCGGCTCGACGTCTGATCGCCTTCCGGCACGACAGTGCTCTCGGCAATGCGCAGGCACACAAACTCTTCGACCGCGTGACAGTGCATCGTGCGCACGAGGGCAGCACTTTGCCGGTCGGCGACGGTGGCACGCACAACTGGCCGGTTGCTCGCGCTTTCACAGACTATGCGATCAGGCTGGACGACGCTGATTTGCCTGAGGGGATCGAGATCATAGAACCCTTTTGATGGTGGACACGTCCCTCCCTCTCTCAGCTCTTCAACACTGGCTGTTCTGCCCTCGGCAATGTGCCTTGATTCATATCGAGCGGGTGTGGGCTGAGAACCGTCTGACCGCCGAGGGCCGTATCCTACACGAGCGCGCTGATGCGGGTCGACCTGAAAGCCGGAACGGTATTCGCACCTTGCGCGCGGTGCAATTGGCGTCCGTCCGGTACGGACTGCACGGGGTAGCTGATGTCGTGGAAATGCGTGGTACCTCCCCATTTCCCGTCGAGTACAAGCGCGGTCGTCCGAAAGCCCATCGCGCTGACGAAGTGCAGCTTTGCGCGCAAGCCATCTGCCTGGAAGAAATGTCAGGGCAGTCAATTCCTGAAGGCGCACTCTTCTACGGCAAGACACGCCGACGCCAGATAATCACCCTCAATGTCAGCCTCCGTGATTTGACATTGAGGGTCGCGTCCGAGGTGCGCGACGCTATTCAAAAAGGCCTCCTTCCACCACCGGTCTTCGAAGCAAAACGATGTAGTGCCTGCTCAATGTATAACTTGTGCCGGCCCATGAGGTCGTGTGTGGTTGGTCCGAACTGGGTGGCCGATCAAATCGCGCAAGCAGGCGTGCCAGAATGAAGAAGCTATTGAATACGCTCTACGTCACTAGTGAGGGAGCCTATCTGCGTAAAGACGGTGAAACCGTCGCCGTCGATATCGACGGGGCAACCCGCGCTCGTGCTCCCGCGCATTTGCTGGGTCAGATCGTCTGCTTTGGACGGGTCGCCGTTTCTCCCACACTGATGGGGTTCGCGTCAGAGGCAGGGATCACCATTTCTTTCCTTGGCTATTCCGGCAAATTGCAGGCGCGTGTCGAAGGACCGCAGACTGGCAATGTCCTCCTTAGGCGCGCGCAACATGAGATGACCAAACAGCAGGCCGCTTTGCCCGTTGCCCGCGCTTTTGTCGCTGCCAAGGTCGCCAATCAGCGGGCGCTTCTGCGACGTCACCTACGCGACTACGCCAATGCCCCGGGAATAGACATTGTAGATAACGCGCAACGGCGTTTGGCGGACGCTGCACGGTACGCTCTCACTGCTCCGGACCTAGATGTTCTGCGCGGCCAGGAAGGTGAGGCGGCTCATGCGTACTGGACCGCATTTCCCCACCTCTTCCGTACCGAAGATCTGACGTTCCGTTTCGCTGGCCGCAACCGTCGCCCGCCCCGCGATGCGGTAAATGCTGTCCTTTCTTTTCTGTATGTCCTGACATCGTTGGACGCGCGCGCCGCCTGTGAAAGCCATGGCCTCGACCCGCAGATGGGATTCCTACATCGCGACCGGCCAGGCCGCATGTCATTGGCTCTAGACCTGATGGAGGAAATGCGGGCGCCCTTAGCTGATCGGGTTTGCCTTAGCCTCGTCAATCGCCGTCAACTTTCATCCTCGGATTTTCGGACGGAGGAAACCGGAGCGGTTCTGCTCAACGACATAGGCCGAAATACGGTGCTCAAGGCCTATCAAGAACGTAAGCGCGTTGAGCTCAAACATGCTTGGCTGGATGAACGTATTGCTCTCGGTCTCGTGCCGCAGATACAGGCACAGCTTCTGGCACGACACCTTCGCGGTGATCTTGATGCATATCCAGCTTGGATATGGAGCTAATCTGATGATGGTCCTTGTCACGTATGACGTCAGAACGGATAGTAAGGAAGGTCGTCGGCGCTTGCGACGTGTTGCGCGCGCGTGTGAGGATTGGGGGCAAAGAGTTCAGTTCTCCATTTTTGAATGTGATCTCGATCCAGCACAATGGTCGGCCTTACGGGCCAGACTGATCGATACGATCGACCCTGAAACGGACTCGCTGCGGTTTTACATGCTGGGCCGGGAATGGCGTCGGCGAGTAGAGCATATCGGGGCCAAGCCATCCACTGACATGGATGGTCTGTTGATCGTCTAGTTTGCGAACCCCAAGCACTCGCTCGACCTCCGTCAGGTTCGCAGCCCTTTGTAACAAAGCTATTTCACTCAGCATCGCAGCAGGGTATTCAAGGAGCGCATCCGAACCATAGGGTTCGCAAATCTGACGCTTTTCTTCCTGCTCTTTGAAATAGTTAGAACAAGACAGTCGCTCCCCTCGCGGGAGCGTGGATCGAAACATAGGCGTTGCGGATGTTGTCGTCATACCGCTCGTCGCTCCCCTCGCGGGAGCGTGGATCGAAACGCCACCAAGTCTAGGGCCACCTGCAAGCGCGCGAGTCGCTCCCCTCGCGGGAGCGTGGATCGAAACGCGGTCGTCAGGTCGGGAGCATGTGAGCGGGCCGGTCGCTCCCCTCGCGGGAGCGTGGATCGAAACTCCCGCTCAGCTTGGGCTTGCCGTTCCGCCTCGGTCGCTCCCCTCGCGGGAGCGTGGATCGAAACAACGCGCTCAAGCGTTGAGATCAGAAAAAGGTCGGTCGCTCCCCTCGCGGGAGCGTGGATCGAAACCCCTATCCACATGCCCCGCTGGGCATCCCGCCTGACGTCGCTCCCCTCGCGGGAGCGTGGATCGAAACAGGCCCATATCGCCGATCTGAACGCGAGAGCCAGGTCGCTCCCCTCGCGGGAGCGTGGATCGAAACATACGCGACCAGGCTATTCGCCACCTCCGGCAGGTCGCTCCCCTCGCGGGAGCGTGGATCGAAACCATACTGGCGATCTTGGAAGCCCGGTGATTTGCGTCGCTCCCCTCGCGGGAGCGTGGATCGAAACAGCGCTGGTGCCGGGGTCTGACCCGGCGCGGCTGTCGCTCCCCTCGCGGGAGCGTGGATCGAAACTATGCCGATGTGCGTCGATTGCGGTGCACGCCAAGTCGCTCCCCTCGCGGGAGCGTGGATCGAAACTTTGTTACGTACGCTCAGCAGGGTGGTGCCGTGCGTCGCTCCCCTCGCGGGAGCGTGGATCGAAACTGGTAAGCGGCGTGCCATCGGCCATGCGGTCGATGTCGCTCCCCTCGCGGGAGCGTGGATCGAAACACCCCCGCACCTCTCGCACCGCGCAGCACGCCACGTCGCTCCCCTCGCGGGAGCGTGGATCGAAACCCCGCCCCCTACCGCGACACTTACCGGATCGGCCGTCGCTCCCCTCGCGGGAGCGTGGATCGAAACAGGGTCTGAACGATCCGGGTGAGTGCACCTTTGGTCGCTCCCCTCGCGGGAGCGTGGATCGAAACTACAGCGCCCCGCTGACAGGTGACGACGACATGTCGCTCCCCTCGCGGGAGCGTGGATCGAAACTTGGGCTGACCGCAGGCGCGGGCGAGGGGAGCGCGTCGCTCCCCTCGCGGGAGCGTGGATCGAAACGTGGAGAGCTTGATCCAGCGTCGGCAGCTATCGAGTCGCTCCCCTCGCGGGAGCGTGGATCGAAACCAGAACCACTCGGCAAGATCCTCTACAGCCTCTTGTCGCTCCCCTCGCGGGAGCGTGGATCGAAACGGAGCGCAGGCCCAGCTCGCTGGTAACTACATGGGTCGCTCCCCTCGCGGGAGCGTGGATCGAAACCCCAAGTTACCCCGCCACATCGACATGCAGGTCGCGTCGCTCCCCTCGCGGGAGCGTGGATCGAAACCCACCGCAGGCGTAACGCGCCTCAAACGGAAAGTCGCTCCCCTCGCGGGAGCGTGGATCGAAACTCGACAGCATGTGCCATTTTGAAGCCCCACCAACCGTCGCTCCCCTCGCGGGAGCGTGGATCGAAACTTGCGGCATGGAGGGATCGAGCGGATGTCAGGTGTCGCTCCCCTCGCGGGAGCGTGGATCGAAACCGATCCGTGGGCGCAAAAGGCGCTATACATGACAGTCGCTCCCCTCGCGGGAGCGTGGATCGAAACAACGCCACGCTTGACCCTGCGCCCGATGCGCTTGGTCGCTCCCCTCGCGGGAGCGTGGATCGAAACCTGGAGTTGCCGTCCCAGCGGCCCCCGTTGACGTGTCGCTCCCCTCGCGGGAGCGTGGATCGAAACCGTCGCGGCGATCAGGGCGCAATCGGTGCCGCCGCGTCGCTCCCCTCGCGGGAGCGTGGATCGAAACCAGCTCGCGCTCCACCCGCAACAGAACATCGACGGTCGCTCCCCTCGCGGGAGCGTGGATCGAAACAGGTGGACAGCAGCCCCAAGCCTGACGCCAACGTGTCGCTCCCCTCGCGGGAGCGTGGATCGAAACTATGGTGATGGTGAAGTGGCTATGGACCCTATCGGTCGCTCCCCTCGCGGGAGCGTGGATCGAAACCATGATCGTAGTGGACTACCTGCAATTGGTCAGGTGTCGCTCCCCTCGCGGGAGCGTGGATCGAAACCCCAAGGAGGCCGTGCATTGGCGGGTCCAAGGCAGTCGCTCCCCTCGCGGGAGCGTGGATCGAAACACGCCTTCAAGCAGTCTCTCCAGCATACCGGCGGTCGCTCCCCTCGCGGGAGCGTGGATCGAAACTATGAAGACGTTCACGCCCATTTCCGACGGGCAAAGGTCGCTCCCCTCGCGGGAGCGTGGATCGAAACGACACGCAGCGCCCGATCCTGCGCGCGCCTGCCGTCGCTCCCCTCGCGGGAGCGTGGATCGAAACATGGGCACGCCCGAGGCCTGAATTCCCCCCCGGATGTCGCTCCCCTCGCGGGAGCGTGGATCGAAACTGAGCGTGGAAAGGCATCACTCGGCACCCTCCGCGTCGCTCCCCTCGCGGGAGCGTGGATCGAAACGAATAAAAAGCCCGCCAGTGACTGGGCGCACCGGTCGCTCCCCTCGCGGGAGCGTGGATCGAAACAGCACGATTGAATCGGATTGCCGGTCACTGCCACGGGTCGCTCCCCTCGCGGGAGCGTGGATCGAAACATTCCTGCACGTGTTGCGGCGTACTCGTGTGAGCGTCGCTCCCCTCGCGGGAGCGTGGATCGAAACTAGGTTAGGGGGCACTGTGTGACCCACCCCCCCGGTCGCTCCCCTCGCGGGAGCGTGGATCGAAACCCCTGGCCGGCGCTGGCCTTCAGTCCACGCTTCTGTCGCTCCCCTCGCGGGAGCGTGGATCGAAACAACGCCACGCTTGACCCTGCGCCCGATGCGCTTGCGTCGCTCCCCTCGCGGGAGCGTGGATCGAAACATCAGCACGGCGCCGACCGTGATCAGGGACAGCCGTCGCTCCCCTCGCGGGAGCGTGGATCGAAACGGAGCCATATTGGAGAGACGGATGGTTCGGTCGCGTCGCTCCCCTCGCGGGAGCGTGGATCGAAACTGACAAGCATCGCCTGCGCCACGCTATCGCCCACGTCGCTCCCCTCGCGGGAGCGTGGATCGAAACGAGATACACCATCCCTCATCAAACATCTGCTCGTGTCGCTCCCCTCGCGGGAGCGTGGATCGAAACAGGAACTGCAGACCGAGATTAACGGGATGCTGGAGTCGCTCCCCTCGCGGGAGCGTGGATCGAAACCAGCGGTTTGGAGTATTGCAGCCGGGTGCGGATGGTCGCTCCCCTGGCGGGAGCGTGGATCGAAACGACATGAACGCGGCTAGGGCGAATGCACCCGCTCGTCGCTCCCCTCGCGGGAGCGTGGATCGAAACTATGTAGGTATCGACCGATGAAAGGGCGCGATCGTCGCTCCCTGTCCGTCGTCATATAAAATGGGACATCAGAGCGGCTTGAGCATTGGAGGCTCTGGCTCGTTTGTATGATTGATTATGCTGCTTGTTTTTGATGTTGCAAGCGGCGTTGTCGGATTGTCTGTTTCTTGATCTTTGCCCTTTCCCTTAGAATGGCTTTGTCTCGCCCGAAGTAGACGTCGGCCGGTGTGACGTTGTTTAGGCTCTCGTGGTAGCGTTGGTTGTTGTAGTAATCGACGAAGGCCCCTATTTGGCGTTCGAGATCACCGGGTAGGTAGTAGTTCTCGAGCAGAACCCTGTTCTTCATGGTCTGGTGCCAGCGTTCGATCTTGCCTTGGGTCTGCGGGTGGAATGGCGCGCCGCGGACATGCGTCATTTTCTGATCCTCCAACCACTTGGCCAGATCGGCTGAGATGTAGCATGAGCCGTTGTCGCTGAGCAGACGTGGCTTGTGCCGCACAATGGCCTGGTCGCAGCCTGATGCTGTCAGAGCCAGTTCAATCGTGTCTGTCACATCTTCGGCCCGCATATTTGTGCAGAGCTTCCAGGCGATGATGTAGCGGCTGTAATCGTCCAGGATCGTGCTGAGATAATACCAACCCCAGCCAATGATCTTGAAGTAGGTGAAGTCAGTCTGCCACATCTCGTTGATTGCCGTCGTTTTGTCTGTGAACTCATCAGCGGCCTTGATCACCACGTAGTCCGGTGCGGTGATTAGATCAGCCGCTTTCAAAATACGGTAAGCCGATGACTCAGAGATAAAATACCGCTTCTCATCGGTGTATTTGACGGCAAGTTCCCGTGTGGTCAGGGCCTCATGTTCCAATCAGGTCATCACGACGGACATTAGGAATGCGGTTCCAGACCGATCCTGGGCGTGGGGACCTATCAGCCAGCCCATCCAGGCCAAAGTCGACATAGAGATCATACCATCGATAGAATGTTGTGCGTGGGATACCCAGCATGTCGAGGGTCTGCTTGACTGGCAGATGTGACCCCTCAACGGTGCGGATAATCTCAAGCTTCTCAGATGCAGGGTACCTCATTCCGCGAACTCCCCAGCCCCTGTCATGCTTTTTTTGAGCAGACGGTTTTCAAGGGTCAGATCAGCGACGCATTCTTTCAGGGCCAAAGCCTCAGAACGCAAATCCTTTACCTCAGGCGATGTGGCCTGTCGCGCCGTGTCGCCAGATAACCGGCGCTTGCCAGCTTCGAGAAATTCCTTCGACCAGCTATAATACAGGCTTTCAGCAATACCCTCCCTGCGGCATAGCACCGAGATGCTTTCCTCGCCGCGCAGGCCTGCCAATACAATGCGGATCTTTTCTTCAGATGAATAGGTTTGCCGCGTCTTGCGGCGGATGTTCTTAACCACCTTTTCGGCGGCGTCTTTCGACGTCTGGGGTTTCTTTGTCATCTCGATCTCCTAATCGATAAGATGAACCAGAAATCCTTCCTTATTCAAATCCACAAATCTGTGCCATGGGTGCTGACGTCAGACAAGCTACTCGTTGCACCTGCTGATCGGGTTGGTTGATATCATTTCTCTGCCAGTAGACCAGCGCCGGAGGCTGGCCGCCCAGGGCTGAATGCGGGCGCTGGTGGTTGTAGAAGGTCATCCATTTCCGGATGGCCGCCTTTGTCTCCGAACCGGTCTCCCAGGCATGCAGGTAGACGCATTCGTATTTCAGGGTACGCCACAATCTCTCGATGAAGATGTTGTCGAGGAAGCGGCCCTTCCCATCCATCGATATGCGCACGCTGGACCGGCGGAGCCGATCCGTCCAGGCAAAGGACGTAAACTGGGATCCCTGATCTGTATTCATTATCTCTGGCGGGCCGAACTTGTGGATGGCCTCGTTCAGCGCCTCGACACAGAAGTCGGCCTCCAGCGTGTTCGAGATCCGCCAGGACAGGACCTTGCGGGTGTGCCAGTCCATGATCGCCACGAGGTATAGGAACCCGCGCCGCATGGGCAGGTAGGAGATATCCGAGCACCAGACCTGGTTCGGGCGTTCCACCCGCAGACCTCTGAGCAGGTAGGGATAGGTCTTGTGGCCCTTCGTCGGCCTGCTCGTGTTGGGCTTCTGGTAAATCGGCATTAGCCCCATCAGACGCATCAGTCGCCGGATGCGCTTCTCGTTCACCAAGTGGCCGTCGTTGCGCAGGTGCCAAGTCATTTGCCGGACGCCGAAGAACGGCGTCTCCAGGAACTGCTCGTCGATCCGCCGCATCAGGCCGAGGTTCTGCTCAGACTCGCCCTTGGGCGTGTAGTAGAAAGACGAACGCGCGATCGACAGCAACTTGCACTGCTGGCCGATCGACAGATCCGGGTGGTCAGGCTCGATCATGTCGCGCCTCACTTCCCGCCCCAGGGCTTCAGCTTTCGTTCCAAAAAAGAGTTGGCCACCGCCAGCTCCCCGATCTTGGCGTGGAGCTCCTTCACCTGCTCCTCGTCAATCTCCGGCTTCTTGCGGCCCCCGCGTTCGAACACACCGGAGGCGCCTTCGAGCAGGACTCGCTTCCATTGATGGATCATCGTCGGATGCACCCCGAACCGGCTTGCCAGCTCGGCAGCCGTCTCCTCGCCTTTCAGGGCTTCCAGCGCGACCTTCGCCTTGAACTCAGGCGCGTGCTGCTTCCGTTTCGACATCTTTGATCTCCTTCTCGTCGAAGATCAGCAGACTGCAAATCGTAGCTTATGTCAGTGTCCGAATTTCGGGGGGTAGCTCAAACTACCTTGGTGACGATCCATACTTGTCCATGCAGGTGACCAATGTCGCGATCGTGGACGATTTCCTGATGCAGGTGGAAGCCGAGGCCGCGAAAGAACAAATCCAGAACGACCGAGTTCCAATTGATCAACTTGTCTTCCTCACAGCGCAGACCCAGATGTGGCTCTTCGCAGTCTACGAACTCCTTCGAACATGGCGACAGCGCGTATCGGACGCGCTGAAGCTTCATATTAATGGCGGTCTGCAGCTCAAGATCGACCACCTTCGAAAGCGTGACGGCCCTGCAGATTTCGGAAGCCAGATTCGGGCCCGCCAACTCGAAGCGGTTCGCGACGATCCAATACTGGTGGAGAATCTGCGCTCTGATCAGCGCCGCGTCCATGTGATCTTTGGAACGATCGAGGCACTGCGGGTGAGCATAGCCAAACATGAGGTCGCGGGGGTGCGAAACTCGATCGCGCACATGCCCGGCTATGCGCGGCTTGATCTGATGACCGGGTCGTTAAATTATGAACTTTCGATGGGTCCGGTTATCTACGACTACGTCTCGCGACGTGGGATTGCGGATGGCATCAGAGCGATCCTCGATGGGGATCCGCCAACTGTTGAGAACATTGCAAGCTACGAGGAAGCGATGAAGGCCATGCGGGCCGGTCTTCCTGGTTTTCATTTCAGCCGGGAATTCTGACGTATTGATCCGTCAAGCAGCTTTGACACTGCGAGACAAATTTCTGTGGGACATCGATAGGGCATTGTCAGAGGGACTCGTCGTGAGCGGGTCAGGAGCGTCGCGAAGCATTCCGGGATGATTAGATCGCCCGGTTTGCCGAAATCCAGAAGCCGGACTACGCTGCATGTTGGGCGAACGACCGCTTTGGTTAAGTAGCGTCTCAGCAGCCGTGGTGCCATCGAAGGTCCGCAAAGGGCAGTTCTCGACGGCCGTATCAGAAGGGCAGGGCACGCAAGATATTGCTATGTAATATAAACTTTTGAGACGGGCTCTAAGATCGGGGGGGATTACAATATTACATAAAATGCGTTTCTGTGGATTGGCGTGCCTAGGTTGTTCATCAGGCGTAATATCGATATGCCGCTCAATACTGTTCAATTGACACTTTTTTTCCATATGGCTGACTGCCTTAAGAGCTTTAGCGTTTAGGTTGCTTAGAAATGACATTTGACACGGTGGAGGAATGTACGCCACCAGGGCGTACTTTGCAGCTTTCTGTTGCGTAAGGGCAGCGTGGATCCGACTCTCGATCTGACCCGACATGTGGGCATTACTAGGCTGCGTACCGAGGTTAGAGTCTATCTGTCGCAGTGTCTGGCGGCCTGGTCTGTAGCGATGCGTGCTCCACTTTGTTGCGTATTTTACCCCCATTTGACGTGGGCCGCCGCCGTCAATTCGGAACCCTGCTGTACCAATACGTGCAGACGCTGGCCTACGCCCTTGAAACCAATAGGGCTTTGCTCGGCTAATCGATAATCACGGACAAATGTAAATGCGTCACACTGAAATATTGTCCCACTGCCTATCGATTGACTTAGAAGTTGATCCATCAAAGGCCAAGATATTTGCCATAGCAGCCGTGCGTGCGGATGATCGACCCGCGCTAAAGGCAATGGGCGGCATCTCCGACGAATTCTTGGACCAGCTAGAGGCGCAGATCGGTGATGTGGCCCATCCGATTGGCCACAACTTCCTTAATCACGATCTAAAGCATCTGGTCGCAACCAAGCCCCGATTGGCTAAGATCATTCAAGCACCGATCGACACTCTGTGGCTTAACCCGCTGGCCTTTCCGCGAAACCCGTACCACCATCTGGTGAAACACTACCATGACGGGCGGCTGGAAACTGGCCATGTGAATGATCCGGAGCTGGACGCAAGGCTGGTCTTTGATGTGCTGGCAAATCAACTAGATGCTTTCGTTAAGCTGTCAAAGGATGAGCCAGACGCGCTGACCGCTTACCATTACCTATCCACACGCATGGAACGGGCAGGCGGCTTTGATGCTGTATTTCGCTATGTGCGCGGCCGCGAATGCCCTGATTACGAGCAGGCGCGCATGGCGATCATGCGCATGCTGGACGGACGCGCCTGTGGCGTGCGTATCGAGCAGGCCCTAACTCGTTTGAGCAGCCCCCAGAATGGCTGGCCAATGGCCTATGCTCTGTCCTGGATCACCGTGGCTTCCGGCGATCCCGTGATGCCACCCTGGGTTCGTGCACAATTTCGCGAAGCATCACTGATCGTCAAACACCTGCGTGATACATCGTGCAAGGATCCCAACTGCGCATGGTGCGCGGAACAGAACGATCCGGTGCGCGCGTTGGAGCGATGGTTCGGCTTCCCTAGCTTTCGCCCAAAACCTGTTGATCCCGAGGGGCGCCCCCTGCAGGAACGCATCGTTGATGAGGCAATGTCAGGCAACAGCCTGTTGGGGATCCTGCCGACGGGAACTGGAAAGTCCCTGTGTTATCAGGTGCCCGCATTGTCGAGGTTCGACACGATTGGCGCGTTAACGGTTGTTATCTCACCCTTGGTCGCGCTGATGGCGGATCAAGTGCATGGAATGGAACGTGCCGGTATCTCTTGCTCGGTTACGATCAACGGCATGATGTCCATGCCGGAACGTCAGGACGCTCTCAACAAGGTGCGGATGGGGGATGCTGGTATCCTCATCATCTCTCCCGAACAGTTGCGAAGCCCCTCTATCCGCAACGTTTTGGCCCAGCGCGAGGTTGGGCTGTGGGCGATTGATGAGGCCCATTGCGTGTCGAAATGGGGGCATGATTTTCGGCCAGACTACCGCTATCTGGGCCGTTTCATCAAGGAATTTTCGGGTGACATGCCGCCCGCACCCATGATCTGCCTGACCGCAACGGCAAAGCCTGAGGTCGTGGCGGATATCATAAGCCACTTCCAGACCAAGGCAGGCATTGAGCTGCTGCCGCTGGATGGTGGCGCATCGCGGACAAACTTGGCGTTTGATGTACGGCCAACGACCAAGGCGACCAAGCTATCCGACGTCCTAACTGTGTTGCTGGAACTGCTGCCCACAGATGGGCGTTCAGGTGCGGCGGTCTATTGCTCATCGCGCAAAGAAACAGAGCGTGTCGCTGCATTCCTGAAATCACAAGGGATGGATGCGGCACATTTCCACGCGGGGATGAGCCCTGACGACAAGCAGACCGTACAGGAGCAGTTCCGCGTAGGCGAGTTGCGCGTGATCGCAGCGACCAATGCCTTTGGCATGGGGATCGATAAGCCCGATATCCGGTTGGTCATCCACGCTGATATTCCCGGATCGCTGGAAAATTACCTACAGGAGGCAGGCCGCGCGGGACGCGATCGGGAGGACGCCCATTGCGTTCTGCTATTTGCGGCGGATGACGTTGAACGCCAATTTCGCCTGACGGCCAGCTCACGCCTTGCACGGCATGAGATTGGGGCAATCCTAAAGGCACTTCGCCGGATTGATGATCGCACAAAAAAGACAGGCAAGGTTGTCGCAACCTCGGGTGAGATTGTGCGCTCTGAAAAGGATCAGACGTTCGAGCGTGACAGCACGACCGACGATACCCGCGTAAAGACGGCCGTATCATGGCTGGAGGAGGCGCATCTGGTATCGCGTGAGGAAAACCGAGTGCAGGTTTTCCCGTCCTCCCTGCGGGTTCGGTCGGTAGATGAGGCAAAAAGCCGTCTGGCCGAGGCAGATATAACGCAGTCACATCGCAGGCAATTGCTGTCTATCGTTAAACATCTCATGTCCGCACCCGCGGATGAGGGCGTTTCAACTGATGAGCTGTGCGGTGTGGCCGGCATCCCTCCGGGGGCACTGCCAAGGGCCATGGCGACGCTTGAATCCCTAGGCATTGCGCGAAATGACGTGGCGATCACCGTCTTCGTTCATGTTGGTGTTGCACACTCCTCGGCGCAGAGGTTGGCGCAAGCTTCTGCACTGGAAGCCGATCTGATTGCGTTGATGCAGGAACTTGCCCCAGATTTGGATGACCGCACTCCCGTGCCCCTGAACCTTGCTGAGGCCTGCCAACGATTGCGGGACAAGGCCCATCCAGATGTCAGGCCCGACGCGATTGATAAGCTGGTGCGCGGCATGGCACAGGACGGGCGCACTCAGGAGGGGGGGCAGGGCAATATTTCGCTGCGCAAGGCCAGCCGCAACACGTTATTGGTTACGCTGGTCCGATCATGGCGAGTGATCCAAGAGACAGCACGGGTCCGATGGCTAGCCGCCGAACTGATGCTCACCTACCTGACAGGGCGGTTGAACAAGGGTGCTCGCGGCAAGGACCAACAGGTTGAAACAACGGTCGGTGATCTGTTGGCGCAGCTAACGCAGGATGCTTTTCTCAAGGGCGTCGGCGTGCGTGATATGACGAAGCTGATGGAACGCGCATTGATGTGGCTGCACGAACAGGGCGTGCTAACCCTAGGCAAGGGGCTGACAGCGTTCCGCTCCGCCATGACGGTGCACCTCGACCCTGCCGGCGGCCAATTCACGCAGGCGCACTTTACCCCGTTAGAGGAACATTACAGCGAGCAAACCCTGCAAACCCACGTCATGGCGGCTTATGCGGAAACCGGCATGCGCATGATGACAGATGCCACACGCCTGTCCGAGGATTACTTCCTGCTCAACAAGGAGCAGTTCATGAAGCGCTGGATGCCCGGTGTGGGTCGTGAAGTCAGGCGGCAAACCACCAGCGCATCCTGGGATGCAATCGTTGAGAAGCTGGGCAACAAGGTTCAGCAGGAAATCGTAACCGATGATCGTGATCGGACGAATGTTCTGGTCTTGGCGGGGCCGGGATCAGGAAAAACGCGCGTTCTGGTCCACCGAATTGCCTATTTGCTGCGTATGAAGCGTGAGGATCCGCAGGGTATTCTGGTTCTTGCATATAACAGGCACGCTGCTGCTGAAATTAGAGTACGATTGCGCGCTCTGGTTGGGGACGATGCTATGGGGGTGACGGTTTCAACCTGTCATTCCTTGGCGATGAAGCTCGTCGGTGCCAGCTTTGTCGGTCAACGCGCGGATACCGCAGATTTTGATAACATCGTGATGGAAGCAGTGCGTCAGCTGGAGGGTGAGGGCCTATCCAAGGCCGAGGCCGAGGCGCAGCGCGACACGCTAATTCAGGGCTATCGTTGGATCCTAGTGGATGAGTATCAAGACATCGGGCCAGAGGAATACCAGCTGATCTCTGCAATTGCAGGTCGGTCGCTGGACGATGCAGATATGAAGCTTAGCCTGTTTGCGGTCGGGGATGACGATCAAAACATCTACGCCTTTAACGGCGCATCCATCGAATTTATCCGCAAATTCGAAAAGGATTATAAGGCGCGTCCGGCGTTTCTGGTCGAGAATTATCGCTCTACCCGCCACATAATTTCAGCCGCGAATACTGTGATTTCGGCCGCGCCAGATCGAATGAAGCTGGAGCATGAAATCAGGATAAACGCTTACCGTGCAAACACGCCCGAGGGAGGGGTGCTTGCAGGCGCAGATGGCGTGGCGCAGGGCAGGGTTCAGCTCTTGGATGTTCCCAATGGGGATATTCCACAGGCTATGGCAGCGGTCGATGAACTGGTACGCCTGTCCCGACTGGATCCTGAATGGTCATGGGCCCGCACCGCCGTAATCTCACGGGATTGGCGCAAACTTGACGCAGTGCGCACCTATGCCGAGCAGTTGAAGATCAAGGTCGAGATGGCCAATGAGGACCTGCCAAATATCTGGCGATTGCGCGAAACTCAGGCGTTGGTTAGCGGCCTTCGACAGCGGCAGGGCGAACTGTTGGGAGTGGCCGATATCCTCGACATTCTAAATGAGCAGGCTCCAAACAAATGGATCGACCTTCTGGCCGAAGGTATCGCCGAGCTGGCACGAGAATTGAAGGCGAAGGCGATGCCTGTGCCCGATATCGTCGAATGGCTGGCCGAATGGTCCCGCGACACGCGCGGCGAACAGCGCGGCCTGCTGTTACTGACAGCGCATCGGGCCAAGGGGCTGGAATTCGATCATGTGGCCATTCTGAATGGCGGTTGGGACAACCCCTCAAAAAACGAAGACCGTGACGCTCCGCGGCGGCTTTTCTACGTGGCAATGACCCGCGCGCAGGTGAGCCTGACCGTGATGACCTCGGGTGCCCACGCATTGCTTAAACCCAGCACACCATCGATCATCCAACGAAAGGTGTCGCCGGATAACCCAATCGGCGTGCCGCCCGCCCGAGTCTATCATTTGCCAAATCTCAAATATTCCAACCTGTCCTTCCCCAGCCGATACGGGCCGCGGCACGAAATTCACGATGCGATCCGAACGTGCAAGGTGGGTGATCCGCTGCGGCTAGAATACAGGAGCTCGGCTTGGGAGTTCTTGGATCGCAATGGTTGCGTCTTGGGCCGAATGTCAAAATCATGGGAATATCCATCGGGTAGGGTCCTTTATTCCGGTACGGTGGGGGCAGTGGTCCACTGGCGCAAATCCGACGGTGATGAACGATTTGCCCATTATGCGCGCCGTGACACATGGGAAACCGTTTTGCCTGAGCTAGTATTCGCGCCTCAGAGGCAGGCAGCTGCTGACGAAGATACCTCGGAAACGTTTTCTACCGCACCTACTAGACCAATATCCGCATCCGGTGGTGCTGCTGATAAAAAAGGCGATCTTGACCGAATTCCAATGCCCGATGAGCTAGCCGTGCTGAGTGAGCTTGCGCAGCGTATCTACACCGATAGCAGGTCGTGGGGTGAGCTAATCGCTCGCTTCAGTGAGCATGGATTAGAGGTTTCGGCAAAATCTGGCGGGCTCGTTGTTAAGGATAGTATCGGTGGATTTCAGATCTGCAAAATGTCCTCGCTAGGGCTTAAATATATCGAAATGGTACGATATTTCGGAGAGGGCTTTCCCGGTCACCCATCGCCCGGCATTGCCGATCGTGCACTGGGTAGGCGGGGCGCCACAAAATCGACGCCACCCGCCGCTGGGCAGAGTATTGATATCATCGACGATTAATCGCCGGGTGGGGAAACATCACTGGACTTGTCCCGCTTTGCGTCCCCCAAGAAGGATGCCATCAGATCAGCTCTGTGCTGATTTCACCACATTCCAAATTGGAACAAAGTGTGAACATATGGATCGGTGAATGGGAATCGATTCAACATACGGGCAGGTTTTACGCTTGCCGACTGCACGTATGCAGTCCTGCGAGGTGCGTCGGTGCGTGCCCCGTCCGGGAGAGGTTGCGTTGCAGGAGGCGCAGGCCGCGCGGGCAGGCGATCTTTCGGTGACGGCGTTCGTGCTGTCAGCCCTACCTGCGACGCAGCGCACAGTGCTGTGGTTGCAGGATCGTGCTTCGGGGCAGGGGGCTGGGCGGCTGTATCTGCCGGGGTCGGGCAAACCCATGCGTTTCGGAGCGCTGCTGCGGGTCGAGGTCAGCCATCCGCGCGATGTGCTCTGGGCTATGGAGGAAGGCGCGGCCTGTGCCGGTCTGGGTGCTGTGGTGGGCGAGATCCATGGCAATCCGGCGGTGTTGGATTTCACGGCGACCAAGCGGCTTGCGCTCAGAGCGGAGGCATCTGGCGTGCCGGTCTGGCTGATCCGATCCCACGATGCGCAGGGGCTGAGTGCAGCGCGGCAGAGGTGGCGCATAGGCGCTTTGCCCTCATTGCGCCATCCCCACGATGCTGGCGCGCCGGGTGCGCCGCAATGGCGCGCCGACCTGATCCGGGCACAGGGACGTCCGCCGGGAACGTGGATCGCACAGCATGAGCCGGGTGCCAAAGAGGATCGTCTCCATCTGGTTCCCGCATCTGGCGATGGAGCGGTGGAGGATCGTGGCGCGGCGCGACAGGACGCTTCCGGGGAATGATGTCCCGGTGGTTCTGGCGCGCGACGGCGCGCACGGACCGGTGATCCATGCAGCGTCCACGACCGCCACCGCGCGCGGTATCCGGTCCGGCGCGCGGATCGTGGACGTGCAGGCGATCCATCCCGATCTACATGTCGAGCCTGCGGATGCGCAGGGCGACGCGGCGCTGCTTGACCGACTGGTGTTCTGGGCACGCCGCTGGGGGCCGTGGAGCGCGCGTGACGGCGCGGACGGCTTGTTTGTAGACGTGACCGGCGTGGCGCATCTGTTCGGAGGAGAGACGGCGTTGCTGGATGATATTGCGGGCCGGTTCACCATGCAGGGGATCAGCGTAAGGTTGGCAATTGCGCCCACATCGCTTGCGGCGCAGGCTTTTGCGCGACACGGCGAGGAGCGGGTGATCTGTGGGCCTGACGATCTGGGTGCGCGTCTTGCGCTGCTGTCTGTCTGTGCGCTGAGGTTGGGATTTGACACGGAGCGCTTGCTCGACCGGTTGGGCCTCAAGACCATCGGTGCGCTGAACAATATGCCACGCGTATCGCTGATGCGACGCTTCGCGAACCTACCGCAGGGGCGCAATCCGTTGATCCAGCTAGACCGCGCGATGGGGCGCGAAGCTGACCCTCTAGACGCACCGGTGGATCAAGTTCACCTGATTGCGCGTTCCCGGCTGGCGGAGCCGGTGATGGATGCAGGTCCATATTTGCCCGACCTTGCCTGGCAGCTTTGCACCGATCTGGAAGCGTCCGGTCGCGGCGCGCGTGCTCTACGCCTGACGATCTACTGTGTGGATGGGGAGGCGCGCTGGATGGACGTTGCCTTTGCACGGGCGAGCCGTGATCCTACTCATATGTTGCGGTTGCTGAACGGTAAGCTCGACGGAGTCGATGCCGGTTTCGGCTTCGATATGCTGACACTGGAGGCGCTGCGCACCGAGCCGCTGGAGGCTACCCAAACCGGACTGGACGGCGCGCACGACGCGGATGCGGACGTGGCTGGCCTGCTCGACCGGCTCAGTGCACGACTGGGCGCGCGCCACGTCTCATGGTCGCATTGGGAGGAAAGCCATCTGCCGGATCGCATGGAACGGCGGGTGACGGCACTCGGCAACGATCCGCAAGTGCCTCCCGTTGTTACCGCCGAACGCCCAATCCGTCTGCTTGATCGGCCCGAAGAAGTCACCGTTGTCTATGCCGTGCCCGAAGGTCCGCCCGCGCAATTCATCTGGCGGCGCGTCACCCTGCGCACGGCGCGTCAATCGGGGCCGGAGCGGATCGCGCCAGAATGGTGGCGCGACAAACCCGGATCGCGGCTGCGCGACTACTACAAGGTTGAGGTCGAGGACGGTCGCCGCTTCTGGCTATACCGCGAGGGCGTAATCGGCGACGGGCGCGGTGAAGAACCTCGCTGGTTCCTGCACGGATTCTTTGCGTAATGCCGCAGCAGGAGGGACATAAGCGGGTCTTGTTGGCGGAAGATAACCGGTTCACCTGCAACCCACCCGCGTCTTACGTAGAGCTAGGGCTGGCCAGTTGTTTCTCGTTCCTGCATGCGGCCTCCACCGCCAGTGAGCTGTGCGCAACGGCGAACCACCTTGGCTATGACGCGATGGGCATCGCGGACCGCAATACGCTGGCAGGTGTTGTGCGGGTACATACCGAGGCAGCGACGGCCTGCATCCGGCCCATGATCGGTGTGCGGTTGGTGTTGCTGTGCGGCGCGGAATTCCTCGCCTATCCGCGTGACCGCGCCGCCTACGCGCGTCTGTCCACGCTGCTGTCACGCGGCAAGATGGTAACGGCGGATGGCGACTGGCAGGCCAAGGGAGAGACGCATCTGACGCTGGAGATGTTGGCGGATCACGCCGAAGGCCTGCATCTGATTGCCATGCCGGACGAGGATATCGACCAGTTCGAGGCGGCGTTTTCCCGCCTCGCGCGCGCCTTGCCGGAGCTACGCTATATTGGGGCAAGCTATCGTTATCGCAGCGACGACGTAGCGCGGATCAACCGGCTCGATACCCTCGCGCGGGCGCATGGGCTGGGAATCCTCGCCACCAATGATGTCCTCTACCACATCCCCGACCGTCGCCCGCTTCAGGATGTGATGACTTGCATCCGCGAGGGCATAACCATCCAGCGCGCCGGGTTCAGGTTGCTGGCCAACGCGGAGCGTCATCTCAAATCCCCTGCGCAGATGTGCCGCCTGTTCGCACGCTGGCCCCATGCCATCGCCGCGACCCGCAAGGTTGCGGATGACATCACGTTCACCCTCAACGATCTGCGCTATGAATACCCGCACGAGATCGTGCCAGAAGGTCGCTCCCCTATGCAGGAATTGCAGCGCCTGACATGGCAGGGTGCGGCAGCCCGCTATCCGAACGGCGTGCCCGACAAGGTGCGCGAGGTCCTCGCAAAAGAATTCGACCTGATCGCGCGTAAGGACATCGCCCGCTATTTCCTGACCATCCGCGACATCGTCCATTTCGCGCGGGAGGAGGCCACGCCCCCGATCCTATGCCAGGGGCGCGGGTCCGCCGCCAATTCCGCTGTGTGCTACTGTCTCGGCATTACCTCCGTCGATCCGACCGCGCACGATTTGCTGTTCGAGCGTTTCCTCAATGAGGCCCGTGACGAGCCGCCCGACATCGATGTGGATTTCGAGCATGAGCGGCGCGAGGAGGTCATCCAGTACATGTACGCCAAATATGGGCGGGAGCGTGCGGGCCTGTGCGCCACCGTCATCCACTATCGCCCCCGTTCCGCCATTTGCGAAGTGGGCAAGGGGATGGGCCTGTCCGAGGATATAACCTCGAAGTTGGCAAGCACGGTCTGGGGCAGCTTCGAGGGGGATGTGGACGATCAGCGCGCCAAGGAGGCCGGACTGGACCTCACTGATCCCTATCTGCGTATGGTCCTCAAACTGGCGCGGCAGATGATCGGAATGCCACGACATCTGTCGCAGCATGTCGGCGGTTTCATCCTGACCGAGCGCCCCCTGACGGAGATGGTGCCCATCGGCAATGGCGCGATGCCCGAGCGCAGCTTCATCGAGTGGGACAAGGATGACATCGAGGCGTTGCGCATCTTCAAGGTCGATATTCTGGCGTTGGGGATGCTCACCTGTATCGCGAAGGGTTTCGATCTGATCGAGGCGCATCACGGTTCACGTTACGACCTGGCTACCGTGCCGATCGAGGATCGAGAGCCGGACGACCGGCGCCCGACCTATGATATGCTGTGTCGCGGTGACAGCCTCGGCGTGTTCCAAGTGGAAAGCCGCGCGCAAATGGCGATGCTGCCCAAGCTGCGACCGCGTGTATTTTACGATTTGGTTATCGAAGTTGCCATCGTGCGCCCAGGCCCCATACAGGGCGACATGGTGCATCCCTATCTACGCCGTCGCCAACGGCTGGAGCCTGTCGTCTATCCCGCGCCGGGGCCGGAGCATCCGCAGGACGAGTTGATCCGCATCCTTGGTCGCACGCTGGGCGTCCCGATCTTTCAAGAACAGGCGATGAAAATCGCGATGGACGCGGCCCAGTTTTCAGCCAAGGAAAGTGACGAATTACGCAAGGCGATGGCGACCTTTCGATCCCGCGGCACGATCGAAAAGTTGCAGGAAAAGATGGTCGGGCGGATGACGGCGCGCGGCTATGATCCGCATTTCGCGCAACGCTGCTTCGATCAGATCAAGGGGTTCGGCGAATACGGCTTTCCCGAAAGTCACGCCGCCAGCTTTGCCAAATTGGTTTATGTGTCGAGTTGGATGAAGTGTCACTATCCCGCTGCCTTCGCCTGCGCGCTGCTCAACTCGCAACCGATGGGGTTCTATGCGCCCGCGCAGATCGTGCGCGACGCAAGAGATCATGGCGTCGAGGTGCGCATGGTCGATATCAGCTATTCCGATTGGGACTGTACGCTGGAGCCGTGCGCAGACGGTTTCGCCCTGCGTATCGGCCTGCGCCAGATCGATGGCATGCACCGCGAGGCGGGTCTGCGGATCATGGCCGCGCGCGATTCCGCGTTCGCGAATGTGGAGGCGCTCAAGGGTCGTGCGGGTCTTGACGTCGGCAGTATCCGCCGCCTTGCTGCCGCTGATGCTATGCGATCCATGGGCCTCGACCGACGACAAGCCCTCTGGCAAGTTCAGGCGCTGCGAGATGCGCCCAGCTTGCCGATATTTGAACACGCGGACGCCGCCACCGCAGGTCCCGAACCCGACGTCGCACTTCCCGCCATGCGCCGCGCGGAACACGTCGTCGCCGATTACCAGACCCTGCGCCTGTCGCTGAAAGCTCACCCCATGAGCTTCTACCGCGCCAGCCTGACCAGGCAGGGGTTCACCTGCTCCGACGATCTGACCCGTCTACGGCACGGCGCGAAGGTCTCCCTTGCCGGGCTGGTGCTGGTCCGCCAAAAACCGGGCAGCGCAAAGGGCGTGTGCTTCATCACGCTGGAGGATGAAACCGGCGTCGCCAATCTGGTGATCTGGCCAAAGATGTTCGAGGCCTACCGCCCCATCATCATGGCCGCCCGCCTGCTGGTCGTGCAGGGCCGCGTCCAGACTGATGGCCGCGTCATCCACATCGTCGCCGATCATCTGGAGGACCGCAGTCTCCGCCTCGACGATCTTTCCGCCCACTCGATGCCTAGCGTCACCACGCGCGGCGACCACCCGACCAACCCGCTGCCCGGACAAGTCGGCGTTCGCGCCCATCCGCGGAACGTGCGTGTCATTCCCAAATCTCGGGATTTCCATTGAAGCGTTGGCCATGCTCACTGTTGTCGAGTGCTGTTTTGGCACTGCCCGCGTTCCGCAAGTGGGCTGTCCCGATCCAAGATCGTTTAACAACATCAGGGACGGTTTCTCGTAGAAAGTACCTAGGGCATGCCACCACATTTGAGAAATTGCGCGGAGCTCGGACAAACGTTTCGCTCGGGAAAAAGAATATGTCATCCCACCCGCTAGATATGATCCGGAGGGATTTTCCCGAAAAACGCGAAGGACTGCAAGGGGGGCAAATCCCTGTCCACGTTGAACTTGTGCGAGGGTTATCCACATATATTCCACTTGCCGAACGTCTTTGATGCTGACAGCTGAAGATCGGGCTCGATAGCTTTTGGATACATCACAACGAGGTATCCGAATGTCCAATGCTCAAACCAAATTCACCGTCCGTATCGCTCCAGAAGCTCTGGCGCAGATCGACGTATTGCGGGCGCAACATGGCTTCACCTCGCGTGCGGCGTATCTAGAAGCGGCGGGTCTTGCCTATGGGGCGGAGAGCAGCGCCGATGATATCATCCGCCATCTCGCGCCGGTCAGCGCGACACTGCATCAGCTGCTGAGGGTCGCGAACGGAGAGCTTTCCCTCATCAAGCCGGATGATGTGAAGAAGACCCTTCGCGAGGTGCGCAAAACGATGCTTCTTGCCCGGGAAAGCCTGACGCCTTGAGGCCGTACCGTGTGTTCCATGATCGCGCATCGCAGATCGGTCACTATGTCGGGCGGGAAGGTCGGGTGCTGACCGGATCGATCCCCGAGACAGACCCCGGGCGGCTGATGCGCTGGTTCGAATGCTATGATTATCCCAAGGGCCTGGGCATCGTCCACACGACGCTGTCGCTGCCGCCGGACCTGCATCTGTCCGATGCGGATTGGCATGCAATCACGACCCGGGTTCTGGAGCGCAGCGGCACCCCTCCCGACCTCGTGCCGTGGTTTGCCTGGGGCGGGCATGTGTCCAATTGCGAGCATGTCCATATCGTCGCGGCGCGTCAGGCGTGGACGGGACGGTCGTTCGAGGTCCGGACCTCGCAGCGTGCGACAGATGCCCTTGCCGTCGATCTGGCCCACCGGCTGGGTCTGCCGGAGCCGCATTGGTGCGCGACTCCGGATCTGGTTCTGACCGGCCACGTGCGAAAGGGCGTATTGGAGCCTGCCGCCTGTTTTGCGAATGACGTGAACAGGGCCTTCGATCATCACCTGCCGACCACGCTCGCCGAGCTCAACGACGCACTGATCGCTGTCGACAGCTGGTGGAGCGTCGCGCCCTCGCCAACGCGGCCCGGCCTTTTGGTTCCACGCCACGGACAGACCGGCGAGGACATCAATCCCAAGGCCGCAGGCCATGCGTTCAAGTCCGCCAGTCTCAGAGCCCGGATGCGCCTTGCGCTGCGTCTGCGCGTCGGGCGCGCGGCGATGGTGCTGCGACAGCTTGCCCGGCTCATTCCACCCGAAGCTATTCCAACCCTGAAGAAGGACTCTGCGAATGACCCAACCTCAACCGACCGCCCTGAAATCGGACGCCGAAGTTCTGACCTCGAAGATCGACGAGATGCGCGTGGATATCCGCAAGCTTATGCCCCTGCTGAACCTGCTGGAGCCGACCAACCCAGACCAGATGACCAGCTTCGCGGAACGGCTGCTGGCCTTCATGCAACAGATCGACGAGGGCTACCAGAACCAGGCCGAAGCGTTCCACGCCCTGCGCACCGAGGTCCGCGACATCAACGCAAAGCTCAATTTCCTGATCGAGGGTTCGTAAGCCGGGGCCGCTGGATTTTCCGGTTTATCAGCCTCGCGCGACAGCACGCGATCGCGCTTCGCCATCGGGTCGATCTGGAGACCGACAGCCTGCTTTTGCGCCTCGATGGCGAAGACCCAGTCAGGTTTTCGTTTTCGGACCGCGCGTTCGATCCGCCAAGCATCTCGGGATCAGCGACGAATTTGCGTTTCGCTGATCTTGCGCGCGCCCAATACGGCGTCGCGTGGGGTTCTGACTCCGTCGCCTCACCTGATGCACCAGAGCCTTCTGACAAGCCGATGAGCGAAGATACGCCCGAACCGTGATCCTCCCTGTATCGACGCGCTGTAACGATCAGCGGGCATCCTGCTCTAATCAATGTGCGAAACCGCACGATCAGCCTGCCGCAGGCAATAGTTATCCACATAAAATAACGATTTCAGTGAGTTGAGGCCAGGCGAACCAGAGCGCGCCGTGGTAAAGTAACTTCAACCAGAACCTGAACTCGGTCATTCCGTCCAACAACCCCTCGCGCAACCTCTTGGTTGTGCGCCCTGAGAGATATTGCCTAATGCCAAGCGCGCTCCTCATCCTCGTACCGACCCGGCTCTGCCGGATGGACGGTGCGTGATGGGGCAGTGCAACACCGCAGAGATCGACGTCGCGCGGATCGAACGTGCGCTCGAAGACGTCGCCCTGCTGATCCAGCACGACCTCGTCTATCTGCCGATCTTCGAGCGGCTGGAGCGGGAGCTGGAGGCCGCCCGCACGCGACAAGATGCGCGCTCCCGCGCCACAAGGATTCTGGCTGCCCGCTCACGTCGTACCGGACGCGCTACGCCAGATGATCCGGAACCGTGAACGCGATAGATGCCGCAAGGGCCTGCCGCCGTTCGAGATCCATCTCGTCGCCGTAATGCTCCCGCCCACGCAACGCCTTGACCGAATGGCCCATCAACTCGCCACGATCGTCGGTGTGCAGACCTGCCGCCTTCAATCGGCTCTCCCAGGTATGGCGTAGGCCGCCGACGGTGACGCCCTCCGGAACCAGATCGTGGGTTTTGAGATATTTGTTCACGATAGCACTATAGCTGCGCTTGTTGCGATAGCGCGGAAAACCAGCTGGATGGCGCTGCGCTGCGGCCAGCGCTACGCCGACAAGGGGGACATCCCGCTCGGAGTGCCGGTTTTTGATCTCGCGTCGCGCATCAGGATCGTGCGCCGCTTCATTGCGCACGCACAGATGCGGGACATCCGCGTCGAGCTGGAACGCCGATGCAGGCAAGTCGTGGATCTCGCTTTGGCGACATCCGGTCTCCAGCGCGATCAGTAGAATATCACGGGCCTCGTCGTTCAGTCCGTCGAAAGCACCGGGTGCGAACCACCGATCAGTGATATAGGCGACAGGCACTTCGTCTTTGCGTTGCACCTTCGCATGACGATCCCGGATCGATACGCCCATATAAGGACGTGGCGGATCAGCATGGTCGATGTCCTCGTAAAACCGGGCAAGCATTCCGGAAATATAATGAAAGTCCTTGTTCGCCGTCTGGGACGACTGCCCCTCGTCCGCGATCCGCGATTGCCACCAGCGTCGGTGCTGCCGCGCCTCCACAGGACCGATCTCGACGACCGGCCTGTCGCCCCCGAGTGCTGCGATCAGATTGCGCACAGCACGGACCCGCGGATTACGCCAAAGTCGCATCTGCTCGGCGCTTTTGAACCGGTTGTCCTGCACGGAAAGCGTCTCGGCATGCTCAACCAGGTCAGAAAGCCTCAATGTGGGTTCATTCGCGCCGCCAAGCACGCCACTGGCAATAACGGGATCTGGCCACCCATCAGGCGCCCGCATTGCTTCGACCCGCGCCAGCACTTCCTGCAGCGGCCGTTCCGCAACCGTAGCCGCAGACAAGAACGCAAACCCCCGCATATCCGCCAGATCACGCGCCGCCCGAAACCGTACCTGCGCGTCCTCGCTATGCCCCGCCAGCATTGCCTCCCACCCCGAGATATATCCGGCCCAAACCCGTTCCGCTTTGCCGAGCGCTACGGATCTGGAGTCGGTACTCAGGCTCTCCCAGATCACAGCCCGAGACTCAACTTCAGCGTACCTCTTCGGCACGCGACGCTTGAGATGCCAAGTCGATCCGCGAAGGTGAAGGTTGTTCATCTGAGGGGTGCCTGGGGAAGGAATATAAGTGTCGGGAGGGTCGCTGGTATGCTACCCTTTATGCTACACATTTATAGGGACGTCAAGATATAAATAAGTTTAACATCAGTGGTTTAGATAAGTAATTATAGATGATTGAATCTCACCGCCTCCGCCACTGCTCTTTCATGCATCTAAGTTACTGCGATTGCTAAGATTTAGACGGGCGGAGAATTTTATCCCACACACGTTTCCCACACACGTTTCCAACACATGTTTCTTTTAGCAGGCCTAATGGCAAAGGGCAGCTCAAGGAGTGAGATTGTTTATTTAACATAAGTGTTATTCTGAACCTAGAGTTTCTGTGAATTGCCTACATGTCGTTTCGTGCTTCCCCTGCCCCAAAGAGAGTTTGGCGTAAGTGAGCTGCGCTGTGCTTGTCGTCATGCAAATTGCTTAGCTGCACGCTTTAGATGCCGAGAAACGCGCTGGGCCTAGGCGGTGTTGTCGTGGCTGTGGGGGGCTGTGTTGGCCTCAAGTGGGTAAGTGAAGCAGGGAGTGTTGAGTGCAGTTCAGGCGGCATCTCCAGCGCCCTTGCGAAAGGTGCAGGCCTGCTCGGGAAGTCGAGGCATGGTGTTGTTACGGTTGAGAAGTTGTCCTCTAATATTGGACAGCCCAAAACACCCAGTAGATAGCAAAGGGCTGATCTGACTGTTCAGGGTGTGGTTAAGTGGGCGTTAGGGCGTCGGATTTGCGATCACGACAAGAACCAAAAAGACTCAAGTTAGTGAACAGGGTGTCCCGTTGCTTCCATCGTCCATAATGGGCCTGACGCGCTGCAAATATGCTGCGGTGGTATTTGACCGCTATCCGACACACGTTTCCGGCACATCTAGTGCGCAGATGTCTCTAGTGATCTGATATGCTTAATTTATTCTCCACATCAAACCAATTGTAACGTAGTTCAGTTTTGGTTCTGAATCTGGAAGGGGGGGGGAGGTTTGGGAAAGTGATTTCAAAAACGCGGTAATTGTTGGTGTTATTATTGTTATTTTGAATGCTGATTACGCTAGAATGTGTGCTGACTGGGAGTTGTGATCCGGTTCGGGGGTCGTGCTGCTTTGGGCGGGAAGCTGCCATTCGCTGCACGTGCAGTGAGGACACTCGGGCAAGCCGTGAAAGAGACCGTTCGGTATCATCATCAAAGAGACTTCCTCCAGAATTTTTCTAAAGTCGCTTCAACTCAAAGCTGAAACTAACTAAGCAAGCGAGACTATTAGACAAAAAGTATGCCTAGGCCGCCTTCAGAACCAATTCTGAATGTTAAAAGAGCGAGAGAGTGTAAAAATGGATGCAGTGGAACATTTGGAAAATCTTCGCGGGCGCTTAAACGACGTGTTCGATGAAACGATTGCTAAAGGGCATCTAACTGGTAAGTCGCACTACTATGCAACATGCCTCTATGAACTTGATCCACTGAAGTGGTCCCAGAAAACTGGACAGTTGGCTAAGGTGTATCCCGAACCTTTGAAGGGATACGAGAATGGCGAAGCGCCGGAAGTTTACAGACCAGTTTAAGGCCAAGATCGCGTTGGAAGCGCTGCGTGGCGACAAGACGATCCAGGAGATCGCCGCGAAGCATCAGTTGCATCCGAACCAGATCAGCACGTGGAAGCGTCAGGCTGTCGAAGGCATGGCCGATGTGTTTGCGCGTGGCGGCAGGCCGGAAGGGCCGACAGAAGCAGAAATCAAGGAGCTCCATGCCAAGATCGGGAGGCTGGCCGTCGAGAACGATTTTTTGTCCGAAGGGCTGAAGCGGTGAGCCCGGAGAAGAAACGCGCGATGATCAAACGGGATCATCCTGAACTGAGCATAAGCCAGCAGTGCAAACTGGTGCGGCTGAGCCGGTCGGCCTTCTACTACACGCCGGTCGGTGTTGATGCGGACACGCTGGGATGATGAAAGAGATCGACCGGATATTCACCAAATACCCGTTCTTCGGCAGCCGCCAGATCGCTGCCTACATGCGGCGGGAAGGAACCATTGTCGGACGTCATCGCATCAGGCGGCTGATGGCCAAGATGGGCCTGCAAGCGATTTACAAACGCCCTCGGACCAGCCAGCCCCATCCTCAGCACCCGGTCTATCCGTACCTGCTCAGAGAGATGCAGATCGACCGGCCCAACCAGGTCTGGTGCGCCGACATTACCTTCATGCCGGTGCGAAACGGGTTCTTGTATCTGGTCGCCATCATGGATTGGGCGTCGCGCAAGGTTCTGAGCTGGCGCTTGTCGAACACAATGCACGCCGACTTCTGTGTGGAGGCCCTGCACGAGGCCATCGCCAAACACGGCCCTCCCGAGATCATGAATACCGATCAGGGCAGCCAGTTCACCGGTTCGGCCTGGATCACGACGCTGACCGAAGCGGGCATACGTATCTCAATGGACGGTCGCGGTAGATACCTCGACAACATCTTCATTGAGCGCCTGTGGCGGAGCTTGAAACAGGAAGCGATCTACCTCGAAGAGATCAATGACGGCTTCCAGGCCCGAAAGGTCGTCAAAAACTGGATGGCATTCTACAACAGCGAACGCCCCCATTCCGCGCGTGATCGGCTGACGCCCGAGGACGCATATTGGGCAGGCTTGGAAGAGCAAAGAGCAGCATGAAATCTAAACCCGATACACCTTAGAAAAGCTGCAAAACTGTCCGAAAAGGTGGGACCACTTCAAACTTTGTGCGTGATATTGTAAAACCGAACATGCTCATCAGATGAAATCTGAGACACCGGTTTGCAGAAAGGATAATTGATATCAAAGGTTTTTTTGAATACTGTGAATCCTGAAGGCGGGAAAACTCAGAAGGATCGATTGTTTCACAGTATTGAAAAATTCTAGGAACGTTGCGTTTGACGAATTGGCCGATCTTCATTGAAGCTTCTCCAGGAAAATAGAGCAACTATAGCTGGATAGAAGCTTTTTACACGACTAAAATTTGCGATCTGGCGGCAACACAAATCAGTCAAACACCCTTTCACCCTTTCCGGTTTATCGCTCCACGCCAGTTCCGCCACGCCGCAAAAGCCGAGGATTGGCAGCACCGTTAGCTCGACATCGATATTTTGAAGCCATGTTGCCGCAGGATTTTTTTGATAGTCGTGGAGTCCGTTGATGGTGCACGGAATGAGATGGTCATGTTTAATGCACTGAGCGCCACGCTTCATACGATTGCTGATCGCCCAACCGATGACCCGCCACGAATGCTGATCGAGGATTACAACGAGAATATAGCCAACCTTCACGAGTCCAAACGCAGCTGATATCGCCCGCTTATTTCTGGTTCGGCGCATCTGCCATGAAGTCATGATCCAGAAGATTGGGGGCTATGTTGAACTTGTGATTGTCCGTCGTCATATAAAATGGGACATCAGAGCGGCTTGAGCATTGGAGGCTCTGGCTCGTTTGTATGATTGATTATGCTGCTTGTTTTTGATGTTGCAAGCGGCGTTGTCGGATTGTCTGTTTCTTGATCTTTGCCCTTTCCCTTAGAATGGCTTTGTCTCGCCCGAAGTAGACGTCGGCCGGTGTGACGTTGTTTAGGCTCTCGTGGTAGCGTTGGTTGTTGTAGTAATCGACGAAGGCCCCTATTTGGCGTTCGAGATCACCGGGTAGGTAGTAGTTCTCGAGCAGAACCCTGTTCTTCATGGTCTGGTGCCAGCGTTCGATCTTGCCTTGGGTCTGCGGGTGGAATGGCGCGCCGCGGACATGCGTCATTTTCTGATCCTCCAACCACTTGGCCAGATCGGCTGAGATGTAGCATGAGCCGTTGTCGCTGAGCAGACGTGGCTTGTGCCGCACAATGGCCTGGTCGCAGCCTGATGCTGTCAGAGCCAGTTCAATCGTGTCTGTCACATCTTCGGCCCGCATATTTGTGCAGAGCTTCCAGGCGATGATGTAGCGGCTGTAATCGTCCAGGATCGTGCTGAGATAATACCAACCCCAGCCAATGATCTTGAAGTAGGTGAAGTCAGTCTGCCACATCTCGTTGATTGCCGTCGTTTTGTCTGTGAACTCATCAGCGGCCTTGATCACCACGTAGTCCGGTGCGGTGATTAGATCAGCCGCTTTCAAAATACGGTAAGCCGATGACTCAGAGATAAAATACCGCTTCTCATCGGTGTATTTGACGGCAAGTTCCCGTGTGGTCAGGGCCTCATGTTCCAATCAGGTCATCACGACGGACATTAGGAATGCGGTTCCAGACCGATCCTGGGCGTGGGGACCTATCAGCCAGCCCATCCAGGCCAAAGTCGACATAGAGATCATACCATCGATAGAATGTTGTGCGTGGGATACCCAGCATGTCGAGGGTCTGCTTGACTGGCAGATGTGACCCCTCAACGGTGCGGATAATCTCAAGCTTCTCAGATGCAGGGTACCTCATTCCGCGAACTCCCCAGCCCCTGTCATGCTTTTTTTGAGCAGACGGTTTTCAAGGGTCAGATCAGCGACGCATTCTTTCAGGGCCAAAGCCTCAGAACGCAAATCCTTTACCTCAGGCGATGTGGCCTGTCGCGCCGTGTCGCCAGATAACCGGCGCTTGCCAGCTTCGAGAAATTCCTTCGACCAGCTATAATACAGGCTTTCAGCAATACCCTCCCTGCGGCATAGCACCGAGATGCTTTCCTCGCCGCGCAGGCCTGCCAATACAATGCGGATCTTTTCTTCAGATGAATAGGTTTGCCGCGTCTTGCGGCGGATGTTCTTAACCACCTTTTCGGCGGCGTCTTTCGACGTCTGGGGTTTCTTTGTCATCTCGATCTCCTAATCGATAAGATGAACCAGAAATCCTTCCTTATTCAAATCCACAAATCTGTGCCATGGGTGCTGACGTCAGACACTTGTGATCGCTATACCTTGGAAAGCGTCACGGTGTGCGCCTGAACACACCGGATCGGAGGGCAGAGAGGTCGTGGCGCCCAGGCATTTGTCAGAGCAGCATTTATGGGAGATACGTATATTTGCAAAAGTGATAGATTGTCGCTCCATGAGGGCAGTCAGGCAGGCGAACGAATTGCACGACCGGCTCTTTACTGGCGGCGATCACTTGGTCCGGTTGGATTGGGCTCAGTGGCATACTCACTGAAGGGGCAGGGCACCGGTGTTCTTCACAGAATTCCGCAGCCCCTCAATCCGAGCCTACATGACCGGGGCCCCCCGCCGTAGATGGAACGCGCGCGTTATCCCTCCGGGCAGGCTGCGCCCGCCTCGATCCAGGCATTTGTCAACTCGCCGAAGAGCTCCTGCGTTCCCGGTGCGGATTCGCGTCCCTCACCCGGCGTCCAGCCCCAGCCGACCAGCCCGTCATGCGCATTGTGCTCATGCAACTCGGCAAGCGTTCGCCCGCCGTTCCGTTCAGGGTCCTTGAGCTGTGCGCAGATCTCGGCGACCGTTTTGCCGATCCAGGCCTGTTCGATCGGGGCCAGCATCCATGGCGAGTGGCCGGGGATCGACCCGTCACCAGAGACGTAATCGACATTCTCACTGCCGTGACAGGTGTTGCAGCGCATTCCCGGGGCACCGAACCCGCTGTCGCCCCGAACCACCGGCGGCTCGTGGATGCGCATTTCCATGCCCTGCCGCGGCGTGTTGTCCGCAGGATGGCAGTTCAGGCAGCGCGGATGCTGGATGACCTTCGCCATCTCCTCGAACAGCGCTTGCGAGCGGGCGGTTTCGTCTGCGAACCCGTCAAACTCGTCGACCGTGCGCAGGCCGTTTACCTCCTCGCTCCAACCGCTCGATGCGGCGGACAGGATTGCGATCAGCGCAACGGTTGAGACTTTCCACATTTTCATGACTGAACTCCCACGGTGAAAGGCAGTCGCGTCACGGTCTGGCCGGTCAGCGCTCTCCATGCATTGCCGACGGCCGGTCCGATCGGTGGCGTTCCGGGTTCGCCGACGCCGCTCGGGTCGTGGTCGGTGTCGAGGATCTCGACCTCCACCGCCGGCATCTCGTTGATACGCAGCATCCGGTAATCGTCGAAATTGTTCTCGGCGATGCGCCCGCCCGGCAGCAGTGTGATCTGGCTGTAGAGCAACGCGGTGAGGCCATAGCCGATGCCGCCTTCCATCTGCGCCCGGATCACACCGGGATTGACTGCTACGCCGCAATCGACCGCGCACCAGACCCGGTGAACGCGCGGCATGCCGTTATCGTTCGAGACCTCTGCGATCTGCGCCACGTAGGTATTAAAGCTCTCGTGCAGAGCAATGCCATAGCCGCGATCGCCCTTCACGCGCTGGCCATCCCAGCCCGCCATGGCGGCGACGCGCTCAAGCACAGCGCGGTCACGCCCGGCATCCGCACGCAGCAGGTCGAGCCTGCCCTGCACCGGATCCTTGCCCGCCGCTTCGAGCAGCATGTCGAGAAACACCTCGGTCGCGTAGCCGGTATGGGTGTGTCCGACCGAACGCCACCACAGCACCGGAACCGGGCTTTCCATTCGCGCCCAGCTGGTTCGGAAATTGACCAGGTCGTAGGGCATCTTGGTCGCGCCCTCATAGGCCGTGGGGTCGAGCCCCTTGTCCATCATCGCTTCCATCGGCCCGCCGGCCATGATCGACTGGTTGGCAAGGACATCGGTCCAACCGACGATGTTGCCCTCCGCATCGATGCCGCCGCGCATCCGGTGCACCGTCATGGGGCGGTAGTAGCCGCCATGCAGGTCGTCCTCGCGTGTCCACAGCAGCTTCCACGACCCGTTGCGTCCCGCCGCCTTTGCGATGGCCGCGATCTCAGCCGCCAGATGCGCGTCGGGCTGAGCCCTGCGTCCGAAGCTGCCGCCGGCGAACATGACGTTGATGATCACATTCGACGGGTCGATACCCAGCGTCTGGGCCAGAGTCGGCTTGTCGAGTGACGGAAATTGCGACCCCATCCACAGCTCGGCAACGCCGTCGCGCATCTCGATCACCGCGTCGAGCGTTTCAAGCGGCGCATGGGCGAGGTAGGGGAAGCGGAACTCGGTCTCGATCACCTGCTCGGCGCCTTCGAGTGCGGCATCGACATCGCCGGCTTCCTCGGCAACGAGCGTTTCTGCCGCCGTTGCTTCGGAGAATGCCTGAAGCATTTCCTCGGATGAGCGGGTCTCGGCCTCGGTGTCGTCCCATTCGACGTCGAGAGCGTCGCGCCCCTTGAGCGCCGCAGCGGTCGAGGTTGCGTAGACCGCGATGCCGGAGGGGATCTCATGAACCGCAACGACACCCGGAACCGCCATCGCTGGCGCCGCATCGAAATTCGCCACGCGCCCGCCGAAGAAGGGGGGGTGGCGGACCACGACGGTTTCCATCCCCTCGCGGTAGACATCGAGGGTGAAGGTCGCCTGACCCGTGGATTTAGGTTTAGTGTCGAGCTTCTGGACCTCGGTGCCGATCAGTTTGAACTGCCCCGGATCCTTGAGCGGCGGATCCTCGGGCACCGTCATGCCGGCGGCGCGTTCGGCAAGCTCACCGAAGCGGGCACTGCGATCACTAGCCCCGTGTCGGACGACGCCCTGCGCGACCTCTATCTCACCGGCGGGCACGCCCCATTCGTCAGCCGCGGCAGCGACCAGCATCGCACGCGCCGCAGCACCTGCCTTGCGCATCTGCATATAGGAATTGGCCATGGCGGTGGAGCCGCCGGTCCCCTGCATGCCAAAGAAAAGATTGGCATAAAGTTCGGCATTCGCCGGTGCCGCTTCGGCGCGCATCTGTGACCAGTCGGCGTCCATCTCCTCGGCCACCAGCGTGGACAGCCCGGTATAGGGGCCCTGTCCGAACTCGATATGCTTGATGAGAACGGTCACGGTGTCGTCGGGGGCGACGCGGATGAAGGCGTTCGGGGCGAAGTCGCCCTGCGTGGGCGCATCCTGTCCGAGAATGGCGGCGGCGCCCGACTGCGCCCGACCGGGGAGCGGCAGCGTCACCGCGACGACGAGCCCGGCGGAGGCGGAAAGGAATTGGCGGCGTGTGTGTTCGGTCATCGGATCATCCCTCCAGCGTGCTGGCGGCGTCATGGATCGCCTTGCGGATGCGCTGGTATGTGGCGCAACGGCAAATGTTTCCGGCCATCGCGTTGTCGATATCATCGTCGGTCGGCTGCGGGATCTCGGTCAGCAGCGCGGTCGCGCTGACCACCTGGCCCGACTGACACCATCCGCATTGCGGCACGTCGTTCGCTACCCAGGCCGCCTGCACCGCCTGCGATTCAGGCGTGTCGAGTCCTTCGATCGTCTCGACGAAGGCACCGTCGGCCATCTCGATCGGCGTCACGCAAGAGCGACGGGTCATCCCGTCCATCATGACCGTGCAGGCCCCGCATTGCGCCACGCCGCAGCCGAACTTCGTTCCGGTCAGCCGCAACTCATCGCGCAGCACCCACAGGAGAGGCGTATCCCCCGGAACATCGACGGAAACCTCTCGGTTGTTGACTGTGAGATTATACATCTGGCTGTTCCTTTCACTTGGCGATCAGCTCCCGTGCCGATCGGCTCCCCGCATCCGAGCGATAACTGGCGTTATTGTAGTGCGCCGGTACAGGCCGACAAGGCTGGGGAATGGCATATCTGCACTAAAAGTTGGGACAATCCACCGCGCTATCAAGCGGGGCGTCGCGTTGCATTATATAAGGCGTGCGACGGGATTATCGAGCTCAGAAAAGTGCCGGAACGGATTTTCACGAGGTCGTGTTCTCGACCATTTTTATCATGCCGCCCCGCGCATCCAACCTGTTTAGCCCGGCAGCGAAGTCTGGCCCATCGAACCTCTTTATTGACAATACCGACCGGACGGTACAGTAGGCAGACTGGCGTTCGAACGAGGCATCGTCGCCGATTTGACTGTAAAGACCGGGACCCGAATCCATGATAAAACGCTTAGTAATTGCTGTCCTGCTCCTTGCAATCGCGGTGGGCGGCGTCGTTGGTTTCAACAAGTTTCGTGATCAGGCGATCACGGATTTCTTTGCCAATCGGCCCACGCCCGCCCTGCCGGTGGACACGGTCGTTGCAGAGGCGGGTCCGTGGACGCCAACGCTGGAGGCGATCGGCACCGTCTATTCGCACCGCGGCATCGATCTCGCATTCGAGACGGGCGGCGTTGTCCGTGAGATCGGATTTGAGGCGAATGATCGCGTCGAGAAGGGCCAGATGCTGGTCCGGATCGACGACGAGATCCAGCAGGCGGACCTCGCCGCAGCGCAAGCCTCGCTGCACCTGGCCCAACAGACGCTGGAACGTGCCGAATCCCTGGGGAACCGGGGCATTACGGCAACCGCCAGTATCGAGGAGGCCGAAGCCGCCGCGAATTCCGCGCTGGCGCAGATGCATCGCATCGAGGCGATCCTCGACCAGAAGGTGCTCGAAGCACCGTTCGCCGGTGAGATCGGTATTCCTGAGATCGAGGTAGGCCAGTTCGTGACCGTCGGAAGCACCGTGGCCACCCTGCAGGACACAGACATGCTGCGGGTCGATTTCTCGCTGCCCGAACAGGAATTGGCGCAGATCGACATCGGCCAATCGGTCACCCTGTCCGGAGAGTCGGGGACGACCAGCTCGGGCACCATCACGGCCATCGAACCGCGGATCGATCCGGCCACGCGCCTTGTGAAAGTACGGGCCGAGCTTGAGAATGAGGATAAGGCGTTCCGCCCCGGTCAGTTCGTTCGGGTCAGGGTTACATTGCCAGCCATGGAGAACGTGGTGGCGCTGCCGCAGACAGCGGTCGTGACCAGCCTCTACGGCGATTACGTCTATTCCGTCGTGCCGGCCGAGAACAGCACCGAAGAAGAGCCGCAACTGATGGCGAAACAAATTTTCGTCCAGACCGGCTCACGCCAGGATAACCTGGTCGAGATCGTCGAGGGCGTCAGCGCAGACGATCGGATCGTGGTCGCGGGCCAGAACCGGCTGTCGAACGGCTTGCCGGTCAAGCTGACTGGCGCGGAGGCATCCGAGGCATCTCCCGACCCCGCGCCTGAACCGGAGCGGGACGAGGATCCCGATACGAACGCGTTCATCGGCGCGGGCCACGCGGCGGAGGCTACCGAATGAGCCTTCCAGAGCTCTTCACCCGCCGCCCCGTCCTGTCGACCGTGTTGGGCTGCCTGATCATGCTTCTGGGTTTCCAAGGCCTGTTCAACCTGCCGGTCCGTCAGTATCCCGAAGTTGAAGAGACGGTTATCACCGTCAACACGATTTATCCCGGCGCCAGTGCCGACCTGATCCAGGGCTTTGTGACAGCGCCCATCGCGGCGGCGGTCTCGACCACCGAGAATGTGGATTATGTCACCTCGCAGAGCCGCCCCTCCAGCAGCTCCGTCACCGTTCAGATGCAGCTCGGCGCCAACCCGGATATCGCGCTGACCGAGGTGATGTCCAAGGTGCAACAGGTTCGCGGCGAGCTGCCAACCGCGGCGGAGGATCCGGTGATCCTCAAGGGAACCGGCCAACAGTTCGCCATCATGTATCTTGCCTTTCAGAACGAGAACATGAGCCCCGAGCAGTTGACCGAATACCTCGAACGGGTGGTCCGGCCGCGCATGTCGACGATCGAGGGCGTGGCCGAGGTTCAGATCCTCGGCGCCGCGAACTATTCGATGCGGGTCTGGATCGACCCGGTGCGCCTCGCTAGCCGGGGCGCCACGGCGACGGAGGTGCTGAACGCGATCAACACCTCGAACTTCCTGTCGGCACCTGGGCGGACCAAGAACGATCTGGTCTCATACTCAATCACGCTCGATTCGACGCTCCAGACGCCCGAGGCCTTCGGGGCCCTCCCGATTCGCTCCGATGGCGATGATGTGGTGCGACTGCGAGACGTGGCGGAGATCGAGCTGGCGGCCGAGAGCACCGATACGGTGGTCCGTTTCAACGGACAGCCCGGCACGTTTATCGGCATCTTCCCAACGCCGTCGGCCAATCCGCTCGATACGGCGAGCGCGGTCCTCGAAGAACTGCCATCAATTCAGGCGAGCCTGCCGGAGGGCATGACCGTTTCAATGGTTTACGACTCGACCGAGACGATCAGCGCCTCGATCGAGGAGGTCTTCAAGACCATCGCCGAGGCAGTGATCATCGTAATTCTGGTGATCCTGCTGTTCCTCGGGTCATTTCGTTCGGTTCTGATGCCGATCGTGACGATCCCGCTGTCGCTGGTTGGCGTCTGCTTCTTCCTCTATGCGATGGGGTACTCGATCAATCTTCTGTCGCTGCTGGCGATGGTGCTGGCAATCGGCCTGGTGGTCGATGACGCGATCATCGTGGTTGAGAACATTCACCGCCACGTCGAGGATGGGATGGCCCCGATGGCGGCGTCGATCAAGGGCATGCAGGAGATCTGGCTGCCCATCGTCGCGATGTCGCTGACGCTGGTCGCTGTGTTCATCCCGATCGGCTTCACCGGCGGTCTCACCGGCTCGTTGTTTCGCGAATTCGCCTTTACGTTGGCCGGCGCGGTGTTGATCTCGGGCATTGTCGCGCTGACGATCACGCCGATGATGTCGGCGCGGTTGCTGAGTTCGGGCGGACACACCCGGTTTCAGAGGGTCGTCGACGGAACGTCGGACCGGGTGTCGAACTGGTATGAGCGCCGGGTTCGAAGTTCACTCGATTACCGGCCGGTGACAATGCTGATGGTGCTGGTCCTCGTCGGACTGACCGGCTTCATGTTCTTCAACACGCCCAGCGAGCTCGCCCCCGAGGAGGACTCGGGCGGCTTGTTCTCACTAATCACAGCCCCGCGTTATGCCACCAGTCAATATACCAGCGGTTACGCTGCCGAGATCGGTGAGCGCACCGAGGACATTGAGGAAGTGCGCTCACAGTTCTCGATCGTCGGTGTGGGCGGCGCCACGAATACCGCCTTCTCGATCTGGGCGCTGAAGGATTGGTCCGAGCGTGAGCGCAGCCAGGAGGAGATCAAGGCCGACATTCAGGGTCGCATTTCGGGTGTCGACGGGGTCGAGGCGCTGGTCTTCGCGCCGCCGTCGCTGCCTGGCGCAGGCGGCGGCTTGCCGATCTCGATGGTGATCCAGTCCACCGGCAATCCGAGCCAGGTCTACGAGGTTGCCGCCGAAATCCAGCGCGAGGCCCAGCAGACGGGCCGGTTCATCGTGGTGCAGAACTCGCTGGCCTTCGATGCGCCGCAGGTCACCGTGACCATCGACCGCGATCGGGCCGCTGCGCTGAACGTTCCGGTGAGCGAGGTGGGCCGCACGCTCGGCCTGCTGGTGGGCGGCGGCGCGATCAGCCAGTTCGACCGTGAGTCGCAGAGCTATGACGTCATCACCCAGGTGCCGCAGAACTTCCGCGAGAATCCCGAACGGCTGGGCGACTACTTCCTGCGGTCGAGCACGGGTGAGATGATCCCGCTATCATCGCTGATCGAGGTTTCGACCAATGCCTCGCCAGCGGCCATCGAGCAGTTCAACCAGCTGAACTCGGCCACGATCTCGGCTCTGCCGCTGCCCGGCGTGACCACGGGTGACGGGCTCGGCGTCATCGTCGAGATCGCCGAGCGCGTGCTGCCCGATGGATTCTTCATCGAGTATTCCGGTCAGTCGCGGCTGGAGGTCACGCAGGGCAACACGATCCTCGTCGCCTTCGGCGCGGCGGTCGTGGTGATCTATCTGCTGCTGGCCGCGCAGTTCGAGAGTTTCCGCGATCCGCTCATCATCATGATGTCGGTCCCGCTGGCGATCTTCGGCGCGATCCTGCCGCTGAATCTGGGGCTGGGGACGCTGAACATCTATACTCAGGTGGGGCTGATCACGTTGATCGGCATCATCACCAAGCATGGTATTTTGCTGGTCGAGTTCGCCAACCAGCGGCGCGATGAGGGGATGTCGATCCGCGATGCCATCGTGGAGTCGGCCAAGGTGCGGCTGCGGCCGATCCTGATGACCACGGCTGCCCTTGCACTGGCCGTCGTGCCGCTGATGCTGGCCGAAGGTGCCGGTGCGGCTGCGCGTCAGGCGATGGGCCTGGTGATCTTCACCGGTCTGATGATCGGCACGCTCTTCACGCTGTTCGTGGTGCCGATGTTCTACACGATCATTGCCAGCAAGTCGCGCGGCAATGGTCGGGCCGAAGAGGGTAGCGCAGGCAGCGATACCGCCCAGCCTGTACCAGCAGAGTAGCCCGGCGCCGGACGTCCATGTCCACCGCCGGGGCTGAGTGCGCCGTATCGGGAATTCCCGCTGCTTTCGATCACCCAACCGTCACGTCACCGCGCGCGGCCAAAGGGTTTTGTCTGCGAACGCAGCGGCTACCGCAGGAAGCCACGGAACCGCCGCAAGGCGAACGCGAACATTGCCGACCCAATGATCGCCAGTGCCAGCAATTGCGGCCAGACCACGGCAAGTCCCGCGCCCCGGAACAACACCGCCTGTGCCAGCGTGATGAAATGAGTGTTGGGTGCCGCCAGCATGACGTATTGCACCACCTCGGGCATGGATTCCCGTGGGGTCATTCCCCCTGACAGGATCTCCAGCGGCAGCAGCACCAGCAGCAGCAGCATGGCGAATTGCGGCATCGAGCCGGAGATGGTGGCCAAGAGAATTCCCAGTGAGGTCGTGGCGAACAGATGCAGCGCCGCCCCCACCAGAAACAGCGTGATGGAGCCGGCCACAGGTACGCCCAGAACACCCTGCACCATGAAGGTCAGCGACAGACCCGTTGCCAGCAGCACCACGCCGCCCATGCTGAGCACCTTGCTGGTCATGATCTCGGCCGCGCTGACGGGCATGACCAGCAAGTGTTCGACGGTACCATGCTCCCGCTCCCGGATCAGGGCGGCCCCCGACAGGATGATCGACAGCATGGTCACGGCGCTGATCACCGCCGTCAGCGCGCCGAACCATGCGGGGTCCAGTGCCGGGTTGAAGCGGGCGCGCAGGGCCAGTTCGACCGGCACCGCAGCCTCCTGACCGGACCAGCCGGTGATTTCCTGATCGACGATCGCCTGAATATAGCCCGCGCCGGTAAAGGCCTGGCTGACCCGTGTTGCATCGACGTTCAGTTGCAATTCGGGCTGTTCGCCCGCGACGAGGTCGCCCTGGAAGCCCGGCGGGATGACCAGCGAGAAGGTATCGATCCCCGCATCCATGCGCGCGTCCATCCGGGCCATGTCAATCTGGTCAGGGGTCACGAAGTAGGGAGGCAGGAACCCGTCCGATAGCCGCCGGGACAGGGGGGAGGCGTCCTCATCCACGATGCCGATTGTCGCGCGGTTCAGCGCCTCGGGCATGGCGGTGGCATGGGTGTAGATGTCCAGGGTAAAGGCATACAGCACCAGTGCCAGAAGCAGCGGATCGCGCAACAGCCCTCGGAATTCCTTGATCGCAAGGTGCAGCACATGCTTGGGACGCATCGCTCAGACCTCCTGCTTGCGCACGAAAAACGCCCCGAGCGCCACTAGCACCGGCACCAGCAACAGCATCGGCGCAAAGGATCCGGCCAGATCGCCGAAGTCCAGCGCCTTGGCAAACACCCCGCGTGAGATGGTGACGAAATGGCTGGTTGGGAAAACCTCACCGATGACGCGGCCCATGCCCTCCAGCGAGGAAACCGGATCGATTATGCCGCCATATTGCGCGGCGGGAATCAGAGTGGCTAGTGCGGTGAAGAACAATGCCGTGACCTGACTGCGGGTGAAGGCCGAGATCAGCAGCCCCAGTCCCGTTGACAGGATGACATATACCAGTGCCCCCGCCGATAGCGCCAGAAGGCTGCCCTTGACCGGCACACCGAAAACGAACACCGCCAATGCCAGCAGCAACAGAAAGTTGAGAAAGCCCAGCACCACATACGGCACCTGTTTGCCCAGCAGGAATTCCAGCCGCTTGGCCGGGGTGACATACAGGTTCATGATGGAGCCTGTTTCCTTCTCCCGCGCGACGGACAGAACGGCGAGCATCGCGGGGATCAGCATCAGCAAAAGCGGGATCACGGCGGGCACCATGGCCGCCAGACTCTCCACATCCGGGTTGTAGCGATAGCGCATTTGCAGGCTGTAGCTGCCGCTAACGGCCTCGTCGCCATAGACTTGGCGCAGTTGATCGGTCAGCCAGTGAACGTGCATTCCCTGAATGTAGCCACGCACCGTATTCGCGCGCATTGGCATGGCGCCATCGAACCAGGCCGCGATCTGCACGGGGCGGCCTCGTTTGATATCGGCGGCAAAACCGGGTGGAATTTCCAGCGCCAGGCCGATTTCGCCCGCGCGCATTCGCCGGTCGATATCGGCATGATCGACAGCGGGGGGCTGCTCCTCGAAATAACGCGAACCGGCCAGATCGTTGACATAGGACTGGCTGGTAATGGTCTGATCGAAGTCCAGAACCGCGAATTTGAGATCCTCGATATCCATCGAAATGCCGTAACCCAGCACGATCATCAGGATCACGCTGCCCACACTTGCAAGCGTCAGGCGGATCGGATCACGGCGCAGTTCCAGCCACTCGCGCCATGAAAAACTCAGCAATCGGGCAAGGCTGAACCGTCCCCGCTTCCGGGGTGAGACGGGCGCCCCTTCGGTGACCAGTTCCGCCTGATGCGTGGCCGCAGGTGTGCTGCTCTCGCTTTGCGCGCGTTCCAGGTGATGAATGAAAGCATCGTCCAGCGTTGCGGCCCCCGCACCCTCACGGATGGCTTCGGGCGTGTCGCTTACCAGCACGCGACCTTCGTGCATGAGCGAAATCCTGTCGCATCGCGCCGCCTCGGACATGTAGTGGGTCGAGATGAAGATCGTCACGCCGTCATTCCGCGACAGGTCCACCAACGCTTGCCAGAAGATATCGCGCGCGACCGGATCGACACCGGAGGTCGGCTCATCCAGAATCAGTACCTCGGGTCGGTGGATCAGTGCCACGGCCAGCGACAGCCGCTGCCGGATCCCCAGCGGCAGTCGCAGCGGCAAGCTGTCGAGGACCCCCTCAAGATCGAACCGCTGCGCAAGCTCGGCGATCCGTGGCGCGATCCCGTCAGGCTCCATGTCGAACAGACGTGCGTGAAGGTCGAGGTTCTGGCGAACCGTCAGTTCGGAATAGAGCGAGAAGGATTGCGTCATGTAGCCAATGCGTTTGCGCGTGGCCATGTCCCGGGCATCAACCGTTCGGCCGTTGATCCGCGTGGTGCCTTCGGCAGGTTCGACAAGCCCCGTCAGGGCCTTCATCGTCGTCGTCTTGCCGCAGCCGTTTGAGCCGAGAAAACCGAAAATCTCACCCTTCGCGATGCGAAAGCTCACATCCTTGACCGCTGCGAAATCCCCGAACCGGACGGTCAGGTTTTCGGCCTCGACCACGTAGCCTTCACTGTCTGAAAGGTTCAGCGGCGGGACGATCAGATCGTGGTGCCGGTCGCGCCTTTCCGCGGGAAGAAGCGAGATGAAAGCTTCCTCAAGGTTGGCGGTACCGGTGCGATCCATGATCTGGGCGGGGCTGCCGGTGGCCAGCACCTTACCGTCGTCCATGGCGACCAGATGATCAAATTGCGCGGCCTCCTCCAGATAGGCGCTCGCGACGATCACGCTCATGCTCGGACGGGTTGCGCGGATGCGCGCGATCAGGGACCAGAATTCACGCCGCGACAAGGGATCGACCCCGGTGGTCGGTTCGTCCAGAATCAACAGGTCGGGGTCGTGGATCAGCGCGCAGCACAGACCCAGCTTCTGTTTCATACCGCCAGAGAGCTTGGCCGCCGGGCGGTCGGCGAAGGGGGCCAGATCGGTCGCCTCCAGCAGATCGGCAATCCGTCTTTCGCGCTCCTGCCGGCTCTCACCGAAAAGCCTGCCGAAGAAGTCCACATTTTCCCGCACCGAGAGCGTCGGATAGAGATTGCGCCCCAGCCCCTGCGGCATATAGGCGATGCGCGGGCAGATCCGGGCGCGATGCCGCGCGCGGCGCATGTCGCCCCCCAGCACGTCAAGCTGCCCGGCCTGCATCTTCCGCGCGCCGGCAATCAGCGCCAGAAGGCTGGATTTTCCCACCCCGTCAGGCCCGATCAGGCCGACGATGCAGCCGCCCGGCAAGTCGATCGAAACCGCATCGAGCGCCCGGACCTTGCCATAGAGAAGCGAAAGCTCCTCCGCCCGCACCACAGGTCCGGTGGCCGTCATTCCAGCACCCTGCCTTCAGCTTCCTCCGGCCAGGGCTGTGTGGGATCCAGTCGAACCCAGGCAACACCGGGCAGCCCGGTCTTGATGTAATCCAGGTATTTTCCCAACAGCTCCGGCGCGATCCGGGCGCGGACCCGAAACATCAGCTTTTCGCGCTCGATCTCGGTCTCAACCGTTTTGGGCGTGAACTGCGCCACGTCCGAGACAAAGGAGATCTCGGCGGGAATGACGATGTCCTGTGCCGCATCCAGAATCAGGCGAACCTCGGTTCCCGGTCCGGTACGCCCTGCCGCAGCGGTTTGCAGGAAGAACGTCATGTACACATCGTTGAGGTCGATCATGTTGATCACCCGCCCGCCGGCCCCCATCACTTCACCCGCCTGGGCAACGATGTACTGTACCCGCCCCGGCCGGGGTGCCTTCAGCGTGCTGTCCTCGATCTGCACGTCGATCGCTTCTATCATTGCCGTGGCCGCCGTCACCGCCACTTCGGCGCCGACCACCGCCGCCTCGGCTGCGGAGACACCGATCTGCGCCGCCGCGAGCATCGCCTCCGCCGAGGCGACTGCGGCCTCGGCGCCGAGCGCGTTCGACCTGTCGATATCAAGTTGCCGCTCGGACGCGACACTGTTGCCCGCCAGCGCCTCGGAACGGGCGAACTGGCGTTGGGCTGCATCAAGGGCCGATTGCTGCTGGGCCAGAACCGCCTCGGCGGCGCGCACTTCGGCCTCACGCTGCTGGATCGTCAGCCGGGCGCTCTCAACCGAAATTTCGGCGCGGAGCAGTTGCGCCTCCGCCTCATGACGGTTGGCGGTCAACTGACGTGTGTCGAGCACGGCCAACGGTTGGCCGGCTTCGATCAGTTCACCCTCTCGAACCAGGATCGTCTCAATCCGGCCGGGAAGTTTCGAGGCGACGTCGATCTCGACCGCTTCGACGCGTCCATTGCCATGGGCGAACCCCTCGGGAACCGCCCCGTTGCCGGTGTCCTGCCAGAACAGAAAACCCACCACGGCGCAGACCACGGCAATCGCGGTGTAGAGGAGATATTTGGGATTTTTCATGCTGGGCTCGATTGTTGTAAGGGGCCGGATTTGATCCTGCCTAATGGACCGAGCGATCGGGCGTTTGACATCCGTCAATCCGGGCGGGGCATAGTTTCAAACGACGTGCCGCGCCGAGATCGCGATCAAGACCATGGAGATGCCGGTGCTGACAAAATCGATGCCGAATAGCACGCCAAGGACGACCGCTGACGCCTCCGGCAGGGCCACGAGGACAAACACACCCAACGCGATGCTGATCAAAGCCGAAGCCAGGATCCATCCCCACCCTCGGGCCGGGCGCGCCCAGAACGCGAAGGAGGATTGCGCAGCACCTGTCAGCAGGAAAATGAGGCCCACCAGAACCGTCAGGGCGATCAGACCTTGCGCGGGAAACACGATCAGAAGAGCCCCCGCCACCAGCGGCACGAGGCCCCCTGCAAGCTGCCAGCCAAATAGGCCTGTACCGCGAAATGAGAATGACGAGGCAACGGCCACGACACCGCTTATGAACAACAGCCAGCCGATCAGGATGCCAAGGATCAGCGAACTGACCACCGGCATGAGGAGCGCCCCGATGCCGAGCACAATCATCGCGATCCCGATCCCGAGCCAGATTTTCCGCAATCGCGCCAAGGTGATTTCGGGTTGAGATCTATTGGAAGTAACTGCCATTTCAGATCTTTGCCTCCGTGAAAAGTGGCGTGGTGGCGCCGACATTGATACGACCGGGCTTCGGTGGCCAATGTCCGGTTCCCGCATTCTGATCGCTGTCTATCCGGTCGCGCAAGGCGGCAATTGACGCTCATCAATTGGTGAACGCGAAACTGTTCCAAGTGTCAGTAATTTTATCTGAGAGGCTCGCGACGGTCATCAGGGGCAGCTGTGGCGGCGCGGAACTGACATTGATCAATGCGGAACATGGTCGCCGCGATATCCTTGGTCAAACTGCAATCAAGACAGGTTCAGCATGGATTTCGAGGATTATTACAAGACGTTGGGCGTGGCGCGGGATGCGAGCCAGGACGATATCCGCAAGGCCTATCGCAAGCTCGCGCGGAAATATCATCCCGACATCAACAAGGACGCCGATGCCGAGTCGCGGTTCAAGGCGGTGAACGAGGCGCATGAGGTTCTCAAGGATCCCGAACGGCGGGCGGCATATGACCAATTGGGAGCGGAGCCGCAGGGGGCCGGCCCGTTTCAGCCGCCCCCCGGTTGGGACAGCGGTTTCGAATTCACAGGTGCCGGCCCGCAGGACAGCGAGGGCTTCAGCGACTTTTTCGAAACCTTGTTCAGGCGCGGCGCGACCTCGCATGGGGATTTCAATGCGGGCCAGGGTCGCGACAGCCATGCGCGCATTACGATCGACATCGAGGATTCCTTTCGCGGCGCGACCCGTGTTCTCCACCTGCGGATGCCGGTGGTTGACACTTCCGGGCAGGTGTCTTTGGAGGACCGCAAGATCTCCGTCACCATTCCGAAGGGCATACGCGAAGGTCAGCATATCCGCCTGAAAGGGCAGGGCGGACCCGCGGTTGGCGGTGGTCAGGCTGGCGACCTCTTCCTTGAGGTCTCCTTCGCGGCGCATCCCACCTATCACGCCGAAGGCGCGGACCTTTACGTGACGCTGCCCGTCGCCCCGTGGGAGGCCGCGCTGGGCGGGCATGTGATAATGCCCACGCCCGGCGGCAAGGTTGATCTGCGCATCCCGAAAAACGCCCGCTCCGGCCAGAAACTCCGGCTGAAGGGCAAGGGGCTGCCGGGGCGGTCGCCGGGGGACATATTCGCCACGCTGAAGATCGTGAATCCCGACGTGTCCACAGATGAAGCGCGCGCATTGTTCGAACGCATGGCGAGGGAAATGCCCTTCGATCCGCGCGCCCAGATGAAAGGATAGGCCATGAAGAAGGCAACACCCGAGACGGAAATCCTCGACACCCTGACATTGGAAGACCTGTGCCGGTTTTGCCAGGCGGATGAGGCCTGGGTGATCGAATTGGTCGATGAGGGCGTTCTGGAACCCATGGGCGCCACGGTCCGGCGCTGGCGGTTCGAGGGCGTTAGCATCGCACGTGCCAAACGCGCACGCCGCCTGAACCGCGATCTGGGGATCAACACGGCCGGTATCGCGATGGTGCTGGACCTTCTGGATGAACGTGAGGCGATGATCCGCAGGCTTTCCCGATACGAAGGCGTCTAGGCGATGTGTTGGAGCGTGGAAGCCTCGGTCGCGATGGTAGGCTTCGGTTCGGTTGCGACCGGCCTTGCCTGGCACCGGGGGCAGCCCGCTGCGATCTGGGGCACACTTGGCTATTTTACGGCGATGGAGGCCTTGCAGGTCGCGGGATACGGGGTGCTGGATCAATGTGGAACGCCCCAGAACCGCGCCGTGACCTTGCTGTCCTATCTGCACATCGTGTTTCAGCCGATCGTGATCAATCTGTTCGTTCTGCAACTCGTCCCTGCGCAGGTCAGGCAGCGGGTACAGGGCTGGGTTCTGGGGCTTGCAGGGGTTTCCGCGGCGGTCATGTTCTTGCAACTTGTCCCGGTGGAGGCTTTCGGGCGCTGCGTCCCGGGCCAACCGCTTTGCGCCGATCAACTGTGCACGGTTTCGGGCACGTGGCATATCGCGTGGGATATTCCTTATAACGGCCTGTTGGTGCCGCTTGAATCCGCGTTCGGCTTCGGCTCCGGCTTTCCGACCTATATGGTGGCGGTATTCGTCCTACCGCTTCTTTACGGGGCATGGCGTTTCGTTCTGTTGCACGTCTTTGCGGGACCGGTGCTGTCCTGGATGCTGACCAGTGACCCGAACGAGATGCCGGCGGTCTGGTGCCTGTTCTCGATCATGATCCTTTGTGTGGGTTTGAGCCCCGCCCTGCGCCGGACCGTCTCTTCGCGCACCTGGTGGGGCGTTCGGGTCTGACATTCGGTTGGTTCGTCCCGCCGGGCGTTGACATTCCTCAACAGGCGGGCGGGTGCGATGCTTCATGCTGACACCATCCAATCACTGCAGGAGGTCAGGATGGGTATCGTTGATGGTAAGGTCGCCCTTGTAACCGGTTCGGGCGCGGGGATCGGTCGTGCGACGGCGCTGAAGTTCGCGGAGCAGGGCGCAAAGGTCGTTGTCTGCGACATTGATCAGGCGGCGGCGGAAGAAACTGCCGACATGATCAGGAACGCGGGTGGAGAGGCCGCCAGTGTGGCCGCCGATGTGTCGGAGCCCGAAGCGGTCGCTGCGTTGATCAAAGAGACTGTTGCGAAGTTTGGCAGGCTCGACTGCGCGGTCAACAATGCGGGGATCGAGGGGCGGATCGCCCCGTTGCTCGATCAGAAGGTGGAGGATTTCGACCGGGTGATCGCGGTCAATCTGCGCGGTGGGTTTCTTTGCATGCAGGCTGAAATACGACAGATGCGGGAAAACGGCGGCGGGGCCATCGTCAATCTGGCATCCATAGCGGGTCTGGTGGGATTTGTTAATCTGTCGCCCTATGTGGCGACCAAGCATGGCATGAACGGTCTGACCAAGAACGCCGCGCTGGAATACGGGAAAAGCGGAATTCGCGTGAATTCGGTCTGTCCCGGTGGGATCGACACCCGGATGCTCGATTCACTTTCCGAGCAAGCAACGGGGGGCGCGCAAACTGCCGACGAGATGATGAGCCCGCTGCACCCGATCGGCCGGATCGGAAAACCGCAAGAGGTGGCGGAACTGATCGTCTGGCTTTGCTCACCCGGCGCAAGTTTTGTGACCGGAGCCAACATCCCGGTAGATGGCGGTTTCGTCGCGCAATGAAGGGCGATGGCCAGGCTGCCTGTTGTGGTCGAACAGAACCGGCACCCTGGCCACGTCAGACGTGTGCAAGTCGTCGCGCCTCAGTCCTCGTCGCCCTGGGCAAGGGATGTCAGCGCCGTCGGTCGCAGGATGACGACCGTATGGATGTTCTCGATCTCGATGATCCCGCTCTTGCGCATCTGGGTCAGGGTCCGGCTGACGGTCTCGGTCGTCAGGCCCAGGAAATCAGCGATGTCGGCGCGGCGCATCGGCAGATCCACCTTGCCGACGCCATTCTCATAGCGCCCGACCCGACCTGCCAGCACGTTGAGGAAGGACGCGACCTTTTCGACGGCCGATTTGCGCCCCAGCATCATGAAGTGATCCTGCATGGCGCTGATTTCGCTCAAGGCGGCCTGCAACAGCTCGCCGTGCAATTCGATATCGCTCTCACCGTTTTCAAGCAGGCTCTTGCGATAGGGTTGCAGGCACGTGTCGACCAGCGCGTCGCAATCGGTGTGGTGACAGCCGCCGGCGGGAAAACCCACGACATCGCCGGGATAGCCGAACGCGATGACCTGTCGGCGGCCATTCTCCAAAAGGCGCGTCAGGCGCAGCACCCCCGAGGTTACCTGATAAAGCCAGGTCACCTCATCCCCTTCGTAGAACAGATAGGCACCTGCCTTTATCTGCGCTTCGCGTGCGCTAAGGCAGGGTCTGGAGATACTGGGCACCGCGGTGCGGCTCTGATAATCGGCGGATAGCGTGACATACATCTTGTGGCCCCCATTTTTCCATCTGGGTGTCAACATGCCTACGCGGCGTAACTCTATTCGCGTTGAAGTTGTCTGAAAGTGTATCTTTTTGTATGAATAGGATCGAAACGTGGCCCGGATGCTGCGCTTCGGAAGAATAAAACCGTCAAGATCAGGGGGTTGCGATGCGAAAAGCATCCATTCTCGTCATTGAAGACGAGGCAAAGATCAGGACCCTCCTGCGCAATGTGCTGGAAAACGACGGGTATGAGGTCATCGAATCGCAATCCGGCGATGGCGTGGTCGACCTGTTGGCCTCCCGCCCGATCGCCCTGATCACCCTTGATATCCAGTTGGGCCGCGAGAACGGTCTGGATCTGGCCCGAAGAATTCGGCGCGTCTCCTCCGTGCCGATCATCATGGTGACGGGTCAGGACGACGTCATCGACCGCGTCGTCGGGTTGGAGATCGGGGCCGATGATTACATCACGAAACCGTTCCATGTCCGCGAGGTGATCGCCCGGGTCCGCAGCGTGTTGCGCAGGACAGGGGGGACACCCGACACGCATCACGACAGCGACGAGAGCGAACGCTACCTGTTCGACGGATTGACCGCCGTGCCCGACCGGCTGGAGATCATCGACCGTGAGGGCAATGACAGTTCACTGACAAGCGGCGATTTCAAACTGCTTACTGTCTTTCTGGAACGTCCCAAGCGTGTCTTGTCGCGCGATCAGTTGATGGATCTGACCGGCGGTCAGGACTGGAGCCCGCTCGACCGGACCATCGACAATCAGGTCGCGCGCCTGCGCAAGAAGATTGAGCGCAGACCGTCAGAGCCGGGCCTGATCAAGACCGTGCGCGGTGTCGGCTACACGCTGGCCTGCGAGGTCGAGGTGGTTCATCCCTCAGGATCATCGACCAAGAGCGCCTGAAGCCGTGCCACCAGATCGGACTGGCGATAGGGCTTGTGCAGCACGTCCTGATTTTCCCCGACGGCCCCTCGCGCGGCGACGATATCGCTGGCATAGCCCGACGTCAGAAGAACCTTGAGATGCGGAAATTCCACCGCCACTTGCGCGGCAAGCTCATAGCCGCTGAGGCTCCCGGGCATGATCAGATCGGAAAATACGATGTCGATCTGGATGCCTGACCGAAGCAAGGCGAGCGCTTCGTCCCCGTTGACCGCTTCGACAACCTCGAACCCCAGATCGCGAATGCGCGTCACCGACAGCCTGCGTACATTGGGGTTGTCCTCGACCACCAGCACCTTTCGCCCCTTGCCGAAAGGCACCTGTGCAGCGTACCGCCCGGTATGCGACCTTTCCGCTGATGCGCTTTTTTCGGAAAGGGATGGGAAATAGAGGCCGAAACTCGTCCCCAGCCCCTCCTCGCTGTAAAGGGTGATGTGCCCGCCTGTCTGGCGCACGAAACCGTAGACCATCGACAGGCCAAGCCCGTTTCCGCCGCTGTCCGATTTCGTGGTGAAGAACGGCTCAAAGGCATGTTTCTGCGCTTCGGGCGTCATGCCCGCGCCGTTATCGCTGACCGACAACCGCACGTAGTGACCCGGCTCGACGTCGATTTCCTGCGCCATATAGGTGTCGTCAATGGTGACGTCCGCGATGGAGATGAGCAATTCGCCCTTGCCATCCATCGAGTCGCGGGCATTCAGGGCAAGGTTCATCAGGGCCGATTGAAGCTGCACCGGATCGACGAGAACCAGGCTGATATCTGGCGCATATTCCGTCCTGATCCCGATCTGTGCGCCGAGTGTCCGTTTCAGGATGACAAGCGTGGAATCGCACAACTTGCGCAGGTCCGACTTCACCGGTTTCAGGTTGCTGCGCCGCGCGAAGATCATCAGCCGTGATGTAAGGTCAGCGCCCAGCTCCGCTGCCTCCAGCGCATCGCGGATCAGGGCGTCCTGCGCATCGTCGGGCGTGCGCGCGTCGAGCAATTCCAGATTGCCTATGATGACCGTCAGCAGATTGTTGAAATCATGCGCGATACCGCCCGTCATTCGGCCGATCGCGTCGAGGCGCTGTGACCGGGCCAGCGCGGCCTCGGTCTGGGCGCGCTTCGTCAGATCGTGCAGGATGCCGACGAACATCAGCCTGCCGTCCACCTCGGCGCGCCCGACCGACAGATGCAGCGGGAAGACGGTGCCGTCGCTGTGCAGGCCTTCGACTTCACGCCCGATGCCGATGATACGCTTTTCGCCGGTCTCGATGTGGTGCTGAATGAAACCGTCGTGTTTGATTGCCAAGGCTTCGGGCATCAGCATGTTCACGTTTTTGCCGATCATGTCGTCGGTCCCGTGGTCGAACATTGCGCCGGCGGCCGGGTTGGCGCGCATGATGATCCCATGCCGATCCGACAGGATGATCGCGTCCACGGCCGCTTCGAGAACGGCGTGAAGAAGTGCCTTGCCTGTAACCGCGCTTTCCATAGCACCCCGCAATTTATGCGTAGTCTTGGGGAAAACTGAGGGTCAAGGCAAGGATGATGAGCGTGTTCGTGCCACCACGAGGTCCGAAAGCTCCAGATGCCGGACAATATCCGAGAGGGAGATGAGGCCAAGAAGGCTGTGCCCCTCCACCACCAGAAATTTGCGCTGACCAGTCTTCGCGATGGACTTCATAAGGTCCTCCACCGGCGTGTCGGGCGGGAGGGTCGGCGTTTCGTCCAACCCCGCGAAGACATCCCCGACGCGGGTGCTGGACCAATGCTCCCGGTCAATCTTCAAAAGGATCGCACGGTCGATATGCCCCAGAAGAATATCATCCTCGACGACGGGAACAAAGCTGAGACCGTGGCGCAGCACGACCTGATCGACGAGGTCCGACAGCCTGAGATCCGGACCGACCGTGATCGGTTCGCGCCGCATCAGATCGCTGACCGTGCGGTCCGAGAAGGTCACGCGCGTGATTTGTTCCTGATAGGCGGACCGCGCGGCGACCAACAGGAAACCACCGATCATGATCTGCCAGATCGCGCTGATCACCGCGCCCTGGAACAGCGCCAGAAGCCCAAGACCCATCAGAACATAGGCAAAGGCGACCCCGGCCTTCGTGGCCGTCCCCGTCGCGCGCTGGATGTCGCCACTGCGGTGCCACAGCCATGCCCGCAGAATGCGCCCGCCATCGAGCGGGAAGGCAGGCACCAGATTGAACAGCGCCAGAATCAGATTGATCGTGGCAAGGTAGGACAACACAACCACTGCCGCCGCGGGACTGTCGGCAAGCTGGGCAATCAGGCTCAGTGCCCAGAACCCGAATGCGAGGGCAACGCTCATGACCGGCCCGGCGACAGCGACCCAAAACTCCTCCATCGCGAGGCGTGGTTCGCTTTCCAGTTCGGCCACGCCACCGAACAGGAACAAGGTGATGCCGCCGATTTTCAGGCCGTAGCGCCTCGCAATGACGGAATGGGCAAGTTCGTGCAGCAGCAGAGACGCAAAGAACAGGATCATCGCGACAATCGCCATGATAAAGTAGATGCCCGGACTTTCCCCCGGCAAGGTATGGGGGAAATAGTTCTGGCCCAGGCTCCAGGTGATGATTGCAGCTATGATCAGCCAGCTTGGATCGAGCTTTATGTCGAAACCAGCGATTGAGAAAAGTTTCACCGCGTTCGTGAACATCTGCGACCCCGTTTATCCCAAAGAATTGCACGGCTTCGATTCACCGGTTTGATATTGGTCAAAACGGTCAGCCGGTCTGAAACAGCGATCCGACGAAAAAGGCGATCACGGCGGCCACGGCCCCGATAAACAGCGTTTCAAGACCCGAAACCCACCACGGCGACAGCGACCATCTGCTTTTCCCGGTGCCGATCAGGAAAAACGTGATGAGCGTCGCGGCAATGGAAATCTGGAAAGCACTTGTCAGCCCCAGAATGAACGGCAGGAGCGGGATCGCACCGGCGGCAAGGAACGCGCCGAATGTGGCCAGAGCGGCCCGCAGGGGATCGGGCTCTTCGCGCGGCAATCCGTATTCATCGGTCAGCATAAGTCCGATCCACTTTTCCTGCTTTTGTGAAATCGCATCGACAGCCCCTGTCAGAACGTCCCCCTCAAGGCCGCGCCGCGCGAGGATTTGGCGCAGCTCCTCCAACTCACCGTCGCGATGGAAGGCGATGTGCTGCTTTTCGATCTCGACGATGCGATTGCGGTCGTCGAGCTCGGCCTTGGTCCCGGAATAATTGCTGGCGGCCATGGAAAAACCGTCGGCCAGAATGTTGGCAGCACCCAGAGCCAGGATGACCCCATGGGACAGCCCGGCCCCCTCGACGCCTGCGACGATGGCGAATGTGGTAACCGTGCCGTCGATGGCCCCATAAATCAGGTCCTTGAGGTTGCCCCCACGCCCGCCCGTCGCCAGACGGTCGGCAATTTCATCTGGGCTGTGACCGTGTTCTTTCGCCATGGATTCTGTCTAACCTCCGAAAATATCTTGGCTTTGAGCCAGATCAAGTGGGCTGGCCACTGCTGCACATTCAAGCCGATGCAGTTTGCGGAAACAACTCTGGCACGCAGCGGCTGGGTGATACGATCAAGTTTTCCGCACCTTGATATCGGTGTCGTCGCCGGGGTTCGCGGTGCGGCGGATGGCCCAGAGTGTCAGGACCGGGCCTGCAAGCTCGAACGCAATGGTCGTGCCAATGGTCAGCGCGATGATCCGGTCGGCCAGCTCCGGAAATGCCTGCGCAGCGATCAAGGCCATGCCGACCGCGACGCCCGCCTGCGGCAGCAGAGCGACGCCGTAGAGGCGCCGCTCGCGCGGGGGGGCATTTCCGATCACGGCGCCAATCCACCCGCCGCCAATGCGCGCCAGCACGCGCAGCACGATATACGCCAGACCCAGAAATCCGACCTGCCGCAATGCTTCGAATTCAAGCGACGCCCCCGCCAACAGGAAGAAAAGCACCATGAAGGGCCACTGAATATGCTCGATTTCATGAAAGGCGCGGTCGTGATGAGATGCAAAGTTCACGATGACCGCCCCCGCCGTCATTCCCGCCAAGAGGAAAGAAACCTCCAGCCAGAGCGCCAGACCCGCTGTCAGGAAAACCAGCGCAAGTGCCTCGACCTCGATCGGCTCCCCCGCGCTGATGCGCCCGGTCAGCGCCGCACCGGGCGCACCTATGGCAAGGCCCAATAGCACGGCACCCCCTATTTCGCGCATGACGGACAGATCATGCAGGCCCGGTGTCGTCGCCGCGATCGAATGCGCATAGCTCAGACACAGGCTGAACGCCAGCAATCCCCAGGCATCATCGACGGCCACGACGCCTTTCAAAGTACGGGTAAAACCATTGTCGATGTTCGATTGGCGGATGACATCGGTCGTTGCCGCAGGCGCGGTGGCAGAGGCGATGCCGCCCAGCACGACAGCCAATCCCGGTTCGACGCCCAGTGCGATCAGACCGAAAGACACGGCAATGATGGTGATGAGAACAATCGCGATGGAAACGCTCAGAATCCGACGCCCCGTTTGCCTGAGATCCGCCACCTTGAGCGATCCGCCCAGCAGAAAGGCCACGAATGTCAGGGCCGTGACGGAAAGGTATTCGTAGGCGTCTGAAAAGGCGTGGGGAATCCACTCCATCTGCCCTGCAACCAACCCACAAAGCAAAAGCAAGGTGACCCGGGGCACCCATGTCCGACGCCCGATCTGGTCAGCGGCCAATCCCACGACGAACATACCGCCCAGCGTCAGAAGCACTGTTTCGATTTCCACGATCTCACCTGTTTCACTGCCAAATCCACGCTCTTGCATGTTGATGGAATGCGCGGGGCGCGATGCCTTGACGAATATCAATCGGCGACCGGGCGATCAGGCTATCCCGTTCGTGTTCAACCGGCCTTGAACGGTGGGTTGGCAATCAAGGAGGGAGGCAACCATGAAAGGATGCGGGAAGATGAGAGTGCTTTTTCGGAAAGACTTGATGGTCTGTGGCGCGCTGATCGCCACGACGCTCACCAGCCCGGCGCTTGCTTTCACCGCCTGTCAGGTCACAGATACCGGCGGTATCGACGACAACAGTTTCAACCAGACCGCCTGGAAGGGTGTGCTGGACGCCAGCGAGACTCTCGGGGTCGAAGGCCGTTTCCTCGAATCCCAGGCCGAGACGGACTATGACGCCAACATAAATTCGCTGGTTGATGGCGATTGCGACATCATCATCACGGTTGGTTTCCTCCTAGGGGACGCGACCGAAAAGGCGGCAATTGCCAACCCGGATCAGCCGTTTTCCATTGTGGATTTCTCATATGATCCGCCAATCGACAACGTGCTGGGGCAGGTCTATGCCACGGATCAGGCGGCGTTTCTGGCAGGCTATCTGGCCGCCGGCATGAGCAAGACGAAAATCCTTGGCACATTCGGCGGCATCAACATCCCGCCGGTGACGATTTTCATGGATGGGTTCGTTCAGGGCGTCGATCACTGGAATTCGGTCAAGAACGACGCCGTTACCGTGCTCGGCTGGAACATGGACACCCGCGAAGGGCTGTTCACCAACAATTTCGACAACCTCGATGACGGTCGGGCCTATGCCCAGAACCTGTATGATGAGGGCGCCGATATCGTGCTGCCGGTCGCGGGCCCGGTCGGCCTCGGCTCGGCCACGCTGGCCGATGAACTTGGTGTCGAGAAGCTGATGATCATCGGCGTGGATGCCGACCTCTACTTCACCGATACCGAGCGGCAGCACGTCTATCTGACGTCGATCACCAAACGTATGGATGCCACCGTCGCGGACGTGATCGAAACCACGCTGAATGGCGATTTCCATGGGGGTGTGCTGGTCGGCGGCCTGGAAAACGGCGGCGTCGGTCTGGCCCCGTTCCACGACATGGAGGCCATGGTGCCGGACACGTTGAAGGCCGAGCTTGAGGCCCTGCGCGCAGACATCATCGCCGGCACCATATCCGTGTCGGATTAGGATGCTGACATGCGGGTGGAGTTGAAGAATATCACCAAGCGGTTCGGTCCGGTCGTCGCCAACAAGGGTGTCGATCTGACCATCGAGCCGGGCGAGGTACTGGGCCTGCTGGGGGAAAACGGCGCAGGCAAATCGACCCTGATGAACGTTCTGTGCGGTCTTTACGAACCGACGGAAGGCGAGATCCTGATTGACGGTCGTCCCGTGACCTTCGCGGGTCCGGGCGACGCGATCCGTGCGGGCATCGGCATGGTGCATCAACATTTCATGCTGGTCCCGGTCTTTACCGTGACCGAAAATGTCATCCTGGGCATCGAACCTGTAGGCCAGCTCGATCACCTCGACCTGAAGACGGCCCGCGCCGAGGTGGAGAGGTTGAGCACGCAATACGGCTTTACGGTAGACCCGGATGCGACGATCGAGACGCTTCCGGTGGGCGTGCAACAACGGGTGGAGATCATCAAGGTCCTGATCCGGGAAGCGGACGTTCTGATCCTGGACGAACCGACGGCGGTTCTGACGCCGCAGGAGGTCGATGAGTTCTTTCAGATCGTTCGTTCGCTCTGCGACGCGGGCAAGGCTATCGTCTTCATCACGCATAAGCTGAACGAAATCCTGGAGGTATCCGACCGGATCGCCGTCATCCGGCGGGGGGAGATCGTGGGCAGCGGCGATCCGAAGAAACTGACCCGCCCGGAACTGGCGGAAATGATGGTGGGCCATCCGGTCGACCTCGACGTGGCCCGCGCGCCCTTCGCGCCCGGTGAAGTCATCCTCGACATTCAGGGACTGACCATATTGCGTCCCGATGGGGCCGTTGCTGTCGATGATCTGACGCTTCAGGTGCACAGTGGTGAGGTCGTGGGCATCGCGGGGGTTCAGGGGAACGGGCAATCCGCACTGATCGAGGCGCTCGCCGGATTGCGCCGCCCGGTCGCCGGACGGGTAGGGTTCGACGGCACCGACATCACGAATGCGTCGCCGCGTGCACGGCACCGGATGGGGATCGCGCATATCCCCGAGGATCGCCAGCGCGCCGGGCTGATCGGAAACTTTTCCGTGGCCGAGAACATGGTGCTGGACAGCTATTATGGCCCCCCCTTCGCGAAGGGTCCGGGTATCGACTGGCACCGTGTTCACGAGGATGCCGCAGCCGTGGCCAGGGAATATGACGTGCGCACCCCGTCTGTGCGGTCCGCCGCCGCGCATCTGTCGGGGGGCAATCAGCAAAAGCTGGTCGTGGCCCGGGAACTGTCGCGCGATACGCGACTGGTCATTGCGGGGCAGCCTACGCGGGGGCTCGATGTCGGCTCCATCGCCTTTATCCATGAACGCCTGATCGCCGCGCGCGACGAAGGCGACGGCGTGTTGATCGTGTCGTCCGAGCTGGACGAAATCATGGCGTTGTCCGACCGCATTCTGGTGATGTTCAAGGGCCGCGTCGTGGCTGAATACACGCCGCATGAGGCTCCGGTCGATAAGGGAACGATCGGTTTGGCAATGGCGGGGGCGGCGACATGAGCGATGCAATGACCGATGCAACACAGGGCAGGGTATTTGGCCGGACGCAGCTGGAGGACATGGTGATCGTGCCGCTCTTCGCGCTTGTCGCGGCGCTCGTTCTGGGCGCGCTGGTGATGGCCGCCACGGGTGTTTCACCCGCAACCATTGCGCAATCCTATGTGGCGTTGCTGAAAGGCTCTGTCGGGTCGGTCAACGCGATCTCGGAAACGCTGACCGCGGCCTTGCCCCTGGTTCTGGCGGGTCTGGGGCTGGCGCTTGGTTTTCGGTCCGGGCTGTTCAACATCGGGGCCGAGGGCCAGATCGTCGTGGGCGGGCTGGCCGCCGTGGTGGCCGGTGTGGCCCTTGGCGATATGTCGGCTTTCATAGCACTTCCCGGTGCGCTTCTCGCCGGGGCTGCGGCGGGTGCATTCTATGCCGGTATCGCGGGATGGCTGCGCGCGGCGACCGGCGCGCATGAGGTGATCACGACCATCATGTTGAACCTGATTTCCTTCCGGCTGCTCGACTATCTGTTGCGCACGCCTTTCATTCAGAAGGAAGGCCGCGCCGATCCGATTTCCAAATCCGTGCCCGACGCCGCCGAATTGCCGAAGCTGCTGACCTTTCTGGACGCCAACCTGCGCCTGCATGCCGGCCTTTTTCTGACGCTGGCCATGGTCGCGTTTGCCTATTGGCTGCTGTTTCGCAGCAAGTTGGGGTTCGAGTTTCGCGCCAGCGGTGAAAACGCCGTGGCCGCCCGCTTTGCCGGTATGAGCGCGGGTTGGACCATCGTTTTGGCCATGGCCGTCGCGGGGGCGTTGGCGGGGCTGGCAGGGGCCAACCAGACGCTTGGCATTCTGGGCCGCGCGACGCCCGGCTTTTCCGCCGGGATCGGGTTCGACGCCATCGCGGTGGCGCTTCTGGGTCGATCGCATCCGGTCGGCGTGTTCTTTGCCGGAGTGCTGTTCGGCGCGCTGGAGGCCGGCGGCCGGCAGATGCAGGTGGATGCAGGGGTCAGCATAGATCTGATCGGTATCATCCAGTCACTGATCATCGTCTTTATAGCGGCCCCCCTTCTGGTCAAGGCGATCTTTCCCTGGGGGTTCAGAAAAGCGGGCAAGAGGGAGAACAAGTCGTGACCGTCCTACTTGATAAAGCGCGACAACGGCAAACCCGCATCACGGGCGGCATCCTGATCGCTCTCGGTGCCTTGATCGCGGTTTTCCTCGCCCCCGATGCAAGCGGGGTCGCCACCTTCCGCCTGACGCGCCCGACCGATGTCTGGCCCGTTCCAAACCTGGTCGTTCCGGGCGGGGCCTTCGTCTATGTCGCCTCGGCCCTGCTGGCCTTTTTCGGTGTGCGCCTGTTCCTGCGCGGCGGCGCAAGGTGGAGCGCGCGGTTTCTGGGCATCGGCCTGATCATCGCGGTGGCGGCGTTTCTAGTCTGGGCGACGGCGGGCAAGTCGTTCTCATTGACCGGCATGTTGCAGGCGAGCCTGGTGCGCGCGGTGCCGATCGCCCTCGGTGGACTGGCGGGCGTTTTGTCTGAACGGGTCGCTGTGGTGAACATAGGTATCGAAGGGATGTTGCTGGCCGGGGCCTTTACCGGGGCGCTGGTGGGGTCGCTGGCCGGGGGGCTTGCAGGGCTTGCCGCGGCGGTTGCCGTGGGCGGTGTGTTCGGTTTCGTTCTGGCCGCACTGGTCGTGACGTATCGAATGGATCAGATTATCGCGGGCGTGTTCATCAACCTGTTCGTGCTGGGTTTGACCAGCTACATCTCCAGCCAGGTCTTTCAGGAATATCGCGCGCTCAACAACGCGCCGGTGTTTCGCGCGGTGGAGATCCCGGTGCTGAGCGATCTGCCGGTGCTTGGCCCGGTCTTCTTCAGCCAGAATATCTTCGTCTATGGGGCCTTCATCCTCGCCGGACTTGCGACTTACTATCTGTTTCATACCCGGCATGGCCTGCGCGCCCGCGCGGTGGGCGAGCATCCGCGCGCCGCAGATACACTCGGGATCGACGTTTATCGCACGCGCTACGTGAATGTTACCATTGCGGGGATGGTCGCGGGCTTTGGCGGGGCCTGGTTCACACTAGGCTCTGTCGGCCGGTTCGACGAGGGGATGACCGGCGGGCGTGGTTTCATCGGGTTGGCGGCGATGATCTTCGGACGGTGGCATCCGGTCGGTGCCCTCATGGCTGCGCTGATCTTCGGATTTGCCGATAGTTTGCAACAAAAGCTGGCGCTTCTCGGCACGCCGATTCCGTCGGAGTTCCTTGCCATGGCCCCCTATATCGCGACGATTGTCGTCGTTGCCGGCGTGGTCGGACGCGCACGGGCACCGGCGGCGGACGGCAAGCCCTATGTCAAGGAATAGGGGCCGGTGCGGAACAGAACGCACTTGGCGTTGCCTGCCACGCGGCGCATGAACAGGAGGGGTATTCATGGTCAACATCCTGACGATCACGCTGAATTCGGCCGTCGATCTTGCCACGTCGGTGGATGAGGTCGTCGCCGGGCCGAAGCTCTATTGTGCGCAACCCAGTCTCGACGCCGGGGGCGGGGGTGTGAACGTCGCCCGCGCAATTCGAAAGCTGGGTGGGGACGCGACAGCACTGGTCACGGTCGGCGGTGCCATGGGTGAAACGCTGTTGCAACTGCTGAAGGTCGAGGGCGTTCCGGTGGTTCCCGTGCCCATACATGGGGAGACGCGCTTCAGCTTCGCCGTGACCGATGGCACCAGCGGCGCGCAATATCGCTTCAACCTTCCGGGTGAAACGCTGACCACGGATGAGGGGGCGCGGCTTTTGACTTCGATATCGGATGTCGTGGGGCCGGATGACTTCGTGGTCCTCAGCGGCGGGGTCGCGCCGGGATTGGGCGACGACTTCCCCTTACGCGTGCAGCAGACCATCTCGCGGATGACTGACCGGTTGATCGTCGATACATCACAGGCCCCGCTTGCCCATCTGATCGCGAACCCCGTCGATCCGATTTTCCTTCTCAGGATTGACCGGAAGGAGGCAGAGACAGCGGCGGGTCATGCTATGGAAACCATCGCGGACAGCGTGACCTTCGCGTCCGATCTGATCGAACGCGGCGTGGCCCGGATCGTCGTGACCGGGCGCGGGGCAGAAGGCTCGGTATTGGTGACGCGGGACGCGCGATATTTCTGCCGAGCGGTCGAGGTGCCGGTGCGCAGCACGATCGGAGCGGGCGACTCCTTGGTCGGTGCAATGATCCTGGCATTCGCACGCGGCGAGCAGCCGGATCAGGCGCTTCGCCGTGGTGTCGCCGCCGCCTGTGCGACGGTAAGCACGCCGGCCACGGAACTGTGTTCCCGCGCCGAGGCCGAGGCGTTGTTTCAACGCTGCGAGGTCACGGCGATCTGATCGCCCTGGGGCGCATGGTAGGCGTTTCGGACATCGTGATGCACGTGCGGTTCGCTCAGGGACGGGTCAATCCGGCAATATCGACCTCGACCTTTTCGGACAGGTTTTGAAGGCTGTCGTACAGCAGTTGAAGCGCATAGTGGGGGTTGTGCGTGAAGATCGCAGGTTCCTTGACAACCAGTTGATAGTTATAGGCGGCTTTCAACAGGCGGGGCGTCCAGTCTTGATACCGGTTGGGAAAGACGGCTTCGGCTTCTGACGCGGTTCCGTCACCATCCGTATCGACAAAGAAATACGGATAGGTTGCCGAGTTATAGGCGATAGAAACGCCCGTGACCTCCGTGGCGTATTTCTGAATGGCCTCCTCCAGGCGTCTGTGGAAGTCGGCGATGGGATTTGCGATGCCCTCGGCTGTGTTACCGTCGCCATCGAAATCGGTGGGTGAGATCCTGATCTCGTCGAAACTTGCGATGCCCTGATGGCATGTGGTGCAGGTCTCGATCTCGACTTCCAAGGAATGCGGGCTGTGGCAGCTCGTGCAGGTGTTCAGGTTGGGCACATGATCGAAGCGGCCCTTGTAGATATTCCCCGGATACTCGAACCCGCCATGAGCGATGCCACCCATTAGCGTGGCCGCCGAGGGGGCGTAGTGGACGTTCACGAAGCCCAGATCCGCTGAGACGGTGTCATCCTCCAGACCATCGGTTGCGGCCACGACGGTGTTGGTCGAGCTGCGACCCTGATGGCATACCGCGCACACGGCGGAGGACCCGAAGGTGTCGATCGTGACGCCGGACGGAAATGGAACAGATTCAAGCTCCGACGCACCGGGACTATGGCAAGCGGTGCAATTCACCGGGGTTCCCAGACTGACCGGATGATCTATGAGGCCGGGTGTGCTGATGGGTCCGCTGAGGTAATCGGTGATCCCCTCGCCGGAATGGCAGACGGCACAGGTGCCCGGTATCTCGCCTTCCTCGTCCCAATGCGTAAACGCTTCCGACATCCGGTCGGCGTGGGGGGATGCAAGCCAAGCTTCTGTTATCGCGGCTATATCCGGCGCTTCGCCTTCGGCCATTGCGGCCACGCCGACGAAAGCCGCACTTACGAAAGCCGCACCACTAGCTGTCATCATGGTTCCGAGGATATTTCGATTCATGGAACGTCCCTTTCTGCCGCATGAACAGTGATAAACGGACGGTGCGGTTTTGGATTGAGAAATATCAATCTCGGCCCCCTGTTTCACATCTAGCTTCGGTGCGAATTGCAGGGCGACGCAGCGCGTTTGCCAGATGCCGCCAGAATGGGCAGCAGGATGGGCAGATTGAGACATTTTCACATCAGACAAGGCGACCCCGCGCCGCAAACTCCCGCACCGGCGCAGCAGGTTGAGAATATCGGATTGCCCCGCGAAGTGGCCTTGCTCGGGCGGGATATCCCAGGGGTTCGCCCGCACTTTGTCGTCACCGAAGGGGAGAGCGTCACCTGCGGCCAGACATTGTTCACAGATCGCAAACATCCCCGGATCGCCTTTGTCTCTCCCGCGTCGGGGATCGTGTCGAAGCTGACCTACGGTTCACGCCGAACGCTGGATCTGTGCGTTGTCACTGTCGCACCCGAAAATGAAAAGCCTTCACCCCATAAGATGCCGGATGCTGCGCCGCGTGAGATTTTGCAGGCGCGAGGAATGTGGCCCGCATTCGTGACACGCCCCTTTGGCCGCATGCCGGCGCCCGACGCCGTGTCGGATGCGATTGTCGTGAATGCAGTTCACACATCGCCGCAAGCCCCTGATCCGGCAGTTGTTCTGGAGGGGCAGCGCGACGCCTTCCACCTTGGGCTCAGCGTCCTGAGCAAGCTGACGCCCGCAGATGTTTTCCTGTGCCAATCCCCCGGCAAGCCGCTCGGCCCGGAGGGGGGGCGCATCATTCATGCCAGCTTTTCCGGCACGATGGCGGCCGGTCTGCCGGGAACACAGATCGACAGGCTTTGCCCCGTGGATTTCGGGGGGGCGGTGTGGAGCATCGGTTGTCAGGATGTCATTGCGATCGGACATCTGTTCGGGACCGGCACCTATATGGCGCGGCGCGTCGTCTCGATCACGGGTCCGCAAGCTACTACGCCGAAGCTGGTGCGCAGCGTACTTGGTGCCCGGCTTGCAGAACTTAGCGAAGGCGGGGCTGTCCGCATCCTTTCGGGCAATCCGATCACGGGCCGGGATGCGCAGTTTCTGGGACGTTTCGACGATCAGGTGACCTTGCTGGAACCGCGCCCGCAGGCCGCTGATCCGGCGCGGCAGGCACGGCGGGCTACAATATTCAGGCCGCTGATCCCGTCCGCCTCGATGGAGAAAGCCGTGGCAACCGACACCTACGCCATCCCCCTGGCGCGTGCCCTCAGCGTGGGGGACAGTGACGCGGCACAACGTCTGGGATGTCTGGGTCTGATCGAGGAGGACGTCGCCGCCCTGACGCGCAGATGCACCAGCGGAACCGATTATGCCGCGATGCTGCGCCGGGTTCTGGATGAGCTGGAGTTGGACGCCGCGTGATTACCTTTCCCACCCCTCGAATTGCCGCCCCGCGAACTGTCGTCGGTGTGACGCTGTCACAGACGCTGGCGCTGATGCTGCCTGCTATCGCGGTCGCATGGAACGCGCCTTTGCAATTCGTCGCGCTATTCCTTGTCGCGGGTGGCGTTGCGCTGGCGTGGGAGGTGCTGTTTTGCCTTGTGCGCAAGCGGGGGCTCAGCTTTCACGGGATCACCACGGCGCTGATCGTCACGATCCTATGTCCGCCTGACCTTGCGTACTGGCAACTGATCCTCGCCATCTCGCTTGGCGTCGTGCTGGCAGAGCAGGTGTTCGGGGGGCGAGGGTTCGGTTTTCTCAGCCCGGCGACGGTGGTCCTGTCGTTGCTGATGATCTCGTTTCCGCAAGTCGAACTTCCGATACCGGGGGCAATGCTGGGTCTTGCGACGGTGCCGGGCGCTGTCCTGCTGCTTTTGATGGGTCTGGTCTGCTGGCGCGTCATGCTTGGGGCGGGTGTCGCCGCCGGTGTCTTGCTGTCAATCGGCGGGCCCGTGACCGATCCGGGGGCCGTTGCCGCGACCCTGGCATTCGGGCTGGTCTTTCTGGTTTGCGATCCGACTGCATCCAGCACGACACGGGCGGGCCGCTGGCTGTACGGTGTGTTGGCGGGCGGTCTGTTCGTCAATTTCTCGCAAGGTGCCATTCTGCCGTTCGAGGCGATGGTTTTCGCGGCTCTTCTTGCCAGCATATTCGCGCCCTTGCTCGATCGTCTGGTCATTCTCGCACATGCCTATCGCAGACACGGCGGGAACAAACGGGGCGGGAAGAGACGGGCCGGCAACAAAGGGGGTGGGCGACATGCGTAGTCCCGTATCCCTATGGCGCGGCTTTCTGGCCCGCCCAAATGATGACCGAGTCAAGATCTTTGGCGTCGCGTTTCTGACGGCCGTGTTCAGCGCGGTTGTGGTCACCGTGGCCTCGGTCACGCTGGAGCCCCTGCAAGACGCACATCTGGAGGCCGAGCGCGCGGCCCGGATGGAACAGATGCTCGATACGTTGCCCGGAATGCGCGATATCATGGCCGAGGCAGGTGTAGATGCGCTGACGACCCGGCTCGTCGATCTGGAAACTGGGGCCTTTGTCGAGGAGCCGGATGCCGAAACCTATGATCTGCGCGAAGCCGAAAACGATCCGGAGCGCAGTGTGGAAATCCAGCCCGAGGCCGATCTGGCCCGGTTGGGCCGCAGAGCACGGATCGCGCCGGTATATCTTCTGGAACGTGACGGCGATATTTTGCTGGTCGTGCTTCCGGTCAGCGGCAAGGGCTATCAGTCCACATTGCGTGCCACCCTGGCGCTGCACGCCGACCTGACGACAATCGCGGCCCTGACCATCACCGAGCAGGCGGAGACGCCCGGACTTGGCGCGCGGGTTGAAACACCGCAGTGGCAAGACCTGTGGGCGGGCAAGGAGGTCACGGACGAAACCGGACAGATCGTCATCGACGTCGTTCGGGGGCAGGCAAAAGGCCCGCATGAGGTCGATGCGATCAGCGGGGCCACCATCACCAGCAACGGCGTGGCGAATATGCTGCGCTATTGGCTGGGCGATGACGGTTTCGGCCCCTTCCTTGATCGCCTTCGCGAAGAGGGGATGTGACATGAACGCTACGCTTCGCTATCTGACGGAACCTCTGATCGCCAACAACCCGGTGACGTTGCAGATCCTGGGTATTTGTTCGGCGCTGGCCGTGACCACGACGCTTCAGACGGCTCTTGTCATGTCAGGCGCGCTGACTGCTGTTCTGGTGTTGTCCTCCGCCACCATAAGTCTGATGCGCAATCATATCCCGAATGCCATTCGGCTTATCGTTCAGATCGTGGTGATCGCAACGCTGGTCGTCGTCGCTGACGAATTGCTTCAGGCCTTTGCGTTCGAGGTCAGTCGCCAATTGTCGATCTTCGTTGGCCTGATCGTGACGAATTGTCTGGTACTGGGCCGCGCCGAGGCCTTCGCCACGCGCAACCCGATCGGGCCATCGGTGCTGGATGCCCTGGGCAACGGGTTGGGATACAGCCTTGTGCTGATCATCGTCGGCACAATCCGGGAGGTTCTGGGAACGGGTTCGCTTCTGGGCTACACGCTTCTTCTCCCCCGGGCGGAGGGCGGCTGGTTCGAACCTTTGAGCCTCATGCAGCTTGCCCCAAGTGGCTTTTTCATCATCGCGCTGCTGATCTGGGCCATTCGGTCCGTGCGCGTGGAACAGATTGAAAAACCGCAACATCAACTCTTCCGATCCGAGGTGGAGCAATGACCGATCTTTTGCTGGCGTCGCTGTTTCATCAAAACCTGGCGCTGACATCGTTCCTGGGCATCTGCACGTTTCTGGCCGTATCGCAGCGGTTCGAGACGGCGTTTGGACTGGGCATGGCGGTTATCGTCGTTCAGACCGTGACCGTCCCGATCAACAACTTGATTTTCAACGGTCTTTTGCAGGATGGCGCCTGGGGCTGGCTGGGTCTGGCGGATGTCGATTTGAGCTTTCTCAAGCTGATCGCCTTTATCGGCACCATCGCCGCCGTCGTGCAGGTGCTGGAGATGTTCCTGGATCGCTATGTGCCGCCGCTTTACCGCGCGCTGGGCATTTTCCTGCCGCTGATTACGGTCAACTGCGCGATTCTGGGCGGCAGCCTGTTCATGGTCGAGCGGCAATACGACTTCGCGGAATCCGTCGTTTTCGGCTTTGGCAGTGGTGCGGGCTGGGCGCTGGCGATCATTGCCTTTGCCGCCATCCGCGAGCGGTTGGAATACAGTGACATGCCGCGGGGATTGCAGGGGTTGGGCAGTGCTTTTCTGGTAACCGGGCTGATGTCGCTCGGCTTCGCCGCGTTTGCGAGGGTCGGGCTATGACGGAAATCATCGTCGGCAGTCTGCTTCTGATCACGCTGATCCTGCTTCAGACCATCTTTGTCGTTGCGGCGCGGGCCGCTCTGGTGCCGGATCGTTCGATCTCATTGAGGGTCAACGGCGACACCACAATCCCGGCCCGGACCGGGCAAAAGCTGCTGACCGCGTTGACCGATAACGGCATCCTGATCCCATCGGCCTGTGCCGGGGCAGGGACCTGCGGTCTGTGCCGTGTGCAGATACCGGACGGCCCCGACCTGTTGCCGGTTGAGGCGGCGCGATTTTCCCGAAGCGAGGCGCGCGCCGGGATGCATCTGGCCTGTCAGGTCGTGTTGCGCGACGACATGGCCTTGCAGATCGACGAGGCATTGCTGTCGGCGGAGACGTTCGAGCTGAACGTCGTGTCAACGCGGCAGCTTACCCCCCTGATCAGCGAGGTCGTGCTGCAGATGCCCACGGGACGTCTGCCGGACATTCATGCCGGGTCTTTCCTGCAGATCACCGCGCCGCCCTATTCGCTGGATTATCAACAGATCGACGTGCCGCCGGTTTTCGAGGATCAATGGAGCGCGCTGCGCCATCTGTCGATTTCAACCGGAAGCGAAGTCACCCGGGCCTATTCGGTCGCCAATCGCCCTGAGGATACCGAAGCCGGCCTGCTGGTCCTCAACATCCGGCTGGCCCTGCCGCCGCCGTCGGTGCCGGGTGCGCCGCCCGGTGTGGTGTCGTCATATCTGTTTTCACGCCGATCAGGCGACCGGATAAGCGCCTCCGGCCCCTACGGGTCGTTCCGAGTGCAAAACACCGAACGCGAGATGGTGTTCATAGGCGGCGGCGTCGGAATGGCCCCGTTGCGCGCGATGATATTCGAGCAGCTTTCGCGGCCGGATCAGTCGCGCAAGATCACGTTCTGGTACGGCGCACGTTCCGCGGACGATCTTTACTATGTAGACGAGCTGGACGCGCTGGCGGCCCGATACCCCAATTTCGAATGGACCGTGGCGATTTCGGATCCGCAGCACACGGAGGGCTGGAGCGGACGCACGGGATTCGTTCATTTGGTCGTCTATGAGGACCACTTGCGAGATCATCCCGCACCGGAAAGCTGTGAATACTACCTTTGCGGCCCACCCCTGATGACGCAGGCAGTTCTGGCGATGCTGGATGATCTCGGCGTGGAGCCTGACCACATCTTCAACGATGATTTCGGAGTGTGAACATGATGCTGACACGACGACATATGATGCTGTCTTCGATCGGATTTGCGGTTGCCACGCCCTCCGGTGCCTTCGCGGCAGGCAAAGACGTGGGTGCCCAATCAGTCGGAGGCCAATCAATCGGAGGCCAATCAATCGGAGGTTTGGCCTTCGGTTCCAGCTGGCGGATTACGGCGGCTTCGGGCGATCTGCCGGGCTTTCACCGCGTGGTTCAGGGTATAATTGCCGATATCGACATGCAGATGTCCCCCTATATAGCCCAGTCGGATATCTCGAAATTCAATGCCGCCCGCACGACGGAATGGCAGCAGATGCCCCATGCGCTTTGCACAGTTGCCGGGGAGGCGCTGGAGGTTGCCGGGATGACAGGGGGGCATTTCGACCCGACCGTCGGCCCGCTCGTGTCCCGGCTGGGCTTCGGCCCGATTACCGGTGGCGCAGGCAGCTATACCGGGATCGAGGTCGCGGCGGACCGGCTTCGGAAATCATCGGTCGATCTGACCCTCGATCTGTGTGGAATTGCCAAGGGGTTTGCGCTGGACCGCATCGTCGAGGCGATGAGGGCGCACGGCATGCGCAACGCCTTGGTGGACGTCGGCGGGGAGGTCAGGGCCCTGGGCCAATACCCCGAAGGCAGACCCTGGACCGTTGCCATAGCCGATCCGACCTCCACTGTCCTGCGCGCCTGGACAATTGTCGCGCCGGGACGGCTGGCGCTTGCCACCTCCGGTCACGCGGCCAACGGTGTGACGGGCCGGGTCAGTGTCAGCCATATCATCGACCCGCAAACGGGCGCGCCGGCATCGCCCATGCTGCGTTCGGTTTCCGTTTTGGCCCCGACGGCCATGCGGGCGGATGTGCTTGCCACCGCTCTTTGCGCGGCGGGCCCGGTGGACGGTATCGAAATGGCGCGACGGCTGGATATTCCTGCCCTCTTTATCATTGGGTCAACGGCACAGCCGGTCGAGGTTATGACGGCTGGTTTTCGCAACCATGTGGTGAGTTAGGAGAGCTGCGATGTACACCTTTATCCTTGCCCTTGCTGTCCTGCTATTGGCCGTCGCGGGCCTTGCCATCGGTGTCCTTTTCGGGCGCGCGCCGATCAAGGGCAGTTGCGGGGGGCTGGCCTGCCATCCGGGAATCGACTGCAAGTCCTGTCGCCTCAGGAATGAGGGCAAGACATGAAGAACGTTGCCCTTGTCGCGGATTACATGACGCGCGATCTGATCACCCTGTCCCCCGACACCGAGATTAATAAAGCCATGCACACGCTTTTGCGGCATCGCATCTCGGACGCGCCCGTGGTCGATGCCGAGGGTTCGCTTGTGGGTGTTCTGTCGAAAAAGGACTGTCTGCGTGCCGCCATCGAGGCCAGCTATTATCGTGACTGGGGCGCGACGGTCGCCCGGCACATGACAAGGGACGTCGCCACGATGGAGGCCGGAGAGGACATTCTGACGGCGGCCGAGAGGTTCGTGAATGGCTCTCTACGACGGTTTCCCGTGCTGGAGGATGGACGCCTGGTCGGCCAGATCAGCCGCGCCGATGTCTTGCGAGCGATGGCGGATAGTTGGAAGTGACCCCGCGCGACCGCGCTTTCCTTCGCAACATGCCGGAGCATTCCGCAATTCATGGCTGCTTTTCACGCGAATAGCGACGCCCCCGAACAGGTGCCGCCCGGCCCAGACAGGACGGGCGGCCATGTGTGCCGTCGAGCGGGGACGGGTCAGTGCGCGAGAAAGACCGCTTGTTCCGTTTGCTCGATCATCGTTCGCGTCGTGCCCCCGAAAACAGCCTGCCGGGCGCGGGAATGGCTGTAGGCGCCCATGACGACCAGATCGGCGCCGATCTCCTTGGACCGGTCCAGAATGGAGCGTCCGATATCGCGGCCGCCGCTGGGATATTGCTGGATCGTGACCTTGCAGCCATGGCCGCTCAGCCATTTGGCCAGATCCACGCCGGGATCTTCGCCTGCGCGATATGTTCTCATGACCGGGTCCACCATGCCGATTGTGACCTCCTCGGCCTGTCGCAGGATGGGCAGTGCCTGATGCACCGCGCGCGCGGCGTGCAATTCGGGATTCCACGCGACAAAGACCCGCTTCGATTGCGCCAGCACCTGTGCGTCGGGCGCGTTCAATATCATCCCGACAGGGGATCGAAACAGAATGCCATGGGTGATTTGCGCAAACAGGAAATCGGTCTCGCGCAGATCTTCGCTGACCAGCGCGATATCGCAGAGCATGGCGCGCGGGGCAATAATGTCGGAAACCTGCGAGGCATCAGCGGAGATAACCGAGATTCCGCCATCAATACCATGCTGCTGTAGAAGCGTTTCGATCTCCTCCTGCTTGGCTTTCAGCGCGGTTTTGGTTTCGGACAGGGCATCCTGCCATTCCGGCGGGGTGACGGTGGTCCCGTATGGCGGAGCACCGATTTCGTAATAGGGGAAATGCGGCACCACACCGACAAGAAGAATATCCACCTTTGCCGGAATGGCACGAATTGTTTCGAGCTTTCGCGCAAGGTCATCCAGGGGGGCGTCCTTGCCCACGGCGATGAGGATCGTGCTGTTTTTCATGGAGATTTCCCTCTGACGTTCCCCGCCATTCTAGATCACGGATTGGAGCGTCGTTTGACATTTGTCAATTGTCGGCCCGTTATTGGCGTGCTCTGCGCTTAAACCGGCTCCGACTTGGTGGATTTTGTTACGCGCTTTGCAGTCTCAACGCTTTCCTCCAGGGCTTCGACTTCATTTACGGTGGCGGATGCGGCGCAGGCCGTCAGCATCGTCATGTAGTCTTTCGCGTCCTCGGCCAAACGTTCCATCGAATGGGATTGCCATCCTGTCAGAATGCCAATCGCCGCCGTCGGATTTCCCATCGCGTCGTCAACCAGTTGTTTGCTGACATCAAGCGCGGTTTGCGTGCCTTCGTGACGCCGCTTGAACCAGGCGGAGGAGAAGGCTTCGAATTCCTTCAGAAAAGTATCCTGCGCCTGCCAGAAGTGGGTGCTCTGAAGACCGAACGCCGGCAGAGCCGCAAATGCGGATGGGGTCGACTTCGCCATGTCCTGCATGTTCGCGAATGTCTTGCTGAGATTTGTCATTCCGGTCTCCTGCTATCTGGTGTGGCTGGCTTTGTGTGACTGGGCGGCGGCAATGGCGCGGGTTCTGGTTTTGCAGAGGTCCCGGTCTCGCTGCCTTCCATAAAGCAGATTCGCAGACTCGCGGATTGACAAACATCAATTCCGGACGGTTGACGCCGGGTGACAGAGTCAGATTTTTGTCTTCAAGGTTCCATCAGGGTCCGGCAGGCGGCGGCAATCACAGCCTCTTCGTCGGTGGGCAGCACCAGAACATCAATGGCGCAATCCGCCGAACTGATCCGAATTTCATTGGCGTCGTTCGCGGCTTCATCCACACCGATCCCCAACCATTGCAGCCGGTCACAGATCGCCCGCCGGACATGTGCGGAGTTTTCGCCAATTCCCGCAGTGAACACGAGGGCATCCAGACCCCCGATCGCGGGCACAAGGCCCGCCAGCGTGCTGGCCGCGCGATAGACGTAGAGGTCGATGGCATCGCGGGCGGATTGCGCGTCGCTGTCCTCCAGCACCCTCATGTCGTTGCTGATCCCGGACACGCCAAGCAGACCGGACTGTTGGTAGAGAAGCGCCTCGATCTGCGTCGCGTCCATGCCCTTGGACTGCAACAGGTACAGCACGACGCCGGGGTCCAGCGCACCGCAACGGCGCCCCATCATGAGGCCGTCCAGAGCGGTGAAGCCCATGCTTGTCGCGACGCTTCTGCGATTTTGCATCGCGCACATGCTTGCCCCATTGCCCAGATGGGCGACGATGACCCGCCCTTCGGCCTTCGCGCCGATATGGTCGGGCAGCACACTAGCGATGTAATCATAGGACAGGCCGTGGAACCCGTATCTGATGACGCCTTCGTCACTCAGCGCGCGGGGCAGGGCGAACAGGGTCGCCAGCGGGTCCTGCGTGCGATGAAACCCGGTGTCAAAGCAGGCGATCTGGGGAAGGTCCGGCAGCCATTTCGCTACGGCCCGGATTGCCGCAAGGTTGTGGGGCTGGTGCAGGGGGGCGAGCGGCACAAGCTCATCCAGCTGCCTGAGGACATTATCGTCCAGGCGCACGGGCTGGCTGAAATGCCGCCCGCCATGCACGACCCGATGCCCGACCATCGTGAGGGATCGGCCGCCAAGGTGCCGCTCAACCCAGTCTAGCAGCAGTGCAATCAGCTCCTCATGGCTGGAAGCCGGGCTGAGCCTCGCAAGTTGTGTCGAGGTCAGGGCGATGCCTGCGGCATCTTTCGCCGAAAAGACGGGCGCGCCCCCGATGCCCGAGATCTTGCCGGAAATGCGGGGGCGCGCGTCTGGCTGTTCCGCTTCGAAAATCGCGAATTTCAGGCTCGATGACCCGGCGTTCAATGTCAGGATATCGCCGGTCATAGCGAGAGTTCCGCCGCGCGACGGTGAACGAAAAGCTGCGCCATCGCGGCGGAGGCCAGCCGCGACATCACCCCGTCAGACCGGCTGGTCAGCACGATGGGAATCCGCGCGCCCAGAACCAGGCCCGCCGCATCCGCCCCGGCCAGATAGATCAGTTGCTTCGCGATCATGTTGCCGGCCTCTAGGTCCGGCACGATCAGGATGTCGGCATCGCCCGCCACGTCAGAAACGATGCCCTTGGACTGTGCCGCTGATCTGGAAATGGCATTGTCGAAGGCAAGGGGGCCATCCAGCACCCCGCCTGTGATTTGCCCGCGAGCGGCCATCTTGCACAAAGCGGCGGCGTCGACGGTTGACGGAATGCTGGGCGTGACGGTCTCCACCGCTGACAGAACCGCAACCTTCGGACAGGCAACCCCCAGCGCCTGACCCAGTTCGATGGCGTTCTGGACAATGTCGCGTTTTGCCGCCAGGTCGGGAAAGATATTGATCGCGGCATCGCTGATCATCAGCGGCTTGGGGTAATTCGGCACATCCAGTGTAAAGACATGGGTGATGCGCCGTTCGGTGCGCAGGCCGGTTTTGCGGTCAACCACAGGCGCGAGCAGTTCATCCGTGTGTATCTTGCCCTTCATCAGCATGCCCACCTCGCCAGCACGCGCGAGGGCGACGGCCTTTTCGGCGGCGGCGTGGCTGTGGGGAACATCGACAATCCTGATGTCGGTCAGCGGGCGTCCGATCTCCTGCGCAATCGCCTCGATTTTGGAGCGGGGGCCGATGAGAATCGGGATGATTATGCCTTGCGACGCTGCCTCAAGCGCGCCTTGCAGCGACAGCGGATCGCAGGGATGGACCACGGCCGTGGGCACGGCGGGAAGCGAGGCCGTCGCATGGATCAGATCCTGGAACCGGGCGGCGCGCTCGTGCAGGTGAACCTCCGGCAGAACAACGTGCGGGCGGCGGACCTTTTGCGTCGGGGCGATGACCACGGCCTCCCCCTCGATCACGGTTTCGCCGCTTTGGTTCAGGCACAGACAGTCGAGCGTGACGTGGTGATGCTCGCTCGCCTTGTCCTTGACGGTGACCCGGACCGTGACCGTATCGCCCAGTCCGACCGGGCGCAGGAAGCTGAGGTTCTGATTGAGATAGACCGTTCCGGGGCCGGGCAGTTCCGTGCCCAGCACCGCCGAAACCAGTGCACCGCCCCACATGCCATGTGCGATAACCTTGTGAAAAATGTCGGATTTGGCAAAGGCCTCATCGACATGGGCGGGGTTCACATCACCGGACATGACGGCGAACAGCTCGATATCCTGTGTGGTCAGCTTGCGCGTCAGTTCCGCGCTGTCACCGATCCGAAGCTCATCGAAGGTCTTGTTTTCTATGAATTGCATGTGGAGTACTCAATTTTTTGCAGAAGGCTTCAGGATGCGGGGCCTCGAGATCGGACATGACTTATCGGACTGACTTATCGGACAATGACTTGTTGTCGATCACATAGGCCGTTCTGCCTGCTGAGGAATGGAATTTCGCGGATTTCTGACTGTGCGCGTGGCTCCATGGGCTGCGCAGCGATTTCACCGGTCGTCACTTCTGAAACACGTAAGTGCCGGGCGCATCGCAAAGCGGGGGATACCCGTTTTCGTTCGAGCCGAGTGGCGGGGGCGATGTCGCCTCTCCCGAATGTTTGGTCAGCCAGTCGCTCAGCGCGGGCCACCATGATCCCTCGACGGGGCTGGTATTCGCCATCCACCGATCCGGGCCGATATAGTTCGCGTCCTTGGCCCGGAAGGCGATCCGGTAGTGGCGGCGCGGATGGCCGGGTTCCGACACGATGCCCGCATTGTGTCCGCCGCTGGTCAGAACGAAGGTGACATCGGTGTCCGACAGCAGGTTGAACTTGTAGACCGAATGCCACGGCGCCACGTGATCCCGTTCGGTTCCGACCAGAAACACAGGTGCGCGAATGTCGGACACAGTGACCGGGCGATCCCCCACCCGATAGCGTCCTTCCGCGAAATCGTTGTTGAGGTACAGCCTTCGCAGGTATTCGGAATGCATCCGGTAGGGCATCCGCGTGGCGTCCGCATTCCACGCCATCAGGTCGATCATCGGGGTGCGTTCACCCATCAGGTAATCATGGATCATGCGCGACCAGATCAGGTCGTTGGAGCGGAGCAACTGAAACGTCCCGGCCATCTGGCTCGTGTCCAGATAGCCCTGCTTCCACATCATGTCCTCCAGAAAGGTGAGCTGGCTGTCATTGATGAATAGCTGCAACTCGCCCGCTTCTGTGAAATCCGTCTGTGCGGCCAACAGCGTCAGCGTCTTCAGCCGCGCATCGCCGTCGCGGGCCATCGCGGCGGCCGCAATCGACAGGAGCGTGCCGCCCAGGCAATAACCGATGGCGTGCACCTTGTTGCGCTGCGTGATCGCCTGAACCGCGTCTAGTGCCGCCATCACGCCGTGCGACATGTAATCGTCCATGCCCAGATCGCGGTCCCCAGCATCCGGGTTCATCCAGGAGACCATGAAAACGGTAAAGCCCTGATCGGTCAGGAACCGAACCATGGAATTCGTCTCTCCCAGATCGAGGATGTAGTATTTCATGATCCATGCCGGCACTATCAGGATCGGCTCGGGACATACCTCGTCGGTGGTCGGGGCATATTGGATCAGTTCGATCAGCCGATTGCGGTGCACGACCTTGCCCGGCGCGGTGGCGAGGTTCTGACCGACCTGGAAAGCCTCGGCACCGACGGGCTTCTGGCCGCTGCCCAGTCGGGTGGCGTCCTCGACGAAGTTCTGCCAGCCGCGAACGAGGTTCCAGCCCCCTTGCCGGGCTGTCTCCTGCTGCACATCAGGGTTGGTCAGGATGGAATTGGATGGCGAAAAGACATCGAGAATCTGGCGTGAGACGAACTCCATGACGTTCTCATGCTGCTGGGTCATGCCCTCGATCCCGGTGGTGGCGTTGTGCCACCATTGCTGGTTCAGCAGGAAGCCCTGATGGATCACGTTCCAGGGCCAGGACTGCCAGGCCTCGCTGCTGAACCGCCTGTCCTGTGGCAATGGCTCGATACAGGGTTGCGGCGGGTCCGGATGCGTGGCGCAGGTGGTTGCGTAGCTGGCCAGTTTCCACGATTTCCTGGCCGCCTTCTCAACAAGTTGAAGCTGCTTTCCCGGGGCGGTGGCAAGGTGCAGGGCCCAGTCCGAGTAGGCAGCGGCAAGCGCGATGGGTGACAGCCCTGCCGTCGTCTTGGCAATCGCGGCTTTCAGCTCCTTGTCGAGGGCCTCCTCCATGGTGGTATGCGTATCGATCGCCGGCGGCGCATATTGCTCGCGGGTTCTGGACCACTGTGAAGATTGCTGGGGTGAAGGATGCTGGGGTGAAGAATGCCGGGGTGACTGGGCGTGCAGTGGCGTGGCGCGGGTCATGAGGGGGACTTTCCGAAAATTATCAGATGCGCGATCGGGTCGCGTATAGCCCCTAGCTACGCCTACAGATTTTTCACCGATTGACCCTCGTCAATTTTCGATTTGCGGACGAACTGATAACCTGTCGGCAGACAAGATCGCATGACCCGCACCAGAAAAGCGAAAGCGCGCATGACAGAACTCAACGAAACCGCAGCGTTTGCCAAACGTCCTGAAATCGTGGCTCAGGATCTGGCGGTTGATCCCGAACACGGTCTGAACGAAAGCGAAGTAACCACGCGGCGAAAGCTTCATGGCCCCAACCAGTTGCGCGCCCATGCCAAGCAAAGCGTCGTTGCCATACTGGCGCATCAGTTCAAGGGCGTGATCGTCTGGCTGCTGGCCTTCGCGGCGGGCCTGTCGTTCTACTTTGGCGACATTGCCGAGGGCATCGCGATTGTCATCGTTCTGGTTATCAATGCCGTGATCGGATTTGTCACGGAACTGCGCGCCGCCCGCTCAATGGAGGCGCTGCTGGACATCGCCTCCGTCACCACGCGCGTCAGGCGCGATGGGCGGGCGTTGCATATAGACGCGCAGGATCTGGTGCCGGGCGATGTGGTTCTGCTGGACGCGGGCGACATGGTTACCGCTGATCTGCGGCTTATCGAGGCGTCGAACCTGCAATCCGATGAATCCGTGCTGACCGGGGAATCCGTTCCGGTGCCCAAGCAGACCGACCCGGTTTCACCGCAGGCGGCGATCGGGGACCGGTCCTGCATGGTCTTCAAGGGGACGGCCATCACGCAAGGCACGGCGACCGGCGTTGTGACCGCGATCGGGATGGCAACCGAACTCGGCCATATCAGTCATCTGGTGCAGACCGCCGATGCCGCGGCCTCACCGCTTGAGAAACGTCTCGACCGTTTGGGGCACCGGCTGGTCTGGCTGACGCTGGCGCTCGCCGCTTTGGTGATCGGTGCGGGGATCCTGCGCGGGCACGAGGTCGCATCAATGATCCAGACCGGCGTGGCGCTGGCGGTTGCGGCAGTCCCCGAAGGCTTGCCGGTCGTCGCCACATTAAGTCTGGCGCGGGGCATGTGGCGCATGGCCGCGCGCAATGCAATCATCTCGAACCTGTCGTCAGTGGAGACTCTGGGCGCGACCACGGTGATCCTGACCGACAAGACCGGAACCCTTACCGAAAACCGCATGGCGGTTGCGGGCTATCTCACCTCGGACGCGAGTCTGGATCTGAACAATCGGGGTGAAACTGTGGAATTCGACCGCGATGGCCGCATGGTGGATCCGGAACAGGAGCCCCGGCTGCAAGCCTTGCTGCGGATCGGGGCGCTATGTAACGGCGCTTCGCTGGGGCAGGGGGATGAGCCACCTTCGGGCGATCCGATGGAGCTGGCGCTGCTGCGCGTCGCACGACAGGCTGGAATGGGGCGCGAAACGCTGCTGACCGATTGGGAACAGGTCCGCGAACACGCCTTTGACCAGGACACCAAGATGATGGCAAGCGTGCATCGCGACGGCGAGGGATTCCTCTATGCCGTCAAGGGTGCCCCCGAAGCGGTGATCGACGCTTGCACCCACGTTCTCGACCAGAATGGCATGCAGGAAATGGACGCCCCCGCACGCGCCGCGTGGCGGGACCGGTGCGGCAAAGCCGCTGGCGAGGGCTTGCGCCTTCTGGCCCTTGCGATGAAGCGGACTGACCACGATGGGGCAGCACCTTACGCAGGTTTGACGCTTGTCGGGATCGTCTGTCTGCGCGATCCGTTGCGCAGCGATGTCGCCGGGGCCATCGCCGCCGCCCGCGCCGCAGGGGTCCGGGTGATCATGATGACCGGTGATCATGCCGACACCGCCGCTGCTATCGCGCGGCAGGCCGGATTGGGGGCCGATGACGGCCATCTGACGGTGATCGAGGGCAGCGAACTGACCGATTTCGACCCCGAAACCATTGATCGCCCGCTATCTGAGCGCATCCTGGACGCCGACGTTTTTGCCCGTGTCGCCCCGGCAACCAAGCTGAAACTCGCCACGCTCTATCAAGACAACGGGCACATCGTGGCGATGACCGGGGATGGCGTCAACGATGCCCCGGCCTTGAAAAAAGCCGATATCGGCATCGCGATGGGCCAGCGCGGCACCGAGGTCGCGCGTGAAGCCGCGCGTATGGTGCTGCAAGACGATTCCTTCGGCACAATCATCGCTGCCATGCGCCAGGGCCGCGTGATCTTCGCCAATATCCGCAAATTCGTCATCTATCTGATGTCGTGCAATGTCAGCGAAGTGCTGATCGTCGGCTTGGCGGTTGGTGCGGGTCTGCCGATGCCGCTGTTGCCGCTGCAAATCCTGTTCCTGAACCTTGTAACGGATGTTTTCCCGGCATTTGCCCTCGGGCTTGGCGGCGCCGATGAAACCGTCATGCGCCAACCTCCGCGCGACCCGGCCGGGCAAATCATCGACCGTGAGCGGTGGATTTCCATCGGCGTTCTGGGCGGCGCGATTACTCTGGCCACGCTCACCGCATTCTGGCTGGCGCTTGATTGGCTGAATTTGGGGAATGGCCCCTCGGTCACTGTCGCTTTCGTGACGCTGGCGCTGGCGCAACTGTGGAATGTTTTCAACGTGCGCGCCGCGGAAGCGCATGTCTTGAGGAACGAGGTGACACGCAATCCCTGGGTTTGGGGGGCCATTGCATTCTGTCTCCTGCTGATCGCCGCCGCACTTTGGCTGCCGGGTCTGACGGACATCCTGAAACTGCCGAATCCGGGCCAGGCCGGATTGCTGTTGGCCATGGGCGCAAGCCTGGCACCCTTGGTGATCGGCCAGCTCTTCCTCTTCTGGATGCGAGGCCGGCACATGATAGAAGAGAAGTAATCCGACCGGCGGTCCTGTGAGCTTGGATACTGAAGTGGTCCCACCTTTTCGGACAGTTTTGCAGCTTTTCTAAGGTGTATCGGGTTTAGATTTCATGCTGCTCTTTGCTCTTCCAAGCCTGCCCAATATGCGTCCTCGGGCGTCAGCCGATCACGCGCGGAATGGGGGCGTTCGCTGTTGTAGAATGCCATCCAGTTTTTGACGACCTTTCGGGCCTGGAAGCCGTCATTGATCTCTTCGAGGTAGATCGCTTCCTGTTTCAAGCTCCGCCACAGGCGCTCAATGAAGATGTTGTCGAGGTATCTACCGCGACCGTCCATTGAGATACGTATGCCCGCTTCGGTCAGCGTCGTGATCCAGGCCGAACCGGTGAACTGGCTGCCCTGATCGGTATTCATGATCTCGGGAGGGCCGTGTTTGGCGATGGCCTCGTGCAGGGCCTCCACACAGAAGTCGGCGTGCATTGTGTTCGACAAGCGCCAGCTCAGAACCTTGCGCGACGCCCAATCCATGATGGCGACCAGATACAAGAACCCGTTTCGCACCGGCATGAAGGTAATGTCGGCGCACCAGACCTGGTTGGGCCGGTCGATCTGCATCTCTCTGAGCAGGTACGGATAGACCGGGTGCTGAGGATGGGGCTGGCTGGTCCGAGGGCGTTTGTAAATCGCTTGCAGGCCCATCTTGGCCATCAGCCGCCTGATGCGATGACGTCCGACAATGGTTCCTTCCCGCCGCATGTAGGCAGCGATCTGGCGGCTGCCGAAGAACGGGTATTTGGTGAATATCCGGTCGATCTCTTTCATCATCCCAGCGTGTCCGCATCAACACCGACCGGCGTGTAGTAGAAGGCCGACCGGCTCAGCCGCACCAGTTTGCACTGCTGGCTTATGCTCAGTTCAGGATGATCCCGTTTGATCATCGCGCGTTTCTTCTCCGGGCTCACCGCTTCAGCCCTTCGGACAAAAAATCGTTCTCGACGGCCAGCCTCCCGATCTTGGCATGGAGCTCCTTGATTTCTGCTTCTGTCGGCCCTTCCGGCCTGCCGCCACGCGCAAACACATCGGCCATGCCTTCGACAGCCTGACGCTTCCACGTGCTGATCTGGTTCGGATGCAACTGATGCTTCGCGGCGATCTCCTGGATCGTCTTGTCGACACGCAGCGCTTCCAACGCGATCTTGGCCTTAAACTGGTCTGTAAACTTCCGGCGCTTCGCCATTCTCGTATCCCTTCAAAGGTTCGGGATACACCTTAGCCAACTGTCCAGTTTTCTGGGACCACTTCACGATGCATCTTAGAGGCTCTACAAGGGGGGCAGGGCAACGATATCAACCAAAGGGCATACGACCTATTTGTAACCCTTCTAGACACTGGGATGAGGCTTGGAGAGGCCCTGTCGCTAGAGTGGTCAGACATCCGACTGGGGCAGAGGTCAATTGAGGTTTATCGCCAGAAAACAAAGATCGTTTCCACCCTTCCAATCAGCGAACGTGTCGCAAACGTGCTCGAAAGGAGAATGTGCTTTCAGCGACCCTTTGGTGAGATGGACCGTCCTGTCCGAGTGCTTCGCAAAGCTATAGCCTCAACGTGCAACACCAACCCTCGATTGGTAGCCCAGCGCGGTACAGCTACAGTTCACACGTGCAGGGACACTTTTGCGTCCCGGATGATCATGCAAGGGCTTTCGATCTACAAACTCTCAAAGCTTCTTGGACATGCATCTGTCGTCATGACCCAGAAATATGCCCACATTGATCAAGACAGGGTAGCAGACGAAGCTCGGCAGATTCTGGACCGATAGCGTTAGTCACGTTTTAGTCACGTTGCCCAACAAGAGAAATTTTCGACCAACTATAAGGTAAAATTTCTCAGCTAAATCATGAAGTTATGGTGCCCCCACACGGACTCGAACCGCGGACCTACTGATTACAAATCAGTTGCTCTACCAGCTGAGCTATAGGGGCTTTCAATGGGGGTATTTGCGCCCATTGGAACACCGGCTCATCAATGCCGGTGCGCGAGACGTCGTTTAAATGCGCTGGGGCGCATTGTCCATAGCTCTTACGCGGGAATTGGCCGTGTTCGCCGCGCTTGCGGAGGGATCACTGGTAACCTTGGACCAGCCACAACCCATGCCGGGTAGCCGTCACCAAATCCGCCCGGACCTTAGTTGGATCGGCGCTTAGCCGCCTTATCTGTTGCCGCGCCAGCTTGAGGGTCAGCGGGGTCTTGCCGCAAGGCGTCTTCGGACCACTCGATGCCACGTTTTCGGGCGCTGGCCAGAACTGCCTCGCGAAGGGCCTTGCTGCGATTGAGCATACGTCTGAAGCGATCTTCGTCCAGGACCAGAACGGTGGTGGGGGCGATGGCGTGGGCCTCGGTTCGTACGGATCTTTTCATCAGGATGGCCATCTGCCCGAACATCTCACCCCGGCCCAGACGCCATGTCTGACCGGCGGTTTCCAGTTCCACCGCGCCCGACGCGATGAAAAACACGCTCTTCGCGGCGCTGTCCTTGCGGATGATGACCTCACCCGCGTTGATGTAGCGCGCTTCGAGTGCGCGGCCCAAAAGTTTCAGCGCCCCCTCGTCGAATTCGGCGAACAGGGGGAACTGACGGACGAGAGCGGTCCTTTGCAGTGCAATGTCGAGTCGCGGGCGATTTTCGGCGGCGGCGCGACGTGCGATGAGATCCTGCATCAGCGCGGTGTAGACTTCCGCTCCGATCAGACCGTCCTCTCGCATCATGACGTATTCGCGTTCCTCCAGCCGCAGGGCCGTGCGGCGGATGAACCGTCGTTCCAGCTCTTCGGCGTAGCCGGGATATTGCAGGCGCAAACCCTCCAGCGCCGTTTCGACCATTTCGATGCGTCTCGACAGCAGTTCGTGCAGCAATTCCGCCACCCGGCGGCCGTGGATCCGGCGGATACGGCCGTCGATGAACCCATCCAGATCGCGAAGGATCAGGCGTTGCGATAGGAAAAGCTCAAACCGGTCGGCGGTCATCTGGGCGAGCGGGGCGGAGATCGAAAATCTGCTGTTCAGGGCGACGGCGGTGCGGAACGTCTTGCCATATGCCACGCTTCGCCGGGCGGCGCGCTGATATCCGTTTCGCCCCTGGGTCCGCGCCCCTTCGATAAGCCGATCGGCGTCGGAAATGACCTTTTCGGCCATACGGGCCGAGATCGTCCGCTCCCGAACCCGTACCAGAATGGTGTCACGTTCGTGACCTGCGAGCACGATCAAACCCAGCGCGATCCGGTCCCGATCCAGAATATCGGCGCCTTCTTCGGCCATCTTGACCGCATCGTCCAGCCGCTCCCCGAAACGCTTGGCTTCAGAACGGACGATGTCATGGCTTAGATCGTAGTTTTCAGTCGTACGGGCCACGTCCTCGCGCACGGTCTGAAGGGCGACCGCGACGACCTGCCGGGACAGGGCCTCATCCAGCGGGGCGAGCCGATCAAGGCCCAGACGCCCGATGATCCAGCGCAGCGTCGTGCCCTGCACGATCAGCGTGAACAAGGTGAAGCCCGTGGCAAGGATGCCGACAACCCGCTGGATGCCGTCCGGTACGCGAAAACTCTCGGTCACGGCCAGTGCAAGCGCCAGCGTCACAGCACCCCGCAATCCCCCCCAGAGGATCGCCACCCTGTAGGGGCGATCCACCGCCGGCGACATTCGCAGTTTCGTCAGCAGCGGCAACAGCCCGAACAGGATCAACGCCCGCGCCATGATCGCGGCCAGGATCACGACCGCGACCAGCGCGAAATCCTCGACCCTGGCTTCCTCCAGCAGGCGGGGGATCAGCAATGCAGCAAGGATAAAGATCAACGCCCCGGCCCAATGTGCCAGCACGTCCCACAACTCGCGCAGGTTGGTCCAGGCCTGCGGGGGCAACCGGCCCGGCGCCGTCAGGTTCAGGGTCAACCCCGCCACGACGACGGCGATCACGCCGGATGCGCCGATGCTTTGTTCGGCCACGATATAGGCAAGGTAGGGAAGCGCGACGGAGATCGTGATCTGCGCCAGTTCGTGATTGCTGAACATCGCCATGATCCACACCGCGATGCGCGCGGCCAGCCAGCCTGTCAGCGCACCGCCCGCGATCAGGACCGGGAATTGCGTCAGCGCATCGGTCAAGCTGGGGTCCGGCATTCCCAGCATGACGAATCCCATGAACAGGCCGAACAGGGCGATGGCGGCGGCATCGTTGAGAAGGCTCTCGCCCTCGATGATCCTGGCAAGGCGACGCGGGGCTGACATCGACCGGAAGATGGAGACCACCGCCGAAGGATCCGTGGTGGACACGATCGCCCCGACCAGCAAACAAGCCGCCAGTGGCAGAGAACTGACCCATGACAGGGCGTACCCGACGCTGAGCGTGGCCACGACGACAGCCACCACGGCCATCACCATGATCGGCACCCAGTCATCGACCATACGCCGCAGATTCATCCCCAGCGTGGCCTGAAACAGCAATGTGGGCAGAAAGACGTACAGAAAGACGTTGGATCGGATCGGCAGACCCAGAATCGCCTCTGCCATGGGATTCAGGGCATCCGTCAGCTCCGTGCGCAGCAGAAAGGTCGCTCCCATACCGATCAGCACGCCGATCACGGCCAGGATCACACTGTATGGAAGGCGTACCCGCGCGGCGAGCGGTTCCGCTGCGCCGATGACAACGAAAAAACATGCGATTATTGTGGTGATAAGTACGATGTCCATATGCTTGAGATAGCAGAACCCGGCCCCGGCGTACCCCCGATTTGTGCGTTGCGGCAACGTTCAGGCAGATTTTTTGCAGGTGTCGGGGGGGTGTAGTCGTTTCAAAAGGGGTTTGCGACGATCCGTTCCGGTCGCAGGGACGATGAAATGGTGCAAGGTGGCCCTATCACGGGAATCTCCGCTCGCTGGAGTTGACTTATCCCCAGCGGTCCCGGATGAGGCATCAACCCACCCATGGTGGAGAGTTTGAGAGGAATTCCAATGTCGAACCTGACAGCGAATGGCCGCAATACGATCGAGGAGATCGCGCGACGCTATGGTCTTTCCTCGGGCGCGGTGGAGCATATGGCGCGCGCCGTCTCGAACGGTGGTGGTACGATGGCGCAGTTCAACGTACCCGAGCTTGGCGGGTCGGGTCAGTGGATGGCCGGCGGCATGACAATGGTCGGCGACATGTTCAACTCCGGTTTGCAGAACACGGTTTCGAACCTGTGCGGTGAATTGTCGAACGCCATGGCCTCGACCCTGTTCTTCGAGCAACCCAAAACGACGATGGGGGGTGGCAGCTGGCCCGAATGGCTGGGCCAGCCTGCGGCATCCGGTGGGCAGAACCAGGCGCGATACGCCTATTTTCCGCAGGCCCGCCGTCTGGCCTTTGATCATGGCAATGGCGGGGCGCTGGTGCTGCTGGATACCGGCGATCACCAGATCAGCGGGTTCAGCCAGCAGCAATCAGGGCTGAGCGATCCGTTCGGCGGCGTTTCCGTTTCCAGCCAGTTCGGGCAGTTCGCGCTGTCGTCCTTTCCGGTTGTGGATCAGAATTCGCAGGGGGAACCGACGATGTCCGCGCCCCCCGCACAGACGGGGAACCCTGACTTCAGCCCGGAGCCGACGAACATGCCGTTTGATACGCAGGGTCAGGACACGGCCTCAAATCAGGCCCCGGCACAGCCCCCGCAGAACACGGACGATATCCTCGGCACGATCGCGCGATTGGCGCAGTTGCGCGATGCAGGTGCCCTGTCGGAGGAAGAGTTCGCAACCAAGAAATCGGAGCTGCTGGCCCGACTGTAACTGCGCCCGGACGTCCCGACAGACCCTCCCGGAAGGCGGCGTTCACTACACGCCGCCTTCCGATAATGTTTCGTCCTGTACTGCTATCACCCGGCAGTCACCAGATGAACCGGTCCCATGTTCCGAAACTGCTGTGAACCGGCCCGCGCGGAATGCTCAGCACGATCAAGGCCAGACCGACCACCACTGAAAATCCCAGGGCCGTCCAGCCTGCTGCGGCCACCAGCGGCGCGAACAGCAGGACCACACCCATCAGCGCGTTCAGAAAACGTCCGACCCGCGCCACCGGGGCCAGTGCCGTCACTGAAACGGTTATCACCAGCACGCCGATGATATGGTTGGTCGCCGCCACACCGCTGCCCCATGGAAACACCAGCGGCGACAACATCAGAAGGATGCCGATCCCTATGGAGGCCATCAGCGTCCAAGGAAATGTCAGGCCACCGCTGAGCATGTCGACCACGATCTCCTTGGGCGACCGCTCGAAATCATCGACAGGCGTGTCATCGGGTCCCTCATCCGTATCGCCGGTAAAGAACACGCGCATCCACGGCTGCCCCGCACGGTGCCTGCGGCGCAGGAACTGAAACGTCGCGACCAGTTCGTCCAGCGAGAACGGGATCTGCCAGACCATCGCCGCCGCGGCGATCAGGGCAAGTGTGGAATAGGTCCCGATAAGGATCGGCTGGATCGCGATGAAGAAGATCGAGACTGCGCCCAGCGGCACGATCATGATGCCGAACACCACGACAAGCCAGGGCATGGTGCGCCACCGCCGGGATGAACCGATGATGCCCACCAGGATCTCCAGCGAGTAGGTCAACGCCCCGAGTCCGGCATCGGGGACGGGCCAGCTTTTCGAGACGTCCGAGGTGATGATCTGCTCCGTCCCGTTCTTGCCGTCCACGGTCCCGGCGAAGAAGGGCTCCCAGACATGGTCGATGGTCCCCAGTTGATACCCGGCCAGATATCGTGAGACCAACAAGCCGACCACAGCCAGCAGGATGACCGGCAGCCGTTGGAACCAGTCCGATGGCGAATAGCTCCACCCCTTGGGTATGGTCGGGCCTGTGCGGGCCGCAGCGGGTGAGATTCCGGGCGTCGGCGGCAGGCACAGGGCGAATGCCACAGCCAACATGCCGGTGATCGTGCTATTCAGATAGGCCGCACCGCTATCCGTCCAGAACACCAGCGGCGCGAACATCACCCAGCAGCCGATGGCCGCCGCGCAGTACCGCGCCCAGGACATGCGCCACGACAGCGACAGCAGCCCAGCAATGGCTAGCAGCACGCCTGCGACCACGTCACTGATCACCAGCCCCACATGGTCATGGTTCAGCAAGGGGGGCGAGGTCAGCAACCACACGCCCAGCCCCGCATTTGCCCATGCCGCCCACAGGTTGTTACGGTGGAGGGTGCGAAACTCGGTTTCATGGTCCTGGCGCAATTGCTCCGCGTCGGCGCCGCGCGCATCCACCGACTTCAGCCAGGGCGGGGGCGTGATGCCGTTCGCCTCGTACCAGCCCAGCGGATCGGATTTGAGCGTGTCGATCAAGGCGGGCAGATCCTGCGAGATATCGTGCTCCGGCTGCCAGTCGAGCAGGGTTCGCGCCTTGGAGATATCCAGCGCGTAATGATCCGACGACATGTCGATCATGAACGGCCTGATGAACGGCTTTTCCCCCTCGTCCAGCGGATCGGGCACCACGGGCTCGGTATCGGTCTGCACCTTCGCGCCCAGTTTCGCGATGGGGGCGGGAACCACCAGCGTGGGCCACGTTTCCTCACCATGGATCAGCTTTCCGATGCGGTCCTGCAGCGCCTCATAGCTCATCGTGTCGGGTTCCCCGGCGAGGATCACCTCACCGGACTCTAGCACCTCGCGCCGTTCCACCACCCGTTCGAACACGGTGAGCATGTCGCTCTTGTGAATGAAGGCCTGTCCCGCATGCGGATCGCCGGAGAAAACGTGACTTTTGAACGTGCGCTCATAGATGCGCACGATTTGATGGCTGAGGGTGGGGACCGCGGTTTCAGCGTCGTAAAGCCCGGCGAGGTGCAGAAACACGACGGGAATCTCACCGGCTTCCTCGCGGATGATCTCCTCCGTGCGGGCCTTGGACTGGGGATAGGCCCAGCCCGGTTCGATCGGGGTATCCTCGGTTATCCGTTCCCCCGGCACACCGGGGCGATGAACCAGCATCGTGCCTGAATAGACGAACTGCTCGACCTCCAGTTCCTGTAATCCGCGCAAGAGGTTGCGGGTGCCGTTCTCGTTCACGATCTCGTATTGGGGGCGCTGTTCACCGCTGAAATCGAAATAGGCCGCGAGATGGATCACCGATGCAACGGGGCGTCCTCCGGCCTTGTCGCGCAAGGTATCCATGGCCTGTGAGACGGAGGAGGGGTCCGTGATGTCACACCCGATCAGATCGTCCTGTCCGTCCCCGACCGCATCGGGCAAGTCCAGCCCGATCACCCGGTATGATGCGCTCAACTTTCGGGACAGCTCGCTTCCGATTTTTCCAGCCGCACCGGTGATTACGATGATCGCTTCGCTTTGATCTGACATGAACACCCCCTTTTTGGCGTATGGAAACCAACGAGCGGGGACGGTTTGAGTTCAATCTTAATAGCGCGGTTCCGTTTGTGCGCCGCGCCGGTCCGAGGCCCCGTTCACCCGCAATGGCTGGTCATCACGACGGGGGCCAAAGACCAGATCGCCGCGACAAGTCCGACCCATCCGGTCGCATGGCTGACAAACCGCACGAAGCTGGAGCGTGAGGCGAATTTCGGATGGTACAGCACCGCAACCAGCGCGATTTGTACCAGTATGACTAGGATGTAGGCGCCCATCAGGATCAACCTCACCCAGGATATGCCAAGGGTCTGGCCACTGATGCCAGACGCACATAACACGCCGTGCAATCCGTAGATCGCGCTGAAAGCGGCAAGCCATGTCAGCGGCGCGATGAGGATCCGCAGAATATCCCTCATGACGAAAAACCGGATGCATGGGCGACGAGCAGGATCAGCACACCGATCACAGCGGCGTAATCCACCCACAGGGTCACAATCGAAAATTCCGCCTGTCGTCCGCTGGAGGTATAGCCGCCGCCCACGCGCGCAATCAGAAAGACCACCATCAGCGCGGCAAGGCAGGCATGGAACAGGCCGTATCCGCCCAGAACCAGAAGCGTGGCACCATAGGCATGCTCCACCGGGGCAGGGGCGCGGGTCATCAGCGCCGCACATGCGAAGGCAATCGCCAGTGCGCCCGCCAGCGTCAGGATCAGGCCGAGTACCGGCTTGCCGCCCTTGCCATTTGTCCGCATCGTATGCCGCATCGCCCCCGAGGACAGAACCGCGCCGGCCAAGCCCGCCCCCAGTTCGAAGGGTGAAGCGGTCAGCCATGCGGGGGGCGGCCAGCCGGGTGCGACCGTCCACAGAAACGCGAAGCCAAACAGCAGAGAGCCGAAGAACGTCGCGTTCGCCGTCAACAGAAACGCGGATCCCCACCAGCCCGGCGATCGGCGCGACATCGCGGCATTCGCCACCTTTAGGCCGCGGCCCAGCGACATCGGTTCCAGATCGTCCTTCCGGCCCTGCTTCCACACCCATCGCCACGCAAGGCAGATAACGCCAGCCACGGCGACCGGCACAGTCCAGTAGAATTTCAGCAGCAATGACAAGAAGAACAGGCCCGTCACCGCCGACATGACGATCGGAAGGCGCGTGTTGCCCGGATAGATGACGTGCATGTCCGGTTGGCCGCTGGCGATATCGACGGTCAGCGTTTCGCGCCAGTCATGCTTTGGCGTGCCGAGGTATCCCTCACCCCGCGCCAACCGTGCGGGCAGGTCGGGGTCGTCATGCAGCGGCTCCCGCCCGGTGACATGCGGCAGGCTGGCGAAGTTATAGGCCGGGGCCGGTGTCGTCATCGCCCATTCCAGCGTGCCCGCATTCCACGGATTGCGCGGCCCGCGATAAAAGGTCAGCCCATGCAGGATCACATCCAGCAACACCATGGCGATCCCGATGGCCAGAACGAAGCTGCCAACGGAGGAAATCAGGTTGATCGTGGTCCAGCCATCCTCGGGCGCGTAGGTCGGAATGCGCCGCCGCTGCCCCAGCAGGCCGACCCAGTGCATGGCGAGGAACGTCACATGAAATCCAACGAAGATCAGCGCGAAGGCGAACTCCCCCAGCCGGAAAAATCTCTGCCGCCCCGTGAAATGCGGCAGCCAGTAATACAGCCCCGCGAATATCGGAAAGACGAACCCGCCGAACAGCACGTAATGCAGGTGTGCCGTGATGAACGCGGTGTCGTGCGCCTGCCAGTCGAACGGCACGACGGCGACCATCACCCCGGTCAGCCCGCCAATCACGAAAGTGCAGAAAAATCCCAGGATATGTAGCATCGGCAGGCGCAGGTCCGGGCTGCCCTTCCACATCGTGCCGATCCACGCGAAGATCTGAATCCCCGTCGGCACCGCAACCAGCGTGGACGCGGCGGAGAAGAACGCCAGCCCCATATGCGGAATGCCGGTGGTGAACATGTGATGCACCCACAATCCGAAAGACAGAAATGCGAGCGAGACTGCCGCCGCGACGACCCAGCCATAGCCCAGCAGCGGCGTGCGGCACATCACCGGCAAAACGGTTGAGATGACGCCCGCCGCAGGCAGGAAGATGATATAGACCTCCGGATGGCCGAACAGCCAGAACAGGTGCTGCCACAGCAAACTGTCGCCCCCCAGATCCACCTGAAAGAACGGCAATCCGAAGGCTCGTTCCAGTTCCAGCAAGACGGACCCGAGAATCAATGGCGGAAATCCGGTCAGGATCATCAACGCGGTAATCAGCGCGTACCATGCGAAGATCGGCATCTTGTCCAGCGACATGCCCGGCGCGCGATACTTCAGAACGGATACCGTGATCTCGACCGCGGCGGCGATGGCCGAGATCTCAACGAAGGTGATGCCGATCAGCCAGAAATCCGTGTTGATCCCCGGCGAATGAATCGGCCCGGACAGGGGCGGGTACATGAACCAGCCGCCGTCAGGCGCGATGCCCAGCACCATCGCGACCAGCAACATCGACCCGCCAAACACATAGCACCAATAGCCGTAGGCCGTCAGACGGGGAAAGGCGAGGTCGCGCGACCCGAGGATTTTCGGCAGCAGATAGATCGCCAGCCCCTCGAATGTCGGAATCGCAAACAGGAACATCATGATGGTCCCGTGCATGGTGAAGATCTGGTTGTAGATCTCGGGTCCCGCGAAGGCGGAATGCGGCGTGGCCAGTTGCGCGCGGATCAGCATCGCCAGCAATCCGCCGACGATGAAGAAGAAAAACGCCGTGGTCAGGAACATGCGCCCCAGATCGGTGTGGTTCACGGTCGAAAACCATCCGCGAAATCCCGGTTCGGATGCCCAGATCGTGGTCAGCTTGCGGTGACGCTCAAGTGCCTTCATCGCTCATCCCCCCTCAGGAACGCTTGCCATCCGGCGGCGTCATGCGCCGTGACGGAGAACGTGAACCGATCGTAGCCCGCGCCGCTGAACTCGGCGCTCAACCCTTGATAGACGCCCGGGGTGTCTGCCTCGATCCGCAGGATGTTGGCGCGTCCCGGCACCGCATCCAGCTTACCGGCCAGACGCGGCACCCAGAAACTGTGGATCACGTCCGCCGTCGTGATCGCCACATCGACGGGCCGACCGGCGGGGATATGCAGCACGTCCTGCGTGGTGGTGCCCGGCGCGTCCTCATAGGTGAAGGTCCACGCCCATTGACGCCCCTCGGCCCCGACCCGCACCACGTCGGGCAGGTCGCGGGGCAGCAACTGTTCCCCCACGAACAGGCCATATCCCAGCAACGCGGCGAGGACGGTCATCGGAAAGGCCAGGCCCAGACCCACGATCCAGACGCGAATCTGCCGCGCCTCGCCCCTTGGCCCGTTTTGCGCGCGATACGGCAGAACCAGCAGCACCATCACCAGCGCGAAGATCACCCCCGCGCCTGACAGCATCACCCACCACAGCGTCGCGATGGTGCGCGCCGCCGGTCCCGCCGGATCGACGGTAGAAAGCACTCCCCCGCAACCGCAAAGCGCGGTAAGCGTTGTCAGACCGAGGATAAGCCGAAAATGCGGGGCGACATGGCGACGGAACAGGATGACAAGGAAGTGGATGACCTGATCGACCCGATCAGTGAATTGCCGGGATTCGAGGAGACGGAATCGCGCATCGCCGTTCTGGGGCACCCCATTCACGCGATGTCGGTCGCCTTTCCGGTGGCGCTGACCTTCTGTGTGCTGGGGGCCGATATGCTCTATTGGTGGACGGGGGATGCGTTCTGGGCGCGCGCCGCGCTGTGGGCCGCGGGAACCGGATTCCTGTTCGGAATGCTCGCCGGTTTGTCCGGCACGGCGGAGCTGTTGCTCGTCTCCGGCATCCGGGCGCGGGCGCCGGCATGGACACATTTCATCATCGCGGTGACGCTTCTGGCGCTGCTGGGGGCGAACTGGGGATACAGGCTCTACGGTTACGAACAGGCCGTCCTGCCCTATGGACTGATGCTGTCGGGGCTGTGCGTGTTGGTGGTCAGTTTCACGGGTTGGCATGGCGGTAAGCTCGTTTTCGATTATCGGCTGGGCACGTCGAAGGGAAGTTGACCGCCGCGCGGTTCGAGCATCCATTGGGGAAAGTCGATCCAGTGAAATCCCGGCTTGGCCAGCACGAGGCCCAGGATGACGATCACAGGCACCAGAACCGCCGCCAGCGGCAGCACCGCGCGGGGCGGATCATAGCGAGCGGGTTCCTCGGCCGTTCTGACCAGCAAATTGCCGGTCCAGACATGGGCCACGACCAGAAGGCTTACGAAAACCAGCTTTGCGAACATCCATGGCACAAAGGCCTCTCGCAGGAAGATCAGCCATGTCCCGGCGATCACCGCGATGACGGCGGCAGGCGTGACGCATAACGTATAGGTCAGGTGGGTGGCGCGGCGGATCAGCCGATAATCGTCCATCATCACGGACCGATCGCTGCGGGCCAGCATCAACGGCATTGCCAGCAAACCGCCGCACCACAGGGTCAGGGCGGCGATGTGCACGATCTTGAAGATCGGTATCGTTGCTACGATCCAGTCCGGCACGCCATATCCTCCTTCAGCCGACCCCAACTGCGACGCGCCAGCAGTGCGGCAATCGCGGCGTAGGGAACCCCCGCCGGCACCCACATGATCAGCCCCCCCAGTTGCTGATCGCGCAGCGGCGTCAGGCCCCAGTCGAATGGGGCGATGGAATGCGCGGCATACAGCGCAGTGGGGGCGAATGTCAGCACGGCGCCCAACATGCCCATTTGGGCGAAGCTGAACAGGACGAAGAGGAAACGTTCGACCGGTGAGACTTCGGCGGTATAGACGGCTTTCCAGAACCAGATCGCGCTGCCCAGCAGGCTGAGCTGCATCAGCCAGTAGACTGCTACGTTGGACAGGGCCAGATCATAGGCGACCGGGTGATGCCAGAGCCACAGGATGATTGTCGACACGGCGAAGGGCAGGGCAACGCCACTCCGGACCCGGTGCTGCGATACCAGCGCCAGCAGCGGCGCGGCCCCGACGATCAGGATGACATGGTGCACCACCCGGGCGGAAAACAGTGCCGAGGACAGGGCGCAGAGCGGCGAGACGAATGCCAGGAACAGCAGCGCCACCGCTGCGATCCCGGCAGGTTCGCGGCGAAGGGTGACGCCCAGCCCGACCAGTGCGAGGAGCAGGACCGGGTCGAAGTTCCAGCTGCCCCAGATCTCCTGCGGCAGTGGCGCAGGCCCACAGTAGATCGCGTTCATCTCGACATACTCCCTTGCTGCCGCTCAGGGCCGCACCGTTCTGGACAGCCTCCACATTATACCCTGCGCGTTGTCCGAACCCGCGCATTCCCCGCGAGAAGCCTAACGCGATTGCCGGATCACCCGAAAGATATAGTAGCCGACAATACCCACAACGATCATGGTGGAGATCGGGTTCAGCCAATCCGCCACCTTCTCATATTGCGATTCCAGCAGATAGCCCGCGTAGGCCAGCAAGGTCGTCCAGATCGCGCTGCCCAGGGTGGTAAAGGCCAGGAACGGCACGATCGGCATCCGCGCAACCCCGGCGGGCACGGAAATGAAGGTCCGCACCCCCGGCACCATCCTGCCGAAAAACACGGCACGCCAGCCGTAATCGCGAAACCAGCGCGACGCGCCGTCCACGTCCTCGGGCGAAAGGGTCAACCACTTGCCGTGATCGCGAGCGAATCTCTTGAGCCGCTCCTCGCCGATGCGCAGGCCGATCCAGTACCACAGCACCGCGCCCGCCACGGATCCCAGCGTTCCGGCCAGGATCACAGGGATCAGCGCCAGTGTCTCCTGCGCTGCCAGATACCCGGAAAGGGGCATGACCAGCTCGGACGGGATGGGAGGAAAGACGTTCTCCGCGAACATCAATCCAGCGACACCGACATATCCAGCCCGCCCCAACAGCGATACGATCCAATCAAACATGCGGCCTCTATAAGTAGTTTCCTTCGACTACTCCGCTCAGCTAGTCCGGGTCGGGGGGAAGGCCAGTTCGACGCGCAAACCCGGCATGGCATCGTGCAGATGCACTGTCGCGCCGTGAAGGGTGGCGATGCTGGCGACAAGGTTCAGCCCCAGACCCGCCCCCGGCGAGGTTCGACTGCGATCCATGCGGTAGAGACGCCGCAGGACCAGTTCACGCTCCGCCTCGGGCACGCCGGGGCCGTTATCCGTGACGCTCAGCACGATCCGGTCCCAGCTGCGGTTCAGTTCAACCCGAACATCCGTGCCCGCAGGCGTGTGGCGCAGGGCGTTCTCGATCAGATTGGCGAGGGTCTGCGCCAGCAGGTGCCGGTCGCCGGTGATCGTCATGCCGCTGGCCGGGGTGTAGTGCAGCCTATGTCCCGCATCGGTTGCGGCAGGTTCGTAGAGTTCGACAATGGTCGCGCAGACCCGGTCCAGATCGACCGTCTCAAAGCCTGCCTTGGGCGATCCCGTCTCGATCCGGGCGATTTGCAGCAGGGCGTGAAAGGTCGCGACGATGCCGTCCAGTTCGGCGTTCGCCTTGTCCAGCAGGTCACGCGCGGTGGCGTCGAGGGGCCCGTGCTCTGACAGTTCGGACAGGTGGACCGCGACCCGCTGGATCGGCGTCTTGAGGTCGTGCGCAATGTCCGAGGAGACCTGCCGGATCGCCGCGATCGACGATTCCTGCGCGCTGGCCATCTTGTCGATCCGCGTGCCGATGGTCGCCAGATCCTGCGGCCAGTCCGGGGCAGGGCAGACACGAGCCTCCAATTCGCCGCCCGTCAGCTTGTCCAGAGTCCGCGCGATGGTCGAGACGTGCCGCGCACTGCGTCGGGCCAGGGTCAGGCCGATGCCCAGTGCGATCAGGATCGTCGGGATCAGGCTGAGGCCGAGAACCCGCAGGAATGCCTCTCGCAGGGCGTCGATCTCCGCCAGGGAACGGGCGATGGTCAGCTGCCCGCCGCGAAGCGAGGTGGTCAATGCCATGTACTGTCCCTCGATCTGCGGGTCGCCGGAAATATCGGTCACGATATGATAGCCTTCGTCGTCACGTGCGATGACGGCGTTGCCGTAATGGCGGCGGTCCGGGCCGATATAGCTGAGCACCATGCGCGCCGGATCGGTAACGCGGGCCTCCGCCTCCACCAGCTGGGACAGGGCCGAGGGGCCGGGGGCTGCGCGAAAACCGGCTATGTCCTGTCGCAGGTCGGCGCGTATCGTCTGATCGAAGGAGCGTTGCGTCACCAGATAGGTCGCCCCCAGGCTGAGCAGGCTGACGATGGTAAACACCGCCACCAGAACCAGCGCGAGGTGGATCGGCATCGAGCGAAATATCGCGGGCAGGCGCCGGTTCATGCGTCGATCCGGTAGCCCGCGCCGCGCACGGTCTGGATCAAGTCGGTGTCGAAGGGGCGGTCCACCTTTGCCCTGAGGCGGCTGATATGCGTCTCCACCACATTCGTCATCGGGTCGAAGCTGATGTCCCAGATCGCCTCAAGCAACATGGTGCGGGTCTGTACCCGGCCCTTGCGACGCAACAGATGTTCGAGAATGGCGAATTCACGCGGCAGCAAGGATATTTCATGGCCCGCCCGGATCACGCGGCGGCTCAGCAGGTCCATCGTCAGATCGCCCGCATGCAATGTCGTTTCCTGCGCCACCGTCGGGGCACGGCGGGCAAGGGCCGCGACGCGGGCGGACAGCTCACCAAAGGCGAACGGCTTCACGAGGTAATCGTCGCCACCCGCCGTCAGCCCTTCGATCCGATCCTCCACACTGCCCAGTGAGGTCAGGAACAGCACCGGTGTCCGGTTTCCAGCCCCGCGCAGGGTCTTGACCAGCGTCATGCCGTCGATCTGCGGCACCATGCGATCGACGATCAGCACATCGTATCCGACGCTGGTCGCCTGGATCAGCGCATCGCGGCCGTTCGTGACCAGATCAACGGTATGGCCTTCCTCACGCAGACCGCGGGCGATGTAGGTGCCCGTAGTCTCGTCATCTTCGACCACCAGCAGTTTCATGGGCAGATCCCCTTCGGTTGCGCCATAGATTTGCCCGTCGGGGCACAATGGCAAGGGTATGGACGGCAGCGCGGGCAATCTTACAAATCTGTATAGGCGTGCGCATGTTCCTGTCAGGCGGAATGCCGAATTTGGTTTCATCGCATTCAGTCAGGAGTATGACATGAAACCTATTGCACGCAATTCAGTCTCGCTCGCCTTTGCGGCGGCCATCGTATCCTCGACCGCGCTGGTGCCGTCGGTGGCCCTCGCGGTGCCGGCCGGCGGCTATGCCGATCTGGTCGAGCAGGTGTCCCCCAGTGTGGTGTTCATCGAGGTGACCGGCACCGCCACTCCCGTCGATTACAGTCAGGCCCTGCCCGAGGGGATGCCGGACGAGCTGCGCCGCCGGTTCGAGGAACTGGTGCCCAAGGGCGGCGAGCAAGGCCCGCGCAGTGGTCTGGGATCCGGGTTCATCATCTCGAATGACGGGCAGATCGTGACCAATCACCACGTGATCGACGGCGCACAACGCGTAAGCGTGACGCTGAGCGACGGGCGGGAGCTGGACGCCACCGTCATCGGCAGCGATCCCCTGACCGATATCGCGCTGTTGCAGATCGAGGCGGAGGCCGATTTGCCCTTCATCGACTTCGGCAGCTCGGCGCAGATGCGCGCGGGGGATGAGGTGTTCGCCGTCGGCAATCCGTTCGGACTGGGCGGGACGGTCACGTCGGGCATCGTGTCCGCGACCTCGCGTAATATCAACAGTGGCCCGTTCGACGATTTCATCCAGACCGACGCGGCAATCAACCGGGGCAATTCCGGGGGACCGCTGTTCAACGATGCAGGGCAGGTCGTCGGCGTGAACACCGCGATTTATTCGCCTGATGGTGGCTCCGTCGGTATCGGGTTCGCGGTGCCGTCCGATCTGGTGCAGACCATTGTCGCGGATCTGGAGGATGACGGCACCGTCACGCGCGGTTGGCTGGGCGTGCAGATCCGCCCGATGACCGAGGAGGTCGCCTCGGTCCTGGGCTATGACGCGCCGCGCGGCGCGGTGGTCGAGGCCGTGATGCCCGACAGCCCCGCAGCCAAGGCAGGTCTGGTGGACGGTGACATCATCCTGTCCTTTGACGGTACGGATATCGAGGAGCTGCGCGACCTGACCCGCGCGGTGGCCGAAACCGCGCCGGATGCGGATTCGCAGATGACGGTCCTGCACAAGGGATCGGAAAAAACCTACGAGGTCACGATCGGAACCCTGGACGCAGAAGAGGCGTAAACGGACCCTGTAATCTGCCTTGCAATTGACTTGGCAAACTGACCTGGCAAACCGGCCCTGGTGGAGCGATCCGCCGGGGCCGTGCCTATTTGCACCTCGGACTGGACGGTCCCGTCCCGCGACCCAGATCAATACGGAAACGTATGGGAAGGGCCAGACCGCAAATGACCACCGGAACCGAGAATCGCGGCCGCCAGGCCAAAGCTCCCACCGCTATCCCTCTGAAGGGCTGGAAGGATATCGCCCTTCGCGTGAAGGACAGGGTCAAGTCGGATCATGTCGGCCTGATCGCTGCCGGGGTGGCGTTCTACGCCTTGCTGGCGCTGTTTCCCGCGCTCACGGCCCTGTTGGCTGTGTCCGGCCTGATCGTGGAGCCAGCGCAGGTCATCGACCTGATCGACGACCTGTCCGCGGTGATGCCCCGGCAGGTCGCGGAGATCATCATCGCGCAGGCGCAACAGGTCGCAGGCTCGGAACAGGCCGGTCTGGGGCTGGCCACGATCCTGGGTATCGCCCTAGCGCTGTGGTCCGCGTCCAAGGGGGTGGCCAGCCTGATCGAAGGGCTGAATGTCGCATATGGTGAAGAGGAAAAACGCGGTTTCATCAAATTGAAACTGCAAACGCTGCTGTTGACCCTGGGCCTGATCCTGGGCGCGATCTACGCAGTCGTCGCGATGATGGGTGTGCCGGCCGTGCTGTCCTTCGTCGATTTCGGGGCGATCACCGAATGGCTGATCGCGGGGATCGGCTGGGTCATATTGATCTGCCTGATGATCGTCGGACTGGGCGTGGTCTACAGCTATGGTCCGTCGCGCGATCCGGCGCATTGGCGCTGGTTGAGTGGGGGGGCCATAGTGGCGGTTCTGATCTGGCTGGCCGGCTCCATCGCATTCGCGTTCTATGCTGCGAATTTCGGCAGCTATAATGAGACATTCGGCTCGCTGGGCGGTGTTATCGTGCTGCTGACATGGTTGTGGCTATCGGCCTACATCGTGCTCATGGGGGCCGAACTGAACGCCGAGATCGAGGCCCAGACCCGCCGCGACACCACCGTCGGCAAAGCCGAGGCGATGGGTGAGCGTGGCGCGGTCAAGGCCGACAATCTGGGTGAGGCCTATCCCGAATAACCTTTGCGCCACACCACACCGCTGCGGCGGGGCAGGGCGCCGGGCGTCAGTGGTTCAGTGCTCAGAGCAGGGTGCGCATGGCCGCAGGGCCGTGCGCTGTCCGTCAGGTTCAACGCAAAGGTGAAATCGCCGCGCTGGATGTGCAGCACGTCATTGACGATGGCAGTGTCCACCGGACCCTCGGGGTCGAGGCTGCGGCGCAGGCGCAGTGCTTCGATCCAGAACGCACGGGTGCCGTCCGGTCCCTGTTCGGACAGTGCGATGTCGTCCAGCCCTTGCATCGGCAACCAGGGTGTCCCGGTGGTGAAGCCGTAATTCGGCGCGTCCGCTGACCACGGATAGGGTATTCGCGCGCCCTCCCGATCTGGCGGTACCGGCCAGAACAGCCGGTCGAACGGATCTGAGATCTCGTTCAGTTTCAAAGCGGCCTGCGGTTGGCCCAGTTCCTCCCCCTGCCAGATTATCAGCGGGCCGGGCAGGGCGGCGGACAGCAGTGCCAGCAATTTCGCATCGCGTGCGGAGCCGTCGCCGGTTCGGCTGACGGCCCTCGGCTGATCGTGGCAGGACAGGCAATAGGTCAGTCCGCATCCTTCGCGCCGATGCCGCGTGATCAGATCGCAAACCGTTTGCGCCGTTACCGGATTGACCATCAAATCCACAGTATAGCTCGCATCCAGCCGGTCCGGGGCGGTAAATGCGCCCGACAACTCGACCGAGCGGTTGCCGGAGTTCACCTCCCCCAGCAACCAGGCATCCGGGCCGGCCCACTTGCGCAAACTCTCCGCGAAGGCGGCACCGTCGCCGGGCAATATGTCGTAGAGGTGATCCTGAAAACTGTAGAGATTCTCGGGCCCGGTGGCGTTGCGATCCTGAACCTCCTCACTGGCCGGGGGATTGTCCTTCATCGACAGGTCGAACAGGTAGGAGTTCACCGCGTCGAAGCGAAATCCGTCCACGCCGCGCCCGCGCCAGAACGCCACGATGGCCTGCAATGCGTCCTGAACCGAGGGGTGACGCAGGTTCAGGCTGGGCTGGCAGGACAGGAACTGGCGCAGATAGAATTGCCGCCGTACCGGATTCCACGTCCAGGCGGGTTCGCCAAAGAAGCTCAACCAGTTGTTCGGCGGGCTGCCGTCAGGCTTTGCATCGCGCCAGACGTACCAATCGTGCATATCCTCATCACGGGCTATGCTGGCCTGAAACCAAGGGTGCTGGTCGGACGTGTGGTTGAACACCAGATCGACCATGACCCGCAGGTTCAGTTCGTGGGCGCGCGCCACCACAGCATCGAAATCGTCGAGGGTTCCGTATCGCGGATCAACCTCGCAATGGTTCATGACATCATATCCGCCATCGACCATCGGGCTGGTATAGAACGGAGCCAGCCAGATGGCATCGACGCCCAGCTGCGCGATCGCCTCCAACCCCTGAACGACACCGCGCAAGTCGCCCTCGCCGGTGCCTGTGCTGTCCCGGAACGACCGGGGGTATATCTCGTAGATGCTGGGATGCAGGGGCCAGTTGGCGCGGGGTGTCATGCAAGGTCTCCTTCACGCCGATCGCGCAAGAAGAAGGGGCCGGTGTCGCGGCCCCTTCGTGCAGGTATTCGATTGGACTCGGCCTCAGGCCCCGACGACCATTCCACCATTCGGGTGCAATGTCTGCCCGGTGAAGTAGCTGCCATCCGAGGATGCGAGGAACAGGAACGCGGTCGCGACCTCCCACGGCTGGCCCGGGCGGCCCAGCGGCGTGCCGGAGCCGAAATCCTCGACCTGCTCCGCCGGCATCGTGCCGGGAATGAACGGTGTCCAGATCGGGCCCGGCGCGACGGAGTTCACCCTGATCCCCTTATCCGCCAGATTGGCCGCCAGCGAGCGGGTGAACGCCAGCGATGCGCCGCGCGATGTCGAATAGGCAATCAGAGATCCCATGCCCGCAAACGCGTTCACCGACGACGTGTTGACGATGGCGTCCCCCTTACCCAGATGCGGCAGGGCGGCCTGAGTGGTGAAGAAATACGACATCACGTTGCTGTCCATCGTGCGGCGCAGGGTTTCCTCATCCAGATCGGTCAGGTCCTCGTCCAACCATTGCTGGGCACAGTTGTTGATAAGGACGTTGAGCTTTCCGAATGCCTGCACGGTCTTTTCGACAGCTTGGGTCGCGTGGGATTTCCGGCCCAGATCACCGGGGATCAGGATTGCCTCTGATCCCTCAGCCTCAACCAATTCCTTGGTTTTCTCCGCGTCCTGATGCTCATCGAGATAGGCAATCGCGATTTTTGCGCCCTCGCGCGCGAAAAGCACGGCGACCGCGCGGCCGATGCCACTGTCGCCGCCGGTAATCAGCGCGACCTTGTCCTTCAGCTTGCCCACGCCGGGATGGCGGGGGGCATAGTCCGGGGCGGGCTTCATCTTGTGCTCATCCGCGGGCATGTGATCCTGCGACTGGGGGGGAATGTTCGGGGCGTCGGTCATGAAAATCCTCGTTCGTTAAATGCCTTGGTCAACGGTCTGGGTGGGGAGTGGTTCCCGCTGTTCACGCCGCGCGTCAGGGTGACGCGGCATGAATGTGGCGGGCGATCCGGTCCAGCGCCTCCGCGCCCTGGGGCAACGCGTCCGGCCACAGGGCGTGCATATGCATCAGACCCGGTGCGATATGTGCCGATACCTGCACCCCCGCCGCCGCTGCCGCCCGCGTCAGGATCAGCGTGTCGTCCAGCAGGATCTCCGTGCCGACCGCCTCCACATGCAAGGGCGATAGCCCCCGCAAATCCGCCAAATGTGGTGAGGCTTGCGGATCGTCATCGCCCAGTTCCGGTGCGACCATCGCCCATAGAGCGGCATCCTTGGCCCCGTCATTCATCGCATCCCCGTCACGATCACGGGTAAGGCAGCTTCCCGTCCGGTCCGTGTTCGGAGAGATCAGCGCCAAGGCCCTCGCCCGCCCCGGCCGTGCCAGCGCGGCATTCAGCGCCAGATGTCCCCCGGCACTGTCACCGCCCAGCGCCACGGAATTGTCGAGGTCATCCAGAACCGCGAGCGCGGCGTTCAGCGGGGCGGGCCATGTGCACTCAGGCGCGCAAGGGTACGCGGGCAACAGCACCTGCACGTCCCGCGATGCTAGATGCGCCGCCATGACGCGGTGGGTGTCCGGGCTGCCCAGAACGTAACCACCGCCATGAAACCACACCAATGCCGGAGCGCTGGCGGCACCGACGCGCAATGTGTCGATCCCGCCGATCGTCGTCCAGGTGCCTGTTGACGGTTGAACGCCCGCGCGGGCGATGAAGCCCTCACGCTGCTCGGACAGGGTATCGCCCATCGGACATGCGTCGATATGCGCACGCAGCGACGCCTCATCATGGGGGCGCATCAGGTTTCGATCGACCCGACGGAGCCACCGTCCACCCGCCAGTTCGCACCGGTGACGAAGCTGGCGCGTTCCGAACATAGCAAGGCAATGACGGGGGCGACTTCCTCGGTGCGGCCACGGCGTTTCAAGTTCAGATGCGGGCGCTCTTCCTCCAAGAAACTCTCGATCGCCTCATCAACGCTGACGCCCAAATCCTCGGCCCGCTTTTCCATCATTCCGTCGGTCATAGGTGTCTTGATAAAGGCGGGGGCGACGCAGTTGACCAGAACGCCTTCACCGGAATGGGCGAGGCTGATGGATTTGGAAAAGCTGAGCAGCCCCGATTTCGCGACATTGTAAACAGTCTCGTCAGCATAGGGTTGGGCGACATTCTCGGACGTCACGAAAACCATGCGCCCCCATCCGCGCGACCGCATGGCCGGGCCTACATGTCGAACCAGACGCACGGCGGACATGAAATCTATGTTCCAGGCCTCGTCCCAGTCATCGTCCGACATGGTCATCGGATCGCCCTTGGCCCCTGTAACACCGGCGGCATGCACGAAAATGTCGAAATCGGTTCCGACCTCCGCGATGAAATCGTCCGCCCCGGCTCTGCTCGACAGATCGGCGGCCACGGCGCGGGCGCCCAGCGGGGCGGCTATGTCGCGAAGCTTGTCCGCGTCCAGATCGGTCAGCGTCAGATCGACACCCTCTGCCGCCAGAACTTTCGCGGTCTCATGCCCGATCCCACCGGTCGCACCGGTAATAAGGGCGTGGCGTCCGTCGATCTTCAAATCCATGTTTGCAATCCTCAAGTCACTGAAATCTGTTGCGCAAAAACGTACAGAACAATCACTCAGACACCTGACGGTTCCGTGCCGTGATGTCGCGGGGCGATGAATACAGATGAAGAGCACAAGCGCGGCCCCCTCATTCCGGGTGACAACCACGCCTGCGATATGACCGTCTGGAAAGCGACGTGCAGGTCGCTGCGCCCCCGCGCTCAGGGCCATTTCCAAGGTAGGCAAAGTTGAAATGGGCGGCGATTCAGCCTGCTGTCAGACCAGGGATTTGAAATGTGAAATGCAGACGCGCGGTCAAGCGCAGAGCGACAGTCCCCCTCCAGAATACACCGTTGTTAACGGTCTGAAATTTCTTGAATAGCTACGGAGTTTTCGGCGTTAGGCGCTTTCACAAATACCGATCATCGAATGGGTGTGCTGGTTATTTTGCCTGCCCGGGCAGGTTTCTGAATTTGCAGACAAAAGATGGAATTTTTTGTGAATTCCGAAGGGTAGAGAAAATGCAGCTTGCCCAAAAGATCAAATTTTCGGTATCTTGCGCGCAGAAACAGACGGGTTTTGGCAGCTTGCCACGCGAACACGTCGCAGTAATGAGTCTACGGAGAATTTGTCATGGCCACACCCGCTGAACCGGTAATCCTGGGTTTCTTCTCCGACACGGGGACTAGTGGCGATAACGTTACCGCCTCGCGGACGTTGACGTTCTACGGAACGGGAACGCCTGGCGCATCCCTTGAGATTATGGATTCTGGTCCGGACGGAAGAAGTGGTGTGGGAACCCTTGGGTATATCGGATCGATCCCGGCCAACGGACAATGGAGCGTTACCGTCGGGCAGGGGGGCGACTATCCTCAGGGGTCCGATGGCGTGCTGGTCGATGGTACATATTACGTACAAGCCGGGTCGCGGGATGGGCTGGATGCCTCATCCCGCGGACCGGCGCTCGTCCTGACCGTGGATGGCCCGGAAATGTCTGCGGTTGATCTGACGGCGGGCTCCGATACCGGAAGCAGCTCGAGCGACAATTACACCGCCGACAGCACCCCGACCGTAGAATTCACCGCCGGCCTGGGTGACACGCTGGAAATCGACTGGGATGACGGGCGCGGTTTCGTGGCGGCGGGAACCGGCACAGGCGCATCGCAGACGGTAACCATCGATCAGGCGTATCCTGTCAGTTCCCCCAAGACGGAGAAGACCATTCAGGTCCGTGCAACCAAGGAAGGCGTCAGCACGACCGAGCAGATCGAAATCACCCTTGATCGGGAGACGAGTCGCCCCACCTGGCAGCTGGCGACTGATTCCGACAGCGGCAATTCCAACAATGATGGGATCACGCGTGTCGCGCAGCCCACCATCATCGGCACGGCGGAGGCTGGCGCAACGATCGAGATCCGATTGACCAATGGTTCCGGCCCGGCGTTGGCCAGCACCGTTGTCAACGGGGATGGAACCTACGAGGTGCAGTTGCCCAGTGCGCTGGGCGATGGAACATATCCGCTATCGATCCGCGCTCAAGATCTTGCCGGCAATTCTTTCCAGTCGAATTCGGCAGGATTTACCATCGACACGACGACCGCGACCCCCAGTGTCAGCGGGTTCACCAACGATACCGGCGCGGCGGATCAGATCACGACGGATGCCACGCCGCGATTCTTCGGCACGGCGGAGGCTGGTTCCACGGTCGAGATCTTCGTCGATGGCGTGTCGGCCGGAACGGTGAGTGCAAACAATTCCGGACAGTGGTTCTTCCAATCAGGTACGCTTGCGGCTGACGACTATGTCGTAACCGTGCGGGCGACCGATATCGCCGGCAACGTGTCCACGTTGTCGAGCGGATATGACATAAGCATTATTCCTTCGGTAACCGAAACGCCCGTCGTCACCGGTATCAGCAACGACAGTGGTACGGATGGTGACGGCATCACCAACGATCCCACGCTGACGGTCAATGGAACGGCGGCTGCGAATTCATCCGTGCAGATTCTGTTGGACGGCACGGTCGTCCAGACGGTTTCTGCGAACGCTTCCGGTAACTGGTCGGCCGTTCTGCCATCGGCCCTGGCGGATGGAAGCTACGAGATCACCGCCATTGCCCAAAGTTCGGGGCTGAACCCTTCGGCTGAATCCGCTGTATTCGACGTTGAGGTGGACACGGTCGCCCCCCAGATCCCCACTCTCGACCTTCGGACGACCTCCGATACCGGGCGGAATACCGCAGACGAGATTACCAACGGCTCTTTAATTCAGTTCGATATCACTGGCGAACCCAATTCCACTATGGAATTCCTCAAGAATGGTGGGGACCCATTTGTGTTGTCGCCTGGTCCGACCGGTGAAGCGGTTTTAACGGCGCAATATCCCGAGGGCACGGCTACATATTCCATCCGATCAACGGATGCGGCCGGAAACGTGACCATTAGCGAAGGGCTGACTGTCACCATTGATCGAACGGCACCCAACGCGCCCGTGATCGAAGGGTACACGGACAATACCATCATCGGTGAGTCTGGCGCGGTCGCGTCCCGTTCCGTCACACTCACCGGCACATCCGAACCGGACGCTTTGGTGAGCGTCGTGGATGGGGACAACATCGTATACGCTCAGGCCATAGCCGATTCCGAGGGCAACTGGTCCGCCACTGGTGGGGATTTGGCAGACGATACGTATCTGTTCAGCGCCCGTGCCGAGGATCTGGCCGGAAACATTTCCGAACTTGGGGATGCAACGAGCGTAACGCTGCGGCTCGATCAGACGAATTCACCGATCATCACCGGAATTGCGCAGGACACGAACGGGGCGGATGGCGTGACCAGCGACAACACGCTGATCGTGTCCGGTACGGCAACTGCAAACGCCACGGTCGAGGTCTTCCTCGGCGGGGTCTCCCTCGGAACCGTCGTGGCGGACGAGGCGGGGGCATGGTCCTTCGACTATACCGGCACCACGTTGAGCGATGACGATTATGTCTTCACCGCCACAGCGCGGGATTCCGATGAACTGGTGTCCGAGGTCTCCGATCCTTTCGACGTTACGGTGGACACGACTGCGCCCGTGCCCCCGACCATCGACCTGGTCACGGCATCCGACAGCGGCGATGGCACCGACAATCTTACCAACGATGCCACCCCCACTCTATCCGGCGCGGGCAATGCAGGCGACACCATCGAAATCTTCGACGGGACGACCTCGCTGGGAACGAGCGTGGTTGCGCCGAACGGCATTTGGTCCTTCACGCCCCTCGATGCGCTGAGCGAGGGGACGAAGAGCTTTACCGCCGTCGCCACCGACACGGCGGGCAATGTCAGCGCGGCCTCTGCCGTGTTGTCGGTCGAAATCGACGTGACACCGCCGGCAAACCCGGTCGTGACCGGCATATCCGATGATACCGGAATTGACGGGGATGGCGTGACGTCGGACGGGGTATTGGTCGTATTCGGTACGGCCGATCCGCTGACCGAAATCAGAGTGGTCATGTCTACGCCGAGCGGTTCTTTCTGGGGCGTCACCACGGCGGATGCGTCTGGAGACTGGTCCCATGACTTTTCCAGCACGATGCTCGAAGGTGAAGTTCTGGTGATTGACGAAGGGCTTACCCAGATCGACGTCACCAGTTTCGACCTGGCGGGCAACTCCTCCATTTCCGAGACTTTCACCGTTACGCGCGATGCCACGCCCCCGAATGCCCCCACCGTTGCGCTGGATAGTGCCAGCAACAGCGGCTCTTCGCAGGATCTGATCACCAACAACACGACCCCGCTTTTGCAAGGTGAAGCGGACGCTGGCGCCCTCATCGAAATCCGTCAGGGTGAGGCCCTGCTGGGTTTCGTCGAGGCGGATGAGAGCGGTGCTTGGGCGTTCAGGACCTCCGAACTGTCCTCCGGCACCCACAGCTTTGACGTCGTGGCGGTGGATCTTGCTGGAAACACTTCCACCACGGCTGTTTTGGAAATCGAGATCGACACCACCGGGACGCAGGTTCCGCTCCTCGATCTGAACGTGAATTCCGATACTGGGGCCTCCACATCCGACAACGTCACCAATGAGAACCAGATCACTCTGACAGCCACGGTTGAGGGTGCGCAGAATGTAAGGTTCCTCGCTGGTGAGGCTGAGCTGGGCTTCGGCGTCGAGGGTCCGGCAGGCGTGTGGACCCTGACCACGGACGCGCTGGCCGATGGCGTATACTCCATCACTGCGGAATCGAGCGATGTCGCGGCGAATTTGGTGACATCCGCGCCCGTGGAAGTCACCATCGACACCGCGCGCCCTGACATGCCGACCATCGTATTGGACGCGGGCAGCGACACCGGAGAGGACGACAACATCACCTCGGACGCCACCCCGACATTCAGCGGCACGGCGGAGGCTGGCAGCGTTGTCACTCTGCTGGCGCGGTCCGGCGGGGAAGGCGAGATCCAGCCACGGGCGCCTTTGCCGATGCTGGAACTTGGTGAGGTCGAGGCTGACGGTTCAGGTGAGTGGAGCATCACCTCCTCCGACTTGCCGGATGGCGATTACACGATCTTTGCCGTTTCCACCGATCTGGCGGGCAACGCCATATCCAGTGAAGAGGTTTCGGTGACGATTGACACGGTCGCGCCGACCGCGCCGACGATCGATCTGAACCCGGTTGCCGATACGGGCGCGTTCTCCGACGATAATATCACCAGCGAAACCGTTCTGGGGCTGAGCGGGACCAGCGACCCGAACACGACCGTGCTGATCTTAGACGGCGACGTTCAGGTCGGCTCCGTTCCGGTCGGTGTGTCGGGCACCTGGACCTTTGCGTATTCCGAGGTCGAGGAAGGATCCCGTGTTCTGACCGCACGGGCCGTGGATGTGGCAGGCAACAGCGCGACGTCCAGCGAATTGACGGTCACGGTGGACCTCACACCTCCGACGGTGCCGACCCTGCGTCTGGATGCGCAAAGCGACAGCGGTGCCGACAATTCCGACAACCTGACCAACGATGCGACACCGACATTCTCCGGCACGGCCGAGGCGGGAACGACCGTCGTCGTTACCGTGACCAACCTGATGTCGAAGACCGCTATCGAACTGGAGCCGGTTGTCGTCGGAGGGGACGGCACCTGGTCCGTCAGCGTTGACGAGGATCTTGTCAGCGGACCCTACGACATTTCCGTCACGTCGACCGATATCGCGGGCAATACCGTGTTCGGCGATTCCATCGCCATGGAAATCGACTTGTCTGCACCGAATGCCCCGCTTATCACGTCGCTGTCGGACGATAGCGGACCTGCGGGCGACGGGATCACCAACGACAACACGCCAACCCTTGAAGGTACGGCAGAGCCGGGCGGTTCCATCGTGATTTCGCGCGATGGCATGGAGGTCGATACAGTTCCCGTCGATGCAAGCGGCAATTGGACCTTTACCAGCGACCCTCTCGCCATCGGCACGTACCTGTTTACCGCCAGCGCGGTGGACATGGCCGGAAACCCGTCCGCTACCGTCGCCAGTTATCCGTTGGAAATCGTGCCTTCTGTGGGCGGTGTTCCCACCATCGTTGGCATTACGGAGGACACCGGCATCTCCACCATCGATGGGGTAACCAGCGACACCACGCTGACTGTTCGCGGCACCGGCGTGGCCGATGAACAGGTCACCGTCCTGCTCGACGGCGTGCCAATTGGCAGCACCACGGTCGATGCGGAAGGTCAGTGGAGCCTGGACTACGAGGCGCAACTGGCCGACGGCGATTACCTGCTGACCGCCACGGCCATACCGGAAGGTGGCGAAGTCTCGGTCGCTTCCGATGCCTTCGCAGTCACCGTGGATACCATGGCACCTGTCACCCCGGTGCTGGAGCTTGCCAGTTATTCGGATACCGGCCTCGACGATAACATCACCGTCGTGACGACACCTGTTGTTTTCGTCGCGGCGGAATTCGGCACAACCATCGAGATCTTCGCTGACGGTGTGTTGGTCGATAGTTTCGCGGCGATGCAGACGGGTCTGACTCAGTTCACCGGCCTGAATCTGCATGAGGGCGTAAACGAACTGTCAGCCATCGTGACCGACGTTGCGGGCAATGTGTCCGAGGCCGGAACACTGAGCGTGCTGGTGGATACCGTTGCACCGGCCGCGCCGGAAATCGACCTTGCCACCGCATCGGACTCGGGCGCATCGAATACGGACAACGTGACCAATATCGCGGCCCCCACGATCGAAGGTACGGGCGAGGCAGGCGCCACCATCATCCTGCGCGCGGGGGAAACGGTACTGGGCACAGTGGTCGCGTCCGAGGCCGGCACATGGAGCTTCTTCTCACCACAGTTGGAGGAGGGGCTGAATACGATAAATGTCTTCGCGCAGGATATTGCCGGCAACTTGTCGGAGCAGTCGAGCCTGAACGTCACCATCGACACGGCGGCCCCGGTTGCACCGCCGGTGATCGGCGGGCTTACCGCAGCGACGGACTCCGGGGTTGCCGACGGCATTACCAACGATTCCACCCCGGTTATCGCGGGGACCGCCACGGCAGGTTCCTTCGTTCGGGTCCAGATCGGAGAGGGGCAGCCCTTCGACATCGCGGTTTCGCAAACGGGCGAATGGTCCTTTGAGCATTCGCTGGGCGAAGGCACCTTCGATATCACGGCATATGAGGTCGATCTGGCCGGCAATCTCAGCGTGAGCGCGGATACCTTCAGCTATACCGTGGACCTGACTGCGCCCGACGCACCGAGCATCATGTTCCTTTCCGAGGATACGGGTCTTGACGGTGACGGGATCACCAGTGATGACACACCCACCCTGAGCGGCACCGCCCTGGAAGGGGAGGTGGTGACGATCCTGCGCAATGGCGTGGTTGTCGGCACGGTTGCCAGCGTTGCGGGGCAGTGGACCTTCACCTCCGTCGCGCTGGCGGATGGCGATTATACCTTCACCGCGACGGCGACCGATGCGGCCGGCAATATCTCGACCGTGTCCGACGGGACCGCCATCACCGTGGATACGCAAGCAGCCGCTGCGCTGACGTTCGACAACTCCAGCGTTGATGAGAATGCCGAAGGCGGTACGCTGGTCGGCACGGTGCAGACCAGCGAAACGGTCGAGCTGACACTGACCGACGATGCCGACGGGCGCTTCGTTCTGAGCGGGTCCGATCTGCTTGTCGTGGAGGGGGCCACGCTCGATTACGAGGAGCAGGTCAGCCGCGACGTTACCGTGCAGGCCACCGATCAGGCAGGCAACGTGACCGTCACCACGCTGACGGTGCAGCTCAATGATATCGAGGAGACATTCGGCGGCGAAGCTGGACCCGAGTTGATCTATGGCGATGCCGGCGACAACACGATCAATGCAGGCGATGGCGACGATACCATCTTCGGTGGGGCAGGTGACGACACCATCGTCGGCGGCACCGGTAATGACTCCATCAATGGCGGTGAGGGGAACGATGCTCTCGGCGATGCCTTCGGCAACGATACGATGGATGGCGGAGCCGGGGACGACTTTCTGTACATGGTCAGCGGCGACAACGAACTGTACGGCGGTGAGGGTGACGATCTGCTGATCGGTGGCTACGACACAGACAACATGCAGGGCGGTGCCGGCAATGATGTGCTGCGCGGCGATATCTCGACCTTCCTGTCCGGCAACGACACCTTGCGCGGGGGTGAAGGCGGCGACCTGCTGGAGGGCGGTGGCGGTTCCGATCAGTTCATCTTCACCACGGGCGACGGCAACGACACGATCGGCATGCTGGATATTGATACCGCCGCCCGTACCGCGATTGTGAGCGGTGCCGATTTCGACAGCGGAGTGGACCAGATTCTCCTCATCGGATTCGGCTACGTAGATGCGGCGGAGGCGTTCAGTCACGTCTTCGACGTGGACGGCGTCGCAACCTTCGACGATCAGGGCACGACGATCACCTTCGCAGGGCTGACTGCGGCCGACCTCAGCGTGGATGACTTCGCAGATGACTTCTTTCTTACCTAAAGGATATTGACCATGACGATCCGTCCCGTATTCGCGCTGGCTGTCCTGTCCCTCGGCGGGCTGAGCGCCTGTTTCGATGGCAGCGGCCCGCGCTATGTCGAATTTGCCTCGCTCACCTCCAACCGTGTCGATGCGCTGAACGCGCAAAGTCTGAATGTGAGTGCGCGCACGACCGGTCAGATCACAGGTGAGCTGGACCGGCAGGCGGATACTTTCGATCTGGACGCCGAAAGCGGCACCATCGACGTGTCGCGTACCACGGTGACGCTCAATGGTGGCGGCACCATCGATCTGACCGGAACCACTGAATTCGCCCGTTTCTTCGAATCACAGCCAAGCGGTGGCGATACCACGACCGGCGTTGTCGGCGTTCCCACCATTGTGGGGGATGTGCCGGGCGGCGGCACGGCCACGTATAGCGGTGTTTCGGAGGTTGCAATTCAGGACGGGTTGGCGCTCTACGATCTGAACGGCACCATGGAGGCGACGGCTGATTTCAGTGCCGGAACGCTTGATGTGACCTTCGACAATTTGGGGGGGCAACGGCAAGATTTCATCTTGGGAACCAGCAACGTGACGGACGTGGCGACCATTACCATCAGCGACGCCATGATCTCGGACAATACGGTATCGGGCGGCACCTCAACCCTGACAAGCGCGACGATCAATGGCGGCGGTGGTTTCAGCGGAACCCAGACCACCAGTCACGAGGCAGGCTTTTATGGCCCGCGTGCCGATGAAGTCGGCGGTGTGCTCTATATCGATGACACGTCTGTTCAGGTCTTCGGTCAGTATCTGGGCGACTGACCTTTCAGTCTGCAACCATCTTGGCGGCGTCCTGGCGGGTATCGCGCAGGGCGCCGTATTCGTATTAGACGCGACTCCTCAGTCAGGGTTGTTGCGCGCGGCTGCGGCGGGTGGGGCGTTCTTTTTCACCAGTGGATCCAATGGCGGGTTGTCCAGAAGCTCCAACACAGTCTCGCTTGGACGACACAGCCGCACGCCTTTGGGGGAGCAGACGATCGGGCGGTTGACCAGAATCGGATGGTCGATCATCGCGGTCAGGATCGCTTCATCACTGACCGAAGGATCGAGCAGCCCCAGATCCTCCGCCGGAGATTTCGTGGTCCGCAGGGCCGTGCGGGGCGTCAGATCGGCGGCAGCAAACAGCGCCAGAAGCTGCGGCCGCGTCCAGCCCGTCCTCAAATATTCTATGATCACGGGTACCTCGCCCGAGGCCTCGATGATTGCCAGCACGTTGCGCGAGGTTCCGCAATCGGGGTTGTGATGAATGACGATGCTCATGACGTGCCCCCAGCCTTTGGAAACCAGTGCTGCGTCCGGTTGGCGAAGGCGACGAGTGACAGCATGACCGGCACCTCCACGAGGACGCCAACCACCGTCGCCAGCGCCGCCCCCGAGCCGAGGCCGAACAGGCTGATCGCCACCGCCACGGCCAGTTCGAAGAAGTTGGACGTGCCGATCAGCGCGCAGGGCGCGGCCACGTTGAACGGGATCCCCCACGCCCGCGCCGCGCCATAGGCCACGAAAAAGATGCCGTAGGACTGGATCAACAGCGGCACAGCAATCATCGCGATGACAAGCGGACGGTCGAGAATGACCTCCCCCTGAAACCCGAAGAGCAGCACCACCGTCATCAGAAGGCCGATGATCGAGAACGGCTGCACCCGCGATTTGAAGGCATCGACCGCAGCCTCTCCATCCTTCGCAACAAGGTGCCTGCGGGTCAGATACCCGGCGATCAGCGGCAGCAAAACGTAGAGGCCGACCGACAACAGCAGCGTATCCCACGGCACGACGATATCCGTCACGCCCAGCAGTAACGCCACGATCGGCGCGAAGGCGAAGACCATGATCACATCGTTCACGCTGACCTGCACCAGCGTGTAGGTCGCATCGCCGCGGGTCAGGTTCGACCAGACGAACACCATCGCGGTGCAGGGCGCCGCCCCCAGCAAGATCACGCCCGCCAGATAGGCCTGCGCATCATCCGGCGGGATCAATCCGGCGAAAACATGGTTGAAGAACAGCACGCCCAGGGCCGCCATCGTGAAGGGCTTGATAAGCCAGTTCACCACCAGCGTCACCACCAGCCCCTTCGGCTTGTCTCCGACATGGGAGAGGGAGCTGAAATCCACCCCGACCATCATCGGATAGACCATCGCCCAGATCAGGATCGCCACAGGCAGGTTGACGGAGGCGATCTCCAGCGCGGCCAGGGCGCCGAAGAGACCTGGAAAGAGATTGCCCAACAGCAGCCCCGCCCCGATGGCGAGCGCGACCCAGACGGACAGCCAGCGTTCGAAAGTGCCCAGCCCGGCCGCGGCGGGAAGCGAGGAGTCGTTCATGGCAGTCTTCCTATGTTTGGGGACAGGCGATCAGGTCGATGACAGGTTGGCAAAGCTCAGGACGCCCGGCGCAGCAATCCTCCATCAGGAACGCCAGCAGACCGCGCACGCCGTCCATATCCGCGAAATAACGGATGCTGCGGCCCTGCCGCACGCTCCGGATCAAGCCGGATCGCGCCAGGATCGAAAGGTTGGCGGACATGGTGTTCTGACGAACGCCAAGGGTATCGCCAACCTCACCAGCGGACATGCCGGTTTCGCCCGCCTTGATGAGCAGCCGAAACACATCCAGTCGTGTTGACTGGCTAAGCGCGGCGAAGGCGTCGAGGGCGTTTTGGCTATCCATATATCGAGAATTATAGATATGATTGGCCGGCGTCAAGCGGGCAGCGTCAGGCCGCGACTGTTCATCGCCCGCGCAAGACACCTATCTATTGATAACTGCGGCGAAAAGCTGATCACGCCCGGTCAGCTCATGATTGTGATTTTCATTGGCATTCCCGGAGGTACGACTCCGCATTTTCAGCGTCCTTCGCACCATAGGGGGGCAGACGCATCTTGCGCCCTAAAGCAGGTCAGCAGTCTGAAGCATTGCTCATCACGAATCGGAGAGCGGAACGAATCCAAGCGTCAAGGGTTTCCCCACTGTCAGGCAATTTTTCAGTATTTTCAATATGACAACTCATGGAGCCAATGATGTTTCACCATTCCAGCAAGCTGCAATACCAGGTGCGCGTTGATACACCCGATCCCCAGTTCGCCAAATTTCTTCAGCAGGCCATCGGCGGCGTCGAAGGCGAAATTCGCGTTGCGATGCAGTATTTCTTTCAGGCCATGGGCGCGCGTGGCGATGACAAATATCGTGATATGCTGATGATGACCGCAACGGAGGAACTGTCGCATATCGAATTCCTCGGCCATGCGGTCGCGCTCAACCTCGAAGGTGCGCCCCTCACCGTTCAGGAGGAGGCAGCGAAGGATCCGATCGTCAACGCGATCATGGGGGGTGCCAACCCGCGCCACATCCTGTCCTCGGGCCTGTCCGCGATGCCGGTGAATTCCAACGGTGTGCCCTTCGACATGAGCCATGTTTACGCCACGGGGAACCTCGCCGCCGATATGCTGGCCAATGCGACCGCTGAGAGTGGTGGCCGCGTGCTGGCCTCGCGGCTTTACAACATGACTGAGGATACGGGCATGAAGGACATGCTGTCGTTCCTCATCGCACGCGACACCATGCACCAGCAGCAGTGGATGGCGGTCATCGAAGAACTGGGCGGAATGGAGTCTCAGTTGCCGATCCCCAACTCGACCCCCAAGGAGCATGAAGCGACCGAGCATTCGTACTACTTCCTGAACACCTCGCTTGATGAGCCGACACCCGAGGGCCGCTGGACATCGGGCCCATCGCTGGACGGTCGCGGCGAATTCAGCAAGCGCGACAAGCCCGAGCCCCTGGGCCAGAAGCCCAGCCTGGGCAAGGCCCGTCCGCATTCAGGCACGCAGACGGAACAGCAGTAATCGCACGGAGGATCAGCTATGCCTACAACAGTGGGAACAAAGGATACCGTCGAGGACCTCATCCGCAATCTTCTGACGCTGGAGCACGATGCGATCGCAGCCTATGACAGTGCGATCGAACGGCTTGAGACCTCGGATTACCGGGAGCAGATCGGAACTTTCCGTCGCGATCACGAGACGCATGTGGCAGATCTGAGCCGCATCGCGAGCGGCATGGGCGTCGTTCCCCCTCGGGAGGGCGACATGAAGCAATGGCTCACCACGGGCAAGGTCGCACTCGCCGGTCTGGTCGGGGATGACGCCATCCTCAAGGCCATGAAAACCAATGAGGACGACACGGTAATGGCGTATGAGCAAGCCTTGAAAAACACCGTGGCGAGTGCTGATTTGCGCCCGGTGTTGGAAAAGGCCTGTCGGACGAACGCCGCCATCGCGCCTGGATGGAAACGACCAGTTGATATCCGACGCGGCACCCATGAAAAGGCCGATGCGCAGTCCGCATCGGCCTTTTTTAATGCGTCGAACCTTGGGATTAACGCCCCATTTGGTGACCGCGTTCAATGGTCCTTGACTGCCTGCCGTCGCCCATAGACGGCGTGGCAGTCTTGGCGGTGCCGCTGTGGTGACTTCCCTCCGATCAGTGGTCAACGGTTGCGGCCCTGTGCGAACATCCCTGACAACCCATCCTCAGTGCCAAGGGCAACTGACCCCGGTTTGCGTTCACCGACGCAGCCGGGGCATTTTTCGTTCATAGCCGTTCATCGCAGCTAGCGTCGGGACGCAAACCATCGCAATCTATGACGTAGCGGGTAAGGTATCGCCGGGACAGTCGGAGAATTTACATGGAATGGGTTTTCATCATTGGTGTGGTTTTCATCGTATTGGTTATTTTTAGCGTCAAAGCAGAGAACAAGAAGAACAAAATCAAAGTAGAGCAAGGCAATGCATATTCGGCAGATATTGAAGCCGCTAAGCAAAGCCTTCTGACCAGTTCTGAAACCGCATCTATGCCAGTATTAAGCGCAGCCGACTACGGGTATCGCCCTGTCGCAAAAGAGAACTTGCTTGCGGTGCAAGACGGCGCAACCCGAATGGAAATGAAAAGCACAGGCCGTTACAAGACCGGCGGAACGTCAGTGTCTATACCAATTGTGAAAGGGGTTCGCTATCGCGTCGGTTCTGGCAGCATTCGCACTGAAAAGTCTTGGCAGGCAACCGCACGCGGACGGCTAATGGTCACAGATAAAGCTGTGGTCTTTGAAGGCAGCGAAAAGAACGAACGTATCACATGGACGCAAGTGGCAGACGTAGAGTTGTTGATTGACGGCTTCACGATTTCCAAGCGCAGCGGCCCGCCGCGCACCTATCAAGTTGCTTCCCCTGACCCGAAGTTCGCGGCTGTGGTCGAACTCATGCTGTCACGAACGGCCTAGGTCTTCACGTCTTCGTGTGTGTAAACCCGTCATTCGTATGTATGAACCCAACTCCCAAGCATGGGTTGAGTTAGCACTTCACAATAAAACTCAATGAAATCATGGTCAATGGCGGAGAGACAGGGATTCGAACCCTGGGAACCCGTGAAGGCTCAACGGTTTTCGAGACCGCCCCATTCGACCACTCTGGCACCTCTCCGTGAGGCGACGACTTAGCGGTTTGGAAACTCCGCTGCAAGGGATAGTAGGGCGGGAAAGACAACTTTCCTGCTTCGCGGCTGACGGAGCGATGGTCGAGAGACTGAACGTGCCGGGTCTGAATTCCGATCTGGCTGATGTTCATTCGGCCTTGACACTTCAGGGGCTTCGCAGCATACGAGCCATTCGCGGGCACACCATGCCTGCGCGATATTTGTAGAGAGCTCCGCCAGGGGCCGCTGCCCGAGGTGCGGAATTCCGCGCAACTCCCGTTCAGGGGACCGCAGGGCGCGAAGATGAAAAAGGAAGACCAGCATGTTCGCGGTCATCAAGACAGGTGGCAAGCAGTACCGCGTTGCCAAGGACGATGTTTTCACGGTCGAGAAGCTCGACGGTGAGGCGGGCGACGAGATTCGCTTCGCAGAAGTGCTCATGATCGGTGGTGATACCGTCACAGTCGGCGCACCCATGATCGACGGCGCAGCCGTGATGGCGGAAGTGGTCGAGCAGACCCGGGGTGACAAGGTCATCTCCTTCGTCAAGCGCCGGCGGAAGCACTCCTCCCAGCGCCGTCGCGGCCATCGTCAGCACCTGACGAAGGTCCGGATCGTGGACATCCTCGCAGACGGCAAGAAGCCTGCGAAGAAGAAAGCAGCCCCCAAGAAAGCCGAGGCCGAGACGGCCGAAGCGGCAGCCGAATAATTTCAGGACGCAGGAGACAATAGCATGGCACATAAAAAAGCAGGCGGTTCCTCGCGTAACGGTCGCGACTCCGCTGGTCGCCGCCTCGGCGTGAAGAAATTCGGTGGCGAGCTGGTCATCCCCGGCAACATCATCGTGCGTCAGCGCGGTACCAAGTGGTGGCCGGGTCAGAACGTCGGCATGGGCCGCGATCACACGTTGTTCGCGACCGAGGAAGGCAACGTGACCTTCCACAAGGGTCTCAAGGGTCGTACGTTCATCAGCGTGCTTCCCGCGCAGGAGGCCGCTGAATAAGCCGCCCTTCCTATCGAATTTACATGACGGGGATCGGCGGAAACGCCGGTCCCCGATCTCGTTTTACATCACGTGCCCAGACCATGCACACCATTCGCCCCACAGTCCGAGGATTTCAGATGCCCGTACCCGTGATCGAGACAGAACGTCTGACCCTGCGCCCGCTGCGCGCGTCGGATGCTGGGCTGATCTCTCTTCATGCGGGGGATGCGCGGGTGGCAACGATGACGACCCGTATTCCCCATCCATATCCGCCCGGCGCAGCCGAGGGGTTCATCGAGCGCGCGCAACGCGACGACAATGGTGAGCAGGCGTGGGCGCTGGACGCGACCAAGATCGACGGTGAGGAGTTTCTGGGCGTCATATCCCTCAGCGACACCGGGGAGGTCGGATACTGGATCGGCCCGCCCTTCTGGCGCACCGGTTTCGCCAGCGAGGCTTTGGCCGCTGTCGTCGCGCACCACTTCGCCCATGGCGGCGGGGCCTTGAAGGCGCAGGTCTTTCAGGACAACGATGCCTCAGCGGCGGTTCTGACGGCGGCTGGCTTTCACTATCTGGGTGAGGGGGAGGCCTATTCCGTCGCCCGCGCCGCGACACATCCGGTCTGGACCTATAACCTGGACCGATAATCTGGACCGGGGCATGAGGCCGTGCGCTGCCCCTTGAGGCGCAGCGCACCTTAGCGTATCAGCACGGCTTGTTCGACGGAGGGTGCGCCCATGAAGTTTCTCGATTTTGCCAAGGTTACCGTGCGTTCCGGCGCGGGGGGGCGTGGGTGTATCTCGTTCCGGCGTGAAAAATATATCGAGTATGGCGGCCCTGACGGCGGCAATGGCGGGCGCGGCGGTGACGTTATTGCAGTGGCGGTCGAGGGTCTGAACACCCTGATCGACTATCGCTATCAGCAGCATTTCTTTGCTCAGAACGGGCGGCCCGGCGAGGGGCGTCAGAAAACCGGCGCGGATGGGGACGACATCGTGCTGCGGGTTCCCGTCGGCACAGAGATCCTCGACGACGATCAGGAGACAGTGATCGCCGATCTGACCGAAGTGGGCCAACGGGTTCTGCTGGCCAAGGGCGGCAATGGCGGGTTCGGCAACCTGCATTTCAAATCCTCGACCAATCAGGCGCCCCGCCGTGCCAATCCAGGCCAGGATGAGATCGAGCGTGTGCTGTGGCTGCGGTTGAAGCTGATCGCGGATGTCGGTCTGCTGGGTCTGCCCAATGCGGGCAAATCGACGTTCCTTGCCGCGACCTCGAACGCGCGGCCCAAGATTGCGGACTATCCATTCACTACGCTGCACCCGAACCTGGGGGTTGTCGCCGTGGACGGGGCGGAGTTCGTCATTGCGGATATTCCCGGCCTGATCGCCGGCGCGCATGAGGGCAAGGGGATCGGAGATCGGTTTCTGGGCCACGTCGAACGCTGCGCCGTGCTGCTGCACCTGATCGACGGCACGCAGGACGATGTGGCCGAGGCCTATCACACCATCATCAACGAGTTGGAGCAATATGGCGGCGGGCTGGCCGATACGCCGCGCGTCACCGTGCTGAACAAGATCGACGCGCTGGACGACGAATTGGTGGAGATGCAACTGGCCGAGCTGCGCAAGGTTTGCGACGGTCCGGTTCTGACCATGTCCGGCGCTGCACAATCGGGCACGACCGAGGTTCTTCGCGCGTTGCGTGCGCAGATCGTTGCAAGGGCGAATGCCGAAGCTGCCGAGGGTGAGGAGGACGGACCTTGGCGACCGGTCTGAACGCCTCGGAACGGATCGACACGGCGCGCACGGTCGTCATCAAGATCGGCTCCGCGCTGCTGGTCGATGCCACGACGGGTGCCTTGCGTCAGGAATGGCTGTCAGGCTTGCTCGAAGACGTGGCGATGCTGCGGGGGCAGGGCAAATCGGTGCTGCTCGTCTCCTCCGGCTCGATCGCGCTGGGGCGGCGGGTGCTGAAGCTGTCATCGGGCGCTTTGCCTTTGGAGCAGTCGCAGGCCGCAGCCGCGGTCGGGCAGATCCGTCTGGCGCGCGCCTATGAGGAGGGTCTGCGCCCTTACGGCGTCACCACCGCACAGGTTCTGATGACGCTGGAGGACAGTGAGGATCGGCGCCGATACCTCAACAGCCGCGCGACGTTGCGCACCTTGCTGGGGTTAGGTGTCGTGCCCATCGTGAACGAGAATGACACGGTCGCCACCGATGAAATCCGCTACGGCGACAATGACCGACTGGCCGCTCAGGTCGCGTCGCTGGCCGGGGCGGATACGCTGATCCTGCTGTCGGATGTGGACGGGCTGTATACCGCGAACCCACGACAGGACGAGACCGCTCAACACATTCCGCTGATCGAGCGGATCACGCCTGAGATCATGGCAATGGCCGGCGGGGCGGGAACCGACGGGGCCAAGGGCGGAATGCGCACCAAGGTTCTGGCCGCCGAAACCGCGATGCAGGCGGGCTGTACTCTGGCGATCTGCCGGGGTGACGCCATGCGTCCGATCTCGGCCCTGCTTCATGGGGCGCGGGCCAGCTGGTTCGTTCCGACGGATGACCCCGCAAAGGCGCGAAAGCTGTGGATCGCGGCGATGCGTCCGCGCGGCACGGTGCGCATAGATACCGGCGCGGCAACCGCGCTGGTGCAGGGGCGGTCCCTGTTGCCAGCCGGTGTGGTTCGCGTCGAGGGCAGCTTCAGCCGGGGCGATCCGGTGGACATCACCGGCCCGCGCGGGGAAACCGTGGCCCGGGCGCTGGCCGGATATGACAGCGTCGAGCTCAAACGCATCGTCGGGCGGCAAAGCGCTGAAATCGAATCGGTTCTGGGCTATCCGGGGCGGGCATATGTCGTGCATCGCGACGACATGGCGATCTAGCATCGGCGCGATGGTGCAAGCACCGGCTGTGGGCGTGTCTGGCCGCTCACCCACGGGCTGTATTGTGGATTGATTTACAACCAGTTACTGGATTTCGAAACGCGGTTTCGCGTCCTCGCATGATACGAATACACACCACGTATTCACCCCGGTTCCGCCCATGCGCCTGCTCCCGCTACTCTTTCTGTTCGTCCTGACAGGCTGTAGCGCCCTTGGGGTCGCTGTGGCTCGGCCCGGTCGGGGGCAGATCGTCGTTGCGGGAAGCGATGTTCTGGTCCCGCTGGAAAACTCGATGTTCGCGCAACCGCAGACGATGCCGGATCTCCTCGCGGATCGGGCGAGGGATGCGCATGTGGTGGTTCAGAGCAGGGGGGAACGCGCCGCCATGCACGACCTTTGCGCGGTTTCGCAGGAAGCGCCGGATATCGTCCTGCTGACCCGCTCACCCGAGATGAGCGAAATCCGTAGATGTGAGCTGTTGGGGATCGCACCCAGCGCGGATCTGGTCGCTATGTATCGTGGCGGGCTGGCCAGTGCGCATGACTTCGATCAGGTGTGGATCGCCTTCGTTCCCGACCGGTTTGCGACGAACGCCGCCGCCGTGCGGGCGGTACGGGTCTTGCGCTACGAATTTTCGCGCCTCATAGAAGGAACGGTATACGAGCCGTATTTCACGGCGCGTCGAAACTGAGCGCGGATAGGGCGATGAACGACATGGATGTGCGCGGCATGATGGCCGCGATAGGCGAGGCGGCACGAATGGCAGCGGCGGAACTGGCCTTTGCGCCAGCCGAAAGCAAACGCCATGCGCTCAACGCCGCCGCCGAGTCCGTGGACGCGTCGGTCGAGGCAATCATCGCCGCCAATGCCGAGGATATGGCGTTCGGGCGCGACAAGGGCCTGTCTGCCGCGATGCTGGACCGCTTGGAACTGAACGCGGCGCGGATCGCGGGCATTTCTGCCGGTTTGCGTGCCATCGCGGCGCAGGATGATCCCGTGGGCGCGGTGATCGCGGAATGGGACATGCCCTCCGGTCTGAACATCCGCAGAGTGCGCACACCGATCGGCGTGATCGGCGTCATCTACGAAAGCCGCCCCAACGTGACAGCGGATGCAGGGGCCTTGTGCCTGAAGGCCGGCAACGCGGTGATTTTGCGCGGCGGGTCCGAGAGCTTCCATTCCTCCACCGCGATCCACGGCTGCCTGATCGCGGGGTTGCGGGCCGCAGGCTTGCCCGAGGCGGCGATACAACTGGTCCCCACCCGCGACCGCGCGGCGGTGGGGCAGATGCTGACGATGACCGACCATATCGATGTGATCGTTCCGCGCGGTGGCAAGGGGCTGGTCGCGCGTGTGCAGACGGATGCGCGGGTCCCCGTTTTTGCCCATCTCGAAGGCATATGCCACGTTTACGTCGATGCCGCCGCCGATCTGGAAAAGGCCCGTGTCGTCGTGCTGAACGCCAAGACCCGACGCACCGGCATCTGCGGCTCGGCCGAGACGTTGCTGGTCGATCGCGCGTTCCTGGACCGGCACGAGGTGATCATCCGTGATCTGTTGAATGCCGGGGTGGAGGTCAGGGGCGATGCGGACATCGCGAAGATTTCCGGCGTCACGCCCGCGCAGGACAGCGATTTCGGCACCGAATTCCTGGACATGATCATTGCGGCGAAGGTGGTGGACGGGGTGGATGGCGCAATCGCGCATATCCGCACCTACGGCTCGAACCACACGGATGCGGTGATAACCGAGGATGACGCCGTGGCGGAGCGGTTCTTCCAACGGCTGGACAGTGCCATTCTGATGCGGAACGCCTCGACGCAGTTCGCGGATGGGGGCGAGTTCGGCATGGGGGCGGAGATCGGCATCGCGACAGGCAAGCTTCACGCACGTGGCCCGGTCGGAACGGAGCAGCTGACCAGCTTCAAATACCTCGTGACCGGCGACGGAACGATCCGGTCCTGACATGGCGGTGCTGCGGATCGTTCCCCATATCCATGGCGATCCCGCGGCGCTGTCCGATTTCTACAGGGCCGTCTTCGATCTGGATGCCACATTGGCGCGGGCCCGATCTGTGGGAGCGGAGATCACCTACGGGCCGGTGGTCGAGGATTGGGGCGTGCGCCGCTTCTTCCTGCGCGATCCGGCGGGCTATCTGCTGAACGTGCTGACCCACATTGAACGGGACTGAATACGAAAAGGCCTCGCCGTGGTGGCAAGGCCCTTTTCAAGTGCAGTAAATTTGCTGGTATTAGCCGCGCCAGGTTCTGACGGGGCCGCAATCGAAATGTACGAAGTTGGAGCGGGAATAGCGCCCGACGCCACCGGCATTACAGGCAACACCGGCCTGATACATGTTCTGAACCGACCGGGTGGAAAGGCGAAGATCCGCCGCCATGGCCCGCATGTGGTAGGAGTTGCGCGCGACACCGCGTGTCGTGGCGCGCAGGGCGTTGTTCGTCTCAGGGCTGCGATAGCCGGACATCAGCTGGTAAGGCTCCGTCGTGTCCATCATGCGCGAGGCGGCGGCCATGATGTCGATGGTCCGCACATCAACGGCACGCAATTCATTGCGGCGCCAGTCGCGGAACAGGAAGTTGATTTCGTCCAGAACCTGCGGAATGTACTCACCCTCAACCCAGTAAACGCTGTCGAGACGCTCACCCGTGCGGGGGTTGTAAATCTTGATGCTGCGGATGTCGCCAGCGCCGGTCAAAACACCGGGAGTACCGGCGAAGGAGGGAGCTGCGGCAATTGCACTCAGGCCGACAAGACCACCCAGTACATTACGTCGGGAAACGATACTCGTCTCGGTCATAATCAAAATCCTTAGTCTGTCCCAGTGGTTGCGACCTTCGGTGGTGCCCGTGGCCGCTTGAGAATGTTATGCCACAGGGCTTTTTTTCGACCAAGTGGCAGTTGTGCAGCAACGGATTTGGAAGTTCTGCGTTATAAAGAGTCACAGGCGCCGCAGTTCGTTCGCTTTTGTTCCGCATTTTGCGGGGTGTGCGGGGGGCTCGGCAAAGTTTCGGCGGTAATTCGCCAGTTGAGGATGGTCACGACGTATTGATCGGCAAAGTTCCGCCGGAAATGTGGTGACCGAAAACTGTGTCAAAGGACATATGCAGTGTACCAATTTAGCAACTCATCGATTTTCGGCGCGGTTTCCATGCTTGCACTCCTGGCGGGAGGCGGCGTCTTCGCGCAATCGAATCTGGAAAGTGACCCTCTGGACGCGGCTGTTTCCGCCGCGCCGGCTTGGCAGGAACTGGCCGATCTGATGCAGGCCGAGGCGCCGCAGGATGTGGCCGCGTTCTATGCCGGGCGGGACTATCAGCCGCTGTTCATGGCGAATGACGCCGAATTGGCGCGCGGCGTGATCGACGCGCTGGATCAGCAGCGGGCCCATGCGCTGCCTGAATGGACAGAGCGGATGCAACCGTTGAGCCGCCACGTCGCGGCTGCCCTGGACGGTCAGTTGACGGCGGCGGGGGAGCTTGCCTTTGCGAATGCATTCGTCGCTCTGGGCAAATCCCGGCTCGCCGGTGTGGTCGTGCCGACACGTTTGAGCGCGGACATGCATGTGTTTCCCCCGGAAATCGAGACGCGCGATCTGCTGTCCGATCTGGCCACATCCGCCGATCCGATACGTCATATCGTCAACCTGTCACCTGACCACCCCGATTATGCCCCCTTGCTGGAACTGCGGGCCGATCTGGAGCAGGTCGTCGCGAACGGGGGCTGGGGTGCCGCCGACATACCATCCGGCCCGTCCGTCGGTCCGGGTGAGACGGACAGCCGCGTTCCGGCGATCCGTGCCAGGCTTGCGGCGCTGGGGGATATAGAAGAAGGGCGGGTCACCGCCCGCGCCGCTGATCCATATGCGTTCGACGATACACCGTTGGATGCGCAGCCATTGCCCGCAGGGGCTGAGCCTGTTTCCGGCTCTGCCCAGTCATCTACCCTGATGGATGAGGCGACGGTCGCCGCGCTGAAGGCATTTCAGATCCGCCACGGCCTGAACGACGATGGTGTCGTGGGCCCGAAAACGCTCGCCGCGCTCAACACGACTGCGGGTGATCGCTTGCGACAGGTCATGGTCAATCTGGAACGCATCCGCTGGACCAACTGGGATCTGGAGGAAAAGCAGATCTACGTCAATCTGCCCGACTACCGCATGTTCCTGCGGGAAGGTGGCGAGGAATTGTTCACCACCCGCGTCGTCATCGGACTGCCCAAGCACCAGACCGTCGAATTCTCGGACACCATGACACATATGGTGGTCAATCCGACCTGGACGGTTCCGCGCTCCATTGCGACGGAGGAGATCCTGCCGGCGCTGCGGCGCAACCCGAACTATCTGAACGACAACAACATGACGCTGATTGATGACGGAACCGGTGTGTGGACCCCGCCGGATACCTCGCTCATCAACTGGGATAACTTCTCGCAGAGCTATTTTCCGTGGTGGGTGCGCCAGCAGCCCGGGCCGGGCAACTCGTTGGGCAATGTGAAGTTCATGTTCCCCAACCAGTTCGCGATCTACCTGCACGATACGCCTTCCCGCAGCCTGTTCGCTCGGGATGCGCGGGCCTTTAGCCACGGCTGCGTTCGCGTCGCGGACCCCACAGGTCTGGCTGAAATGTTGCTGAGCCCGCAGGCCAGCGATCCCTTGGCGGAGTTTGAGCGTCATCGCGCGACGGGTCGGGAAACGACGGTCAACCTGAACAGCCGCCCCGCAGTACATATCGACTACCGCACGGTCTGGATCGACGACAGCGGGCAGGTTCAGTATCGCGACGATATCTATGGTCGCGATGCACTGGTCCTGGATGCCTTGCAGGAACTGGGTGTCAGCGTGGGTATGGCACAGGGCTGATTTCCCCGCTGACCCTGCGTCCGGCCGCCGCGACTGGCCGGACGCAGGCCAGCCATGCCTTTCATCATCATCGTTCGCACTTTATATCGGTGCTGAAATGGAGTGCGGACGATGGACCTTACGATAGAAAAGATTGCCGAACAGATCGGCGCAGAGGCCGTTGGGGATATCACCCTGCGACCGGCTCGCCCGCGTCAGCCGGATGAGGCCGGAGCCGATGATCTGGCGCTGGCGATGGACGATGCGTTCGTGGCGCAGCTTGCCGACAGTCCCGTGCGCATGGCGGTTCTGCGTGAGGGCACCGACTGGCAGGCCCTAGGCCTGACTGCGGCCGTTCTGGTCAGCAGACCGCGCTACGCGATGGCCGGTCTCTCACGTCTGTTCGACCGCAAACCCACGCGGGACGGCATACATCCCAGCGCCATCGTCGATCCGACCGCCCAGCTCGCCCCGGACGTGACAGTCGGTGCGCTGGCCGTGATCGGGGCCCGGACGCGCATCGGCGCCGGGGGGCGCATTGATCCGCAGGTTACCGTCGGTGACGATGTAACGATAGGCGAGGACGCCTGTCTGATGGCGGGTTGCCGCATCGGCAGCGAGGTCCGCATCGGGGATCGTTTCATCGGCCAGATGAACGCGGTGATCGGCGGCGACGGTTTTTCCTTCGTCACGGCCCAGCCCAGCGCGGTCGAGGATTACATGGCCGCCGGCACGATCAGCGCCTCGATGAAACCGGATCGGCACGAAAGGATCAACTCCCTCGGGTCGGTCGTGATCGGTGACGATGTGGAGGTTGGCTCCTGCTCGGTCATCGACAAGGGCACCGTCTCGGACACGCGCATCGGCGACGGGGTCAAGGTCGATGCGCATGTGATGATCGGTCACAACGTGCAGGTGGATGATACGACGCTGTTGTGCGCGCAGGTCGGCATCGCCGGTTCGACGAAGATCGGCAAACGGGTCGTTCTGGGCGGGCGTGTCGGTGTCGCGGATCATATCAGCATCGGGGACGATTCCATCGCGCTGGCAGGCTCGGGCGTGGCCACGCGGGTTCCCGAACGCACCGTCGTCATGGGCTATCCCGCGTTGAAGCAGGAAACGTTCATAAAGATGTTCAAGGCTATGCGCCGACTGCCGATGATGTCCGAGAAACTGAACGCGCTTCACAAATTGGTTTCAAACACCGAAAACAAAAGCTAAGACCCGAACCGACGCAACGAGGGCCGACCGATGTCCGATGAAGTTACCGAAAAGATGCGCGCGATCATCGCGGAGCAAGCCGTTCTGGACCCTTCGGAGGTCAGCATGGATGCAACGCTGGACGATCTGGGGATCGACAGTCTGGGACTGGTGGAGGCGGTGTTCGCGATCGAAGAGGAATTCGACGTACAGGTTCCGTTCAACGCGAATGATCCGCAGGACTCGCAGTTCGACATCTCGAACGTGCAGAGCATGGTGAACGCGGTCAAGCAACTGGTCGCGGCAAAGCCGGCCTAGGATGCGCCGTGTCGTCATAACAGGGCAGGGTGCGATCAACGCGCTCGGCCACAGTGCGGGGGAAACCTGCGCCGCAATGCGCGAGGGGCGCAACGGCATCGGCCGCTTGCATTTCCGCGACGTGGAACGTCTGTCGATCCAGATCGGCGGACAGGTGCGCGATTACGATCCGGCCACACGGTTCAGCCGTCAGCAGCTCTCGCTCTACGATCCCAACACCCAGTTCGCCCTTATCGCAGCGGCGGAGGCCATGGCCCAGTCAGGGCTTGAGATCGACGAGGCGCTGGCCCCGCGAACCGGTGTCGTTATGGGCAATTCCGGTGGCGGGCTTCAAACCATAGATGAGAATTACCGGACGGTGTATGAGGAGGGGAAGAACCGCGTTCATCCCTTCGTCATTCCCCGGTTAATGAACAATGCCGCTGCCTCTCATATCTCGATGACCTACGGGTTGAAGGGACCGACCTATACCGTGTCCACCGCCTGCGCGTCGTCCAATCATGCGATGGGACAGGCGTTCGAGACGATCAAGCTGGGCAATGCCGACGCGATGTTGACGGGTGGATCGGAATCCATGTTGGTCTTCGGCGGGATCAAGGCGTGGGAGGGGCTGCGCGTCATGTCGCGTGACGCCTGCCGCCCCTTCTCGAAGAACCGCAACGGCATGGTGCAGGGTGAGGGAGCGGCGGTCTTCGTGTTCGAGGAATACGAGCATGCCCGCGCGCGCGGGGCCGAGATCTTGGCCGAGGTCACGGGCTTCGCGATGAGCTCGGACGCCTCCGACATCGTGATGCCCAGCCGTGAAGGGGCCGTCCGCGCCATGCGCGGCGCCCTGCGCTCGGCGGGGGCGGATGCTTCGCAGGTGGGCTATATCAACGCGCACGGCACAGGAACGGCTGCGAATGACCGTTCCGAATGTGCGGCGGTGCGTGAAGTTTTCGGCGCTCATGCGGATGAATTGATGATCTCCGCCACCAAGTCGATGCACGGTCATCTGATCGGCGGCACTGGCGCGGTGGAGCTGTTGGCCTGCATCATGGCCCTGCGCGAGGGGGTCATCGCGCCGACCATCGGATACGAGCTGCCGGACCCGGATTGCGACTTGGACGTGGTGCCGAACGAGGCGCGCGATGCCGATGTCTCACTGGTGTTGAGCAACGCCTTTGCCTTTGGCGGATTGAACGCGGTTCTGGCCTTGCAGCGGGTTTGAGCCTAGCAGCGGGTCTAACGAAAAGGGACGCCGCAGCGCCCCTTTCCCTCGAATGATGGTTTCCGGTTTCTATTGCAGTGCCTCGTAGGCGGCGGTGAAGCCTGCCAGACTGATCGTCAGCTCGATCGGGTTTTCCTGTACGTTGATCGCGGATACGGTCAGCGTCAGGTTGTTGCCCGCCTTCATCGCGTCCACCTGACCCTGGTTCAGTCCAAAGCGTGCGACGCAGCCGCTTTCGACGCAAAAGCTGTACTGGAATTGCTGGGCACGGCCCTGATCGACGCGAAACACCACACCCTCGGGCAGGATGACGCCCAGCGGGAACACCGCCGTAATCCCGGCAGCAGCGGGGGAGCCGGCTGCCAGCTTGAGCAGCGAGAATTCGGCGGCGGGCCGACCCAGATCGTTGTTCGCGATCTGGAACAGGATGCATTCATCCGTATCGCCCACGCAGCGCAGTTCCCAATCGTTGAACTGGTTCACCACCGTATCGGGAACGCCGCCCGTCCGCTCCACCGCGGGGGTCGCCGGGGCTTCCGGTTCCGGCTCTGGCGCGGGGGCCGGAGCGGGCGCAGGCGCAGGCGCTGGTGCGGAAAAGCCGGTGGTCGGGCCGTCCTGGGCGAAGGTGCCTGTGCCCAGGGAGCACAGAAGTGCTGTTATAGCGATGGCGCGAAAAGTCATGTCGGACCCCGTTTTATGTCAAACCAATTATCACTCAGGCCTATGGCCAATCGTGCCGACCGATATACGCTGCGTGCGCCCACCGGACAGGCTGTCGCCGCAAAGACCTGTCAGCTAAGCCATGCGCTGTCAACGCGATGCCATTGCCGTAGGATACACCTAGTCCAGAACGAGAAAAGGACACCCGATCGGGTGCCCTTTTCCACATCCGCGTTTCGCGGTTATATCCCTGTCAGACCGGGCGTACCGTTGCCATGAATGAACGCTACGTAATGAATGCGAACCCGTCAATAGGCCGTGTACGCAAACCCTGTAACGAAGCTGTGCGACGCGATTTGGCAATGGCCTGAGCGGCCCGAACCTGTAATCTGCCCTGACACCGCAGCGGCAGGAGAGCATGATGAACGACAGTATTTTTACCGGCGGCGGTGGTCCGGCACAGGATCAGGCGCAACTGCTGAAACTGAAATACGCCAACCGCCATGGCCTGATCGCGGGGGCCACGGGTACGGGAAAGACGGTGACGTTGCAGATCCTGGCCGAGGGGTTTTCGGCTGCGGGCGTGCCGGTCTTCCTGTCCGACGTGAAGGGCGATCTGGCCGGTTTGTGCCAGCCCGGATCGGCATCGTCGCCAATGCACGCCAATCTGATGGAACGCGCAGGCACCATCGGCCTCGACCCATACGAGTATGCGGCCTTTCCGGTCACGTTCTGGGACATGTTCGGTGAGAAGGGCCATCCCGTGCGAACCACCGTCGCGGAGATGGGGCCGTTGCTGCTGGCCCGCCTGCTGGAGCTGAGCGAGGCGCAGGAGGGGGTCCTCAACATCGCGTTTCGCGTCGCGGATGAACAGGGGCTGGCTCTGCTGGATCTGAAGGATTTACAGGCGCTTCTGGTGTGGGTGGGGGAGAATGGGTCCGAGCTTAGCCTGCGCTACGGCAATGTCTCGCGCGCCTCGGTCGGGACCATTCAGCGCCGTTTGCTGGTGCTGGAAAATCAGGGCGGCGCGTTGCTGTTCGGGGAACCCGCGCTAAACCTCGATGACATGATCGCGCTCGACGCGGACGGTCGCGGGCGGATCAACGTGCTGGCCGCAGACAGATTGATGCAGGCGCCGGGGCTTTACGCGACCTTCCTTCTGTGGCTGCTCAGTGAGCTGTTCGAGCAGTTGCCCGAGGTCGGAGATCCCGACAAGCCGCGTTTCGTATTCTTTTTCGACGAGGCGCACCTGCTGTTCGACGATGCGCCGGACGCGTTGATAGACAAGGTTGAGCAGGTGGCCCGTCTAATCCGGTCCAAGGGGGTTGGTGTCTGGTTCGTCACGCAGAACCCCGATGACATACCGCCTGACATCCTGGGCCAGCTGGGCAACCGCGTGCAGCACGCCCTGCGCGCCTACACGCCGCGCGATCAAAAGGGCCTGCGCGCCGCCGCCGAAACGTTCCGCCCCAATCCCCGCTTCGATACGGAGGATGCCATCCGCGAGGTTGGGATAGGTGAGGCTGTCACCAGCTATCTGCAAAAGAAGGGCGTGCCCGGCATTGCCGAACGCACGCTGATCCGGCCACCATCCTCACGCATGGGACCGATCACCGATGCGGAACGCGGCGGCGTTATGGCGGCCTCGGCGTTAGGCGCGAAATACGATGTGGCGCTCGACCGGGAAAGCGCGTTCGAGATCCTGAGAAAACGCGCCGAGTCCGCTGTCGAGGCGGAGGATGACCCGGTCGAGGCACCCGCGCCCGACCGATCCTATCGGGGCAGTCGCAGCGCGCCGACCTCTCGTGAATATAACAGCGGGCGTCGCTACAGCCCCGGATCGGTGAAGACCGGCGGCAGCCGCTCCCGCTCGGACAGTGTTGCGAAAACGTTCGGAAAATCCCTCGCCCGTCAGCTCGGCACCCAAATGGGGCGTCAGATCACGCGGGGCATCCTGGGTGGCCTGTTCCGCGGGCGCTAGTGAGGCGCGCGATGCTGGCCGGTGGAGCGTTCGGCTATGTCTTTAGGGCCGGGCAGGCGGCCTCACCTAGCCCCCGACACCGGTTTAACAGTCGCGCAAGGCATCCCAATCGCGCGTTGTGAATGCTGGCGAAGGTTACAGCGGGCGAATGCGCAGTTTGTGCAGGCGATTGCGTTCCCGCTCCACCACTTCGATGCGAAACCCGCCGAACGAGAAGACCTGACCCGTGGTGGGGATCGTCTGCGCCTCGTGGATGACCAGCCCGGCGATGGTGTTCGCCTCCTCATCGGGCAGGGACCAGTCGGTTGCGCGGTTCAGGTCGCGGATGCTCATCGTGCCCTCGACCAGCACGGTTCCGTCTGCGAAACGCTCGATGCCCTCGACCTCCACATCGGTCTCATCGGTGATGTCACCGACGATCTCCTCCAGAATATCCTCCAGCGTCACCAATCCTTGCAGGGCGCCGTATTCATCGACCACCAGTGCGAAATGGCTGTGGCGGTGCAGGAACGCGCGCATCTGGTCATCCAGTGTGGTGGCGTCGGGGACGAACCACGGTTCCATCACCACGTCCATCACATCGAAATTGGCCAGCGCGCTCAGGCCACCCTCACCACGGATCAGTTTGTCCACCGCGCGCAGCAAGTCCTTTGCATGGATCACGCCGACAATGTTTTCCGGTTCGCCGCGGAACACCGGAATGCGGGTGTGGGGGGAGCGAAGGCAGGTGTCGAGGATCTTCTCCGGCGGCAATTCGGCGTCGATCATCTCGATATTGCGCCGGTGGATCATGATCTCCTCCACGGTGCGCAGCTTCAGGTCGAGCGCGGCGAGTAGGCGGTCGCGGTCGTCCTTTTCCACGGTCCCTTCGGATGCGTGAAGGGTGATCGCCTCCGCGATTTCCTCATGGGCCATGATCTGCGCCTCCGGATCGGTCGGCACGCCGAAGATCCGCAACGTCACCCGCACGATGAAGCGCACGAAATTGACGACGGGGGCCAGAATCTTGACGATCAGCCCGATAGGCAGCGCGACGAAGGCGGCCATCCTTTCAGGATTGATGATGGCATAGGTCTTGGGCAGAACCTCGGCAAAGATCAGGACCAGCGCAGTCATTATCAGCGTCGCCGCCGCCACCCCGTTTTCGCCAAGCAACGTCGTGAACAAAGCGGTCGCCAGCGAGGTTGCCAGAATGTTGGCGAGGTTGTTGCCCAGCAGGATGCCCCCGATCAGGCGCTCGGAATCTTCCTTCAGATGCAGCGCGCGCGCGGATCCTTCCCCCTCCATCCCGTGCAGCTTGGCACGGTTCGCCGCTGTCAGAGCGGTTTCGGAACCGGAAAAGAAGGCGGATACGAATAGCAGGACCAGGATCGCCAGCGCCGGCAGCCAGATCGCGGCGTCCGTGATGCTCAAGGTGTCTTCCATGCTTCATTCTCCCGAATGTGACTGGTCGTTGCGTGCCCCCTTCTTATGGTGCGTCAGGCGGAACACGACAAGCGGCTGCGCGATATGCGAGCGGCGCAAAAAACCGCCCGGCAGCCAGCGTGGCTTGGCGAAAACGGCTGGCTCAACCTCTGTACATCTAGTCGATATAGGCGCTGGCGGCGAATTGCGGGCCTCCCGCGCTGAGCGCGCGTTGAAAGCAGATCGGATGCACCCCGTTCATCACGATCAGCGCCTCGATCCTGTTCGCGTGGCGAATGCGGCGGCATAGGGACAGCGGCCCCCAGTCATGCCCGCCCATCGTGATCCGGTCCTGCCCGGTATGCTCGATCACCGCCAACAGGTTGGCCGGTGAAGTCGGGCCGCGATTCGGCGCGTTGCGGGAATGTCCTTGGAGCAGGTGAAGCTGTGGACAAAGGTCGCCGTCGCCAGATGCGGCCCCTCGGGGCGATCCAGTCGTGCGGCCAGCATTTGTCCCGCATGCCCCTCTAACGTCAGTTTTTCCGTCGCCATGACATCCCCGTTCATTGCTGATTCATCGGGCTCTACTTAGGCACGGCCCCGATCCGTTGGACAGATCGTATCCGCCAACGCCCAAGTCGCGTTAATGCAGAAGGCAGTGCGCCTGCACGATGAAATCAGCGTAAGGTGGGCCCATATCACAAATTCGTTGTCAGACTGACGTAATCGGCTACGCTTCTTCGTGAAACCTGCGAAGGATCAACCTTGGAACAGTCACGGCACCCGAACGCTTTGCCTCAGCCGACGCATGTACCCGTTCTGGAAAAGTTGCGGAATGACTTGCTGTGCGCGCGCGAACGGGCCAATCGGAACGGCTGTCTCGCAACGGCACAGGCGCTGCAACTGGCGGTCGAAATGCTGGAGGTTGAGCAGGATTCTGCGTTCTTGCCGGTCCGATTCGACGACGCGCCGAGGGGCTGAACCCGCGCCATGCCATTGATCTTGCAACATCCCGAGCAAACCCCGTGGATGAAGCCTGCCACACGCCGCAATCCCGGTGTGCAACCGCTCGATCCGCATGACTGGTTACAGCGCGATGCGTGTCATGCGGATCAGATGGCATTGCGAAACCACCTGATCGACACAAGGCGCGAGCAGGTTTTCGGCTGTGGCGATGACATGGCGCCCTCGGTCGAGGTGTGCGAACTGGTTGGGCGGACGCTGGGCGTAGACATACCGCCGGACGGCGATCATCCCTTGATCCGTGCCGCGCAACAGGTTCAGGAAGATTTGCTGATCCTGCAACGCCAGGGCAAGGAACGTCAGGGCAAGGACTGGGTGCTGACCGACGGCGTTCTGTGCTTTCCGTCCCATTGGACGCTGTCGCAAAAGCTGGGCCGACCGCTGGACGCGATCCACGAACCGGTGCCGTTTTATGCCGGCGATCTGGCCCGGCGGGTACAGCGGCTGTTCGATGCGATCCGCGTGGAACAGCCGCTGTGGCGGGCGAACTGGCTGATCTACCCGGATGCGGACCTGTTCCATCCCCGTCGGGAATATGAGGAAAAGCGCGCGGACTGGTCTGGTGAACTCTACATCCGTGTCGAACGGCAGAGCCTGGTCAAGCTGCCGCAAACCGGCGCGATCGTTTTCAGCATCAAGACGGATATCTGCCCGCTGGGCGGGTTGAGCACGGCGCAGCGCACCGGGCTGCTCGCCGCGTTCGACGATCTGCCGCCCGTACAGCGCGCATACAAGGGCGGGGATCGGGTTCGGGCGCTGTTAACGTAAAAGGGCGCCCCGTGGGACGCCCTTTAGTTTCAATTTCAATGAATTAGCAGGAGTAGTACAACTTGTACTCAATGGGGTGCGGCGTGTGCTCGTAGGCATAGACCTCTTCCCATTTCAGATCGCAATAGGCGTCGATCTGTTCCTTGCTGAAGACGTTGCCCGCCGTCAGGAATTCATAGTCCTTCTGAAGTTCGTCGAGCGCCTCACGCAGGCTGGCGCAGACGGTCGGGATCTCGGCCAGTTCCTCGGGGGGCAGGTCGTAGAGATCCTTGTCGTTCGCCTCGCCGGGATCGATCTTGTTTGCGATGCCGTCCAGGCCGGCCATCAGCAGGGCCGCGAAGCACAGATACGGGTTGGCGGACGGATCGGGGAAGCGGGCCTCGACACGCTTTGCCTTGGGGCTTTCCGTCCACGGAATACGCACGCAGCCCGAACGGTTGGACGCGGAATACGCACGCAGAACCGGCGCCTCGAAGCCGGGGATCAGACGCTTGTAGGAGTTGGTGGACGGGTTCGTGAAGGCGTTCAGCGCCTTCGCGTGCTTGAGGATACCGCCGATGAAATACAGCGCCTCATCCGACAAGTCCGCGTATTTGTCGCCTGCGAACAGCGGCTTGCCGTCCTTCCAGATCGACATGTTCACGTGCATCCCGGTGCCGTTGTCGCCTGCCATCGGCTTGGGCATGAAGGTCGCCGTCTTGCCATAGGCGTCTGCCACGTTGTGGATGACGTATTTGTATTTCTGAAGGTTGTCGGCCTGCTTGGTCAGCGAGTCGAAGATCATGCCCAGTTCGTGCTGGTTCGACGCGACCTCGTGGTGGTGCTTGTCGACCTTGATGCCCATCCGCTTCATGGTGGACAGCATTTCCGAGCGCAGATCCTGTGCGGGATCGACCGGGTTCACGGGGAAGTAGCCGCCCTTGATGCCCGGACGGTGGCCGGTATTGCCCATTTCGTACTGGGCATCGGTGTTCCATGCGCCGTCGACCGCATCGACCTCAAAGGACACCTTGTTCATCGCGACGGAGTAACGCACGTCGTCGAAGATGAAGAATTCCGCCTCGGGGCCGCAATAGAATACGTCGCCCATGCCGGAGGATTTCAGGTATGCCTCGGCCCGCTCCGCGGTGCCGCGGGGGTCGCGGTCATAGATCTCGCCGGTGTCCGGCTCAACCACGGTGCAGTGCACGCACAGCGTCTTCTCGGCATAAAACGGGTCGAGATATGCGCTGGACACGTCCGCCATCAGTTTCATGTCGGAATTGTTGATCGCCTTCCAGCCCGCAATGGACGAGCCGTCGAACATGAAGCCTTCTTCGAGGAAGTCCTCATCGACCAGATCGCTGACCACGGTCACGTGCTGCAATTTGCCGCGCGGGTCGGTGAAACGAATATCGACATAGGCGATATCCTCATCCTTGATCATCTTCACTAGATCGGAGTTTGCACTCATCGGTTTTCCTCTCAGCTTTATTCTTAGGGGGGGTTGCGTCGGAGATCAGAGCGCGTCTGCGCCCTCTTCTCCGGTCCGAATACGAATGGCGTGGGTTACGTCCATCACGAAAATCTTGCCGTCACCGATCTTGCCGGTCTTGGCTGCATTCACGATCGCCTCGATCGCGGGGTCTACCATCGCGTCGTCGATCACGACCTCGATCTTAACCTTGGGCAGGAAATCCACGACGTATTCCGCGCCGCGATACAGTTCGGTGTGACCCTTCTGCCGACCGAAACCCTTTGCCTCGATCACGGAGAGGCCTTGAATGCCGACCTCCTGAAGCGCCTCTTTCACCTCGTCGAGTTTGAAGGGTTTGATGATCGCTTCGATCTTCTTCATGGGTAGGGTCCTCTACGACGGTTCTTTGAACGGATACCAAACACCGGGCGTCTGGCATTTCAATCCTGTGATAAATGAGGCGACACGTCCATTTGTCGATTCCCGAGTTTCTGCACAAAGTTTGTGCAATGTGCCTGAAATCCGGGCGATTTGAGAAGGAAGCACCATGCCCGAACTCCTGACCGCCGATCAGATGCGCGCCGTGGAGCGGGCAGCAATCGACAATGGCCGCGTCACTGGACTTGATCTGATGGAACGGGCCGGACGCGGCGTGATCGCGGCGATGCTGGAACACTGGCCGCATTTCGCAGTGACCCCGGGCAGGGCCGCCGTGCTGTGCGGACCCGGTAACAATGGCGGGGACGGGTTCGTCGTGGCGCGGCTGCTGCGCGACCGGGGCTGGGACGTGACGGTGTTCGCATATGGCGAGGTTGCGAAACTGCCCCCGGATGCCGCGATCAACGCGCAAGGTTGGACGGAGACGGCGCCCGTTCAGCCCGCATCCTTGTTCACTGACCTGCGCGAGGAATGCGATCTTATCGTCGATGCGATTCTGGGAATCGGTGCCACCCGTCCCTTGCAGGGCGCAATCGAGGCTACGGTGAAATTCCTCAATGAATATAAGCCCGGCGAACGCAAGCCCCGCGACCGCTGCCGAATCGTTTCCGTGGATCTGCCGACGGGTCTGTGCTCGGACAGTGGGCGTCCGCTCGGCAGTGCGGTGCGGGCCGATCTGACGGTCACGTTCCACCGGGCCAAACCGGGGCACTACCTTTCGGACGGACCGGCGCATTGCGGACGGCTGAGCGTCCAGCCGCTCGGTCTGGACCGCGAGCCGACCTACCCGCATGAAACCGTTTCCGCGACCCTGATCGGTGAGGAAACACTCAAGCGGGGGCAGGTTCCCTGTCTGGGCAAGAGGGCTGGAGGGCACAAGTTTTCGCACGGTCATGCCGTGGTCGCCGCAGGCTCCGTCGGAAAGGGGGGCGCGGCCCGGCTGTCGGCGCGGGCCGCGCTTCGGATCGGGGCGGGGCTGGTCACGGTCGCCCCTCCGCCCGCCGCGTTGATCGAGAATGCCGCGCATCTCGACGCGATCATGCTGCATGCCATCCGCGATGCCCGTGGGTTGGAGGAGATGCTGACGGATGAGCGGATCAAGGCCCTGTGCCTCGGCCCCGGTCTTGGCGGGGATCGCGCGCGTGATCTGGTCCCGGTGGCGCTGGCCGCTTCGCGTGGCACGGTGCTGGACGCTGACGCCCTGTCCGCCTTTGCCGACGATCCGCAGGAATTGTTCGCGATGCTGCACGACAGATGCGTCCTGACACCCCATGGGGGTGAGTTTGCGCGTCTGTTTCCCGACATCGCCGACCGGCTCGATGCGATGCCGGCGCGCGGCCCGGCCTTTTCCAGAATGGATGCGGCGCGCGCCGCCGCCGCACGCGCGGGATGTACCGTCTTGTTGAAGGGACCGGACACCGTTGTCGCGGATCCGGACGGGCGCATCAGCCTCAACCCCGCCGTTTACGCCCGCGCGGCGCCGTGGCTGGCCACTGCGGGTTCGGGGGACGTGCTTTCGGGCATGATCGCGGGGCTGCTCGCCCGGGGCGACACCCCGCATGAGGCCGCTGCCACGGCGGCCTGGCTGCATACGGAATGTGCCCTGGAATTCGGCCCCGGACTGATCGCGGAGGACCTGCCGGAGCAGATCCCGGCGGTTCTGCGGCGGCTCAGCGCCAATTCCCCCTAGCGTCCCCCCCGGCGCTCTGCTATCCGAGGCCGGATTTCGCGAAGGAAACTTCAGCGGATTACGGCCCGATGCGGGCGTGGTGGAATTGGTAGACACGCCAGATTTAGGTTCTGGTGCCGCAAGGCGTGGGGGTTCGAGTCCCTTCGCCCGCACCAACGGGCCGACGGAACAAGATGTGACGCCCCCTGTGGGCATAGACTGAGGTGAGACGAATGCAGGTCAACGAGACCCAGAACGAAGGCCTGAAGCGGGGCTACGAGATCACGATGTCGGCGTCCGAGCTGGAAGCCAAGGTGGACGAAAAGCTCGAAGCGGCACGTCCCGAAGTACAGATGAAGGGCTTTCGCAAGGGCAAGGTCCCCAAGGCGCTGCTGAAAAAGCAGTTCGGCAAGTCCGTGCTGGGCGAGGCGATGCAGGAGGGGATCGACGAGGCGCTGAAGTCGCATTTCGACTCCACCGGCGATCGTCCCGCCATGCAGCCCAACGTCACGATGAAGAACGAGGACTGGAAAGAGGGCGACGATGTCGTCGTCGATGTGTCCTACGAAAAACTGCCCGAGATCCCCGAGGTCGATTTTGCGTCCCTGACGGTCGAGAAGATGACCGCCACCGTCGATGATGAGGCCGTGGACGACGCGCTGAACAACCTCGCCGCCACTGCCCAGAACTTCGAGAAGCGGCGCAAGGGCTCCAAGGCGAAGGACGGCGATCAGGTCACGATGGATTTCGTGGGCAAGATCGACGGTGAGGCATTCGAGGGCGGCTCCGCCGAGGATTTCCCGCTGGTGCTCGGCTCCGGCCAGTTCATCCCCGGCTTCGAGGAGCAGCTGGTGGGTGCGAAGGAAGGTGAGGAGAAAGCCGTCGAGGTTTCCTTCCCCGAGGACTATCAGGCCCCGAACCTGGCCGGAAAGGCCGCCGTGTTCGACGTGACCATCAAGGCTGTGTCCGAGCCGAAGCCGGCCGAGGTCAATGACGAGCTGGCGACGAAATACGGTGCCGAGGACCTTGAGGCGCTGAAGGGCCAGTTGCGCGAACGTCTGGCCGCCGAATATGCCAATGCCGCGCGCACCGTGACCAAGCGCAATCTGCTGGATGCGCTGGACAAGGCCGTGGACTTCGACCTGCCGCCCTCGATGCTGGACTCTGAGGCGCAACAGATCGCGCATCAACTCTGGCATGAGGAAAACCCCGAGGTCGAGGGCCACAACCACGAGAAGATCGAGCCGACCGAGGAGCACATCACGCTGGCCACCCGCCGCGTCCGCCTCGGCCTGCTGCTGGCCGAAGTCGGTCAGAAGCAGGAAATCCAGGTCTCCGATCAGGAACTGCAACAGGCGGTGTTCCGTCAGGCGCAGCAATATCCCGGTCAGGAAAAGGCGTTCTTCGACTTCATCCAGTCCAACCAGCAGGCGCTGCAGCAAATCCGCGCACCCCTGTTCGAGGACAAGGTTGTGGATCACATCCTGGAGCAGGCCAAGATCGAGGAGAAGACCGTCACCAAGGACGAGCTTCAAAAGGCGATCGAGGACATGGACGAGGAGTAATCCTCTCCGTTTCGAAATAGGAAAGGGCGTCCTCCAGATAATCCGGGGGGCGCCCTTTTCGTTCAGTCCCTGCCGATATCCTCATAGGCGTAGTTGATGAAGGCCGCGATATCGCGCGTGCCGTAGCCCGCTGCGATCGCATCGTCGAGGTGGCGGGCGAAGACGTCCAGCTTGTCCGTGGGCAGATCATGGGCCTGCACGACCCGTCTGAACACGTCATTGTCCTTGGCCACTCCCGTCAGGGCGAAACCGACGCTGTCATCGTCACCCAGAACTCTCGGCAGACGATCCGCGACCATGGGAATTCCCGCCGGCCCGCCCGACACGATCCCGAGCGCCGTCTCCAGGGTCAGACCTGCCTTGCGCGCGAGGGGCAGCATTTCAGCCAAACCGTTGAAATAATGCTGGAACATCGCGTTGTTCACCACCTTCATCACCAGCCCGGCGCCCAATGGTCCCACATGGAAGATACGATCCGAAATGGCATCCAGCACGCCCTGTGCCCGGGCGGCGGCCTCGGCACGCCCTCCGATAAAGATACCGCAACGCCCCTCCGCCACCATTTCGGGTCCGCCTGAGATCGGGGCGTCAACGGCATCGGCACCCAAGGCTTCGATATGCGCGATCCGATCCTTGAGCAAATCAGGAACGACGGTGCTCGTCTCGACGATCAGCCGTCCCGTTAGGTCGAGTGTCAGCACCTTGTTGAGCACCTCCGCGACGGCGGCGTCGTCATACAGGCTCAGGATTACGACATCGGACCGCGCGACGACCTCATCTATCGACGCTGCCGCCGCCACGCCCTGAACCGTGCGGCCCGATCTGGTCCACCCGACAACCTCACGCCCCTGCGCGGCAAACCGCTGAGCCATTGCTGCGCCCATACGGCCCAGCCCGATTATCCCGATGCGTTCCATTTGACTTACTCCCCCAATTCGACCGGCCCCAGATCCTTCCAACAGTCGCCGGGACCGGGATTGTTGCGTTCCGTCCGGCCGCCCAGATGATGCATCACACCCCACACGGCGTTGAGGGCGGTGGATACTGCCCCCTCGACCCAGCCGGGTGTCCAGCTGACATCGTCCCCCGCCAGGAAGACGCCCTTTTCGGCGCGGGCATGGTGGTCTTGCATGAAGTGTGAATACATCCGGTGGTTGTATCGGTAATGGCCGGGCAGGGCGCCCTTGAACGCGCCGAGGAAATTGGGGTCCGCCTCCCAACTGACGGTGATGGGATCGCCGATGATGTGGCCGCGAATGTCCACATCGGGATAGATCTTCTCCAACGCGCCCAGGGCCAGTGCGACGCGCTTTTCGGTCGGCAGGGGCAACATCTTCAGCGCGTCGGTCATCCAGGCATAGCTGAGGCACATCACGCCGGGCCGCCCCTCACCCTGATCCAGCAGATAGGTGCCGCGCGTCAGCCGGTCGGTCAGGGTCATGGACATGACTTCGCGCCCGTCCGCGTCCCGATCCCGCCAGAACGCCCGGTCCGTCATCACGAAGGTCTTGGAGCTTTGCATGTAGCGGGTCCGGTCCAGCGCCATCCACAATTTGGGTGAGAACAGCTCCTCCTGCGTGTCGATGGCGGTGGTCATCAGCCAGCTTTGACAGGTGACGATCATCGCCTCGAATGTCTGCGTGCTGCCCCAGATATCCGTGACGGACAGCTTGCCAGCATCGTCGCGGAAGATCTTCGCCGCGCCGGGGCGGGGGGCACCATTGTGCAATGATTTCAGGGACGTGCCGTGGGGCCAGTGTACGGGGCGTACGGGGGAGTGGGCGAAGAGGCCTTGCGGCACCTGCGCCGCACCGCCCGCGATCATGTGCTGATTCTCGTCCAGTTCGGTCAGGTTTACGCGCAGAATCTCCAGCATCGAGTTCGGAAAGTCGCTGTCCCAGCCGCCGGTGCCGAATCCGACCTGTCCGAAGACCTCCCGATGGTGGAAGGACAGCTTTTGAAACGCATCCGAGGACACGACGAAATCGTAGAAGGTCCGCTCATCCCACGCGGCGACCAACGGGTCCCAGATCGCCTTGATCCGCGCCGGGTCGCGGGCCGCGATTGCCGCCTTCAGGTCCGAGAACCTTGCCCCTTCCTCCAACGCGGAATCGTAGGCCTCCGCCACTTCACGGTAAAGGTCGGGCAGATCCTCCAGCGTTTCGGCATAGTGCCTGCGCCCCTCGATCTCGATCACCGTCGAACCTGCGGCTGGTGTCAGCGGGTTTGGAAAGGGCCGCGTCTTCAACCCCAGTTTGTTGACGTAGTGGTAAAAGGCCCGCGACGATTTCGGGAACCGCATCCCGCCCAGTTCCGCCACGATATCCGTCTGCCCGACGAAGGGCTGTGAGCGCAGACGCCCCCCGATCTGGCCCGGTTCATAGATGACGGGATGCAGACCCATGCGCATCAATTCGTAAGCCGCGGTAATGCCCGCCATGCCCGCGCCGATCACGGCGACCTTCGCCCCGTGCATTTTCGCCGGTACGGCCCCCAGCCCGGCAGGGTGGCCCAGCCACTTGTCGTAGGAAAACGGGAAATCGGGACCGAATGCGGTTACGGTATCTGGGCTCATTCGTAGAGCTCCGTCCGGGTCTGGGAGAGATAATCGAGATCGCCGCGGACCCGCGTCACATCGTCCCGGTCTATATTGCCGAGCACCAGGCCCGTCGCATCCCCCGCGCGAGCCAGATCCTCACCATCCGGTCCCACGATACAGCTCAGCCCGCAATAGTCGAACATGCCGTCGGGGCCGGTGAAATTGGCGTAGCCGATGGCCAGACCGTTTTCGTGGGCCCGCGCAGGCACCAGCCGCGTGGCAACGCCGGTATAGGGATGCATGTTTGCGGTCGGAACCAGCAACACCTCCGCCCCGCGCCGGGCCAGGCTACGGGCCAGTTCGGGAAACTCGATGTCGAAACAGATCGCCAGCGCGCAGCGCAGTCCGCAAAAGTCGAAGACCTCGGACAAGGCATCCCCTGCGACGAATTGCGCGCGGTCCACATCGCCGTAAAGATGCGTCTTGCGATAGGATGTGATCAACCTGCCGGTGGCGTCGAACAGTGCGACGGTGTTGAAACCTCCGGCCTCCGGCCCGCCGACCAGTATCGCGATGCCGTGCTTTCGCGCGATCCCGGCAGCCTGCGCCCACAGGCCGGCGTCCAGCGTACTCTGCCGTTCATCCAGGGCCGCGCGGCCGACCGTATAGCCGCTCAGATACATCTCGGGCGTCATCAGCAGGTCCGCGCCGCTTGCCTTTGCCTCCGCCGCGGCGTCGGACAGGCGTTTGACCGCGCGCGCGGGTGTGACGGTGGGCGGGGCTTGCATCAGGGCGAGGCGCATGGGCTTTCCTTGGCTGATTTGCACTTGTCACGAGTTTCGCCCGCACGGCGGCAAGGTCAACGAAGGATTTCTCTCAGGGCATCTGCAAGGCATCGCCGGGCCAAATATCTGCCCACCGCAGGGATGCTACCCTACGTGCCTTTGACCAACATGTCCGAGGTGCCCTTGCAGACCCCCCGGCGCGTCATTACACCTATCGGAACTTTCCCAAGGACAAGGTTGCAATCCGCGCAGCCGAAGGATGAGGCACAGGCCATGAAAGACCCGATCGATACCTACATGAACCTCGTGCCTATGGTCGTGGAACAGTCGGCCCGCGGTGAACGCGCGTTCGACATTTTCTCTCGACTGCTCAAGGAGCGGATCGTTTTCGTGAACGGACCGGTCCATGACGGTATGGCGTCTCTTGTTGTCGCACAGCTGCTGTGGCTTGAGGCGGAAAACCCCAAGACCGAGATCCAGATGTACATCAATTCGCCCGGTGGCGTGGTGACGTCGGGCCTCTCGATCTATGACACGATGCAATATATCAAGCCCAAGGTCTCAACCCTGTGCGTGGGTCAGGCGGCCTCGATGGGGTCGCTGCTGCTGACCGCGGGCGCGAAGGATATGCGCTTCTCGCTGCCCAACAGCCAGATAATGGTTCATCAACCTTCTGGCGGGTATCAAGGGCAGGCAACGGATATCATGATCCATGCTCGCAACACCGAGAAGCTCAAGAAACGGCTCAACGAAATCTATGTCGAACATACCGGGCAGGATTACGACACGGTGGAACTGGCGCTGGAGCGTGACAACTTCATGATGCCCGAGGATGCCAGGGAATGGGGCCTGATCGACAAGGTTCTCAAGCCGCGCGGGCAGGAGGAGGAGTGATCCTTCGCGCAAGTGACGGCACGAAAATGTGACAGGACCGGGGCGAAATCGCCCCGACACCTTGTCATTTCGGAACGGTAAGGTTCCAATGTACGGACCACCGGCTTAGGCCAAGCCCGGTGAGAGGAGAATACGATGAGCAAATCAGGCGGCGAATCGAAGAACACCCTCTATTGCTCCTTCTGCGGAAAGAGCCAGCATGAGGTCCGCAAACTGATCGCGGGTCCGACCGTTTTCATCTGTGATGAATGCGTCGGCCTGTGCACGGATATAATTCGCGAGGAAACGAAATCCGGCCTCGTGAAATCCTCGGACGGTGTTCCGACCCCGCAGGAAATCTGTCAGGTGCTCGACGATTACGTCATCGGGCAGGAACAGGCGAAGCGGGTTCTGTCCGTCGCGGTGCACAACCACTACAAACGGCTGGACCATGCGTCCAAGAACACCGACGTGGAACTGGCGAAGTCCAACATCATGCTGATCGGCCCGACCGGCTGCGGCAAGACGTTGCTGGCGCAGACGCTGGCGCGCATCCTCGACGTGCCGTTCACGATGGCGGATGCCACGACGCTGACCGAGGCGGGTTATGTCGGTGAGGATGTCGAGAACATCATCCTCAAGCTGCTGCAATCGGCCGAATACAATGTCGAGCGTGCACAGCGCGGCATCGTCTATATCGACGAAGTGGACAAAATCAGCCGCAAGTCCGACAACCCCTCCATCACCCGCGACGTGTCGGGGGAGGGCGTGCAGCAGGCCCTGCTCAAGATCATGGAGGGCACCGTCGCCTCCGTCCCGCCGCAGGGCGGTCGCAAGCATCCGCAGCAGGAATTCCTGCAAGTGGACACCACCAACATCCTGTTCATCTGCGGCGGCGCCTTCGCCGGGCTGGACAAGATCATCGCGCAGCGCGGGCGCGGGTCCGCCATGGGCTTCGGCGCGGATGTGCGTGACAAGGACGAGAAGGGCATCGGCGACCTGTTCATGGAGCTGGAGCCCGAGGATCTGTTGAAATTCGGCCTGATCCCGGAATTCGTCGGCCGTCTGCCGGTCATCGCAACCTTGCGCGATCTGGATGAGGAGGCGCTGGTCACGATCCTGTCCGAGCCGAAGAACGCCTTGGTCAAGCAATACCAGCGCCTGTTCGAGATGGAGAGCGCCAAGCTCACCTTCACCGACGAGGCGTTGAAATCCATCGCCAAGAAGGCAATCGAACGCAAGACCGGCGCGCGCGGCCTGCGCTCGATCCTCGAAGGCGTCCTGCTGGATACGATGTTCGACCTGCCCGCCCTGGAAGGGGTGGAGGAAGTCGTCGTGAAGCCGGACGCGATCGACGGCGATGGCAAGCCGATCTATGTCTATTCCGACAAGGACAAGGCCGAGCCTGCAACCGCAGGATAATGCGGCAACTCTATCGGAATGGCCCCTGCATCGGGGGCCATTCCCGCTAGACATGTCGGTATCGGCCTGACCACTGGACGTTGCCGCATCGTTTACGTACATATGCTGCCAACGATCCAGCGGAGCGACACCATGAACTTCATCCTGCGCCTTTTGACCTGGTATCATGGGTCCACCATCGGCACCCAGATCTTCACCGCCCGGTTCGGTGAGAAGGTCGGAGAGGATGCCGACGGCAATGTCTATTACCAAAAGGACGGCGGAAAGCGCCGCTGGGTGATCTACAAGGGTGATGTGGAGGCGACGCGCGTATCGCCCGAATGGCACGGGTGGCTGCATCACACATGGGATGAAACCCCGTCCGAGGCGCCGCTGATCCGCAAGGTTTGGGAAAAGCCGCATCTGCCGAACCTGACCGGCAGCGCCCTTGCCTACCACCCCCCCGGCTCGATCCTGACGCCGGAAACCCGCCCGCTCGCACGCGGCGATTACGAGGCATGGAGCCCGGAATAAAATGGCCAGTAATCTAGCGGAAACGATCATCGGCGCAGTCGTGCTGGTCACTGCGGGCGGCTTCCTCGCCTATGCGGCGCAGACGACGGATATGCGTGCCGGGGGTGACACCTATACACTCGACGCGGCGTTCCGGTCCGCCTCGGGTATCGGTACGGGAACCGATGTGCGCATGTCCGGCGTAAAGATCGGCACGGTGTCGAGCATGGCACTCGACCCGCAGACCTATCAGGCGGTCACCACACTGGCATTGCGCAGCGACGTTCAGGTGCCCGAGGATTCGGACGCGAAGATTTCCGCCGACGGCCTGCTGGGCGGCAACTATGTCTCGCTCACCCCCGGCGGTTCGGAATTCATGCTAGAACCGGGGGATGAAATCCTCAACACGCAAGGATCGGTCAGCCTGCTCGACCTGCTCATCAGCTTCGGAACCGGTGCAAGTGAGTGATTGGTCGGCCCGCGACTACGATTCGAACGCGCGGTTCGTCTCCGACCTTGGAATGCCTGTCGTGCAATTGCTGGCGCCGATGCCGGGCGAACGGATTCTCGATCTGGGATGCGGTGACGGTGCGCTGACGGTCAAGCTACGTGATGCCGGGGCGGATGTGCTCGGCGTCGATGGTTCCCCGGATATGGTCGCCGCCGCGCGTGCGCTGGGATTGGATGCGCAAGTCGTCGATGGACATGCGCTGGATTTTGACGCTGCGTTCGACGCCGTTTTCAGCAATGCCGCCCTGCACTGGATGGTGCGCCCTGCCGACGTGATCGCGGGAGTCGCCCGCGCCTTGAAACCGGGCGGGCGTTTCGTGGGGGAGTTCGGCGGCATGGGCAACGTCGCCGCGATCCGCACCGCCCTTATCGCGACATTGGCCGAAGCCGGGGTCGCGGCTGACCTGAAGGATATCTGGTATTTCCCCTCCGCCGCGGAATATAGCGACCTGTTGCGGCAGGGTGGCTTTGACGTTCAGACATGCGAGCTGATCCCGCGCCCGACCCCGGTTGCGGCAGGAATGCGCGCCTGGATCGAAACCCTGGCCGTCCCGGTTCTGGGGAAGGTTGAGGGAGATCGGGCGGCTTTCCTGGATCGTGTGACGGACCTGCTGGCCCCGGCCCTGTGCGACGGACGGGGTAACTGGACGGCGGATTATGTAAGGATACGGTTTTCATGCGTAAAATCCTGATTGCAATCTTGCTGAGTGCGACCGCCGCGTCCGCACAGGTGGAGCAGGGAATTCTCGAAGATCTCCAGCGCGATTTCGGCGGCGTCGGTGGCGTGCCGGAGCGTGGCCCGGTCACCTCCCGATTGCAGGCCGGCGCGATGCTGCGCGGTCTGGACAAGATGACAGGTCGTGCCGTGGACATCCCCGTCATGGCGGGGGAGACGGTCACTTATGAGCGTCTGTCCATTCTGCTGGACGCATGCCGCATCCCGGCGGAGGGTGAGACGCAGGACGCCTACGCATTCGTCGAAATTCAGGACGCGCGTGAGGAAGACCCCCGCTTTGCCGGCTGGATGATCGCGTCCAGCCCGGCGCTCAACGCGATGGATCATCCGCGCTACGATATCTGGGTCACCGATTGCATTGATGCGATGCCGGAGAACACCGCCGGTTCCGAACCTGTCGAAGATCTGGCGCCCGAACCTCTTGATGAGGAAACGTTACCTGACGACGGTTGAGCCGGTGGCGATGTCCAGTACATGCTGCGGGGACAGGTCCTCGGGCAGGGCATTCCAGTCCGCGATGCGGTGCGTCGCATAGGCCAGACGCCGACGATAGGCACTGCGACCGATTTCGACGCCCCCCATGCTCAACAGATGGTCCGTGACGAATTGCGTGTCGAGCAGGTGAAATTCGCCCGCCCGCAGGCGCGCCACCAGCCAGACCAGCGCGATCTTCGATGCATCGGTCTGTGTGCTGAACATGCTTTCGCCAAAGAACGCGGCTCCCAGGCGCACGCCGTACAGCCCCCCGGTCAGACGACCCTCATGCCAGAATTCGATGGAGTGGGCCTGCCGCATGTCGTGCAATTCGGTGTAGAGTCCGCGAATCTCATCGTTGATCCAAGTCTCGGACCGGCTGGCACAGGCATCGACCACGGTGTCGAAGGCGGTATCGACGCGCACCTCGAACCCGCCCTGACGGATCCGTTTTCGCAGCGATCGCGAAACGTGCAATCCGTCGAGGGGGATGATCCCCCGCCGATGCGGATCGACCCAGCGGGTCTGCCCATCCCGATGTTCCGCCATGGGAAAAACGCCCGCAGCATACGCATTCAGCAACAGCGCGGGCGTGATTTCCATATCATCCTGATGCATCAGGTATCGAATTCCGCCTCAAGCCATTTTTCGAGCCAGTGGATGTCGTAATCGCCGGTCTGCACATCCCGGGCCGCCAGCAGATGGTCGAACAGGGGCAGGGTGGTGTCGATCCCCTCGACCACGAACTCGCTCAACGCACGGTGAAGCCGCGCGAGCGCCTCATCCCGATTGCGCCCGTGAACGATCAGCTTGCCGATCAGGCTGTCGTAATAGGGCGGAATCCGGTAGCCGGCATAGATCGCACTGTCCATCCGAACGCCCAGCCCGCCAGGTGCATGAAAGGTCTTGATCGTGCCGGGCGAGGGGCGGAAGGCAGGCAGTTTCTCCGCGTTGATCCGGCATTCGATGGCATGGCCCAGTGGCTTGAGCTCATCCTGGGTGAAGCTCATCGGCAGGCCCGCTGCAACGCGAATCTGTTCCTGCACCAGATCGACGTTATAGACAGCCTCCGTCACGGGATGCTCGACTTGCAGGCGGGTGTTCATTTCGATGAAGTAGAACTCACCGTTTTCATACAGAAACTCGATGGTTCCCGCGCCGATATAGTCGATTGCCGCGACCGCGTCCGCGCAGGTCTTGCCGATGCGCGCGCGCTGTTCCGCCGTGATGACGGGCGAGGGGGCCTCCTCGAACACCTTCTGGTGGCGGCGTTGCAGCGAGCAGTCCCGCTCCCCCAGATGGACCGCATTGCCTTTGCCGTCACCGAAGACCTGAATCTCGATATGGCGGGGCAGTTGCAGGTATTTCTCCATGTAGACGACATCGTCACCGAAGGCGGCCTTCGCCTCGGACCGGGCGGATTGGAAGGCGACGTCGATATTCTCGGCTGATGTGGCGACCTTCATGCCGCGACCGCCTCCGCCAGAGGCTGCCTTGATGATGACGGGATAGCCCATGTCCGCCGCGATGCGCCGCGCGTCCTCAACAGTGTCCACACCACCGTCGGAGCCGGGAACGCAGGGCACGCCAAGCCGCTTCATCGTGTCCTTGGCCGCGATCTTGTCACCCATCACGTTGATATGCTCGGCCGAGGGGCCGATAAAGGTGATGCCGTGGTCGTGCACGATCTGCGAGAAATTGGCGTTTTCGCTGAGGAAGCCATATCCGGGATGCACCGCATCCGCGCCCGTAATCTCACACGCGCTGATGATGTTGGGGATCGACAGATAGCTTTGCCCACCCGGCGGCGGACCGATGCAGACGCTTTCATCGGCCATGCGCACATGCATCGCGTCGCTGTCAGCGGTGGAGTGCACGGCGACGGTCTGAATGCCCATCTCCTTGCACGCGCGGTGAATACGCAGGGCGATCTCACCCCGGTTGGCGATCAGGACCTTCTTGAACATGCTGGCCTCACTCGATCACGACGAGGGGAGCGCCGAATTCCACAGGCTCCGAATCGCCCACGACGATCCGTGTCACCTTTCCCGCACGCGGAGAAGGGATCTGGTTCATGGTCTTCATCGCCTCGATGATCAGCAGGGTCTGCCCCTCGGACACGGTATCCCCGACGGAGATGAACGCGGGCGCGCCCGGTTCCGCCTGCAGATAAACCGTGCCCACCATGGGGGAGTTTACGGCCCCCGGATGATCGACCGGATCGTTCGAAGCAGGCTCCGCCGCTGCCGCCGGGGCGCTGGCCGCCTGCGGTGCGGGGCTGTGCGCAACCGGCGCGGCGGGCTGGCTGGTCATGACCTGCTGGATGGTCTGACGCGAAACGCGGACCTCCAGCTTGTCATCCTCACCGAACCGGCGGGAAACTTCGATTTCGGTCAGATCGCTGTCCTTCAGAAGATCTGCCAGTGCCTTGATGAAGGCGGTGTCCGCGTCATGTTTCGTGCCCATGCATCCTCGCATCTTTTTGCCCGACCCGCAGGTGGGGTGCATTTGTGGATCGTGCTCATTCCTAAATGATCTATACGTCTAAGTGACGTAGCGTGAAAGAGCGTTCAACGCATCGCGCTGCGGGTCAAGCGTACCGCATCGGCCATCTGCTCCGCCGGCAGGTAGCCACGGATCATCGTATCGCCCAGAACGAAGGTGGGTGTGCCGGTGATCTGCAACTGTTCGGCCAACTGCTTGTTCTGCGCGATCTGGCGCGTGATGTCGGAATCGTCCATCCGCGCGCGCATCGCCGCGACATCCACGCCGGAGCGTTCGGCCAGCCGGTCGATCATCGCATCGTCCAGACGCCCGGGAAACATCATCATCGCGTCGTTGAAGGTTTCGTAAAGGTCGGGTCCCTGTTCGAGAAGCACCGCCATCGCCGCGCGTGACGCCGTTTCGCTGACCGGTCCCAGAATCGGGAACTCCTTGACGATCAGGCGGATATTGCCGTCCTGCGCCAGCAGGCTGGCGACCTCGGGGTGGGCGCGTTTGCAAAAGCTGCACTGATAGTCGAGGAATTCGACCAAGGTGACATCGCCTTCGGGATTGCCACCAACGAACGAATAGCCATCGTCGAGCAGTTGATCCGCGTTCTCACGCAGCATCTGCTGCTCCACCGCCTGTGCATCGGCGGTCTGGCGCGATTCCAGTACGCTGACCAGTTCCATGATGATTTCGGGGTTTTCCAGCAAATAGCGGCGCATCTCCGCCTGAAGGATCTCGCGGTCGAGGTCGCTTACAGGATCGGACGCTCCCTCCACCGGGGCGGCGGGGGCAGGCGTATCGGTATCGCGCAAGCCGTATAGACCTAGCCCAAGGGCGGCGATAGCCACGACGCCGATCGCGCCCGTCATCCAGTTGGTTCCGGTCATTCGCCTCTGCGCTCCTGAATTCGTTCGAGTGTGCTCATCAATTCCGTGGCCCTTATCCAGCCGGGGGAGCCGTTGGGCAACCCGTCGCGGGCAATTCTGGCGAAGCGCAGCGCATCCGTGACCGCCCCGCCCAGCGCGTAGCGTTCCGCAGTGTAGAGCGCCGCGCGAGGTTGATCGCCGGTGCGGGCATATGCCTCCGCCAGGGCACGCAGTGAAACGGGGGTGCCGACCACAGTTTCGCGGGCCTGCGACAGCAGTTGCAACGCCTCGCGGTTCGCGGCATCGGTGTTGAGCGAGAGCAGCGCCTGACCCAGACCCGCGCGCAGCAGGGCCGCATCGGGTGCCAGGGCGACGGCCTGTCGATACGGGCCAATCGCGGCCTGCGCATCGCCGTTCTCGATCAGGAACTGCCCCTTCAACTCATGCAGCCAAGGGTTTCGCGGCTCAATCGCGATGGCCGCGTCTATCTCATCTATTGCTGCGGCGGGGGCGGGCAGGCGGTGCAGGGCGACCGCCCGCTGGATGCGCGCCGCCATGTCCGTGCGGCCCTCGACCCGGTCCAGCGCGGTGCGGGGCGACAATGTGAACCCGTCGAACTTGGCCCGCATCCTGTCATATTCATCCTGCAACGCCGGCGACACGCGCGCCCCGCGCATCGGGGAGTTTTCCGCGCTGCGTCGCATCAAATCCAAGCGGTCGGAGCTAAGCGGGTGGGATCGCGCATAGGGATCGATTCGCGCCGAGGACAGCAATTCCTGCCCGCGAAACAGGTTCTGAGTGTCCAGAGCCGCCGTTGGATCGATTCCCGCCCTTTCCAGCAAGCGGATCGAGCTTTGATCCGCACTCGATTCCTGATCCCGCGAATAGGCCAGCATGCCTGAGACAGCCGCCCCCGCCGCGCCCCGCGCGATGAAGATGCCCGCCTCGGGCGTTCCGGCGGCACCGGCCAGGACGCCAAGCAGAATACCGGCCAGCGAGGCACGTGAGTTCAGCTCCGCCTCGACCGAGCGTTGCGCGATATGCCCTGACACCACATGCCCGATTTCGTGCGCCATGACCGCTTGCAGCATATCGGGACGCTCCAACCGTTGGATCAGCCCCGAATGGATGAACATGCGCCCGCCCGGTATGACGAACGCGTTCATTTCGCGGTTATCGACGATATAGATCTCCACGCTGCCGGGCGGCAGACCCGCCGCGCTGACCAGCGGCGCGACCATGCTGTCCAGCGTCCGCTCGATCTGCGCATCGCGGATCAGACCCTGGGCGTTTACCGGTACTGTCGCGATCACCATTGCCGCGACGGTCAACAATATACGTCTTGAAAACATACTCCCCCCTTGCGGTCGAAGGCTTGACGCCCCCGTCCGCGCCCGCGACAACCGGCGGGCCATTCATGAAAAAGGGTAGGGGCCACCGATGCGGACATCAAGAAGAAGCGCCGTCGATAGTTTCATTGTGATGGACGTGATGGAGGCCGCCCGCGCAGCGGAGGCGACCGGCCAGGACGTGATCCACATGGAGGTCGGTCAGCCCGGCACTCCGGCACCCAAACTGGCCCGCGACGGTCTGAACCGCGCCATGGAGGCCGGGCCCCTGGGCTATACGGTTGCCCTCGGCCTGCCCGCGCTGCGCGAACGGATCGCACGTCATTACGGTGAGGTTTACGGCGTGGACGTGGCACCCTCGCGGATCGTGGTGACCTCGGGATCGTCGGCAGGGTTCATCCTCAGCTTTCTGTCGCTGTTCGATGCGGGGCAGCGGGTTGGCATCGCGGATCCCGGCTATCCCAGCTATCGCAACATTCTGGGCGCGCTGGATTTGCAGGCCGTGCGCATCGAGGGGACCGTGGCCAATCGGTTTCAGCCGACGGTGGCGGACATCACCCCCGATCTGGACGGTTTGTTGGTGGCCAGCCCCGCGAACCCCACCGGCTCCATGCTGGATCGCGCCGCGCTGGGTGCACTGGTGCAGGCTTGCGAAGCGGCGGACGTGGCGCTGATCTCGGACGAGATCTATCACGGTATCGAATACGAAGGCCGCGCCGTCACCGCGCTGGAACTGACCGACGACGTTTTCGTCATCAACTCCTTTTCCAAGTACTTCTCCATGACGGGGTGGCGCATCGGCTGGATGGTCGTGCCTGACAGTCATGTGCGTGTGCTCGAACGTCTTGCCCAGAACCTGTTCATCTGCCCGCCCCATGCCAGCCAGATCGCCGCCCTGCACGCGATGGATGCCGGGCAGGAGCTGGACGAGAACGCCAAGGTTTATGCCCGCAACCGCGCGGTTCTGCTCGATGCCTTGCCCAAGGCCGGCCTGCGTGACATCGCGCCGCCTGACGGCGCGTTCTATATCTACGCCAATATTGCCCATACCGGGCTGGACAGCCGGAGCTTCACCGCGCGCCTGCTGGCGGAGGAGGGCGTCGCCGCGACGCCGGGATTGGATTTCGACCCTGTCCGGGGGCACGAAACCGTCCGATTCTCCTATGCTGGACCCAGCGCCGCAATCGCCGAGGGCGCTGTTCGCATCGCCCGCTTCATGGCGTCGCTGTCGGATAGCGCGCAGAAGGAGTGACCGATCCATCCGGCGATAGGCCCCGGGGGGATGGAAAGAAAAATGCTCGATTATGGAACGTTGGTTTGTTCGCATCGTTGGTAATGCAGCAATAAGCTGAATAAGGAGTTTTTTATGAACCGCATTATCACATCCGTTTCCGCCGCCGCCCTCGCATTTGGTCTGGGCGCGACCGCCGCACACGCCGAAGCACACACCGCAATGGGCAGCATGGACCTGAGCGAGCGTCAGGGCGATTTGATCCGTTCGCGCGACATCACCGGTGGTGAGGTCTATTCCGTCTCCGAAGGTTATTCCGAGTGGGATTCAGCGAATGTCTACGATGACGTTGACACCGACTGGAACGACATCGGTGAAATCGAAGATATCGTGCTGTCCCGTGACGGTCAGATGATCGGCATCGTTGCTGAAGTGGGTGGCTTCCTCGACATCGGTGACAAGCATGTCATGATCTCGATCTCCGACGTCAGCTTGGTCGCCGTGGATGACAAATCCTACGCCTATGTGACGCGTCTGAGCGAAGAGCAGCTCGAGCAACTTCCCGACGTGGATGAGGGCTTCTGGGACTGATACAGCCCAGCGATTGAACTAAGGAATGCGGGTAGGGAAACCTACTCGCATTTTTTGTGTCCGCATTTTGGTAAAGGCGCTCATCTGCAAGTCCCCCGATCGCCTGTTTCCCAGGCGATCGGGGGGCTGTTCGATCAACTGCCGATGGTGCGTGCCCACCAGCCGCGTCGTTTCGGCTGATCCTCGTCTTCCTTAGAATCGCCTTCCTTCGGGCCGTCCTCCGCCGCTGCATCAGGCAGTTCTGCGGGCTTCGGCTCCTCCGGGGAGGTTGCGACCTCTTCCGGTGTTGCCATGTCCGGCATTACCTCCGGCGCCGGGCCGGTGTCGTCTGTGGGTTGAGCGTCGGGAATGGCATCGGTTGCCGCTGCAGGAGTATCCTGCGCAACGACTGCATCAACGGGCGGCTGTTCGCTGATCGCTGGCGCGACCTCTTCGGTGGTTGCAACCTCCGCCACCGGGGTGGTTTCGACCGCTTCGGGTTCCGCAGGCTTTTTCCGAGCACGCGACGCACGCGGTTTGGGGGCGGGTTTGGCGGGCTTTTCGGCGGCCTCTACCTCCTCCTTCGGCTCCTCGGTCGTGGCGGAAGCATCCTTGTCTTCCTTGTCTTCCTTGTCTTCCTTGGGTTCGGCCGATTTGCGGCTGCGTGTGCGGGACCGCGACCGCGACCGCGAAGGCTTCGCCTCCTCGCCATCATCCTTGCCGGATGCGGATTTGTCCTGCGCGTCGGATGCGTCGTTGGAGGAATCCTCCTCATCAGTACCATTTTCCGTATCGTTCTCATTGTCGCGACCACGACCGCCCCGCCGCCGCCGACGGCGCTTCTTCTTTTTGGGCTGATCGTCCTCACTGACCTCGGGCTTGGGAGTTTCCTCCTCGATCTCCTCGGCCTCATCAATATAATCTTCCGCCAGATCCAGACTGTCCATCTGGATCACACCCGCGGTCGGATCTGCGGTGACGACGCGGCTGGCCGTCTTGAACCGCTCCACCTTGTATTCCGGGCTGATCAGATGCGCGTCTCCGTTGACCTGAATGGCGATGCCATAGCGGGTCTCGATCAGGGCGATATGCTCACGCTTGGAGTTCAGCAGGTAGTTCGCGACATCGACCGGCGCGGTCAGCACGATTTCCTTGCAGCGCTGGCGCACGCCCTCTTCCTCAAGCTCGCGGATGATCGACAGACCCAGACTGTCGGTCGAGCGGACAAGGCCGGTTCCGTGGCAATGCGGGCAGGCCTGCGTTGACGCCTCCAGCATACCGGGGCGCAGACGCTGGCGCGACATCTCCATCAGGCCGAAGGACGAGATCCGCCCCACCTGAATACGCGCGCGGTCCGGTTTCAGTGCGTCCTTCATCCGCTTTTCAACGGCGGAGTTGTTGCGCCGTTCATCCATGTCGATGAAGTCGATGACGATCAGACCGGCAAGGTCGCGCAACCGCAATTGGCGGGCCACCTCGTCGGCGGCCTCCAGATTGGTCTTGAGCGCGGTATCCTCGATCGAGTTTTCCTTCGTCGAGCGGCCGGAGTTCACGTCCACCGCGATCAAAGCTTCGGTCACGCCGATTACCAGATAGCCGCCGGATTTCAGCTGCACGGTCGGATTGAACATCTGGCCCAGATAGCTTTCGACCTGATAGCGGCCGAACAGGCTGACGGGGTCCTGATACAGCTTCACGTTGCGGGCATGGCTGGGCATCAGCATCCGCATGTATTCCTTGGCCTCGCGGTAGCCCTCGGCCCCCTCGACGAAAATCTCGTCGATGTCGCGCGAATACAGGTCGCGGATCGACCGCTTGATCAGCGATCCCTCCTCGTAGATCGGGGTCGGTGCGATCGACTTCATCGTCAGGTCGCGGATTTGCTGCCACTGGCGGATCAGATATTCGTAGTCGCGCTTGATCTCCGTCCGGGTGCGCTTGGCACCTGCGGTGCGGATGATCAGACCGGCGCCCTTGGGCACCTCGATCTCACCCGCGATATCCTTGAGCTTCTTGCGATCCACGGCGTTGGTGATCTTGCGGCTGATGCCGCCGCCGCGTGCAGTGTTGGGCATCAGGACGCAATAGCGGCCGGCCAGCGACAGGTAGGTGGTCAACGCGGCGCCCTTGTTGCCCCGCTCCTCCTTCACGACCTGGATCAGCATGATCTGCCGAACCTTGACGACCTCCTGAATCTTGTAGCGGCGCATCTTGGGGCGGCGACGGCGCTGTTCGGCGCGCACCTCCTCGGCCTCATCCTCGGCGTCCGCCTCAAGCGTGGTTTCGGGATCGGCTGTGGCATCCGCGTCCGACGGATCGGCGCTGGTGTCGGGGTTCTCACCCTTGACCGGGGTCTGCCCCTCGGGCGTGTCCACCAGATCGGCAGACTCACCCAGCCCGGAGCTGACATCGGGGCCGTCGCCCTCCAGCATGGGTTGCTCCAGATCGCCGCGCACGGCTTCCTCAGGCAGGGCCTGATCGGTGGCGGCGGCCGGCGTCTCGTCAGAGATGACGGCATCCAGCGGGGCGGTCACGTCGGCAGTGGGGTCGGTCGTAGCCTCGGCGATGGCGGCGTCCGCGCCGCTGCCCTCAACCGGGTTGTCTGCGGGATCCGCGCTGACCGGGGCGGCGGTTTCGCTGACCTCGGCGGTGGTTTCGGGCAGATCGACGGGTGCGGTCGTCGTCTCATCCGTGGGGGCGCCGTCCCTTGATGCGACGGAGCGTGAACGGCTGCGCGAGCGGCCACGGCGAGGCTTTGGCTGGGCCTCTTCCTCTTCCTCGACGCGACGCGCCTCTTCCTCGGCTTCCTGCTCGGCAATCAAGGCCTCACGGTCCGCAACGGGGATCTGGTAATAGTCAGGATGAATTTCCGAAAAGGCCAGGAAACCGTGACGGTTCCCGCCGTAATCCACGAACGCCGCCTGAAGCGAGGGTTCGACCCGTGTAATCTTGGCCAGGTAGATATTGCCTGAAATCTGGCGCTTGTTCAGGCTTTCAAAATCGAATTCTTCGACCTTGTTTCCATCAACGACGACAACCCGTGTCTCCTCTGAGTGGGTGGCATCGATAAGCATTTTCTTGGGCATTGAGCATCTGCAACACGCCTGGGGCCACGCCGAGTGTCAGTCGGGAGGCGCGCAGGCGCACTTTCTGTATGAAGGGCGATGCGGTCCAGACATGCGGGCAGACGCGGAATCTCACCGTGCAATCTGATCGTAGCTGTTGCCTGTACGCGTTTCATCGCGGTTTTTACGTCCTGAGCCCCCTCGCCTTGGCGAAGTGGCCCTGTTGTGGCCGGGTGTCCGGCATACTTCGGGGCGGCGCAAGCGCCAGTCGCGAGCGTTCCACGGGCCCTGAACCCTTCGCTTCGTTTACAAAGCGGTCCATGCGGGCGGGTGTCGTTCTGCGACGAATTCTATCTCGGCGAGGGCGGATGTCCCGCAATCGCATAGCACGATATAGGAACAGATTGGCGGGAAGTACAATTTGTTTTTGCGCGCGTACCGCGCAGGGTGATAGCTTGCAGGGCAATACGCCCGCGATCCACGCGGGGCTTCGGGGCAATATGATGCAGATGTTAATGTGGGTTTCACGTCGCTTTGCCGCGGTCGTGGCGATCTGTCTGTGGGGGCAGGCCGCGCTCAGCGATGTGGCCGTTCTCTCCATCGACAGTCAGACGGAGGGTTGGCTGAACCGCACCACAACCGTAACGATAGCATTGGATGGGGCGATTCCCTTTCGCGTGTCCACCCCGCAGGACGGGCGGGTTGCCGTCACCCTGAACGGTGCGGACCCTCACAGCCAGCCGGCATTTCATCCCGACACCGTCATCAACCGCTATAATCTGTCAGGTGCACAGGAGGGCGCTGTCATCTCGCTGGAGGCGCAGCGCATGTTGACGTTGCAAACTGCGTCTATGACCAATTCGGGCGGCGCGGCGCGGCTGATCCTGACCTTCGCCGCTGGATCGCGGCTTTCCAGGTCCCCCCACGATACGCCGACGCGGGGTGCGACCGCGCTGCCGCTGGTGGTGCTGGATCCGGGGCATGGTGGCATTGATCCCGGTGCGGTGCGCCTGGACATTGCTGAAAAGGATATCGCGCTGGCCTTCGGTCGGGAATTGCGCGCCGTTTTGCAGGACAGCGGCAGGTTCGACGTGCGCATGACCCGCGATACCGATGTGTTCGTAACGCTGCGCGACCGCGTTCGCTTTGCGCGTGAATCCGGCGCGGCGGTGTTCATCTCACTTCACGCCAATACGGTCACACGGGGCAATGCCTCCGGCTCGGCTATATATACGCTGTCCGAGGGTGCCAGTTCCGCCGAGGCCGCCGCCCTGGCGGAGTTGGAGAACCGCGCCGACACGCTGGGCGGGGTCGATCTGGGGGTGGAGGATGACGATCTGGCCCTGCTTCTGACCGACATGGCCCAGCGTGAGACGAACGCGAGGTCCGCCATGCTGGCCCGCGCCACGGTCGAGGCGATGCGCCACGCTGTCGGGGTTATCCGCTCCAACCCGCACCGCTCCGCCGGGTTTCGCGTGCTCAAGGCGCCGGACATTCCCTCCATGCTGATCGAGCTGGGTTTTCTGTCGGATGCGACGGATCGCGCAAACATGATCTCACCCCGCTGGCGGGCCCATGCCGCGCAGGGTATCCTGGCGGCACTCGATGATTGGGTGGAGCGGGACGGGGTATTGTCGGCGCAGGTCCGGCCCGCCCCGGCACGTGTCGCAGGCGCGAACGGGGACTGAACGATCGGCCCTGACTTTCCCGGAATCGAGTGCTATGAGACGACGAGTGGGCCGCGCGGGCATCCGAACCGCGCTGCAGGTAAGGGATCGAGGATCAGGGTATGATCTATATTTTGCGTTTTTTCGGCTGGATTTTCAGCGCGTTGGTCATCGGTCTCGTCTTCGGCGTTCTGATCGTGGGTGCTGTGGTCTGGTCCTATTCCGCCGGTTTGCCCGACCCTGAGGAACTGGCCCAGTACGAACCGACGACCCTGACGCGCGTCTACAGTCAGGAAGGCGCGCTGATCGACGAATTCCTGCGCGAACGCCGGGTGTTCGTGCCTATCGACGAGGTGCCGCCGCTGGTGATTCAGGCGTTCATTTCCGCCGAGGATCGGACCTTCTACTCTCACCCGGGTTTCGACGTGCGGGGCATCATCTCCGCCGTGCTGGACGCGGCGCAGGGGGGCCGCTTGCGCGGGGCCTCGACCATTACGCAGCAAGTGGTGAAGAACTTCCTGCTGGATGGTGAGCGTGAGATAGAGCGCAAGATTCGTGAGGTTATCCTGGCAACCCGGCTGGAACGGGTGCTGACCAAGGATCAGATCCTCGAACTCTATCTGAACGAGATCTATCTGGGTCAGAACAGCTACGGCATCGTGGCTGCGGCCAACAACTATTTCGGCAAGACGTTGGAGGAGCTGACCCCGCAGGAGGCCGCATATCTGGCCGCCTTGCCCAAGGCTCCGTCCGACCGCCATCCGGTGAACGATGCGGAAATCGCGACCTTCTGGCGCAATAATACGCTGCGCGAAATGGGGGAGAACGGCTATCTGACGCCGGAGCAGGTGACGCAGGCCCAGAACGCGCCACTGCTGTCGGTCCAGAATGGCGATTACATTCCGCTGACCCAGCATTTGCCCGGTCGCGACTACTTCACCGAGGAAATCCGCCGTCGCGTGTCGCAGCAGCTTGGCTCCGAACGGGTTCTGACCGGCGGCCTGACCATTCGCGCCACCATCGAGCCTGAGCTTCAGGCCGCAGCCGCTGAAGCTTTGCGCACCGCATTGATCGCCTACGATATGGAGCGGGGCGGCTATCGCGGCCCGCTGGGTGCGCTCGACCCCGATGAGGTCGATCTGACGGATGAGGCCGCATGGCGTGAGGCTTTGCGCCGCACGCGCGGTGTGCGCGACGTACCCGACTTCCACATGGCCGTCGTGCTGGACATGGACGCGCAGGGCGCGCTTATCGGTGTGGAGGATCCCCCCTCCGATTTGCCTGATGACGTGTCGGCGCAGACGCTATATGTCAGCGATTTTCAATGGGCGCGTCCGCGTCTTTCGGGCACCCGCGTGGGGGCTGCGCCCAGCGCGCCCTCGGATCTGTTCGAGGTGGGCGACATCATCCTGGTGACACCGGGCCGGGACGAGGCGGGCACCTTCACGAACTGGAACCTGCGCCAGGTGCCGGAGGTTCAGGGCGGCTTCATGGTGATGGATCACCGCACGGGACGCACGCTGGCGCTTCAGGGCGGCTTCTCCTACGACGCCTCCAGCTTCAACCGGGCGACACAGGCGACCCGGCAGCCGGGTTCGGCGTTCAAGCCATTCGTCTATGCCGCCGCACTCGATCAGGGATACACGCCGAACTCGATCATTCTGGATGCTCCGTTCGTTCTCGACATTCCGGGGCAAGCGCCCTGGAAACCAAAAAACTATTCCGGGGAGGGCACGTTCAACGGTCCGACCCTGATGCGGGTCGGGCTTGAGCGATCGCTGAACCTGATGACGGTGCGCATCGCGGACACGATCGGAATGGACGTGGTGGCCGATTATGCCGAGAGTTTCGGCATCTATGACGACATGCAGGAATATCTGCCGATCAGTCTGGGGGCGCAGGAAACCACTCTGTTCCGCCTGATCTCCGCCTATTCGATGTTCGCCAATGGCGGGCAGCGGGTGGAGCCGACCCTGGTGGACCGGATTCAGGATCGTCGCGGCAATACGATCTATCGCCACGATCAGCGCGGCTGCATCGGATGCGACCAGACCGAGTATAACGATCAGCCGGAGCCGTACCTTTATTCCACCGCCGAACGCACGATGAGCCGGGTCACGGCCTTCCGCCTGATCTCGATGCTCGAAGGCGTAGTGGATCGCGGCACCGCCCGCTCTCTGAGCTATCTGCCGGTGCCCCTGGCGGGCAAGACCGGAACGACCAATGACAGCAAGGATGCGTGGTTCGTGGGCTTTACCCCGAACATCGTCGCGGGCTGCTATATCGGCTTCGACAATCCACGCAGCCTTGGGCGCGGCGGCACCGGGGGTGGTCTATGCGCCCCGGTCTTCGGTCAGTTCATGGAGGAATATCTGCGTCTGCGTCCGGCCAGCCCGGGCAAATTCCAACCGCCAGAGGGCACGGAATTCGTGCTGATCGACCGAACGACGGGTCAGCGGATCACCGATCCGAATTCGGAAAATGCGGTTTACGAGCTGTTCGTTGAGGGGCAGGCCCCCTCCATCGGTGCAGCCGCCGCGACGATCGGAATGACGGCCTACGACCTGTCCGATCTGCCGGACCGGATCGAGCCCGCGCCCAGCGTGACCATAAATAACGGGGGCGGGGCCCCGGTCGCTGTTCCCACACCGCCTGCGGACCTTGGCGATCTGGGCGGCGGCGGACTGTACTGATCCATCGCGGGGTGGGGTCCGGGGGCAGCCCCTTTGACCTCACCGCGCAGCCTCGTTATCTATCCGCCACCACGAATGCCGCATTGGCCCTTCGCCGATGCTTTGATTGACAGGACCGGACCCATGCGCGCCGAAATCGCAACCCTCGCCTCCGAAATCGAGAAGAGCGTCGCCTTGCTCAGCCAGCGTCTGGGGGAAACGGCGGCCTACCGGCTCGAAGAACTCAACGCCATGTCCGAGGATCCCGATTTGTGGAACGACCCGGCCAAGGCGCAGAAGCTGATGCGAGAGCGTCAGTTGCTCTCCGATTCCATCGACACCCGTGACGGGCTGGCGCAGGAGCTTGCCGACAACCTCGAACTGATCGAAATGGGTGAGGCCGAGGGCGACGCAGACGTCGTGACCGAGGCCGAGAGCGCCATCCGCAAACTGCGCGACATCGCCGCCGAGAAGGAGCTGGAGGCGCTGCTCGACGGGGAAGCGGACGGCAACGATACCTTTATCGAGATCAACTCCGGCGCGGGCGGCACGGAAAGCTGCGACTGGGCGTCCATGCTGGCGCGCATGTATGTCCGCTGGGCGGAGAAGCGCGGCTACAAGGTCGAGCTGCAATCCGAAAGCGCGGGCGAGGAAGCGGGCATCAAATCCGCCTCCTACAAGATCAGCGGCCCCAATGCCTATGGCTGGCTCAAGGGGGAAAGCGGTGTGCACCGTCTGGTCCGCATCTCACCCTATGACAGCGCGGCGCGGCGGCACACCTCCTTCAGCTCGGTCTGGGTCTATCCGGTGGTGGACGACGCGATCGAGATCGAGGTGAACCCCTCCGACATCCGCATCGACACCTACCGGTCCTCCGGCGCGGGCGGGCAGCACGTCAACACCACAGATTCCGCGGTGCGCATCACCCACATACCCACCAATATCGTGGTGACGAGTTCCGAGAAATCCCAGCACCAGAACCGCGACATCGCCATGAAGGCGCTGAAATCGCGTCTTTACCAGATGGAGCTGGACCGCCGGAACGCTGCCATCAACGAGGCGCATGAGGCGAAGGGCGATGCAGGCTGGGGCAACCAGATCCGCAGCTACGTCCTGCAACCCTATCAGATGGTCAAGGATTTGCGCACGGGAGTTGAAACCTCCGACAGTCAGGGCGTGCTGGACGGCAACCTGGACGCCTTCATGGCCGCCACCCTGGCGCAGGGCGCAACCGGCAAGAGCCGCGCGGAGGCGAATGCCGAGGATTGATTGGAGGGGCTATCTGACGTCGCGTCGTAGAAAGTCGATGTCAGACTGCTTGGTATGAAGATCCCTCGAATATCGTTTGAGAAGTCCGATTTGCCGTCTATCGTTTTCAGAAATGATCCGCTCCGATATCATTCCGGCATTTCCAACAAGCGCAACGGCGTCGTTGATCGCTTGATGCAATCGTGTGCATTCCGATGGACCTGATGGGCTATCCCTCCAGAAGTTTTCGAAAGTCTAAGCATCGCGTGAGAATTCGGCGCATTTTGCGGACGGTGTGCCTGCCTTTATCAAACTGTCCAACGCATCGCGCATAGTTGGTAATTTGTTCAAAAGCGCGTCGGCCTTAGCCAAATACCCGGCCTTGCCGACCCGCGCAGCGTCCGACAAATTTGCAATATGTGTATTCTGGGGCCAATCTATGATGAGACCGTTCCCGTGATCCTCACCCGAAAGCGCGAATGGTCGCCAGCGCGTGTCCAACTCAGGGGAAATCCATTGGAACCGACAAATCCATCCCGCACTATTAATGTCGGCTTCGCGTAGGTAGATATTACCCCAAACGACATCTGCTGTTCGTCCGTAGTGAGCCGCGGCAGATATATCATCGCGCGCGTAGGTCGTTTCACGACCATGGTTCAATGCCGCTCTTACGATTGCCCCCAAATGTGGTTTGGACATTGGTTTCAGACCTGCATGGGCGACGATATACAGGCTTATCCTCCGCGCCGTACCGTGGCTCACATCATCCTCTCGAACGATGGAAAAATCGCTCGCGGCGGCGATTGGCGATGCCATGTCAGCCAAGGTGTCTGTCGTTTCGGATGTTATGGTCTGCGATTTGGGAACCAGTATCTTCCAGTTCTTTCCAGTCGTTACGCAGTTTTCGATGGTCACGATTTGATAATAGCAGGTACGGCTTTCCAGATCACACAGAACAATGATGACGGGCAGCGAGTGGTTAATCCATAGATTGTAGTGCTCATCCGAAGGACGATACCAAAACCCGCTATCTTTCTCTTCACCTAGATAGCTCGGCCCCGTCTTGACCTGAACCGCGATCAGCCGCCCGGTGGGAGTGTCGTCCTGCTTAATCTCGATCTGAGCGTCGATTCCGAAGTCTGATATCGCTTGTTCACGGAAGATATGCCCGCATTCCAGGACCCGACTTTCAAGAAGGTTGATGCCTTGTCTATTTACGTGGTCGGTATCGCTCATGATTGCCACTATCTCCGCTTTCACCCTTCCATAGGGAAGTGTGCATTTAGTATCCTGATCGCAACAATCAGAAACCCGGTTGCTGAATGCAAAAAACCCGGCTCGATGGCCGGGTTTCCTGAAAAAGTATCTTGCGTGGATCAGTTGCCGTCCATCATCGGGGGCAGTTGCGGCGGGGCGGAGTTGCCGGTGCTCAGCGGATCGTCGTTGCGCTGAACCGAGCCTTCGAAATGCGCGCCGCTTTCGATCGCGATGGTCTTGTGGATGATGTCGCCCTCGACCCGGGCGGTGGATGTCAGGCGGACCTTCAGGCCACGGACCCGGCCCACGACGCGGCCGTTCACGACCAGATCGTCTGCGATGACCTCACCGCGCACGGTGGCGCCCTCACCTACGGTCAGCAGGTGCGCGCGGATGTCGCCCTCGACCGTGCCTTCGATCTGGATGTCGCCTGTCGTTTCCAGGTTGCCCTTGATCGTCAGATCCGAAGCCAGAACCGAGGGGGAGGGCTTCGGCTTGGGGGCCGCTGCGGGAGCAGAGCTTTTCGGCGCTGTGGGAACGGTCGGCTTCACGTCGTCCGCCTTGGGCGCATCAATGGGGTCGTTGATCTTGCTCTTAGAGAACATCTTCGGCTGCCTTCAAATAAGTCATCGGGTCCACGGGCCGTCCGTCGCGGTGAACTTCGTAATGCAGGTGGGAACCCGTGGAGCGGCCTGTTGAGCCCATATCCCCGATCCGATCCCCAGCTTCGACACGATCACCAACCGCAACGCGAATCCGGCTCATGTGAGCATAAAGCGTTTCGTAGCCGAACGCATGCCGGATTCTGACCAGATTGCCGAAAGCACCGCTGCGCCCCGCCGTCACGACCTCACCCGCGCCGGTGGCGTAGAGCGGCGTGCCCACCGGGGCGGCGAAATCCAGCCCGTTATGGTTGCGCGTGCGGCCGTTGATCGGATCGCGCCGGGTGCCGAAGCTGCTGGTCTGGCGATAGGCGGCATGAACCGGTCCGGCGAAGGGCATCTGCTCCAGCGCGTTGCGCCGTGCATTCAGGTCGGCGATGCGGTTGAGCAGCAGACCCACCCGGTCCAGCGAGGGGTCGCCATGCGCGTCGTGGTCGTGGATCAGGACATCGGGGCCACCCTGACCGGTATATCCCGCGCCCGTCGGGAACATGGACTGAATGTTCGCGCCCGCCGCGGTGAAGACCAGTTCCAGTTCGGCAATGGACCCTTCGACAGCACGTTCCAGACGATCGACCACACGTTCCTGCCGCTGTTCGGCCAGAGTGGCGCGTGCCTCCAGAGCGGCGCGTTCCGAGGCGAAGCCCGCCAGTTCCGCCGCCATGCCGTTACGATCCTGAGCCGTGCGGCTCAACCCGTCGAGCAGGACGTTCACGGTGCGGCCCAGATCCTCCGCCTGATCGGAGCGCAGCGTCAGATCCTCGGCCAGGGTTTCGACCTGATCCAATGCGACCTTCAACGCATCCTCACGCGCGACCAGCGCCATCTGGCGACGGTCCAGCGTGTCACGCTGCTCCATCGTGATGCGGGTCGCCTCGGCAATATCGGTTTGCAGGCCCACGATCTGCGCCTGCTGGGCGGACATGATCTGTGCGGCGCGTTCGTAGCGGACGCGCGCGGCCTCGGCCTGCGCGGCGTAGTTCGCGCGTTCCTCCAGCAGATTGTCGATGCGGTTTTGCTGTACACCCTGCACCAGAATCGCGGAATCTGCGGTTCGGGGGGCCATGGCGTCCGTCGCGACCAGAATCGTCGCGAACGCTGTCCATCCGACCAGAGCGGTACACAGAAGTCCCAGTCCGATCTGGCGTGTGGGGGTCAGGCGGGCATGTGCCGTCTGATCGCCGGTGGCAACGTAGACGCGTCGCTCTGATACGATCCGCCCCAGAATACCGTTCAAACCCATATACCAGTCCCTTGTCCTTGGTGTGTGCGTCCGACCGGGTCGGCTGGCACCGATCCCGAGCGCCCCCGCACCAGATCGTGGCCATGTGATTACCCCAAGGACGGGTCACACATCAACTTTTACTGGAACCTCTTATGGGCTCCGCGCGTTTAGAGGGGCAGATTAGCGGGATTTGAGGGGAAATTCGGCGGAAACCTGCCGATTCCCTGTTTGGGAAATTTATTTCCTGAAAAGTCAATCCGCATACGTGGCTTTACGCTGCAAAAAAATCTCCGAATCCTCAAGTGCTCAGGACTCCGCAAGTGGCCAATAAAAATCGAGCGGTAGGCCCGCCTCCGCCCGCTTCTCATCGTTGAACGGTGGTTTCAGCGGCCCGTGGAAATAGCGTGTCACCAGATCATGAAAGGCATCGCGCGGATCGCGTTCATGCCGGCCGCACAGGTAGTGAAACCATTTCGAGCCGTAGGCGACATGCCCGACTTCCTCGGCATAGATGGTGTTGAGCGCGGCGACCGTGTCCGCGTCCTTGGCCTTTTCGAACAGGGCGATCATGCCGGGGGTCACGTCCAGGCCCCGGGCCTCCAGCACCATGGGAACCACGGCGAGCCGGGCCTCCAGATCCTCGGCCGTATCCTCCGCCGCGCGCCACATGCCGGCATGGGCGGGCAGGGCGCCGTAATGGCTGCCCATCGCCTCCAACCGATCGGCCAGCAGATTGAAGTGTTTCGATTCCTCGTCCGCCGCGCGCACCCAGTCATCGTAGAAGCCGGGCGGCATCTTCACATGCGTGAACCGCGCGATGATGTCCCAATGCAGATCGACCGCGTTCAGTTCGATATGGGCGATGGCATGCAGGATGGCGATGCGCCCCTCGGGCGTGCCGGGACGGCGGCGCGGCACGTCGCGCGGGCTGAGCAATTCCGGCCTGTCCGGTCGGGCGGGCTGCATCGGCGGCGATGCGCTGCCGACGGGCATTCGGTCGCCCTCCCAGCGCCGCTGCCATTCGGCGGCGCAGGCGCGCGAAAACGCCGTTTTGCCGCGCGCATCGGGCATGCGCAGAACCGCATCCGCACATTCGGCCAGGGTCGCGGGAATATCCATCACGCGCCCAACTGCCTGACCGCGTCCAGAACCGTATCGACATGGCCGGGTACCTTCACCTTGCGCCAGACCTGCGCGATGCGCCCCTCGGCGTCGATCAGGAAAGTTGTGCGCACGATGCCCATATGGGTTTTGCCGTACATCTGCTTTTCCGCCCAGACGCCGTAATCCTCGCATGTGCTGCCGTCCGCGTCGGACAGCAGGGGCACGCGCAGGTCGTGCTTTGCCACGAACTTGTCATGCTTGGCGACGGTATCCTTCGAGCAGCCCAGCACCGTGACGCCCGCCGCCTCGAATTCCGGCAAAGCGGTGGTGAAGCCGACCGCCTCCTTCGTGCAGCCCGAGGTGTCGTCCCTGGGGTAGAAGAACAGCACCACCGGCACGCCCTTCAGTCTGGACAGGCATACGGTCTGACCGCCCGAGGCCGGCAGGCTGAATTCAGGGGCGGTGTCGCCGACGGATAGAGTTGCGGCCTTGTTTGCGGGCACGGTCATGGAATGCTCCTCGCTGTGTTTGCGCCTTCTTACAGGGTGGCCGCGCGGCCCGCACCCCTTTACATCGTCGCACGGCGCTGGCACCCGTCGCCCCAACCTACGCGAGGACGCCATGAAACTGAGCGATTTCGATTTTGACCTGCCCGAAGAGTTGATCGCGCTGCGCCCCCTGCGCCCGCGCCCGGCCTCACGCCTGCTGCTGGCGCAAGGTCCCGCGACCGAGGATCGGCATGTGCGCGATCTGCCCGACATCCTGCGCCCCGGCGATCTGATGGTCTTCAACGACACCAAAGTGATTCCGGCCCGCCTGTTCGGCACCCGCGCGCGCGCGACCACGCACGGCTCCGGTCTGGCCAAGGTGGAGGCCACGTTGCTGGAGCGTTTGTCCCCCGACACATGGTCCGCACTGGCCCGCCCGGGCCGCAAGCTGGCGGTCGGTGACGTCATGCAGTTCGACGGCCTGGCGGCGGAGTTGCTGGCGAAGGGCGCGGATGGGCGCGTCACCCTGCGATTCGACCGCGCGGGCGCGGATCTGGACGCGGGCATCGCGCTGGCGGGGCAAATGCCCTTGCCCCCCTACATCGCCGCGCGCCGCCCGGCGGATGAGGCTGACCGCGAGGATTACCAGACCGTGTTCGCCAAAACGCTGGGCGCGGTGGCGGCCCCGACGGCCTCGTTGCATTTCGACGATGATCTGCTGGCGCGGCTGGATGCGAACGGGATCGAAAACGCCCGCGTGACCCTGCATGTGGGGGCCGGAACCTTCCTGCCGGTCACGGTGGACGATGTATCGGAGCATAAGATGCACGCCGAATGGGGTGAGGTCAGCAGCCAGGCCGCCGAAACCATCGCCCGCGCGAAATCCGAAGGCCGCCGCGTGATCCCCGTCGGCACCACCGCCCTGCGCCTGATCGAGGCGGCCAGCGCCAGCGGCATCATCGCGCCGTGGACCGGCGAGACGGATATCTTCATCACGCCGGGTTATCGTTTTCGCACCGCCGACGGCCTGATGACCAATTTCCATCTGCCCCGCTCGACGTTGATGATGCTGGTCTCCGCCCTGATGGGGGTGGAGCGGATGCGGCAGGTCTATGCCCACGCCATTGCCAACAAATACCGGTTCTACTCCTACGGGGACAGCTCGCTGCTGCTGCCCTAAGCCTGCGAAGAGCGACAATTCCCCCTGCCTCCCACCCTGCCGCCCCCCCTGCCGCGACGACAGATGGTGATTTGGGCTTAGACAGGGGCCAGCATCACTGGTACGGGCGGTTCACGATTTATCGTGGAGGCTGGCAGTAGGAGCGGCGCATCATGATCAAGGTCTTTACAAGCTCGTGGGCACTGTTTCTCGGTCTGCTGCTGTTGATGATCGGCAATGGCCTGCAAGGGACGTTGCTGGGTCTGCGCGGCGCGTTGGAGGGATTCGACGCCGCTGTCATGGCGTGGGTCATGTCCGCCTATTTCGCGGGCTTCATGTTCGGATCGCGCATGGCGCCGGGCATGATCCAGCGCGTGGGGCATGTGCGGGTCTTCGCGGCGCTGGCCTCGATGATCTCCGCCGGGTTCATTCTGTATGCCGCGGTGCCTGACCCGATCGCCTGGGCCGCGATGCGCTTCGTCGTGGGGTTCTGCTTCTCGGGCGTGTATGTGGTTTGCGAAAGCTGGCTGAACGACACCTCGACGAACGAAACGCGGGGCAAGACCCTCTCGCTTTACATGATCGTGCAGATGGTGGGCATCGTTTCGGCGCAGGGGATCGTGAACTTCGCGGATGCGGGCAGCTATATCCTGTTCGTGGTCATGTCGGTTCTGGTTTCGGTCAGCTTCGCTCCGATCCTGTTGAGCGCGACCCCCGCGCCGGTGTTTCAGGGGGCAAAGCCCATGACCCTGCGCCGGTTGTACGAAACCTCGCCCTTGGGCTGCATCGGCATGTTTTTCATCGGGGCGGTTTTCGCGGGCATGTTCGGCATGGCGGCGGTCTATGGCTCGGAAAAGGGGCTGAGCGTCGCGGACATCACGACCTTCGTGGCGATGATCTATATCGGGGGAATGGTGGCGCAATACCCCATCGGCTGGCTGAGCGACCGCATGGACCGCCGCCGCCTGATCACCTTCATCTGCCTTGCGGCGGCGGCTGCGATGATCCCCTCGGCCCTGTTTGCGGACAGCTACGTCATACTGCTGATCGGGGCGCTGGCGCTGGGCGGGTTGAGCAATCCGCTCTACTCCCTGCTGATCGCCTATACCGCGGATTATCTACAGCCCGAGGACATGGCCGCCGCATCGGGCGGACTGATGTTCATCAATGGCGCCGGCGCGGTTCTGGGCCCGTTCATCGTGGGTACGATGATGACGGCGCTGGGGGCTGATTTCTATTTTGTGTTCATGGGCGTGAATTTCGCTATCATTGCTGGCTATGGCTTCTACCGGATGACCCGCCGTGCGGCACCGTCGGTCGAGGATACCTCGGCCTACGCCTATGTCGCTCCGCAGGCCTCGCCCGTCGCGGTCGAGGTTGCGCAGGAATACGCGATCGACCTTGCGGAACATGAGGAGCAGGAAAAGGAATCCGCGTCCACCTGACACGGATTACAATGGGTCGGAGGTTGAGAATGGAGCAACGCATATCGCTGATCACCTTGACCGTGGCGGATCTGGGGCGGGCACAGGCCTTTTACGAGGCGCTGGGCTGGCAACCCGTGGAAACGCCGCCAGGCATCGTGGCGTTCGATCTGATCGGTCAGACGCTGGGCCTGTTCCCGGTGTCCAGCTTGCCCGAGGAGATCGGACTGGCTCCGGCCCCGCTGAATGAGAAGCAGTTCTCCGGCATTATCCTCAGCCACAACCTGCGTGAACGCTCCGAGGTTGCCCAGCTGATGGAAAGGGCGAAATGCGCCGGGGCGCGCATCGTGAAGCCCCCTCAGGACACGGCATGGGGCGGCTATCACGGGCATTTCGCCGATCCTGACGGGCATGTGTGGGAGGTGGCGGTGAATCCAGCCTCCCCCCTCGGGCCTGACGGTGCATTTCAGTGGAACGGCGTCCAATGATATTACCCACGACCCCGAGCTTCCGTCTGGATGGCAGGCAGGCGCTGGTGACGGGCGCGTCCTCGGGCATCGGTCTGGCCTGCGCCGTGGCATTGGCCGAAGCAGGCGCGATGGTTACGCTGGCCGCCCGGCGCGAGGGCCCCTTGCAACAGGCCGTCACGGCCCTGCACGAACGCGGTCTGATGGCCGAAGCCGCGGTGCTGGACGTGACAGACATCGCGGCGGTTCAGACCCTGTGCGACCGGGACGCGCCGTTCGAGATCCTGCTCAACTCCGCCGGGCTGGCCCGCAACATGCCCGCCACGCAGACCACCGAACAGGATTTCGACGCCGTGGCCGATCTGAACATCAGGGCGGCATATTTTCTGGCGCAGGCGGTCGCGCGTCCGCTGATTGCGGCGGAAAAACCCGGCGTGATCCTGCAAATCTCCAGCCAGATGGGGCATGTCGGTGGTATCGACCGGGCGGTCTATGCCGCGACCAAGCACGCGGTGGAGGGGATGACCAAGGCGATGGCGATCGAATGGGGGCCGCACGGCATCAGGGTCAACACGATCTGCCCGACCTTTATCCGCACGCCGCTGACGCAGCCGACCTTTGCCGATCCGCAACGGCGCGCCTGGATCGACCGCATGATCAAGCTGCCGCGCGTCGGTGAGGTCGAGGATATCATGGGCGCCGCAACCTTCCTCGCATCCGACGCGGCGGCGATGATCACGGGTACCAGCCTGCTGATCGACGGGGGCTGGACCGCCGATTGAGGAGGTCGGCCCTTGCCCCCAGCCCGCCCCCGGCGTCATGATGGCAAAAAGAGGAGCGAGCGCCCGATGCCCCACGACCACGACCATCACGATAATGATCTGGATGAGATGACCGCCCTGACCCGTGCGCTGGAAACGGTTCTGGTGGAAAAGGGTCTGGTCGATCCCGCCGCCGTCGATGCAATCATCGAGACCTATTCGAACGATGTCGGGCCGCGCAACGGGGCCTCGGTCGTGGCGCGGGCCTGGACCGATCCGGTCTTCGCGGATTTTCTGGCCACCGATGCTACGGCCGCCATCGCCTCGATGGGATTCACCGGGCGGCAGGGGGAACATATGCGCGCGCTGTTCAACGGGGCAGGCGTGCACAACCTCGTCGTGTGCACACTATGCTCCTGCTATCCGTGGACCGTTCTGGGCCTGCCGCCGGTCTGGTACAAGTCGCCGCCCTACCGCTCCCGCTCGGTCCGCGATCCGCGCGGTGTACTGGCGGAGTTCGGCACCATCCTGCCGGATGATACGGAAATCCGCGTCTGGGATTCCACGGCTGAGCTGCGCTATCTGGTGATCCCCGAACGCCCTGCCGGAACCGAAGGATGGGACGCGGAACGGCTTGCCGCCCTCGTCAGTCGTGACGCGATGATCGGCACCGCGCTGGCGGATGTGCCATGAACGGGCCGCATGATCTGGGCGGGCGCATGGGCTTCGGCCCCATCGCGCCGGAGGCGGACGAGCCGCTGTTTCATGCGGAGTGGGAGGCCCGCGCCCTGGGCATCGTGCTGTGTTGCGGCGCGCTGGGATACTGGACCATCGACGAAAGCCGCCATGCGCGCGAGAGTATCGCCCCCGCCGACTACCTGCGGTTTCCCTACTATCGCATCTGGCTGACCGCTCTGATCGAATTGTTGCAGCGGCACGGGGAACTGACCGCGCGCGAACTGGTGGACGGCCACGCCCTGACCCCCGGCAAGCGGCCCGAGAAGTGCCTGCACGCGCAGGGTGTCGTGGGCGTTCTGTCCAAAGGCTCCCCCACCTGCCGCACGGTTGAGGTCGCGCCTCGCCTCGGCATCGGCGCCCGTGTCCGGGTGCGCAATCTGCAACCGACCGGGCATATCCGGGTGCCGGGTTATCTGCGCGGCCATGTCGGCGTGATCGAGAGCCAGTGCGGCGCCCATGTCTTTCCCGACAGCAACGCCGTGCACCAGGGCGAGCAGCCGCAGCACCTCTATACCGTGGCCTTTGACGGCGCGCAGGTCTGGGGGCAGGGGGAGGGCGTCAGCATCCGTGCCGATTTGTGGGAGAGCTACCTTGAAGCTGTCTGACCTGAACGCCCCCGCTTTTAGCGAACCCTGGCAGGCACAGCTTTTCGCCCTGACCGTGGCCCTGAACGAGGCGGGCCATCTGCCCTGGACGGACTGGTCGCAAGCCTTCGGCGCGCGGCGGGTCGGGGGGGTCGAAGACGCCTCGGATTACTGGCTGCACTGGGCGCGAACCCTGGCCGATGAGGTCAGCCGCCGCGACATCGCCGGGGCGGAGGAGATCGCCGCCCTTGCGCTGGCCTGGCAACGGGCCGCCCACGCAACACCGCATGGTCAGGCGGTGACGCTGGAGAATGATCCGACGGCCTGAATAATCCCGCCCGACCGTTTTCGGTGTCGGACGGGATGCCTGACTTGCAAAACTTGGATTCCAAGCAACCCTACTTTGCCAGCGCCGCCATCACCCGGACCCAGGACCGCGTGCCGCCGGTGAAGCTGTTCAGATCGTATTTCTCGTTCGGCGAATGGATCGCGTCGTCATCCTGCCCAAACCCGATCAGCATCGAATCGAGGCCGAGCACCTGCTTGAAATGGCCCGCGATGGGGATCGAGCCGCCGCCGCCGGTATAGACCGCCTCCTTGGGCCATTCGTCGGCCAGCGCCTGACGTGCGGCCTCGAATGCGGGATTGTCGATGGCCATGACGCTGGCACGATCCGCGCCGTGGGGGATGAATTCGACCTCGCAATCGGCGGGCAGCAAATGGTGGACCCGGGCACGGAGCGCCTCACGGATGGCCAGCGGGTCCTGATCCCAGACCAGCCGGCATGAGATCTTCGCCCTCGCCTCCGCCGGCAAAACCGTCTTGAACCCGTCGCCGGTATAGCCGCCGAGGATACCGTTGAACTCACAGGTCGGGCGCGCCCAGATCTGGTGCAGCGCCGGAATGCCCTGTTCGCCTGCGGGTACGCTCAGGCCGACCTTGCCGAGGAATTCTTCCGCATCGAAGCCGAGGCTCTCCCATTGTTGGGCAAGCTCGCCCGGAACCTCGCGCACGCCGTCATAGAACCCCTCAAGGGTCACGCGCCCCTGATCGTCGTGCAGACTGGCGAGGATATGGCTGAGCACCCGGATCGGGTTTGCGGCAGGTCCGCCGTAACCGCCCGAATGCAGATCCCGGTCGGCGGCGCGGATGATGATCTCCTCCGCCACCATGCCGCGCAGCATCGTGCAGATCGACGGCGTTTGCGTGTCCCACATACCGGTATCGCAGATCAGGGCGATATCCGCGGTCAACTCCTCCGCATTTTCCTTCAGGAACGGGACGAGCGACGGCGAATGGCTCTCCTCCTCACCCTCAAACAGGATGGTGACGCGCAGGGGCAGAGCGCCCGAAGTCTCGATCCAGGCGCGGCACGCCTCGACGAAGGTCATCAACTGCCCCTTGTCGTCCGCCGCACCGCGGGCGCGGATCACCTTGGCCCCGTCGCGCTCCTCGATCTGGGGGTCGAAGGGATCGGATTTCCACAGGTTCAGCGGATCGGCGGGCTGAACGTCGTAATGGCCGTAGAACAGCACGTGCGGCCCGTCCTGCGGCCCGCCATGCGCCACCACCATCGGCTTGCCCGGCGTATCGCGGCGCGAGGCATCGAAGCCGAGGCTCGACAGTTCCGCCACCAACCAGTCCGCGGTCGCCACGCAATCGGAGTGATAGGCCGGATCGGTCGAGATGGAGGGCATCCGCAGCAGCGCGAACAGCCGCTCCAGCGCGGCATCAGTGTTGCTATCGGCGGTTTCAAGGACGGATTCGATCGAACTCATGGTTGCCTCGCTTGCGCGGATTGCGCGTTTGGTCAAAATTCATTCACTTTTGTTTATTACATAATTCGAAAGTGCGTACTTTCTGGTACGCCTACGATACATGTGATGTAATAGGACGATATTGTAACGCAAACTGGAATGGGGGCGCGCATGGCGATTTCTATCAGTTCAGGCATCAGGGGTTTGGGTCTTTGTATGACTGCAATTACCCTGGCGGCCTGTAATCAGGGGGACTTTTCCTCCGCTGCCAGCCGGACGGAGGGTGAGGCCTTCGCCGTTGTCAGGTCTGCAACCTGGGTCGATCCTGACGGATGTGAACATTGGGTCTTCGACACGGGCGCGGAAGGGTACATGACCCCCAAGCTTCAGCCCGACGGCCGCCCGATCTGTGGGCGCAGCAGCGCGGCAACGCAATAGGGGGATGAGTATATGAGCATTCTGTACAAGGGCCTGTTCCTCGCCGTTCTGATTCCGCTCGCGGCATGTCAGTCGGGCGGTTCCGTCGGCGTTGGCGGTTCGACCGCCACCCGTTTCGATGCCAACGATCCCGACGTGGATCGCGGTCTGGATGCGCACCGCCTGTCGGACATGCGCGCCACAATCTGGGTCGATCCGCTGGGCTGTCAGCATTGGCTGATCGACGATGGCCTTGAGGGCTATCTGTCAAACCGCCTGAATCCTGATGGAACACCGCGCTGCGACGGGCCCAACGTCACCGCAGGTGAACAAATCGGCAGCTCGCAACGCCTGATCCGCAACGCGAACTGAGCGGGGATTGAGTGGGGTGGCCGAGGCTACGCTTCGGCCCCTCCATGCTGCGAAGGGGCCATGCCCTGACGGTTGGCGGTTCGTCGAGCGGCGGCCACTGAATTGGAGTTTTCCACATCCGCCAAATGCGCCCCGTCGTAGACAGCGCAGGTCAAGCGGTGGCGATCCAGCCGCCGCCCAATACACGGGACCCTTCGGTCGCGTAGAACACGCAGGCCTGCCCCGGTGCGATGCCTTCCTCGGCCAGTGCCAGTTCAACCTCGGCCCGCCCGTCGGGCAGGGGGCGCAGGACCGCCTCACGCGGGGGACGGGTGGAGCGGACCTTGACCAGAACCTCGATCCCTTCCTCGGGCAGATCGGAGATCGCGCCCTCACCGATCCAGTTCGTTTCCTTCAGGGGGACACGGCGCACGGCCAGCGCCTTCTTGGGGCCGACCACGACCTTGTGCGCATCGGCGTCCAGCTTGACGACATAGAGCGGCTCACCCCCCCCGATGCCGAGGCCACGGCGCTGTCCGATGGTGTAGTGGATCACACCGCGATGCGTTCCCAGAACGCGACCGTCCAGATGCACGATCTCACCCGGCTCGACCGAACCGGGGCGCAATTTTTCGATTACCGCAGCGTAGGAGCCGTTGGGCACGAAACAAATGTCCTGACTGTCCGGCTTGTCCGCGACGCTCAGCCCGTGCTTGACCGCCAACGCCCGTGTCTCGGCCTTCGATTTCAGATGGCCGAGGGGGAAGCGCAGATAGTCCAGTTGATCCTGGGTCGTCGAAAACAGAAAATAGCTTTGGTCGCGATCCGGGTCGGCGGCGCGGTGCAGCTCGGCCTTGTCGCCTTGCTTGCGCTGGATGTAATGGCCGGTGGCCATGCAATCGGCGTCCAGATCCTTGGCGGTTTCCAGCAGATCGCGGAACTTCACCCGCTCATTGCAGCGGATGCACGGGATCGGGGTGGCCCCGGCCAGATAGGCGTCCGCGAACTCGTCGATCACGCTTTCCTTAAACTTGTTCTCATAATCGAGGACGTAATGCGGAAATCCCATGACCTCCGCCACGCGGCGCGCGTCGTGAATGTCGCGGCCTGCACAGCACGCGCCCTTCTTGGCCAGCGCCGCGCCGTGATCGTATAGCTGCAAGGTGACGCCGACGACGTCATATCCCTCGGCTGCAAGCTCCGCCGCGACGACGGAGCTGTCCACACCGCCGGACATGGCCACCACGACGCGGGTGTCCTTGGGGGCTTTCGCGAAGCCGAGGCTGTTGAGTGCGGTCATGTCATTGCCTGCCAGAACATTACGGAAGTCGCGCGGTATATAATCAAATTGCGCGTTTAGACAACCTGCGGCTTAACCCTCAGTTCATCCGGTGCGTCGAATGTCTCTGCACAAAAAGCAACTGAGGCGGACCAATGTACCTAAAACGGACTGACAGGCCAATCTTCGTGAAGGATCATCTGGGGCGAAGCATCGCCCGCACCGATCTGCCCCCCCCCGATATCAAGCGCTGGGTCGCCCGGCGCAAGGCTGTGGTGGTGGCGGCGGTCGATGGCGGAATGTTGACACATGAGGAGGCATACGAGATGTACGACCTGACTGAGGAGGAGTTGGACCAGTGGCGTGAGGCGCTGGGAAAGCACGGTCTGAACGCGTTGCGCGTGACCTCCATTCAGCGATACCGCAAGTGAGCTATCGCGTGGGCAGCAAATTCCACGCCATGAAAACTAGAATTGCGAAAATTCCGCACCGTGAAAAATTCCGGTGTTCCTAATATCTTCTGGTAAGTTTACCAGACATTAACCTTTATGACCTGATGGTGGATCATGAGTTGAGCAGAACGCTCGACGTGACCCGGAGGTCCTGTAATGCGCATACTTCTCGTCGAGGACGATCCGGCGACAGCCCGGAATATCGAACTGATGCTGGCGAACGCCAATTTCAACGTCTACGCGACGGATTTGGGGGAGGAGGGCGTCGATCTCGCCCGGCTCTACGACTACGACCTCATCATCCTCGATCTTAATCTGCCGGACATGCACGGGCATGAGGTGCTCAAGCAACTGCGCCTGGCAAAGATCGACACACCGATCCTGATCCTCTCGGGGATGGATGACGCGGACACGAAAATCCGCGGCTTCGGATACGGTGCCGATGATTACCTGACCAAGCCTTTCCATCGGGAGGAACTGGTCGCACGCATCCACGCGATTGTGCGCCGGTCCAAGGGGCACGCGCAGTCTATCATCGAAACCGGGCTCGTCTGCGTCAATCTGGATGCCAAAACGGTGGAGGTTGAGGGCAAGACGGTGCATCTGACCGGCAAGGAATACCAGATGCTCGAACTGCTCAGCCTGCGAAAGGGCACCACCCTGACGAAGGAAATGTTCCTCAACCATCTGTATGGCGGCATGGATGAGCCGGAGCTGAAGATCATCGACGTCTTCATTTGCAAGCTGCGCAAGAAGCTCAGCCAGGCAACCGGGGGTGAGACCTATATCGAAACCGTCTGGGGCCGGGGCTATGTCCTGCGCGATCCCGTCCCGCAAACCATCGAACAACCGGCCCGCCGCGCCTGAAAAACCTGCTGGACCAGCAGGCATAGCGGGCCTAACTCTCCTGCTATCGGGTGCAGGGGACGATGATGGACGACTTGAACATTGATGTGACCGCACTGGACGGTTCGCAGGCCGCCGAACTTCTCGAACGGCTCGCGGATCGACTGGGGGCTGCCGATACGGCCTATCATCAGGACGACGATCCGATCATGTCCGACGCGGAGTACGACCGGATCAAGGCGCTTGCCCTGGCGGTGGAGGAACGGTTCCCCGAACTGATCCGCGAGGACAGCCCCTCACGCAAGGTCGGCGCACCGGTGGCGGAGGGGTTCGGCAAGGTTGCGCACACGGTCGCGATGCTCTCGCTTTCCAACGTCTTCTCGGATGAGGACGTGACGGAATTCGATGCCCGCGTGCGGCGGTTTCTCGGCGTCGAACATGCGATCGACTATACTGCGGAACCCAAGATCGACGGGCTGTCGCTGTCCTTGCGATATGAGGGCGGTGTTCTGGTGCAGGCCGCCACACGCGGCGACGGCGAAACGGGTGAGAATGTGACCGCCAACGCCCGCACAATCGACGATATCCCCGAAACCCTCACCGATGCACCCGATGTGCTGGAGGTCCGGGGTGAGGTCTATATGGACCACGCCGATTTCCAGTCCCTGAACGCCCGTCAGATCGAAGCGGGTGCCAAGCCCTTCGCGAATCCGCGCAATGCCGCCGCCGGATCCTTGCGCCAACTGGATGCGGAGATTACCAGATCCCGCCCGCTGCGCTTTTTCGCCTATGCCTGGGGCGCGCTTTCCGCCCCTCTGGCTGAAACGCAAGCGGACGCCATCGCGAAGCTGGCGGAGCTGGGATTTCGCACCAACCCTCTGACGAAACTGTGTCATTCGGCCGAGGAGATGATCGCGCATTATCACCGGATCGGCATCGCGCGGCCTGATTTGGGCTACGATATCGACGGTGTCGTCTACAAGGTCGATGATCTGGCCTTGCAGAAACGGCTCGGGTTCCGGTCGAACAATCCACGCTGGGCCACCGCCCATAAATTCCCGGCCGAAATCGCGGCGACCCGTCTGCGCGACATCGAAATTCAGGTGGGACGCACCGGCGCGCTCAGCCCCGTCGCTCGGTTGGAGCCTGTGACCGTGGGCGGCGTCGTCGTTTCAAACGCGACGTTGCACAACGCCGATTATATCGCCGGGCGCGATTCCAAGGGGGCGGAAATTCGGGACGGCATCGACATCCGCATCGGTGACATGGTCGAGATTTACCGCGCCGGCGATGTAATTCCCAAGGTGCGCGGCGTGCTGCTGGACCGCCGACCCGATGACGCGGAACCCTATGTTTTTCCCACGCATTGTCCGGTTTGCGGCAGCCCGGCCCTGCGCGAACCCGGTGAGGCGGTGCACCGGTGCACCGGCGCTTTGACATGCCCGGCGCAGGCTGTCGAAAAGCTCAAGCATTTCGTGTCGCGCATGGCATTCGATATCGACGGTCTGGGCGCCAAGCAGGTGGAGGCTTTCCACGCCGACGGCTGGATCGCCTCTCCGGCCGATATCTTCGCGTTGGAGGACCGCTACGGTTCCGGCCTCAAGCAACTGAAAAATCGTGAGGGGTGGGGCCAAAAATCGGCCGATGCGCTGTTCGCGGCGATCCGCGACCGCCGCACGATCCCGCTCAACCGGCTGATCTTCGGGCTGGGCATTCGCCATGTCGGGGAAAGCTCCGCCATGCTGCTGGCCCGCCACTACAACAGTTGGCAGACGTTCCGCCGCGCGATGGAGGCAGCAACCCCCGGCAGCACCGAACGGGCCGAACTGGTCGCGATCAACGGCATCGGGGATGTGATGGCTGAGGCGATCGCCGATTTCTTTGCCTCCGACACCGCCCGCGCGCAACTGGATGCCCTGACCGAGTGGCTGACCATCGAGGATGTCGCCGCCCCCGCCACCGACGGATCGCCCGTCGCGGGCAAGACCGTGGTGTTCACCGGCACGTTGGAGCAGATGACCCGCGCCGAAGCAAAGGCCCGGGCGGAGGAGATGGGAGCGAAGGTCTCCGGCTCCGTCTCCTCCAGGACCGATATCGTCATCGCGGGTCCCGGCGCCGGATCGAAGGAGAAGAAGGCCCGCGATCTGGGCCTGACCGTGCTGAGCGAGGCGGAATGGCTGGAGTTGATCGGCTGACATACCGAACTCGCATAAGTCCGCCTTGCACCGCGTTCCATACTTGCGCCAGATAGGGCATGGCCGGTCGTCCCGAAGTGTTGTTTCCCCTGTTCGCCGATTTGACCGGTTTGCCCGGCATCGGCCCGAAAACCGCGCCGTTATTCGCCCGGATCGGGGTGGAGAGCCCGCGCGACCTGCTGATGACCTTGCCGACCGGCGGAACCGACCGGCGGTTGAAGCCCTCGATCCTCGACGTGCCGCTGCCCGCGACCGTAACGGTGGAGGTCGAGATCGGACGTCACGCACCGGCCCCGGCCAAGGGGCGCCCCTATCGCGTCAGCGTGCGCGACGCGAAGACCGACTTCCAGATCGTCTATTTCCACGCTCGCGACGACTGGATGGAGCGTCATCTTCCCCCCGGTGAGCGGCGGGTCGTCTCGGGCCGGGTGGAGCTTTTCGATGGTGTCGCGCAGATGGTGCACCCGGACCATGTCCTGCATCGGGCGCAGGCCGAGGCGTTGCCGCCGTTCGAGCCGACCTATCCCCTGACGGCTGGCCTCACGTTGAAAACGGTGGTCAAGGCGCAGCGCGGCGCGCTCGACCGGGTGATGGACCTGCCGGAATGGATCGCCCCGCAGATCGTTGCGGATCGCGGCTGGCCGGGATGGAGCGCAGCGCTCAAATCCGCGCATGCGCCCGATTCCAGTGCCGATCTGGCGGATACGACACCGGCGCGTCAACGGCTCGCCTATGACGAGTTGTTCGCGCATCAGGTCACACTGACCCTGGCGCGGGCACGGGCGCGACGCAAGCCGGGCCGTGCCTCACCGGGCGACGGGCATCTGCGCGAACGGGCGCTGGCGGCCCTGCCGTATCGGCCCACGGGCGCGCAAACCCGCGCGGTGCAGCAGATCGTCGAGGATCTCGCCGCCCCTGTCCGCATGAACCGGTTGTTGCAGGGCGATGTCGGCTCGGGCAAGACGCTGGTCGCCCTGCTTGCCATGCTGGCTGTGGTTGAGGCTGGCGGGCAGGCGGCGTTGATGGCCCCGACGGAAATCCTCGCACGGCAGCATATGGAGGCGCTCGCCCCCCTGATCGCGCCACTTGGGCTGCGGATCGCGCTTTTGACCGGGCGCGACAAGGGGACCACCCGGCAGGAGAAGCTGTCAGCCCTCGCCAATGGTCAGATCCACATACTGCTGGGAACGCACGCTTTGTTCCAATCGGACGTGGATTTCGCCGATCTGCGCCTCGCCATCATAGATGAGCAGCACCGCTTCGGTGTGCGGGAGCGGATGACCCTGGGGGCGAAGGGGCGGGCGGTGGACATCCTCGTGATGACGGCGACACCGATTCCCCGCTCGCTCAGCCTTGCGCAATACGGGGATATGGACCTCAGCGTGCTGGACGAAAAGCCGCCCGGCCGCCAGCCGATCGAGACGGCGCTCGTCTCGGCCGAACGGATGGATCAGGTGGTCGCGCGCTTGCGATCCGCGCTGGACGCCGGGCGGCAGGCCTATTGGGTCTGCCCGCTGGTCGAGGAAAGCGAGGTGGTCGAGGCGACAGCGGCGGAGGAACGCCACCGCGCGCTGCGTGTCGCCCTGGGGGATCAGAATGTCGGGCTGGTGCACGGGCGACTGCCCCCGGCTGAGAAAGACGCCGCAATGGCTGATTTCATCGCCGGGCGCACCCGCGTTCTGGTCGCCACGACAGTGATCGAGGTTGGCGTGAACGTGCCCGCCGCGACGATCATGGTGATCGAACAGGCGGAGCGTTTCGGGCTGGCCCAGCTGCACCAGCTGCGCGGGCGTGTCGGACGCGGCTCCGAAAAATCCACCTGCCTGCTGATGTATCAACCGCCCCTGGGTGAGGCCGCCCGCGCCCGGATGGAGATCATGCGAGAAACCGAGGACGGCTTTCGCATCGCGGATGAGGATTTGCGCCTGCGCGGGGCGGGGGATGTTCTGGGAACGGCGCAATCCGGGCTGCCGAGGTTCCGAATCGCGGATTTGGAGCGTCAGACCGCCCTTCTGGCCCTTGCGCACAAGGATGCGCGCCTGTTGCTGGGCCGGGATCCTGATCTGACATCGGATCGGGGCAGGGCAGCGCGAACGCTTCTGTACCTGATGGAGCAGGACCGCGCGATCCGTTTGCTATCAGTAGGTTAACGCAGTTATCCCCAAAAGTTCACAAATGTTCTCATTTTGTCTTGACCTGAGGGCGGAGTTAACGGAACATTAAGGCAACACGGAACAGGAGGTTGCCACGATGATTCCGCATATGCTGAACACCGCCCGCCACCATGGATCGGAAATGTTGGGGGATGCCATCGGCCTCGCCGCGATCTGCGTGATGATCGTCGGCGCGTTGGTGATCTGAGCCCGTAACGAAGTTTCTGCCGCAATCGGGATGCCGCGCGGTCCAGTTGTCCCTCACGATGCGGATTTCCGCGTCATTCTGGCCGCGACCCGATGCAACCCAACTCGCCGCACGTCTCAGGACGTTGCGGCGATTTTTTTGTCTGCGATGGATTCGAATGCCGCGACCGTCGCGTCCGGCACCAGCAGGATCGAGGCGTGGCGGTTGCGATAGGCGCGGGCTGGTTCCAGCGCAGCGTAGCCGTCGAAGGGCGCATCCGGCACCGGGCCGTCCTCACGCAGCATGGCGCGCAGGGCGTCGCGGCCGGCTCGGGCCTCCTCCAGGCTCAGCCCGACGGCCTGTTCCCCGAACACCGCAGCCGAGGCTTGGCCCAACGCACAGGCCTTCACATCCTGGCCGAACCGGACGATTTTTCCGTCGGCAATGTCCAGATCGACCGTTACCGTCGATCCGCACAGCGGCGACCGCTTGGTCACCGTCGCATCCGGGCTGTCCAGCCGTTCCTGATGCGGAATGGCGGAGGCCAGCGCGAGGATCCGCTGGGAATAGAGCTTCATCATCTCGTCGTCGCGCTCGCTCATGCTCTCGCCTTTCGCTGTTCTGCCCCTTAGATAGGTCCGGACACCGCTTACGGAAAGACCCGCCATGACCGTGATATTCGACCCCGCCACCCTGCGCTATACCGCCGAAGGTCTCATCCCCGCCATCGCTCAGGATACCGGGGGTGCCGTTTTGATGATGGCATGGATGACCCGCGAAACGGTGGAGGAAACGCTGGCCACCGGGCAGGTCACCTATTGGTCCCGCTCCCGGCAGGCGATCTGGCGCAAGGGCGAAAGCTCGGGCCACGTTCAGACCTTGATCGAGATGCGCGTGGATTGTGACCGCGATTGCCTGCTGATGATCGTCGATCAGGCGGGCCCGGCCTGCCACACCAACCGCCGCTCCTGCTTTTACACCGCGATTCGCGACGGGGCGGAGGTGGAGTTGATGGCCCCCGAGGCCTGACCCTCACCCGGCTTGAAAGCCGATCGCGTGCAGCACGTCCTCGCGGCTCCACCCTTCGGCGCGCAGCGTGGCCAGCGCGCGCGCATCATCTCGCTTCGCCAACCGCTTGCCGTTTTCGTCGCGGATCAGACGGTGATGGCGATATAGCGGTTCGGGCAGGTCCAGCAGCACTTGCAACAGTCGGTGCAGGGGCGTAGCGGCGAACAGGTCGCGCCCGCGTGTCACATGCGTAACCCCCTGGGCGGCATCGTCGATCACCACGGCGATATGGTATGACGTGCCGATATCCCGCCGGGCCAGAACGATATCGCCTACATTTCGCAACAGCGCCTCGGCATCCAGCGCGTGCCGCCCCGGCTCAAAGTCGAGTTCCGTGAAACCGATCCGCGAAACGTCGCCAATGGCGGCGATTGCGGCGGCCATGTTCAGCCGGATCGCGGCATCCGTCGCCACGTGTTCGGCGTTCCGGCAGGTTCCGGGATAGATCAGACCGTCCGGCCCATGCATCGGGGCCCCCTCCTGCGGAGCGCTCAACGCGGCCTTGATATCGGCGCGGGTGCAGGTGCAGCGATAGGTAAGGCCCGCTTCGGTCAACCGCCCGACAGCATCGCGATACAGATGCAAACGCTCCGACTGCCGCAGCACCGGCTGCTGCCAGGTCAGGCCCAGCCAGCGCAGATCATCGAGGATCGCAGCCTCCCATTCAGGCCGGCAGCGGGCGGTGTCGATATCCTCCATCCGCAGCAGGAACCGGTCGGCATGCCGTGCGGCGGTTAGCGCGGAAAAGGCATGTCCCAGATGCAACGGCCCGGTCGGAGAGGGCGCGAACCGCTCAACTTTTTTGCAGGACATAGATCGTGGCCCCGACATTCTGTCCCGGCATATGCTCACCATGCTCACGCAGCAGACAGCGCGCCGCGCCGGCATCGACCCAAGCCATGATGCGACCGATATAACTCTTATCCGCAAGCGCATGATCGTTCAGGGAAAAAACGAACAGGCCATCGTGGGGCAACGCTTGCAAAACCGTATCAATCAGGCTGGCAGGCGCGTGACCCGGGCTGAACAATCCGATGGCTGACACGCTGTGATAGCTCTGCCCCTGCATCGCATCGTCCGCATCCCCAACGCTCAGATTACGATAGATGCCACGTTCGCGCGCCTGATCCACCATCTGCGGGGTCAGATCGACGCCGTCCACAGTCTCGAACCCGGCCAGCTTCAGCGCCAGACCCCCCAGCCCGGTGCCGCAGCCCAGATCCAGAACCGGTTGCGCCGGATCCGCCCCGGCCTCACGCAGGGCCACCGCGCAGCGTTCCGGTGTGACATAGCCGTTCTGCGTCACTTCCTCGTCATAGCTGGTCGCCCATTGCGCGTACAAATCCCGCGCGTCGCCCTCCAGCGTGTAGACCTCTTCGAAAAACTTCTTGGCCATCGTCACCTCCTTCCCCCATCCTAGCGAGGTTCGACGGCGAGGGCTATTGTGCAGCGATCTCAGATGGAAGGCTGTTCAACCACTCCGCCCAGGCGACCTTGGCGCGGTCGGTATAGGCGATCTTGCGGTCCTTCTTGCCACGACGCCCCTTCTTTGGCGCATCGAGTGGCGGGAACAGGCCGAAATTGACGTTCATCGGCTGAAAGGTCTCAGCCTCCGCGCCGCCGGTAATGTGGCCGAGCAGGGCACCGATGGCCGTGGTCTGGGGCGGTGTCGGCACATCGACACCCAGCTTTTCATAGGCCGCCAGACGCCCGGCCAGCAGGCCCATCGCGGCGGATTCCACGTATCCCTCGACCCCGGTGACCTGCCCGGCAAAACGCAGATCGGGCCGGGATTTCAACCGCATCTGACCATCGAGCAACCGGGGGGAGTTCAGGAACGTATTGCGATGAATGCCGCCCAGCCGCGCGAACTCAGCATTCTCCAACCCCGGAATGCTTTTAAAAACATCTGTTTGCGCGCCGTACTTCATCTTGGTCTGAAAGCCGACAATGTTGTAGAGCGTGCCGAGCGCGTTTTCCCGGCGCAACTGGACGATGGCATGGGCCTTGATGTCCGGCTGGTGCGGATTGGTCAGGCCGACCGGCTTCATCGGGCCCCAGCGCAGGGTTTCGCGCCCGCGTTCTGCCATCACCTCGATGGGAAGGCAGGCGTCGAAATAGGGGGTGTCGCGCTCCCAATCCTTGAACTCGGTCTTGTCGGCGGCCAACAGCGCGTCGATGAAGGCCTCGTACTGGTCGCGGTCCATCGGGCAATTGAGGTAGGCGGTGCGCTCCTCCTCCGTCTCGCCCTTGTCATAGCGGGACTGGAACCACGCCTTGCTCAGGTCGATGCTGTCGGCGTGGACGATGGGCGCAATCGCGTCGAAGAAGGCGAGGCTTTCCTCACCCGTCTGCGCGCGCAACGCCTCCGCCATGGCGGGTGAGGTCAGCGGCCCGGTGGCGATGATCGTGCTGCCCCAATCCTCGGGCGGCAGACCGGCGACTTCACCGCGCGCGATCTCGATCAGCGGATGCGCCTCGATCTTCGCCGTCACCTCATCCGAGAACGCATCGCGGTCCACGGCCAGTGCGCCACCTGCGGGCAGCTTGTGCCGGTCGCCGGTGGAGATGATCAGCCCGCCCGCCTGACGCATTTCCCAATGCAGCAGACCGACCGCGTTGCTCTCATCATCGTCCGAGCGGAAGGAGTTGGAACACACCAGCTCCGCCAGGCCCTGCGTCTGGTGGGCGAACGTCTCGACCATGGGTCGCATTTCGTGCAGCACGACCGGCACGCCGAGGGTCGCGGCCTGCCAGGCAGCCTCGCAACCGGCCATGCCGCCGCCGATGATATGGATGGGTGTTTTCATGTGCGCCATGTACGCCCCCCGATGCGAATTGAAAAGCGGCGCATGTGAATTTTACGCGCCGGGCGCTTTCACCGATGCAGCGCGAACCGCCCCGGCCCCTGCGCGGCGAGGATCAGCAACCCGCCCGCAATGGCCCAGTTCTTGACGAAGATGCTCATCTGCCACGGATCGGACGGGATCAGGTGAAAGATGCTGGTCATCATGCAGTACGCCGCCAGTGCAAGTGCCATTGGGCGTGTCCACAGGCCCAGAAACAGGCATAGGGCGCCAAGTGCGTTGAACGCCAAAGCAGGCCAGATCAGCGCACCGGGCAGGCCGCGTTCGATCAGCAGGTCGGCGGCGGGCGCGGGGGCCAGCCCCTTTTGCACCGCCCCGGCCAGAAACAGCAGGCCGAGCAGAACCCGGCCCGCCAGCATCAGCGCATCATTCGGCATTCGGCGTATCGGGGCCGGTGTCCTGCGTCGTGTCGGGTCCGACATCGGGCAGGATGTCCGCCTCCTCCGCCTCGGCGATCCAGGCGACGCTGACGACCTTTTCCCCCTCGCGGGTGTTGAACACGCGCACACCCCCGGCGGAGCGGGACCGGAACGAGATGTCCGCAACCGGGGTGCGGATCGACTGCCCCGCATCGGTTGCCAGCATGATCTGATCGTGGATATCCACCGGGAAGCTGGCGACCAACCGCCCACCGCGCAGCGCCTTGTCCATCGCCATCACGCCCTGGCCCCCGCGCCCGCGCACTGGATAATCGTGCGACGAGCTGAGCTTGCCCGCGCCGTTTTCGGTCAGCGTCAGGATCAGATCCTCGGATGCGGACATCTCGGCATAGCGTTCGTTCGACAAAGGCCCAGCCTCTGCAACGGTCTCTTCATCTGTATCGACCTCATCTTCATCGACCAGACCTTCGGTCGCGCGACGCCGTTTCAGATAAGCGGTTCTCTCCGCCGGATCGGCCTCGAAGTGGCGGATCACCGACATGGACACGACCGCGTCCCCCTCGGCCAGGCGGATGCCGCGCACCCCGGTCGAGGTACGGGAGTTGAAGACACGCACCGCCGTGGACGGGAAGCGGATCGCCCGGCCCATTGCCGTGACCAGCATCACGTCGTCATCCTCGCCGCAGATGCGGGCATTGACCAGACGGGTGCCGTCATCGGCCAGACGCATCGCGATCTTGCCGTTGCGCATGATATTGGTGAAATCGCTGAGCCGGTTGCGGCGCACGTCACCCGCCGAAGTGGCGAAGACGACCTGCAAATCGCCCCAATCGGACTCATCCCGGTCAACGGGCATGGTTGCGGCAATCCCCGTACCGGGTTGAATCGGCAGGATATTCACCAGCGCCTTGCCCCGTGCATTGCGACCGCCCTGCGGCAGGCGCCAGGTCTTGAGCTGATAGACCATCCCGGTCGTCGTAAAGAACAGGATCGCGGTATGCGTGTTGGCGACGAACAGCGTGGTAACGAAATCCTCGTCCTTCATGTTCATGCCGCCGATCCCCTTGCCACCGCGCCGTTGCGCGCGGAATTCGTCGAGGGGGGTGCGCTTGATATAGCCGCCATTGGTGATGGTCACGACCATCTCCGCCGGTTCGATCAGATCCTCGTCGTCCATATCACCAGCGTAATCGACGATTTCGGAGCGGCGCGGCGTCGCGTATTTCTCGCGCACTTCCGCAATTTCATCGCGGATAATCGTCATGATCCGATCGCGGGAGCGCAGGATATCGAGGTAATCCGCGATCTTGACCGCCAGCACCTCCAACTCATCGGTGATTTCCTTGACACCCAGCGCGGTCAGGCGTTGCAGACGCAATTCGAGGATCGCGTTCGCCTGCTCCAGCGACAGGTTATAGGTGCCGTCCTCGTTCATCGTGTGGCTGGGATCGTCGATCAACTGGATGTATTCGGCGATCTTCTCCGCCGGCCAGCGGCGGGTCATCAGTTTCTCACGCGCCTCGCCCCGATCGGCGGAGGACCGGATGGTCGCGACCACTTCATCGACGTTTTCGACGGCGACGGCCAGACCGGACAGGATGTGGGCGCGTTCGCGGGCCTTGTTCAACTCGAACGCGGTGCGGCGGGCGACGACCTCCTCACGGAATGCCACGAAGGCGGTGAGGAAACCGCGCAGGGTCAACTGCTCGGGCCGGCCATTGTTCAGGGCCAGCATGTTCGCGGCGAAGCTGGTTTGCAGCGGCGTGAAACGGTAAAGCTGGTTCAGCACCACATCCGCCGTCGCGTCGCGCTTCAGCTCGATCACCACCCGCACGCCGAACCGGTCGGATTCGTCCTGAACGTGGGCGATGCCCTCGATCTTCTTGTCACGGGCCAGTTCCGCGATCCGCTCGATCATGGTGGACTTGTTCACCTGATAGGGAATTTCGCGCACGACGATGGCATAGCGATCCTTGCGGATTTCCTCGACCTCGGTCTTGGCCCGGATCACGACGGAGCCGCGCCCCTCGGTATACGCCTTGCGCGCGCCCTGACGCCCGATGATGATACCGCCGGTCGGAAAATCCGGGGCAGGGACGTATTCGATCAGATCCTCGGAGGTCAGATCTGGATTGTCGATCAAAGCGGATGCGGCGTCCAGCACCTCACCCAGATTGTGCGGCGGAATGCGTGTGGCCATGCCGACGGCAATCCCCTCCGCCCCGTTGACCAGCAGGTTGGGATAGCGGGCGGGCAGGACCGTGGGCTCGATGTCCTTGCCGTCATAGTTCGCCTGAAAATCGACGGTATCCTTGTCGATATCGGCCAGCATTGCATCGGCGGGGGGCGCCATGCGCACCTCGGTATATCGCATCGCGGCGGGGCTATCACCGTCCATCGAGCCGAAATTGCCCTGACCGTCCAACAGCGGCAACCGCATGGAGAAGTCCTGCGCCATCCGCACCAGTGCATCATAGATCGCGGTATCGCCGTGCGGGTGATATTTACCGATCACGTCGCCGACGGGCCGCGCGGATTTGCGATAGCCCTTGTCGGCAGTGTTTCCCGTCTCATGCATCGCGTAGAGGATGCGCCGGTGCACCGGCTTCAAGCCGTCGCGCACATCAGGGATCGCGCGGGAGATGATGACGCTCATGGAATAATCGAGGAAGGAGCGTTTCATCTCCTCCTCGATCGTGATGCTGGGCCCGTCATAGACGGGGCGTTGCGGATGATCGTCGTTGTTTTCGGGTGTGTCTGGCGTATCGCTCACTCGTGGTCCTGCCTATCCCGTGCCGCTATATATTGTGTGTCTCTTATGCGACAACGGGGCGGGGAAGGCAATCTATCTGGGGCAAAAACACCCTGTAAATAAACGCTCGGCACCCCGGTTTCACAAACAGTAGGCGCTGCGCGCGATTTCGGGCTACCGCGTGTCGGGGGAGGGGGGGACAGCGGCAGGCGCGTCCTGCCTATCGTCAGCGTGCGCGCCATCCGTCTCCGACGCCAGAAAGCGCCCCAACTTCGACAGGACCGGCATATGTTCGCTGAACACCCGGATCACCACCAGCATGGGCACGGCGACGACCATTCCCACGACTGACCACAGCCAGGCCCAGAATGCGACTGATAGGAACACCACCACCGGGTTCAGCTTCAACGATCGACCGACAAAATAGGGCGTCACGAGCTGTCCCTCCACCGAGGTGCAGCCGAAATAGACAGCAGCGGTCAGGGCCGCCATCCAGATGTCGGGCAGCGCGATTAGCCCGATGATCAGCGCCCCGGCCGTGCCGATGATCGCGCCGACATAGGGCATGTAATTCAGGATGAAGGCCGACACCCCGAACAACAGCGGATCCGGCATGCCCAGTGCCCACATGGCAAGGCCGACCACAACGCCAAGTCCGGCGTTGATAACCGTGATCGTGAACAGATAGCGGCCCAGACGCCGTTCTATGTCGTCTGCAATTGCCATCGCGCGCTTCTTGTCGCGCAGCTTCGGGATGACCTCGACCACGCGTTTGCGAAACAGGTCGCCCGACGCGAGGATGAAGAACAGCAACACGAGCGTAAAGACGATCTGGCCCAGCACCAGCGGGGCGGTGGCGGCGATCTGTGCGGCGATGTTGCCGTCGCGATCGCTGACCTCGACCTGCACGGATTGCATCCCATCGGGGTCCTGGGACGCGACTTCGGTGCTGGCGCTGGCGCCGCCTGTCTCCGCCAATTCGTCGATCTTCTGGGCGGCCTCGTTCACGGCCTCGACGGTTCCTTGCAGGCTCGCCAGCTTGCGTTCTATGCGGTAGGCGATGTTGGGGGCGTCGTCGATCCACTCGCTGGCGGGCTGGGCCAGCGCCGTGACCAGAGCGGCCAGGCCGCTGACCAGCGTCAGCGTGATTACCAAGGCAGCGATCCCATCGGAAAACCCGATCCGGTTCATGCCCCTGCGAACCGGGCGAAAGACCAGCGCCAGCAGGATCGCGGCCAGCACCGGCATCAGGAAGTCACGCGCGGAGGCCATGGCCCCCGTAAGCATGATGATCGCGATAATGGTGACGGCCCAGGCGATCACCCGTCCTTCGATCCCTCGATCCAACTGCGTCATGTAGTTCCGCCCCCTGTGCCTGAGGGTGAACCTAGACGCATTGTCGCACCCTTCAATGGCACATCTGCCTGCGTGGCGCGTGCACGGGACGGGATCGGACCGGACAACGTCAGGGCTTACGAAGCCCGACTGGAATGCGCAGTCAGGAACCTGACTTGCGCACCGGCCGGCCGGCTCTTCTAAACAAAGGAATCTTGCGTCGCTTGTATGATATGCTGAGGCCTGCCGCGTTCGCCGCAGCAGGTCCCCCGGGCGAGCCGAACCTCCCTTGCCACCGCGGTGGCAAGAGGGTCAGACCCGCTGAATTTCGGTATCAGAACGGAATGTCGTCATCCATGTCGGAGCCGTAATTGCCGCCCGACGCACCCCCGCCCGAGGAAGACCCGCCGCCATAGGAGCCGCCACCGCCGCTGCGCCCCCCGCCACCGCCGTAATCACCGCCGCCACCGCCGGACCCGCCGCCGTCGCGCCCATCCAGCATGGTCAGGGTGCCGTCGAAACCTTGCAGGACAACCTCGGTCGAGTACCTGTCCGCGCCGGATTGATCTTGATACTTGCGCGTTTGCAGCTTGCCCTCGATATAGACCTTCGAACCCTTCTTGAGGTACTGCTCCGCGATGCGGACCAGCCCCTCCTGAAAAATGGCGACGGAATGCCACTCCGTCTTTTCACGCCGCTCGCCCGACTGCTTGTCGCGCCAGGTTTCGGATGTGGCGATGCGCAGGTTGCACACCTTGCCGCCATTGGCGAAGGACCGGACCTCGGGGTCGCGGCCCAGATTGCCGATCAGGATGACCTTGTTGACGCTGCCTGCCATGGGGCTTCTCCGCTCATGATTCTGTTTGAGGACCGACGATATGGCCGCCTGCGACCCGATGCACCCCGCAATTTGGCGTTTTGCCCAAATTCCATGTCTCCATCAAGACCGCCACAGGTTAACGGAACGTTATGACACGCTTCCAAGTGTTCCATTTTTGTTCTATGGTAAACGCGGCTGCGGACCCTACATGAAGCGGCTGGACATAAACGGAGTGTGGCATGGCCGAGCTGAAGACGATTTCGATCCGGGGTGCGCGGGAGCATAACCTGAAATCCATTGATGTGGATTTGCCGCGCGACACGCTGATCGTCATCACGGGTCTGTCGGGATCGGGCAAGTCCTCGCTTGCCTTCGACACCATCTATGCCGAGGGGCAGCGACGCTACGTTGAATCGCTCAGCGCCTATGCACGGCAGTTCCTCGACATGATGCAAAAGCCGGATGTGGATCACATCACCGGCCTCAGCCCCGCGATTTCCATCGAGCAGAAGACGACGTCGAAGAATCCGCGCTCCACCGTCGGCACGGTGACGGAGATCTACGATTACCTGCGCCTGCTATTCGCCCGCGTCGGCGTGCCCTATTCCCCCGCCACCGGCCTGCCCATCGAGGCGCAGCAAGTGTCCGAGATGGTGGACAGAGTGATGGCGATGGAGGAGGGCACCCGCGCCTATCTGCTCGCCCCGATCATCCGCGATCGCAAGGGGGAGTACCGCAAGGAATTCGCCGAGCTGAAAAAGCAGGGCTTCCAACGGGTCAAGGTGAACGGCGCGTTCTACGAGCTGGATGAACCGCCCACCCTCGACAAGAAGTTCCGCCACAATATCGACGTGGTGGTCGATCGCCTGGTGGTGAAGGAAGGGTTGGAGACGCGGCTGGCCGACAGCTTCCGCACCGCGCTCGACCTTGCGGACGGCATCGCCGTTCTGGAAACCGCCGTTACCGGGGATGAGGAGCCGCAGCGCACGACCTTCTCCGAAAACTTCGCCTGTCCCGTCAGTGGCTTCACGATCCCCGAGATCGAGCCGCGCCTGTTCTCGTTCAACGCCCCGTTCGGCGCGTGCCCGGTCTGTGACGGGCTGGGGGTGGAGCTGTTCTTTGACGAACGCCTGATCGTGCCGGACGAATCGCTGAGCCTTTACAAGGGCGCGATCGTACCGTGGTCGAAATCCAAATCCCCCTATTTCCGCCAGACCATCGACGCGCTGGCCAATCATTACGAGTTCGACAAGAACGCGCCGTGGCACAGCCTGCCGCCGCATGTGAAACAGCTGATCCTGCACGGGACGGGCACGGAAAAGATCAAGTTCCGCTATGATGAGGGCGGGCGCGTCTATGAGATCTCACGCGTGTTCGAAGGGGTCGTGCCCAACCTCGAACGCCGCTACCGCGAGACGGATTCGTCGTGGAGCCGTGAGGAAATGGAGCGCTATCAGAACAACCGCGCCTGCGGGGCCTGCGATGGCTACCGGCTCAAGCCCGAGGCGCTGGCGGTCAAGATCGACGGCGTGCACGCGGGGCAGGTGGTGCAATTGTCCATCCGCGACGCGCTCGACTGGATCGAGAAGGCCCCCGAAACCCTGACGAAACAGCGACAGGAAATCGCCCGCGCGATCTTCAAGGAAATCCGCGAACGGCTGGGCTTTCTGGTGAATGTGGGTCTGGATTACCTGACGCTCAGCCGCAATTCTGGCACCCTGTCTGGGGGGGAAAGCCAACGGATCCGGCTCGCCTCGCAGATCGGAAGCGGCCTGACGGGTGTGCTCTACGTTCTGGATGAGCCGTCCATTGGCCTGCACCAACGCGACAACGATCGCCTGCTGACCACGCTGAAGAATCTGCGCGACGCGGGCAACACCGTGATCGTGGTCGAACATGACGAGGAGGCGATCCGTGAGGCGGATTACGTGCTCGACATCGGACCGGGCGCGGGTGTGCATGGTGGCCAGGTCATCGCCTCCGGCACGCCGGCGGAAATCGCCGCCACGCCTGAGTCCATTACCGGGCAGTACCTGACCGGCGTGCGCGAAATCGCTGTCCCTGCCAAGCGGCGCAAGGGTTCCGGCAAGAAGGTCAAGGTGGTCAAGGCGACCGGCAACAACCTCAAGACCGTGACCGCGGAATTCCCCCTCGGCCTGCTCTGCTGCGTCACCGGCGTATCAGGCGGCGGCAAGTCCACGCTGACCATCGAGACGTTGTTCAAGACAGCCTCCATGCGCCTGAACGGTGCCCGCCAAACCCCCGCCCCGTGTGAGCAGATCAAGGGTTTGGAGCATCTGGACAAGGTCATCGACATCGACCAGTCGCCCATCGGCCGCACGCCACGCTCCAACCCCGCCACCTATACCGGCGCCTTCACCCCGATCCGCGACTGGTTCGCCGGAATGCCCGAGGCAAAGACCCGTGGTTACAAGGCGGGCCGGTTCAGCTTCAACGTCAAGGGCGGACGGTGCGAGGCGTGCCAGGGCGACGGCCTCATCAAGATCGAGATGCACTTTCTGCCCGACGTCTATGTCACCTGCGAAACCTGCGACGGCAAACGCTATAACCGCGAAACGCTGGAGGTGAAGTTCAAGGGCAACTCCATCGCCGACGTGCTCGACATGACGATCGAGGATGCGGCGGACCTTTTTCAGGCCGTCCCCGCGATCCGCGACAAGATGGAGACGCTCAAGCGAGTCGGTCTGGGCTATATCAAGGTGGGCCAATCCTCGACCACGCTGTCAGGTGGTGAGGCGCAGCGCGTCAAGCTGGCCAAGGAGCTGAGCAAGCGCGCGACGGGCCGCACGCTCTATATCCTCGACGAACCGACGACGGGTCTGCATTTCGAGGATACGAAAAAGCTGCTCGAAGTGATTCAGGAACTGGTGGACCAGGGCAATTCCGTGGTGATTATCGAACACAATCTCGATGTCATCAAATGTGCGGACTGGATCATCGACATCGGGCCTGAGGGCGGCGATGGCGGCGGTGAACTGGTTGCCGTCGGAACGCCGGAAAAGGTCGCCAGAACCGAGGGCAGCTATACCGGCCACTACCTGCGTGAGGTGCTGTCAAAGCGAAAGATTGCAGCGGAATGAGCGCCTGACCGGACGGGATCAGCGGGGGGATTGGTCAGCGGGGTATGTAGAACATGTCCCGCACCACCAGATTTTCCCCTTCGAGGGCCAGAACCAGGCTTGATTCCGCCACGCGGTAATAGGTGAATTCCTCCTCGTATTTCGGTCCGACAAGATCGGCCGACAGCACGGTGAGGATAGCCGCCCCCCGCAGGGGCTGCCCCAGAATGACCGCCAGGCCCAACTGCTCGGGCCAGATGCATCCTCTCTGCGTGTCCAGCTGCGGCGGGATGCAATCCACCTGCGCCACGGCAGGCGTCAGCGACAGCAGGATCGCCGTGGCAAGCAGAGCAGACATTAGTGGGCGAATACGTTTCATGGATATGTAACGTTCATCACGTTGCGTCAGATCCGTAAAGCATCAATTTTCACGAGGACGTGACGGCTTGCTTGACGGCTCCGTGACACCTGCGTCACAGTTGAGCAAAGCAGGAGGAACCATGATGCTCGTACAGCACATTTTGACGTCCAAGGCGGCTGGGGTCCAGACCATCCCTGCGAGTGCGTCTGTTTCCGAGGCCACGCAGCAGCTTTCCACGCAGAAAATCGGCGCGCTGATCGTCTCCGACGATAATGGGGCCACGATCCGGGGAATCCTGTCTGAACGCGATATCGTGCGTGAGGTTGGGGCACGCGGGGCCGCGGCCCTGTCCGATTCCGTGATGGATATCATGACGGCCAAGGTCCAGTTCTGCACCCCCTCGGATGAGGCCGTCGCCGTGCTGACCCGCATGACAGGCGGACGGTTCCGCCACATGCCTGTGCGTGGAAATGACGGCGCGGTCGTTGGAATCATCTCGATCGGGGATGTGGTCAAGGCGCGCCTGGGTGAGGTCGAGAACGAGAATTCCGCCCTGTCCGACATGATCCGCGGTTATTGAGAGACGCCCGGCGCGACCTTCGTTTCATCCGCCGTTACCAGATCACGAAATGCGGGACTGACTGGACTTCGCGCAGCAATTCCACGAATTCCGCAAACGGGATCAGCATCAGAAAACCGACTGCGTCGAGCATGGTGCTGTGAAATGCGCTAAGGTTTACCGTCACTTCGCGTGGCGAGACATAGGCGAAGGGGCTGGGGAATATCCGCGGCACGCGCGAGGCATATTCGTCATAGGCGGCCCCGAATTTCGCCCGCAGGTGCTTTTCCTCACGACGCGCGGTTGCACTCAAAACAACGAAGACCGTACCCGTCAGCAGCACCGTCAACACGATGCTGCCCAGCATCATGCCCAGACCCAGCATCGCGATGGTCGAAAACAGGTAAAGCGGGTGGCGGCTGATCGAATATGGCCCGACCTGCACGATCATCTCGTTCTTGCGCCCACCGGCATAGAGGATCGACCACAACCGTCCGATCACCCCGCCGATCAGCAGCAGAATGCCGATATTCTCGAAGATTTCCAGCGTCAGCGTCTCATTCCCCCAGGCGGGCGTGCTGAAAATGATGAGCGGAACCGCCATCAGCAGCGCGATCCGCAAGGTTATGATCCGCACACGTTGTCTTGCCGGGGGGGAGTAGGTGTCGCTCATCACGATCCCTTTCATATTCATGCGAGGATGCTTCGCTCCACGCGGAGATGTTGCAAAAAGGTGTCTGTTCCCAAAATAGTGCTACGTCAACCGGAATTCCCTTGTGCGACATTTCGCGCTTCCCCGCTTGACCTGCGCTACGCAATATTGTTGCGTCACGAAAACAAGCCCGATGGGAGCTGACATGCGTATTGCCCTTTACCCCGGAACCTTCGATCCGGTCACCCTTGGACACCTCGATGTGATCCGTCGCGCGATGAAGCTGACGGACAGGCTGGTGATCGGCGTCGCGATCAACCGCGACAAGGGCCCGCTGTTCACGCTGGAGGAACGCGTCGCGATGATCGAGGCCGAAGTCACCCCCCTGGCCAAGGCCGCGGGATGCGAACTGGTCGTGCATCCGTTCGAAAACCTGCTGATCCATTGCGCGCAGGATGTCAGCGCCAACATGATCATACGCGGGCTGCGCGCGGTTTCCGATTTTGAGTACGAGTTCCAGATGGTCGGCATGAACCGGGCGATGGACAACGACATCGAAACGGTTTTCCTGATGGCGGATGCGCAGCATCAGGCGATCGCGTCGCGTCTGGTCAAGGAAATCTGCCGTCTGGGCGGCGATATCAGCTCCTTCGTTCCGCAGGCGGTCGAGGATGCCCTGCGCGAACGGCTCGGATAGCACCGCCCACCCGCTTTGCACCAGATCCCCGCCGCGCAAGGGTGGCCTAACCGCGCCCGCGCCCCTACATAAGGCGCGAACCGAAAACGCGAGGAGACCCGCATGGCCGACGCTACGCCCGAAAACACCATGATCATCACGCTGCCCGCAGGCGAGGTGCATATCGCACTGATGCCGGATGTTGCGCCCAAGCATGTCGAGCGGATGAAGAACCTCGTCGCGCAAAAGGCCTATGACGGCGTTGCGTTCCACCGCGTCATCGACGGCTTCATGGCCCAGACCGGCGATGTGGAGCATGGCAAGGAAGGCGGCGATCCCCGCCGTGCGGGCACCGGCGGGTCCGACCTGCCCGATCTGCCTGCCGAATTCTCCAAGGTGCCGTTCGAGCGTGGAACCGCCGGAATGGCGCGGTCGCAGAACCCTGATTCCGCGAACTCGCAATTTTTCATCATGTTCGATCAGGGTGCCTTCCTGAACGGTCAGTACACCGTGTTTGGCCAGGTCATCAAAGGCATGGAGCATGTTGACAAGATCAAGCGCGGGGCAGGCGGCTCCGGTGCCGTGACCGATCCTGACCGCATGATCACCGTGCGCATGGGGGATACGGTATGATCGCGCGCCTCACATTTCTGGCGGCTGTGCTGGCCACGCCGTTGGCTGCACAGGATCTGGTCCTCGAAATGGAAAGCGGCGAGATCACCATCGCTCTCGACGCCGAGGCGGCACCCCAGCATGTCGAACGCATTGTCGAGCTGACGCAAACCGGGGCCTATGACGGCGTCGCCTTCCACCGGGTGATCGAGGGTTTCATGGCCCAGACCGGCGATGTGGAATGCGGTGTCGAGGGCGCATCCTGCCCCGCGGGCACCGGCGGCTCCGACATGAGCGATCTGCCGGCGGAGTTTTCCGACCGCAGTTTCGTGTCGGGCGTCGTGGGCATGGCACGCTCGCAGAATCCTGATTCCGCGAACTCGCAGTTCTTCATCATGTTCGCCCCTGCGCCGCACCTGAACGGCCAGTACACCGTCGTGGGTGAAGTGACCGAAGGTATGGATGTGGTGAACGGCATCACGCGCGGCTCGGGCCGTGGTGGCTCCGTGGCCGATCCCGACCGGATCATTTCGGCACGCATCGCTGAATGACGCCTCGCAGCGCGCCGACCCCACGGCGCGCTGCCATGCCCCTGCCGGGGCTTGCGTATGATCTCGTTCCTGTCACTGTGTGCTGAACTTCAGCCTGGACAGGATATCCCATGACAGACAACGCCCTGAACGCCGTGGCGCTCTATGCCGCATTCAACACGTTCATCCTCCTGTGGCTTGCCGTGAACGTCGGCAAGAAACGCAGCGAGGGGAAAATCTCCATCGGGGACGGGGGCTATATGCCGCTTATCCGGGCGCAGCGTGGTCAGTCGAACTTCGTCGAATATGTGCCGATGGCGCTGATAATGCTGACGATCATGGCTTTGCAAGGTGCGCCTGTGGTGGCGGTTCACATCGCGGGTATCGTGCTGACGCTGGGCCGTCTGATCCACGCGATGCACTTCATTTCCGAGGATGCGCCGGGTTGGCAGCGGATGTACGGCACCCTCGCGACCCTGGCGGTCCTGGTGCTCAGCGCGCTGGGGCTGATCGGCCACGCCCTGTTCTGAGGGGCGAACGCCCTGCACGCGCGGTTTGAACGGTATCAGTACTGCATCAGCCGCGCGCGCGTCCCCCACAACAAAAGAAAAGAGACACGAAGAAAGGGGCGGGTCAGCTTGCGACCAGCGCTCGCTCCACATCCTCGCTCCAGCCCAGATACAGGGAATCGCCATCGCGGATCACCGGGCGCAGCATCAGCTTCGGCTTCGCGGCCAGCTGATCCTCCACCTCGGAATGCTTGAGCCAGTCGCTGAGCATTCGCCAGTCGTTCGACTTTCGATCCACCAGCGCGTCACCGAATTCAGAGATCAGTTCCGCCCATTCGGCCTCGCTCATCGGTTCCTCGCGGATATCGCGAAAGGTCACCTCATGCCCTGCGGCCTCCAGCGTCTTGCGCGCGCGCTGGCTTACCGTACAGGTGTTCAGTCCATAGATGATCACGGCGAAAATCTCCCGTCAGGCCATGCGGCAATCTCGTTCATCGGCGGGGTGAAGGCAAGCGGCGGGGGAAACCGCTTTGCACCCTTCGCCCCTGTCGGCTAGTGTCGCGCGGAAAACAGAGTGAGGCTTCCGGTGAGCAATACCGATTCATTTATCGACGAAGTGAGCGAAGAGGTCCGCCGCGACCAGCTCTATACCTACGCGCGCCGCTACGGCTGGATCGCGGTCGTGGTGGTTCTGGGGATCGTCGGGGGGGCCGCGTATAACGAGTATCGCGAAGCCTCCACCCGGACGGGCGCGGAATCCTTCGGTCTGACGCTGGACGAAGCGCGTCTGCAATCCGATCCGGAACTGCGTGCCGAGGCGTTCGAAACCATCGAGGCCGATGGCGATGCCGCGGCGCTGGTGGACTTTGCCCGCGCGCAGGCTCTTGTCGAGGCGGGTGAGCCTGCCCAGGCGTCGGCCCTGCTGGACGATTTGCGCAACGCCCCCGATCTGCCGCCGCTCTATACCGCGCTGGCCACGTTAAAATGGGCCGTTGTTCCCGGCGCGCTGCCACCGGTGGAGGCGCGAATCGATGCGTTGACCGCCGTGATCGACGAGGGCAGCCAGATGAGCCTGCTTGCACTGGAACAACGTGGGTTGGCCCATGTCGAGGCCGGTAACATAAAATCCGCGCATGATGATTTCCGGTTCATTCTGGGTGATCCGCTCGCCACGGCGGCGCTGCGGGACCGGGTGACGCAGATGATTATCGCGACGGGTGGCACTCCGGGTGCAGCCGAACTGACCACGCCGCAAGGCCAGATTGACGGGAACTGAACCATGATCCTTCGTGCATCGCTTCTTGCGCTCGGCGCGCTGCTTCTGACCGCCTGCGGCGATGACGAGGAGATCCTGCAAGGTGAACGCATCGCCGTGCGCCCCCACGATGTCGTCAGCACTGGCGCGACGCCCGGCGCGCTGCCTCCCGCGTCACCCAATGCGGCCTGGACGCATGAGGGCGGCAGTGAGAGCCATCTCGTGCCCCACCCCGCCTTGGCACCTGCGCCGAGCCGCGTCTTCGCCGTATCCGTGGGGCAGGGCGGCGGAACCGATGCCCGCATCACGTCCGGTCCCGTAGGAAACGCCACGGCGATCTACACCTTGGATGCGAGGGCGCAGATCACCGCGACCTCACCCAGCGGGGCACGATTGTGGAGCCGTTCTCTGGTCGCGCAGGGACAGCCCGAATCCGATGGTTTCGGCGGGGGCGTGTCGTTGGGGCAGGGCTCCGTCTTCGTCACCACCGGGTTTGGTGAGATCTATGCCCTCGACGCCACGACCGGTGCCGTGCAGTGGCAACAGCAGGCTGACGCCCCGTTCCGCGCGCCCCCGACCGTCGCCGGTCGCCGGGTCATCGCGGTTGCGCGCAACGATGTCGCCACCGCCTATGACGTACAGACCGGGCAAATCCTGTGGCGCTTGACAGGTGCGCGCGGCGACGCGGGTGTGCTGGGTGGCGCACAGGCGGCCAGCAACGGTGCGCTGGTGGTATTGCCTTTCTCCTCAGGTGAGCTGGTCGCGGCCTTCGCCCGGAACGGACGTCGGGCATGGGCCGCCGCGATCACGGCAGGGCGTCGCGGGCTTGCCCGGTCGTCCATCGGGGATGTGACCGGCGATCCGGTGTTCGGTGACGTGGATGTCATCGCCGGCAACCAGTCCGGCAGCCTTGTATCTATTGACGCGCGCACCGGTCGCCGCAACTGGACGCACCCGGACGGGGCGCAGGATGCCGCCGCCGTGGTCGGACAGGGCGTCTTCTTCGTGACCGATCAGGCGGAACTGATCCGACTCGACCGCTCGACGGGCGCGGTGGTGTGGCGCACGCAGCTGGACCTGCTCAACCCGCGCGATGACGACCTCGCCGCACGCTATCGCGGGCCGGTCGTTGCAGGCGGGCAAGTCTATGTTGCGAATGGTCACAACGGGGTACAGGTCTTCTCCCCCACCGATGGCAGCTCCCTTGGCCGCCTGGACGTGGCGGATGGTGTCGCGGGTGCGCCTGCTGTGATCAACAACACGCTTTACGTGCTGTCGAACAGCGGCACGTTGCACGCCTTTCGCTAGAGACCCGGCGCAATGAAGCAGGTCCGTTCCGGCGGACCTGTGCCGATCCGGTGCGCCAAGGCAACCTGAGCCATCGGGGACGCGCGGTTTCCCTGCCCCGGACCCCACGATCCGGCGGCAAGATCGTCGCGCACGGACCTTTCGGGCGGTAACGGTACATATCCGCCCGTCACGACCGAGTTTGCTGAAATCGCGATTGCCAGATAGATCAGCATGGCGTTCTCCTTCGTCACGACCATCTGCCCGATTCCCTACCGCCCCGTTAACGCCGCCCCCTTTCCATCGGGTCGCAAAGGCGTTAAAGCCCACGCTTCGCATCATTCGAGTGAGCTCATGTCCTTTACCCTCGCCATCGTCGGTCGTCCGAATGTCGGCAAATCCACGCTGTTCAACCGGCTCGTGGGCAAACGCCTCGCGCTGGTGGACGACCAGCCCGGCGTGACCCGTGACCTGAGAGAGGGTGCGGCGCGGCTCGGCAACCTCCGCTTTACCGCGATGGATACCGCCGGGTTGGAGGAGGCGGATGATGAGAGCCTTCCCGGCCGGATGCGTGCGCTGACCGAACGCGCCGTATCCGAGGCCGATTTGTGCCTGTTCATCGTCGATGCCCGCACCGGAATCACCCGTCAGGATCTCGTCTTTGCCGATATCCTGCGCAAGCGCGCCAATGGCCGCGTCATCCTCGCCGCGAACAAGGCCGAGGGCAGCGCGGGCGATGCCGGTTTTTACGAGGCCTACACCCTGGGATTGGGAGAGCCGATCGCCATCTCCGCCGAACATGGGGAAGGGATGGACGAACTGCGCTCCATGCTGGAACCATGGGCCAAGAAGTTCGAGAAAGAAGTCGCCGAAACCGATCTGGAGGAGGGCGAGGATCCCAGCGACCGCCCCCTGCAAATCGCCGTCGTCGGGCGCCCGAATGCCGGTAAGTCCACCCTGATCAACAAGATCCTGGGCCAGGATCGCCTGCTGACCGGGCCCGAGGCCGGGATCACCCGCGATTCCATCGCCGTATCCACCACCTGGGGCCAGCGCGAATTCCGCATTTTCGATACCGCCGGAATGCGGCGCAAGGCGAAGGTGCAGGAGAAGCTCGAAAAACTCTCCGTCTCCGACGGTCTGCGCGCGGTGAAATTCGCGGAGGTCGTGGTGGTCGTGCTCGATACTTCGATTCCGTTCGAGAGCCAGGACCTGCGCATCGCGGATCTGGCCGAGCGTGAGGGCCGCGCCGTCGTCTTTGCGGCGAACAAGTGGGACGCCGAGGACAACCGCTCCGAAAAGCTGGCCAGCATGAAGGAACAGCTCGACCGCTTGCTGCCGCAACTGTCCGGCACGCCGCTGATTACCGTCTCCGCCCTGACGGGACGCGGGCTCGACCGCCTGCGTGAGGCGATCGAGAAGCAACATGAGATCTGGAACAAGCGGATTTCGACCGGCAAGCTGAACCAGTGGCTGATCGACATGGTCGCCAGCCATCCGCCCCCTGCACCGGGCGGCCGCCGCATCCGCTTGCGCTACATGACGCAGGCCAAATCGCGCCCGCCGACCTTCATCGCGTTCTGTTCGTTGCCAGAGGACCTGCCGACGGCCTATAAACGCTTTCTGGTCAATGGATTGCGTCGCGACTTTGACATGCAGGGCGTGCCGATCCGGCTGGAATTGCGCAAGCGTGACAACCCCTATGCCGATCGCAAGGTGCACCGCGCCACGAAACTGCGCAAACGCTCCGGGTTCAAGGATAACGAGTACTGATCGCGGCTACAAAAGCGCGACCAGCTTCTCCCCCTCGGCGCGAACATCCGCCAGCACGTCCCGGTTTTCGCCGGGATGAAACCGCGCCCGTACCGCAGTGGCCATCGGGGCGGGCACGTGCAGCGTGACCTTCGGCCCCAGCTTCTGCGTCTCGGCCTGCCAGCTTTGCCACAGTGCGCGCTGTGCCGCCTTCGACGCGCCATAGCCGCCATGGTAAGCTGTTCCCGCCGCCGGATCGTCGGCCAGGATCGCGTGCCCGCTATCGGAGGCCTTCAGCAGAGGTTCCACCATCGTTACAAGACGTTGCGCGGCGCGCACATTGGTCGCGATGGACTTGTCCAGTTCCTTGACCGCGACATGCGCGGCAGGCGACAGCGGCGCGGCATAGATCGCGGTATGAACCCAGGCATCGACCCGGCCCCAACGCTCATGCAGGGCGAGGCACATGCGCTGCAAACCCGCATCGTCCGTAATGTCGAGCGGGACCAGCGTCACGCCGCCGGGCAGGGCGTCGATCTCGTCCGCCAGTTCCTCAAGCGCGCCGACGGTGCGTGCCAGCGCCACGACATGCGCCCCGCTCGCCGCGGCGGCGATCGCTACACCGCGCCCCAACCCGCGTGAGGCCCCGGTGACCAGCACGATGCGCCCGGCCAGATTCTGTGTGGTTTCCTGTGTCATGGGCGGCTTTCTGCCCCGCTTCTTCGACCGGCGCAAGTCACCCTGCACGTTGACATTGTGCCGCAGGAACGGCAGACCTGTGGCAACATAATTCAGCCGAGGATTTTCTCTATGACCCGTCAAACCCCTATGGCCGCAACGCTGTGGCAGTCGAACTCCATGCTGCGTGACGCTGCACTGATCGTCGGCGGCTCGATGATCGTGGCGATGGCCGCGCAAATCTCCGTGCCGATGTTCCCGGTGCCGATGACATTGCAAACGCTGGCGATCCTGTTCGTGGGCTTGAGCCTGGGCGCATGGCGCGGCGCGGCCGCTCTGGCGCTGTACCTGGCCGAGGGCGCGATGGGCCTGCCGGTCTTCGCCAATGGAATGAATGGTGCGGCCCTGTTCGGCCCGACCGCTGGTTTCCTCTACGGCTTCGTTGCGATGGCAGGCATTGCAGGCTTCATGGCGGAGCGTGTGTCCGGTCAGACCCTCGTCGGCCTGCTGATCGCGGGTTTCGTGGCGAATGTGGCGCTGTATGTGCCGGGCGTGCTGTATCTCAACGCGGCCACCGGGCTCGACTTTAACGGTGCGGTCGCTGCGGGCATGACGCCCTTCATCATCGGCGATCTGGTCAAGCTGGTGATTGCGGCGCTGATCGTCACGGCAGGCTTCAAAATCGCCCGCCGCTGATCCGACCCCATAACGATTTCAGACGCCGTCCCAACCGGGGCGGCGTTTTGCGTTTGGGGCTTCCGCTCGCTCAGTCCGGTTCGTGAAGTCGCGCGACGGCGTTGCGACACATGCCCTGATCCAGCCAGGCACAGCCAGCACAGATCCGCTCCAGCGTATCTGGGGTGATCCTGTCCCGCATCCTCTGTTGCGCCTCAGCCCAGCTCAACCGATCACCAGCCTGCAATCCCAATGCCGCACCATGCCGTTGGTCCAGCGTCATGATGCGGGTCTGGCTGAGGCAGGAGGTATCGCGGCGCTTGGGGCAGGGGGCGCAGATGTCGTCGGTCTGCGCGATCACCTCGATCATCGTGTCGGGCGCGTCACGCAGTCGCTGGACGATTTGCGCCATATTGGCGACGAAGCCGCTGGAATAGCCCTTACCCTCGAACCCCAACGCGCACAGGAAATGATGTGCGCGAAAGAGGACGGGATCAGGCATCCGCCTTCAGCTTCACGCGGCCGGAATCGACCACGTCGCTAGGGCGCACGGGATAATCGCCCGAGAAGCAGGCGTCGCAGAATTGCGGTTCCGCCGCGCGCTTCTTCTCACCACAGGCGCGGTAAAGCCCGTCCATCGAGACGAAGCTGAGGCTGGCCACGCCAAGGTGATCGCGCATCTGCTCCACCGTCATCTGCGCGGCCAGCAGGTTTTCCCGATCCGGGGTATCCACGCCGTAAAAGCATGGCCATTGAGTGGGGGGGGAGGCGATACGGAAATGCACCTCCGCCGCGCCCGCGTCCAGGACCATATCTTTGATCTTCTGGCTGGTGGTGCCGCGCACGACCGAGTCGTCGACCAGAATGACCCGCTTGCCCTTGATCAGGGCGCGGTTGACGTTCAGCTTCAGCCGCACGCCCATGTTGCGGATCTCCGCTGTCGGCTCGATGAAGGTCCGGCCCATATACTGGTTGCGGATGATGCCCATCGCGTAGGGAATCCCGCTTTCCTGCGAATAACCGATGGCCGCAGGCGTGCCCGAATCTGGCACGGGGCAGACCAGATCGGCCTCGACCGGGGCCTCTCGTGCCAGTTCCACGCCGATGCGACGCCGGGTTTCGTACACGGAATGCCCGCCGATCACGCTGTCGGGGCGGGAGAAGTAGACATATTCGAAAATGCAGAACTTCTTGGGCTTCGCCTCGAACGGGAAGGACGATTCGATGCCATCGGGGGTGCAGATCACCATCTCACCCGGCTGAACCTCACGCACGAATTCCGCACCGATGATGTCGAGCGCGCAGGTCTCGGACGCCAGGCACCAGCCGCCGCCGGTCAAGCGGCCCAGCATCAGCGGGCGCACGCCGCGCGCGTCGCGCACGCCGATCAGCTTGGTTCGGGTCATGGCGATGACGCTGAACGCACCCTCGACCCGGCGAAGCGCGTCCTTCATCCGCTCGGGGATGGAACGTTGGATGGACCGCGCCATCAGGTGGATGATGCATTCGGTATCGCTGGACGACTGGAAGATCGAACCACGGTCGATCAGTTCCGCGCGCAGCGCCTCGGCATTGGTCAGGTTGCCGTTATGCGCGATGGCACAGCCGCCCATGGCGAATTCCGCGAACAGCGGCTGCACGTCGCGGATCGCGGCTCCCTTGGACCCGGCGGTGGAGTAGCGCACATGCCCGCAGGCGATCTGACCGGGCAACTGCTCCATCACCTTGGCGGAGGTGAAGTTGTCGCGCACATAGCCGAACCGCCGGACGGAGGAGAACCCGATACCGGGTGCGAAGCTGACGATGCCGCCAGCCTCCTGTCCCCGATGTTGCAGGGCGTGCAGGCCGAGGGCGACGAAATTCGCCGCGTCCGAAACGCCGGTCGCACCGAAGATGCCACATTCCTCACGCGGCTTGTCATCACCCCGTGCGTCGAATGGGTGAGCTGGAAAATCAGGGATCGTGGACATGGCGAAGTCTCCCACAGGCGCGCTTTGCGATGACTTTCGCGCCTTGTAGCGGCGCGTCACCTGCTTGTCACCACCTGACTGTGTCGCGCCGCACCTCAATATGAACGATATCCGGGGCAGCGCGGGTTCGCGCCCCGGCAGGCTGGTCTTCGGTCAATTCAGCTGGAGCAGCGGCCCATCAACTGATCGTAGCTCTCGACGATCTGGGGCGGCACCTCGGTCGGCAGCAGGTCGATCACCCAATCCTTGAGCGCGGCGAGCAGATCGCGGCTGGCTGCATTGTCCACCATCGCGACGGCACTGTCGCTGACCGGTGCCTGATCGTAGATCACGAAGGCGATCGCCACCAACAGCAGACCGCGCGCCGCGCCGAACAGCAGCCCCAGACCGCTGTCGATCGGGCTGAGCGCCGATTTCTGAACCGAGCTGGAGATCAGCGGGCTGAACAGCGAAATGACCACCAGCGCCAGGACGAACACGATGCCGAATGCCGCGATGATCGCGATCTGGCACGATCCGCCGATAATGTCGGAAATGACCGGCAGTTCCGAGATGATCGGCTCGACCGAGGGGGCCACGAGGAAGGCGACGATCGCTGCCGCCACCCAGCCCGCGATGGACAGAATCTCCCGCACGAAACCGCGCGAATAGGCCAGCAGGGCCGAAATGATGACGATGCCCGCGACACCGGCGTCCACCAGAGTGAATTGATCCATGCGACGCGGTCCCGTTGGTTATTGAGTTTTAGTCGAGTTGACCAAATACGCTTTCCACAAAGCCGGGCAAATCGTCAAGGGTTTCCACTTGGATCGGGTCGCTTCCGGTGCGCCGCATCCCGGCGGGTGCGATGGCGCGGGTAAAGCCCAGCTTCGCCGCCTCGCGCAGGCGGGCCTCGGGCTGGGGCACGGGGCGCAGGGCACCGGACAGGCTGATTTCTCCGAACAGGATCGTCTCGGGCGGCAGGGCGTGATCCTGCCGTGCGCTGATCAGGGCGGCGGCAACTGCCAGATCGGCGGCGGGTTCGCTCACGCGCAGCCCGCCCGCCACGTTCAGAAAGACATCCATCCCGCCAAAGCCGATCCCGGCCCGCGCCTCCAATACGGCGAGGATCATGCCCAACCGTTGCGAATCCCAGCCCACGACCGTGCGCCGTGGCGTGGCCAGCGGGGAGGCCGCGACCAGCGCCTGAATTTCACACAGCAACGGGCGCGTCCCCTCGATTCCCGCAAACACAACCGAGCCGCTGGCCGGTTTGCCGCGCTCGCTCAGGAACAGGGCGGACGGGTTGGATACCTCCGCCAGCCCGGCGCCGGTCATCTCGAACACGCCGATTTCATCCGCCGGGCCGAACCGGTTCTTGACCGCGCGCAGGATGCGGAACTGGTGGCCGCGCTCCCCCTCGAAATACAGAACGGTATCGACCATGTGTTCCACGACGCGCGGCCCGGCGATCTGCCCGTCCTTGGTCACATGCCCGACGAGGATGACGCTGATCCCCTTGCGCTTGGCAAAGGTCACCAGCTCATGTGCCGCCGCGCGCACCTGCGAGACGGAACCGGGGGCGCTGTCCACGTGATCGGACCACATGGTCTGGATTGAATCGATGATGGCCAGGCGCGGCTGCTCCGCCTCCAGCGTGGTCAGGATGTCGCGCAGGTTCGTCTCCGCCGCCAGCTTGACCGGCGCATCGGCGAGGCCCAGCCGCTTGGCCCGCATCCTGATCTGCGCCGCCGCTTCCTCACCCGAGACATAGACGACCTTCGCGCCGTTGCGGGCATAGGCCGCCGCCGCCTGCAATAGCAGGGTGGATTTGCCGATGCCCGGATCACCGCCCACCAAAGTGGCGGAGGCGGGAACCAGCCCGCCGCCGGTCACGCGGTCCAGCTCCGCAATACCCGACAATTCGCGCGGCAGGGCGGTATCCTCGACGCTCAGATCGCTCAGCGCGACGGTGCGCCCCCGCGCCTTTCCCAGCGCCTTGGGGGCGGAGGATCCGGTGCCTGCATCCTCGACAATTGAATTCCACGCGGAACAGGCATCGCAGCGCCCGGCCCACTTCTTATGGGTTGCGCCGCATTCCGTGCATCTGAAATTGTTCGTCTGTCTTGCCATGGGACGGGTCTATCGCGACCGGAACGAAACCGCAACATTTGTGCGGAATGCGCGCCATTTCAGTGAGGATTTCAGAAAGGCGCGCCGGTGATCAGGATCACGCCGAAGGCGATCTGGAACAGGGGCAGCACACGCTCCGCCCCACGCTCCGCCCAAAACAGGCTCGCGGCGCAGAACGCCAGCGCGCCGCCCGCAAAGAGTGCCAGCGGCGGCGACAGGAGGGAGATCGACGCCATGCCCAGCAGCGTGAACACCACCGTGCCGATATACAATGCGCGCCGGATGGGCTGCGCGGATATCGCGCGCCATGCGCTCCACCCCATCGCGCCGAACGCGCCGAAGCCGATCAGGATGCCCCCCATCAATTCGAATATCGTCATCTCTTCACCATGCTCAATCCCAGGGAGGTCACCACGCAGCCCGTGAACAGCCACAGACCCCATAGCGGCGTCACGTTCGCGCCCGCGATGCCCTTGGCCAGCACGACGTAGAGCGCGATCAGAAAGATATCGGCCATCGACAACCGCGCGATATAGGGCAGCGCGGGGGCCAGACGCGCGGGCAGGCGACCGGCGAAGTGCAGTTCCGTCGCGATGACCTTGGCGTAGGGCATGACGATGGCGAGCAGGGCCACCAGCGTGGCCAGAACGGCGTCAGACCCCCACAAAGCGCGCAAACCGCCCAGCATCGAAACACGGTCCCCGCCCAGAAACCACAGCACCCGCGCCTGCATCAGAGGGGCCAGCCAGGCGATTGGATACGCGACCAACAGTGCCAGGTTGATGCCCCGCGCCAGCCGCACCGCCTATCGGACCGCCTCGATCGGGCCATCGGCAGACCCGGTGACGAACTGTTCGACATAGGGATCGCCGCAAGTGTCCATCTGATCCGCCGGACCGATCCAGCGGATCTTGCCATCGTGCAGCATCGCGACCTGATCCGCGATGGCGCGAACGCTGGTCATGTCATGGGTGATGGTCATGCCGGTGGCGCCGATCTCAGCCGTGATCTCGCGTATCAGGTCGTTGATGACACCGGCCATGATCGGGTCGAGCCCGGTCGTCGGCTCATCGAAAAAGATGATCTGCGGGTCCGCCGCGATGGCCCGCGCCAGACCGACACGTTTTTGCATTCCGCCTGACAGTTCAGCGGGAAACTGGTCCGCCACGTCCGCGCTCAGCCCGACACGACGCAGTTTTTCGACCGCGACATCGCGCGCGTCGCTGCGGCTGAGCTTGTTTTTGCCCCGTACCAGACGAAAGCCGACATTTTCCCAGACCGTCAGGCTGTCGAACAGCGCCGCGCCCTGAAACAGCATTCCGAACCGCGCGAGGAACGCATCGCGATCCCGATCGGCTGGTTGCCCGTCCAGCAGAACCTCGCCCGCGTCGGGCTTCACCAGCCCCAGGATGCATTTCAGCAGCACGGACTTGCCCGAACCCGACTCACCGATGATGACCGTGTTCTGTCCCGCCGGCGCGATCAGATCGACGCCGCGCAGAACATGCTTGCGACCGAAGGATTTGGTCAGGTTCTTGAGAGTGATTTGCGTGCTCATGAGGTAAAGAAAACCTCCGTCAGGATGTAGTTCGCCGCGAAAATCAGCACCGATGCGGACACGACCGCGTTCGTGGTCGCCCGCCCGACGCCCTGTGCGCCGCGCTGCGAATGATAGCCCTGATAGCAGCCCATCAACGCCAGGATGAAGCCGAACACCGCCGCCTTGACCAGACCGGAGACGACATCCGCCGTCGTCAGGAAATCCGCGGTCGTTTTGATATAGGTCGCGGCGTTGAAGTCGAGCCGCCCGACGCCGACCATAAATCCGCCCATCACACCGATGATATCCCCGATCAGCACCAGCAGGGGCAGGGCGATAACGGCCGCGATCAGGCGCGGGACGACCAGATACTTCATCGGGTTGGTGCTAAGCGTGCTGAGCGCGTCGATCTGCTCCGTCACGCGCATCGTGCCGATTTCCGCCGCGATGGAGGCAGAGACTCGCCCCGCCACCATCAGCCCGCCCAGAACGGGCCCCAGTTCGCGCACCATGCCGATCGCCACGATCGACGGCACCACCGATTCCGCGTTGAAGCGCGCGCCGCCTGCGAAAATCTGCAGCGCCAGCGCCCCCCCGGTGAACAGCGTCGTCAGGCCCACCACCGGCAGCGAGAACCAGCCGATCCGCAGCAATTGCCGCCCGATCTCCACCGGATAGAACGGCGGCCGCACCAGATGACTGATAGCGGTTGCGGCGAAGATCAGCAGCGCGCCGGTTGCCGCGCACAGGGCCAGAACGGCCGCGCCGATGCTGGCCAGAATCTCCTGCGCATACCTTAAAACGACCATTCAAGCCTCCATCGTTCGCGCAGACCTACCCTGACCGGACGTGCAGGCCAAGAGTTGTTACGCATTGCCGTGCAAATGCGACCGGCGATCATCGCGCGGGGCGAACCTGTCTTATGTAGGCGGCGCGGCGCGAAAGCACATCTTACACGTCGAACATGGCCCGATATAACCTCACCCGATATAATGCCGCTGATAGCGCGCACCGAGCGAAGTCAGTATTTCATAGCCTATGGTTCCCGCGGCCTTGCCCAATGCGTCAATGCCCTGATGCGGCCCCAGGATGTCGAGCGATTGCGGGTCGTGATCCAGATCCGTCACGTCCACGCCGATCAGGTCCATCGATACGCGACCGGCGAGGGGGCAGGGCGTGTCGCCGGACCACAGGCTTGCCCCGCCACCACCGATGGCGCGGATCAGCCCGTCCGCATAGCCGGAGGAGATCGTGGCAATGCGCGAGGGCCGCTCGGCGATCCACGTGGCGCCGTAGCCGACACTTTCCCCGATGGCGACATCGCGCGTCTGGATGACCGGCAGGCGCAGCGTCACCACGGGACGGGCGGCATCGAACGGCGCACCGCCATACAGGCCGATACCGGGGCGCGTGATGTCGAAATGATAATCGGGGCCAAGCCCGATCCCGCCGGTCGCCGACAGGGATCGGCGGCCCTGCGGTGCCATGGCGGTGAACGCGGACAGTTGCCGCAGGGTTTGCGGATGGTCCGGCATATCCGCGCAGGCCAGATGCGACAGGATCAAACGGGGGGTCCCCAGATCGGGCAGATGCGCCAGATCTGCTGCCTCCAACCCCAGACGGTTCATGCCGGTGTCGTATTGCAGGGCGAAGGGATGCCCCGCTATATTGGCCCTGTAATCAGCGGCTTGCGGCAGGGAGTTAAGGCACGGTATCAGCGCGTTTGACCGAAAATGCACCGCGTCCGAGGCGCACATCAGTCCGGAAAAGACGTAGATCTCCGGCCCATTGCCCAAGGCCTCACGCAGCGCCACGCCCTCCTCAACCTGTGCCACGAAGAAGCTGCGCACACCGACCTGCGCCAAGGCCCGTGCCACCCGGTTCAGCCCCAGCCCGTAGGCATCCGCCTTGACCACCGCGCCGGTTTCGGGCGCCAGGTCGAGCGCCCGCCAATTCGCGCGGATCGCGTTCAGGTCGATGTGTAGCCCGGCCTGCATCAATAATCGTCGGGACGCTGCTGCCAGCTTTGCGCGAGGTCGGAGAAGCGGGTGAAGCGTCCCTCGAACGCCAGCTGGACTGATCCGATCGGGCCGTGGCGCTGCTTGCCGATGATGACCTCGGCCTTGCCCGTGACCTGTTCCATCAGTTCCTGCCAGCGGGCGGTGGCCTCCAGATCGGTTTCGGAGGGCATTTCACGCTCTTTATAATATTCCTCGCGGTAGACGAACATCACGGCGTCGGCGTCCTGCTCGATGGAGCCGGATTCGCGCAGATCGCTGAGTTGCGGGCGCTTGTCCTCGCGGTTTTCGACCTGACGCGACAGCTGCGACAGGGCGATCACGGGGATTTCCAGCTCCTTTGCGATGGCTTTCAGACCTTGGGTAATCTCCGAAACCTCGTTCACCCGGTTATCGGATTTGGCGTTCGTGCCCTTGAGCAACTGAAGATAGTCGATGACCAGCAGGTCCAGCCCGTGCTGGCGTTTCAGCCGCCTTGCCCGCGCCGCCACGGTCGAGATTTTCAGCGCTGGGGTGTCGTCGATATAAAGCGGGATCCGCTCCAGCGTCTTGGACGCCTCGATAAACCGGCGAAATTCATCGGCATCCAGCGAACCGTCGCGAATCTTGTGGCTGTCCACCTCCGCCTGCTCGGCCAGGATACGTGAGGCAAGCTGATCCGCGCTCATCTCCAGCGAGAAGAAGCCGACGACGCCGCCGTCGATGGTGCCCTCCACCCCGTCGGAGCGCATGCCCTTCTTGTAGGCATTGGCGACGTTGAAGGCGAGGTTCGTGGCCAACGCCGTCTTTCCCATCGAGGGCCGCCCGGCGAGGATCAGAAGGTCGGATTTGTGCAGACCGCCCAGCTTGCTGTCCAGATCGCGCAATCCGGTGGAGACGCCGGCGAGCTTTCCCTCACGCTGATAGGCGGAGTTGGCGACATTCACGGCGGTGGTCAGCGATCGCAGGAACGACTGGAAACCGCCCTCGACGCGGCCTTGCTCGGCCAACTGATAAAGCCGCGCCTCGGCCTCGACGATCTGGGCCTTCGGCTCGTTATCCACGGTGATGGATTTCGCGGTGCCTGCGATCTCCTCTCCGATTTCGATCAGGGCACGCCGGATGGCGAGGTCATAGATCATCTGCGCATAGTCGCGCGCCGCAAAGATCGAGATCGCCGCCCCCGCGAGCCGTGCCAGATAGGCCGGACCGCCCAGTTCCGCCAGACCCGGATCATCCGCCAGAAACGCCTTCAGCGTTACCGGTGAGGCGAGGGCGTTCTTCTGGATGCGCTGCGCGGCCACGTCATAGATGCGCCGGTGCACGGGATCGTAGAAATGCACCGGCTCGACGATCGCGGCGACCTTGTCGTAGATCTCGTTGTTGACCAGCAGCGCGCCCAGCAGGGCCTGCTCCGCTTCGATATTGTGGGGCAGGGCGATCTCATCCGCCTTGTCCGCCGCCTGATAACCACCATCCGCCATACTGCTCACCCGCTACGCCTGATTTGCCGATCTTATACCCTGGATTACCTTGATCCCCACGATGTGAAGAACGGGGATAAGTCAGGGAGTCGTGTTTTGAAAGCAGTGTAGCGAATTCGACGGGGTAGGGGCAGTGGGGATATCCCTCAGTTTGATAGACCACTCAAGGGATCATCATCTTCTTCTATCAGTTTGAAATCTTCAATTCCGAACGCTTTTGGATCAACGAGCCGGGCATGGTTGGGATTTTTAAGCTCACTGAGGGGTAAATTGTCTAAGAATTGAAATTTTTCTAAATATGGCAACATCTTTTCGCCTCTTTTGGTAAGGCTATTATAGAAGATTATACAAAGTTCGTGGTTCGAGAATTGAGCTCTAAAAATACGAATATGGTGATCTGATTTCTGAGGGGAATCATCAATAAACCTCAATATATTGTAGACTACTCTAAAGTATTGACCTAAATCCCCCTCGTTTTGCTTATATTTTTCTTCAAATTTTTCAAGTGTCTCGGAAATTTCGTAGCTTGGTTCGCTAGCGCAATAGTACATAGAGTTATAAATTTGAGAAATTTGATCCCTGCTCCTTCTAACGGGTCGACCGTTACTATTGGGCTCCTCTTCAATTGCATTGGTCACAACATTATATAATTTTACGAGTTCAAAAAATGTATTTTCAAATTTTATTGATTCGTTAACTTTTATTTGAGACTCTAGGGCTAGAGATGATTTCCTTAGTTCTGCTCGGGTTTCTTTCAGCTCTTCAAGTTGCAAATGTATTGTAGTTAGAACTGCTAATAGTGCTAGAAACGAAAATATGGGGTTCAAAACACCGCCGATTAAGTCGCCCCATGCGCCCATAATTATGAATTCTGCAGGATTTCTAAATCCTAACGCCAAAGCTCCGATTAAAAAGCCTAACGAAACAACGCCTATCAGTTTAGAAATATTCGAGACGTTTTTCATTTAGCTTACCTCGCAATCAAAATAAAACCCCGCCCGGTTTTCACCGGACGGGGCCATAACTCAACAGTAACGAACAATCAGACCTCGGGCTGGTCGTCGTCCTCGGCGGGGGCGTCCTCGATGGGCGCGCGCTCGTCTTCGTCGTCGTCGAAGTCGTTCGCGGCACCGCCGACATCGTCGAACAGCTCGGCGATGTCGAACTCGGCTTCGGCGTCTTCCTCGGCGCGGATGTCCGCGATGGATTTGCCGGAGGCCTGAATCTCGGCCTCTTCAACCGAACGGGCGACGTTCACGGTGATGGTCGCGGACACTTCGGGGTGCAGCACCACCTCCATGTCGTGCAGGCCCAGTTCCTTAATCGGCTGGTCGAGCACGATCTGGCGACGCTCGACCGTGAAGCCGTTTTCGGTCGCCGCATCGGCCGCGTCGCGCGTGGTGACGGAGCCGTAGAGCCCGCCCGCGTCCGAGGCCGAACGGATGACGACGAAGGTCTGGCCGTCGAGTTTCGCTGCGAGCGATTCGGCTTCCTTCTTCGTCTCAAGGTTGGTGGCTTCGAGCTGTGCCTTCTGTGCCTCGAACCGTGCCTTGTTGGCATCGTTCGCGCGCAGCGCCTTGCCCTGCGGCAGCAGGAAGTTGCGGGCGTAGCCGGATTTCACCGTGACCACTTCGCCCATCTGGCCGAGCTTGGCCACGCGCTCAAGAAGAATAACGTCCATGTTCAGACCCTCACTTCACGGCGTAGGGCAGCAGGGCGAGGAAACGGGCGCGCTTGATGGCTTTCGCCAGTTCGCGCTGCTTCTTGGCCGACACTGCGGTGATACGGGAAGGAACGATCTTGCCGCGCTCGGAGATATAGCGCTGAAGCAGTTTCACGTCCTTGTAGTCGATCGTGGGAGCGCCCTCACCCGAGAACGGGCAGGATTTCCGACGGCGGAAGAATGGTTTACGTGCCATGTGTCAAATACTCCTGATCAATCGCGACGGGGGCGGTCGCCCCGGTCCGGACGGTCGCCGCGGTCACGGCGGGGGCCACGCTCATCGCGCGAGTTCTTTGCCTGAACCACTGCGGAGGGGCCTTCCTCGTGCTTCTCGACGCGCACGGTCAGAACGCGCATGACGTCCTCGTGCAGGCCCATCAGACGCTCCATCTCCTGCACGGCGGCGGAGGGGGCGTCGGACCGCAGGTAGGCGTAGTGGCCCTTGCGGTTCTTGTTGATCTTGTAGGCCATCGTCTTGAGGCCCCAGTATTCGCTCTCAGCCACGGAACCGCCATTGTCGGTCAGGACCTGGGAGAAATGCTCGATAAGGCCTTCGGCCTGCGCGGTGGACAGATCCTGCCGCGCGATGAAGGTATGCTCGTACAGAGCCATGAGTTCACCATTTGCTTGCGCGCTTCAAAACGTGCCGGAGATCACCGGGCAGGCACATACGAGGGGCGTCGCGATTCAACGAATTGCACCGGATGGGGCGTTATACATAGGTGATCGCCCGTGGCAAGGGGGCTGGCGGCATTGCCCGATTGCCCCAGTGTCACCGACCGGGCAAAGTGCGCCGCCGGACGGGATCGTGACATAGGATCGCGTATACCGGGAAAGAGGAGATGTTTATGCCGTGGTTCCTGCTGACGCTGGCCATAATCGGCGAAATTGTGGGCACCACGGCGCTGAAGCTGTCGGAGGGGTTCACCAGACCCTTGCCGGGGATCGTCGCAATCATCGGCTACGCGGTGGCATTCTACTTTCTGGCGATGGTGCTGCGCACGATTCCCATCGGCGTGGCCTATGCGGTCTGGTCCGGCGTCGGGGTGGCGGCGATGGCCCTTATCGGGCTGGTGATGTTCGGGCAAAAGCTGGAACCGGCCGCGATCATTGGCATCACGCTGATCGTGGCGGGTGTCGTCGTGCTCAACACGATGTCGGGCACATCGGGGCATTGAGGCCGCTCAACGTTTTGCCAGTTGCGCCTCACGCCAGATCACGAACAGGCCCGCCGCCACGATGATCGCGGCCCCGATATAGGTGGCGATCTGCGGCAACTCCCCAAAAAACAGCCAGCCCGTGATGGAGGCCCAGACCAGCGCGGTATAATCGAATGGTGCCACGATGGCGGCGGGGGCCATGCGAAACCCCTGCGTGATGAAGGTGATGCCGATCGTGCCGCAAATGGCCATCGCCGCAAAGACGCTCAGGTCCACGGCGGTGATTGCAGGCCAGTCCAGCAGCAGGGTCCATGAGGTCAGCAGCACCGGCAGCGCGGTCAGGTAGAACATCACCGTGCGCACGCTGTCATCCCCGTCGATCCAGCGGGCCGCGATCATCACCAGCGCGTAGCAAAGCGCGGTTCCCAACGCCAGCAGAGCGGCGGGTTGCAAGGTCTCCGCCCCCGGTTGCACGATCACCATCGCGCCGCCGAAACCGACGATCAACGCACCCCAACGCAACCTGCCGACTTTCTCGCCCAGCAAGGGCACCGACAGGGCGGTGACGAATAGCGGTGCGGTCAGGGCCAGCGCCGTGGCCCCGGCCAGCGGCAATGTGCGCAGCGAGGTAAAGAAGGTATAGGCCGCGCCCAGCGTCAGCAGCGCGCGCAGCAGATGCACGCCGGGCCGTTTTGAGCGCAAAGCGCCCCACCCCTCGGCCTGCACGACGATGGCGGTGACGATGGGCAGGGCGATGCATGAGCGCAGGAACATGATCTGCAACGCCTCGTAGCGTTGGGCCAGATCCTTGGCTGCCGTATCGCTGAGCACTAGGCTGAACACCCCAAGGCACATCGCCGCTATGGCTGCGCCGTGTCGCTTTTGATCCATAACGCCCTCCGCTCCAGCGTGCCTGCCTCACGCGGCAGACCTGTCATGTCCGCACCATTCAGGCAATCGTGATCGAGGTGCAGAGGCCGGTGTCAGCGCCGTTCAGGGACAGTCCGATGGGTTGTTTTCGACATTTCCCGGTTCGTGCGCTAATCCTATCGCGGGCATGATAGCGCGGCGCATCAGATGGACGACATTCTACTGCCGGACAATGCTTCATTCATTACATAAGGACGGGCAGAGCGTGGGCTCAGCACAGACAGATCGACAGGGCAGCGCGCCGTTTTACCTGCGCCAGACTCGGCAGATTGAACCAGCATCTCCCCTCATGCGGAAGGCCGGATCATGATCGGACGTTTCGTGGCTGTGGTCGGCCCGTCGGGGGTGGGCAAGGACAGCGTCAAGCAGGCCTTCGTCCTGGAGCCGAACGTTGTTCTGGCCCGGCGCATCATCACCCGCCCAGCCGTTGGGGGTGCGGAGGATTTCGAAGGCGTCAGCGACACCGCGTTTGATCTGCTGCGCCAGGCGGATGCGTTCGCGCTGCACTGGTCCGCGCATGGATTGCGCTATGCGATCCCGCGTAGCGTCGATCGCGATATAGCCGCCGGTCGGGACGTACTGGGCAATATTTCACGCGGGATGATCGCCGAGGCCGCCGCCCGGTTCGCGCGGTTCGAGGTGATATCCCTTACCGCATCGCGCACGTCGCTGGCGCAGCGCCTGAGCGTGCGCGCGCGGGAGGATGCGGCCGATATCGCCCGCCGGCTGGACCGACCGTCCTTCGACTTTCCGTGCGGGGTCAAGGTGCACCACATCGTCAACGAGGGCACCCTGTAAGATTGCGTAAAGGCGGTGCGCGCGCGGCTCTACCCGGTCAGCGAGCAGCGGCGGATCTGATGGAACTGGCCTGCTGCGTCCTCTCCCATCAAGGTGATCGCATCCATGCAGAGCGGATCGGGAATGGCGCGGGCGGCCTGCGGAGCGATGGAATCGATCACGCGGTTGGCGGTCTCCTCGTCCAGCGGGCCGCTCAGCGTCATGTGGAACTGGAAATCGTCGAAGATGTAGGGATAACCCCAGTCGAGCATCCGTGCGTCCTGCTTTGCGGTCAGGCCGGCCCTGCGCCGTCGCGCGACGTCCGCTTCGCTCAACGGGGCGCGCAGCATGTCCAGTTCGCGCACGATGGTTTCGGCCAATGTATTGATTTCGCTGGTATCGCCCGCCGGGCGAAGCGCGACGAAGCCGCTCCGATAACACTGCACCAGACCATTCAGCGGGGCGACGCGCGCCGCCGCAGCGAAATCGGTCACGCAGGCGATCAGATCGCTTTCGATCAGGCCCGCGGCCGGGTGGAACGGTGCCTTCAGCGTGGCGTGAAAGCCGTATCTGCGTGGCGTTTTCGTGATGGCCTGAACGTCCAGCCCGTGGGCGAAAGGATGCGCCACCGTGCGGCCCTTCGCACTGTCCCATCCCAGCCAGCGCGCGCCGAAAACGGCCAGATCGCTGCCGGGTGCAGGGGTGTAGAAAATCGCGTATCGTGCGTACATGACCATACTTCCCAACATACTCACGCAGTCCGCCGAGACTGCCAACTCAGCGTGACGCTCAAATGACTCAAGATATTCTGCTTTCAAATGCAAGTCTGATCCTGAAAGACGAGGTTATCATGGGAACTTTACACCTGCGGGAAGGTTTGATCGCCGGTATCACGCGCGGCGGCGGGGTGCCTGAGGGTGCCGTGGATTGTCAGGGCGACATGCTGGCCCCCGGTCTGGTGGAGCTGCATACCGACAATCTGGAGCGCCACCTGTCGCCGCGCCCCAAGGTGGACTGGCCCCACGGCGCCGCCATCGTCGCACATGATCGCGAACTGGCCGGCGCGGGCATCACCACGGTGTTCGATGCGATCCGCGTCGGTTCCATCGTATCGGGCGGGCAGCGGCGCTACGGCAAGTATGCGCGCCGCATGGCGGATGAGATCATCGCGATGCGCGCCGCCGGGGCCTTGCGCATCAGCCACCACATTCATCTCAGGGCGGAGACCTGTTCGGAAACCCTGGTCGAGGAACTGGCGGAGTTCGGCCCCCGCGACCGGATCGGCATCGTGTCGATGATGGATCACACGCCGGGACAGCGGCAATTCTCGGATATGGGCAAATACAAGGATTACGTCTGCGGCAAGCACGGTCTGCCCGCCGATGAGTTCGAGGGCTACGTTGCGTTCCTGCGCGGGATTCACGCGGAATACGGGGCGAAGCATGAGGCCGCGACCGTCGCCGCCGCGCGCAAGCTGGGCGCGACGCTGGCCAGCCATGACGACACCACCGCGACCCAGGTCGCCGCCAGCCACACCCATGGCGTCACGCTGGCGGAGTTTCCAACCACGATCGAGGCGGCGAATGCCTGTCGGCAGCTCGGCCTCCTGACCATCATGGGGGCCCCGAACCTGGTGCGGGGCGGCTCACATTCGGGCAATGTCGCGGCGGCGGAACTGGCCGGGCGCGACCGGCTCGACATCCTGTCATCGGATTACGTGCCGGCGTCCCTGTTGATGGGGGCGGTGCGGCTGGCGCAGATGTGGGGCGATTATCCGCGCGGCATGGCGACGGTCAGCGCGGCACCCGCGCGGGCGGTGGGGCTGACGGATCGCGGGGTTCTGGCGGTTGGGCTGCGCGCCGACGTGATCCGCTTTGCCGTGATCGACGACACGCCCGTGCTGCGCGGCACGTGGTCGGCGGGCGTGCAAGTGTCCTGAGCGCTTGCCCCCCCGTGTTACGGTGCGTAAAACATGACGCGAAGACATTCAGGGGAGGCCGACATGCGGGCATTCGTATTTCCAGGGCAGGGCGCCCAGACCATCGGGATGGGCAAGGCGCTTGCCGATGCCTATCCGCAGGCCGCTCAGGTCTTTCAGGAAGTGGATGACGCGCTGGGCGAAAAGCTCTCCACCCTCATCTGGGAGGGGGACGCAGACGCCCTGACCCTGACCGCGAACGCGCAGCCTGCATTGATGGCCACGTCCATCGCGGCCATGCGCGCGCTCGCTGCCGAGGGGTTCGACCTGCAGGGGGCATCCTTCGTGGCGGGACACTCGCTGGGTGAATATTCCGCGCTGTGCGCCGCGGGTGCGTTGAGCCTTGCCGACACCGCACGCCTGTTGCGCCGCCGTGGCACGGCGATGCAGGAGGCTGTTCCGGTGGGTGTCGGCGCGATGGCGGCGCTGCTGGGGCTGGATCTGGCCACGGTCAAGGAGGTCGCGCAGGAGGCCGCCCAGGGTGAAATCTGTCAGGCCGCGAACGACAACGACCCCGCACAGGTCGTCGTTTCGGGCCATAGGGGCGCGGTCGAACGGGCCTGCGAAATCGCCAAGGCGCGCGGGGCGAAGCGGGCCGTGATCCTGCCCGTCTCCGCCCCCTTCCACTGCGCCTTGATGGAGCCTGCGGCTCATGTCATGGCCGAGGCGCTGGACGATGTGGATATCGCCCAGCCCGGCGTGCCGCTGATCGCCAACGTGACCGCCACCGCCGTCGATGATCCGACGCTGATCCGGGCCTTGCTGGTCGATCAGGTGACAGGGGCCGTGCGCTGGCGCGAGAGTGTGAGCTTCATGGCCGCGCAGGGCGTGACGGAGGTTTGGGAGATCGGCGCGGGCAAGGCGCTGTCGGGCATGATCCGCCGCATAGATAAATCCATCGCGTGCAAGGCCGTCGGCACCCCCGACGACATCGCCGCACTCAAGGAGTAATCATCATGTTCGATCTGACCGGCAAGACCGCCCTCGTCACGGGGGCATCGGGTGGCATCGGCGGCGCCATCGCCACGGCCCTGCACAGCGCCGGTGCGACCGTTGGGCTGAGCGGCACGCGCGAGGCACCGTTGCAGGCACTGGCAACCACGCTGGGCGATCGGGCCCACGTCCTGCCCTGCAACCTGTCCGAAGCGGTGGAGGTGGAGGCCCTGCCAAAGCAGGCCATCGCGGCGATGGGGTCGCTCGATATCCTGGTGAACAATGCAGGCATCACCGCCGACAACATCTTCATGCGCATGTCCGATTACGAATGGTCGCGGGTGCTCGAGGTGAACCTGACCTCCACCATGCGGCTGTGCCGGGGCGTGATGCGCCCGATGATGAAATCGCGCTGGGGGCGGATCATCAACATCACCTCCGTCGTCGGCGTGACCGGCAATGGCGGGCAGGTAAACTATGCCGCGTCCAAGGCCGGAATGATCGGTATGACCAAATCCATCGCGCAGGAAGTCGCCTCACGCGGGATCACCGCGAACTGCGTCGCCCCCGGTTTCATCGAGACGGCGATGACCGACGCGCTCAACGAAAAGCAGAAGGACGGCATCCTGACCGCGATTCCCGCAGGTCGCATGGGCACGGGGGATGAAATCGCGTCGGCGGTCCTCTATCTTGCCAGTCAGGAGGCGGCCTACGTCACCGGACAGACGCTGCACGTCAATGGCGGCATGGCAATGATCTAGGCCGATTTCGCAAGCCGTGCGAAAGCGTTTGCGCAACCCAACGGGTGTGCTATAGCGCGCCGCACACGGGCCGACGCCAGCCGCGCACATCATCGTGCCGGATTGTCATGTGGGCCATTTTCCGTTACGGCGGAACCATCGCCCGGTCACATAGTGAACGGGTATCAGAGCGGACGGGCCCAGCCCGCCGACCCGAAACGAGGAAGAGACATATGAGCGACATTGCAGATCGCGTGAAGAAGATCGTCGTCGAGCACCTGAGCGTCGAAGAGGAAAAAGTGACCGAGAACGCGTCGTTCATCGACGACCTCGGCGCGGACAGCCTCGACACAGTCGAGCTGGTCATGGCCTTCGAGGAAGAGTTCGGAATTGAAATCCCCGACGACGCCGCCGAGACGATCCAGACGTTCGGCGACGCTGTCAGCTTCATCAAGGGCGCGCAGTAACCCGCGACCGCCTGATGGCTTTTGAAAGGCGCGTTCCCCGAAAGGGGCGCGCGCTTTTTTCGTTGCGCGCCTTTTCGTTTCAGAGCCTCCGGCGGGGATATTTTAAGACAGAAGAAAGGTTTGAGCGCTAGTCAGGGCGGGCGGTACAGGCGGGGACGCAGATGGCCGTGACAGGAGACGACGTTCCGTCTGGCCGGGGCTACGGTGTGCGCCGGGCGGGACGTTGCCGCCGTTCGTGGTACGCCGGATTGCGGGAGATCGAGAGAAAGGTCTCAGACCTGCCGACCGCTGGTGCGCCACGGTACAGGAGGATCCCCCAACGGCGGGGATCGCCCGATGGATGGCTCATCCAGGCGCGATACAGTTTCCAGCCCTTGAGTGCGTTCACGGCCTGATGGGCCGCTGGGGGAATATCTCGATGGTATGCGCCGCAGCAGTGGTCACGAATCTGTCGCGGTTCGCAATCGAAAGTTGGTTGAGCACATCGCTTATGCTGCATCCGAGATCAGAAACGGTTGCTGACATGCCGGTTGGCCTGTCGATCCACGTCGGTCCCAGTTCGGAAATCGTGAAGTCGAACCTGTATTGAAGGAAGGGCGGACGCGCGCCGTAGCTGACAGGAAGGCAGATTTCGTGGAGCAGATCGAGCGCCACCAATACCGGACCGTCCCGGTGGTCTTTCTGACCGTTCAGCGTGGCACCAAGTGCGAAAGCGCCAAGGATCACCACGCTCAGGATCAGGGGACGTCTGCGCATGGCTGGGCCTCGATATCGCTCTCGGACTATGTCGATGGCAGCTGGCGGTGCCGGGGCCGTCCAGATCGCGGCGCTGCGCCTGATCTTCTGTCCCGAAATATCCCCGCCGGAGGCGCATGTCGCTGTCGCGCGTATCCGTCCCTTGTCGCACCCCCCCTTTGAACGCTATATCCTCCCTCAACAAAACGATGAGGAGAGCGGGCATGCGGCGAGTGGTTGTGACCGGGCTGGGAATGGTGACGCCCTTGGCCTGCGGGGTCGAGGAAACGTGGAGCCGTCTGTTGGACGGTCAGTCGGGCGCCGGTCCGATCACCAAGTTCGACGCGGAAAATCTGGCGACGAAGATCGCGTGCGAAGTGCCTAAGGGCGATGGCAGCGAGGGCTCGTTCAACCCCGATGACTGGATGTCGCCCAAGGATGCGCGCAAGGTCGATACTTTCATCCTGTTCGCGATGGCCGCCGCCACGCAGGCGGTCGAGGATTCGGGCTGGAAGCCGGAAGACGCCGAAGGGCAGAACCGCACCGGCGTGATGATCGGTTCGGGCATCGGCGGGTTAGAGAGCATTGCGCAGACCACGCTGTTGCTTAAGGAAAAGGGCCCGCGACGGGTTTCTCCGTTCTTCATCCCCGGCAGTCTGATCAACCTGTGCTCCGGCCAGGTCAGCATCAAATACGGCTTCAAGGGGCCGAACCACGCCGTTGTGACCGCGTGTTCGACGGGTGCGCACGCCATTGGCGATGCATCGCGGCTGATCCAGTTCGGGGATGCGGACGTGATGGTCGCGGGCGGCGCGGAAAGTGCGATCTGCGAGTTGGGGATCGCCGGTTTCAATGCCTGCAAGGCGCTGAGCACAGGTTACAACGATACACCCGAGAAGGCCTCGCGCCCCTATGACAAGGACCGCGACGGTTTCGTGATGGGCGAGGGCGCTGGCGTCGTCGTGTTGGAGGAATACGAGCACGCGGTGGCGCGGGGGGCCAAGATCTACGCCGAGGTGGTGGGATACGGCCTGTCGGGCGACGCGTATCATATCACTGCGCCGGCTGACGATGGTGACGGGGCGTTCCGCTCGATGAGTGCGGCGATCGAGCGGGCGGGCCTGACGCCTGCCGATGTGGACTATATCAACGCGCACGGCACCTCGACCATGGCGGACACGATCGAATTGGGCGCGGTGGAGCGTTTGCTGGGCGATGCGGCAGCAGAGGCGACCATGTCCTCGACGAAATCCGCGACCGGGCATCTGTTGGGCGCGGCGGGCGCGATCGAGGCGATATTCGCGATCCTCGCGATCCGCGATCAGGTGGCGCCGCCGACGATCAATTTGGACAATCCGGCGGTGGAAACAGCGCTGGACCTCGCGCCGAACACGAAGCGGGAGCGCAAGATCGATGTGGCCCTGAGCAACTCCTTCGGGTTCGGCGGCACCAATGCCTCCGTCCTGTTTCGCAAGGTCTGAAGGATCATGATGCGTTCCGTCGTCTCGAACCTGCTTACTTTCCTGATCGTGGCGCTCGTCATTATGGCGGGCGCGATCTTCTGGGGGCAGCGGACATTTGTCGCGCAGGGGCCGCTGGAGCAGGCGATCTGCCTGCGTGTGGCGCCCGGCGATTCGGTGGCCGTGGTCGCGCAGCGGCTGGAGGACGAGGACGCGATCGTCAGCCCCGCGCTGTTTCGCATCGGCTCGAACTACACCGGCCGGACGGAGGACCTGAAATTCGGCAACTATCTGGTGCCCGCAGGGGCCACGATGGATGAAATCCTCGACACCGTGACTCAGGGCGGGGCCAGCACGTGCGGGGCTGAGGTCAACTTTCGCGTCGGCGTGACGTCGATCAGCGTTGTCGCGCGGGAGCTGAACCCCACCACCGGCCGCTACGAGGAGGTCGCGGAATACGACCCCACCGCCGAGGATGTGGTCATTCCTGAAGAATTCACCGCCCTGGTCGAGGGTGACGCCGTGCCGCGCTACCGCATTACCCTGGCCGAGGGTGTGACCAGCTGGCAGGTTCGCGATGCGCTGCAACGGGTCGATATCCTGTCCGGTGAGATCGCGGAGGTTCCGGCTGAAGGCTCGCTGAACCCCAACAGCTATGAGGTCAGCCCCGGGGACACGCGCGCATCAGTGATCGAGCGGATGCAGCAGGCGCAGGAGGACATTCTGGCCGCCGCCTGGGCGGAGCGGGACGAAGACGTGCCGGTCGAGAGCCCGGAGGAGCTGTTGATCCTCGCATCGCTGATCGAAAAGGAAACCGGCGTCGCGGCGGAGCGGGCGCAGGTCGCGTCGGTCTTCGTCAACCGGCTGCGTCAGGGCATGCGCTTGCAGACCGATCCGACGGTGATCTACGGCATTACGAATGGTGAGGGGGTGCTGGGTCGCGGGCTGCGGCGCAGTGAGCTGGATGCCTCGACACCGTACAACACCTACGTCATCGACGCCCTGCCGCCGACGCCCATCGCGAATCCGGGGCGTGAGGCGATCATGGCGGCGGCACAGCCGGACGAGACGCCGTATATCTACTTCGTCGCGGATGGAACCGGCGGCCATGCCTTTGCCGAAACGTTGGAAGAGCACAACGCGAATGTCGCCAGGTGGCGTGAGATCGAGGCGCAGCGCAACCAGTAGGCAGATTCCAGCAGGCAGATTCGTTGAGGATTCGGGGTGCGGGCCATATGGGGCGCGCCCCTTTTCTTTGCGAGAAGGGAAAAAGGTTAACGCTCCCGAGGATGAAGTCCTATATATACATGAAATTTCCAGATCAGAACGTTAACGTAAAGGTTAACAGTAAGTAAAAATTCATTTTGTGGTTGACCTATCGAACGGTCTCAGGCATAACTTGTTTCAAGCTGAAATAAGTGGGTAAGCGGCACGGGCAACCGGGGCCGCTTTTTATTTTCGCCAATAGCAGCGGTAATTTTATTCATGACATTTGAAATCGAAGACCAGCCGGGCGGGCCCGGGTGGAAGGTCGAGTGCGCCCGGATCGTATATCAATCCGTCGGGCGCGCTTTGAAGTGCCGCATTCTGCAACTCGAAGGGTCCGAGCCCGACGATAAAGCGGCCAAGGTGATTGCCGACGAGGTGCGCACGCACCGTAAGGCCCTCTTGCAACTCATGGAATATGAGGCTGAATTCGATGAACGCTATTCGACAGACGGAACCGGAGCGGCCGCACCGCTCGACCTCGACGCCGCTAGAGATGAGCTTCGTGCGCGAATTTCTAAGCTGCGCCAGCGACGCGGAGATCGAGGAGCTTCTGGACGGGCTGAGTGAAAACGCCTTGCGCTCGATCAGCTATCTGTTCGAGCTTTGGGCCATCGAGGGCCATCAGGTCGCCCCTGAAGGGGACTGGAACACCTGGATGATCATGGGCGGACGTGGGGCGGGAAAAACCCGCGCCGGGGCCGAGTGGGTGCGCGGACTGGTCGAGGGGCCAACACCGGAGGCGCCGGGTGCGTGCCGCCGGATCGCGCTGATCGGTGAGACTTACGACCAGGCGCGCGATGTGATGGTTCTGGGCGACAGCGGGCTGATCGCCTGCTGCCCCCCCGACCGCAAGCCCCGCTGGATCGCGTCACGCCGGGTTCTGGTCTGGCCGAACGGAGCGGAGGCGCAGGTGTTCTCCGCCTCGGACCCCGAGGCGATGCGCGGCCCGCAATTCGACGGGGCCTGGTGCGACGAGCTGGCCAAGTGGAAAAAGGGTCAACACGCCTGGGACATGCTGCAATTCGCGCTGCGATTGGGCGACGATCCGCGCTGCGTGGTGACGACGACGCCCGCGCCGGGGGCCTTGTTCGAGGAGGTTTTGGGCGAAGAAGGAACCGTGGTCACGCAGGCCGCGACCTCGGCCAACACGGCGAATTTGGCGCCGGGATTTCTGAAGGCGGTGACGAAGCGGTACGGCGGCACCGCGCTGGGACGGCAGGAGCTGGACGGGGAGCTGATCAAGGATCTGCCCGGTGCTTTGTGGCCCCGCGACCGGATCGAGGCAGCGCGGGTTTCCGAAGCGCCCGAGTTGGAGCGGATCGTCGTCGCGGTGGACCCGCCGGTCACGGGGCGCGAGGATTCGGACGCTTGCGGCATCGTCGTCGCGGGTCTGCACCGTGAGGGGGACAGCTGGAAGGCGGTCATCCTTGCGGATCTGAGTGTGGAGGCGGCCTCGCCCCTGACCTGGGCGAAGGCGGCGATTGCGGCGCGTGACGACTGGAGCGCCGACCGGGTGGTCGCGGAGGTCAACCAGGGCGGCGATCTGGTCGAAAACCTGCTGCGGCAGGTGGATCGGAACGTCAGCTATCGCGGTGTCCATGCCAGCCGGTCCAAACAGGCGCGGGCGGAGCCGGTGGCCGCGCTCTATGAACAAGGGCGGGTGCTGCATGCGGGCAGCTTTCCCGCGCTGGAGGACGAGATGGCGGCGATGCTGCGCTCGGGCTATTCGGGGCGTGGATCGCCGGACCGGCTGGACGCGCTGGTCTGGGCCGTGACGGACCTGATGCAGGATGCGGAGGCGGTCGTGAACCACCCGCAGGTGCGCGGGTTGTAGGGTTTCTTGGATATTTGAAGACAGAAGAAAAGGGGGCCTGCGGGCTCCCTTTTCGTTTACCGGAATTTTACGGGAGAAAGCGATGCTGGGTTTGTTCAAGAGGGAAGCCCCCGAGGTCAAGGCGAGTGCCGCCGGCCCCATGGTGGCGTTTCACGGCGCGGGCCGCGCGATGTGGAGCGGGCGCGACGGGGCGACGATGACACGGGTCGGGTTCACCTCCAACCCGGTCGGGTTTCGCTGTGTGAAGCTGATCGCGGAGGCGGCTGCCGCTGTGCCCATGGTGCTGTCCGATGCGGAGCGGCGTTATGACGTGCATCCCGTGCTCGACCTGTTGGCGCGACCCAATGGCGGGCAGGGCTCGGGGGAACTGTTCGAGGCGTTCTACGGCCAGCTTCTGCTCAGCGGCAACGGATACATGGAGGCGGTGGCAGGCGCGGACGTGCCGATGGAGCTGCATGTCGTGCGGTCCGACCGGATGCGGGTCGTGCCGGGGCGCGACGGGTGGCCGGTTGGGTATGATTACACCGTTGGGGCCAAGAAACACCGGTTCGCGGCGGAGGCAATCTGTCACGTGCGGGGCTGGCATCCGACGGACGACCATTATGGCCTGAGCCCGATGCAGGCGGCGGCGACGGCGGTGGATGTGCACAATGCGGCCTCGAAATGGTCGAAGGCTTTGCTGGACAACGCGGCGCGGCCCTCGGGCGCGATCGTCTATCGCTCGGCCGAGGGGGCCGGGGTGTTGGGCGCGGATCAGTACGACCGACTGAAGAGTGAGCTGGAGGGGCAGCATCAGGGCGCGGCCAACGCCGGACGGCCGATGTTGCTGGAGGGAGGGCTGGATTGGAAGCCGATGGGATTCTCCCCCTCCGACATGGAATTCCAGAAGACCAAGGAAGCAGCGGCGCGGGAGATCGCGCTGGCCTTCGGGGTGCCGCCGATGCTGCTGGGCCTGCCCGGTGACGCGACCTATGCGAACTATGCCGAGGCGAACCGGGCGTTCTATCGCCTGACGGTTCTGCCGCTGGTGGGCAAGGTCACGGGCGCGTTGAGCCAGTGGTTGCCCGGCATGGGCGGTACGCGGTTGAAGCCCGACCTGGACGGCGTGCCGGCGCTGGCGTTGGAGCGTGAAGCACAGTGGCGCAGAGTCGCGGAGGCGGACTTTCTGAGCGAGGACGAAAAGCGTGCTCTGCTCGGACTGCCGCCGCGTGCGGTTTGACGGCGCGCGCGGCAGGCTCGCGCTATCTGTATGAACCGTTCGACGCGACGAGCGCGCGGGTCGAAACGCTGGAACGTGTGAGCGAGGAACGCTGGCTGGCGCTGGAGCGGCGGCTGGGCGGGATCGAGGCGCTGCTGGACCGGATGGAACGGCGCATGTGGATGGCCGTCTATGGCGTGGCCGGCACGGTGGCGGCGCAGGGTCTGTTTCTGGTGGTCACGGGTGAGCTGAGCATCGCCTGACAACCAATTGTTTTACAAAGGAGAGTGCGGATGACGGGATATGATCCGGCGGGAATGCTGGAAACGAAATTCTGCGGTCTGGGCGATGCGCCCGCGCTGGACGGGGATACGACGATTGCGGGCTATGCGTCCCTGTACGGGATCGCCGATCAGGGCGGTGACATCGTGCAGAAGGGCGCCTATGGCCGCGCGCTGGAACGTCTGTTCGCCAAGGGGCGCACCGTCAAGATGCTGTGGCAGCACGACCCTGCCACCCCGATCGGCGTGTGGGAGGCGGTCGAGGAGGACGGCACCGGGCTGCATGTTCGCGGTCGCATCCTGACCGAGGTTCGCGCCGGGCGAGAAGCGCTGGCGCTGCTCAAGGCCGGGGCCATCGACGGGCTGTCCATCGGATATCGCACCATCCGCGCGGAGAAATCCGGCGTCGGGCGGTTGCTGCATGAGATCGAGCTTTGGGAAGTGTCCCTCGTGACCTTTCCGATGCTTCCCGAGGCGCGGGCGCAATCGAAATCCGACGATACGGAAACCGATGCGCTGGCGAACGACCTCGCGTCCTTTTTTGATGACGCGGCGGCACTGCTGGCCTGATTGGCCGTCTTTTTACCCAAGTAATTTCAAGGATGGATTGATGCACGACATCGACTGCAAATCGGCGGCGAAGACCACCGACGTGAAGGCGGCCATGACAGGCTTTCTGAGCGAATTCAAGAATTTCCAAACCGACATTCAGACCAAACTTATGGAACAAGAGAGCCGTTTGACCATGATGCAGACCAAATCCGCCCGCCCCGCCCTGTCCGCCGCCGCCGAGGTCGAGGTGCCCCATCAGAAGGCGTTCGCGGCCTATCTGCGCTCGGGCGATGATGACGGCCTGCGCGCGCTGGGGGTCGAGGAGAAGGGCATGTCCACCCAGGTCAGCGCTGAGGGTGGCTATCTGGTCGATCCGCAGACCTCGGCCACGGTGCAGAGCGTGCTGCTGGGTGCGGCTTCGCTGCGCTCCATCGCGAATGTGGTGAATGTCGAGGCGTCCGCCTTCGACGTGCTGGTCGATCACAACGACACCGGCGCGGGCTGGTCGGACGAGACGGCGAATGCGAGCGAGACGGGCGCGCCGCAGTTGGAGCGTATCTCGATCCCGCTGCACGAATTGTCCGCCATGCCCAAGGCATCGCAGCGTCTGCTGGATGACAGCGCGTTCGACGTCGAGGGTTGGCTGGCGGGCCGCATCGCGGACAAGTTCGCGCGCGCCGAGAGCGTGTCGTTCATCGCGGGCGACGGCGTGGGCAAGCCGCGCGGCATCATGAGCTATGCCAATGTGGCCAACGATGTCTGGGCGTGGGGATCGCTGGGCTATGTCGCCACCGGCACCGATGGTGATTTCTCGATTGCCGATCCGGCGGATGCCATTGTCGACCTGGTCTATTCGCTGGGCGCGCAGTACCGCGCGAATGCCAGCTTCGTGATGAACTCCAAGACTGCCGGTGCCGTGCGCAAGATGAAGGACGCGGACGGTCGTTTCCTGTGGTCCGACACGCTGGCGGCGGGTGAGCCTGCGCGCCTGATGGGGTATCCGGTGCTGATCTGCGAGGACATGCCCGACATCGCGCTGGACGCGACGGCGATTGCCTTTGGTGACTTCGCCAATGGCTACACCATCGCGGAACGTCCCGATATGCGCATCCTGCGCGACCCGTTCTCGGCCAAGCCGAACGTGCAGTTCTTCGCGACCAAGCGCGTGGGTGGCGATGTCAGCGACTTCGCCGCGATCAAGCTGCTGAAGTTCGCGGCCAGCTGAAACGCGACTGACTGAGTGAATTGGAGGGGCCTGCGTTCGCGCGGGCCCTTTTTGTATCCGACGGGGCGGGAGAACAGCCGATGATGATGACGGAACGCAACGGACCGGCGCGGGTGCCGGTGGAGATCCGCGATTTCGCGGACCACCTGCATCTGGGCACCGGGTTCGAGGATGACGGCGCGCAGGATGCGATGCTGGAGATGTATTTGCGCGCGGCAACCAGCGCCGTGGAGGCGCGCATCGGCAAGGCGCTGATCACGCGCGGCCTGCGCCTGATCCTGACCAACTGGCGTGACGGTGCCCAGGGCGTGCCGGTCGCGCCGGTGGTGGCGCTGGAGGAGGTTCGCGTCGTCGATGCGGCGGGCAATGCGCGCACGGTTCCGAACGTCACGCTGCGCGTCGATGCGCATCGGCCCGTGCTGCTGGGGTCGGTTTCGGTGCCGGAGGGCGGTCAGGTCGAGGTGGACTTCACTGCTGGGTACGGCCCCGACCCTGCGGATGTGCCGCCCGATCTGCGCCATGCCGTGATGCTGTTGGCGGCGAGCTATTACGAAAACCGCTCCGGCGGGCAGGACCATTGGCCGTTCGGCGTGCTGGCATTGCTGGACGCCCATCGCCCGGTGCGGCTGTGAGCGGGTCGGCCCCGGTGCTGGACCGGGAAATGGTGCTGGAGGCCCGCGCGATGACGCCCGACGGCGGCGGCGGGTTGATGGAGGGGTGGCAGGCGCTTGGCACGCTGTGGGCCGCGATTGAGCGTCCCTCGGCCCGGCTGGTGCGGGAGGGGGCGCTGGAGGTGTCCACCATCAAGGTGCGGATCATCCTGCGCGCCGCGCCCGAGGGACGTTCCCGCAGGCCAATTGCAGGCCAGCGGTTGCGCATGGGGGACCGGGTGTTCCGCATTCTGGGCGTCGCGGAATACGACCGCGCGGCGCATTACCTGCAACTTTGGGCAGAGGAAGGTGGCGCATGAGCTACGCATTTTCATGGCCGCTGCAACAGGGCCTGTACTGGGCGTTGAGTGCCGCGCCCGAGATCACCGATCTGGCCGAGGTGCTGGATGCGACCGCGGTTCCGACCTCGAACGAATATGTCTCGATCGGGGAGGAAAAGGTTCGGGAACGCGGGCCGGATCTGACCCAGCATGACATCGTGATCGAGGTGCATTCGGCGGCGCAGGGCTTTTCCCGCGCGAAGCTGGTCGCGGCGGAGGTGGGGCGCATTCTGCTGCACACGCCGCCGGCGGTGACCGGTGCCACGGTGACGGATCTGCGGTTCCTCAAGGCGCGGGCGCGGCGGTCGCGCGGCACCGAACGGCGGCTGATTACCCTGACGTTCCGGGTTCTTCTGGACGCGAACTGATCCTTTCAAGAAACTGTTTTATAAGGAATTTTTAATATGGCCACTCAGATGGGCAGAGATCTGCTGATCAAGATCGACATGACGGGATCGGGCGGATTCGAGACGGTGGCGGGACTGCGGGCCAGCCGCATCTCGTTCAACGCGGAAACCGTCGATACCACCACGCTGGACAGCACGGGCGGCTGGCGCGAATTGCTGGGGGGCGCTGGCGTCCGCTCCGCCGCGCTGTCGGGCTCCGGTGTGTTTCGCGATGCGGACACGGATGCGCGGGCGCGGCAGATGTTCTTTGACGGGGAGGTCCCGGACTTTCAGGTCGTCATCCCCGATTTCGGCATCATCGAAGGGCCGTTCCAGCTGACCGCGATCGAGTATTCGGGGGAGTATGACGGCGAGGCGGTCTATGAGATGTCGATGGCCAGCGCCGGGGCGCTGAGCTTCGTCGCGCTATGAGCGGAGGCGCCAAGAAACGCGGTTCGGGCAAGGCACGCCCGAACCCGCATCGGGGGGAGGTGGCCCTGACCCTCGACGACAAGGTGCATGTGCTGCGGCTGAGCCTGGGTGCCCTGGCGCGGCTGGAGGCACGCCTGGGCGCGGACAGCCTGACAGATCTGGTCGCCCGGTTCGAGAGCGGCACGTTTCGCGCCGCCGATCTGGTCGCCTTGCTGGAGGCGGGTGGCGCACCGGCGGGCAAGGTGGCCACCGCCACGGTCGAGGGCGGGCCGCTGGAGGCCGCAAGGGTTGCCGCGCGTCTGCTGCGGCTGACCTTTGCCGGTGTGCACCCCGAATGATCGACTGGAGCGCGTTGCTGCGGCTGGGCCTTCACGGGTTGCGGCTGACTCCCGACCAGTTCTGGGCGCTGACACCTGCCGAGCTGGCGCTGATGGCGGGGCTGGACCCGCAGGCCGCACCTGCGATGGCACGCGACCGGCTGGCGGAGCTGAGCGCATTATACCCTGATGAAAGGCGATCCGAATGAGTGAAATCAACGAAGTGCAGGAATTGTTCGCGGAGGTGGACGCCTCCATCGCCTCAACCGAGGCGGTGGTGGAGACGTTCCGTCGTGAGCTGGATTCCACCGGGCGGTCGCTGGAAAGCGCCTCGGCCGGGGTGGCGGGGCTGGACCGGGCGATGGGCAAGGGACTGCGCGGAGCGTTTGACGCGCTGATCTTCGACGGGGCGCGAGCCTCGGACGCGCTGCGGCAGTTGGGGGCGAGCATCTCGTCCTCGATCCTGGATCAGGCGCTGAAGCCGGTACAGAACGCGGTCGGATCATCGCTGAGCGGGCTGGTGCAAAGGGGCCTCGGCGCGATGATGCCGTTCGCGGAGGCCGGGGTCATGTCGGGCGGGCGGCCCACGGCCTTTGCCAAGGGGGGGGTGGTCAGCGGGGCTACGACCTTTCCCATGCGCGGCGGCATGGGCCTGATGGGGGAGGCCGGACCCGAGGCGATCATGCCCCTGACCCGTGGTGCCGACGGCGCGTTGGGCGTCAAGGCGGCGGACGGCGGCGGTTCGGTCAACGTGACGATGAATATCTCCACCCCCGATGTCGAAGGATTCCGCCGCTCGCGTACGCAGGTCGCGGCGGAGATGTCGCGCGCCCTGTCACGCGGCAAACGCAATATGTGAGGTCGCGCCCGCGCGTCGAAAACGTGCCGCAGGGCGCGTGCCCCCCAGAATTGAATATTGAATGGAGTGAGCCCATGAGCTTTCACGAGGTACGGTTTCCGGTCAGCGTCAGTTTCGGATCGACCGGCGGCCCTGAGCGGCGCACGGAGATCGTGACGCTGGCCAGCGGGCATGAGGAGCGCAACAGCCCCTGGGCTCATTCGCGCCGCCGCTACGATGCGGGGTTGGGGATGCGGTCGCGCGATGATCTGGAGGTCGTGATCGGCTTTTTCGAGGCGCGGGCCGGGCGGCTGCATGGCTTTCGCTGGCGCGACTGGTCGGATTGGCGCACCGCCCCCTCGGACCGGGCCATCGAGCCGTTCGACGAGGAGATCGGCGTTGGTGACGGTGTCAGCGCGGCGTTCCAGTTGAGCAAGACCTATCTGTCGGGGCCGACGAGCTATGTGCGGCCCATCGAGAAGCCGGTGGAGGGAACGCTGCGTCTGGGCGTGGGGGGCGTGCAGGTCTTTGACGGGTACGCGCTGGATACCGCGACGGGCATCGTCAGCTTCGACACGCCACCGCAGGACGGGGCCGTCATTACCGCCGGGTTCGAGTTCGACGTTCCGGTCCGATTCGACACGGATGTGATCGAGGTGTCCATGGGCGGTTTCGAGGCGGGGGAAATCCCCTCCGTTCCTATCGTGGAGGTACGGGTCTGATGCGCGATATTCCTCAGGAAATGCAGGCACGGCTGGACAGCGGTGCCACGACGATGTGCCGGTGCTGGCTGGTCACGCGCAAGGATGGCGTGGCGCTGGGCTTTACCGATCACGACCGCGCCTTGCTGGTGGATGGCGTCCGCTATGAGGCAGACAGCGGCCTGAGCGCGGGTGCGCTGGATCAGGCAACGGGTCTGAGCGCGGACAATGGCGAGGTTCTGGGCGCGTTGAGTGCGAATGCCATCCGCGAGGTGGATATCGCGGCGGGGTTGTATGACGGCGCCGAGGTGCGGCAGTGGCTGGTGGATTGGCAGAGGCCGGATCTGCGGATCGCGCTGTTCACCGGCCGGATCGGAGAAATCAGGCGCAGGCAGGGCGCGTTCGAGGCGGAGCTGCGCTCGTTGGTCGATGACCTGAACCGGCCAGTCGGTCGCGCGCTGAACCACGATTGCGACGCGACGCTGGGCGATGCGCGCTGCGGCGTCGATGTGACGGACCCTGCGTGGTGCACCGATGGCACCGTCGATGCGATCGAGGGCGACGGTGCGTTGATCGTGGATGGGCTGGCCGGCTACGCCCCTGACTGGTTTGCGGGGGGTGTGGTGACCTGGATCAGCGGCGCGAATGCCGGGGCCAAGTCCGCGATCCGGCACGACACCACGCGCAACGGCGTGCGTCTGCTGGGCTTGCGAACCGGAACGGCCTTTGCGGTGGCGGCGGGCGATACGTTCAGCGTGCTGGCCGGTTGCGACCGGCGGGCGGAGACGTGCCGCACGAAGTTCGACAACTTCCTCAACTATCGCGGTTTTCCCCACATTCCGGGGGAGGACTGGATGACATCCTATCCAAATCAGGGGGAGGTGCATGATGGCGGATCGTTGCGCAAGGGCTGAGCAGGTCGTGGCCGAGGCGCGGACCTGGCTGGGCACGCCCTATCAGCATCAGGCCAGTGTGCGGGGGGGCGGGGCGGATTGCCTCGGCCTGATCCGTGGCATCTGGCGTGAGATCATCGGGGGCGAGCCGGAGGAACTGCCCGGCTACACCCCCGACTGGTCCGAGGTCGATCGGGTCGAGCGTCTGCACGAAGGTGCGGCGCGGCATCTGATCCGGGTGCAGCCGCCCTATCACGCTGGCGACGTGCTGCTGTTTCGCATGAAGGGGCAGGCGGTGGCCAAACACTTGGCGATCCTGAGCGATGCCGTACCCGGCGCGCAGCGGATCATCCATGCCTATTCGGGGCATGGGGTCGTCGAAAGCCCGCTGGGCCCCGCGTGGGCACGGCGGATCGTGGCGGGGTTCCGCTTTCCGGCAGGGAGAATTTGAATGGCGACGCTATTATTGGCTGCCGCAGGCTCCGCCATTGGTGGGGCTGTGGGCGGCACGGTCATGGGATTGACCGGCGCGGCGATCGGGCAGGCGGTGGGGGCGACCATCGGCTCGATGATCGATCAGCGCATCATGGGGGCCGGTGCCTCCACCGTCGAAACGGGGCGGCTGGACACCTGGCGCGTGCAGGGTGCGCAGGAGGGCACGGCGCTGCCCTATATCGCGGGCCGGATGCGGCTGCCCGGTCAGATGATCTGGTCCAGCCGGTTTCTGGAAACGGTCAGCAAATCCTCCGGCGGGGGTGGCAAGGGGTCCAAGCCCAAGGTCACCCAAAACTCGTACAGTTATTCGGTCAGCTTCGCGCTGGCCCTGTGCGAGGGACGCGCAACGCGCATCGGTCGCATCTGGGCGGATGGCAAGCTGGTGGACCAGTCCGAGGTCGAAGTGCGCTTCCATGACGGATCGGACACGCAGATGCCCGATCCGGTCATCGCCGCGGTCGAGGGTGTGGACGTAGCGCCTGCCTATCGCGGCACGGCCTATGTCGTCTTCGAGGGGTTGGAGCTGGCGAAATACGGCAACCGGATCCCGCAGATCAACGTCGAAGTTTATCGTCAGCCAGAAAGCGACGCGCCGACCCTGCGCGACAGGGTTCAGGCGGTCGCGCTGATCCCCGGCACGGGCGAATATGCCCTCGCGACGGAGCCGGTAAGCCTGGTTCACGGGCCCGGCATCTATGAGACGGTCAACGTCAACAACGATACAGGCGCTGCTGACATCACGCTGTCGCTGGATCATTTGCAGGGGCAACTGCCGAATGTCGCCTCGACATTGCTGGTGGCCAGCTGGTTCGGCAGCGATCTGCGCGCCGGGCAGTGCGAGATCACGCCGGGGGTGGAACAGGTGCTGTCCGAAGGCGACAGGATGGCGTGGCAGGTCAGCGGGCTGGACCGCGCCGAGGGCCACCAGATCAGCAAGACCGGGGATCGTGTCAATTACGGTGGCACGCCTGCCGATGCCGCAATCATCGAGGCAATCGGCACGCTGCGCGACCGGGGGGTGGAGGTGACCTTTTACCCCTTCATCCTGATGGATATTCCGCAGGGCAACGGCTTGCCTGATCCGGCGGGGGCCGCGGAACAGGGGGCGTTTCCCTGGCGTGGGCGTATCGCGGTCGAGGCGAACGGAACCGCGGCGGCCGAGGGTGAGATCGCGGCGTTCTTCGGCCCTGCGACGGCGCAGGACTTCACAATCGTGGGCGATACGGTGCGTTATGCGGGCAGCGATTTCGGCTTCGCCCGGATGATCCTGCACTACGCGCATCTGTGCAAGGCGGCGGGCGGGGTGGCGGCGTTCTGCGTCGGATCCGAGATGCGGGATCTGCTGCGCACCCGTGCTGACACGGGTGCCTATCCTGCCGTGGCCCGGATGATCGCATTGCTGGCGGAGGTGCGCGCCGTGCTCGGCCCCGATGTGAAGCTGAGCTATGCTGCCGACTGGTCCGAGTATTACGGACATCATGACGGTGATGACGTGATCTATCACCTGGACCCGTTGTGGGCAGATGCGAATGTCGATTTCGTCGGGATCGACAATTATATGCCTCTCAGCGACTGGAGGGCGGGCGATACCCATCTGGACGCACAGGACGGGTGGGAGGCGATCCACGATCCTGCATACCTCAAGTCCAATATCGAGGGGGGCGAGGGCTACGACTGGTATTACGCCACGCAGGCCGATCGGGTGGCACAGCTGCGCACGCCGATCGTGGACGAAGCCTATGGCGACGATCACGTGTTTCGCTACAAGGACATCCGCAACTGGTGGGCTCGGCCGCATTTCGACCGGCCCGGCGGGGTCCGCTCGACCCTGGAGACGGCGTGGGTTCCACGCTCCAAGCCGATCTGGTTCACCGAATTCGGCTGCCCCGCCATCGACAAGGGGACCAACCAGCCCAACGTGTTTCGCGATCTGAAGTCGAGCGAGAATGCGGTGCCCTATTTCTCAACCGGGGCGCGGGACGATTTCATCCAGCACCAGTACATCAACGCCGTGCTGGATTACTGGAACGCGCCCGAGAACAATCCAATCTCCGAGATATACGAGGAGCCGATGCTGCGCATGGACCGTGCGCATGTCTGGGCGTGGGATGCACGGCCCTGGCCGGACTTTCCCAATCGTGTCGGCCTATGGTCCGATGGGGTGAACTTCGGCACGGGTCACTGGATCTCCGGCAGGCAGGAGATGGCCGTGCTGGCGGATGTGGTGCGTGAGGTGTGCGTACGCTCGGGCGTGACGGCGGTGGAGACGGGGCGTCTGTATGGCGGTGTCGCGGGGATGGAGATGCGCGACGGACAGTCCGCGCGGGCCGGTCTGCAACCGTTGATGCTGGCCTATGGCTTCGACTGTCGGGAACGCGATGGTGTGTTGCACTTCTTTAGCCGTGACGGGTTAGTGGATGTGGATCTGGGCGATCTGGATCCGGTCGAGGTCAGCGGGCCGCAGAAAGTTCGCGGACCGCTGGACGAACAGCCGGACCGGGTGCGGTTGCGCTACATTCAGTCGGATCATGATTATCAGAGCGGCTCCGTCGAAGCTGCGCTGCGTGCCGGGGCGCCGTTGCGTGCGGAAACCGCCGAACTGCCCATCGCGCTGGGCGCGGGGCAGGCCAAGTCTATCGCGGAGCGGTGGTTGGCGGAGGCCGTCGTTTCTCGCGATGGGATGCAGGTTTCGGTGCCACCGTCATTGCTGGCGCTGGAGCCGGGCGATGTGATCGAACTGGACGGTCTGAACTGGCGGATCGACCGGATCGAGGAACGCGGGGCGCGCAAGCTCGACGCAATCCGGGTGGAACCTGGCGTCTATACCTCCGCCTATCACCCGGATCGGTTGTTCGATGCACCGGGTCTGGTCGGTGCCGGGCCGGTGTTGAGCGAAGTGCTGGACCTGCCGTTGTTGCGGGGGGACGAGGTGGAGCACGCGCCCTATGCCGCCGCCGCCGCAACCCCGTGGCCGGGTCCGGTCAACGTGTTCCTGTCACCATCGCAAAGTGGCTATGAGCTGGCCGGACAGATCGTGCGACAGGCAACCCTCGGCGTGCTGAGGGCACCCTTGCCGGCGGCGCGCACCGGGGTTTGGAGCGGTGGCAAGCTGCGTGTGGAGTTGAGCCACGGTACGTTGGAGGGTCGAACCGCCGAGGCGGTGCTGGACGGGGCGAACGTCGCGGCGCTGCGATACGGCGATTCCGGCGATTGGGAGGTCGTGCAGTATCGCGACGCCAGGCTGGTGGGTCCGATGACCTATGAGTTGAGCGGATTGCTGCGCGGTCAGGCGGGCACCGAGTTCGTCATGCCCGAAGTCTGGCCCGAAGGCACGCGATTCATCGCCCTGGACGGCGCGCCGGTGCAGATCGATCTGCCGTATTCTGCACGTGGACTGGACCGCTATCTGCGGATCGGGCCGGCTTCGCGCAGTGTGGACAATGCCAGCTACACTACGGAGGTTCACGCCTTCGACGGGGTTGGTCTCAGGCCATATCAGCCGGTGCATCTGCGCGGTCGGGGCACCGCCGAGGGGCTGGAGGTCAGCTGGATTCGCCGCACCAGGATCGACGGGGATCTGTGGGCGGGCGGCGATGTGCCCCTCAACGAGGAGCGCGAGGTCTATCTGGTCACGATCGAGAAGGCCGGCACCGTGGTCTTCAGTAAGGAGGCGACAGAGCCACACGCTTTGCTGGACGCCGCCGATCTGCCTGCGGCCCCCTATGACATCACGGTCGGGCAGATCTCTGCCCGGTTCGGTATCGGACCCATTGCAAGGATGACACGACATGACTGAGACCACGAATTTGGGTCTGCCGCTGGTGCAGGCCGCCCAGGCGCAAAAGCACGTGACCGTAAACGAGGCGCTGACCCGTCTGGACGCGATGGTGCAGCTTCGCCTGATGGCGGTCGATGCGGTGACGCCGCCAGCCGTCGCGGCTGAGGGCGCGGCCTATGCGCTGGGCACGGCACCCACAGGGGACTGGGCCAGGCAGGGCGGACGCATTGCCGTGTCGCTGGATGGGCTATGGCACTACGTTTCCGCCGCTGTCGGGTGGCAGGCCTGGGACATCGCATCCGGTGTTTCGCGTCGTTTCGACGGCACGAATTGGGTCGAGGTGGGCGCCACGACCTCCCCCGGCGGGGCCTATACCCGTGATGAGGTGATCGAATTCGATCAGACCCTTGTGGGTGCTGCGGTGTCCAGTGACTTGCCGATTCCGGCCAATACGCAAGTGCTGGGCGTTTCGGCGCGTGTGATCTCAACCCTTTCCGGTTCTGGTTTGACTGGGTGGCAACTGGGGGTCGCCGGGTCGGAAAACCGCTATGGCTCGGGTCTGGGAACAGCGCTCAATTCCTGGGCGCAGGGCCTGACGGGGCAGCCGGTGACCTATTATTCCGACACGTCCCTGGTGCTGACACCCGAGGGTGCGGCGGAGTTCGAGGGGGGTGTCGTGCGGCTGGCAATTCATCTGTCCCGGATCGAACCGCCAAGGGCCGTGTGAATATCGTGATACGGACATGCTTGATTTTTGCAGCCATTGCGCCGATTTGAGAGGAGAAGTCAGGGAGGGCGACATGCCTCAGTCAAACACACGCGAAGTTGCACAAACGCTCGATCCGGTGTGGTCGCGCATCCGTGATGAGGCTTCGGCCATGGTCGCGGATGAGCCCAGGTTGGCCGGACTGGTTCATGCCAGTGTTCTGAACCGTCGTACGTTCGAGGACGCGCTGTGCTACAGGCTGGGGCAAAAGCTGGCCTCGGGCGAAATGACCGAAGGGCTGGTTCGCGAGATCATGACGGAGGCGCATGATGCCGATCCCGAACTGGGACGCATCGCACGCACCGACGCCGTCGCCGTGCTGGAGCGCGATCCGGCCTGCCACAGATTGATCCAGCCGCTGATGTTCTTCAAGGGCTATCAGGCGGTGCAGGCCCATCGCGTCGCACGGCATCTGTGGATACAGGGGCGCGTGGACATGGCCTATTTCTTCCAGATGCGAACGTCCGAAGTCTTTGGCGTCGATATTCACCCCGGTGCGCGGATCGGTCAGGGCGTGATGATAGACCATGCCCATTCGATCGTGATCGGGGAAACCGCAGTCGTGGGCGACAACGTGTCCATGTTGCACTCCGTCACGCTGGGGGGCACTGGCAAGGAAGACGGCGACCGCCATCCGAAGATCGCAAACGGCGTATTGATTGGTGCCGGAGCGGCCATTCTCGGCAACATCACGGTGGGACATTGCAGTCGTATCGCTGCGGGTTCCGTCGTGTTGGAGTCGGTCGCACCGTGCAAGACGGTGGCAGGGGTGCCAGCGCGTGTCGTTGGAGAGGCGGGATGCGATCAGCCAGCCGTCTCCATGAACCATCTGTTGAACACTACTGTGTGAATTCGCATTTCCCAGCGTGCGAAAACGTCGCATTCGGGCAGGTATGTTGTTCTTGAAAGGGTCGAGATGAAGTTTTTGTTCGCCGGTGTTTCCGGCCTTGCCTTGCTCGCCACCAGTCCTGCCTATGCCGTACTGACGCCTGCGGACGTCACCGATCGGTTGGAAGCGATGGCGGCACTGGCGGACGGTGCGATCCAGTATGATCTGGAAACGCGCGAAGATGGCAGTGTCGTTCTGCGCGATATCCTGATCCTTGGCCCCGATGATGAACCGCTGCTGCGCCAGACGCAGGGGGAAATCGTATTCGCGCCCATTTTGAACGACGATTTCGAAGTCGATGTTCAGGGGCTGGAAGCGTTGAGTTTCGATCTGATGGAGGACGGCGTTCAAATCAGTGAGGTGTCGATCACCCACGACGATTACACCTATCAGATGCGAGGTTCGGCAGAACTGGTGGAGAGCGTCTATATGGTAAGTCGTGCAACGGTTGACATGTCCAACGATGGTGTCGCCGGCATGCCGACCTTTACCGCATCGCTCATCGGCGAAGGCATCACTTCGGAGACGGTGAGCAATTTCGCGCGGAGCGAGGGAAGCATGTCCACCCGGATCGAGCGGGTGACGACTGAGAGTTTGACTTCCCAGGCACAAGCCGGCGTGAGTACCCGCGCGCTGTCTGTTTACGAGGACACGATCTATCAGGCGGAGTGGGCAGGCATGCCGCTGGCGGAGCGTCTCGCCGGTTTGCGCGCCGAGGAGATTCCGCCAGTTCTCAAGCAGGATTCCTTTGCTGTCAGCGGGACGTCCGGGCAGACTCGATCTGCCTCGGAAATGACGAATCGCGGTGGGACGACGATTTTGACGGATGCCAGTACGGGTGCCTCCGCCTTCAATGCCGAGCTGAAAGAGGGTCAGTTGACCGCGCAGATCAGCGGTGAGGGCTTGGCTGTGACACTTGCCGGCACCGCATTGCCCTTTCCAAAGGCGTCGGTTTCTCTCGCGGGGCTCGATACGTCCCTGTCTATACCAGTGATGGTTGAGAAGGGTACCGCGAACGGAGCGTATAGCTTGCGCCTGGATCAGCTGTCGGTTTCGGACAACGTCTGGAATATGGTGGATCCGCAAGGACAACTGTCTCGCGACCCTGCCGACCTCGTCTTGGATCTGGCGTTTGGCGGGCAATTCGAGGATGGATTGTTCGCGCAGATGTCCGAAATTGAGCAGGACATCAGTCGCCTCAAGTTTGAGAGTTTGGATGTTGACGAAGTTTCGCTGTCCGCGATCGGCGTTGATCTGGTGGCAGACGGTGCGTTTACCTTCGATAACTCGCAAGGCGAAACCGTGCCGCAAGGCAGCATGAACGCGGAGGTGTCAGGTCTGGACGGAGTTATCGAAACCTTGGCTGGTATGGGTGTGCTGCCGCCTGAGATCATGATGAGTGCACGGATGATGATGGGGTTGATGCTGGTGCCGGGGGACCGGCCGGATACGTATACTTCGGTCATTGATGTAGCACCTGACGGTACAGTCAGTGCGAACGGTGTGCCGCTGCAATAAATACCCGTCCCGAATGCTACAGAACGAAAAGGCCGCTTCCTCAAAGGAAAGCGGCCTTTCCAGATCTTGCTCGGCGCCCAATCAGGCAAGCATCGTGATGGGATCCTCAAGGTTCTCCTTGACCGCGGCGAGGAATTCCGCCCCGAGCGCACCATCGATGACCCGGTGATCGACCGAGAGGGTGACGCTCATCACCGTGGCGGTGGTCAGTTCCCCATCCTTGCCCACGACAGGTTTCTTCACTCCCGCCCCGACGGCGAGGATCGAGGCGTGCGGCGGGTTGATGACGGCGTCGAAATTCTCCACCCCCATCATGCCGAGATTCGAAATCGCGAAGGTGCCACCCTGATATTCGTGAGGTGCAAGTTTGCGATCACGCGCACGACCGGCCAGATCCTTCATTTCTTTCGACAAGGAGCTGAGGCTCTTGCTGTCGGCATCGCGCAGAACCGGGGTGAACAGGCCCCCTTCGATGGCCACGGCGACGGCCACGTCCGACGGCTTCAGCTTCAGAATCCGGTCGCCTGCCCAGACGGCGTTGCAATCCGGGACCTGCTGAAGCGCGTTCGCACAGGCCTTGATGATGAAGTCGTTGACCGACAGTTTGACGCCCTTGGCCTCCAACCCCTTGTTGAGTTGGCTACGGAATTTCATCAGCGCGTCGAGATGGATGTCGCGGCGCAGATAGAAATGCGGAACCGTCTGCTTCGCTTCTGTCAGGCGGGTGGCGATGGTCTTGCGCATACCGTCGAGTTTGACTTCCTCGTAGTCGCGATCCGCGTACATCTTCGCCACGGTTTCGGCGGACATGCCCTGAACTGGCGCGCCCCCTTTCGGAGCCATCTTTTCAGCAGGTGCTGCCTTGTCCTCGGACGCGGCCTTCTTCGGCTGCGCCGTGGCGTTTTCCACGTCGGATTTCACTATGCGGCCATGGGGGCCGGAGCCGGTGATCTCGCTCAGATCCAGACCCTTATCCGCTGCGATCCGCCTTGCGAGCGGCGTGGCGAAAAGGCGCTCACCATCCTTCGATTTAGCGGGTGCAGTTTTCGGTGCATGGGTCGGGGCAGGCTTGGCGGCATCATCGTCGCGGCCGTATCCCTTCGCCGGTTCGACTTCCTTGGGCGCCTCAGCCGGAGCGGCGTTCGAAGAGGCCTCTTCTGAAGGGGCCGAAGCATCGTCGATGTCGTCAGCGCTTTCCCCTTCCTCCAGCAGGACGGCGATCAGGTCGTTGACCTTCACACCCTCCGTGCCCTCCTCGACCACGATCTTGCCGATCGTGCCCTCGTCCACGGCCTCGAACTCCATCGTGGCCTTGTCCGTCTCGATCTCCGCGATCACGTCGCCGGAGGAGACGCTGTCCCCCTGCTTGACGACCCATTTCGCGAGTGTGCCTTCCTCCATTGTCGGGGAAAGCGCGGGCATCAGAATGTTGATGGGCATGTTTTCCCCTTCCTTACTTGTAGGTCACGGCACGAACTGCGTCGATCACCTCTTGAGTGGTGGTCAGCGCGTGCTTTTCGAGATTTGCGGCATAGGGCATCGGCACGTCCTTGCCCGTGCATGACAGGACCGGCGCGTCGAGGTAGTCGAACGCCTCCGCCATGATATGGGCGGCCAGATGGTTCGACATCGACGCGACGGGAAAGCCCTCCTCAACGGTGACGCAGCGATTGGTCTTCTTCACCGAGTTGATGACCGTCGCGTAGTCGATGGGCCGCAGAGTGCGCAGGTCGATCACCTCAGCCGAGATACCCATTTCGGTCAGCGCGTCAGCTGCCTCCAGCGCGTATGTCATGCCGATGCCCCAGCTGACGATGGTCACGTCCGTGCCCTCGCGCCAGATCTTCGCCTTGCCGAACGGAATGGTGAAATCGTCGATCTCCGGCACGTCGAACGTTTTGCCATAGAGGATTTCGTTTTCGAGGAAGATCACCGGATTGGGATCGCGGATCGCCGTTTTCAGCAGACCCTTCGCGTCGGAGGCGGAGTAGGGTTGAACGACCTTGAGACCCGGAATGCTGGAATACCACGCAGCGTAATCCTGCGAGTGTTGCGCACCCACCCGCGCGGCCGCACCGTTCGGGCCACGGAACACGATGGGACAGCCCATCTGACCGCCGGACATGTACAGCGTCTTGGCGGCAGAGTTGATGATCTGATCGATCGCCTGCATGGCGAAGTTGAAGGTCATGAACTCCACGATCGGGTTCAACCCGCCGAACGCGGCACCGACGGCAAGGCCGGTGAAGCCATGCTCGGTGATCGGGGTGTCGATCACACGCTTTGCGCCGAATTCGTCGAGCAGGCCCTGGCTGATCTTGTAGGCGCCCTGATATTCGGCCACCTCCTCCCCCATCAGGAAGACATTCTCGGACCGGCGCATTTCCTCGGCCATTGCATCGCGCAGGGCCTCACGGACGGTTTGCGATTTGAAGCTGGTTCCCTCGGGCACGTCCGGCGTCGGGGCAGGCGTATCCGCCGCAGGTTTTGCGGCGGCGGGAGCTTTCTCATGTTCGATTTCTGAAGACGCGTCCTCTTGCGGTTCTGCCTTCTCCTCCGGGGCCGCCGCTGGGGCGGCATCCGCGGCGGAGGCATCCTCACCTTCCTCCAGCAGGATGGCGATGGGGGTGTTTACCTTGACGCCCTCGGCGCCCTCCTCGATCAGGATCTTGCCGATCGTGCCTTCGTCCACGGCCTCGAACTCCATCGTGGCCTTGTCCGTCTCGATCTCCGCGATCACGTCGCCGGAGGAGACGCTGTCCCCCTCCTTGACGACCCATTTCGCGAGGGTGCCTTCCTCCATCGTCGGGGAAAGCGCGGGCATCAGGATCTCGATGGTCATACTGCTGCCTCCTGCGGAAGTTCGTCGGCGTAAATATCGGTCCACAGCTCTTCGAGCGCGGGTTCCGGGCTTTCCTGTGCGAACTTGGCGGATTCGTTGATGATCGCCTTGATCTCCTTGTCCACGTCCTTCAGCTCATCCTCGCTTGCGTGATTGCCGGTCAGCAGCATCGCCTTGATGCCCTCGATCGGGTCGCGCTCCTCGCGCATTTTCTGCACTTCCTCACGGGTGCGGTATTTTGCCGGATCGGACATGGAGTGACCACGATAGCGGTATGTCTTCACTTCCAGGATATACGGTCCCTTGCCCGCGCGGCAGTGGGCGACGGCGGCTTCACCGGCTTCCTTGACCGCCAGAACGTCCATGCCGTCCACCTCACGCCCCTCGATTCCGAAGGCTGCGCCCCGCTCCCAATACGAAGGGGAGTGGGTGGAGCGTTGCACCGAGGTGCCCATCGCATACTGGTTGTTCTCGATGACGAAAATCACCGGCAAGTCCCAAAGCGCGGCCATGTTGTAGGTCTCGTAGACCTGACCCTGGTTCGCCGCCCCGTCACCGAAATAGGCGAAGGAAACGGTGTCCTCGCCCTTGTATTTGTTGGCGAAAGCCAGTCCGGCACCGATCGGCACCTGGGCCGCGACGATGCCGTGACCGCCGTAGAATTTCTTCTCCTCCGAGAACATGTGCATCGAGCCGCCCTTGCCACGGGAATAGCCGCCCTCGCGGCCGGTCAGCTCAGCCATCACGCCCTTGGGGTCCATGCCGCAGGCCAGCATGTGACCGTGATCGCGATAGGAGGTCACGCGGCTGTCGCCCTCCTTCGCTGCGGCCTCCAGCCCGACGACCACCGCTTCCTGACCGATATAAAGATGACAGAACCCGCCGATCAGGCCCATGCCGTAAAGCTGGCCCGCCTTTTCTTCGAATCGCCGGATCAGGAGCATGTCGCGATAATAGGCGAGCAATTCCTCCCTGGACGCGTTGGGGCGCTTGGCCGCCGCCTTTCGTGTCGCCATGAAACGTCTCCTCAGACTCGTTTGATATCAAACTACCCTAGCTTAACGTTGGGTTACATCAATAGCACCCATAAATTTCAGGTGGATCGATGTCGAGGGTCGTCAAAGGATTTCGGTGTCAGCGGATCAAAATTTCGTCAGGTCGAACCAGCCCCAGAACCAGCCGCGCCCGCTCATCCAGCAGGTCAAGGTCAAGGTAATCGCTGGAAAGTCTGTGCGTGCGGTTTTCCAACTCACCACGCTCCTGCCGCAGACTGGCCAGCGTGACGTTCAGATCGCGGATGTCCTCATGCACCGTGGCCAGGCGGGTCATGCCGTGATTGCCCTGCAGGGCGATGAACGCGAAATAGATTATCAGTCCCAGCGCACCGAGCGAAAATGCCGCGTCGCTCAACGCTCGGGCCGGAATGCTGGATGGTTTGACCACGGAATTACCAGACGACTGCAAAGATTAAATTTTCTTATAGCGACTATGGCAAATTCAGAATCGTCTGTGAAACACTTTCGGCGTGAAAACACTCAGACTGGTATTTTCGCTACACTTGCGGGCAGCTTGGGGTGGGGCGGCCTGTACCGGCCGCCCCGTTGGATCAGTCACGGCCCTTGTAGATGTCGATGATCTTGCCGAGCATATCGAGCGCCTCACCCCGCTCGCGCTGGAACGTGTTGCGTCCGATGATCGAGCCGTTGCCGCCGCCGTCGCGGATCGCGCGGGCATCGTCGTAGACCGAGTCCGCGCCCTTCTTGGACCCGCCCGAGAAGACGACGATCCGGCGTCCGTCGAAGCTGGCCTGCATGCAGTGGCGCACCCGTGCCGCCTGATCGGAGATGTCGATGCCCTCGTTCTCGTAGACCTTCTTGGCCTCAGACAGGCTGAGGTGATCGCTGCTCAGCTTGATCTTGATGATATGCGCGCCCAGCAGGGCGGCGATCTGTGCGGCGTAGGCACCGATATCGATCGCCGTCTCGCCGTCCTTGTCTAGGGCTTCACCCCGGGGATAGGACCAGATGACGGTCGCGATGCCCTTGGCCGCCGCCTCCTGCCGCATGGCCGAGATTTCCTCGAACATGTCCAGACCGGCGGATGATCCGGGATAGATGGTGAAACCGATGGCAGAACAGCCCAGACGCAGGGCATCGTCAACGGTGGCAGTGATCGCCTGATCTTTCGGCGCTTCGTCGGGGATCAGCGAGTTCGCGCTGTTGGCCTTCAGAATGGTGGGGATTTGACCGGCGAATGTGTCCGCTCCAGCCTCGATCATACCCAGCGGCGCGGCATAGGCGGACAGGCCCGCATCTATGGCCAGTTGATAGTGGTAATGCGGATCATAGGCGGCGGGGTTCGGCGCGAAGCTGCGGGCAGGGCCGTGTTCGAACCCCTGATCGACGGGCAGGATCACCAGTTTGCCCGATCCCCCCAGTTTACCCTGCATCAGTATCCGGCACAGGTTCGCCTTCACTCCGGGCGTTTCGCCCTCATAATTGGCAAGGATGTTGCGAACGATGCGAGTGGCTTTCATCAGGGGGTCCTCCAGGAGCCTCGGGAAACATGATGTTTGCTAGCCAGCAGGCGCGGACCGGTCAACTGTGTGACCGGCCCCCAACCGCTTTGAATCATGTGCGGTGCAACAAATATTCCAAAAATCCAGGCAAATGCCTGAACGATGAGCGGATGCCCGGAAAATCAGGCGCCTAGCCCAATGCCGCGACGCCAGGCAGGGTCTTGCCCTCCAGCCACTCCAGAAACGCGCCGCCAGCGGAGGACACGTATGTGAAATGATCCGCCGCCCCCGAAATGTTCAGCGCGGCGACAGTATCGCCGCCGCCCGCGACGGAAACGAGGCGTCCCTCTCGTGTCAGCTCCGCAACCGTCAGGGCCGCGGCCTTGGTCGCGGCGTGAAACGGCTCGATCTCGAACGCGCCCAAGGGACCATTCCACACAACGGCCTTGGCCTGACCGAACAGTTCGGCAACGGCGCGGACAGTTTCCGGCCCGGCGTCGAGGATCATCGCATCCTCGGGGCAGGCATTCGCCGCCACAGTCTCCGACTCGGCGCCGGCCTTGAACTCCCGCGCGACAACCACATCGACCGGCAGATGCAACGTGCAGCCCGACCCGTTCGCCTTGTCCATGATGGCGCGGGCGGTGTCGGTCATGTCGTGTTCACACAGCGACTTGCCCACGTCGATGCCCTGCGCGGCCAGAAACGTGTTCGCCATGCCGCCGCCGATCACGATATGATCCATGCGGTCGATCAGATTGCCCAGCAGGTCCAGCTTGGTCGAAACCTTCGCCCCACCCACCACGGCGACGACCGGGCGCGGCGGATCGCCCAGCACCGCCTGTAACGCGCCCAGTTCCTCCGCCATCAGACGCCCCGCGCAGCTGGGAAGCAGCCGCGCCAGCCCCTCGGTTGAGGCATGGGCCCGATGCGCGGCGGAGAATGCGTCGTTGCAATAGATGTCGCCGCCTTGGGCCAGCGCCTTGGCGAAATCCGCGTCGTTCTGCTCCTCACCGGGGTGGAAGCGCGTGTTCTCCGCCAGAACCACGCCGCCGTCGGGCAGATCGGCCAGCGCGTCCTTCACCGGTACGCCGATGCAATCGCTGGCGAAGCGGACCGGCACGCCGAGATGTTCCTCAACGGTGGAAACGATCTGCTCCAGGCTCATATCCGCAACGACCTTGCCCTTTGGCCGCCCGAAATGCGCCAGCAGCACCGGTGTGCCGCCAGCGGCCAGAATATCGCGCACGGTCGGCACGATCCGCTCGATCCGGGTGGCGTCGCTGACCGCGCCATCCTGCATGGGCACGTTCAGATCGACGCGCGTCAGCACGACCTTTCCAGCGAGGTCGAGATCGTCGAGGGTTTTCCAGCTCATGTCGGGATCCTTTGAGGTCAGCGCCAGAATGCCATCCAGGTCGAGATGCGCCACAACAGCTTCATCGCGTCGATCCAGAGGTCCCAGCCAAAAAAGAGGGTGTCGGCGAGGAAGATGGCAACGATGATACCGCCAAGCCAAAGGGCGAATGTCGTGTTCATGAATCCTCTCCGACCGTCGCATCCTGTTTACGCAACGTCCGCAGATATGTCACCCGCCGTTCGGGGCCAGGCAACCCGTCGGAATGGAAATCGGGCGTGCCACACAGAGCGTAGATGCGTATTGCGGGGGAGGTGTCACCCCCCCCCCCGCAAAGGATATTACAGCAGATCGCGGACCTTTTGCGCGACAGCCTCGGCGGTGATGCCGAAATGCTCGAACAACTCACCTGCCGGGGCGGAGGCGCCGAAGCTGTCCATGCCGACGAAATCGGCTTTCTTCCAGTTGCCACGCTCACCGCACAGCCACTTGTCCCAGCCCTGACGGATGCCCGCCTCGACCGCGACGCGCACGGGGCCTGCGGGCAGAACCCGCTTGCGATAGGCCTCGTCCTGCTGCTCGAACAGTTCCCATGACGGCATGGAGACGACGCGCACGCCGATGCCCTCGTTTTCCAGCAGACGCCGTGCTTCCAGCGCGACGGAGACTTCCGAACCGGTGGCCAGCAGGATCGCCATGCGCTTGCCCTGCGATTCCGCCAGAACGTATGCGCCCTGTGCCGTCAGGTTCTTCGTCTTGTGCTCGGTCCGGACCACCGGCAGGTTCTGACGGGTCAGGGCCAGCATCGACGGCCCCTCCATCGTCACGGCCAGTTCCCAGGCCTCCGCCGTCTCGATGGTATCGGCGGGACGCAGGACCGTCAGGTTCGGGATGGCGCGCATCGCGGCCATGTGCTCGACCGGCTGGTGCGTGGGGCCGTCTTCACCCAGACCGATGGAATCGTGGGTCATCACATAGGCCACCCGGATGTTCATCAGCGCGGACAGGCGCATCGCCGGGCGGGCGTAATCGGTGAAGGCCATGAACGTGCCGCCATAGGGCAGGACACCGCCATGCAGCGCCATGCCGTTCATCGCGGCGGCCATACCATGTTCGCGGATGCCATAGGACACGTGCCGACCACTGCGGTTGTCCGCATCGAACGTGCCCAGATCCGGCGTCAACGTGTTGTTGGAGCCGGTCAGGTCAGCGGAGCCGCCGATCGTCTCGGGCAGGATGGAGTTGATGACGCCGAGCGCCAGTTCCGATGCCTTGCGCGTGGCGACAGCCTTGCCCGCCTCGGATGCGTCCTGTTTGAAGCGTTTGATCGCGGCGGACAGCTTCTTGGGTGTCTCGCCGGACATCTGGCGCTTGAACTCGGCTTGCTTGGTGCCGGACAGTCCTGCGAGGCGCGTTTCCCATTCCTGACGGGCGATTGCCCCGCGCGCACCGATCTGGCGCCACTCCGACAGCAGGTCGGCGGGAATGTCGAACGGCGCGTGGGTCCAGCCATAGGCCTTGCGCGTGTCCGCGATCAGCGTGTCGTCGGTCAGCGCGCCGTGGCCCTTGGACGTATCCTGAGCCGAGGAACCGATGGCGATATGCGTCTTGCACGCGATCATCGAGGGCTTGGGCGATTGCTTCGCCTGCCGGATCGCCTCGTCAATGCTCTCGGGGTCGTGCCCATCGCAGGAGAAGACGGACCAGCCCGACGCCTCGAACCGCGCCATCTGATCGGTCACATCGGAAATAGAGACCTTGCCGTCGATGGTGATGCCATTGTCATCCCACAACACGATCAGCTTGCCCAGTTGTTGCTTGCCCGCCAGGCCGATGGCCTCCTGCGAAACCCCTTCCATCAGGCAGCCGTCGCCCGCGATCACGTAGGTGTGGTGATCCACGATCTTCTTGCCGAACCGTGCCTGCAAGGCTGCCTCGGCGATGGCGAAGCCGACGGAGTTCGCGATGCCCTGACCCAGCGGGCCGGTCGTCGTCTCGATTCCGTCCGCGTGACCGTATTCCGGGTGGCCCGCCGTGCGCGCGCCCAACTGGCGGAAATTCTTGATCTCCTCCAGCGTGATGTCGGAATAGCCGGTCAGATACATCAGCGCATAAAGCAGCATGGAGCCGTGGCCCGCCGACAGCACGAACCGGTCGCGGTCGGCCCAGCGGGGCTGCGAAGCGTCGAACTTCAGGTGCTTCTCGAACAGGACCGTCGCCACGTCCGCCATGCCCATGGGCATACCGGAATGGCCGGAATTCGCGGCCTTGACCGCGTCGAGGGCCAGCACACGGATCGCGGTGGCCTTGTTCCAATGATCGGGGTGGCGGGCGCGCAGGTCTTCGATGTTCACGAGTGATCTCTCATCCACTGGGAAAAGTCGCGCTCTCAATACCACTGCACACCCTTTGGTCAAGCGTATCGGGCCCGCATACCGCAATCGAGGCGACTTTCAGCCGGTTTGGGGTCATTTTGGAAGCATCGCGGGGCACCGGGCGGACTCGCAGCAATTTCACCGGTGAAAATGCGTGTCAAAACTGGCGAAGGTCGAAGGAACGCGATACGTTACGCCAAAACAGGGCGAACCCCCCAGGGCAGCAGAGGCATGACATGAACGATATCGAGGCATTGGAGGCCCGCATCCAGGCGGCCACCACCCGGATCGCCACCGCCATCGCGGCAAAACAGAACGTTGCGGCGGAACCGGGCGGCGATCCCGTCGCATTGCGCAGGTTGGAGCGGGTGAACGTCGCCCTGCGCGCGCAGCTCAAGGATATGGAGTTGAAGCGTGAGGCCGACATGGCGCAGCTCGACGGCCTGATCTCCGAATTGCGCCCCCTGGTGGAGGAAGCAGAAAATGGCTGAGATCGATCTGGATATCGGTGGAAAGACCTTCCGCGTCGCCTGCGCCGATGGGGAGGAACGCCAACTGCAATCCGCCGCGGCCCTCGTCGCGTCCGAGGCGCAGAACCTCGTCGCCGCCATCGGGCAACTGCCGGAAAGCCGGATGCTGCTGATGTCTTCGCTGATGCTGGGCGACCGGCACATCGCCTTGCAAGGTCAGCTTCGCGCGGCGGAGGACCGGATTCGCGCCCTCGAACTGCGTGCCGAACGGGCGGAGGCCGAAAGCGCCGCGCCCGCGCCGGGCGGTCTGTTCCAGCAGGATCCGGCGGAGGCGCTCGCCGCACTGACCCGCACCGCCGAAACGCTGGAGGCAATGGCCGACGCATTGGAGGCCAAGGCGGAATGAGCGTTCATGTCTACGGCATTCCATCCTGCACAACGGTTCGCAAGTCCCTGAAATGGCTCGACTCGCGCAATGTGGCCTATGAGTACACCCCCTTCGCGAAGGTGCCGGACCTGGCCGCGGCGTTGCGCACATGGATCGACAGCGCGGGGCAGGACCGGGTAATGAACGCGCGCGCCGCGACCTTTCGCGCCTTGCCTCAGCCCGAGCAGGAGCGCATGAAATCGGACGTGGATTTCGCCATCGCCCGCATGGTGGCCGATCCGCGACTGATCAAGCGGCCCGTGCTGGTCGCCGGCACCACGGTTGCGACCGGGTTCGATGAGGCGGAGTGGCGTGAAGCAATCTGAAATCCAGCGATTTCCAAATCTCGTTTTTGGCGGTGGGGGGACGCGATGCTTCTGGCATGGCGGTTTTCTCGGGTCGATCTACGATTTGCTGGCGCCGACGCAGAAAATCAACGCAGTCTCGGGCGGGGCGCTGTCCGCGCTCGCCTATGTGACGAAGCAGGAGGCGCGGCTGCTCGACATTACCGGCAGTCATTTCGACGTTGCCGCAGGTGGCCCCGGCAACATGAGCTGGGCGCGAAGGCGCAGCGGCGGCGATCTGTTCATTCATCAGGTGCTCTACCGTACGATCGTTTCGATCATGATGGATAACGCCGCCGCGGTAGAGGCAATCGCGGAGGGTCCGCAATTCACCGTCCAACTGGCCAAGCCTTCCCGCTACGGCGCGCTGGCCACCGTGCTCGCCTACGCGGCGGAGGTTCCGGCCCGAGGATCACCGCATGTCCGCGCGGCGCGTCGCATGGGGGCGGTTCCCGTCTATGTCGATGCGCGTCAGGCCGCGCGTGAGGGGCGCTTCGTCGATCTGGTCGTGGCGGCCGCGTCCAGCCCGCCGGTCTTTGACCAACTGTTCTGGGACGGCGTCGCGGTGATCGACGGTGGTGTGGTGGACAATGCCTTCCCGCATGAGGAGGGTGAGGACCAGCTTATCATGGTCACGCGCCCCTATCCCAAACTGCCCGTGATCGAGGGGCGCACCTACGCGAAACCCTCGCGCAAGATCGCGACCAACAAGCTGGACTTCACCGACCGCGCCGGGATCGAGGCCGCCTGGAAACAGGGGATGGATGACGGGGCCGCGTTCCGCGCAACCCTGACAGCATAGTCTTCACCGGGTTTAGCGTGGGCAAAGGCGGTGAGGCTGGCCGGTACAAGGCATTGAGCGCATACAGAACGGCAATCATCCTGTCGGGCACATAGGTTGCGCCCGACAGGTGGCAGGATCATTCCTGCTTGTTCGCCTCACGAACGCGCGCGGCGGCTTCCTCATCGAACGAAACGCCGTTTTCCTTGAGCAAGGTATCCATCTCGCCCGACAGGACCATTTCGGTGATGATGTCGCAGCCGCCCACGAACTCACCTTTTACATAGAGCTGGGGGATCGTCGGCCATTCCGAATAATCCTTGATTCCCTGCCGGATATCCTCGTTCGCCAGAACGTTCACATCCTTGAAGGGGACATTCATGTAGGTCAGAACACCTGCCACACGGGATGAGAATCCGCATTGCGGCATGGAGGCCGTGCCCTTCATGAACAGGACGACATCGTTGCCCTTTACGTCCGCGTCGATGATGTCATGTGCGGGATTTGTCATTGCCTGGGCTCCTTGGTTTTCACTGCACGTGCCTTGATGGCCTGATCGCGCATGTAGTCGTTCGCCTTCTGGATGTCACCATGTCCCAGCGGATTCCCGAACGTGGTGTGCACCTCACGCAGTTTGGTGGGGTCAATGTCGAATTTCTCTGCGAATGTTCGGGCAGGGCGCTTCGATCTGAAGGCATATTCGATGATGGCCAGCAGGATGACAGCGGCGATAATGCCGCCGATCACATAGACCATCCATATGGTCCCCTCGCTCACGCCGGAACCTTGGTCGTCAACGCCAGAGCGTGCAGCAACCCGTTGCTGCCCTGCATCTGATCGCCCAATGCCGCATAAACGGCCTGATGTTGTTTTACCCGGCTCAGCCCGCGAAATTCCTCCGCCGTGACGAAGGCGGCGTAGTGATTGCCGTCACCGGCCAGATCGTCGATCCGAATCTCGGCGTCGGGGAATTTCTTGCGGATCAGGGCTTCGATCTCATGCGCCTGCATGGCCATCGTGTCATCTCCCTCTCTCGTTTGATGAAAATGTATTGCGTCCCGCTGCGGGCGGCAAGGTGTGCCGCCGCATCGCGTTTCGGTCCCGACCAACCTCAGCCGAAGCGATGGGGCAGGGCGGTATCGCTGGCCACCCGCAGATCGGCCAGCGCAACCGAGGCGGAGCCGAGCACGACCGCGCCCCCTCCGACCTGGCCCACGACCTTCGCGGGCAGCCCCTTGGACCGGGCCATGGCGACCAGTGCCTCCGCATCGCGGGTGGCGAGCAGATAACGCGCCTGATCCTCACCGAACCACCAGCCGGTTCCGCTGCCCTCCAACGTGATGCCGACATCGCCCGCCAGCGCCATATCGCTGGCCGCCAGCGCAAGCCCGCCATCCGACAGGTCGTGGGCCGCGCGGATCAGACCGGCGGCGAACGCGGCCCGCACCAGTTCGCCATGCGCCCGCTCCGCCGTCAGATCGACGGGCGGGGCGTCGCCTTCGATGCGCTGATACAGTTCTGCCAGCAGGGCGGACTGGCCCAGATGACCGCGTGTTTCCCCCAGCAGGACCAGCGTATCGCCATCGCTGGGCGCCGTGGGGATCATATCGTCAAGCGAGGCAAGCAGGCCCACTGCGCCGATGGTCGGGGTGGGCAGAATGCCGGTGCCGTCCGTCTCGTTATACAAGCTGACATTGCCCGACACGATCGGCATGTCCAGCGCCGCGACCGCCGCGCCGATCCCCTCGATACAGCCTACAAGCTGCCCCATGATCTGCGGCTTTTCCGGATTGCCGAAGTTGAGGTTGTCGGTCGTGGCCAAGGGGGTGGCCCCGGTCGCACAAAGGTTGCGATACGCCTCCGCCACCGCCTGCTTGCCGCCCTCGACCGGGTTCGCCAGGCAATAGCGCGGCGTCACGTCCGAGGTGAAGGCCAGCGCCTTGTCCGTTCCGTGCACCCGCACGACGCCCGCATCGGCACCGGGCGCGCGCACGGTATCGGCCATGACGGTGGTGTCGTATTGCTGCCAGACCCATGCGCGTGAGCCATAATTGGCGGAGCCTGCCAGTCCCAGCAGCGCCTCCGCCGGGTCCACCTCGGGCACGTCCCCGACTGGTCCTGCCGGTGGGGTGGCGACCCAGGGGCGGTCATATTCGGGGGCGGTTCCCGACAGCGCCTTCAACGGCAGGTCGGCCTTTACCTCCCCATTGTGCACGATCAGAAAACGATCCTCGGCAATCGTCTCACCCACAATGGCGAAGTCCAGATCCCATTTGTCAAACACCGCCTTGGCCTCATCCTCCTTGGCGGGCAGCAGGACCATCAACATGCGTTCCTGCGATTCCGACAGCATCATCTCATAGGCGGTCATGTTTTCTTCACGCACTGGCACCCGCTCCAGATCCAGCCGGACGCCCAGATTGCCCTTGTCGCCCATTTCCACGGCGGAGCAGGTCAGGCCCGCCGCCCCCATGTCCTGAATCGAGATCACGGCCCCCGTCGCCATCAATTCCAGCGTTGCCTCCATCAGGCGCTTTTCGGTGAAGGGGTCGCCGACCTGCACGGTGGGGCGCTTGTCCTCGATGGTGTCATCGAACTCGGCGGAGGCCATGGTCGCGCCGCCCACGCCATCACGGCCCGTCTTCGCGCCCAGATAAACCACCGGCATTCCCACGCCTGACGCCGCCGAATAGAAAATCTTGTCCGCATCCGCCAGACCGGCTGCGAAGGCATTTACCAAACAGTTGCCATCGTAAGCCGCGTGAAACCGCAATTCCCCGCCCACCGTAGGCACGCCAAAGGCATTGCCGTAGCCGCCCACCCCCTCAACCACACCATTGACGAGAGTTCGGGTGCGCGGATGCTCGACCCGGCCGAAGCTGAGCGCGTTCATCGCCGCGATCGGACGCGCGCCCATGGTGAACACGTCGCGCAGAATGCCGCCGACGCCGGTGGCGGCCCCTTGATACGGCTCAATATAGGAGGGGTGGTTGTGGCTCTCCATCTTGAAGACGACGGCCATCTTCTGCCCGTCGGGACCTTCGCCGATATCGACGACGCCCGCATTTTCACCTGGGCCGCAGATCACTTGCGGGCCGGTTGTGGGCAGGGTGCGCAACCACTTCTTCGACGACTTGTAGGAACAATGCTCGTTCCACATGGCGGAAAAGATGCCCAGTTCGGTGAAGCTCGGCTCACGCCCGATCAGGTCGAGGATGCGCTGGTATTCCTCATCGTTCAGGCCGTGAGCGGCGATAAGGTCAGGGGTGATGGCGGGATCGTTGGACATCGGGGCCTCCGGCAGGCTTGCGTTGCAGCCTTTTAGGGGGCGGAGGCCCCTGTCGGCAAGTCACCTCTGCCGCTGATCTATGCGTCGCTCATAGACCGGCTGATGCGGCGGGTGAAGTTGACGTTGCAGCGGATCGGTTCGGCTGGCAATCGAATATGTATTCGCGAACAGAAATAACATGACGTTCTCCTCCTCCTGTGTTTCGATGTACTGAATATGAGCCTGATTTCGACTTTATGCGAGCCATAACGGTTTCTGAAATGTTAGACTGAGTTACATATGCCCGAACCCTTGCTCCCGCCTCTCGCCGCCCTTCGCGCCTTTGAGGTGACGGCCCGCCATCTCAGCTTTTCCGCCGCGGGGCGGGAGTTGAACGTGACACATGCCGCCGTTGCACAGCAGGTGCGCGGGTTGGAGCGTGAACTGGACGTCATTCTGGTGCAGCGCGCGGGGCGCGGTCTGGCCCTGACAACGGACGGGCAGGCCCTGGCACATGACCTGGCGGAGGGATTCGCCAGCTTCCGGCAGGGAATTTCCAGAATTCGCGATCAGAAAAGCCTTCTGCCCGTGCGTATCGCGCTGACCCCCAGCTTTGCCGTCAGTTGGTTCATGCCCCGCCTTGCGGCCCTGCGCGATGCGCATCCGGACATCGAACTGGCGCTGAATCCCGGCCCGGAACTGGTGGATCTGGGGGCGGGTGAGTACGATCTGGCGATCCGCTTTGGTCCGGGCGGGTGGCCCGGCGTCATCAATGAGCCGTTCATTCCGACCTCGTTCGTCGTGTGCGCCGCGCCCACCCTGGTCGAATCCTGGTCGCCCGATTGCCCTGAAGACCTGCTCGCCCTGCCATGGTTCGAGGAGCCCGGCCGGCACGAACAGGCGATCTGGCTGACCGCGATGAATATCCCTATGGAACGTGTGAAAAACATCACGCAGATCCCCGGCTACATGATGCTGGCCGCCCTGCGTGAGGGGCAGGGCATTGCCGCGACCACAAAACTGTTCGTTCAGGAGGATGTGGACGCAGGCCGCCTGCGCATCTTGTGGGAGGATGAGACCCCGGGCTGCGGCTATCACCTGCTCTACCGCAAGGGCCCCCAGCGCGCGCAGGTCCAGGCCGTGCTCAAGTGGCTGAAAAAGCAGGTTGAGTAAGCAAAAAAAAGGCCGAGCATAAAGCTCGGCCCAAGTCCAACAGGGAGGTATCAAGACCGACGGGAAGCAACCGGAGCCGCACATCCGCCTGTCTTGAGAGGGTATCTAGAACGCCCGCCCGCTTATGGCAAGTGAGTGTGCACAACTGTATACGCATAGCTGTATCCCGCTGGGTGCATGTGTTGCGGTTGCAGCACAATCTGATCGCTATGGGCCACTGCGATCCATGGCGGTCAGCTCGCCGCCTCCGCCGCCTCCCGCTGGGCGCGTTTATAGGCGGCGATTTCGGCCAGAATGAAATCACGAAACGCCGCGACCCGCTTGGAATGACGCAATTCCTCGGGATAGGCGAGATAGACCGGCACCACGCCGCTCGCCTGGCTGGGCACGACGTTGACCAGATCGGGCTGGTTGTTCGTCACGTAATCGGGCAGGGCGCCGATGCCCAGGCCGTGGATCACCGATTGCAGAATGCCGAAATAGTTGTTTACCGTCAGATGGCTGGGATGATCTCCGTCGAGGAACGGGCGCAGCCAGGCCTGACCGGCGGCAACCTGCGGGGAATCGGGCGCATGTCCGATGATGCGATGGCGCATCAACTCCTCCGCCGTGGCGGGCAGGCCATTACGACCGATATAGTCCTCCGAGGCATAGAACCGCATCCGCACGTCCATCAGCCTGCGGCGGATCAGATCGGCCTGACTGGGTTCCTTGAGCCGGATGGCCACGTCCGCCTCACGCATCGGCAGATCGACGACCCGTTCGTCCAGCATCAGATTGATCTTGAGGTTGGGATACCTCTCGTAAAGCCGGATCAGGCGAGGGGCCAGCCACAGCGTACCGAATCCGGTGGTTGTGGTGACGCGCAGTTCGCCGAAAACCTCATCCTCGCTGTCGCGAATGCGCGCGGTGGCCGCCGCCAGCCGTTTGGCCATGTCGCGTGTGGCGGAATACAACAGCTCGCCCTGTTCGGTCAGCATCAGCCCGCGCGCATGGCGATGGAACAGGGTGACGTTCAACGCCTCCTCCAGCCCCCGAATCTGGCGGCTGACGGCAGATTGGCTCAGATGCAGGCTGTCCCCTGCATGGGTAAGAGAGCCGACATCCGCCACAGCATGGAAAATCCGCAATTTGTCCCAGTCCATACCGTCTTCGCTCCCCTCAGCTCCGATGTGTCCCGGCTGGATGATTGGCCACGGCAGATATGGACCGTTTCGACTTGCTCAAGACTATCGCGCGATTGTCACGCAACCGCCCGGCTTTTTTGCACGAGATTTGCTGCGAGGATACCAAATTCGCGTCGTGGGCCAAGGCGCTAAAGATAATTTCGGGTAAATTATAAAGATACTTTCGAAGGTTTCCCCCTGTTCTGGATGGTGAATCACCCCCGGTAGGCTAGACACGAAAGCCCTTGCGATCCAATGGGCTCGAACGGATCGGTAATATAGCATCGGCCTGTCTGCCGAATTACAGTTCATTTCGGCCAAGTATTGTATGTGCCTTCGATTCTGAAGATTTCGTTACGGTTTGGCTCGTACGTGTGGTTTCGCTACTAACCCCGATACCATCGTTCGACATCAACCCCGCGCCGCACATCTGCGTGATTCTTCGAAAATTCAACTTGAAGGGTCAATATTTCTTACCTAACCTAGGGTCGTAACTCAATTCGTGAAGCCTTCGCAGAATGGGCATCATGTGGGAGATGATGATATGACACTACAGGATGTAAGCCTGTCCGACCGCTATGATCTGAGCAAGGACACCGTCCTGCTCAGCGGCATTCAGGGGCTGGTGCGCCTGCCATTGATGCAGGCCGCGCGCGACCGCGCCGCGGGGCACAACACGGCTGGCCTCGTTACCGGATATCGCGGATCGCCGCTGGGGGGCGTGGATCAGCAGATGCAACGCGCGGCGAAGCAGTTGACGGAGGCGAACGTCGTGTTCCAGTCCGGCCTGAACGAGGACCTCGCCGCGACCGCGCTGTGGGGCGCACAACAGGCGGAATTGCGGGGCGAGGGCAAGTATGACGGCGTGTTCGGCCTTTGGTATGGCAAGGGGCCGGGCGTGGACCGTTCGGGCGATGTCTTTCGCCACGCGAACATGGCGGGCACGTCCGCGCTTGGCGGGGTTCTGGTCGCGATGGGCGATGACCATACGGGCGAAAGCTCGACAGTGCTGCACCAGTCGGAATTCGCGCTGGTCGATGCCTTGATGCCGATTCTGGCCCCCGCCGGTGTGCAGGAAGTGCTTGATTACGGCATTCTGGGCTGGGCGCTGAGCCGCTATTCCGGCTGCTGGGTCGGGATCAAGTGCCTCAAGGACACCATCGAGGTGACGGAGGTCGTGGACGGTTCCATCGACCGCGTGCAGGTCCGCCAGCCCACCGATTTCGACATGCCCGCAGGCGGCATCAATATCCGTCTGGGCGATTCCCCGGCGGAACAGGAGGCCCGCCTGCACGATTACAAACGTTTCGCAGCCGAGGCATTTGCCCGCGCAAACAAGCTGGACTACCGCGTTCACGGCGATCGCAGCGCGCGCATCGGCATCGTTTCCAGCGGCAAGAGCTGGCTCGACACGATCCACGCCCTCGACCTGTTGGGCATCGACGAGGCGGAGGCGCAGCGTCTGGGCATCACCACCTACAAGGTCGGCATGCCGTGGCCGCTCGACATGAAGTCGATGCGCGAATGGTCCGATGATCTGGACATCATCATCTGCGTCGAGGAGAAGCGAAAGCTGATCGAGGTGCAGATCAAGGAGGCGATCTTCGATGACCGCAAGGGCCGTCGCGTCGTCGGTTGGAAAAAGGAAGACGGCGACCTGCTGTTCACCGTCAAGGGCGCGCTCGATCCCGTTCTGATTGCACGAAAGCTGGGCGCTCTGCTGGCGGAGGAGGGCGTGACCTCGGAACGTCTGACCACCGCGATGGAGGTTCTGGATTCCGCCGCCAAGGCCGACAACGCCGAGGAAATCGCCGCCCGCCTGCCGTGGTTCTGCTCCGGCTGTCCGCACAACTCCTCGACCAAGGTTCCTGAGGGTTCTCGCGGATATGCCGGGATCGGTTGTCACTACATGGTGCAATGGATGGACCGCGAAACCGTCGGCTTCACCCATATGGGCGGCGAGGGCGCGAACTGGATAGGTGAGGCACCCTTCTCGAAAACGCAGCACGTGTTCCAGAACCTGGGGGATGGCACATATAACCATTCCGGCGTGCAGGCGATCCGCGCCGCGCTGGCCGCAGGCACCAATATCACCTACAAGATCCTCTATAACGATGCCGTCGCCATGACGGGCGGCCAATCCAACGAGGGCGGTCTGGACGCGCTGCGCATCGCGCATGAGGTCAAGGCGATGGGCGTTTCACGCATCGTCGGCGTCTACGATCCGAAGGAGGACGTCGATCCCGCCAGTTTCCCCATAGAAATGCGCGAACGGGATGAACTTGACGCTGTTCAGCGTGAGTTGCGGGAAATTGAGGGCGTGTCCGTCATCCTCTACATCCAGACCTGTGCTGCCGAAAAACGCCGCCGGCGCAAGCGCGGCACCTTCCCCGATCCCGACAAGCGCGTGTTCATCAATCCCGCCGTGTGCGAGGGCTGTGGCGATTGCGGCGTACAGTCCAACTGCGTCTCGATCCTGCCGCTGGAAACCGAGCTTGGCCGCAAACGCCAGATCGACCAGTCGAGCTGCAACAAGGATTTCTCGTGCCTCAAGGGATTCTGCCCCAGCTTCGTCACGGTTGAGGGGGCCAAGGTCCGCAAGGCGGAAACGACCGCTGTGCGCATCGACGACCTGCCCATGCCCGCCCTGCCGACGATCAACGGCACGCATAACCTCGTCATCACCGGCGTTGGCGGCACGGGGGTCGTTACCGTCGGCGCCGTGCTTGCCATGGCCGCACATCTGGAGGGCAAGGGCGCCGGCGTCATGGAAATGGCCGGTCTGGCGCAAAAGGGCGGCGCGGTGCACATCCACGCCCGCATTGCCGAAACACCCGGTGACATCAGCGCGGTGCGCGTCGCAGTGGGGGAGGCTGACGGCGTGATCGGGGGCGACATGGTCGTCGCTGCCGGCTCCAAGACTCTGGGCCTGATGACCCGTGGCCGCACCCGCGCCGTGTGCAACAGTCATGAGATCATCACAGGCGAATTCACCCATAACAAGGAATTCCAACTGCCAACCGACCGCATGGGCCTCGCCCTGCGCGCCCGCCTCGGCGATGAGGCGCTGGCGATGCTGAATGCGTCGAAGCTGGCGGAGAAGGTCCTGGGCGACGCGATCTACGCGAACGTCCTGATGCTGGGTGCCGCGTGGCAGGCGGGTCTGGTTCCCCTGTCGCTGGAGGCGCTGATGCGCGCGCTGGAACTCAACGGTGCTGCGGTCGAGGGCAACAAACGCGCCTTCGAACTGGGCCGCTGGGCGATACATGCGCCCGATGAGGCTGCGGCGCTGACAACCTCCGAAGTCCCGGTGGAGGAGCGCAGCCTGGAGGAACGCGTCGCCTTCCGCGCGGATCAGTTGACGGCCTATCAGAACGCGAAGCTGGCGAAGAAATACACCGCGCTGGTGGATCGTGCCCGAACGGTCAGCGATGAGCTCGCCCTCGCCGTGGCGCAGGGATATCACAAGTTGCTGTCCTACAAGGATGAGTACGAGGTGGCCCGCCTGCATTCCGAAACGCTGGAACAAGCCATCGCGGCCAAATTCGAGGGCGTCACGAACATGCGCTTTCACATGGCCCCGCCGATCCTGGGCAAGAAGGACGCCGAGGGTCGCCCGGCGAAGTCCGAATTCGGCCCGTGGATGCTCAAGGCGTTTTCGGTCCTGCGGCATGGCAAGACGCTGCGCGGCACCCCGCTCGATCCCTTCGGCTATACCGCCGAGCGTAAGATGGAGCGGGCGCTGATCGCTCAGTTCGAGGCGGATATGGATGAGGTCCTGTCATCGGTCGATGCCTCCACCCACGACGCGGCCGTCGCATTGGCCCTGCTGCCGCTGCAAATTCGCGGATTCGGTCATGTGAAGCAGGCCAATGCCGAGGATGCTGCAAAGCGGCGCGAGGAAATCCTCGCCCGGTTCAGGGCCGGCGGTGCGCCGATCCTGCACGCCGCGCAGTAACTGCAATCAGGGCGCGATGATCGTGGTTATCGCGCCCAGCCCCTCGATCTGGCAGGTGCAGCTATCGCCCCGCTGCAATGCGCCGACGCCCGCAGGCGTGCCGGTATAGATCAGATCCCCCGGCAGCAGCGTGACCGAGGCGGAGCAGGCGGCGATGATTTCCGGTACCGACCAGATCATCTCTGACAGATCGCCGCGCTGGCGCTCCTCCCCATTGACCCGGCTGGTGATCGCGCCGGTCAGGGGATGCGGGCCACGGTGGACCGGGCCGCAAATTGCCGAATTGTCGAATGCCTTGCCCCAATCCCACGGCCGCCCGGCCTTCTTGGCCACCGCTTGCAGATCGCGCCGTGTCAGGTCATTGCCGATGGCATAGCCCCAGACATGGCTCAACGCATCCTCGGCACGGATATCCGTGCCGCCGGTCCCGATCGCGACGACCAGTTCGACCTCATGATGCAAGTCTTTGGTCTGCGGCGGGTAGGGGATGGTGTGTCTGTCTCCGACCAGCGCATCCGCAGGCTTGGTAAAGAAGAACGGCGGGTCGCGCTCATCATTGCCCATCTCGCGCGCGTGGGCGGCATAATTACGCCCAACGCAGAACACGCGCCGGACGGGAAACCGGTCCTCCGTGCCCTCGACGGCGACACTGGGCTGGGCGGGGGCGGGCAGTACGAAGCTCATTTCACTTTCTCCAAATATTCCCGCCGGAGGCCCCTTCACACCAGTCGGGACTGATCCATTGCCGCGCGTACGAAGCTGGCGAACAGCGGGTGCGGCTCGAACGGTTTCGATTTCAGTTCCGGGTGGAATTGCACGCCGACGAACCACGGATGCGTCGGAATCTCGACGATCTCGGGCAATTCCCCGTCCGGGCTGAGGCCGGAGAAGCGCAGACCCGCTTCCTCCAGCTTTTCCTTGTAGGTAATATCGACTTCGAACCGATGACGGTGCCGTTCCGAAATATCGGTGGCGCCATAGATATCCGCGATCCTGCTGCCCGCGGCCAGCGTCGCGTCATAGGCGCCCAGTCGCATGGTGCCGCCCTTGTCGTCGTTGATCGAGCGTTGGATGGTGCGGTTGCCCTCGTTCCATTCCTTCATGTGATAGATCACGTGCTCAAATCGCCCGCCGCCGGATTCGGTGTCGAACTCCTCGGAGCCCGCCTTGCCGATACCGGCCAGATTGCGCGCGGCCTCGACCACGGCCATCTGCATTCCCAGACAGATTCCGAAATAGGGAATGTCGTGCTCACGAGCGTATTTCACGGCTCTGATCTTGCCCTCGGTTCCCCGCTCACCGAAGCCTCCCGGCACCAGAATGCCGTGGAATCCTTCGAGATAGGGTGCCGGATCGTCACTGTCGAAAATCTCCGCGTCGATCCATTCTGTGCGCACCTTGACCCGGTTGTGCATTCCGCCATGGGTCAGTGCCTCGCTGATGGATTTATAGGCGTCCTCAAGCTGCGTGTACTTGCCGACGACGGCGATGCGAACCTCGCCATCGGGGTTGTAGATACGGTCGGCCACGTCGCGCCAGCGGTCCAGCTTGGGGGCAGGGGCTGGCGCGATGCCGAACGCGTCCAGAACCGCCTGATCCAGCCCCTCGCGGTGATAGGCCAGCGGTGCCTCGTAGATCGACTTGAGGTCCAGCGCAGCGATCACCCGTTCGGGCCGCACGTTGCAGAACAGGGCGAGCTTCTCACGCTCCTTGCTGGGAATCGGCTGATCGGCGCGGCACACCAGAATATCGGGCGCGATCCCGATGGAGCGCAGCTCCTTGACCGAGTGCTGCGTAGGCTTCGTCTTCAACTCCCCCGACGCGGCAATGTAGGGCAGCAGGGTCAGGTGCATGAACAGGCACTGGCCGAAGGGTTTCTCCTGCCCGAACTGTCGGATCGCCTCGAAGAAGGGCAGCCCCTCGATATCGCCGACGGTGCCGCCGATCTCACACAGCATGAAATCGACCTCGTCGCTGCCGACTTCCAGGAAATCCTTGATCTGGTTGGTAACGTGCGGGATCACCTGAATGGTTTTGCCCAGATACTCGCCCCGGCGTTCCTTCTCCAACACGGTGGAATAGATCCTGCCAGAGGATACGGAATCCGTCGAACGCGCGGCAACCCCGGTGAACCGTTCATAGTGACCCAGATCCAGATCCGTCTCCGCACCGTCATCGGTAACAAAGACTTCACCATGCTCGAACGGCGACATCGTGCCGGGATCGACGTTCAGATAGGGGTCGAGCTTACGCAGCCGTACCGAATAGCCCCGCGCCTGCAGCAATGCACCCAGTGCGGCGGAGGCAAGTCCCTTGCCAAGCGAGGATACCACCCCGCCGGTAATGAATACGTATCGTGCCATATGAAATGGTCCCCCGTGTCGGCCTGAATTGCCGCCTGGTGTCAGTCTGGATCGTCACCACGCCACGGGATTGATCCCTTACCCGGAAAAGATGATTCCAGCAAGCGATCAACCCCCCGATCTAGTGGTCGGGGGGGTATGTGACGCGATGTATTGAGTTGTTATTCAGCCGCTGGCGGCAGTTCGAGGCCACCTGTCGGCGGCAGCAGATCGCCCTGCAGATCCCCGGGCAGCGTCGTATCGACATCACCTGCGGGTTGCTCCGTGCCCAGCCGGTCCAGCACGCTGGAGTTTCCACTCTCGCGCGCGGCGATGATGGTAAGGGCCACGCACAGCGACAGAAAGGCGGCCGCGATGATCCATGTCACCTTGCTCAGCGCGGATGCCGCCCCGCGTCCGGACATCATGCCGCCACCGCCGCCGCCACCACCCATGCCGAGACCGCCCCCTTCGGAGCGCTGCATCAGCACCACGATGATAAGCGCGAGTGCGAGCAGAAGCAGAATGACGAGAAGAACGTTTTGCATTACGGGTCCGTGCGCTGACTGATGGCGATGCGAGGCTATCTAACAAAGGGATCCCGAGGTGTCGATGCGAAAACGGCGTATTCCCGTCGCAGTCCACCGACCGTGGCGTCAGGTGCGGAACTCACGCGGGTCGTAATGCAGCAGGACGGGCACGATCAGTTCCTCCTCATCCGTCAGATGCCGGTCGAGAAAGCCTCCGAAGCCTGTCAGGCGCTCATGCAAACGCCCGGCCTCATCCCGTGCGTTGCCGGCGCCCAATGCGCGCAGCAAGCCGTTCGCATCTTTTGCGAATTCCGCAAGATGTTCGTCCAGCGCGTGGTGATCCGCGTCCAGCATCGTGAAGCCACGCTCCAACCGAGCGTCCTGACGGGTCAGCACGGGGAAATAGTGGGTATCCTCCACCATGTGATGCTCATGCAGATGGTGCAGCAGCATCTGACCGGTGCGCCCGGTTTCACGGCCATAGCGCTCCGCATCCAGCCTGCCGTCCAGATACCCCTCGGCCCCGGCCAGCAACATCGCGTTCATCCGGCGGAACTGAAGGTGCCGGTCCAGCCAGAAGCGGATCAGTTCACCGAAATTACGATGCTCCTCCCACGTCTCACGCGGATAGGATTCGAACAGCACACGCAGGGCGTCCGGCAGGCGTTCGCGGGTGTTGAGGTCCAGGTCCATGGCCGACATTCCTTTCGTCGAGGGCGCGCGGCAGGCCTCGCGGATCAGCTGCTGCCCAGCTTCGTCCCTATGGCCGGTTTTCCCGGATTGCGCCAGCGATTGTAGACATGGCACAGGTGAGAGAAGCTCTTGCTGTTGATCGTGCGCGTATGCTCGATCACATCCGCAAAATCCTCCACATAATTGCACATGATGGAGCGGAGGGAATAGCGCAGAATCTGCTCATTCAGGTCGTCGCGCAGAATGCTCAGGCACATGAACACTTGATAGTTCAGCCCCTCATGAGGGGTAGGCGGATGATGGCGCCCGCAGGTTCACTGCGGGCGCCCACAGGATCAGTTCTTGGACTTGTCCACCATCTTGCCTGCGGAGATCCAGGGCATCATTTCACGCAGCTTCTGGCCGACCTGCTCGATCTGATGCTCGTCGTTCATACGGCGCGTGCCCTTGAAGAACGGCTGACCTGCCTGGTTTTCCTGCATGAAGTCGCGCACGAACGCGCCGGTCTGGATGTCGCGCAGAACCGCCTTCATCCGGGCCTTCGTCTCGTCGTAGGGCAGGATGCGCGGACCGGAGACATACTCGCCATACTCCGCCGTGTTCGAGATCGAGTAGTTCATGTTGGCGATGCCGCCCTCGTAGATCAGGTCGACGATCAGCTTGACCTCGTGCAGACACTCGAAATACGCCATTTCGGGAGCGTAGCCTGCCTCCACCAGCGTCTCGAAGCCCATGCGGATCAATTCGACCAGACCGCCGCACAGCACTGCCTGCTCACCGAACAGGTCGGTTTCGCATTCCTCGCGGAAGTTCGTCTCGATGATGCCGGAGCGACCGCCACCGATGGCCGCGCAATAGGACAGGCCGATTTCCAGCGCCTTGCCCGACGCGTCCTGATCCACGGCGACCAGGCAGGGAACGCCGCCGCCCTTGGTGTATTCACCGCGAACCGTATGGCCGGGGCCCTTGGGCGCCATCATGATGACATCGACGCCGGGCTTCGGCTCGATCAGGCCGAAATGCACGTTCAGGCCGTGGGCGAAGGCGATGGCCGCGCCGTCCTTGAGGTTGTCGTGCACGTATTTCTTGTAGGTCTCGGCCTGCAATTCGTCGGGCATGGTGAACATGATGACGTCGCACCATGCGGCTGCCTCGGCGATGCCCATGACCTTGAGGCCCTCGCCCTCGGCCTTCTTGGCGGAGGCTGATCCTTCGCGCAGGGCGACGACCAGATTCTTCGCGCCGCTGTCACGCAGGTTCAGCGCATGCGCGTGACCTTGCGAGCCGTAGCCCAGAATTGCGACCTTCTTGTCCTTGATCAGGTTGATGTCGCAATCACGATCGTAATAAACGCGCATGGGTATATCCTTTGTTGTGTTCCCCGGTTGAGGGGCAATTTACGCGAAAATCGGCGAGAGATATTTCTTTCTCTGTCGAAAAGCCGTCATTCGGCGTATACTAATGCGTGAAACTGCCGTGAAGCGGAAAATTGATGCTCGACGATACTGACAGGCGCATCCTGCGTCAGATGCAGGCTGATCCCGCCGCCTCCGTCGCCACCGTGGCGCAACGCGCCGGCCTCAGCCACGCGCCGTGCTGGCGCCGGATCGCGCGCATGGAACGGGACGGAGTCATCAAGGGGCGGCAGATCCTGATCGACCAGCGCAAGCTGGGCCTGGAGGTTCAGGTCTTCCTACGCATCACGCTCGACAAGACCGCGCGCAATGCCTTCGACGCCTTCATTGCGGAGGCCCGCACCATCCCCGAGGTCACGGCGATCCAGACCCTGCTGGGCCGGGTGGACATCCGCATGGACGTCACCGCCCGCGATCTGGCGCATTACCAGCAGATCTACCGCGACCGGATCATGGCCCTGCCGCATATCCTCGACCTGGAAAGCCTGATGCTGGTCTCGGAGCTGAAGAACACGCAGGCGGTGCCCGTATGACGGAACTGGACGCGACGGATCATGCGATCCTCGATGCGCTGCGCAGCGATGGTGGGTTGAATGCCAAGCAGGTGGGCGATGCGGTCGGGTTGAGCCAGCCCGCGGCGTATCGCCGGATCCGGCGGCTGGAGGCGGACGGCGTCATCACCGGGCGTGCGCTGGTCGTGGATGCGGCGAAACTGGGCTACGGCGTGACGGTCTTTCTGGGCATCAAGCTGGCGGCGCGGGGCCGGACCGCGATGGCGGATTTCGAGCGGACCGTGATCTCGATCCCCGAGGTGCAACTCGTCCAGCAGGTGATCGGGCTGTACGATTACCGCTTGCGGGTCGTGGCGCAGGACCTCAGCGATTTCGAGCGTATCCTGCGCCGGCGCATCATGACCCTGCCCGGGGTGGGAGATGTGGAATCAAACGTCCTGCTGGGTGACGAATAATACATATTCCGGTGTCAATCAGAACACCGGATATGAAGGCAAGCTTACGTCCAGCGCGTGGCGACGCGGCGAGAACGGCAGCCCGTTCAACGTCGAACTGCGCGAAACGTAAAGCATCGTGTGCATCAGCACGGATTAATTCCTGCGCGATGAAGGCTTTGCGCAATGCGCGGTGGCCGTCCCTACGCGATGGTTGGTCCTGTGCAAGGGGGATGACTGGCCACGCGCAATGCGCCGTGGCCATGGGGTGCGCTTAGCTGCGTCCCTTGATCATACGCCAGATCCAGATCAGCAGGCAGGCGCCGATCACGCCCGCGATCAGGCTGCCGAAAAAGCCCGTGCGTTCAGCGATGCCGACAAGGCTGAGCAGTCCGTTGAAGATCATGGCGCCGATGATGCCCAGAACGATGTTGGTCAAAAGCCCATGGTCGGCCTTCATGATCTTCTCGGCGATCCACCCGGCGATGGCACCTACGATGATTGCGACGATCCAGCCCATATCTTGCTCCTCAATTGCGAATGGTGATTGAGAGAATGATCCCTTCAGCCGGCACGTCAAGGATGCAGAGCCAATGATGCGCGCAATGGCTCAGCAGGAAAGCCGGCTGTTTTTTCGGAAAGCCCCCACGCGCGGGACGTGCCGAATGAGCATGCCAGCCTGTCGGGAAAGTCTTGGTGCTATGCGAACGGCAGCCGGACGCGCCCCGGCGGATCGGGGCGCGTGTTTTCAGGTCATTCCAGGCCGCGGGCCATCGCGGCGACGCCGGTGCGGGCGACCTCAACCAATCCCAGCGGCACCATCAGATCGACGAAGGCGTCGATCTTGTTCGGGACGCCGGTCAGCTCGAAAACGAAGCTCTCGGTCGTGGTGTCCATGACGCGGGCGCGGAAGATTTCGGCCGTGCGCAGTGCCTCGACCCGTTCGTTGCCGGTGCCGGCGACCTTGACCAGAGCCAGTTCCCGCTCGACGCTCGGCCCCTCGACGGTCAGGTCGTGGACCTCATGCACCACGACCATGCGTTCCAGCTGGTGCTTGATTTGCACGATCACCTGCGGCGTGCCGGTGGTGACGACGGTGATGCGCGAGCGGTGGCCGGTATGATCGACCTCCGCTACGGTCAGGCTGTCGATGTTGTAGCCCCGGCCCGAGAACAGCCCGATGACGCGCGCCAGCACGCCATCGACGTTGTCCACCAGAACGGCGAGGGTGTGACGCTCATCCACATCGGAGAACGGGGTCTTGAGGTCGTAGGCGCTCTTTTTCGAGCTGCCCTTCTTGAGGTCTAGCGGGCTCATCTGACGCTCCTCCAGGATGTTCCCCGCGGGGAACAGGTTAATGGCAGTTGGTTGAAGAACATTCTACAACCGTTTGTTTTGGCGGGGCGATCCCAGTTCAGGATCGCCGCCCCAGGTTAATGCGACATGCCCGATCCGGCAGGATCGGGGGCAGGCCAAGCCGGTGCTCAGACCATCACCGCGCCGCCGGCCTCGATCGCATCCTTGGTCGAGGTGTTGCCCAGCAACATTTCATTGTGCGCCTTGCCCGACGGGATCATCGGGAAGCAGTTCTCATGCTTTTCCACCAGACAGTCGAAGACGACGGGACCGTCATGTTCGATCATTTCCATGATCGCATCGTCCAGCCCGTCGGGGTCGTGGCACTGGATGCCCTTGGCGCCGAACGCCTCCGCCAGCTTGACGAAATCGGGCAGGCTTTCGGACCAGCTGGCCGAATACCTCTCACCGTGCAGCAGCTCCTGCCACTGGCGGACCATGCCAAGACGCTCATTGTTCAGGATGAACTGCTTGACCGGGGCGCGGAACTGCATCGCCGTGCCCAATTCCTGCATGTTCATCAGCCATGACGCCTCACCCGCGACGTTGATGACCAGGCTGTCGGGATGCGCGATCTGCACGCCGACCGAGGCCGGAAAGCCGTAGCCCATGGTGCCGAGGCCCCCGGAGGTCATCCAGCGGTTCGGCTCCTCGAAGCCGAGATATTGCGCGGCCCACATCTGATGCTGGCCGACCTCGGTCGTGACGTAGCGGTCATATTTCTTGGTCAGCGCCTCCAGCCGTTCCAGCGCGTATTGCGGCTTGATGACCTTGTCCGACTTCTCGTAGGCGAGGCACTTGGTCTCACGCCAGGTGTCGATCGTCTTCCACCACTTTGCGACCTCCTCGGACCGGGTCTTGCGGCCGCGGGACTTCCAGATGCGCAGCATGTCCTCCAGCACGTGGGCGATGTCACCGATGATGGGCACGTCCACGCGGATGATCTTGTTGATCGAAGAGGGGTCGATGTCGATGTGCACCTTCCGCGATTTCGGGCTGAACGCATCGGTGCGCCCGGTGATCCGGTCGTCGAAGCGCGCGCCGATGCAGATCATCGCGTCGCAATCGTGCATCGCCATGTTGGCCTCGTACATGCCATGCATTCCAAGCATGCCCAGCCAAGACTTGCCGCTGGCAGGATAGCAGCCCAGCCCCATGAGGGTGGAGGTGATGGGGAAGCCGGTCGCCTCAACCAGTTCGCGCAGCAGCTGGCTGGCCGCCGGGCCGGAATTGATGACGCCGCCGCCGGTATAGAAGATCGGACGCTTCGCCGTTTCCAGCAGCTCGACCGCCTGCGTGATCGCCTCAACATCGCCCTTGACCCGGGGGGCGTAGTGGCCCTTGTCGGACTTTTCCGGCGCGACATAGGTGCCGTCGGCGAATTGCACGTCCTTGGGGATATCGACCAGAACCGGGCCGGGACGGCCGCTGGTGGCGACGTGGAACGCCTGATGCAGGGTGCTGGACAGGTTGTCCGTGTCCTTCACCAGCCAGTTATGCTTGGTGCAGGGGCGGGTGATGCCGACGGTGTCCGCCTCCTGAAAGGCATCGTTGCCGATCATGAAGGTCGGGACCTGACCGGTCAGAACGACCATGGGAATGCTGTCCATCAGCGCATCCGTCATGCCGGTGACGGCATTCGTCGCGCCGGGGCCGGAGGTGACGAGGACAACGCCCGGCTTGCCGGTGGAGCGGGCGTACCCCTCCGCCGCGTGTGCCGCGGCCTGTTCGTGGCGCACCAGAATGTGGCGGATGTCGTTCTGCTTGAAAATCTCGTCGTAGATCGGAAGCACGGCCCCGCCCGGATAGCCAAATACGGTATCGACGCCTTGATCTTTCAAGGCTTTGACGACGATCTGTGCTCCAGACATACGGGTCATGGGTCTGTCTCTCTTCCTGACGGGCACGCGGCCCTGTTTCAAATGTGCATAAGGCATAAAAAAACCCCCGGCTGGGGGTCAAGCGCACCTGCTGCCGTGGGGATCATCCCCGCGTCAGGTGCGCTGTCCGATAATTACTACGAGAGTTGTCATGGCTTTTTCCTTTGCACGATCCTGTTTTACCCTCTTGGCAGGCGGGGTCAACACCGGATTGTGGGGAAAGTGGCGCAAAAGGGGGATTTACTGAAATTAAATGTCGTGTCGGGCGCTGTGTGCGCAGCTTTAGATATCGGGGCGGAGGGGTGCGAATCGATTCCGGGGGCGGCGCGCCCGGATCAGTCCGTCAGCCCCAGCAGGCCGCTTTCCAGAACGTAGCGGGTCAGGCCTGCCGTCGTCTCGATCGCCAGCTTGCGTTTGATGTTCTTTCGGTGGGTTTCGACCGTGCGTACGGAGATTTCGAGTTCGCGCCCGACTTCCTTGTTCGACAACCCGCGGGCGAGGCGCAGCAGGACGATCTGTTCGCGGCTGGTCAGGGGTTCGCGGTCGCAGTCCAAGGTGGGTTGCATCGCGCCATCGATTCCGGTGCACAGATAGGTTTCCCCCGCATGAACGTTCTCGATCGCCTCGACGATCTCCTCGGTCGGAACGTCCTTGAGCAGGTAGCCCTTTGCACCATGACGCAGGGCGGTCGCGATATATTCGGGGTTGTCGTGCATGGACAGGATGATGATCCGGGCGGCGGGGTCGCGTTCCAGAACCAGTTCCGTCGCCGTCAGCCCGTTCATGCCGGGCATGTTCAGGTCCATCAGAGTGATATCGGGATCCAGCCGTTCGATGGCGGTGACAGCATCGCGGCCGTTCGTGACGGAGGCGATCAGGTCGATCTGGTCAAAGGTTTCGAGCACCGCCTTTACCCCCTCGGTAACAAGGGGATGATCGTCGGCAAGGATGACGCGAATGGGGATCATGCGAACTTTCTCTGCTCCGTTGGGGCACCGGACATCAGGTGGCAGGCTGGCAGGCTGGCCTCGATGCGCGTCCCCCTAGTCGAGGATGAGATGCGGAAGGTGCCGCCCAGATGCTCCATCCGTTCGGCCATGTTGCGCTGACCAATGCCCGTACCGCCCCGGCGCGACGGTGTAAATCCGCAGCCGTTATCGGTGATCGTCATCGAGGCGCCGGAGCGGTGCAGGATGACGCGCAGCACGACCTCGGTCGCGGCGGAGTGGCGTTCGACATTGGTCAATGCCTCCTGCGCGACACGGAACAGCGCCGTCTTCCCCTCGACCGAGAGGGAGTTGCGCACCGCGACGGTATCGACCCGTGTCACGATCCCGGTGCGTTCCTGAAATTCCTCGGCCAGCGATTTCAGGGCGGGGGACAGGCCCAGATCGTCCAGCGCGCCGGGGCGCAGGTCGCGGCTGATGCGGCGCACCTCCTTGATGGCGAGGGTCAGCCCCTCGGACGGTTTTTGCAGCGTCGACTCCAGGTCATCAGCACCAGTCTTGATCTTGCGCTTCGCCAGTTCCAGCCCGTAGCGGATGCTGACGAGGATTTGCGAGATGGAATCGTGCAATTCGCGTGCGACGCGGGCGCGCTCCTCCTCCTGCGTGTGAACGATGCGCTGCGTCAGAACGGCCAGTTTCGAATCCGCCAGACGCCGTTCGCGCAGATTAATCAGCATTCCCGAGGCAAAGACGCCGATAAGAAAAATCAGGGTGATCGCCGCGATCCAGACAAATGTGTCCTTGATCCGGGCCTCCATCTCCGCTCGCTTGACGGCGACATGAGCGCGAACGTCGTCGATAAAGATGCCGGTGCCGATCGCCCATTGCCAGTCCTGAAGCCCGATGACGTAGCTGACGATGGGGCTTTCCTCGGCGCTGGATGGCTTGGGCCAGACATATTCGTGATAGCCGCCGCCGTTGCGGGCCAGCGCGATCAGCGGCTCCACCACCGGCGTGCCCGATCCGTCCGTCAGGTCGATCAGGTTGCGGCCGATCAGGTCCGTCTGCTTGGGGCTGACCAGGTTGACGCCGTCGTAATCGTAAACGAAGAAAAACCCGTCTTTTCCGTAGGTCATCGCCGCGAGGATTTGCGTGGCGCGGTTCTTGGCCTCCTGATCGTCGGGCCCGGCGGGGCCGTAGATGTGATAGATCGCGTTGCGGGCCAGCGCCATGTAGTTGCGCAACTCACCTTGCTTTGCCTCCAGCAAGGTTTCCTCCAGAAAGGCGATTTCATCCTCGGCCAGCTGGCGCGCCTGATAGGCGACCAGCCCGGCAATGCTGCCCATCGCCAGAACCAGCGGAACCGTCGCCAGAAAGAAGATCTTCTGGCCGTAGGTCAGGTTGAGCTGGAAACGTTGTCGATCAATCATGGAAGTCCACGGACAATGGAGTATCAAGCCCCGTCGCGCGGTCAAGGTCAACAGTTACGGTCGCGTCGTGCCTGATCGTGGGGGCGCGGCGCAATTTAATTCCGGATCTACGGGCTAATGGGTATTCCACGCCGCGCGGCATTTGTTTAGGATCGGTCTTGTTTATCGATCCGCCCATTCAAGGGTGGGCGTTATAGGGAGAAAAAAATGGATCGTCGCTCTTTTCTGAAGAACACAGCTATCGGTGGCTCCACTGCCGCCGCAGCGACGCTGGCCGCACCCGCCTATGCGCAGGGTCGCCGCACGCTGACGCTGGTCACGACATGGGGTCGCGGTCTTGCCGGTGTGCATGACAGCGCGCAATACTGTGCGGACATGATCACCGCCGCGACCGACGGTGCGCTGACGGTCGAGCTGAAGGCCGCAGGCGAACTGGTTGGCGCCTTCGAAGTGTTCGACGCCGTCTCCTCCGGTCAGGCAGACATGTATCACGGTGTGGATTACTATTTCCTTAACCAGCACCCTGCCTATGCCCTGTTCTCGCAGATTCCCTTCGGCATGACACCGCAGGAGATGAACACCTGGTACTATTCCGACGGCGGAATGGAACTGAACCACGAACTGGGCGCGCTGTTCAACCTCAAGCCGTTCCTCTCAGGCAATACCGGCGCACAGGCGGGTGGCTGGTTCTCTCGCCGGATCGAGTCCGCCGAGGATTTCAACGGCCTCAAGTTCCGGATGCCGGGGCAGGGCGGTCAGGTGCTGTCCAAGCTGGGCGCATCCGTTCAGAACCTTCCCGGTGCGGAGGTCTATCAGGCGCTGGCATCCGGCGCGATCGACGGAACCGAGTGGATCGGCCCCTGGGCGGATGAGAAGGCCGGTTTCCAGGAAATCTCCAAGATCTACTACCCCGCCGGTTTCCATGAGCCTGGCCCCGCCCTGACCCTGACCACCAACCTCGACGTGTTCAACGAACTGTCGGCGTCGCATCAGACGATCATCGAAACCGTCTGCGCGGCATCGAACATGAACACGCTGTCCATGTTCCTCTCCGAGAACGCGGCCGCGCTTGAGCGTCTTCAGTCCGCCGGTGTCGAACTGCACGAATTCCCCGATGATGTCTGGGATGCGTTCTACGCCGCCTCGCAGGAGGTCATCGAAGAGAGCATGGGCGACGATCTGTATCGCCGCACCTATGAATCCGCGATGGCTTCGCAGGAATCCAGCTCGAAATGGGTGAACGATTCCTCGGGCGTGTTCATGAAGCAGCGTCAGCGCATTCTGGGCTGATAGCCGAACCATTGGCGGGGCGCAGCGATATGCGCCCCGTTTCTCCGGTTCGTGGGCCGGACCTCTTCCTTCAATAATCCGACGGGTGTGCGATGCTTGATGCGTTGAGCTGGTTCTTTGGCAATCTGTGGGCCGGGGTGGCCGGCATCTTTGTGGCTTTGGCAAATCCGGGCGCGTGGCTGAACTGGTTCGAGGACAGTGAAAGCCTCATGCGGTTCATCTTTTACGGTGCGTCGACGGAATTGTTTTTCGCACTGCTCGCGATCTTTACCGCTGTTCTGATTGCCGGATTGTTTCACCGACCGTTCCTATGGGGGGTCGTGCGGGTGATCGAGTACGGCCAGAACACGCTTGGCCGGTTCTTCGCCTATGCGGCGCTGTTGCTGGTGCTGCAACAGGTCGTCATCATCTTTCTGCAACGTCTGTTCCGTGAGGGGGCGATCACCTTCGGGATCGGGGATGTCGGCTTTACCCAGGACATATCGTGGTGGTCCGAGGAGCTGAAACTCTACAACGCTTTGATCGTGGCGCTCTGCGTTGGATACACGTTCGTGCAGGGCGGTCATGTGCGGGTCGATCTGTTTTATGCTGGCGCGAAATATCGCACGAAGAAGATCGTGGATATGCTGGGATCGGCCCTGTTGCTGATGCCGTTGACCGTGGTCATCTGGATGTTCGCCTGGTACTTCATGTGGCGCAACATGATCCGCCCGCCCGTCGCCGTGACCAATACGCTCGATCAGATGTTGAGCAGGGCGCAGGTCGTTCGCTGGGATATCGAAACCATCGGTTTCAGTCCCAACGGCTTTAACGCCTATATCCTGTTCAAGGTTCTGATCCTGGCATTTGCCGGTCTGATGTTCCTGATGGCGTGGTCTTTCCTCTACCGTTCGCTGCTGGAATGCATCGAGGGGCCGGAAAGCGACGGTAAGTATATCGACAAGGACCAGCTGGGCGATGAAATCGCCGAGACCGCGTCCGAAATCCACTAAAGCCACAAAACACCAAGGGGCACGGATCACATGTTGTTCGGTATGGACGGGGTCGAGATTGGCCTGATTATCACCTTCGCTTGCCTGTTCGGGGCGATCATGTCGGGTTACCCGGTGGCGTTTTCCATCGGTGGTGCGGGCATCATCGCCTTCTTCATACTGGCGCTGCTCAGCGATGCGGGCATATTGCTGCATCAGGCGGTCGATGACCGGTCCGCGGAATATGCGCAACTGGTCGCCAGCGGTGTGGCGCGGGACACGATTTCGCTGTTTCGATATCCAGATTTGCCCACCTATGTGGAACCTCTGTTCGCGGAGGGGTGGCAGCGCGCCTTTGATCGCAATATCGCGTTGATTACCAACCGGATGAACGAGCGTGTCTTTGCCGGCCCGTCGATCGAGACGTTGCTGGCCGTGTCGATGTTCGTGTTGATGGGGATCACGCTGGAACGGTCCCGCATCGCGAACGATTTGCTGACGACGATGGCGCGGGTGTTCGGACCGCTGCCCGGCGGGCTGGCTGTGTCCATCGTGGTCGTGGGCGCGTTCCTCGCCGCCTCGACAGGTATCGTCGGTGCCACGGTGGTGACGATGGGCCTGCTGGCCCTGCCGACCATGTTGCGCAGCGGATATTCACCCGAACTGTCCACCGGCGTGATCGCGGCGTCGGGAACGCTGGGACAGATCATTCCGCCCTCCATCGTGATCGTTCTGCTGGGCACTCTCGCGGGGGATCTGTACTCCACCGCGCAGGAGGAATTCGCGCAGGCGAACATGTGCCCGGACGCGTTGACGTATCTGGGCCAACCTGCGGTCCTGTCGGTCGGCACCTTGTTTCAGGCGGCCCTGCTGCCCGGCATCTTCCTCGCGTTCCTCTACGCCGCCTATGCGTTCTGTTTCGCGATGGTGTTCCCCGACAAGGCTCCGCCCGTGCGTGGTGGACCCGGTGAGGTCAAGATTGTCGGCCCCTATCATAACGTTACCTGGTATCTGGGTGTTCCGGTCGCAATCATTCTGTTCGCCATCGGGTTGAGCACGGTGGGACTGTCCGGGTCGCAGAATGTCAATGTCTCGACCATCGCCGCACAGGGGCAGCAGGCGGTGCTGCGCACCAATGTCTCCGCCGATTGTCAGGCCTCGATGATCGAGCGGCACGGCCAGGACAAATGGGACCTCGCCGTCGCGCAGCAAGCCGAAATCGACGCCGATGGCGGCGCGCTGTCCCAGGAGGACCGTGTGCTGTCGCCTGAGCAGATGGCAGAGGCACGGGCGAGCGCGATTCAGAATGCGCCGATGCTCTCGTCCAACCTGATGCTGGTATGGGTCATGGCGGGGATCGCATTGGCCCTGTCCATCGGCACCGCGCCCAACCGGCCGATGCTGCCGATCTTTGTTGGGGTTGGCGCCATAGCAGCCGGCATCGTACTGGACGCGGCGTTTATCGGGCCGCTGACTTCACCCGGAACGACGTTCCTGATCCTGGCCATTCCGTTCGCGGCTTTGCTGTGGTCGATGCGCCACGTGGCCTCGCGTCTGGGTGAAAACGATCTGCTACGGGTCGTGTTCCCGCCGCTGGTTCTGATCGTGGCCGTGCTGGGGTCGATCCTGGGTGGAATCACGAACCCGACACCGGCGGCGGCGTTGGGGGCTGCGGGTGCGTTGCTGCTGGCGGCCTATCGCAAGCTGGAGGAAGACCCCGAGCGATCTGCGCTGCCGGTTCTGATCGGCACTCTCGCGATTGCTCTGATGCTGATCCTGGGCACGACCTTCGATCTGCGTATCTCCCTCGAGCAGGTATCGGTCGAGAACTACATCGCCTTCGTCGTGGCGCTGATCTGCTACGCCATCACGATGCTGACATTGCTCTATTGTTGCTGGGTCCTGTGGACCACGGGCGTTCTGACCCCCGTGGTGCGTGAGACCGCGAAGGTTACCAGCATGGTGTTCGCGATCCTGATCGGCTCCCAGTTGCTGAACCTCGTGCTGATTTCCTTCGGCGGGGAGCATTATATCCAGGATTTCCTCAAGAGCTTCGACAGTGAGCTCAAGGTCTTCCTGATCGTGATGCTGGTGCTGTTCATCCTGGGGTTCGTCCTCGACTTCCTGGAGATCATCTACATCGTGATCCCAATCGTCGGGCCGGTGATCTATGGCGGGACGCTGGATCCGAAATGGGTGACGATCATGATTGCGGTGAACTTGCAAACCTCGTTCCTGACGCCTCCGTTCGGGTTCGCGCTGTTCTATTTGCGTGGTGTCGCGCCGGTCAGCGTCACGACCGGTCACATCTATCGCGGCGTTCTGCCATTCGTTGCGATCCAGATGCTTGGGTTGGGCTTGCTTTGGTTGTTCCCGTCCATCGTGACCATCGTGCCGGATCTGTTGTCGAACTGATCTGAACGAACACTCCAAACGCAAAAGGGCCCGCCCGGTGTAGTGACCGGGCGGGCCCTTTCGTTAAAGGCAGGAAGCTATCAGTCTGCTTCGGTGGCCTCGACGATTGCCACGAATTCGGCATCTGTCAGGGCAAGGATGATACCATCATCCGTTTTCGTGGTCGCACTGGCCATCAGCTTGAATTCGGCATCCGTGACGTTGGTATCCAGCGTCAGAGTTTGCAGGGCGCCGGCCTCAGTACGCTCAACCTCACCAATACGGCCGATCTGCGTGCCGTCGAGGGTGGTCACGTATTCGCCGATCAGGGACGCATTATCCAAGCCGGTGACGGGCGTACCCTTGGCGACGCGGGCGTCCAGCTCCTCAGCCGGGACAAAGCGATAGACGGTGGCAGTGGTCGTCATGTCAGCGCCCGGACCTTCGAGCAGGCCCGTGATCGCGGATCCGGTTCCGGCCACGAACTCGCCAGTCGCGGTCACGGCGTCACCGGCCAGATTGACTGCTCCACCGACGGTGTCGGTTGCGAAATCGCCGGTCGCGCCGAGCGCGTCACCGACGGAATTCACGCCGTTGTCGCCGTCTTTTTCAATCTGAACTTGCGCTTCTGCGCTGGCTTCGGCGTTCACGGTAGGTGTGGTCTGCGAGAATGCGGGTGCCGCGACAAGTGCGAGCGCGGTCGATGCTGCCAAAGTTTTTTTCATAAATGTCATCTGAGATATCCTCTCATCTGTTTCAAACTGCCCCTTCGAATCTGACGGGACAGTGCGATAACGTGTGCCTCTCACTTTCGTTGCACATGAGGTGATCACAGATTTGATATCGTTACAGATCTTGAATGTTCGACAGTGACGGGCCACTGCGGTCGCAGGCCTTCTGTCGGTCATGTCAGAGCCGACTGAAAACCTGCGAAATCATTTTTTATAGAGAGAGAGCGGTGGCGCCTAAACGTTTCCGTCCGGCAACTGGATGGCGGCGACCTGATCCTGGATGCGATCCATCTGGACCGGTTGCGGACCGGTCGCGACATTGGCCGGGTCCGTCAAATCCTGCCACTGTCCCTTAAGATAGATCTCCAAGGGCCGGAACCGTGCCTTATAGGCCATTTTCTGTGAGCCCGGCACCCAATAGCCCAGATAGACATAGGGCAGGCCCGCCTCCCGCGCGATTTCGATGTGGTCGAGGATCAGATAGGTTCCCAGCGAACGTGAGGTCGCGTCCGGGTCGAAGAACGAATACACCATCGAAACGCCGTCACTCAGCACGTCTGTCAGGCAGGTGGCCGTCAGCGCCCCCTCCGCATCGGTGTACTCGATAACGCGGCTGCGCACCGGCGTTTCCTCGATCATCGCCGCGAACTCGAACATATCCATGTCCGCCATGCCACCATCCGCGTGCCGCCGGTCCAGATAGCGGCGGAACAGCATGTACTGATCCTCGGTCGCCCAGGGGGACGTGCCGGCCCGGTCCAGATCGCCGTTCTTGCGAATGATCCGGCGCTGGCTGCGGGAGGGGGCAAAATCCGCCACGCGAATTCGTGCCGACAGACAGGCCGAGCAATCCACGCAAGAGGGCCGGTAGAGCACGTTTTGCGATCTGCGGAATCCCTGCGCGGACAGGGCATCGTTCAATCGCTGGCTATCGCCACCCTGCAAGGCCGTGAACAGCTTGCGCTCGATCTGGCCATCCAGATAGGGGCAGGGCTGCGGTGCCGTCACGTAGAACTGCGGCAGGTTTGGCGGGGTATAGCGCATCGGACCCAAGTGTAAGCCGCCCAGCGGGCGCGTTTCGTGATCCGTTAAGAGTGGGTCGAATATGTCGGGGTGTCAACGTATCCGACCCGATTGCGTTCAGCCCATCGGGCTGTTGATCGCGGTGGACCCGAGGGGGATGTCATGCAGACCCTGCCCACGCGCGGTGCCCGCCATCAGGACGACACTGACGATCTGCGAAATCATGAACATCAGCGATACGGTGTAAAGGCCGGTATGCACCAGCGCCTGACCCAGACCGAACCGCTGGCCAAAGCCGTCGCGCATCTCGATTCCCATCATCCGCATTCCCCACGTTGCCGAGCGCCCCGTCAGGGTGAACGTACGATAGGCGAAGCTGATGACCGCCCAGAATGGCAGCAGCAGCCACCCCAGACCCAGCGTAAGCAGACCGAAGACGAACCACAGCACCGTGATCAGCACGATGTCGAAGACCCAGGCAATCAGCCTCTTGGCCGGGACGCCATCATAGAATTGCGGGTCGGTCTGCGGATCGGGCAGGCCGCTCGCCCGGTCGGGGCGGTAGTTTGGATTGTAGGCTCGGGTGTTCATCTATACCGCTCCGTTAAGTGATTATGCTTGTCATATGGGGTGCCGTGACCCGAACGCGAAGAGGCATTCGGGTCGCGCGGACGTTTCAGTCGAAATTCTGCCGTGGCGTCGTCTCGGCCTCGGTGGTGTCCTGCGTGTCGGCACGCTCACGCCGGTCGTTCATGAACTGGTCGAATTCGGCCTTGTCACGTGCATTGCGCAGCCGCTCCATGAAGGCCTGGAACGCTTCCTGCTCTTCCTCCAGCCGGCGGATCGTATCGTCACGATAGGCATCGAAGGCGGAATTGCCGGATGAGCGTGAGGTGTGGCTGCGGGCGCGCCAGGGCGCACAGGATTTCGGCGAAGTCATACGTTTACTCCAGATCATATAGAACAACAGGGCGAGGCCGAGAGGCCAGAACAGGATGAAGCCGAGCACCATGGCAGCGATCCAGGCGCCCTTGCCCCGCTGGTCGAGCCAGCTTTCGGCGTTGTGCAGGTAGGCGGTGGCGGTTGTCATCGGGGGTCCTTCCAAATGTAAATGTTATTCACATTAACATATTTGGGGGAGCGGATGTCTCCGTTCAAGCACCATCTGCGAAATTCGTGCGGCGTAAACCTTACGGTAGGACTTTGCCCCGATGCTGTGCGTACAGATCGGACCGGGGGTACGAATGCAGGTTTTGGAACGGGTAGAAAACCCTGTCACGCTGGAAATACTCGGTGAACTGATCGGGACGCTGGGATCGCCAGTGTTCATCAAGACCCCGCAGCAGCAATACCTCTATACCAATCCAGCATTTGAAGGGCTGTTTTCCAATACCGTCACCTCGGAGCGACCTGACCGAAGATCGTGCCAGACATATGATGCCATATTGGTGGAGGAGGAGGACAGAAGGTGTCTGCATTCGGGGCGCAGCGTATCGCAACGCTCAACGGCCGACGGACGCCTGTGGTTGGTGGAGAAGGTGATCATCACCTTACCGGATGGAACGCCGGGAATCGCTGGGCTGTTGTTCGACATAACCGAATATCGCGATCAGCAATTGGGCGCGATCCACGATCTGGGTCTGCTCAAGCGGGAGGCGGAGCAGCGCGCCCTGCTGCTGGCGGAGGCGAACGAAAAAATCGAATATGTCAGCCTGCACGATGCCCATACCGGGCTGGCGAACCGCAGATATCTGGAGCGACGGCTGGAGGAAGCGGCGCGCAAGGGGGAAAGGCTGGCCGTTCTGCACATCGACCTGGACAGGTTCAAGCAGATCAACGACACGTTCGGCCACTTCATGGGCGATTACGTCCTGCGCCAGGTGTCGACGACAATGGTACAGGAATCGCGCCTTGGTGATTTCGTGGCACGTGTCGGGGGCGACGAATTCGCGATCCTGTGCGGATATACCGGTGAAGCGTCGCGCGTTCTGGCAATGGCGCAACGTCTGGTTGACCGGCTGTCGCAACCGATGCGATGCAAGGGGGTCGAATGCCGGACCGGCGCGTCGATCGGCGTGGCGCTGCCGGATTTTGGCACGATAGAACCCCGGCAGTTGCTGCTGAACGCCGATGTAGCACTTTACCGTGCCAAGACGGGCGGACGCGGCCGGGTCGAGATCTTCTCCCGCTCGATGGATGCGGAGATGAAGCTGGAAAACCGGCTGTCCGACGACATGATCCGCGGATTGGAACGGGGGGAGTTTCACCCCGTCTACGAGGTTCAGGTGCGCGCGGATACATTCGAGATCTGCGGGGTCGAGGCGTTGGCCCGCTGGCACCATCCGCAGGATGGCATTCTGGCACCGGGCCGGTTTGCGGCTGTTGCCGAACGCGACGACAGGATGGGCGCCATAGATTCGATGATCCTGCAAAGTGCCTGCGTCGATATGAAGAACCTGCGCGAGCGGGGCATCGACATCCCGCGCCTGTCGGTCAACGTTTCCGCCCAGCGATTGGGCGGATCGGAGCTGATCGACGAATTGCGGGCGCTGAACCTCGCGCCGGGTAGCCTCAGCTTCGAACTGGTTGAAACGGTCCTGTTCGATGAAACCGATGCCACTTGGCAATGGCAGATCGACCGCATTCGCGACTTGGGAATCGAGATCGAGATTGACGATTTCGGCACCGGTTATGCGTCAATCGTCAGCTTGCTGCGGTTGAGCCCCGACAGGATGAAGATCGACCGGCAGTTCACGGCGGCGCTGGACGGGTCGGACCACGCCCGGCGGGTGATTGCCGCCATGATCGAAATCGGGCGCACATTGAACGTCGATATCGTGGCCGAGGGGGTGGAAACGATGGAACAGGCCCGTATTCTGCGCGAAATGGGGTGCAGCGTCTTGCAGGGTTGGCTGTTCTCGAAACCCATGGATGTGGAGGCATTGGCCGCGTTCGCCAGCCGCCCGCGCGACACATTGCTGCGTGACCTGAATTCGTGCCTCAGTCCTTCTGAATGATGCCGAGCCCGCGCAGATAGATGCCTATCCCCGATTCCAGCAGCTCCTCCGGCGAGAAGGGCGCGCGGGCCCCCGGCGCCCCGCGTGAGAACAACTCGACGACGCCGTGGCTCATCGCCCAGATATGGTGACTGACCATGCTGGCAGGCGGTCGCTGGCCCTTTGGCAGATGTTGCATCATAGCCTCCGCCGCGCGGTCCAGAACGTCGGTTGCGCGTTGCGACACGCGGGCAAGTTCGGGGTTGCCCAGGACGGACACACCGCTTTCGAACATCGCGATGTAGTGCCCGGGTTGAACCCGCGCGAAATGCAGATAGGCCCGGCCCACAGTCTCGAACGCGGCGAGGGCGGATGGCTTGCCCTCGTCATAGGCGTGCTCCAACAGGTCTGCGAACATTTCGTAGCCTTGTAACGCCACCTCTGCGATCAGATCCTCGCGGCCCTTGAAGTGGCGGTAGGGTGCGGCGGCGCTGACCCCGGCGAGCCGCGCGGCCTCAGCCAGGGTGAACCCGGTCGGGCCCTTTTCCTCGATCAGGGTGAGGGTCGCCTCGACCAGAGCCTGTCGCAGGTTTCCGTGATGATAGCCTTTGCGCTCAGGCATCGCGCAGGATCAAATCCGGTCCCCCGACGATCTGTTCGTCCGGGGTTCCGACGGCAGCCTTGTCAGCCAGATCGCAGGGCAGACGGGACAGGATATGGCGGATCGCACCGATCCTCGCACGGCGTTTGTCCTCGGAGCGTACTACGGTCCACGGCGCGACATCGGTATGGGTGCGGGTCAACGTCTCGGTGATTGCGTCTGTGTAGGCGTCCCACTTGCTCAGCCCCTTCACGTCGATTTCCGACAGTTTCCAGTGCTTCAGCGGGTCTTCCTCCCGCTCCAGAAAGCGGCGCAACTGTTCCGCCCGGCCGACGTTCAGCCAGATCTTGATAAGGTGCACGCCATCATTCACCAGCATTCGTTCCAGATTGGGAACCTGAGTGAACCAGTGTTCGCGCTGCTCGGGCGTGCAAAAGCCGAACACGTGCTCGACGACGCCGCGATTATACCAGCTGCGATCAAACAGCGTGATGTTTCCCGAACTTGGCAAATGCTTGATATACCGCTGAAAATACCATTCGCCCGCCTCGGTTGGGTTGGGCTTGGGCAATGCCACGGTCTTGACAACGCGCGGGTTCAGGTTCGCACGAACGCGGGAGATCGTGCCGCCCTTGCCTGCGGCATCACGCCCCTCGAATATGACGACGACCCGGGCCCCGGTGCGGATGACCCAGTCCTGCATCTTGACCAGTTCGATCTGGAGCGCTTCGAGCGTTTCGTCGTATTCATCACGGTCCATCCGGTGTTCATATGGATAGGACGGATCGAGCATTTCCTTCTTGCGGGAGTCCTCGATCAGATCGCGCACATGTTGGGGCGCCTCATCGTTGAAATAATCGCTGATTTGTCCGACCAGATCATTCATCGTGATGTCCCCGTCTGTTTGTGAAGTCTGTCCGCCCCTCGAAAGGTGCAGCTTTGACGGCGCAAGTCCAGTCACCCGGCAGCATTGTCCGTCCACCCGAACGGTGTGGTCTGATAGATCTGGTTGATCCAGTTGCCGTAAAGCAAGTGGGCATGGCTGCGCCAGCGGTTCTCGGGCGGTTGCGTCGGATCGTCCCCGGGATAGTAGTTCATCGGCACATTGATCGGCCTGCCTGCCGCGATGTCGCGGTCATACTCACCCTTGAGAGTCTCGCTGTCATATTCCAGATGGTTGAACATGTAGAGCGCACGGCGACCGGATTCCTCGATCAGGCAGGGGCCGGCCTCGGGTGAGGAGATCAGGGTGTTAAGGCTGGCGACAGCATCGACATCGGCCTGGTGAACCTCCGTCCATCGGCTGACGGGAACGACCAGATTGTCCGAGAAGCCCCGCAGATAGGGCGAGGTCGCATCGTGCACGACATGCCGGAACGCGCCGAAGGCCTTGGCCTGCAACGCATGTTTCGCAATCCCGTGGAAGTGGTTCAGCATCGCCTGCGCGGACCAGCACACGGCCATCGTCGAATGCACATTGGTCTGGGTCCAGTCGAAGATGCGGCGCAGCTCGTCCCAATAGCTGACCTCCTCGAAGTCCAGACGTTCGATAGGCGCGCCGGTGATGATCAAGCCGTCGAACCGCCGTTCGGCGATCTGCTCGAACGGGTGATAAAACGCCTCCATATGTTCGGGGGCGGTGTGGCGGGATTGATGCTCGCTCATCCGGATCAGGGTCAGGTCGATTTGCAGCGGCGTCGCACCGATCAGCCGCGCGAACTGGGTTTCCGTCTCGATCTTCATCGGCATCAGGTTCAGCAGCGCGATTTGCAGCGGGCGGATGTCCTGCCGCTCGGCGTCCTCATTCGACATCACCATGACACCCTCGGACTGCAGCACGTCGTGGGCGGGCAGGGCAGAGGGGATTCTTATGGGCATCGGACAGGCTCCTGTTCGGGGAGGATTGGTCTAGGTGTTGCGGCTGGATTGCGCAAGCGGGGCGCGTTGCAGGGCCTGCGCGATCAGGGTTTCGAAATCGTCGGTGGAGCGCAGGGCGTATATCTCCTCGGCGGTGACGGTGACCCCGTGCCGGGCCATCGCGGCGTAGCGGTCCTGCCGGGTTTCGAGGACGCGGCGGTAGGAAAACCGGATGAAGGCATCGGGATCAACGGCATCAGGGGCATCGCCGGTCCGTTCCAGCCAGGCGGCCCAGTTCTGTTCCAGTTCCTCGGGGCGGTAATACATCGGTTTGGGCTGACGGTCGAAGCGTCGGACCAGTTCGTCAACATGCGCCTCGGACCCCTCGATCCAGACCGGCAGCATGGCGGAGGTCAGCGCCGACATCACCGGATCGTTCGGATCGTCGGGGTCCACCACCTCGCAGATCGAGCCGCCGGTATCGCAGACGAAATTCGGATAGCCATAGATCGTCTGAGCCCGCTGGGCGAAATCCACGGCGTCGATCAGGCTGGCGATCTCCGCCTTGCGGTGCTGCTGCTGGCGGGTGCGGTAATCCTCGATGGGGATGCCGCCGCGCGTCGGGTCGCCGGGCTTGCCCAGATAGGTGGACAGCGGATCGAGGTTCTGGAACGTGATGTTTGAGCCGATATAGATCGAGTCCGAACGCAGCAATTCCGCCAGAAACGGCACCTTCATCGCGTGCAGCTTGAAATTATCGACGATGTGTTCGCCCATGTAGCGCGTGCCGATCCGGTAATCGACGGAGTAGTGGAACCAGTCACCGGTGCCGCGCAACATGTCCGCCACATGGGTCTTGCCCAAGCCGGACATGCCGAACAGCGCGACGCGCTTATGCTCGGCGGATTGCCAGGCGGCGGCGTTGGGATAGTACATCTGGCGGCTCCTACACATGTGTCGGGTTCCGATTAGCGGTTGGCGAACGGCTTGAAAAGCCGCCCGTCGATCACGGCGAGGCCCAGGGCGATCAATCCCAGACCCGCAAAGGCCCGCGCAGGAAGGCTTTCGCCCAGAAACACCGCGCCCAGAACGATGGCCACTGCGGGAATGATCAGGGTGACCAGCAACAGATTGCCGGAACCTGCAATATCCAGAATGCGGTAGTACAACAGATACGCCCCCGCCGTCGCAACAATGGCGTAATAGGCGATCGCGGCCCCGGCGGTGAAGCTGACCGCGACGAAGGGTGAGCCCTCGATCGCCCAACCCAGTGGCAGCATTATCAGAAACGACGCGCCCAGCATGCCTGCCGCCGCCAGTTCAGGGGGCAATCCCTTCAGCATGATCCGCGCCCATGTCCCGGCAAAGGCGTAGGAAAGTGTTCCCGCCAGCACGGCCAGTTGCGCCAGGTTGCGCGGATCGAATCCGGTCAGGGCCTGCCAGCCCATGATCGTTGCCACCCCGGCCAGTCCCAGCAGCGCGCCCATCGCCTTGCTGCGGGTCACCCGTTCGTCGCGCAGGAAGGCGGCTGCGACCAGCACGCCGAAGATCGCGGTTGTGGCGTTCAGAATCGACACGAGGCCCGTCTCGATCTGCGTTTGCCCCCAGGCCATCAGGGTGAAGGGGATCACGTTGTTCAGCAGCCCCATCCCCGCGAACCCGATCCAGACCCGCGCAGACCGGGGCAGGGCGTGGCCGCGCAAGATGACGAGCCCCCATAACACCAGCGCCGCCCATCCGACCCGATGCGTGACCGAGGTCAGAACGCCGACCTCGCGCAGGGCCAGCGCGATGGAGAAGAAGGAGCCGCCCCAGATCAGACCCAGCAGGATCAGCTGGCCCCAGGCGGCGTTTGACATGGAACGTTGTTGCATCATCAGCAGACGCTACCCCCGGCGATGATGCCTCACCACCCGAAACATGCGCATACGAAAAAGGCCCGCCGGTGGGGCGGGCCTTTCGTAATGGGTATTGAAATGGATCAGAGCTTGAAGGCGATTTTCAGGCCGAGTGCGATCGCATCGTTGTCACGGTATTCAGCTGTCTCAGGGCTGTCGACGGTCGTGTCGCCCAGATCGGTATAGCTGATGCCACCGGTGATGCTGACATTGTCCATCGTGTACGTTCCGCCGAGCGTGTAGCCGATCCGCCCGTTCAGAGGAGACAGCGCCGAGGAATCCTCCGTCGGCCCCTTGTCCTCGTAGTTCACCGAAAACGCCATGGAGAAATTCTCGGTGATCGCGCGGCCGATGCCCAGCGTGTAGGACACCGAGTCATCCTCATAGGACGAAAGCGGCGAGCCGAATCCCGATGTATAAATTTCTGGTGCCAGTTCGAATTCGGAGTAATCCGCCCACCGGATGCGACCGAACACCAATGTGCCAGGCGCGACACCAGTCTGGAAGTCCAGATTGATTGCATCGGGTGTTGTGGTCTTCAGATTGTTTGTGGCCGTGGGAAATAGGCCGGTCTCCGTGGTGCTGTTTTCATGATCGACTTCGGAATGATAGGTCAGCGCCACGCGGAGCGCGATCTCTGGGCGTTCATATGCAACACCGGCGACATATCCGAGCGCATAATCCGTGTCGGTGGATACGGTGTAGGCCGCTGCAGGAATTGCCGCCTCTGCATTCAGGCTCTGCATCTTGAGGCCACCATAGACGGAGAACCCGCTGGGCATTTCGTAGCGCAAAAGACCTGTCAGAGCATATGAATTAAGTTCGGATGTAATACCGCTATATGCCGTGGTGCCGGTTGCGGGGTATTTGGTATCCGAACCATATGGTTCATCGAAGATGATCGCATAGGAAAGCTGATCGTTGATATCGTCCTTATAGGCGAATCCAAGCAGGGTGTAATCTTCGGGGCCTTCACCGGTGGGACGGCCGCCCGTGGCGACACCATCCAGGCTCGGCCGAACGAAGGCGGTGGAGAATTCCAGGTGGCGGCCTTCCTCGAAGAGCGCGTTGACCGGCTGGCCGGAGCGGTCGAGCCCGCCTGCCATTGCGGCAGAGGTGAAAAGCGCTGCGGTCGCGGTCGCACCCAGCAATTTTGCTGTGAAAGTCATGTCTATCCCCCCTAGGGAAAATGAACGCCTGCTTATGCAAGTCGTTGGTTATTGATAAAATTACTGTGATCGGTCACGCCGCACGCGGTCAATATTGAACGCCACGTCACCTGCGCGCGGGATTGAAATTATGTTGCGCGATCACAACGAAAACGCCGCCCCGGTGTCAGGGCGGCGTCACGTTCATCCAGGGGTTGTGTTGATTATTTCGACATCGCGTCGATGGACCCTTGCAGAATCTCCTCCGCCTCGGCCTTGTCACCCCAGCCGATGACCTTGACCCACTTGCCCTCTTCGAGATCTTTGTAGTGCTCGAAGAAATGCTTGATCCGGTCCAGCGTCTTGGGAACGATATCGCCCAGATCCTGCACGTTCGCCTGGAAGGGATCGACCTTCTCAACCGGGACGGCGATGAGTTTGTCATCCATGCCGCCATCGTCCTCCATCTTGAGCACGCCCACAGGGCGGCAGCGGATCACGGTGCCGGGCTGCAACGGAAAGTCCGTCAGAACCAGAACGTCGGTGGGATCACCATCCGCGTGCAGGGTATTGGGCACAAAGCCGTAGTTGCACGGGTAGAACATCGGCGTATTGACGATCCGATCGACGAAGACCGCGCCGGACTCCTTGTCGATCTCGTATTTCACGGGCGCGCCACCTGCGGCGCCGCCGGTGATCTCGATCACGACGTTGATGTCCTTGGGGGGATTCTTGCCTGCGGGGATCTTGTCGAGGTTCATTATGCACTCCTTCGGGTCAGGTTACGGGTCGGGTAGCATGAGGCGAACAAGGGCGCAATCGCCTCAATGTCCACGGCTGCTCTGAACGATGTTGATGGTGTTGCCGGTCAGGATCAGGGCGCCACCGATCAGGATGGCCAGTGCGAACGGTTCGTCATAGAGCAGGTAGCCGACGATCGCGATCAAGGGCAGGCGCGCAAACTCCATCGGCGAAACCACGCTGGCCGGGGCGATCTGAAGCGCGCGCGTCAGGCAGAAATGCGCCAGCAGTCCCGTGACTGAAACAGCGGCCACAATGGGCAGCACTCCGATAGAAGGGCGCGCGATGTCGCCGTCGAACCCGGCGAGGATCAGGGCAAAGACCGCCTGCATGACCGACAACCAGAACAGGATGCAGGTCACGGTCTGCGTACGGGCCAGCGACTTCGCCGCGAGGAACGTGATCGCGAAGCCGACAGCACAGCCGGCAGCCGCCAGAACGCCCGGCTCCAGCACCAGTTCGTCGGGGCGCGCGACGATCAGAACGCCCAGAAAACCCAGGAAGACCGCGAACCCGCGCAACCATGTCATCCGCTCACCCAGAATCAAGGGTGCGGCCAGCGCCACCCAGAGAGGCGTCGTGAACTCCAACGCTACGACCTGTGCCAGCGGAATGGTGGAGACGGCGAAGAACCACAGATTCTGGCCGGTGAAATGCCCGATATTGCGCGTCAGATGCAGCGGCATCTGCTGCGTGTTGATGTTTCGCAGATTGCCGGTCAGCGCGGCGACGGAAGTAACAATGACGATCCCGATCAGTGAGCGGTAGAGCATCAGCTCGAATGTATCGAGCTCACGCGACACCTCACGCCCCGCCACAGCCATGGCTATGAACGAGCACGTCGCCCCCGCCACCCAGAAGACAGCCTGCAACAATGCGTTCATGTCAGGATCAGGCCGTCAGCCGGAGGGCGCGGACAGCCTCCAACTTCAGGGCAGGCGTATCGTAGCCGAGGTCGAGCTGATAGGCGCGGAGCTCCCGTCGCGTGCCCGGCCCCATGATCCCGTCCACCGCACCGGGATACTCACCCTGTTCCGCGAGTGCGCGTTGCAGCGCACGCACCAGCGTGGGGTTGTAATCCCTGTCGCAGACCACGTTTGCCCAGGCGGACAGCACCTGAACCGGGGTGGACACCTCACGGAACGTGGCGGGGACTTCCTTGCGGATCACACGTTCGTTCGTGGCGACCACCTCACGCTCCACTTGGCGGGTGACGGCGGGAACCACCACCTCCACCGTCCGTTCGGGCTGGACGAGTTCGCGGCGGCTGACGGTTTCAAATTCCGGCGGAAATTCCACCAATGTCTCCACCGCGCCGCTGGCCAGTGTCCGGTTGCCGATCACCGTGCCGCCCAGGGCGGACGTCCCCGTGGGATAGAACCGGTTCGAGGCCACCCAGTTGCGATAGGACGGGCGCACGGGCACCTGTTCCGCAACGGTCGTGTATTCGGCCGGTATGGTGCACGTCACCTCACGCGAAGGCTCGACGATCACGGTGTCCATCACCGTTTCATAGACGGCGGGAATGAGATCCACCCGGGTGTAGGCTTCCTCAACCACGACGGGCACCGTTTCGGTGCGATAGGTGGCGGGAATGACCTCGAACTCGGCGCTGGCCGGGGTTTCGAGGACCTGACGGGTTTCCGTCTCAAACCGGGCGGGGCGCGTTACCTGCGTGTAGCACTGACCGGGCAGCGCATTTTCCGGCCCGCTGGTCGACAGCGGCGCAGTGGACGCGAAGCCGGACAGATCGGCGGCCGCATTGGGGGAGACTGGCTGGGCCTCACCTGGATCTGCGACGGCCTGCGGCAGCGGCATGTCGCAGGCCATGACCAGAAGGCTGGTGCCGAATAGCAAGGTAATGCGCGTGATCTTCATATGTGCCGCCCGTCCGTTATGAAGCGTACCGTCGAAACGTCAGGCAAATCCTGTTCCTGCATAAAGGGTGCAGAATCTATAGAGTCAGCACGTCCATGCGACAAGCCTACCATGGGCCGACAGCCCATGACCCTCATTGATCGCTGACGACAGCGCGGTTCTGCGTCCGGGCGTTCAGGTCGATGACGGTGACGACGCCGTCGTCCTCATCCTCAAGCGGCAGAACCAGATCGACGTTACATGCCGAGAGAATCAGGGTCAGGAATAATCCACAGAAAAGCCGTGTCATCTTGATAGGATCCCTTGTGTCGGTGATCGGTGATTAACTTATGCATACTGTCTTTTTCATCCGGGGAAAATGTTAACATTACATAGATGACATTCTGAGCGGAGATATATGTTGCATATGGATCACTTCGCCACACGGCAGCAGCGTAAATGCTGTCCTGAATAGATCAAGAATGTGCCTGAGGTCGTGCTATCCTGCGAAAGGATAAGATTGGTGAGCCCTGCAGGATTCGAACCTGCGACCCACTGATTAAAAGTCAGTTGCTCTACCAACTGAGCTAAGGGCCCGCCAATGAGCGTGTACCTACAAAGGTGCATCGGGGGGGTCAAGGGCAGTTCCGCGCCATCAGCAAGGAAAATACATGTCGTGAAAATGTCAGGCATGTTCGCGGTGCATGGCGTGGCTCTGGCATTGTGCCGGTTCGCGGCGTATATCGCGCACATGACACAAGACGCCTCCATATCCCTGCCGTTTCTCAAGATGCACGGCCTTGGCAACGATTTCGTCGTGATCGACGGACGCGGCGCACGGGCCGTTCCGGATATCGCGACCATCCGTGCGATGGGTGACCGGCACAGGGGCGTTGGATTCGATCAGCTGGCACTGATCCTCGATGATGATGCGACGGACGCCCAGGTGCGATTCTACAACACTGACGGATCAGAGGCCGGAGCTTGCGGCAACGCGACCCGCTGCGTCGCGGATCTGCTGATGCGCGAGGCTGACGCGACCTCTCTGGTTCTGCGCACGGAACGGGGTGCGCTGCCATGTGAGCGGTCAGGTGACCTGATCCGTGTGAACATGGGACAGCCGGTCGAGGATTGGGCACAGATTCCCCTGTCGCGCGATGTGTCGCTCGACGCGCTGCCATTGCCGGGCGCACCGTCCGCCGTGGGCATGGGAAACCCCCATTGCGTGCTGTTCGTCGAGGACGCGGACAGCGCCCCCATTGCCGAGGTCGGACCCCGGTTGGAGCATGATCCGCTCTATCCCGAACGAACGAATGTCGAGTTTGTTCAGGTGCTTGACCGCAATACCTTGCGTCAGCGCACATGGGAGCGTGGGGCCGGGATAACCCTCGCTTGCGGTTCCGGCGCTTGTGCGGTTGCTGTGGCCGCGCATCGGCGGGGATTGACGGAACGGGCGGTCACGATCCGGTTGGATGGCGGGGAACTGCATTTGGATTGGCGCGATGACGGTGTGTGGATGACGGGGCCGGTGGCCTATGTCTTCGATGGGGTGTGGCGCGGATGAACGCTCCGGTGTTTTCGAATTTCGGGTGCAGGCTGAACGCTTACGAGACCGAAGCGATGAAGGAGCTGGCCGCCGAGGCGGGGCTGCGCGATGCCGTGGTCGTCAATACCTGCGCCGTCACGGCGGAGGCTGTGCGCAAGTCGCAGCAGGCGATCCGACGGTTGAAGCGTGACAATCCCGGCGCGCAGGTCATCGTGACGGGATGCGCCGCCCAGACGGAACCCGAAACCTTCGCCGGAATGGAGGAGGTCGCGAAAGTCGTCGGCAACCTTGAGAAGATGCAGCCGGACACGTGGAAAAACATCGCGCAAGGGCCTGACTTCATTGGGAAGACCGAGAAGGTCATTGTCGATGACATCATGTCGGCAACCGAAACGGCGGGCCATCTGATCGACGGATTCGGCACGCGGTCGCGCGCTTACGTCCAGGTGCAAAATGGCTGCGACCATCGTTGCACGTTCTGCATCATCCCGTTCGGACGCGGCAATTCCCGATCGGTTCCGGCCGGTGTGGTCGTGGAGCAAATTCAAAGACTTGTGGACAAGGGTTATAACGAGGTCGTGCTGACCGGGGTCGATATGACCAGCTGGGGCGCCGACCTGCCGGGGGCGCCGCAGTTGGGAAACCTCGTGCAGCGGATCCTGAAATTGTGCCCTGACCTCAACCGCTTGCGGATCAGTTCGATCGATTCCATCGAGGCCGACCCCGCTTTGGTCGAGGCGATCGCCAGCGAAACGCGCCTTATGCCGCATCTGCATCTGAGCTTGCAGGCTGGGGACGACATGATCCTGAAGCGGATGAAGCGTCGACACCTGCGCGATGATGCGATCCGGTTTTGCGAGGACATGCGCCGCGCCCGCCCGGATATTGTCTATGGCGCGGACATTATCGCAGGCTTCCCGACCGAAACGGAAGACATGTTCTATAACTCGTTGAAACTGGTTGAGGAATGCGGTCTGACCTGGCTGCACGTCTTTCCCTATTCACCGCGTCAGGGCACCCCGGCCGCGCGGATGCCGCAGGTAGCACGGGCCGCGATCAAGGATCGCGCGGCCCGGTTGCGGGCGATCGGTGACGGGATGGTGCAGCGGCACTTGTACGCGCAGATCGGCCGCCGTCACCGCGTCCTGACTGAGGCGGCGGACATGGGCCGGACGGAGGCCTTCACCGAAGTCGCCTTCACGACGCCGCACCCCATCGGAGAGATCGTCGAGGTTGAAATTTCCGGCGTTTCGGGCCGTCAGTTGATCGCCTGAACCTGCGGTTTGCGGCGCGGCCTCAGGCCTTGCGGGGAGCACTGACCGTCAGACGGAAATGATGCGAGTCGGGGCCGAAATCCTGCTGAACCTCGCCATTCAGCTGGTTCGGCAAAATCCGGGTCAGCAGGGACGTACCGAACCCGGCTCGTTTTTCCGGTCTGATATTGCTCAGGTCTTCCTCCAGCCAGTCGATGAAATAGCCTCCCTGCGGCGTGAACTGCCAATCGACGGTAAGGTGTCCGGCGGTGTCACTTATCGCACCGTATTTCGCGGCATTCGTCGCCAGTTCATGAATCGCCATCGACAGCAATTGAGCGTCCGAGGCGCTCAGATGAATTTCCGGTCCGTGCATCTCGATCTGCCCGGCATCGGACATGAAGCCGCCCAATTGCCGTTCCAGCAGCGCCTGCACGGTCATGCCGTCCCAATTGTCGCCGGTCAGAAGCGAGTTCGTGGTAGCCAGAGCCTGAATGCGGGCCAGGAAACCATGCAGAAAGCTGTCGATATCGCGATGGTTGGCGGCCGTGCGCCGCGCAATGGTGCTGACCATGGCAAAAAGGTTGCTGACCCGGTGCCTGAGTTCATGCTCGATCGCGTCCTTGACCTGCCGGGCGTGGACGACCTCCGAAACGTTCTCGACCCGCAATCCGAACCCGATCACGCGGCCATCTGCGACATGAACCGGCGAGCAGTGCACATTCCAGTAAAGCTGGCTGGGCGTGTCCGCATCAGCGGTCAGGCCGGGGATCGGATAGCTGACCTCGCTCAGGGTGATCGTTTGACCGGCCAGGGCCTTGCGAAAGGCGGCGTCGACGCGTCTGCGCCGCTCCAGCGTTTCGGGAAACAGATCGAAGATGTTGTTGCCGATCAAATCCTCGGCGCTGCGCATCAACATCTCAGTATAGCAGGTGTTGACCGCAAGGTAACTGCGGTCATGGTCCAGTACTGCGAAGGGGACCGACATCTGCTGAAACAGGGATTCGTAGTTCAATAGAGCTTCGGGCATTTCCGGGTCCGCGCAGTCCGATATTGGCGAAAAAGTGCCGGGATGCGACCCCGTGCGCCAGGTTGGAAAAATCAGGCCGCCCCCGGATGGTCCGGGGTGCGGAATATTGCGTCATACCTGCCGGAATGCCACATCGCGAGTGAATGGCATCCGGCGCAAACGCTGGCCCGTCGCATCGAAGATCGCACCCGCCAGCGCCGGGGCCGCAGGTGGCGTGCCGATTTCACCCGCGCCGCCGATATGGTCGGCGTTTTGCAGGATCTCGATCTCGAACTTCGGGGTCTGACCCATGGACAGCATGGGATAGTCCCAGAAATTCTCCTGCTGCACACGCCCATCGGCAAAGTTGATTTCCTGACCAAGAGCCTGCCCGAACCCGAAAATCGCGCCCGAGATCATCTGATCGCGGAAGTTGCGCGGGTCCAGCACCGTGCCCGGATCAGCGGCGATCCAGACGTTCTCGATCCGGATATCGTCGGTTGTATCGACCTGCACCGCCATGGCGACCCAACTGCCGAAGCTGAGGACATGTGCGATGCCGATCCCCTTGCCTGCGGCGCGGGGCTGCGCGAAACCAGACATCTGCGAGACCTTCTCCAGACACAGCCGAGCGGGGGCGAGTCGCGCGTCATCGCCCATCATGGCCAGGCGGAAGGCGAGGGGGTCCAACCCCGATGCCTCGGCCATTTCATCCATGAACCCCTCATGGAAGAATCCGTTGTAGCTGTTGCCCACGGATCGCCAGAAACCCGTCGGAATAGCGATATCGGCAACGTGTCCGGATACGCGGTGGTTGTCGATCATCACGGGCTGATTGTAGGCACCATCGGTAATCGACTTGTCCGGTCCCCCCATCGGCAAGTCGGGATAGGTCCGGCCCACCACGCTGGCAATGATCGAGGGGGCCGCGATCTTCATTTCCACGGCGGTGGCCGCATCGTTCGCCGGGACCACGGCACGGAACCGGCCGAGCGCGGCGGGGCGATAGGTGTCGTGGCGCATGTCTTCCTCACGCGTCCAGGTCACCTTGATCGGGCGGCCTTGCACATGCATTGCCAGCGCCGTGGCGTAGAGGGAATAATCGACCTCCCCCCTCCGGCCGAAACCACCGCCGAGAAACAGTTGATTGACGACAACGTTTTCCTTGTCGATCCCCGCCAAAAGCGCGCAGCGGGACTGGACGATGCCGGGGGCCTGCGTTCCGGTCCAGATCGTCAGGGTGTTGCCGGCGAATTGCGCCGTCGCGTTCATAGGCTCCATCGTGGCATGGGCCAGATAGGGGACGGCGTATTCCGCCTCGACCACTGTGCCCTGCGGATCGGCAAAGGCGGCATCGACGTCGCCCTTGTCCATCAGCGCATGGCTCGGCTCCGCCTCTATGGCGCTAATCAAGGCGGCGTCTATCGCGGCGTCATCGGCGGGATAGGTGGCCGGTCCCCACTCCACCTCCAGCGCGCGCGCACCCTCGAACGCGGCCCAGGTGTTGTCGGCAATGATGCCGAACCCGCTGCCGGTCTGGGTGTCGATTTCCACCACATCCTGCACGCCGCGCACGGCACGCGCCGCGTCCATGTTCACGCTGATCGCCTTCGCCCCGAACCGGGGGCTGATCGCAACGGTGCCATACAGCATGGAGGGCAGGTCCACGTCGATGCCGAAGATGGGGGCGCCGGTGACCTTGCGCTCAATTTCGGCGCGGGGCTGTGATTTGCCCAGAACCTTCCAGTCGGATCGCGCGCGCAAACGGGGTGTGTCCACCTCGACCGTCGCGGCGTCCAGGGCCAGCTCGCCATAGCTGAACGACCGGTCGGACGCCGGGTGGACGACGCGGCCCTGCGCCGTTTGCAACGTGTCGGCACCCACGCCCCATCGGGCGGCGGCGGCGGATACCAGTGCGGCGCGGGCGGTGGCACCGGCCTCCCGCATCTTGTCATAGCCGTCGATGATCGAGGAGGAGCCGCCGGTGACCTGCAGCCCCAGCACCTTGCCCATGCTTTCCATCATCGTGCGCTGCGCCTCAGCCGCCAGTCCGCGTTCGAAATGCGGGGGGAATGCGCTCTCCGCCATCATGGCGGAGTTGTAATAGGCAGCCGAGGGCGGACCCGTTTCCAGTGTCAGGTCCGTCGTCGCCACGTCCAGCTCTTCCGCCACCATGGCGGCGAGGGTCGTGTGCACACCCTGGCCCATTTCGGCGCGCGGGGTGATGACCGTGATCGTGCCATCCTCCGCGATCTTGAGATAGGGGTTGAAGACCGCCTCACCCGCATCTGCGCTCAATGGATTGTCCACCTCGCGCCGGACGGCCCAGACGCCAAGGGCAACCCCGCCTATGGCCGCCGCCCCCAGGCCGAGGAATGTGCGGCGAACGATCTTGCCTGCTGTCGATCTGCGATTTCGTGCCATCTTCAGGACTCCATTCCGGCTGCGGCCTTGATCGCGGCCTTGATGCGCGGATAGGTGCCGCAGCGGCAAAGGTTGGTCATCGCGGTGTCGATATCCGCATCCGTGGGTTGTGGGACTTCATCAAGCAGGGCCACCGCGGCGAGGATCTGTCCGGATTGGCAATACCCGCATTGCGGCACGTTATGTTCGATCCATGCTTCCTGCACACGATGCAGGGTCGCGCCGTCGGAAATCCCCTCGATGGTGGTGATGCGGCCCGAGGCCTGTTCCACCGGGTACGAGCAGGAGCGGATGGGCAGTCCGTCCATCAACACAGTGCACGCGCCACAGGCGGCGACGCCGCACCCGAATTTGGGGCCCTTGATGTTCATCAGATCCCGCAAGACCCAGAGCAGAGGCATTTGTGGGTCCGCGTCGATCTCGTAATTCTGTCCGTTTACGTTCAAACGCATTGCCTGACCCTCCAATCACCTGTCATGTAATGATAGACGCCATCTGCGGGCCGAATGTCAATAAGAGAACCGCAGTTCCTTAATTCCCTTGCCGACCAACGGCCGACATATTACGTATGATAACATGAGCCAGTCCTTTCAACGCGCCCGTTCACCCGAACACAAGGAGCTTCGCCGTCGAATGATCCTCGATGCGGCGGCGAATGTGCTGGATCGTGAGGGGTTCAACGACACCTCGCTCAACGCCATCGCGCAGGAGGCGGGCGTCGTCAAATCCGGTCTCTACCGCTATTTCGAAAGCCGTGAGGAAATCCTGCTGGAGTTGATGATCTCCGACGTGCAGGTCATGTGCGCGGCACTGACGGATGTGGTGACGGGGCCGATGGATGTCGATCAGGTCTCGGATCTGATCTCGGAAGGGTTCACCGATCGCCCGCGATTGTGCCTGCTGACCAGCCGCATGGCCTCGACGCTCGAACACAATATCACCGGCGACACCATCCGCGCGGTCAAGCGGCGCCTGAACGCCTGTAGCGAGGAAGTCTCGCAGGCCATTCGACGCGCGATCCCCCACTGGACGCCCGAGGAAAGCCGGCGCGGTATGCGCATGATCTTCGTGCTGGTCGCGGGCCTCTACCCGATGACGCACCCGCCGGCCCACGTGAAATCCGTGATGAACGAACCGGAATTCCAACATGTCGTGCCCGAATTCGTGCCATCCGTCCGGGTCGCGGCGCGGGCAATGTTCCGGGGCATCGAGTCGATGGCGCTGCAACGGCAGAATGGCACCTGACCAGTTCACTTTCTCCAAATATCCTCGCCGAAGGCATCAGGACGTCGCACAGTGACCCGACGATTGTAGTTCCTGACCGATGATCGCAGCCCCCGAACCAGCGGAAAGACGATTCGATGAAACTCTACGACAGCAAGACATCCCCCTATTGCCGCAAGGTAATGGTTCTGGCGCATGAGGCCGGACAGGTCGATGCCCTGACGCTCGACTACGTGGCGGGAACCGCTGTGAGCCCCGGCACGCTGCCGGTTTCCGTCAATCCGCTGGGAAAAATCCCGTGTCTGGTTCGGCCCGACGGCCCCGCGCTGTATGACAGCCGGGTCATCTGCGCCTATCTCGACGATCTGTGGGGCACGAACCTCTACCCCACGGGCACCCGCCGGTGGGAGACATTGACGTTGGAGGCGACGGCGGACGGAATGCTGGATGCGGCGCTGCTGTGGGTCTATGAGGTGCGCCTGCGCGATGAGGCGCAGTGGAATCACGGCTGGCGCGACGGGCAGGTGGCGAAGGTGGTGCGCGCTCTGGATGCGCTGGAAGCCCGCTGGCTGGCTCACCTGCATGGTCCGCTCGATATGGGGCAGATCGCGATTGGCGTCGCGTTGGGCTATCTCGATTTTCGCCAACCCGTCGGTGCGTGGCGTGAGGGGCGGCCCGCGCTCGCCGCGTGGTACGAGACGTTTTCGCAGCGCCCCTCGATGCTGGCGACGGTGCCGGTGGAGTGATCCCGGCGCGGTTCACCGCGTGCACTTCCGCAGACAAAACAAACCAGTCTGAAACGTTGCAGCCCGCCTGAACGGATTGGCCGGTTGGCGCAAATGGCCGCATTGGGGTCGTGATGCGCATTCCCCCCGGGGGCCGTCGGTGCTTTAATCAGCCCACTGATTTGCCGGAGGCACCCCATGACCGATCGCATCACCTTCACGCTGGACGGGCAGACTGTGACCGCCGCCGCCGGGGACACGATATGGGAAGTCGCGAACGGTCGCGGCCTACGGATCCCGCATCTGTGCCACCGCCCCGAACCCGGCTATCGCCCCGACGGGAACTGTCGTGCCTGTATGGTTGAGATCGCGGGCGAACGGGTACTGGCGGCCGCGTGCATACGTGAGCCGACGGAAGGGATGGAGGTCCGAACCGCCTCTGACCGTGCCATCGCGGCGCGTAAGGGAGTGATCGAGTTGCTGATGGCCGATCAGCCGGATCGGGCGGCGGCGCATGATCGCTCCAGCCAGTTCTGGGACATGGCGGACGCGCAGGGCATTGCGCACAGCCGCTATCCCACCATCGAGGTGGACCGGATCCCGCTGCTCGATGACAGTCACGTGGCGATGCGCGTCAATCTGGATGCCTGCATCCATTGCAACCTGTGTGTCCGCGCATGCCGCGAGGTTCAGGTCAATGACGTGATCGGCATGGCGGGGCGGGGGCATGACGCGCAGGTCGTCTTCGATTTCGATGACCCGATGGGGGACAGCACTTGCGTGGCCTGCGGCGAATGCGTGCAGGCGTGCCCGACCGGGGCGCTTATGCCCGCCACAATCGTCGATGCCGGTCAGGTGGGCGACAGCGCCGATTACGACCGGGAGGTGCAATCCGTCTGCCCCTATTGCGGCGTCGGCTGCCAGCTATCGTTCAAGATCAAGGAGGACCGCATCGTCTATGTCGATGGTGCGGGCGGCCCGGCGAACGAAAACCGCCTCTGCGTCAAGGGGCGGTTCGGTTTCGACTATATCAGTCACGATCACCGTCTGACCAAACCCCTGATCCGGCGCGAGGGGATGCCCAAGGGGCTGAACGTCGATCCGGCGCGGCCGCTGGACACCTTCCGTGAGGCGACGTGGGAGGAGGCGCTGGCCTTCGCCGCCGATGGCATGAAGGGGCGCGGGCGGCAGATCGCGGGCTTCGGCTCGGCCAAGTGCTCGAACGAGGAAGCCTATCTGTTTCAAAAGCTGATCCGGCAGGGCTTTGGCCACAACAATGTCGATCACTGCACACGGCTGTGCCATGCCTCATCCGTCACGGCATTGATCGAGAATGTCGGATCGGGTGCCGTAACGGCCACATTCAATGAGATCGAGAACGCGGATGTTGCCATCGTGATCGGCGCGAATCCCGTGGAAAACCATCCGGTTGCGGCCACATACTTCAAACAGTTCGCGAAGCGTGGCGGCAAGCTGATCGTGATGGATCCGCGCGGGCAGGCCCTGAAACGCCACGCGACCCACATGCTGCAATTCCTCCCCGGTGCCGATGTCTCCATGCTCAACGCGATCATGCACGTGATCGTCGAGGAGGGGCTGGCCGACCGGCAATATATCGAGGCGATGACCGAAGATTACGACGCGATGGTCGCGCATCTGAAGGGCTTCACGCCGGAGAAGATGAGCGCGCTCTGCGGTATTGACGCGCAGACCCTACGCGCCGTCGCGCGGGATTTCGCAGGCGGCAAGGCGGGCATGATCTTCTGGGGCATGGGGATCAGCCAGCACATCCATGGCACGGACAATTCGCGGTGCCTGATCTCACTCGCATTGATGTGCGGTCATATCGGGCGACCGGGGACCGGCCTGCACCCGCTGCGCGGGCAGAACAACGTGCAGGGCGCTTCGGATGCCGGACTGGTGCCGATGTTCCTGCCCGACTATCAGAGCGTGGGTGATGATGGCGTCCGCTCCGCCTTTACCCAGGTGTGGAATTCCGGCGATTTCAGTGGGGAAGACGGACTGACTGTGACCGAGATTCTGGACGCGGTTCATGCGGGCGACATTCGCGGCATGTATATTCTGGGCGAGAACCCCGCGATGTCAGACCCCGATGTCGAACATGCCCGCGATGCGCTGGCCAGGCTGGATCATCTGGTGGTGCAGGATATCTTTCTGACGGAAACCGCGAACTTCGCGGATGTGATCCTGCCTGCAAGCGCCTGGGCGGAGAAGACCGGCACCGTCACCAACACGAACCGACAGGTGCAGATGGGCCGCCCCGCCGTGCCGATGCCCGGCGACGCGCGTGAGGATTGGTGGATCACCACAGAACTGGCGCGACGCCTGGGGCTGGATTGGCCCTACACCCATCCGTCCGAGATTTTCAGTGAGATGAAGCGGAACATGCGCAGTCTGGACAACATCACGTGGGAGCGGTTGGAGCATGAGAATGCCGTGACATATCCGGTGCACGGACCCGACCAGCCCGGTGAGGCGGTGGTCTTCGGCGATGCATTTCCCCGTCCGCAGGGCCGCGCGAAATTCACCCCGGCCAGTGTCATCGCGCCTGATGAGGTGCCGGATGCGGATTACCCGATGATCCTGACCACCGGGCGACAGTTGGAGCATTGGCACACAGGTTCCATGACCCGCCGCTCAACCGTGTTGGACGGTGTGGAGCCGGAGGCAAATTGCTCGCTGCATCCGTCCACCTTGCGCAAGCTGGGAACTGCGCCGGGGGGCATGGTGCGGCTGACGACGCGGCGCGGATCTGTCGAGTTGATGGCGCGGGCGGACCGCGCGGTGGCGCCGGACATGGTGTTCCTGCCCTTCGCCTTTGTCGAGGCGGCGGCAAACGTGCTGACCAACCCGGCGCTGGACCCATACGGCAAGATCCCCGAGTTCAAGTTTTCAGCCTGCAAGGTCGAAGCGGTGGAGGTCGAGGCGGTGCAGTAGCGACGTTCCGCCCGACGGGGTGGGAATCACGGCTGGGGCAGGGGTGGCAGGATGCGGGCCGTGCCGCTGGTCTGGTCCGCGCGGATCCGGCACTCGGATCCGGCGGGCAGGATACTCTCCCCCGGGCCGAGGTCCTGGGTCACGGACAATTCGGCCGCATCATCGCGCCGCACGAAATATTCCACGCCATCGACACGGGCGAGATAGCGATCCGCGACCGTTCCGGCGGCCGCACCGGCAGCGGCGCCACCGGCAGTGCCGACCGGTCCCAGAATCGTTCCGGCCAGACCGCCGCCCAGCGAGCCGAGCACCTTGCCATTGCCATCTACCGGAACACTGACCTTGACCGCCTGCGATTCCAGTACGGTACATTGCGAAACGAAGCCCAGCGTGCCGGAAACGCGCGGCCCGCTTTCAACCTCTGCCACCGGTGTTGTGCAGGCGCTGAGCAGCGCGGTGGCGGCAATTGCTTTGGTAATCGTGCGGATCATGGACGTTCCCTTATGTTTCGCAGTGCAACGCATCAGACGCTCTATCGTTCGGTTTTTGAGCCTGGCGTTGCGTCCAGACGACCGACGCTCATATCGCGCTTGCGACCGAATCCCGGAACCTTGCGAACGGTAAAGCCAGCGGCACCCAGGGCGCGGCGCACAGCCCCCGCACTGGTATAGGTCGCGAATGTGCCGCCCGCGCTGGTGTGGCGTGCCACCTGTCGCATCAGATTATCGGACCAGAGTTCAGGATTGCGGGCAGGCGCGAACCCGTCGAGGAACCATGCGTCGGCGGTGCCGGTCCAGTCGGGCAGGGTCGTCGCGGCCTCACCGATCAGCAGGGTCAATGTGACGGGGCCGATCTGGAACGTGCCGCCGCGCGGATCGTAAGCCGTCAGCAGCGCCGCACGGACCGGTCCCAGATCATCCTGCCAGCGGGCCGTGGCGCGGGCCAGATCCTCGGGCGCCATCGCAAACGCCTCGAAGGAGGTCATTTGGATCGGGCAGGGCGCAATGGCGGCCAGCGCCATCAGATTCAATCCGGTGCCAAAGCCAAGCTCGGCGACGTGAAATCCCGGACGCAGCCGTTCGGGCAGATCGTTGCCGCGCAGGAAGGTGTGGCGCGTCTCCTCCAACCCGTTCTCTCGCGAAAAATACGGGTCGTCGAACCGTTCGGAAACGGGTACGTCCTGCCGCCAGGTCAGGCTGGGGCGAAGGGGGTCGCTTTCGGTCATCGTGCGGCCTAGTTTGCGGAAACTTTCAGACAGGTGGCATGTGTAATGGCGCGCGACAAGGCCGATATTATCGTGGTGGGGGCGGGAATCTTCGGTTTGTGGACCGCATATGCGGCGCTGGCGCGGGGATTGAATGTGTTGGTGCTGGAGGCCGGACCTCAGGTCGGCCACGGGGCCAGCGGCGGCATCGTGGGGGCCCTGGCACCGCATATGCCCGAACGCTGGGGTGACAAGAAACAGTTTCAGTTCGAGGCCCTGACCGTTCTGGGCGACGCCTTGAAGGCCGTCGAACATGAGAGCGGCCTGCCCACCGGCTATGGCCGCGTTGGCCGGCTGGTGCCCCTGATGGACGAAATCGGACGGGAGCGGGCGCTTTCGCGGATCGCGGATGCGAAGGAAAACTGGGGCACGGCGGCGCGGATGCAGATCTTGCCACCAGATGCCTTTCCCGACTGGCTGCATCCTCAGGCAGCCCCGGCGGGCATCGTGCACGACGACCTGACGGGACGCTTGCACCCCCATCTGACGTGCCTCGCACTGGCGGAAGCGATCCGTCGCGGTGGCGCAGTGATCGAGACCGGGTGCACCGTAACCGCCGTGCATTCGGGCAGCGTACAGACGGATCACGGGGCGCGCCAGGCGCAGGCAATCGTTCTGGCCGCAGGTGTGGCGGGCTTCGATCTGCTGTCACCTTTGGTTGGGGAGGTTCCGGGCCGGGCGGAGAAAGGTCAGGCCGCTTTGCTCGACATGGATATGAAGGACGTGCCGCTGATCTATGCGGATGGATTGTATCTGATCGGACATGCGGGCGGTGGCGTCGCCATCGGGGCCACCAGTGAGCGGCATTTCGAAGGTGTCGGTCCTGACGCTCTGCTGGACGATGTGATCGCACGGGCCTGCGCCATCAGTCCACATCTGGCGCAAGCGCGGGTCGTGCGCCGGTGGGCAGGTCTGCGCCCGCGTGCCAACGGTCGTGACCCCATGTTGGGGGCGGTGCCCGGGACCAGGGGCATTTATGCCGCACTGGGCGCATTCAAGATTGGGTTCGGTATCGGACAGAAGGTCGGGCAGGTTCTGGTGGACGAAATCATGGAAGGTCGGATTGCCATGCCAGACAGTTTTCGCGTTGCCGCGCATCTGGGGCGGTGACACATATTTTCGGTACCTGAGATCGAAGGGGAACGCCCGCTCGGGATCGCGCGGGAACCGTTCGCCTGAAGCAGATAGACTCAGCGCCTAAATCCGGCGGATGATCGCATCCGCGACCGCATAAGCGGCTGTAGCACCAGCCAGCGCCCGTCGCGCGTACCGAGGCGGGCGATCTCAGGCGGCCGACTTGATAAGTCCTGAACCCAAGCCCTGAATCGCCGCGCTGACCCGGTCATTGACGCCCAGCTTCTGATAGATCCGGCGCATATACGCATCCACCGTATAGCTGGAGATCGATAGGATATCCGCGATGGAGCTGTTGCTCTTGCCACGCGCGACCCAGGACAGAACCTCCTGCTCACGCCGAGAGAGGGGAGCGGCGGATTGGGCCTCCATCTCGCAATAGCGGTGGTGGGTCAGCTGGCACGCCCACTGCACCACGCGCAGATCACGCCGGTTGCCGTCGTCGCAATCCATGTGCAGACCCAGACCGAAATAGCCGTTGCGACCGTTCGGACCGAAAACCTGCACCGCGTAGCCGTCGCCTTCGACTTGGCTGTCCAGTTCGTCGAGGAATTTCTGCTCGACCTCCGACAGCTTGCGCATGTCCCGCAGGGACGACCAACAGAATGGCAATGAACGGTTCATGGCGGTCGACGCTATCGGGTCGATTTGCCACAACTTGTTCTCGAAATAGTGGTTCACCCAAGAGTCCGGATAGCCGTTCGTCCTGATCGTCAGGGCATCGTCCGACGTTTCCCACGCAAATGGCATGACATGATAGCTGGCCTTGTCGAAGTTATGTCTGTCAAAGAAGGCGATACAGGCCTGCCAGACATCATCCGAAGTGTCGCAGGCCGCCAGCTTCTGCATGTAGTCTTCAACCGCAGCAAGTGTAACCTGTTTCATTTCTCGCTCCTCCATGCGTATCGTCGCATGACGGAACAATCCCTGATTTACATCTTTCGTTCCATTTTCTGCCCAGATTTTGCGGCGTAGTATTGGTAACGCATTCGCGGGACGTGTAAAAACCCATTTTATTCCGTGGTTTGTGTGACGCAATGACGCATCGGGTCGAAGGCGGCCCTGCGACCCGATGATACGGGCAGCGTTGATAGCAGTGCCACCGCATTGTCCCTGAGGAGCACGAGGGTGAAGCCCGACGGCTGCAAATCAGGCATCTGTGAGCCGGTGAAAAAAAGCCGGGCATGAAAAAGGGCGCACCGGTCGGGTGCGCCCTGAGAACTTTCGGATGGGGTGCCCTTACAGCGACGCCATCTTGACCGCCGTGTCGGCCATGCGGTTCGAGAAACCCCATTCGTTGTCATACCACGTCAGGATGCGGACCATGGTCCCCTCCAGCACCTTGGTTTGATCCATGTGGAAGATCGAGGAATGCGGATCGTGGTTGAAGTCCACGGACACCAGGCTTTCGTCAGTGTAGCCCAGTACCCCCTTGAGACGGCCATCGGCGGCCTCACGGATGGCGGCGTTCACTTCCTCGATGGTGGTGGCGCGGCTCGCCTCGAAGGTCAGATCGACGACGGAGACGTTGGGCGTCGGCACGCGGATCGCGACGCCGTCCAGCTTGCCCGCCAGTTCCGGCAGAACCAGACCCACGGCCTTCGCCGCTCCGGTGGAGGTCGGGATCATGCTGAGGGCGGCGGCGCGGGCGCGATACAAATCCTTGTGCATCGTGTCCAGCGTCGGCTGGTCGCCCGTATAGGAGTGGATTGTGGTCATGAAGCCCTTGGTGATGCCCACAGCCTGATTCAACACATCCGCGACGGGGCTGAGGCAGTTCGTGGTGCATGATGCGTTCGAGACGACCAGATCGTCCGCCGTCAGCGTCTCATGATTTACACCGTAGACGATGGTCTTGTCCGCATTCGCGCCGGGGGCGGAGATCAGGACCTTCTTCGAGCCGTTCTTGAGGTGGATCGCCGCCTTGTCACGTGCGGTGAAGATGCCGGTGCATTCCAGCGCCACATCCACGTCGGACCAGGGCAGTTCCTCGGGGTTGCGAATGGCGGTCACCCGGATCGGGCCGCGGCCCACGTCGATGGTGTCGCCGTCCACGGTCACGGTGGCGGGAAACCGGCCGTGCACGCTGTCATAGCGCAACAGGTGGGCGTTCGTCTCGACCGGACCCAGATCGTTGATCGCCACGACTTCGATATCGGTGCGTCCGCTCTCGATGATACCGCGCAATACGTTGCGTCCGATGCGACCGAAGCCGTTGATGGCTACCTTGACCATGAAACTCTCCTCATGTTGTCCCGTGACGCCACGTCGCGGGTATTGGGGGGATAGATACCAGTCGCGCGCCCCGTGTCCAGTCCGAGGCGCTCAAACCGCGCCCAGTGACAGGCGGGGAACGCGATCGGCGCACAGTTCGGACAGGACGGCAGGGTACAGTCGGTGTTCCTGCACCAGAACCTTCGCAGCCAGTGTTTCGGGGGTGTCGTCCGGCGTGACGGGCACGGTGGCCTGACCGTAGATCGGGCCGTCGTCCAGCTCCGCCGTGACGCCGTGAACGGTGCAGCCATGCACGGCCACGCCCGCCTCGATGGCGCGACGGTGGGTGTGAAGCCCCCGGAACAGCGGCAGGAGCGAGGGGTGGATGTTGATCATCCGACCCTCCCACTTTGCCGTGAAGCCCGGCGTCAGAATGCGCATGAAACCGGCAAGGCAGATGATGTCGGGCCGCGCGTCGATCAGGGCATCGTGTAGCGCCGCGTCGAAATCCTCGCGCTTGGCGTAATCGACATGCGGAAGGACCTTCGTGGGAACATCGCGCGCGGCGGCCTTGGCGATGCCGCCGGCGTCAACCTTGTTGGACAGGACGAGGACCGGTTGCGCGTCGATCGCCCCGTCACGCATTCCGTCCAGAAGGCGCAGCATGTTCGAGCCGCCGCCGCTGATCAGGATAGCAACACGTTTCACCGCAGCGATCCGGTATAGGAGACACCCTCACCCGCGACGACCTCCCCCAGATGCAGGACGTTTTCGCCGTGATCCTCCAGCGCGGCGGTGACATTCTCTACCGCGCCCTCCGCCACAATCAGGACCATGCCGACACCGCAGTTAAAGGTTTTCAGGGCCTCTGCCTGATCCAGATCGGCCTTGGATATCAGCCAATCCAGAATCGGGGGCAGGGTGATTGCGTCGAGGTTCACCCGCACGCCGCAATCCTTTGGCAGGGCGCGCGGCAGGTTTTCCGTCAGACCGCCGCCGGTAATGTGAGCCAGCGCGTGAACGCCGCCCTCGCGGATCGCGGACAGAGCCTGCTTTACGTAAAGGCGCGTGGGCGTCAGCAAGGCCTCACCCAGCGTTCCGTCACCGAACGGTGCGTCCCAGCCCAGGCCCGCATCCGCCACAATCCGGCGCACCAGACTGTAGCCGTTGGAATGCACGCCTGACGATTCCAGACCCAGCAGCACGTTACCGACACCGACACCGGCGGGCAGGGCGGTGCCACGCTCCATCGCGCCGACGCTGAAGCCCGCAAGGTCGAAATCGCCGTCATGATACATGCCCGGCATTTCCGCCGTCTCACCGCCGATCAGCGCACAACCCGACAGGCGGCAGCCCTCTGCGATGCCCTGAACCACTTGCGCGGCTTCCTCGACGTTCAGCTTGCCGGTGGCGAAATAATCAAGGAAGAACAGCGGCTCCGCGCCCTGACAGATCAGATCGTTGACACACATCGCCACCAGGTCGATGCCCACGCCCGCCACATGGCCGGTGTCTATGGCGATGCGCAGCTTGGTGCCGACACCGTCGGTCGCGGCGACCAGAACCGGGTCGGAGTAGCCTGCCGCCTTCAGATCGAACAGACCGCCGAAACCGCCCAGACCGGCCATTACGCCCGCGCGGTCCGTGGACTTCGCCGCAGGCTTGATCCGGTCGACGAGCGCATTGCCCGCATCGATATCCACACCGGCTGCGGCATAGGTCAGTTTGCTCATGGCGCCCTCGCTCAGATTGCTTGGCGACCGTTTAGCGGCGGCGGCGGGGGCTGTCCATCACTTCACCTTCAATACCCGCTTTGCGTACAGGACCAGGAAGTAGCGATTGATGAAAATGACCACGATGGTGAACAGGGCCAGCCCCATGGCCAGGATCGCCGCTAAGCTCCACGTCACGGGCCCGCCCATGCTGGCCAGATACAGCAAAGTGGCCAATATCTCGAACGCCAGGGCGGCGATGGCGGCAACGATCGACCAGCGCCATGCCTGATCCGCTGGGGGAACGACGCCGCGCTCCCTTGCCCACTTCTCACCCACCTTCATGGCTGCGAGCATTGGCGGTATCGCGGCCATCGCACCTCCGCCCACCGCCACGCCGAAGATCAGACTCAGCGCGTTCAGCACAACGATACAGCCGATCACGCCGACCAGCAGCCAGATCATGTAGGTCCCCAGATAGGGGGTGCGGGGGGTGGTGGACATCGGCTCTCCTTCGGGTTCGAGGGACCTTAGCCCGGCTGGTGGGCAGGCTCAACGACGCGATCATGCTTGACGCCCGTGCCCGGTCTGGTATCCGTCGGACCGCTGCGGGGGCCTGTAGCTCAACTGGTTAGAGCAGAGCGCTCATAACGCTTTGGTTGCGGGTTCAAGTCCTGCCGGGCCTACCATGCAGCTTTTTCGCCATTGAAATGTTGAGGTTTTTTGGTCCACGTGTTTGCCGCGTGGGATAGTTTGGGCCGAACCGCGTCGCATTCCGATTTCGAGCGTCTATCCCCGGGCCAGGGCAACGGGGCGCATCACTTCGTTCCTGAAATGAGCACCGCGCAGAATCGCGCCGTCCAGCGCGTAGATCGCACGACTGCCATCGGGCAGTTCCAGTTCCAGCACCCCCTCCGCATCCACATGCCCCGTCACACGCCGCGCGGTCGGCGGGGCCACCGCGCTGGCCCCGGTGGCGAATGTCGCGGTGACGCTGCCATCGGTGGCGATCTGTTCGACGGTCAGGGCGTGGCAGGCCCCGGTATCGTCCCACACGCCATCGACCCAGCGTCCCAGCAGCGCCGATTGGGTGGCGGGAATTCCGGCATAGCCGATGCCGGCCTCACCACCCGCCAATGTGGGAACGCCACATCCCGCACGCGGGCTGACATGAGCGGAGAGGCGGCGCGGATCCGACCGGTCCTGACCGGGGGGCGTACATGCGATCATCAATGTCAGGGGAAGGAAGAAAGCGATCCGCATGGGCAATCCCGGCTGTTGCATCGAGTATGACCCTATCGCCCCGCCTCCGATGAGCCAAGCCCCCAGGTGCGGGGGCTGGCATCTGGTGTCAGCGATTCCCCAGTGTCGCCGCCGTATTGCGCGCAATCTGCTCGATCGCGTCCCAATCCCCGGCGATCATGTGATGCACGGGGGCGACCCAACTGCCGCCCACGGTAACGACATTGGGCAGGTCCAGATAATCCTTCGCATTGTCGAGGCTGACACCGCCGGTGGGGCAGAACTTCACGTTCGGTAGCGGGCTGGACAGCGCCTTGAGCATCGGCGCGCCGCCGGCCGCCGAAGCCGGGAAGAACTTGACCACCTCATGCCCCTGATCGGCGAGCCTCATCGCCTCGGTCGGGGTGGCGCAGCCGGGCAGGAAGGGGAACTTGTTCGTGGCGACGGCCTGCATCAGCGCATCGGGCGCGCCGGGGGATACGCCGAAGGTGCAGCCGGCCTTCAGACAGGCATCGACATCCGCCGGGGTGCGCAGCGTGCCCGCGCCGACGATAGCGTCTGGAACATTGGCGATAATCTCGCGGATCGCGTCCAGTGCCACGGGGGTGCGCAGCGTCACCTCCAGCACCTTGATGCCGCCAGCCACCAGCGCCTGCGCCAGTGGAACGGCATGGGCGATATCCTCGATGACGATCACCGGGATCATCGGAGCGGAACAGGCGAGATCGTAGGTGGACAGGGTCATTGTGTTTCCTTGCGCTTTCGGAAGTCTTGCGATTTTCCCGCCGGGGGCACCGGCGGGAACGACATCATGCGACGGGTTCGGGGTGCAGGACGCTGGCGCCGCCAGCGGCACGGCCGACATTCTGGCGGAACGTCTCGAACAACTCCCGCCCGATGCCGAAGGAATTGCCGGTCAGATCGGCGGTCACGACCTCACGCGTATCCAGATCAACGCCGATCACCTCCAGCGTTCCGGCCTCACCATCGACGCGCAGAATGTCACCGTCGCGCAGCCGGGCGATGGCACCGCCATCGGCGGCCTCGGGGCTGAGGTGAATGGCGGCGGGCACCTTGCCCGATGCGCCGGACATGCGGCCATCGGTGACGAGGGCGACCTTGAACCCCTTGTCCTGCAAGACGCCCAGCGGCGGGGTGAGGGAGTGAAGCTCGGGCATTCCGTTCGCCTTCGGGCCCTGAAAACGCACCACAACGATCACGTCCCGGTTCAGTTCCCCGGCCTGAAAGGCGGTCTTCACCTCCTCCTGCGAGTGGAAGATGCGGGCAGGGGCCTCAACCACCCGGCGCTCCGGCTTCACGGCGGAGGTTTTGATGACAGCGGTGCCGAGGTTGCCGCGCAGTAGGGTCAGTCCACCGGTTTTCTGGAACGGGGCGGAAACGGGGCGCAGGATCATGTCATTGCCGGATTTCTCCGGTGCCTCCACCCACTCGATCTCACCGCTCTGGATTGTGGGTTCCTTGGTGTAATGGTGCAGACCGCGTCCGACGATGGTCAGCACGTCGTCGTGGACCAGCCCCTCGGACAGCAGCTCACGGATCATGTATTGCAGGCCCCCCGCCGCGTGGAACTGGTTCACATCGGCCAGACCGTTGGGATAGACCTTTGCCATTGAGGGCGTGACGGAGGAGATGTCGCTCATGTCCTCCCACGTGATGGCGATGCCCGCCGCGCGTGCCATGGCAACCATATGCAGGATCAGATTTGTGGAGCCGCCGGTGGCGTTCAGCCCGACCATGCCGTTGACGAATGCCTTTTCGTTCAGCACCTCGCCCACCGGCGTGAACGCGTTGCCGCCTGCGGTGATCTGCAACGCCCGCTTGGTGGCGGCGGTGGTCAGGGCCTCGCGCAGGTCGGTATCGGGATTGACGAAGGAGGCGCCGGGCAGGTGCAGGCCCATGAACTCCATCAGCATCTGGTTGGTGTTTGCCGTGCCGTAGAAGGTGCAGGTGCCCGGCGAGTGGTAGGAGGCCATCTCCGCCTTCATCAATTCGTCCCGACCAACCTCACCCTTGGCGAATTGCTGGCGCACGGCGGCCTTCTCATCATTGGGAAGACCTGACGGCATCGGCCCCGCGGGCACGAAGACCGACGGGATATGCCCGAACGTCGCGGCGGCGATCACCAGACCCGGCACGATCTTGTCGCAGATGCCCAGGAACATCGCGGCGTCGAACGCATTGTGGCTGAGCCCGACCCCGGCGGCCAGCGCGATCACATCGCGTGAGAACAGCGACAACTCCATGCCCGGCTGCCCCTGCGTGACGCCGTCGCACATCGCAGGCACCCCGCCCGCGACCTGCGCCGCACCGCCCGCCGCACGGGCGGTCTGCCGGATCAGCTCGGGATAGGTTTCATAGGGTTTATGCGCCGACAGCATGTCGTTATAGGCGGTGATGATGCCGATATTCGCCACGGGCGTGAAGCTGAGGGATTCCTTGTCCTGCGGTCCGCATCCGGCGGTTACGTGCGCCATGTTTCCGCACGACAGCGCAGTTCGATTCGGCCCCTGATCGACGGCCCGCCGCATTCGGTCCAGATAGGGTTCGCGAAGGGGCTTGGACCGTTCGACGATCCGGTCTGTTACTGCTTGAATTTCTGCACGAACCGACATGTGGATCTCCTGTGCTCTGACACTCGACACTTTGCCGAAGTGACTTGGGGTAAGCATAGTGCGCACATGGCAAACCCACAAGCGTAAGGGCGAATGCCCTGATATTGGGCGAATGCTCCGCGCCCGCATTGCGAGGGTTGTGGATGGCAGGGAATGGCGTGCGTTTCGTAGGACTTGCACGTGTTGGGGCGCTGTAGGTCAGACAGAGTTTCCCTAACGTAACGAAACAAAAGTGCGCGATACCCTCTTGCAAACGAAAGCCTCTTTGTCATGCTCAGGTCACGGAGGCCACGGCGATTAACGACCGGGCCCCAACATGGGAGGATCGCGCAGGATGGATGCGCTGCAACTGCTTATCGGCGGTGTTGCGAACGGCTGTATCTACGGTCTGGTCGCGCTCGGTTTCGTATTGATCTACAAAGCGTCCGAGGCCGTGAACTTCGCGCAGGGCGATATGCTGATGTTCGGCGCGTTTCTGGGCATCGCGTTCATCAACGAGGACCGGGGCGACCTGCCGTTCCTGCTGGGACTGGTGGCCGCGTCGCTGTGTCTGGGTCTGATCGCCTATGCGCTGGACCGGTTCGTGCTGCGCGCCATTTTCGGCCAACCGCAATTCGCCATGGTGGTCCTGACCATCGCCCTCGGCTTCGTGCTGCGCTTCGTCGCGGGAACGATCTGGGGCTATGATCCGGTGTCGCTGGAGACGCCCTTCGCTGGGGAAATCCTGTCGCTGGGCGGTCTGACGCTGGCGGTCGCGGACCTGCTGATCATTCTGGCGACCTGCGGGCTGACCTTCGTGTTGTGGCTGTTCTTTGGCCGCACACGTCTGGGCGTGGCGATGCAGGCGTCATCGCAAAACCAGATGGCGGCTTATTATATGGGCATCCCGGTGAAGCGCGTGAACTCCATCGTCTGGGGCCTGTCCGGCGTCGTATCCGCCATCGCGGGCGTGTTGTTCGCGGCCAAGGGCGCGGTGGAGCCTTCGGTGGGGTTGCTGTTCGGGATCAAGGCATTCGCGGCGGCTGTGATCGGCGGGTTCGGCAGCTTGCCCGGTGCCTTGCTGGGCGGTCTGCTGATCGGCGTGATCGAACAGTTCGCGGCACGCTACGCCCCATCGGGCTATTCCCAGATCGCGCCCTATGCGCTGATGCTGCTCGTGCTGATCCTGCGCCCCGGTGGACTGTTCGCACAAATCGCGCAGAAAAAGGTGTAAGTCATGCGGGTTCATTTCAAACGCTCCTACGACGAGGATATCCGCCTGTTCGAGGATTGGCGGCGCATGGCGAAATACGCGGTGCTGCTGGCGATCATGATCGCGCTGCCTGCGCTGGTCTCCGGCTATTTCCTGGGTGAAGTCACTCTGGTTCTGATCTATTGCATCGCGGGGATGGGCCTGATGGTTCTGGCCGGTCATACCGGGCAGATCAGCCTGGGTCACGCGGCATTCATGGCTATCGGTGCATTCAGCAATCTGTGGTTCATGGATCAGGGAATGCCGTTCCTGATCGCGCTGCCGCTGTCCGCGATCTTTACCGGTGTGGTCGGTGCCATCGTGGCGCTGCCGATCCTGCGTCTGTCGGGCATCTATCTGGCGATTGCGACCCTCGCGCTCAGCATTATCGTCGAGGATATCGCGATCATAGCCGAGCCTTATACCGGCGGCGTCGTGGGCGTGTTCGCACCGCCGATCGAGTTCTTCGGGACCATGGTGGACCGCTACGGCACGCCGAACCTGTTCTACTGGATGTGCCTTGCTCTGGTGGTGCTGGTCACGCTGGGCTACGTCAACCTTCTGCGCTCCGCGACCGGGCGCTCGTTTCTGGCGGTGCGCGACAGTGAGGTATCTGCCCGCGCGCTGGGGGTGAACGTGACGCGGACCAAGGCGCTGGCATTCGGCCTGTCCTGCGGCGTCACTGGGATTGCGGGTGCGCTCTACGCGCATTTCGTTCAGGTCGTGAACTACGAGAGCTTTCTGGTCCTGCTGTCGATCAACCTGCTGCTTCTGGTGGTGATCGGCGGGCTGGGGTCGATCCACGGCGCGTTCTTCGGGGCCATTGTCGTGGGGCTGCTGCCGCAGGGTCTGTCGATCCTGCGCGACTTCCTGCAAGGGACGGTGGGGCTGGATATCTCGGCCTATCCGGGTCTCGACACCATGGTGTTCGCGGTCATCATCATCGGCATGGTGATCTACGAGCCGCTGGGGCTGTACGGCTTTTACATGAAGGTCAAGACGCAGTGGCAGCTGTTCCCGCTGGCCCGGCGCGACATGTTCCGCCGCTCGAAATCCTATCTCAAGACGGAGCGGTTGCGATGAGCCTTTTGAGTGTAACCGATCTGGCGATCCACTTCGGTGGGGTAAAGGCCGTGGACGGCGTGTCCTTCGATGTGCAGGCGGGTGAGGTGTTCACCATCGTCGGGCCGAACGGTGCCGGGAAATCCACCATCTTCAACCTTATCAGCCGGTTCTATCAGCCAACCCATGGCAAGATCGTCTTCGATGGGGAGGATATCACCGCCACCCCCGCGCACCATATTGCGGAACTGGGCATCGCGCGGACCTTTCAGAACATCGAGTTGTTCGATCATTCCACGGTGCTGCAAAACCTGCTGGTCGGCGCTCATACCAAGCGTAAGGCGACATGGGTGGAGGACGTGCTGCATCTGCCGCGCACCCGCTCGAATGAGCGTGAGGCCCGGCGCGCGGTGGAGGAGATCATAGATTTCCTCGACCTTGCTGCCTATCGCGACAAGATGATCGCGGGTCTGCCCTACGGTGTGCGCAAGGTGGTTGAGATCGCCCGCGCGCTGGCCTGCGAGCCGCGCCTGATCCTGCTCGACGAACCGGCCTCCGGCCTCAGCGTGGAGGAGACGAACGACATGGCGTTCTGGATCGAGGATATGAAAAAGGACCTCGGCCTGACGGTCCTGATGGTCGAACATGACATGAGCCTCGTCTCCGCCGTGTCGGACCGGGTTCTGGCCGTGGTGGAGGGAAAGCCGCTGGCGCTGGGAACCTCGGCCGAGGTGCAATCCGATCCGCGCGTGATCGAAGCCTATCTGGGAACAGCGGCATGAGCGTGCAAACACCTGAAAACGTCATGGAAGTCCGCAATGTGGAGACGTTCTATGGCCCGATCATGGCCCTGCGCGGCGTGTCGATCGACGTGCCGAAGGGCAAGATCGTCACCATCCTGGGCGCGAACGGCGCGGGCAAGACAACGTTGATGAAAACCGTCTCGGGCGCGCTGGACCCGGAGAAGGGCACCGTCTCGTTTCTGGGGGAGCGGGTGGACGGGCAGGAGCCGGACCAGATGGTGCGGCGCGGTCTGGCCCATGTCCCCGAGGGGCGCGAGGTGTTTCCGTTCCTCAGTGTTGAGGAAAACCTGAAACTGGGGGCCTATACCCGCCGCGACCGTGAGATCGGGGCCGATATCGAGATGTGCTATCAGTACTTCCCGATCCTCAAGGAACGCCGCGCGCAACAGGCCGGTACGCTATCTGGTGGGCAGCAGCAGATGCTGGCCATCGGGCGGGGCCTGATGGCACGCCCGAAGCTGATGCTGCTGGATGAACCCTCGCTGGGTCTGTCGCCGCTGCTGGTGCAGGAAATCTTCGGCATCATCCGCCGATTGAACGAGGAGCAGGGCGTCACCATGCTGCTGGTCGAGCAGAACGCCCAGATCGCGCTGAACACCGCTGATTATGGCTATGTGCTCGAAATCGGTCGGATTGTCATGGCCAACGACGCGCGTGTTTTGCTGGCATCCGAGGATATCCAGGAATTCTACCTCGGCGGCGGGCACGGCACGAACCAGCGCGATCAGAAACGGTGGAAGAGGAAAAAGACATGGCGGTAAGCTGGCGTCAGAGGGCGCTGATCGGGCTGATTGTCCTGTCCTTCTATGCCTCCGTCGCGGGTGAGACGCAGGCCGTGCAGATCGCCGCATCCATCGTGACATTCGTGCTGGCCGTAATCCTGTACCTGGTGCATCGCAACGAAGAAGAGGACGAGAAGTGAATCAGCTTTCGCTCCCCAAACCCATTCTCATTGATGGCGCCGATACTGTCGTCAAACTCTGGGCCGCGAAATGCGCGGAACGCGGCGACGCGACTGCCCATCGCGAGAAGGATTTCGGCATCTGGCAGGCCTATAGCTGGTCAGACTGGTACGACCGGTCGCAGGCGATCGGCATGGGCCTGATCGAACTTGGCCTGACGCGCGGCACGCCTGTGTCCATCCTCAGCGAGGACAACAAGGAGTGGCTGTATTGCGATCTGGCAATCAGCGCCGCCGGGGGCATTCCCAGCGGTGTCTACACCACCGACAGTGCAGGCCAGTTGGAATACCTCATCAACGATTCCGGTTCCGCATTCCTGTTCGTCGAGAATGACGAGCAGTTGGACAAATACCTTGAAGTGCAGGACCGCGTTCCAACTATTGTCAAGGTTATCGTATTCGATCCCAAGGGGTTGCGCGACTTTTCTCACCCAAAGGTGATGTTCCTGTCAGACCTGTACGAGATTGGTGAGAAGGCACCTGACGCTGCGGAACGTTTTCGGATCGAAATCAACGCGTCTCAACCCGAAGACACCCGGATGCTGATCTACACATCGGGTACGACGGGCCCGCCCAAGGGGGCGATGATCTCCCACTCCAACATGTTGTATCAGATGTGGGCCGGCCAGCAGGTGCTGAGGGTGGATCCCAAGGATGAGCAGCTTTGCTTCCTGCCGCTGTGCCATGTGTTGGAGCGGATCGTCTCGGTCGAATTTCCCATCGCCGTGGGGTCCACCGTGAATTTCGCCGAAAGCCCCGATACCGTCTTTGACAATTTGCGTGAGGTCTCCCCACATGTTTTCACCGCCGTTCCGCGGTTGTGGGAGAAGATCTATTCCCGTGTGCTGATCATGCGGTCCGAGGCGACACCTTTCGGTCGCTGGGCCTTTGATCGCGCGATGGCCAGCGGTGCTGCGAAGCTGGAGGGCAAGGGCGGCGCGATGCACGCGGTCTGGGACTTTCTGGTGCTGCGCAATATTCGACAGATGATCGGATTTGATCGTAACCGCCGCTCCAACACCGGGGCGGCGCCCATCTCCCCCGATCTGATCCGCTGGTACGGCGCGCTCGGCGTGACCTTGCTAGAGGGGTACGGCATGACCGAAACCTCGGGTGTGGCCTCGGTCAACGTGATCGGTGACAACCGTATCGGCACCATCGGATGCGCCTTGCCCGCCACCGAGTTGCGCATTGCGGAGAATGGCGAAATCTGCCTGAAGGGGCCGAATGTCTTCAAGGGATACTGGAGAAAGCCCGAGAAAACAGCGGAGGATATCCGCGATGGCTGGCTCTATACCGGGGATGTGGGGCGTATCGGCGATGACGGGGCCATCACCATCACCGGCCGGGTCAAGGACATCATCATCACCGCCGGTGGCAAGAACATCACCCCGGCGGAGATCGAAAGTCGATTGAAGTTCAGTCCCTTCATCTCCGACGCGGTGGTGATCGGGGATCGGCGCAAATACCTGACGGTGCTAATCATGATCGACCAGGAAAACGTCGAGAAATACGCGCAGGACCATCAGATCCCGTTCTCGGATTTCGCGTCCTTGACGCGGGCGCCTCAGGTCGTGGACCTGATCGACGGTGTGGTGCGTGAGGTGAACACCCACTTCGCGCAGGTCGAGCAGATCAAGTATTTCCGCCTGATCGACATCCTGCTGACGGCGGAGGATGACGAGTTGACGCCGACGATGAAACTCAAACGCGGCTTTGTTGAGAAGAAACACGCGGCGCTGATCGACCAGATGTATTAAGTTAGAAAAATGACGGGAAAACCCGCATTTCCATGGGAGGAAACCAGAATGAACAAGGTATTAGCGGCCCTTGCGGCCACGACGATGATCGCAACAGGGGGCCATGCGCAGACCCGTGGCGTAACCGACGACGAAATCGTCATCGGGGCGTTTCAGGATCTGTCCGGCGGTTTTGCGGCCTTCTCCGTTCCGGCGGTCGAGGCGGCGCATCAGGTGTTTGAGGAGGTCAACGAGGCGGGCGGCATCCACGGACGTCAGATACGCTATGTGGTCGAGGATCACGGCTATCAGGTGCCACGCGCCGCGCAGGCCGCGAACAAGCTGGTGAACCGCGATGACGTCTTTGCCATCCTGCTCAGCCTCGGCACACCGCACAACCTCGCGGCGTTTCGCGTGATGGATCCGGCGGGCGTGCCATCGGTATTTCCGCTGACCGCAGCACGGCAGATGATCGAGGGGCCGGAGGAGCTGCGCTATGTCGCGACCGCCTCCTACTATGATGGCGTGCGGGCCGCGACGGGGTTCCTTGTTGAGGATCAGGGGCTTGAGAAGCTGTGCTCGATGTATATCCCCTCGGATTTCGGTGAGGAAATTCATGAGGCTACGGTGGATGAGGCCGAGGCGCGTGGTGTCGAATACACCGCTGAGACCACCCACCGCCCCGACGAAAGCGACTTCACCGGGGCGCTGGCGCGCTTGCGTGAGGCAGGATGCGAATTGGTCACGCTGGCACTGACAATCCGGCCAACGATTACCGTGGTGGCGACTGCGAAGCAGATGGGCTGGGACGACGTTCGGTTCCTGACCTCCTCCGCCGGGTTTCACACGGCCATAGCGAAGGTTCCGGGCGGCGTGACGGATGGTTTGTACGCGGGCGCGGGCTGGCAGGATCTGGAATCGCGGATCGACAATCCCGAGGTCGCGGAATGGGTCGAGGTGATGACCGAGCGGACGGGCGAGTTCCCCGGAACCGGCGCCTTGCTGGGCCAATCCGCCGCGCTCGGCCTGGTAAACGCACTGAAGGCTGCGGGGCCTGACCTGACGCTGGAAAGCTTCACAGCCGGGATGGAATCGCTGGACTACGACGATGCGATCGCGGGCAACCGTATGCAGATGGGTCCAGGCGACCACGCGGGGTCGGAGGAGATCTACATCTCGCAAATCCAGAACGGTGCCTGGGTCACGGTGGATTCCGTCGAATCTGACTGATCCACACCCAATGACTGCAACGGCCCGCCTATTTGCGGGCCGTTGGCGTTTCTGGCCTCACCTATTGGAAGGCAGCGGGCGAGATCGGCCCCGATGCTCTCAAAGCCAAGGCTGGCTTTTCAGCGGATCCAGAATGAAGCGTCTAATTCGCCTTGGCGGATCTGCGCCGCCGCCTTCTCCCCCCATCTTCGCCGTTCGTGTTGAAGCTCACGTCCGGTAGCGGGGCTATCTTGCGCAGTTTCGTATAAGGCTCCGTCGCGTGGGGGATGTTGCTGGCGGCGACGAAGTGTTCCTGGAACCTTGGTTCGACGGCGGTTTCGACCTTCACGATCTTGCGAACATTGGCTTCGACCTCGCGCCGGGCGGAGACGTTGAGCAGGGCGATGCGCGCGCCGGTGCCGGCGGCGTTGCCGGCGCTCGTGACTTTTTCAACGTCGCAATCGGGGATCATGCCCAGCACCATCGCGTGCTTGGGGGAGATGTGGGCCCCAAACGCCCCGGCGAGGACGACGCGGTCCACCTCGTCCACGCCCATCTGATCCATCAGCAGGCGGGCCCCGGCGTAGAGCGCGGCCTTGGCCAACTGGATCGCGCGGATGTCGCCATTGGTGACGGTGATGCGGGGGGAGGTGCCGTCGCCCTCGAACAGCACGTATTCGTGGGTGCGGCCGTTGGCCACGCAGCGTTTAGTTCCCGTTTGCGCGGCGGATCCGATCAGGCCGCCGGGATCGACGAGGCCCGCCATGCGCATCTCTGCGATCGCCTCGATAATGCCGGAGCCGCAGATGCCGGTGATGGTGCCCGCCTCGGCCATGAAGCCATCCTCGTCGGACCATTTGTCCGATCCGATAACGCGAAAGCGCGGTTCCTTGTTCACCTTGTCGATCTCCACCCGCTCGATGGCGCCGGGGGCGGCGCGCTGGCCGGACGAGATCTGCGCCCCCTCGAAAGCGGGGCCGGTGGGGGAGGAACAGGCGAGGACCTTTTGCGTGTTGCCCAGCAGGATCTCGGCATTCGTGCCGACATCCACGATCAGGACCAGATCTTCGGATCGGTGCGGTGCCTCGGACAATGCGACGGCGGCGGCGTCGGCCCCGACATGGCCCGCAATGCAGGGCAGGATATAGACTCGTGCAGAGGGGTGCACGTTGAGGTCCAGTTCGGTGGCCAACAGGCTCATGCTGTCCGACGTGGCCAGCGCGAAGGGCGCCTGGCCCAGCTCCACCGGGTCGATGCCCAGTAGCAGATGGTGCATGACCGGATTGGCCACGAAGACCGCCTCGAAGATCAGGGCGGGGTCTATCGCCGCCTCCTCCGCTACGGTGTTGATGAGAGCTTGCAGCGCGGTGCGCACGGCCTTGGTCATCTCGACCGCGCCACCGGGATTCATCATGGAATAGCTGACGCGGCTCATCAGATCCTCACCAAATCGGATCTGCGGGTTCATGATGCCCGAGGAGGCGAGCACCTTGCCCGTGCGCAGGTCGCACAGATGCGCCGCGATGGTGGTCGAGCCGAGGTCGATGGCAACGCCGTATAGCGTCCCCTCATAATAGCCGGGCCAGACATGGACGATGCGCGCCTCATCCGGACCGTTGCCCTGATAGACGGCGACCGTGACCTTCCAATCGCCCTTGCGCAGGGCCGGTTGCAGCTGCTGCATGATCCGCAGGTCGCAGGTGGTGCCCGGCAGATCCCACTGTTCGGCCAAGGCCTTGGACAGACGCTCCAGATCGCCGGAGGGTTCGTGCATGTCCGGCGCGTCCACCTCGACGTAGTAAAGCCGGGTGGCGGGGTCGAGCACGATGTCGCGGGTATCGGCGGATTTGCGCACGACCTGTTTGTGGACCTGGCTCTCGGGCGGAACGTCGATCACCACGTCCCCCTCGATCAACGCCTGACAGCCAAGCCGCCGTCCGTCGATCATGCCGCGGATCGACTTGTAGCGTTCCTCGACCGAGTTCCATTCGCTGAGCGCGCCCGGGCTGGACGTGATGCCGTGTTTCGAGAAATCACCGAAGGACGGGGCCACCTGACATTTGGAGCAGATGCCACGCCCGCCGCAAACGCTGTCCAGATCGACGCCCAGCTGGCGGGCCGCGTCCAGAACGCGGGTGCCGGTGGGAAAGGTGCCCCGCTTGCCGGAGGGGGTGAAAATCACGAGGGGGTCGGTTCTGGACATATCGCACGCCTTTACTGTGTTGCTGCCTTGTTATGACAGGCGCGGTTCAGGGGAAAGGCGCAAGCCGTCGCACAGTTGGGGAAACGCGACATTCGCTCCACGACAGAACGCGCTCTTCGTCGCGGGCCACAGCGATGTGATCGCCGGGTTTTGGAACGGCGCGCGGGCCGGGGCGTTCGTTCAGCAGCTATTAAGGAAAAGGACATTTCATGACCCAGACGATTACGACGATCAATCCTGCGACCGGCGCGGAACTGTCCCGTTACGACATGATGACCGGGGACGAGGTCAACGCCGCCATCGCCGCCTGTCACACCGCGTTCGAGGCATGGAGGGATCGTCCGGTGGCCGAACGGGCCGAGGTGATCCGTGCTATTGGCGGTGCCCTGCGCGCGCGCAAGGATGAACTGGCGGAGTTGATGACGGCGGAAATGGGCAAGCTGGTCTCGCAATGTCGCGATGAAATCGAGTTGTGCGCCGGTATCTGCGACTGGACGGCGGAGCAGGGGCCCGAGGCGCTGGCCGACGAACGCCGCGATCTGGTATCGGGTGGCAAGGGGATCGTGCAATACGCCCCGATCGGCGTGATCTACGGCATCCAGCCGTGGAACTTCCCGTGCTATCAGGTGGTACGCTATTCCATCGCAAATCTGATGGCGGGCAACTCTGTGCTGCTGAAACATGCCGCGAACGTCACCGGATCGGGTGAGATGATCGCCGAGATCTACCGCGCGGGCGGTTTGCCCGATGATCTGTTTACCGTGCTCAGGATCAGCCACGATCAGTCCAACGATGTGATTGAGCATGATCTGGTGCGCGGTGTCACCCTGACCGGCAGCCCCGCCGCTGGCCGCACCATTGCGGAACGCGCCGGCCGGGCGTTGAAAAAGACAGTGCTGGAGCTTGGCTCCAACGACGCCTATATCGTGTTGGAGGATGCCGATATCTCGAAGGCGGTGACGCAATGCGTTCTGGGCCGGGTCTATAACAACGGTGAGACTTGCGTCGCGGCGAAGCGGTTCATCGTGGTCGATGCGATTTATGACCGGTTCCGCGAGGCCTTCGTCGAGGCGATGCAGGCCGTCCAATACGGCGATCCGATGGGGGATGAGGCCCGCATCGGCCCGATGGCGCGCAAGGATTTGCGCGACGATCTGCACGAACAGGTGGAACGCTCCGTCGCGGGCGGTGCCAGTATCGCCTGTGGTGGTGAGGTTCCCGACGGTCCGGGCTATTTCTATCCCGCAACGGTGCTGGAGGATGTCCGCCCCGGGCAGCCCGCCTATGATGATGAGTTGTTCGGCCCCGTTGCCGCCTTGATCCATGCGAAGGACGAGAATGACGCGATGCGCATCGCCAATGACAGCCGGTTCGGTCTGGGGGGCGCGATTTTCTCGGGCAATCAGGACCGGGCGATCGAATTGGCCAGGAAGTTCGACACCGGGATGGTGTTCATCAATGGCTTCGGCCTCGCCCAGCCGGACATGCCGTTCGGCGGCGTGAAGGATTCAGGCTATGGCCGCGAACATGGCGGCTTTGGCATGAAGGAGTTCGTCAACGTCAAGGGTATCTCGCTTATGTGAGGTAGCCGGGCCGCGACGAAGGAGAGGCGCGCTCCCGTCCGGGCGCGCCTCTTCGCATATCTGGGGCATGTTTGGTGTTGGCCTCCCCTTCGGGGCAAGCCGCCCCATATGAATCATTAACTTACCGTACATCCGATGAAAGGTTGTCGTCATGCTGATCCGTGTAGGATTTGAAATCGACGTGGAAAGCGCCCCTCAGGTGCCGATGCTGCTGGCGCTGTCCACTCACGGTGAATTGACGAACCGGGTGATCGGCCACGATACCGTGCGGGTGGAGCCGTTCACCCCGTCGGAGGTCTATTACGACCGCTTCAATAATCGGATCACCCGCATCGTGGCGCAGGGTGGCACGACGCGCTTGTGGTCCGATTCCGTGATCGAGGTTTCAGGCGTACCCGACGAGGTCGATCCCACCGCCTGGCAGATCGACGTGCAGAACCTGCCGCATGAGGTGCTGAGTTATCTGGTGCCCAGCCGCTATTGCGACAGCGACAACCTGACCGCCGCCGCGTGGGAGAATTTCTCCGGCTACCCGCAGGGATGGGCGCGGGTGCAGGCGATCACCGATTTCGTGCACAATCACATCGCGTTTGGTTATCAGTTCGGGCGGACGAACAAGACGGCCTCGGACGTGTATCGGGAGCGGACGGGCGTTTGCCGCGATTTCGCGCATCTCGCGATTGCACTGTGCCGCGCGATGAACATTCCCGCGCGATATGTCAGTGGGTATCTGGGCGATATCGGCGTGCCCTATCAGGGCGCGGGCGATTTCTGCGCCTGGTTCGAGGTTTATCTGGGCGGGCGCTGGCTGACGCTGGACGCGCGCTATAACACGCCGCGCATCGGGCGGGTGCCGATGGTACGCGGTTGCGATGCTGCGGACGTGGCGATGATCACCTCGTTCGGGGAGCATAAGCTGACCTATTTCCGGGTCTGGACCGATGAGGTTCAGGGCGCGCCGAGTGATGCAGAAGTCCTAGCGATGTTGCAGACGCGCCCGCAAGGCGCGCCGCTGGTCTATCCATCCTCGGGCAGGGTGGCCTGAGCGTTACGCGGGCCGCCGCCGCCGCCCACCCGTGCGCCGGCCCCGTGCGCCGGCCTCAACCTCACCCTCGGCCAGCTTGGGCTTGTTGGCACGGATCCATTCGGCCCCATTGGGATCGTTGTTCATCAGGAAGTTGGCGGCGCGGATCGCCTCCATCTCCTGCGGGCGGACGGGGTTCATGATGGCGGAGGTCATGCCCGACGCGATGGCCATCGGCAGGAAGGCCGCGCCCAGACCGTGCCGGTTGGGCAGGCCGAAGCTGACATTCGACGCGCCGCAGGTGGTGTTCACGCCCAGCTCGTCGCGCAGACGCCGCACGAGGGAGAAGACCTGAAGCCCTGCCGTGGCCATCGCGCCGATAGGCATCACCAGCGGATCGACAACGATGTCGTGGGCGGGAATGCCGAAATCGGCGGCACGCTCGACGATTTTCTTCGCCACGGCGAAGCGGACGTCGGGATCCTCGGAAATACCGGTATCGTCGTTCGAGATGGCGACGACGGGCACATTGTATTTCTTGACCAGCGGCAGAACCAGTTCCAGCCGTTCCTCCTCACCGGTGACGGAGTTGAGAAGGGGGCGGCCCTCGCACGCCTCCAACCCGGCCTCAAGCGCGCCGGGGACAGAGCTGTCGATGCACAGGGGCACATCCACCAGCGCCTGAACACGACGGATCAGTTCGGGCATCAGCAGCGGCTCGACGAAATTGTTGTCGGCATAGCGGGGATCGGACGCCATCTTGTTGGTGAATACGGCACCCGAATTGATGTCGAGCATGGTGGCCCCGCAGGCGACCTGCTCCAACGCATCGCGTTCAACGGTGGAGAAATCGTCCAGCTCCAGCTCCGCCGCCAGCTTCTTGCGGCCTGTAGGGTTTATCCGTTCCCCGATGACGCAGAACGGCTGATCGAAGCCGATGATCGCGGTCTTGGTCTTCGATTCGACAATGGTTCTGGTCATTTGAAAACGTTCCTTGAAGTCAGGCAGTTGCGGTATGCGCGGTCGGTTGGCCGTGCATCTGAGTGTACTCGGCAGTCCTTGTAATGCCACCGAGCGGGAAGAGATGCACGCTTTCGATCCCGAAACCCGGATTTGCCGCCTTATGAACGGCCAGATCGGTGAGGATCTCATCCGGGGTGAAGGGCAGGACCAGCTTGGTCAGGTCGGCGGCGCGGCGTTGCAGCACCCGCAGTGACGGACCGACGCCGCAGGCGAGGGAAAATTTGATGAGGGTTTGCAGCTTGGCCGGGCCCGCCACACCGATATGGATCGGCAGGTCGATGCCCTCACCCTGCAGGCGGTCGGCCCAGTCGATGACCGGTTGCGCCTCGAAGCAGAATTGCGTGGCGATTGCCATGCGCGCATCCGTCCGCTCGGAAAACGCCTGTTTCCAACGCAGCGCGTCCATGAGTTTGGCGTCGGAGCCGTCGGGGTCGATGTCCTTGTTGCCCTCGGGATGGCCGCCGACATGCAGGCGGTCGAATCCCGCCGCGTCGAACAGCCCGGTTTCCATCAGGTCCATCGAGCAGTGGAAATCGCCGCGCGGGGCCTCGACACCACCGGCCAGCAACAGCGCCTGGTGCACGCCGGCATCGGCGTAGCGCGTGATCCAGTCGGCCAGCATGGCCCGGTCCGCAATGATCCGCGCGGGGAAGTGCGGCATAGCGGTGAAGCCCTCATCCACCAGACGTGCGGCGGTGGCGACCATATCCTCGATCGGGGTGCCGTCGATATGGGCGACATAGACGCGGGTGGCGGGGGGCAGGATGGCGCGGAAATCGTCGATCTTCTGCGCCGTGCGGGGCATCACCTCGATCGAGAACCCGTCGAGCAGCGCCGCCACCGAAGGATTGACAGGCGTCTCGGGCTTGCGCCGCATGAAGGACAGGATGTTGCTCATAGTCGTCTCCGCCGAAAAAGGCGCTCAGGCCTTGCCACCGTTTTCGATCAGAGTGATGAGGCGGGCCTTGTCATATTCGGCGTCGAGGCGCGATGCCTCGGCCGCCGCGATATCGGCCTGATCGCCATCGAGCGGGTAGGGATCGGCCTTGCGAAAGCCAGCGAGGTAATCGTCACTGCCTGCGGCACCGTCCTTCATCGCGGCGCGGTCAATGGCCTGCTCGAACCGTTCGGGCAGTTGCACTTTCGCGGCGCGACGACCCTTGCCCACAATGACTTGCGCGGGAATGTCACGCCAGTAAACTATGGTCACATCGGGCATGGGGGCGTCCTCATCTCTGATCTGTTCAACCGTGATAGCGGTCGGCGGGGCGACGGTGCGCATCGGCGCGACGTTGAATGCGCCTTTTCCGACATGATGGCGGTCGAAACGGGCCACGGCTCCGGCGCGGGTCGCATTTTCATCTTGTTGCGTCGCATATAGTGCCCTAGGTCAGAGGGCAACACGTGTTCACGGGAATAATTATCATGCGTCCGACCCTGTCATTCGAGTTCTTTCCCCCGATGTCGCCTGCGGCAAATCTGAGGTTGTGGACGAGTGTCGAGCGTCTGGCGCCGTTGGGGCCGAAATTCGTTTCCGTCACCTATGGTGCGGGTGGGACCACGCGCGCGCGCACCCGTGCGGCCATAGCCACGATCCGTGAACGCGCCCGGCTGGATGTGGCGGGCCACCTGACCTGTGTCGGTGCCAGCCGTGCCGAAACACTGGACGTGGCGCGCGATTTCGCCAAACAGGGCGTGCGCCGGATCGTCGCGCTGCGCGGGGACGCGCCCAAGGGGGCGGAGAAGTTCGAGCCCCATCCCGAAGGCTTCGTTTCCGCCGCCGAACTGGTCAGCGCCCTGCGCGACGAAGGGTTCGACGAAATCTCCGTCGCGGCTTATCCCGAAAAGCATCCCGAGGCGCAGAGCCCGGATGCCGATATCGAGAACCTGAAGCGCAAGCTGGACGCGGGCGCCACCGATGCGATCACGCAGTTCTGTTTTGATACGGAGACGTTCTTCCGCTTTCGCGATGCGGCGGCGAAGGCCGGGATTACCGCGCCCATCGTTCCGGGCATCCTGCCGGTCGAGAATTTCGCCAAGATGAAGAATTTCGCGGGCCGTTGCGCCGCGACCGTTCCCGCGTGGATGGAAGCGGCCTTCGGCAATGTGCAGACCGAAGAGGAAAGCCATCTGCTCAGCGTGTCCATCGCGGCGGAGCAATGCTCCGAGATGATGGCGAACGGTGTCGAGCACCTGCATTTCTACACGCTGAACAATCCCGACCTGACCTTCGATATCTGCACCGCGCTGGGGATCGAGCCGGTGGCAATGCAAGGCGTCGTCGGCGGCACGGCCTAAGTCAATACCAGCGCAGATATCCCCGCATTGCATTGCGGGGACATTTGCGCCCGCAGTTCAGTCGAAGGCCTGCGTCGATGCGCCGTTCTTACTGGAATTCTCGCTGACATCGCGGACACGCTCACGCGGCCACCACTCTGGATGTTCGTCGCGAATGTAGGCCAGCATTGCCTCCCTCAGACGGGCGTGCATTCCCCACGCGGCGGAGGGGTTGGGCGCCATGGCGTAGAACGTGACCTCCATCCCGTTTTCACCATGACCCAGAACAAGGGTCTTGATCTGTCCCGGTTCGGTCACGTCCTCGTCCGCGCGGGCAATCTCATCGAACTTGTCGCGCAGCACATCGACATCGGCCACATGATCCAGGCGCAAGGTAAAGGTCCGCACCATGCGCGCGTCCTGCATTGACCAGTTCTCAAACGGTTGCGAAATGAAGTACTTCACAGGGACGATTAGCCGCCGCTCATCCCAGGTGCGCAGACGTATGTAGGTGTAGAAGATCGCCTCGACATAGGCCCAGTTGCCCTCGTACAGCACGGCATCACCGATGCGCACCGGCTTGGCCAGCGCGATTTGCAACGAGGCGAGGATGTTGCCCAGCACCGTCTGACCGGCGATGCCCAGGATCACCGTCAACACCCCGGCGGAGGCCAGAAGCGACAGCCCCAGTGAGGCGAACAGGTTCAGCTCCGACAGCACCAGCCCGATGCCGATGGCCACCGTGATCAGCAACACGATGCGTCGCACCGCGTAGATCGAGGTGTAGAGCTGCCGCTCATCCTTGCTCTGCGCATCGTCGATATCGCCGACATAACGCTCCGTCACCTTGTCCAGCACGGCGTCGATGGCGCGCAGGGCCGCCATGGCGACGCCGACGACCATCGCGATAATCAGCGCCGGTGACACGAGTGAGGAGATCGGGCCGGAGAATGAGATCGTCGTGGCCAGAAGCGTCTGCGCCAGTCCCGCCCCCGCGACGATGCCCAGCGGCATCGCAGCTCGCGACAGCAACCATTTCGCCGGGGTCCATCCGAAAATCGTGGAGACATGACCGACGATCCGGTAGACGATATATCCGCCCAGCACCGCCATGCCGGCAATCAGCGGGAACCCGAGCCATTCCCATATCCGCAATCCGCCAAGCCGTTGGCGCAGTGTTTGGGGCAGGTATTCCTCGAACCAGCGCGGGCCGTATGCCTCATAAAGGCGGGGAATTGCCTCGACCGTCTGGGGCGTGAACAGCCATACGGGATCGCCTTCCTCGGTCTTGACCCGATAGATGCGGATATCGACGGTCCTGCCACCGACTTCGAGGATTTCCAGAGAGATGTTGCGCCGGGGTTTTCCCGTCATCGGATTGGAGTTCGCGCCCTCCTCGATCATCGCATCGGGACGCGAGGAGATTGACGACCAGCGCAGCCATACCTGACGGAACAGCACCTCCGACAACTGCATTGCACGGATTTCGCCCAAGGCCGCGCGATTCTCCGCCGGCAGGCGCGACAGGTCGAGCATGTGCATGGCCAGATCAGCGCGCCCCGCCTCGGTCAGATCGACGAAGGCGGCGAGCATGTCGCGCGGCGTGGACCTGTCCAGCGCGTCGGGTGCGTCCAGCCCGGCATTTACATCCTCGACGATATACCACCGGTCGCTGGCATCCTCCGACTGGGGCAGTGCCGGAACGGCGAGGGCCAGAAGCAAGGAAAGGGCTGAGAGGAAACGTGCAAGATGCATATTTGATCCCGGATCGGTGAAGGAAGCGTGACAGCAGGGCGGGCTTGCCTTGCAGGTGCAGCAGTGAAACGATAAATCAAGAAAGTGTCCGGCGTATTGTGTGAGGCACCAGTAAAGGAGCACCTCCCCACATGCGCGCGCAAGGCCAATCCCATAACCGCAAGAGCGCGCGCGGCAGAGGCTTGGATCGACCGGGGCGCACGACCGTGCAGGATCGTCCGCTATATGCAGCACTCGATCTGGGCACCAATTCGTGCCGGATGCTGATCGCCGCCCCGCAGGATAGCAGCTTTCGGATCGTGGATGCGTTTTCAAAGTCGGTGAAGCTGGGCAAGGAGCTGGAGCGGACAGGCGCCTTGTCGCAGGCCGACATCGGGCGAACCCTGGGTGCGTTGCAGGTCTGCGCCACGAAATTGCGCCGCCACGGCGTGAAGCGGTTCCGGCTGGTCGCGACGGAGGCTTGCCGCCGAGCCAGCAACGGTGACGACTTCCTGAAGCAGGTGACGCGGCAGACCGGGCTGAAGCTGGAACTGATTGATCCGGCGGAGGAAGCGCGCCTCGCCGTCGTTTCCTGCGCCCCTCTGGTTGATCCTGCCGCGTCGCAGGTTCTGGTCATAGATATCGGTGGCGGGTCCACCGAACTGGTCTGGCTGGATATCGGTGACGTTCCGCCGGGGGAGCGGCGCGCCGCGATCATGAAACTGAAACTGGCGCGCAAACGTGGCAACGACGTGGCATCGGCCATCGGTGGCCTGCGCGTGGTGGACTGGATTTCCGTGCCGCTGGGCGTGGCGACACTGCATGAGCGGTTTTCCGATGTCGAGGATCGCCGATCCCGCTTCGCATTGATGAGCTGGTATTTCGAGGAGCAGATGGCCGAGTTCACGCCCTACATCGATGCGGAACTTCCCGACTATCTGCTGGGTTTTCAGATGATAGGTACTTCGGGCACGGTGACGACAGTGGGCGCGGCGCATCTGGGCCTGACCCGATATGACAGAACCGTCGTTGACGGGATGAGCCTGACAGGTGACGAGATAAACACCGTGATCGACGGATTTCTGGGGCAGGGGTTCCAGAATCGCATCGGTAAGCTGGGCATCGGTCTGGACCGGGCGGATCTGGTGATTTCCGGTTCCGCCATCCTTCAGACGCTGCTGCGCATCTGGCCCACCGACCGATTGAGCGTGGCGGACAGGGGTCTGCGCGAGGGAATGCTATACGCGATGATGAGCGCCGACGGCGTTCTGACGCAGGAGGAGGGCTGATGCCCACGAAAAAGCCGGGTGGCAATACGTCGGGGCGCGGAACACGCGACCTGCACGTCAAGGTAAAGACCGCCAAGGGCCGCAAGATCAGCTCGAAGCTCTGGCTGGAGCGGCAGTTGAACGACCCCTATGTCATCGCGGCACGCCGCGACGGCTATCGCGGGCGCGCGGCCTACAAGATACTGGAACTGGACGACAAGTTCCGTTTCCTGGTGCCGGGGGCGCGGGTCGTCGATCTGGGCTGTGCGCCGGGCGGCTGGACCCAGGTCGCGGTGCGGCGGGTGAACGCGCTGGCCGATCGAAAGTCGAAATTGCAAGGCACGGTGCTGGGCATCGACCTGCAGGTGGTCGATCCAATCCCGGGCGCGGAAATTCACGTCCTCGATTTCTTGGAGGAGGACGCGGACGCGAAGGTCAAGGGCTGGCTGGGCGGTCAGGCCGATGTCGTGATGTCGGACATGGCGGCCAGCTCCTCGGGTCACAAGCAGACCGACCACCTGCGCATCATCGGATTGTGTGAGGCCGCAGCCTATTTTGCCATCGACGTTCTGGACGAGGGCGGAACCTTCGTCGCCAAGGTCTTGCAGGGTGGGGCGGAAAACGACCTGCTCAACATGCTGAAAAAGAACTTCACCAAGACGATGCACGTCAAACCGCCGTCGTCACGATCCGACAGTTCGGAAAAGTTCGTCATCGCCACCGGGTTCAAGGGCCGCGCCGAGGGTTGAGCCGGGATCATGCCTCTTCGGCCAACCATGTTTCGTTGAGGTACATCTCCATCAACGGGTGGGCACCGTAATTGCGCACGCGCGATGTGCTGTGGGTGAAGATCGAGCGCCAGTAGGGCTGGATGATAACGCCGGAGGCCTGCAATGTCCGCTCGATCTCGGCCATCAGCAGACGGCGGCGGTCCGCTTGCGGTATCGCGAGGGCAGCGTTCAACAGTTCGTCGAATGCGGGATCGGAATAGCCCGTCTCGTTCCACGCTTCACCCGTGCGATAGCCGAGCGCCAGGTTCTGCACCCCCAGCGGTCGATGTATCCAATCCGTCGTGGAAAACGGATAATTCGTCCAGTTCCGGGCAAAGGCCGAGTTGGAGATGATCGTGCGTTTGACCTTGATCCCCGCATCCAGCAACTGCGCGGCAATCGCGTCTGAGGTCATCGTGCGCCAGTCGCCATCGGTCGAGATCAGCTCGAACGTCGTGTCCAGATGACCCGCCTGCACCAGCATCGCGCGGGCGCGGGCCGGGTTCGAGGTGATCGGCGGCAGCTGCGCATATTCGGGGTGCATCGGCCCGACATGGTGGTTTTCCGCGACCATGCCGTAACCATGATGCCCCAATTCCAGCACGACAGCGTTGTTCACCGCCAGTTGCAGCGCGTTGCGCACGGTCCGGTTGTCATAGGGCGGATGATTGACGTTCATCCGCGCCACGATGGTGGCGGCAGTGTCGACGCGGGAGCGGACGAATCCGGCCTCATCCATTTGCTGCACGAATTCGGATTGGGTCTGGTCGTTGAGGTCCAGATCGCCCGCGACAAAGGCCGCGACCTCTTGCGTCTTGTCAGTGCCGAAATCCGTGACTTCGATCCGGTCGATATAGACCTCCGGTCCCCAGTAGTCGCCAGCGGCCCGCTTCTGAAACACCGCCGCGCGGCCGGGGCGCAGGTCGGTCATCAGGTAGGGGCCGGTGCCGATGGTCGCCTCACTCAGCGGGGTGGAGCCGTCGAACGAACGGTGCACAATCATCGCGGGATAATCCGACATGCCCGGGATCAGCGTGATGTCGGGGCGAGGCAAGTTCAGCCGGATCGTGTGATCATCCACGATCTGCATCACGCCATCGGCCAGCGTGTCGGTCGCTGGGTCAATCAGCGTGCCCATGCGCGCCGCCATCGAATTTCCGGGCACCCGCCGTTCGCACCAGCGGCGAATGTTGTGTGCGACGTCGCGCGCGTCAAAGGGGGAGCCGTCCGACCAGCGCACGTCGCGGCGCAGGTGTAGCATATAGACGGTCGCGTCGGCGTTTGCCTCCCACCGCTGCAACAGCATCGGGCGGAAGGTCAGGTCACGGTCGTAGCGCACCAGTGTTTCGAGCATCTGACGGGCGAGGTTGCCCTTGTCCGGCCAGTCGAACAGGCGCGGATCGTCCAGCGGCATGACGTTCATCGACACGCGCAGGGTGCCGCCCATGCGGCCCGGTCGCTCCTGCGCGGCGGCTGGGGTCGCGCCGATCAGGCCATAGGCCGCCGTTCCCGATACACCCAAGGCGGTTGCCATCGCCAGAAACTCCCGCCGGGACAGGGTTCCGGCGCGGGTCTGTCTGGCAAGCTCTACCGCGCGGGGGTGCAGGGCAGCCTGTGATCGGACGTGCATCGCGATTCCCTTTCGGCCGGTTCTGCGAAATCCTAGCATGGCCCATATAGGCCTCAAACGGGCAAGGCGCTACGTGCGGAAGGTGACTGGCAGACGTTCAAGGCCGTGAAAGTGCCAACGGTCCGCGAAGACCGCCGTTTCGGCAAGTTCAAGTTCCGGCAGGCGGTCGATCAGGATCGGCAGCGCAATGGAGATTTCCAGCCGCGCCAGCGGTCCGCCGATACAGAAATGCAGCCCCGCGCCAAGCGCCAGTTGCGGCCCCGGTTCGCGCGTCGGATCGAAGCGGGCGGGATCGGTCCAGACCGCAGGATCCCGATTGGCCGCCGCCAGCAGCAGCCCGACCTGTTCCCCCTTGGCAAAGGAATGTCCGAAGACCTCGACATCCTGCATCGCATAGCGTGAGAACAGGTGCAGCGGCGGATCGTGGCGCAGGATTTCCTCGGTCAGTTTGGCCGGGTCATGTGCGTGCCACTGACCTGTCTGAACCAGCGTGCGGATGCCGTTTCCCAGCGCGTGCACCGTCGCCTCATGCCCCGCGTTCAACAGCAGGATACAGGTGGCGATCAGTTCATAGGCGGAGAGTTTTTCACCATCTTCCTCCGCTGCGATCAGGGCGCTGATCAGGTCGTCGCGCGGGGCGGCGCGGCGCTCGGCCAGATAGGTTTCCAGAAATGCGCGGAAGGCTTGGGTGGACGCAACGGCGGTATCCTCGATCCTACGGTCGCGGCGAATCTGGTACATCGCCACCATGTCGTGCGACCAGCGCAGCAGGTCGTCGGCGCGATCCTCGGGCACGCCCAGCAGACGACAGATCACGATGACGGGCAGCCGCTCGCAAAACTTCGCCAGCAAGTCGTCACCGGGTTCAAGATCGTCCAGCAAGCTATTGGAAAGGCTTTGTATATCTGGTATCATAGCCTCAACCGTGCGCGGCGTGAAGGCGCGGGTTATCAGCCGTCGCAGGCGGGTATGTTCGGGCGGCTCACGGTCCAGCAGGGACAGGCGGTCGATCTCGTAGAACGGGGCGACATGCGGTTCAGGTTCCATCGGGAAGGGGTTCTCACGACCAAAGCGGCGGTCGCGCAGCAGGGCGTTGACCTCTGCATGACCGGCGGCGACGGGCATCGACAACTCGTCCCATACCACCAGCGGACCGGCGGCGCGCAGTTTGTCGTAGAACGGGTAGGGGTTCTGGACAAAGGCGGGATCACGCGGCGATTGCGACAGGCGCGGCAGATCGTGGCTCATGGGGCGGAGTCCAATGCCTGCTCCAGATCCGCGATCAGGTCCGATACGCTCTCGATCCCGATGGACAGGCGCAGCAGCTCCGGCTTCACCACGGAATGCGGCCCCTCGACCGCGATGCGATGCTCGATCAGGCTTTCGACACCGCCCAGCGACGTGGCGGGAATAAACACCTGCGTATGGGTCGCAACATGCTGCGCGGCGGCGCGGCTGCGGGCGATCAGCGACATCATTCCGCCAAACCCGTTCGTCATCTGGCGCGCCGCGATGGCGTGGCCGGGATGCGAGGGCAGACCGGGATAGAGCACGGCGGCCAGCTTCGGATGCCCCTCGAAATGCTGTGCGATGGTCAGCGCGCTCTCGCTCGCCCGTTCGAACCGCAGGTAAAGCGTGCGCAGGCCCCGGATCAGCAACCAGGCCTCGAACGCGGCCATGACGGTGCCTTGCAGCGTGCGCAGGCCGCGAATCTCATCCACGAAGGGGCTGTTTTGGGCAAAGGACAGCACGCCGCCGGTAATGTCGGAATGGCCGTTCATGTACTTGGTGGCGGAGTGAAAGACGATATCGGCCCCGAGGGACAGCGCCTGCGTCGTACAGGGCGGCGTCACGGTGCAATCGACCGCCAGTTTCGCGCCGACCGCATGGGCCAGCTCCACCGCGGCGGCGATGTCGGTCACGTCCCAGTTCGGATTTGTCGGCGTCTCTACCCAGACGATTTTCGTGGCGGGGGTGATTGCCTCGGCCAGCGCACCGTCCTGAGTGGCGTCATAGAACGTCGCCTTGATCCCTCGCTTTTCCACCAGACGGTGCAGCCAGTTGATGGTGCCGTGATAGCCGACGATGGGGCAGGTCACGTGATCGCCTGCCTCCAACGTCTCGAACAGGGCGACGATCGCGCTCATGCCAGAGGTGAAGAGCATCGAGGTGGCGGCCCCCTCCAGATTGGCCAGGATCGCCTCTGCATGATCCACGGTCGGGCCGCCGTCACGGGCATAGACCGCGTTTCCGATGGGCTGATAGTCGCCATCGCGCGCGAAGGTCGAGGCAGGCTCGATCCCCGGCACCACGGCCCCGTGCACGGGGTTGACGAAATGCAGGGCCTGCGCCGCTCGCGTGGCTGGCGAAAGGTTGAGCTGGGTGGGCTGTTTCATCGTGTGCTCCTGAAAGTCGTGCCACTTTATCGCGTGGCATGGGGCGACGTGCAATGGATCACCTGTCGGCAGCTCGTATCGCGGCCTGGGGATGACGCGGCGGCGCGGTTCGGCGTAGAGAGGACGCTCGCACCCCCCGCGACGATTGCGTCGCACGGGGTGCAAGCCACCTTGCCGGAGCCTGACATGACCACCGAGACCCTGACCTTGATGCAAGCCGAGGCGCTGGCGACCGCCGCGCTGATCGCCTCGGACACATCGCCCGAAAATGCCGCGTCCACCGCGCGCGCACTGATCCGGGCGGAGGCCGACGGCCAGCGCGGGCACGGGTTGAGCCGGGTTCCTACCTATGCCGCGCAGGCGGCGGTGGGCAAGGTTCGCGGCCATGTCACCCCGGTGATCGAGGACGTAAAACCGGGCGTGTTCCGGGTGGATGCCCGACACGGCTTCGCCTATCCCGCCTTCGATCTGGCCCTGCCGGAATTGACCTTGCGCACGGGCGCGCAAGGAATCGCGGTGGTCGCGGTGCGCCGCTCGCATCATTTCGGGGTCGCGGGGCATCATTGCGAGGCGCTGGCACGGCAGGGGCTGATCGCCTTCGTCTATGGCAACGCGCCCCGGTCTATGGCCCCGTGGGGGGCCGCGAAACCGATGCTTGGCACCAATCCCATCGCCTTTGCCGCACCGATGGCCGGGGCGCCGCTGGTCATCGACATGGCGACGACGACGGTGGCGCGGGGCAAGATCCTTGCCGCGCGGGAGGCCGGACAGAAGAGCATCCCCCAGGGGTGGGCGCTGGACCCCGACGGCCAACCGACAACCGATCCCGTGGCCGCACTGGCCGGCACCGTCGCCCCGATGGGCGGTGCGAAGGGCGCGGCGCTGGCCCTGATGGTCGAGGTCATGTCCGCCTGCCTGGTCGGGGCGGCACTGGGGGCGGAGGCGTCCTCCCTGCTGAATGCCGAGGGCGCCGCGCCCGATCTGGGACAGGTGGTCATCGCGCTCGACCCTGGTCCGATCTCCGGCGGGGCGTTCGACGACCGGATCGCGGCCCTAGCCATGCTGTATGATCAGATGGAAGGTGCGCGCTTGCCCGGATCGCGCAGGCTGGCCGCGCGTGAGGCCGCAGCGCGCGACGGGGTCGAGGTGGACAGCACCTTGCTGTCGAAAATACGTGCAATCGCCGGGCAGGGGTGATCTGTCGGAAAGCGAACGGAAAGGGGACATTCATGCAGGTTATCGGTCAGGTGGACGGGCAGGACGTATATGAGCATGTCCTCGACAGTGGCGCGGCGCAGATCAGCGTCATGAGCCTGGGCGCGGCGATCCGCGATTGGCGCATCGCCGGTGTGGATCGTGCCATGGTGCTGGGATTTCCGACGCTTGCGGATCACCTTGCCCACGCGCGAGCCCACGGAACGGTCGCCGGGCGGGTGGCCAACCGGACAGGCTTTGGCAGGTTCAGCATGAACGGTGAGGAATACCATCTGACCGTCGAGACGCCGCCGCATCACCTGCATGGCGGGCCGGAGGGGCTGGGCCTGAGCCTGTGGCGGATGGAGGCGAACGGCCCGACCGCTCTGCATCTGTCGCATCATTCTCCAGACGGGCATATGGGCTATCCGGGCGCGGTGGATTTCACCTTCGAGATGACCCTGACCGGCACGAAACTGCGGATGGTCATGGAGGGTGTTCCCGATCGGGAGACGCCGATCAACCTGGCCCAGCATAATTACTACACCCTCGGGGCGGAGGGCGTGCGCGATCTGGTGTTCCACGCGGCGGCGGAGGCCTACACTCCGACGGACGAAACCTTGCTGCCCTATGGCCGGATCGACCCGGTGGAGGGCACGCAACACGATTTTCGGACCCCTAGAAGCTCACGCCAGGCGGACCCGGATGAGAAGGGCATCGACACCAATCTGGTGTTGAGCGAGGGACGCCCCTTCGCGGTGCCATGCTGTGTCCTGCGCAACCCCGAAAATGGCGTCACCATGCAGATGTGGACGGACCAGCCGGGGCTGCAAATCTTCAACACATGGCATTTCCGATTCGATGCGCCCCATCATGACGGGCTGATGACCGAAGGCTATCAAGGATTCGCGGTGGAGCCGCAGCATTTCCCCGATAGCCTCAACAATCCGCAATGGCCCTCGATCCTGTATTCGCCGCAACGCCCGTACAGACAGGTTCTGGAGGTCGATATCGCCAAGGGCTGAACGGGTGGTTTTCCCGGCTGAGAAGGGATCGCGAAGGATTTGGTAAGGAACGCACTGTCAGGATGTTCCTCAACCTTCGCGTCCCCACGCCGCCGTCAGCGAAATGTCGCAGGCGAACCTGCCGCTAGGTCATGAAAAATTTCGTCACGGTCCGTGACCTGAACGGATTCTATCCACAGGGTGTGAGCGGTCTGCGAGCAACGCGCCATAAGCGCAATCAATATAGGACAAATCAGCGATCGGGTGCCCTTGGGGATGAAACCCATGCGACTCGGAGCCTGCCTGCGGCATCTAGCGGATCGCTCGATATCAAGCGCAATATCTAGTTTATATGACAAAAAATCCGTTGACGATGCGGGTGCGCAGACTTCATGTTGTGTATCGAAGACGGGCGGACACAAGATGCGGCGCAGGCATCATCAACCGACCCATCATACAGTTCACAGACACCGATCAGGGATGGCCGGCGCCGCCCCTTTCCGCGACAGCGGAAGCTTCCGTGCGCCATCCTGCCGCCACGAGGATAGTATCATGAAGATCGATCGCCGCTTTACCAAAGCCTCCAAGGATGCCTACGCAGCGTTGGAGTTCCGCACGACAACCTCTGAAATCCGCAACCCGGACGGATCGGTTGTGTTCGCGCTCGAAGGTGTCGAGGTTCCCAACGGCTGGTCGCAGGTCGCGTCCGACGTTCTGGCGCAGAAATATTTCCGCAAGGCGGGCGTGCCCGCCGCGCTGAAGCCGGTGAAGGAAAAGGGCGTTCCCGAATTTCTGTGGCGCAGCATCCCGGACGAAAAGGCCCTGGCCGAGATGCCGGAGGGCGAGCGTTTCGGCGGTGAAACCTCAGCCAAGCAGGTATTTGACCGTCTGGCGGGCACATGGGCCTATTGGGGTTGGAAGGGCGGCTACTTCTCGACCGAGGCGGACGCGAAATCCTATTTCGATGAAATGCGCTTCATGCTGGCGGCGCAGATGTCGGCCCCGAACTCCCCGCAATGGTTCAACACCGGCCTGCACTGGGCCTATGGCATCGACGGCCCGTCGCAAGGCCACTTCTATGTCGATTTCGAGAGCGGCAAGCTGGTCCGGTCCAAAACCGCGTATGAGCACCCGCAGCCCCATGCCTGCTTCATCCAGTCCGTCACTGACGATCTGGTCAATGAGGGCGGCATCATGGACCTGTGGACGCGGGAGGCGCGGCTGTTCAAGTACGGATCGGGCACGGGCACGAACTTCTCCAGCTTGCGCGGTTTCAACGAGCCGCTGGGCGGTGGCGGCAAGTCATCCGGCCTGATGTCCTTCCTCAAGATCGGGGACCGGGCCGCGGGCGCGATCAAGTCGGGCGGCACCACGCGCCGCGCGGCGAAGATGGTGATCTGCGACATGGATCACCCCGATATCGAGGCTTTTATCAACTGGAAGGTTGTCGAGGAGCAAAAGGTCGCCTCGCTCGTCGCCGGCTCCAAGATGCATGAGGCGAAGCTGAACGACATCTTCGAGGCGATCCGTCAGTGGGACGGCAAGGAGGCAGACGCCTTCGACCCCAAGGTGAACCCCGCTCTGAAGGCCGCCATCAAGGGCGCAAAAAAGACCGCCATCCCCGAGACTTACGTCAAGCGGGTGCTGGATTACGCGAAGCAGGGCTATACCGCGATCGAGTTCCCCACATACGACACCGATTGGGATTCCGAGGCGTACAACACCGTTGCGGGCCAGAACTCCAACAACTCGGTGCGGGTGACGGACAGCTTCCTCGAAGCGGTCAAGAAGGATCAACCGTGGGAGCTGCTGCGCCGCACCGATGGCAAAGTCGCGAAAACCGTGAACGCACGCGAATTGTGGGACCAGATCGGCCACGCCGCGTGGGCCTGCGCCGATCCGGGCATCCAGTTCCACGATACGGTCAACGCCTGGCATACCTGCCCGGCGGACGGTGAAATTCGCGGCTCCAATCCGTGCTCGGAATACATGTTCCTCGACGATACGGCGTGCAACCTCGCGTCCATGAACCTGCTGACGTTCCTGCACGATGGTGAGTTCGACGTGGACGGTTATGTCCATGCCACCCGTCTGTGGACGGTTACGCTGGAAATCTCCGTGCTGATGGCGCAGTTCCCGTCCGAGGCGATCGCGAAGCGGTCCTATGAGTTCCGCACGCTGGGTCTGGGTTATGCCAATATCGGCGGCCTGCTGATGAACATGGGCCATTCCTATGACAGCGATGAGGGCCGCGCCCTGTGTGGCGCGCTGACCGCGATCATGACCGGCGTCAGCTATGCCACCTCGGCCGAGATGGCGGGTGAGCAGGGGCCGTTCCCCGGTTATGCCAAGAATGCCGATCACATGCTGCGCGTCATCCGCAACCACCGCCGCGCCGCCTATGGCGAAAGCACGGGCTACGAGGGGCTGGCCGTCGCGCCGGTGCCGCTGGACCACGCCAACTGCCCCGATGGCCGCCTGATCAACATGGCGCACGCCGCCTGGGATGAGGCGCTGGCCGAGGGTGAGAAATCCGGCTACCGCAATGCGCAGGTCAGCGTGATCGCGCCGACCGGCACCATCGGTCTGGTCATGGATTGCGACACCACTGGCATCGAGCCTGACTTCGCGCTGGTGAAGTTCAAGAAGCTGGCCGGTGGCGGCTACTTCAAGATCATCAACCAGTCGGTTCCGGCGGCATTGGCCAAGCAGGGCTACGGCTCCGCCCAGATCGAGGAGATCGTTAGCTACGCGGTGGGCCATGGCTCCATCGGCAACGCGCCGGCGATCAACCACACGGCGCTGATCGGGCACGGTTTCGGTGAGGCGGAAATCGCCAAGGTCGAGGCCGCACTGGCCACCGCCTTCGACATCCGGTTCGTGTTCAACCAGTGGACGCTCGGCGTGGATTTCTGCACCGGCACGCTGGGCATCCCCGAGACGAAGCTGAACGATCCCACCTTCGATTTGCTGCGGCATCTGGGCTTCAGCAAGGGTCAGATCGAGGCGGCGAACAACCACGTTTGCGGCACCATGACGCTGGAGGGCGCGCCACATCTGCGTGAGGAGCACTACGCGATCTTCGACTGCGCCAATCCCTGCGGCAAGATCGGCAAACGCTATCTGAGCGTGGACAGCCACATCCACATGATGGCGGCGGCGCAAAGCTTCATCTCGGGCGCGATCTCCAAGACGATCAACATGCCCAACGATGCGACGATCGAGGATTGTCTGGCGGCTTACGATCTGTCTCACTCGCTGGGCGTCAAGGCGAACGCGCTCTACCGTGACGGCTCGAAACTGTCGCAGCCGCTGTCCGCCGCGCTGATCGACGAGGACGACGACGAGCTGGAGGAGGCCCTGATCGAGGCTCCGGCGGGCGAGAAGGCGACCATCCTGGCCGAGAAACTGGTCGAGAAGGTCATCTACCGCGAAGTCGCCAAGGGCCGCAGCAAGCTGCCCGAGCGGCGCAAGGGCTACACCCAGAAGGCCATCGTCGGCGGTCACAAGGTCTATCTGCGCACTGGTGAATACCAGGACGGCAAGCTGGGCGAGATCTTCATCGACATGCACAAGGAGGGCGCCGCCTTCCGCGCGATGATGAACAACTTCGCCATCGCGATCAGCGTCGGCCTGCAATACGGCGTGCCGCTGGAGGAATACGTCGAGGCGTTCACCTTCACCCGGTTCGAACCTGCGGGCATGGTTCAGGGCAATGACAGCATCAAGAACGCGACGTCGATTCTGGACTACATCTTCCGCGAACTGGCCGTGTCCTATCTGGACCGAACCGATCTGGCGCATGTCAAGCCCGAGGGCGAGGTGATGTCCGATCTCGGCCGCGGTGTCGAGGAAGGGGCGAGCAACGTCCGCACCCCCGATGAGGAAGCAACCCAGCATTCGATGGACATGATCCGCCAGATCTCCTCGACCGGCTATCTGCGCAAACGTCTGCCGCATGATCTGACCGTGCTGTCGGGCGGTCTGACCGACTTGGCCGTGACCCCGGTTCAGCAGGCGCAGGCCTCCACCACGGCCGGAATGACGATGGATGCGCGGACCAAGGCGAAGATGCAGGGCTACGAGGGCGATCCGTGCGGCGAGTGCGGCAACTTCACCCTGGTGCGCAACGGCACCTGCATGAAGTGCAACACCTGCGGCGGCACGTCTGGCTGTAGCTGATCGAACAGGGGGCGGGGTCATAGTCCCGCCCTCCACGCGTCAGGCCGCGGGTGAGAAACCGGGCAGTCAATAACCGCAAAGAGCCTGAACAGCGAGACTGGGGTGCCCTTGGGCGCCCCATTTTTCTGGTTAACGACTGATTACTCCCCGAATATCTAAAATGCCGTATATTCAATGGGTTGAAAGAAATCACCTCCGCCCGGTACGTATGAATACCGAGTGGAGGATACGATGACTAATGAGTGGCGATATGCGAACAGCCCGGCGGAAAGCGGTCAGCATGACGTCGCCACGTATAGCGGTCCTGCATCGGACGCGATCAGGGCGCAACTGGCCCTGATCGGCGGTGACATGGGAAGCTTCGAATGGGATATTCCGGCAGGTCTGGTGTATTGCGATGCGCGTCTGGCGCATGACTTCGGACTCCCCCCCGGGCACAAGAGCTACAGCATCGAGGATTTCTTCACTCGCATCCATCCCGACGACGTGCCGGCCATCGAAATGGAGGTCGATCGCGCCATCGCGGATCGTGTGGATTATCATATGGAATGGCGCGTCATCAAAAACGGGGGAGAGATCCGCTGGGTCGGCGGGCGCGGCCGGATCGTAGAGCGGGATCCGACGGGGGCAGCCCTGCGCATGTTGGGCGTGAACTGGGACGTGACTGAACGCAAAGAACAAGAGCAGGCGCTGAAGGCCCTTGCGATGGAGATGGAACATCGGGTCAAGAACGCCTTCGCGATGGTGTCCGCACTCACCGGCATGGCGGCACGGCGCTGCGAGACGCCAGAGGAGATGAAGGAAACGTTGCGCGGACAGATCAGGGCGCTCGGCAAGGCTCACTCGCTGGGCGTATCAGGCACAGGGGCGGGGGATCGTGGCGATGTTGTCATCGCGGATCTGATCCGAACCGCCCTGGCCCCATGGGAGTCGCTGCACCCCGAGCTTTCGCTGCAATCGCAGGTCACGGTCTCCGTCCAGGCGGGGGCGAGCCTGGCGATGCTGCTATACGAGCTGACAACCAACGCCACGAAGTACGGCGGTTTGAGCGATGAGGGCGCAAGGTTAAGCGTATCGTTGCAATGTCAGGCGAATGGCGACGCGGTTCTGACCTGGTGCGAAACCATGCCATCGCGCGCACCGCGTCTGCACCCGAAATCCGGTCTGGATGGCTATGGCACGATCCTGCTGGCACAGGCCGCCCAAACGCTGGACGCGGAACTGACGCGCCTGTTCCACCCGGACGGATTGCGGTTGATCCTCACGATCCCGGTGCATTCGCTGAAATCACAGGATGCGATCATGGCAAAAGTGACTGCCTAGGCCTCAGCGTGGAATCCGTAAGGCCGCCAGAAGCCCACCCAGATCGTTGGATCTGTCCAGCCGCAAGGCGCCCCCATGGCTGCGTGAGACATCTGCGGCAATCGCAAGACCCAGCCCGACCGAGCCACTCTCGTCATTCTGATTGCGTGCCGCATCGAGACGCGAAAACGGACGCAGGGCCTGTTCGCGTTGATCCTCATCGATACCGGGGCCATCATCCTCGACGATATATTCCAGGCTCAACCGTGTCAGCCGCATGGTCAACCGCACCCGATCCCCATAGCGCGTCGCATTCATCAGCAGATTTTGCAGTGCGCGCGAAATCGCGATGGGCCGCAGATCCACCGTCGGCTCATCGGGCGTGTCCGATTCGATCAGCGAGGTAATGCGCGCGCCATCGCGCCGCAGGTTCGCGACCATCGTGCGGGCGATCTCGGCCGGATCGACGGCGCTGGTCTCCTCCATCCCTTCACCTCGGGCGAAGGCGAGGAACCCGTCCAGCATCCGCTCCATCTCCGTCACGTCCTGTATCATGGCGTCAGTATCGGGGCCGGGTTCGGCCAGGCTCAACCCCAGACGCAGCCGTGTGAGCGGTGTGCGCAGGTCGTGACTCACACCTGACAGCATGGATGTGCGCTGTTCAATCTGGCGCTCCAGCCGGTTGCGCATCGACAGGAACGCTCCCCCCGCGCGGCGCACTTCCTCGGCACCACGGGGGCGAAATGCCTCGGACCGGCCCTTGCCGAACGCTTCGGAAACGCGGGCAAGTTCCTTGATCGGGCGGATCTGATTGCGCAGGAACAGAGCAGAGATCGTGGCCAGAACCGCCGAGGCGAAGATCGTCCAGGTCAGCAGCAAGTGCGGGTTCGAGGCAACCATCCGACGGCTGGGCAGAAAGGCCGTAAGGGTGCCGACTTCGGTCGCGACCTGCACCAGCATGATCTTGTCCAGCGATGTCGTGTCGAGGTGGATCGGGCGTTCCAACGTCGTGCGAAGCGCATCATACGCGGCCTGACCCGAAATATCGAACAGCCCTAGCTGGGTGCCCGGCTCGAATCCCGATTCCTCCAGAAACAGCGTAAGGTTCAGCAGCCCGCTGACCGTATCCAGTTGCCTTTCGCGTTGTACGCGGGTGGGGGCTTCCTCCAGCAGGGATATCGCGTAGTTCAGCTCACTCCCAACGGAACGGGCCATCTGCTGGGTCACGCCCTCCACGTGACGGCTGATAAAAAGGGTGGAGGCGACCAGCTGAATTCCGATCACCGGCACGAACAGGATCAGCAGGGTGCGCGAAAACAGGTTGCGCGGCATGTAACGTTTGAGCCATTTAAAACTGATCATGTGATAGGGGTAGGCACTGCGCCCCGGACGTGCAAGCGCGAGGGACAGTCATGAATTACGTTCAAGACAATGTGCGGCGGATCAGCGCCCCGAATGGCGGGCCGATGACCTATACCGGCACACAGACATATCTGGTCGGCAGCGGCGAGGTGGCTCTGATCGATCCGGGCCCGGATATGTCTGTGCACCGGGCGGCAATCATGGCGGCCCTGCAACCGGGCGAGCGGATTTCGCACATCCTGGTTACCCACGCACATCTGGACCACACCCCCCTGGCGCGCAGGATGGGCGACGAACTGAGTGTGCCAGTCTACGGTTTCGGCGATGCCAAGGCAGGTCGCAGCGACACCATGGTCGCACTGGCACAGGCCGGGGCGCATCTGGGCGGGGGTGAGGGGGTCGATGACAGTTTCGTCCCGGATGAGGTTCTGGCAGATGGCGACGTGTTGCACGGCGGCGATTGGGCGTTGGAAGCATGGCACACGCCCGGTCATATGGCCAACCATCTGTGTTTCGTTTGGCATGAGGGTCAGGCGGGATTCTCTGGCGATCATGTCATGGAATGGGCCACGACTCTGGTGTCGCCGCCCGATGGCGATCTGACAGCTTTCATGGACTCTCTGCGCAAGATGCAGGGCCGTTGCGATAGACTCGTTCTGCATCCCGGCCACGGTGAGGCGGTTCGCGATGCAGAAGGTCGCATCGCGGATCTTCTGGCCCATCGTGAAGGGCGCGAGGCGCAGATACTCGCGGCACTGGCGGCAGGTCCGGCCGAAATCTCGACGCTGACGGCGGCGATCTACACCGATGTCGATCCCAGATTGCTGCCCGCCGCCGCGCGCAACGTCTTCGCCCATCTGATCGATCTGCATGGCCGAGGCTTGGTGGTCTGCGATGGCCTGCCCGGCGCGGACGTGGACTGGGCCCTCGGCTGAACCTTCACTTTCGTCCAATATCCTCGCCGGGGGCATCGGCCAGCAACCGCTGGACCACGGCGTTCATGTCGGTCGTTTCGTTGAGGGGCAGGCTCTGCCAATCCTTCATCCGATTGCGAAACCACGTGCGCTGACGTTTCGCATATTGGCGACTGGCGATCACGGCGCGTTCGCGGGCATCGTCCAGCGTCAACTCACCGCGCAGATACGCGATCAGTTCGGGCGCACCGATGGCCTTGGCCGAGGGGCGCGACGGATCCCAGTCGGGCAGGGCAGCGCGGACCTCATCCAAGGCACCCTGGTCCAGCATCATGTCAAAGCGTCTCGCAATGCGGTCGTTCAGCCAGGCGATGTCCGGGCGCAAAACGATGGGCTGTACCGATGAGAGCGGTAACAGCGGTGGCGGCGTCAGGTCCTGCCAGGCCGAGAGGCCACGGCCGGTTGCCATCAGAACTTCCCATGCACGTTGGACGCGCATCGGATTGGCGGTGTCGATCGCGGCGAATGTCCGGGGATCGCGGACGGCGAGATCGGCGCGTAAGGCTTCGGCCGTTAACGCATTGGCCTGCAAGCGGATTTCCTGCGGCACGGGCGGTATGTCGACCAGTCCTTGCGTCAGTGCCGTGAAATTCAGACCGGTGCCGCCCACGATGATGGCACGGGGCGTTGCGGCGAGCACCTCACGGACTTCGCGCAGCCAGTGGCCGGTGGAATAGGGAACGTCCGGGGCGACATGACCGTACAGCCGGTGCGGGGCGCGTGCGGTCTCAGCCGGATCGGGGCGCGCGGTCAGGATGCGCCAGTTGCCGTAGACCTGCAAAGCATCGGCATTGATGATCGTGGCATCAGTACGCTGCGCGAGGTCGAGCGCGAGGCTCGACTTTCCCGACGCGGTGGGGCCGGCGATCAGGATCGGTTTCATTGCGCGATTCCGTTTGCCACATGCACGACCTGTGCGTTCAGACGCGCGGCGTCGCCGGGATCGTGACTGACCATCAGGATGCGCCGCCGCAGCTGTGACAAAAGAGTGATGGCGGCGTCCTTGCGTGAGGCGTCCAGCCCGGTGAACGGTTCGTCCAGCAGCGTCAGGTCGCTGTCGCGCAGCAGCGCCCGTGCGAGCGACACCCGCTGCGCCTGACCCCCCGACAGATCCGCTGGGCGCCGGTCGAGCAGATTCGTGATGTCCAGCGCATCCGCCAGCTCGGCCAGCCCGCCTGTTTCGCGGCAGGCGTAAAGGATGTTGCGCCTCACGCTGAGATGCGGAAACAAGCGCGGTTCCTGAAAGGCCATGGACAGGTTGCGCCGTTGCGGGGGCAGCGACGAAAGGTCCCGCCCCTCCAGCACGATCCGTGCGTCGGGGCAGGGTATCAGGCCGGCAACCGCGTGCAGGGTCAGCGTCTTTCCCGCGCCGGAGGGTCCGTGCAGAACCGTGATACGGGCGTCGGACGCAATGTCCACGCGCAGTTCGAAACCGGTGCGGGCGATGGTGGCACGGATGCTCAACCCACTCATTTCGAGCGTCCCGACAATCGGGCGCGGGTGCGCCGTTCCAGCCATTCGCTCAGCAAGAACGCCCCAAGCGCCGCAATGACCGATACCGTGACCATGCGGGCTGCGGCGGCATCACCATTCGGGGACTGCAGTGCTGAATAGATCGCGATGGGCAGGGTGCGGGTTTCACCGGGAATGTTGGCGGCAAAGACGATGGTGGCCCCGAATTCTCCAAATCCGCGGGCGAAGCCCAGCGTTGCACCGGCCAGAAGACCGGGCAGGGAGAGGGGTAGCGATAAGGTCAGAAACCGCCGAACCGCCCCCGCGCCGTGAATTCGGGCGGCGTCCTCCAATTTCGGGTCGAGCGCCTCGATCGACAGGCGACAGGCGCGGACCATCAGCGGAAAGGCCATGACACCCGCCGCGATCCCGGCGGCCAAAGTGGTGAACGGCAGCGTGATGCCGAGCGCGGCAAGCGGTGCCCCGACCGGCCCATTGCGACCGAAGACCTGTAACAGCAGATACCCCACAACGACGGGCGGCAGGACCAAGGGCAACTGGATTGCCGCCTTCACCAGACCCTTGCCCCAGAAATGCCGCCGCGCCAATGTCCACGCCGCCAGATAAGCCAGCGGCAGACCGACGGCGGTCGCCCCGGCGGCGACCTGTAGCGACAGCGCGAAGGCCTGCCATTCTGCGGGTGAAAGCGTCATGATCTTGCCCTAGCGCGGCGCGCGGCGTTGGTCCAGCCGCCGAAGGTCGTATGACCGAACGGATGCGGGCCGACGGGAAATCAGATCAGTTCCGCGGCGATGGCGGCGGCGAGCCGGGCATTGTTGTGCACCAGCGCGATGTTCGCGGTCAGGGACGCGCCATCGGTCAGCTCGAAAATTCTTTGCAACAGGAAGGGTGTCACCTGCTTGGCCGCGATGCCCTGCGCAGTCGCTTCCTGCAATGCGCGCTCTATGATCGGGTCGATGGTGGCTTTTGCGATCTCCTCCGCCACGGGGATCGGGTTTGCGACCAGTTGTCCGCCCGGCAGGCCGAGCGTGCCGCGCATCCTCTGGGCCGCTGCGATCTGTGCGACATCGTCCATTCGCAGCGGGATCGGGTGGGACGATTGCGCCGACCAGAAGGCAGGCAGAGTGTCAGTGCGATAACCGATAACCGGCACGCCGAGGGTTTCGAGCACTTCGAGCGTCTTGGGCACGTCCAGGATCGCTTTCGCCCCGGCCGCCACGACCGTGACCGGGGTTTCGGACAGCTCACGCAAGTCGGCGGAGATATCGAAGGTGTCCTCCGCCCCGCGATGCACGCCGCCGATGCCGCCGGTGGCAAAAACCTCGATCCCGGCCAGATGAGCGCAGATCATCGTTGCAGCGACAGTCGTCGCGCCGGTCGCACCCGTCGCGAGGGCAGCGGCCAGATCGGCACGGGACAACTTCATCACGTCCTTGGTCTGCGCGAGCGTGTCGAGCGTCTCCGCCTCCAGCCCGATGCGGATCTGCCGGTCGATAATGGCGATTGTCGCCGGGGTTGCCCCTGCATCGCGCACCGTCTTTTCGACCGCAAGCGCGGTGTCGCGGTTCTGCGGCCACGGCATTCCGTGTGTGATGATGGTCGATTCCAGTGCCACGATGGGTCTGCCTGCCGCACGGGCGGCGGAAACTTCGGTGGAAAAGGTCAGCGGAAGGGTCATGGGGTGAGTCCTTGCAAATGGTCGGCGGCACAGGCGAGGGCGGCTTCTAGCGCGTCACCGGGGGAAGCGCCAGACAGATGCGCATGCATGAACCCCGCAACGGTGGCGTCGCCCGCACCCGTCACGCCGGCTGTCACCGTAATAGGGGGCGGGTCGCGGCTGATCCTGCACTGCGATGTCGCCAGCCCAGCCGGTTTGGGACCGTCCGTCACCAGGGCCATGCGTGCGCCCATCTCGACTAGCTGGGCCGCAAGCTGCGCGGTCTCACCTTCGCACCCAGTCAGTGCCATCGCTTCGGCACGGTTCAGCAGGGGAACCGCCCCCCGCGCGATCAATGGGGCGAGACCGGCCGCACGGACCGGACTTGCGGGGACGAGATACATGTCGCGATGCGTCAGGGTCGCCAGCGCATCGGACGGCAGATTGCCATCCACCACGACAGGGCCGTCGCAGGCATTGATCGTGGCAATCACTTGCGCGGCATGCTGGGTCAGCGCGGCAGTGTCAGCGACAGCGGCGACAAGATCGCCATCCGCCTGCTCTATGGCAAGGTAGCTGTCGGTCGCTTCACTGCGGTGCACGCGCAGGTCGATCCCCATTGTGCGCAGGATCGCGCACAGCTCTTCACCCGCCGGATCGCGCCCGATACATCCGGCCAGCGCCACAGGCCGACCCAGCCGCGTTAGGTGGCGTGCGATATTTCCCGCCACGCCCCCTGGGCGCCGCCGCACCGTGCCGGGCACGTCGTCGCCCCGACCGACAGCCCTGTCGGCGCGGGCGATGATGTCCCAGTGAACCGAACCCGCACATAGCAGCATCATCCCACCCATCCCAGAACCGCCGTCAAGGTGAGGACCGACAGGATCGTGGAAAACAGGATGGCGGAAGAGGCCCTTTGCGGTGCGACATCATAGTGTTGCGCGATGATATAGATATTGCCGGCAACCGGCATGGCGGAGGTGGCGATCATCATCGCGGACAAAAACGGTTCCAGATCGAACAGGTACAACGCGAAGATCGCAACCAGCAGCGGATGCAGCACCAGCTTGAGCGACGATAGCCAAAGCGCCACGCTGGGCCGCTCGGCTGACTTTCCCGCCAGACTGGCACCGATGGCGAACAGGGCGGCAGGGGTAGCCGCCGCACCGAGGATTGTCATGAACTCCCCCATCGGCACGGGCATGGGCAGATCGGCGAGCGACCACAGCAGACCGGCAGCGATGGACATTACCATCGGGTTGGTCAGCAACCCCTTGCCGATGGTCAACACGATTGCGGGCTCCAGCTTTCCCCGGCTGCCGGTTATCACGGCGACGACGAGGCTGCCGAAGATCAGCAGATCGACGCTGAGCACCATCAGGACCGGGGCCGCGGCCCGTGGTCCGAACAGGCCCACCAGCATCGGAATGCCAAGGAAACCGACATTGCCGATGACCGCGCATTGCGCCTCGATCGCGGCGACGGAGGCCGTATTGCCGCGCAACAGGGCGACGCCCGTCGCAAGGACGTAAACGAGGATAGATGCCGCCAGATAGCACAGCAGAAACGGCACGTTCGCGATCTGCGAGAACTCCAGCGTCGCGGTGAAATTGAACAGCATCGCGCTGAGCGCGAACCAGAAGACGAACTTGGTCAGGGCAACCGCGGCTTCCTTGCTGAAAAATCTAGTCGCGGCGGAGATGTAGCCCAGCCCGATCAACAGAAAGAAGGGCAAGATCTTCAAGAATATGGGGAGCATGTCACGTCCTGTCAGGTCTGCCCCCGGTTTAAGGGATCGGTGCGGGGTTGCAAGCGTGGGAGCCTCCGGCTGTAGCGGGTCACCGACTTTTGCACTTCGGGACATCTTAATTTGCAACACTAGCCATCCGACAGGCTAGGTGCAGGTTTGTCGAAGGCTGCGTTCGCTCGAAGCTTAAGGCCAGCCATAGAAAGGAGTGCGCGGTTCCGCTCGCGAGCTGACTTCAATGCAGAACTCCATTCGATTACATCGATAACGGTATTCTGCGTTGCAAAGGACCTTCGACGTCCGGTGCCATTGTCGATGGGCTCCCATCGATCCAACTCATTTTCTAATAGTTGGGGGGTGAAGTCTGCGATAGCTAATCCGTAGAATTGGCAATCGTTGCTTATTCGGATAGATCGGCGGCCGAAGCCCTCGATCCTACCTCCTCTAATCTGAGCAACATACTTCATTATCTGAGATTCAATAAGATCCGCAGAGCCATACTTGGTCCGCCCCGGCCGCTTCAATTCCACTATGAACACACGCGAGAGCGGTTCAATATCATCGACGTCGCCATTCCCATACGGCTCTTCAATCGGCGCTAAACCAAAGCCAGTATTCCACAGCAGGATGTCTGGGCGGTCACTCGATGGGGAGTTGCTCACAGTTTTACGGAGCTGTTGATCTGAAGAAAATCCAGCAGTGTATGTTAGGCGTTCATCGAGTATCCAGAGATCGTGGCTCGACCTTACAATATCTGCTGGATCAGTTCCCATAGTTCGCATAGGGGCGAGCAGGGTATGCAGCGTGTTCTCTAAATGATTTGATGCTGGCGTTCCCTCCTCCGTATCACGGACCCGTCTTATCATACGATCAAGAAGCTCCAGCACCACTTTCCGACGCGCTGCGTGATGTGCGAGTGACGTGAGCTCGTTTGCTTGAATACCCCTTGCTGCCGTCGCTACCAGTTCAGAAAAATTCTCTGGAAGCCTGTCGCCGGTGACTACGGTACCAACGAGTTCGCTAAGCTGTTTTTCCCGCTCATTTTCCCGTCGCATGCGCAGCACGGAAAGCGATCGCACGAATGCTTCCGGGCTAGATGCATTATGCGGAATGCTCTTTTCAAACAGTTCGTCGGGATCTTGGAATGCAAAAATTGGCTGGTCAGCTAAGAAGCTATTGAACGCTTGGCGACGGTCGGCTTCCCAACTTTCAAATTGATCTGCAAAGACTTCCGCTCGAACGAAATCAACGACTGTGCGCGAGATTTCCGCGAGGTCATTTTCAGGAATTGTGAATGCAGTTCTGCTCTCCGCTGTACGCTCATCCAGATAGGTCGATGATAGGATTAAGTGCATCCTTAGATCTGATCCTTCGCTGGTCTGGAAATTACCACCACCGACAAGATCATCGATTTTTCTAGTTTCGACGGTCCGGCCATTGCCTTGTCTGACGTCAGCACCCATGGCACAGATTTGTGGATTTGAATAAGGTGTCCGTCGTCATATAAAATGGGACATCAGAGCGGCTTGAGCATTGGAGGCTCTGGCTCGTTTGTATGATTGATTATGCTGCTTGTTTTTGATGTTGCAAGCGGCGTTGTCGGATTGTCTGTTTCTTGATCTTTGCCCTTTCCCTTAGAATGGCTTTGTCTCGCCCGAAGTAGACGTCGGCCGGTGTGACGTTGTTTAGGCTCTCGTGGTAGCGTTGGTTGTTGTAGTAATCGACGAAGGCCCCTATTTGGCGTTCGAGATCACCGGGTAGGTAGTAGTTCTCGAGCAGAACCCTGTTCTTCATGGTCTGGTGCCAGCGTTCGATCTTGCCTTGGGTCTGCGGGTGGAATGGCGCGCCGCGGACATGCGTCATTTTCTGATCCTCCAACCACTTGGCCAGATCGGCTGAGATGTAGCATGAGCCGTTGTCGCTGAGCAGACGTGGCTTGTGCCGCACAATGGCCTGGTCGCAGCCTGATGCTGTCAGAGCCAGTTCAATCGTGTCTGTCACATCTTCGGCCCGCATATTTGTGCAGAGCTTCCAGGCGATGATGTAGCGGCTGTAATCGTCCAGGATCGTGCTGAGATAATACCAACCCCAGCCAATGATCTTGAAGTAGGTGAAGTCAGTCTGCCACATCTCGTTGATTGCCGTCGTTTTGTCTGTGAACTCATCAGCGGCCTTGATCACCACGTAGTCCGGTGCGGTGATTAGATCAGCCGCTTTCAAAATACGGTAAGCCGATGACTCAGAGATAAAATACCGCTTCTCATCGGTGTATTTGACGGCAAGTTCCCGTGTGGTCAGGGCCTCATGTTCCAATCAGGTCATCACGACGGACATTAGGAATGCGGTTCCAGACCGATCCTGGGCGTGGGGACCTATCAGCCAGCCCATCCAGGCCAAAGTCGACATAGAGATCATACCATCGATAGAATGTTGTGCGTGGGATACCCAGCATGTCGAGGGTCTGCTTGACTGGCAGATGTGACCCCTCAACGGTGCGGATAATCTCAAGCTTCTCAGATGCAGGGTACCTCATTCCGCGAACTCCCCAGCCCCTGTCATGCTTTTTTTGAGCAGACGGTTTTCAAGGGTCAGATCAGCGACGCATTCTTTCAGGGCCAAAGCCTCAGAACGCAAATCCTTTACCTCAGGCGATGTGGCCTGTCGCGCCGTGTCGCCAGATAACCGGCGCTTGCCAGCTTCGAGAAATTCCTTCGACCAGCTATAATACAGGCTTTCAGCAATACCCTCCCTGCGGCATAGCACCGAGATGCTTTCCTCGCCGCGCAGGCCTGCCAATACAATGCGGATCTTTTCTTCAGATGAATAGGTTTGCCGCGTCTTGCGGCGGATGTTCTTAACCACCTTTTCGGCGGCGTCTTTCGACGTCTGGGGTTTCTTTGTCATCTCGATCTCCTAATCGATAAGATGAACCAGAAATCCTTCCTTATTCAAATCCACAAATCTGTGCCATGGGTGCTGACGTCAGACAAACTTGGATGGGGGCCTCGGGAGCCCGGCGGACGCCGATGCCGAAGCACAGAAGCATTGCGATATTTTTGGCAAGCAAGCCGAGCGCACTGGCACAAACTTGAAGAATGATGCTGATTTGCCAGTGTTGGTCATGACCCAATTTTATTACAACTGCGTATGAATCGCGTCCCAGTTAAGTATGCTCTTCATTGCCACCGAAATCGGCCAACTAGCTGTATTATTTACCTAAAGCCCGAACTGGGACGTGTGGACTGAACTTTTCGATCAGCGTCCCAGTTCCAGCCTCTGTTTTGGGTGGGAATTATGACCGTTCCCACCACTGGTCTCCGATGTTGAAACAGCGTTAAACCCAGTTTTTATTGGCCTTGAAACCATTTCAAAACGTTCTTGAAACGATATCCACCACACTGCAGTCAGGCACTGCAGATCGCGCTCACAGCACCACTTTACCCATCACACTGCAAATTTGCCCACCGACCCCGGACAGGCCACCTGAAGCCGTAATTACCCTTATTTCACTAGCCATCCGCGATCTTCCGCATTCTCCCTGAGACTTCCGGGTTCAATGCAGATATTGGTGTCCCCTTACACCGGCGGGGATATTTGAAGACACAAGATGACGCGCGCCACCGTCCGTTATCTTCTGTCCCGAAATATCCAGGGGTCCGGGGCCGTGCCCCGGTAGGTGAGGACAGACCGGCACTTGCCTTCCGCGGGAAAGCGGTCTAAAGGCACCCCACTGAAACCGCAGGCGGGGACGGGCCGGTCGGGGAGAAATTCCGCACGGTCCACCGGTTGGGCAAAACGCCCTCTCCCCCGCCGAGGCGAAACCGGAAAAGGAAAACGACGATGGCTCTTCCCGAGTTCACGCTTCGTCAGCTGTTGGAAGCTGGCGTACATTTCGGCCACCAGAAGCACCGCTGGAACCCCCGTATGGGTGAGTATATCTACGGTGATCGCAATGGCATCCACATCATCGATCTGACACAGACCGTTCCCCTGCTCGACGCCGCGCTGCAGGCCGTGCAGCAGACTGTCGCCAAGGGTGGCCGTGTTCTGTTCGTCGGCACCAAGCGTCAGGCGCAAAAGCCCGTCGCGGATGCGGCTGAGCGTTGCGCGCAGTACTACATGAACCACCGCTGGCTGGGTGGCACGCTGACCAACTGGAAAACCGTTTCCAACTCGATCCAGCGCATGAAGACGCTGGATGAGCAGTTGAGCAGCGAAGGTGCGGGCTACACCAAGAAAGAGCGCCTGCAACTCGACCGGGAGCAGAACAAGCTGACCGCATCCCTGGGCGGCATCCGCGACATGGGCGGCGTTCCCGACATCATCTTCGTCGTGGACACCAACAAGGAAGCGCTGGCCATCGCCGAAGCACGCAAGCTGGGCATCCCCGTCATCGCGGTTCTGGATTCCAACTCCAACCCCGAGGGCATCGACTATCCGATCCCCGGCAACGACGATGCGGCCCGTGCGATCGCGCTGTATTGCGACCTGATCGCCCGCGCGGCGCTGGACGGTATGGCCGATCAGCTGGGCGCGGCCGGTGTTGATCTGGGCGAGATGGAAGAAGCGATGGGCGAAGACGCCCTGGCAGAGGCCGGCGCAGAGGGCTGATCGCCCCGCGCATGACGTACCAACTGAAACGCGCTTCCGCCTGACGGGAGCGCGACCGAGTTTTTCAGGAGAGATAACATGGCAATCACCGCTGCAATGGTGAAGGAACTGCGCGACACGACTGGCGCAGGCATGATGGATGCGAAAAAGGCCCTGACCGAGAACGACGGCAACATGGAAGCCGCTGTGGACTGGCTGCGGACCAAGGGTCTGGCCAAGGCTGCCAAGAAATCCGGCCGTATCGCGGCAGAGGGTCTGGTCGCCGTCAAATCCGAGGGCGGCGTCGCCGTCGCGGTCGAGGTGAACTCCGAGACCGATTTCGTGGCACGCAACGGCGATTTCCAGAAAATGGTCGGTGACGTGGCCGACGTCGCGATGGGCGTGAACTCCACCGAGGAACTGGCCGCCGCGGATATGGGCGGCAAGTCCGTCACCGACGCGATCACCGCCAAGGTTGCCACGATTGGTGAGAACATGTCCCTGCGCCGCATGGCGAAGGTCGAGGGTGAGAGCGTCGCGTCCTACGTGCACGGCGCCATCGTCGAAGGCATGGGCAAGATCGGCGTCGTCGTCGCCTTCAAGGGGGACAACGCCGCGTTCGGCAAGCAGGTCGCGATGCACGTCGCAGCCACCAACCCCGCCTCGCTGTCCGAGAGCGATCTGGATCAGGCGCTGGTTGAGCGTGAAAAGCAGGTCCTGACCGATCAGGCCCGCGAATCCGGCAAGCCGGAGGCCGTGATCGAGAAGATGATCGTTGGCCGCATGAAGAAGTACTTCGAGGAAGTCACGCTGCTGAACCAGAAATTCGTGATGAACCCTGACGTGACCGTCGCGCAGGCCGCGAAGGATGCAGGCGTCGAGATCGTCGCCTATGCCCGCGTCGAAGTCGGCGAAGGTATTGAGAAGGAAGAAGAGGATTTCGCTGCGGAAGTCGCGAAAACCATGGGCGGCTGATCCCGCCCGACTTTCTGATACTTTGCGCCGTCCGGGTATACCGGGCGGCGTTTTGCGTTACGGCTGGCGGCCCGCGACACGCGGTTTCCCAGCGTCATCGTCGCCACGATAGCGCATGTTGTCTTTGCTGATCTCGATGATTTCCCGGTCCAAAGCCAGCTCTTCATTAGCCAAGCTCGCCTAGCAGCAGAACATGACCTCGGTCCAGTGCCAGTGGCCCGACAGGGTGAGTCCGCCGAAAAACCGGTGATCCGTCCGTCAGCGTGAATCGTGAAACCGACATCGTCGATGCGATAATTGCGGCCAGCGCAGTGCCTCCGAAAATCCGCTTGGATACGATACGGCACCATTTCATCTTCAAATCCTCGACATGATTGTCGGTCTCGGTCTCGGTCTCGGTCTCGGTCCGTTCGGTTCCGTTTTTCAGCCCATGCAGCCCGTCGATTCAAGGGGATCAGTGGCGCGGGCCGCATTACAGCCCCCCTATTGTTCGTCTTCGCGTTATTAGGTCAGAAGACTTGACGTGAATGAGAATCTGCGCAACTTGGTGGAATGACAATGCTGCACCGCAACAACGAAGCTGGCCAACTGGCACGGCGCTACGCTCACTGGGAGGGGACGGCGACCGTCCATTCCTGGTTGGAGGATATTCAGGGCATTGGCGCGGGGGTCGTTGTTACGGCACTGGGGCTGGCACTGTATCAGACCGCTGGCCTGGTCACGTCGGGCATGGCGGGGCTGGCGCTGGTTCTGTCCTACGCAACGGGATGGGATACGGGAATTTTGTTCTGGCTCCTGAACTTGCCGTTCTATCTGCTGGCAATCCTGCGTATGGGCTGGGCGTTCACGATCAAGACGTTCGGGGCAATTACTGGTCTGTCGGTTCTGGTTTCACTACAGGGCAGGTGGGTCACGATGGTCGATCTGCATCCGGGATATGCCGCAGTTGCGGGGGGTGTTCTGGTCGGCTTCGGTCTGTTGGGACTTTTCCGGCACCGCGCCAGTCTGGGCGGCATCGGAATTCTGGCGCTCTACCTTCAGGACCGCATGGGATGGCGGCCGGGCCTGACTCAGTTGGTCCTGGATCTCGGCATATTCGCGGTTGGCATGTTCGTCTTGCCGTGGGGGGCAATGGCGTGGTCGTTGCTGGGGGCGTTGGTCCTGAACCTGTTTCTGACGGTGAACCATCGCCTGGACCGGTACATAGCGCGCTGAACGATCAATCTGCGATCGGCGCCGATCGGCACCTCGCGTACATATGCGGTGTCGCCTCCCTCCATCCGAATGTTGGGGAACAGGCGCATCAACTCGGTTCTCGTCGGATCGTCCAGAGTGCTCATGGCCACCGGGCCAGGGTGGAAGCTCTCCGACCAGGTTCCGGCCGCAAGCACCAGTTCGTGTTGGTCAAACAGGAAATGCACATAGGTAACGCCGTCGTCGGCAGGGGCCCAATCCACCGCAAATCCGTCTATCAACGTACAAGCGGGGACCAGCATTTCACGCTTGTCGAACCAGGGGGCAGGCGTCGGCACGAGTATCCTGTGCTGTGGAGATACGATCAGTGTCCGATCAGGCATCCCGCGACCCAGGGCATGGGCCCGAATGCGCACGGGGCGCATGGAGGGATCATCCGCGATTTCCTTTGCGCTGACATGGCGCGACGCAACCCAGCGTATAGGCTGCAAGCCGCGATCCGCCGTGCAGAGTAAATCGCCGGCTTTCAGTTCATCGACCCGCCGCAGGCCCGTCGGGGTGGAGATCAGCGTACTCGCGGCGAAGCAGATCACACCGGTATTGTCCGTTGTCAGATCGTCACCGGAGATGCCGGAAATGACCAGTCCGCCTGCACCTTGCAAGATGCCGTCATCGTTCTGATCGTCGCGAAGGTCCGATAGCTGAGTGTAGAACTCGGTCAGGTCGACGAAATCGTTATTGGTCGGGTCGTCATCGTCGATGTCGCCGCCGGTGGCGAAATTGAAATCGGTAATGGTATCGGCCGTTCCGTCCGCCACGAAGATGTCGAAGCCGTCACCGCCGGTCAAAGTGTCAGTGCCGGCGCCGCCGTTTAATGTGTCATTCCCACCGCCGCCGGACAGGGAGTCGTTGTCCGCACCGCCCGTCAGGCTGTCATTCCCCTGATCACCTGCCAGCGTATCCGCACCGCTACCCCCGATGATGACGTCATTCCCATCGCCACCAAAGATCAGATCGCCGCCGCCGTCACCGAACAACGTATCGTTGCCAGTGCCACCGAACAGCGTGTCGTTGCCGCTGCCGCCCAGCAACATGTCGGCACCCGCGCCACCGCTGAGGGAATCGTCGTCTTCCTGTCCGCTCAGGCTGTCGTTGCCATCTCCCCCGATCAGTGTATCGTCGCCGGCATTTCCGTTCAGAGTGTCGTTTCCCGCGCCGCCGAGGATGCTGTCATTACCACCCTCACCGCTGACATCATCGTTGCCATCGCCCGCGGTTATGGTGTCGTTGCCGGATGTAACGCCATCCAGACCCGTTACCGTTTCATCATGGCTGTCCAGATCGGTATAGGTGACGGAGGACGGATTGCTGGCGTTGCTGACCTCGTATGTATGACCGGCCGGGGGGCTGTCACCCTCGAAGACATAGTAGCGGGTGGAACCGTCGCGGAATTCGTAGAATACATAGTCGGTCGTATCGATGCCATTGGTATTGCGTAGCGTGAATGTATCGCGGAACCGCGTTGTTTTGAAAGAATTGTCAATATACGCATCGAAGGACCTATTGAACTGGACACTGGAGTCCAGATCACTGACCACAAACTCGACATCAGGGGGACCGGACAGGGTGACGACATCGCCATTTCTGACGTTGCTGCCTCCGTTCCCGATACTCGTCCGAGTATAGGCTGACAATGCGTATAAATTCGCCATGCTGGACCTGTCCCTGCACGCTGATCGCGTGTCTTCGGACCTTTTAGCATGTCATATTCCCGATAACACCTGCTGCGTGATAAAGTGTTTAACGATTGATTGCAGGCGCGTTTCGGGGCAGTGTCCGCGCGAACCGAACATCAGGAGAATTGAATGCCCGATACGGCACCGACCCCCAATTACGCGCGCGTCATGCTGAAGATTTCGGGCGAGGCGCTGATGGGCGATCAGGGGTTCGGTCTGCACCCCCCCACGGTTGAACGTGTTGCCCGTCAGGTGGAGGAGTTGCACCGGCTGGGTGTCGAGGTCTGCATGGTGATTGGCGGCGGCAACATCTTTCGCGGGTTGCAAGGCTCCGCGCAGGGGATGGAGCGGACGACCGCAGACTATATGGGGATGCTGGCCACGGTGATGAACGCGCTGGCGATGCAGTCTGCGCTGGAGGCGTTGAAGGTCAACACCCGCGTCATCTCAGCCATTCCGATGGATCAGGTGTGCGAACCCTATATTCGCCGCCGTGCCGTGCGACATCTGGAAAAGAAGCGGGTCTGCATTTTTGCGGCTGGTACAGGCAATCCCTATTTCACCACGGACACCGCCGCGACCCTGCGTGCGAACGAGATGAAATGTCAGGCGATTTTCAAGGGGACGCAGGTCGATGGCATTTATGACAGCGATCCGAAAACGAATCCCGACGCCGTGCGTTACGAAAAAGTGAGCTATGATGAGGTTCTGGCCAAGAACCTCAAGGTAATGGATGCCAGCGCCATCGCACTGGCCCGCGACAACAAGTTGCCCATCGTGGTATTTTCCCTCGCAGCACCCGGCGGATTGGCCGGGGTCTTGAGCGGACAGGGAAAATTCACCATGGTGACGGAATAAGACAGGGGAATACCGATGTCCGACGAGATCGATATCGACATTGATGCACTTACGAAACGCATGGACGGTGCGTTGACCAGCCTGCGCGGCGACTTCGCCAGCTTGCGCACCGGACGCGCGTCTGCCTCCATGCTCGACGTGGTGCAGGTGGATGCCTATGGCGCGATGACACCGATCAATCAGGTGGCCACGATCAACGTGCCAGAGCCGCGCATGGTGACAGTCAACGTCTGGGACAAGTCGCTGGTCGGCGCGGTGGACAAGGCGATCCGCAATGCGGGCATCGGCATCAACCCGGTGATGGATGGTACGACACTGCGTTTGCCGATCCCCGAGTTGAACGAGGAGCGCCGCCGGGATTTGGCCAAGGTTGCGGGCACCTATGCCGAGAATGCCCGCGTCGCCGTACGCAACGTGCGCCGCGACGGAATGGATCAGATCAAGAAGGGCAAGGCCAACGGCATGCCCGAGGATGATCAGAAGGTCTATTCCGATGAGATCGAGGACATCACAAAGTCACATATCGCCAAGATCGACGCCGCGCTGGAAAGCAAGCAGGAAGAGATCATGCAGGTGTAAGGCTACGCAGATGTAAGGCCGTGCTGACCCGACTTCCCATCCCGAACTCCGTCGGAGGACCGACATGACCAGCAAGAGACCTCGCAATGTGGCCATCATCATGGATGGCAACGGTCGTTGGGCTGTCCGGCGGGGCTTGCCTCGGGTTGCGGGTCACAAGAAGGGCGTCCAGCGGGTGCGTGAGATCGTATCCGCCTGTCCCGAGCTGGAGGTGACGACGCTTACGCTCTATGCGTTTTCCACGGAGAACTGGAAACGTCCGGTGATTGAGGTTGCCGCCCTGATGCGGTTGTTTCGCATCTATCTTCGCATGGAGGCGGTCGCTCTGGAACAGAATGGCGTGCGCGTCCGCTTCATCGGGGAACGTTCCGCTCTCGCCTCTGACATTCAGGCGATGATGCGGGGGTTGGAGGCGCGAACTGCGGATAACGATGTCCTGACGCTTCAGATCGCGCTGAACTACGGTGGCCGGGATGAGATCGTTCGCGCCACCCAAAAGATCGCTGCGTCGGTTTCGAGCGGCGATATGGCGATCGAGCAGATCACACAAGACAGCTTCGCCGCCGCGCTGGATACTGGTGAGATCGAGGATCCTGAACTCGTGATCCGCACCAGCGGGGAATACCGCACTTCGAATTTTCTGCCATGGCAGGCGGCATATGCGGAATATGCTTTCATTCCCGAATGCTGGCCGGATTTTACCGCCGCGATATTCGGTCAACTTCTCGATGAGTTCGGAACGCGGGAACGCCGTTTCGGCGCGGTTGAGGCACAGGGCGGTAACGTTTGAGTACGTCATCTTCCAAATTCGCGGACCTTCGGGTTCGATTGATCTCCGCTCTCGTGCTGGCAGTGGTGGCACTGCTCGTCTTTTTGTTCGGCGGGTTGTGGAGCGCGTCTCTGCTGGCCATCGGAACCGGTGCGATGGTTTGGGAATGGCGTGAAATGGTTGTCGGTCAGGGGCAGGGATTGCGAGCGCCCGGCGTGCTGATGATCGCCGCCGCCGCCCTTGCCGTTATCGTGGCGGATCTGTGGATGCCCGTCGCCGGTTTTGCTGTTCTGGCCATCGGAACCGCAATCGGTGCGGTGTTGGAGCGGGCAAGCCTGCGCTTCGTCGTGACTGGAACCCTGTATATCGGCGCCGCGATGATCTGTATCGAGGCGCTGCGCAACGATTTCCGGTTCGGCTTCCTCGCTGTGCTGTGGCTGGTCCTCGTGGTGATCGCGGTCGATGTCGGCGGCTATTTCGGCGGACGCGTGTTCGGTGGCCCGAAGCTGTGGCCCCGCGTCAGCCCCAAGAAGACCTGGGCCGGCTTGATTGGCAGCGTCGTGTGCGCCCAGTTGATTGGATTGATTTTCGCGCTGGCGGTAGGGTTGAGCTATCCGGCGGAGGTCGCCTTGATGTCCGCGCTGGTGGCCCTGGTGGCGGTCGGCGGCGATCTGATCGAAAGCTCGGCCAAGCGGTTCTTCGGCGTCAAGGATTCCAGCCGTCTGATGCCCGGACATGGCGGTATCCTGGACCGTCTGGACGGATTGATGGCGGCCGCGCTGGTCGTGGCGGCGGTCAGCTTCGTGCGCGGGCAGAGCATTTTCCTGTGGTAAAAAGGCGGATCAGCGTCCTGGGGGCGACAGGGTCCATCGGCACCAGCACTCTCGATCTGCTGGATCGGGCAGGTGGGGCAGAGCGGTTCGAGGTTGTGGCCCTGACCGGCGCGCGCAATATCGCCGGTCTCGCGCAAGCGGCTCGGCGGTTGCGCGCGAAGGTTGCGGTCACGGCGGATCCCGCGCGACTGGGCGACTTGCGCGACGCGCTGGCCGGCAGTGACGTGCGGGCCGAAGCAGGACCGGAAGCGTTGCTGGACGCCGCGGCGGAGCCTGCGGACTGGACCATGAGCGCGATTGTTGGCGCGGCGGGACTGGCCCCCACCATGCGGGCCGCGGCGAATGGCGGCACGCTGGCGCTGGCCAACAAGGAAAGCCTCGTCTGTGCCGGGCGTCTGCTGCTGGATGAATGCGCCCGAGCGCGCACCACTCTGCTGCCCGCGGACAGTGAGCATAGCGCCATTTTCCAGTGCCTGCGGGGGGAGCGTCTGGCCGAGGTCGAGCGGGTGATCATCACCGCCTCAGGCGGGCCGTTCCGCGATTTTACCCGCGACCAGATGCAGGACGTAACGCCCGAAGAGGCGATGGCGCATCCCAACTGGGACATGGGGGCGGCAATCTCCATCGACTCCGCCAGCATGTTTAACAAGGCCCTGGAACTGATTGAGGCGAAATACCTTTTCGATTTGCAGGCTCATCAGATCGAGGTGTTGGTGCACCGTCAATCCATCGTACATTCGATGGTGGGGTTCACCGATGGGTCGATCATGGCGCAGATGGGTCCGCCCGACATGCGCGGGGCCATCGGATATGCGCTGAACTATCCCGACCGGCCCGACCTGCCGGTGGAGCGCGTGGATTTCGCGAAGCTGGCAACGCTCGATTTTGCGGCCCCCGACCCGGACCGTTTTCCCGCTCTGCGCCTGGCCGAACGTGTGCTGGCGGCGGGCGGGCTGGCGGGCACCGTCCTGAACGCGGCGAAGGAGGAGGCGATGCACGGTTTCCTTGCGCGGCGCGTCGGATTTCTATCTATGGCTGATCTTGTTGAGGGGGCACTGGATGCCTTACCTTGCGAGGGTGAGCCGGGCGATCTGTCCTCCGTGTTGGAGATGGACGCAGCCGCGCGGAGCCACGTGCGTGAACAGATCAGTTGAGGACGGCGTTTCATGATCGAGCTTATTTCGAACATCCCCCTGATCGGTGGCTTTCTGGCGACGGTTCTGCCCTTCGTCGTGGTCATCGGCATCGTCGTGTTCATCCATGAATTCGGGCATTACATTGTCGGCCGCTGGTGCGGCATCCATGCCGAGGTGTTCAGTCTGGGCTTCGGCAAGGAGCTGTATGCCCGGACAGACAGTCGCGGCACACGCTGGCGGATTGGTGCGCTGCCGCTGGGCGGTTATGTCAAGTTTCTGGGGGATGCGGACGGTTCCAGCAGACCGGACCGCAATTCGGTCGAGGGGATGGACGCGGCGACGCTAGCGCGCAGTTTTCCCGGGGCCGCATTGTGGAAACGGGCTCTGACCGTGCTGGCGGGCCCGGTAGCGAACTTCATCCTGACCATCGTGATCTATGTCGGTCTGATCTTCTGGTCGGGCGTGGCTGTCGATGAGGCCCGGATCGGAGAGATTCCGGCCTCCGTCGCGGGGGAAACGCCGCTGATGCAGGGCGATCTGGTAACGGCGGTGAATGGTGAGCCGGTTGCGACCTTCGGTGATCTGGCTCGGGCCGTCAGTGAGAGCACGGCCCCGGTGGAACTGGATGTCATACGCGACGGGCAGGACCTGTCGCTGGACGTGGCGAACCTGCGCCCCCCCTATGTGGCCGGTGTGCGTCCGCTTTCGGCGGCCAGTCGGGCCGGTATCCGCGCGGGCGATCTGCTGTTGACGGCGGACGGACAGGATCTGCCCGACATTACCCGGCTTCAGGAAATCGTGCAGGGGTCCGAGGGCGAACCGCTGGAGATAGTGCTGCGCCGCGATGCGCAAACCCTGACGTTGGAGATGATCCCGACGGAGGAAGACGTGCCGCAGCCCGACGGATCGTTCGCACGGCAGGTCATCATCGGGGTCAGTGTCTCCACCTATCTGCAACCGCAGGTCCGTGCGGCAGGTCCGGTGGAGGCTGTGACCCTCGCGGTGGACCGGACTGTCAGTATCGTGACCGGCACCTTTGACGGGATCGGCCAGATGATTTCGGGCAATGTCAGCCCGACCAATTTGCAGGGCCCGGTGGGAATCGCCCAGGTTTCGGGTGAGACTGCGGGCCAGGGTCTGACGAATTTCATCATGTTGATCGCATTGATTTCTACAGCGATCGGGTTGATGAACCTGTTCCCGATTCCGGTCCTGGACGGCGGGCACCTTGTTTTCTATGCGATCGAGGCGGTCACGGGTCGTGTGCCGAGCGGTAAGTGGGTCGATTTCGCGATGGCGCTCGGCCTCGCTATGGTGTTGTCCCTGATGCTTTTCGCGACGTATAACGACATTACACGTTTGTAGGCGCATCGACGCCGCAAAGCAGAACACACCTGACAAAGAGGCGGGTCACATGCGCTCCATCACCACGAAGATCGTTATGCGGGGCACGCGCGCCGCTCTTCTTGCCTGCGTTGCGAGCGCAGCCCTGTTCGCGGCCCCCGTGGCGGCGCAGCAGATACCGGGCAGCTTCGTGCTGTCGGATGTGCAGGTCGAGGGCAACCGCAGGATCGAGGCGGAGACTGTGCGCGTCTATACCGATCTGGACCCCGGCGAAACGGTGACCCCCGCCCGCCTGAACGCGGCGGTTCAGGCGCTCTATGCCACGGGATTGTTCGAGGACGCGCAGATTCTGGTCGAAGGAAACTCCCTGCGGATCGTCGTCGTGGAAAACCCGTCGATCAACGTGATCGCGTTCGAGGGCAACGACATCATCAGCGATGAGATGTTGAACCAGAACATCGAGATCCGCCCGCGTCTGGCCTATAACCGTGCCGCGGTCGAGGCAGACGCCGCGATCATCATCGACATCTACCGTTCCGTCGGGCGGTTCGGCGCGCAGGTCAACCCCGTCATCATCGAGCGGCCGGACAACCGCGTGGATGTGGTGTTCGAGATTTTCGAAGGCGACGTGACCGAGATCGAGCGGATCACCTTCGTCGGCAACGAGGTCTTCTCGGACGGTGATTTGCAGGATGTGATCGTCAGCCGCGAGGCCGGTCTGCTGTCGCAATTCTTCAGCAACGACACCTACGACCCCGGCAAGGTCCGCCTGGATGAGGAATTGCTGCGCCAGTTCTATTTGGAGAATGGCTTCGCGGAATTCGAGGTGGAAAGCTCCGTCGTCGAACTGTCCGCGGACCGGCAGGGATTCTTCCTGACCTATACCGTGACGGAGGGGCCGCGCTATACCTTTGGCGAGCTGTTCGTCGATCCACTGGTGGACGGACTGGAAGCGGCGGATTTCGACGGCACCATTCCGGCGCGGCCCGGGGACGGCTTCGACCAGCGTGTGGTGGACGACGCCATCGAGAATATTCTTGAGATCACCGGCCAAATGGGCTTCGCCTTCGCCAATGTCGTTCCGCGTGTGCGCCAGAATGTCGAGGAGCGGACCGTGGACGTCGCGTTCGAGATCGTGGACGGCGACCGTGTCTTCGTCGAGCGGATCGACATCAGCGGCAACACCGCGACGCTGGACCGTGTGATCCGGCGCGAATTCGATCTGATCGAAGGGGATGCCTTCAACGCCTCCTCCGTGCGTGAGACAGCCGACCGTCTGCGCGGCACCGGCTATTTCGGTGACGTGTCGGTGGAAGTTCAGGAAGGCTCCGCCCCTGATCGCGCCGTGATTGAAACCGTGGTCGAGGAACGCCTGACCGGTTCCGTGAATTTCGGTCTGGCATATTCTTCCGCCTCGGGTGTAGGGGGATCGGTCGCGCTCTCGGAAAACAACTTCCTTGGCCGGGGTCAGTATGCCGCCATCGAATTCTCGACCGGAACGGATGAGAGCGTCTATAGCCTGGCGTTCACCGAGCCGCGCTTTCTGGATCGGGAGGTCGCCGCAGGGTTTGATCTCTATTTCCGCGAGGTCGATCGCGACACGTCGAATTTCGATGAGACGAATATCGGGTTCGATCCGCGCGTGACCTTCCCCGTCAGCGACAACGGCACGTTGCAGCTGCGCTATCGAATTTCGCAGGATGAGATCGAGGCAAACGATTCTGTCGATGTTTCCCCCGCAATCATAGCGGATGAGGGGTCGGCGCTGACCTCCTCCATCGGATTTACCTATCGCTATGATCGGCGTAACAGCACCGCGGCTCCGACGGATGGCTATGTTCTGACCTTCACCGGCGATCTGGCGGGACTGGGCGGCGATGCGCAATATCTCAAGGCGACAGCGACGGGGCGGTACTATCAAAGCTTCCGCAACGACGATATCGTCACGTTCATCGAGGGTGAGGTCGGCGCACTGGCATCCGACTCCGATGGCTCGCGCATTACGGACCGGTTCTTCCTCGGCGGTGCCAACTTCCGTGGTTTCCAGTCCGGTGGTTTCGGTCCGCGTGATCTCGACACCACGGGTGCCACTTCGGTCGATTCCGCGCTCGGCGGCAATTATTATGCCGTCGTTCGGGCGCAGGCTTCGTTCCCGCTTGGCTTGCCCGAGGAAGTCGGATTGTTCGGCGGCGTCTTTGCCAACGCCGGGTCGTTATGGGGCCTGAACGATACGACATTCACCGACACACGCGGCACGTATACCATCGACGACAGTGCGGAAGTGCGGGCAGCGGTCGGCGTTTCGTTGTTCTGGGACAGCCCCATCGGCGCGCTCCGTATCGACTACGCCAACGCTGTCAAGACTGTCGAAGGCGATGACGAGGAGACGTTCCGTCTGACAGGCGGTCGTCGCTTCTGATGCGCTTACATGCGCTGATCCTCGCGTTGTTTCTGGCGCTGCCGGTGGGCGGCGTCGCAGCGCAGGAGCAGCTACGCATACCGCCGCAGATCCTGGTAGTGGATCCCCGCGCCGTGTTGGAGCAATCCGAGGCGGGTCGGGAGGTGCTGGCCCTCAATCACGCCCAGCGTGTCGCCTTGCAGGCCGAGGCGGACGCGGTATCGGAACAGTTCGAGAAGGATGAATTGGAGCTTGCTGCCCGGCGACCGCTGCTGACCCGCGAAGCGTTTGCCGAACTCGCGGAGGATTTCGACAGAAGGGTGCGCGCCGCACGTTCTGAACAGGACGCGAAGGCGGAGGACCTGATCGAGGAGATCGAGGCGCGTGAGCGTGCTTTCATCGAGGGCCTGAACCCGATCTATGCCGAAATACTCAATGAGATCGGCGGCGCCGCCGTCATTGACCTGCGCAGCGTCATCCTCGCCGATGCGCGCCTGAATATCACGCAGGAGGTGATCCGCCGTCTCGACAGTCGATCGGACAGCCCATCGGTTGACCCTGAGCAACCTGCCGAATAATCCTTTCACCATCCCATGTCGAAAAGGAACATACCGGTGACTGAGCAGACCAACCCGTTCAAGCCCACCGCCGATCTGGCGGAGATCAAGCGGATGATTCCGCACCGTTATCCGTTCCTTCTGATAGACGCTGTGCGCGATATGGTTGAGGGAAAATTCGCCATCGGCATCAAGAACGTAACCGCCAACGAACCGCATTTCGAGGGCCATTTCCCGCAGGAGGCCGTCATGCCCGGCGTGCTTCAGATCGAGGCGCTGGCGCAAACCTCGGCCGTACTCGTCTCCGCCTCTCTGGGTTTGATCGACAAGAATGCGCTGGTCTATTTCATGACGGTGGATGAGTGTCGTTTTCGCCGCAAGGTCGTGCCGGGCGACGTGCTGGAGTTGCAGGTCACCACGATCCGCGGGCGGGGCAAGGTCTGGAAATTCAAGGGTGAGGCCCGCGTCAACGGTGAGATCGCGACGGAATGCGTCTTTGCCGCGATGATCGTTCCTCCCGAGGAAGGCTGATGGCCATTGCCCCCGACGCCACGATTCATCCCACCTCGATCATCGAGGAGGGCGCAACCATCGGCTCACAATGTGTGATCGGTCCATTTTGTGTGATCGGGCCCGAGGTGGTGCTGGGCGAGCGTGTGCATCTGTTCTCGCACGTCGTGGTGGCCGGACTGACCGAGATCGGGGATGAGACGCGCGTCTGGCCCTTCGCGTCGATCGGGCATCAGCCGCAGGATCTGAAATTCTCGGGTGAGCGGACCAGGATTCGGATCGGCAAACGCAACATGATCCGCGAGTCGACCTCGATCAATCCGGGCACCTCGGGTGGCACCGGCATAACCATCCTCGGGGACGACAACCTGATGATGCTGGGCACGCATGTCGGCCATGACTGCAATCTGGGCAATCGGATCGTTCTCGCCAACAACGCTGCAATCGCAGGGCATTGCGTGCTGGAGGACAACGTTATCGTCGGCGGTCAGTCCGGCGTGCATCAGTTCGTTCATATCGGACAGGGCGCGATGATCGGCGCCGTCTCGATGGTTACGAAGGACGTGATCCCCTACGGCTCCATCGTGGGCAATCGGGGAAGCTTGGCTGGCCTGAACATCACCGGTTTGAAACGACGGGGTGTGGAGCGGGCGCGACTTCATGCCCTGCGGGCCGCCTATCAGGCGATATTCGTCGATGGCACGGGAACTCTGCATGAGCGGGCACGACGAACCGCCGATGATCACCCGGACAACGAGCTGGTTCAGCAGATCACAGGCTTCATTCTGTCGGAGCACGCGCGCTCTGTTGCCACGCCGTGACTGGGCCCGGCCCGGCGACGCCGCTGGGAATCATCGCCGGGCGCGGAGCATTGCCGCGACTGGTGGCGGAGGCGCGGGCGCAGGCAGGGCTGCCTTACATGATCGTCGGTCTGGACGGCTTTGTCGGGGATTGGGTTCACGACCATCCGCATGAGATTCAGGCGATTACCGCCGTCCGGCGCATCCTGAATGCCCTCGCCACGGCCGGATGTACGCATGTCACGATGGCCGGCGGCGTGGAAAGGCCCGTGGTCAATCCGCTCAAGCTCGACGGCAAGGCATTGACCTGGCTGCCAAAATTGCTACCCGCCTTGCGCAAAGGGGACGACGCGCTACTGCGCACCGTTCGTGGTCTGTTGGAGGCAGAGGGCCTGATCCTGATCGGCGCGGACCAGATCGTTCCACTGACCTGGGCTGAGGATGTGCCAACCCGTGCGAAGCCGAGCGCCGACAACGCCTCCGACGTGGCGAAGGCTGAGGCGATACTGGCCGCGCTGGCCGCACATGATGTCGGGCAGGGGGCGGTGGTGCACCGGGGACTTACCTTGGGCATCGAGACGCTGTTCGGCACGGATCACATGCTGGAGATGATTGGCCAGGTCCGCTCGGATCACGGTGGGGTTCTGGTCAAACGGCTCAAACAGGGACAGGACCGCGCGATTGACATGCCTGCAATTGGCCCACAAACGGTTGAAAATGCTGTCCGCGCTGGTCTGGATGGCATCGTGATCGAGGCGAATGGCGTCCTGATTCTGGACCGTGACGCGACCGTTGCGGCGGCGGATGAGGCGGGACTTTTCATATGGATCAAACCATGAAGGTATTCCTGATCGCGGGTGAACCATCGGGCGACAAGCTGGGCGCGGCGCTGATGGCTGGCCTGAAAACAGTGGTTCCCCACGTCGAGTTTCACGGCATCGGCGGCCCGCTGATGCAGGCGGAGGGGTTGGACAGCCTGTTCCCGATGGAAGAGTTGAGCGTGATGGGCCTGATCGAGGTTTTGCCGCGACTGCGCAGTCTGTTCAAGCGGCGTGACGAGGCGGCTCAGGCCGTGCTCGATCTGAGCCCGGATGCGCTTATCACCATCGACAGCCCGGATTTTTGCCTGCGCGTGGCGGCCAAGGTGCGTGAGGACCGCGCCTTGCCGGTCATTCACTATGTCGCGCCCTCGGTCTGGGTCTGGCGGCCGCGCCGCGCCGCGAAGATGGCGCGATATGTCGATCACGTGCTGGCCTTGCTGCCCTTCGAGCCGCCTTACATGCGCGCCGCCGGAATGACCTGCGATTTCGTCGGCCACCCCGTCGTGGCCGAGCCGCAACCGTCCCCCGCGCAGATGGAGGCTTTGCGTCAAGAGTTGGGCATCGCGAACGGAATACGCATTCTGGCGGTTTTGCCCGGTTCGCGCCGTGGTGAGGTTAGCCGTCTGGCGGCTCCATTCGGGGCAACGTTGGGCTTGCTTAGCCATAACGACGTGCATGTCGTCGTGCCGACGGTCGCCCATGTTCACGATCAAGTCGTGGAGGAGGTCGAAAACTGGCCCTTCCGCGCGACAATACTGAACCCGCACGGACATGCCCCGGCAGATGCACAGGCACGCAAACGGGCCTTGTTTCATATGGCCGATGCGGCGCTGGCTGCATCTGGCACCGTGGGGCTGGAATTGGCGATGGCGGGGTGCCCTTCGGTGATTGCCTACCGTATGTCCCCGATCAGTTCGTTCATCGTCAAACGGATGGTGAAGACGAAATATGTCAACCTCGTCAACGTATTGCTGCAGCGCGCAGCAGTGCCTGAGGTCTTGCTGGAGAACTGCACGCCGCAAAATATTGCAGCGGCATTGCGCCCCATTTTGGACGACCCCGCAGTCGCGGCGGCGCAGCGCAGTGATTTGGTGCAGGCGATGGCTATGCTCGGCACAGCCGAGGATGAACCTGGTATTCGCGCGGCGCGTTCCGTCGTGGCAGCGGTGGAGCGGCTGACGTCGTAGCACCGGTCGCGGAGGCTGCATGCCGCAATGGAAAAGGGGCGCCCCGAAGGACGCCCCGAAATATCAGCGGTTTTCGACGTTGATGTAATCGCGATGTGTCGCGCCGGTGTAAAGCTGGCGCGGACGGCCGATTTTCTGCTTCTCGTCGGCGATCATTTCCTTCCACTGAGAGATCCAGCCCACGGTCCGCGACAGTGCGAAGATCGGGGTAAACATGGAAGTGGGGAAGCCCATCGCGTCAAGGATGATGCCGGAATAGAAATCAACGTTGGGATAGAGTTTCCGATCTACGAAATACGGATCCTCCAGCGCGATCTTCTCCAGTTCCTTGGCGACCTGAAGCGTCGGGTTATTCTCGACGCCGAGCAGAGCGAGCACCTCGTCCGCGCTCTCCTTCATCACCTTGGCACGTGGGTCGAAGTTCTTGTAGACCCGGTGGCCGAAGCCCATCAGACGGAAGGGATCGTCCTTGTCTTTCGCCCTTGCGATGAACTCGGGGATACGATCCACCGAACCGACTTCGCGCAGCATGTTCAGAGCGGCCTCGTTCGCGCCGCCATGAGCGGGCCCCCACAGACACGCAACACCCGCGGCGATGCAGGCGAACGGGTTGGCGCCAGACGACCCTGCAAGGCGCACGGTGGAGGTCGAGGCATTTTGCTCGTGATCCGCGTGCAGGGTAAAGATGCGATCCATTGCGCGCGCCAGGATCGGATCGACGACATATTCCTCCGCCGGAACCGCGAAGCACATGCGCAGGAAGTTCGAGGCGTAATCCAGCGTGTTGTCGGGGTAAACGAAGGGCTGTCCTACCGAATACTTGTAGGCCCAGGCGGTGATCGTCGGCAGTTTCGCGATCATGCGAATCGACGCGACCTCACGCTGCCACGGATCGTTCACATCGGTGGAATCGTGATAGAATGCCGACATCGCGCCAACGACGCCGCACACGATGGCCATGGGGTGCGCATCGCGCCGGAAGCCACGGAAGAAGTGCGTCATCTGCTCATGCAGCATGGTGTGGTTCGTCACGCGGTTGGTGAAATCCTCAAGCTGTTGCGCCGTCGGCAGCTCACCGTAGAGCAGCAGGTAGCACACCTCGAGGTAATGTGATTTTGCCGCCAGCTGGTCGATGGGATAACCCCGGTGCAGCAACTCACCCTTGTCACCGTCAATGAAGGTGATCGCGCTTTCGCACGACGCGGTGGAGGTGAAGCCCGGATCGAAGGTGAACACGTCGGCCTGAGCATACAGCTTGGAGATATCCACGACATCCGGCCCGAGGGTCGGGCTCATTACGCCAAGTTCGAGATCCTTGCCGTTGACGTTGAGTTTAGCGGTCTTGTTGTCGGTCATTCGTACGTCCCTGTCCTACGGGCAGGCAAAGGCCCCGCCTCGGTGTTCTATATGTCCGGGGGAGCGATCCCCCTGGGCCGAATCACATCGGCACCCCGATGGCCCGTACCTCAACCGGCAGCGAGCACGTCGTCGATCCGCGCCAGGCTCTCCTCCCGCCCCAGATGGACGAGCACATCGAATATACTGGGAGAGGTGGAGCGACCAGTCAGAGCCGAGCGCATCGGTTGCATGACTTTGCCCAGCTTGAGCTCTTCTTCCCCGGCGAAGGCCTTGATCGTAGCCTCCAGATCAGTGTGCGTCCAAGTAACATTCCGCAACCGCTCAGTCAATCTTTCCAGCATACCACGGGATACATCATCGATCTGAGAGGCCGCCTTGGCATCCATCTCGATAGGCCGTGAGGTCAGAAGATAGTGACCCATTTCAATAAGATCGGGCAGTTTCTTCGCCCTCTCTTTCAGGGCAGGCATTGCCTGGGTCAGGCTTTCACGGATTTCGGGGCCGGGAACGGGCATTTGTTGCAGCGCCATATAGTCCGTTAGCAGTTGCGTCAGGTCCGCGTCATCCATCGCGCGGATGTGCTGACCGGACAGGTTGTCGAGCTTTTTGAAGTCGAATCGCGCTGCCCCCTTGGAAATCGCATCCAGCCCGAACCACTCGATCGCCTGCGCAGTCGTGAAGAACTCATCGTCGCCGTGGCTCCAGCTCAACCGTGCGAGGTAATTGCGCATCGCCTCGGCCGGATAGCCCATGTCGCGGTAATCCTCGACGCCGGGCGCACCGTGACGCTTCGAGAATTTCGCCCCGTCCTCACCATGGATCAGCGGGATATGCGCGTAGACCGGGCGCGGCCAGCCCATCGCATCCAGGATCAGCACCTGCCGCGCGGCATTGGTCAGGTGGTCATCGCCCCGGATCACATGCGTCACGCCCATGTCGTGATCGTCCACCACCACGGCCAGCATATAGGTCGGCGTTCCGTCCGACCGCAGCAGGATCAGATCGTCCAGCGTTTCGCTTTTCCACGCGACGCGGCCCTGAACCGCATCCTCGACAACGATTTCGCCCTCGCGCGGTGCCTTGAGCCGCACGACATAGGGCGCATCCGGCAGGTCTGTCGCGTCCCGCCAGGGGGAGCGGTAGACGGTCGAGGTGCCGGCCTCCTTCGCCGCGTCACGAAAGGCCGCTATCTCCTCCTGCGTGGCGAAACATTTATAAGCGCTGCCATTTTCCAGCATCTGGTGCGCCACCTCGGCATGGCGGTCCATGCGGGCGGCCTGGCTGACCGCCTCATCATCCCAATCCAGCCCCAGCCATTTCAAGCCGTTGAAAATAGCCTCCGTCGCTTCGGGGGTGGAGCGGGCACGGTCCGTATCCTCGATGCGCAGCAGAAACTTGCCGCCATTTGCGCGCGCAAACAGCCAGTTGAACAGCGCCGTGCGTGCGCCGCCGATATGCAGGAAGCCCGTGGGCGATGGGGCGAAGCGCGTGACGACAGGGGTGTTCATGAGGTGTTAACTTTCCGGTAACCATACGGGGTCGAAGATGCTCCCCGTGTTTAATGCAATCGCGCTCCCGCCGACAAGGCGCTCGGCTCTGACATGGCTGGATGAAGCCCTCGAACCGCAACGTCGCCAGTTGGTCCTGTGGGTGCCTGTGCTGTTCGGTATCGGCATAGGTATCTATTTCGCGTGGCCGTCCGAACCGACAATCTGGCACGCCATGCTGGTCCTGATAGGAGCGGGGTTGTGTTTGCTGGGATATCGGGGCGGTTTGAGCGCGGGGGCGCTTGCTTTCATCATCGCCATTCCGTGCCTTGGGTTCGTCAACGCAACGTTGAGGACGCAGATCGTCAGCCATCCGGTGTTGGAGCGCGATTTCTACGGCACGATATCGGGGCGGGTGATCAATATAGGCCGCTCCGCGTCGGGCAATCCGCGCGTCTTGCTTGATGAGGTGATCCTGTATGGCGGACCCCCGGTCGCACGGGTGCGCATTTCGCTCACCGGGGCGGCGGGCTTGCCGCCTGCGATTGCTGGACGCACGGTGATGCTGACGGCGCGCATCGGACCGCCGGGCGGGCCGGTCTCACCCGGTGGGTTCGATTTCAGGCGGCTTGCATGGTTCGAACGGCTCAGCGCCGTGGGCTATACCGAATTACCGGCGATGGTGTTGGAGGACGGGCCGAGCGCACCAATTTTTCGAGCGCGCATGGCGCTTGCGGATGGGATCCGGGCCGAAATGCGCGAACCTGCGGCAGGTTTCGCGGCGGCGATCCTGACAGGGGATCGGTCCACCGTGGATCAGGAGGTCTTGCGTGATCTCAGAGCATCCAATCTGGCACATCTGCTGGCGATCTCCGGCCTGCACATGGGGCTGCTGACCGCGTTTGTGTTTGCGGTGGTGCGTCGTGGGTTGGCTCTGATCCCCGGTCTGGCTGTGCGATATCCCATCAAGAAATGGGGGGCCGTGGCGGCGCTGATTGCCGGGGCAGGCTACTTGGTGCTGTCCGGCGCCTCGGTCCCTACGCAACGGGCGTTCGTCATGGTCGCGGTGGTCCTGACGGCGGTTCTGCTGGACCGGCCCGCCTTTACCCTGCGCGGTGTGGCCCTTGCGGCAATGTTGATCCTGCTGGTCAGACCGGAGAGCCTGTTGCAAGCCGGATTTCAGCTCTCATTCGCGGCGACCGCTGCATTGGTGGCGGTGTTCGAGGCCTTGCGCGGGTTCACCTGGTGGAGGGACGAAGGAAAGGGCTGGGTCAGCCGGTATCGCGCTGGCATCGCGCTGCTCATCACGACCAGCGTTGCGGGTCTGGCGACAGCACCCCTGGGCGCGTTCCATTTCAATCAGGTGTCGCAACTGGGGCTGATCGCGAACCTGATGGCCGTGCCTCTGATGGGCGCGGTCATCATGCCGGCGGGAGTTCTGGCGGGGTGCCTCGCACTGGTCGGGATGGAGGCAGTCGCCCTTTTGGTGATGGCATTCGGAATCGAGACTGTTCTGGGTGTCGCCCATTGGGTGGCAGGGCTGGACGGTGCGACCCGAGGTATCAAGGCAGGGCCGTGGTACGTCCTGCCGATGATTAGCTTGGGCGGCATATGGTCGATCCTCTGGCGCGGAGCGGGGCGATGGGTGGGGGTGATTCTGTTCAGTCTCGCCGCGTGGTTATGGTTCGAAAGTGAACGGCCCGAGGTCCTGATCACCGCCAGTGGTCGCTTGATCGGGGTGATGACCGAGGATGATCGCGCACTCAGTCGCGCGTCCGGCAACAGCTTCGCGGCTCGCAGCTGGCTGGCGGATGATGGCGATGATGCGTCACAGGCGGAGGCTGCGCGAAGGTGGACAGCGCAGAGCGGGCAGGGCTGGCAAAAGGTGGACCTGACAAACGGGTGGCAGTTAATCCAGATATCGAGCCGCAGCCGCTGGCCCGCCGATCTGCCGGAATGCGATGATCGCACGATCCTGATCGCGACAGCATGGTCGCCCGATTTGCCCTTGCCGCCGTCCACGCAAACATGCGGGCAGGTGTGGCGTCGCGATCCGCTGCGCGCAACGAAAGGGGTTGCCTACTGGCTGAGCGATGACGGCTACGACCTTGCAACGGTGGCAGGGCATGAGGCGGCGCGGCCCTGGACCGCAACCGGTCAGTAGGTGCGGATCAGCCCGACGAGACGCCCCTGCACCTTTACCTGATCATCGCGATATACGCGCGTCTCATAGGCAGGGTTCGCGGCCTCCAAGGCCACCGCACTGCCGCGCTTGCGCAGACGTTTCAGCGTCGCCTCCTGATCCTCGACCAGCGCAACGACGATGTCACCGTTGTTCGCATCGTCCTGTTCCTGAATCACGACGATATCGCCGTCGTTGATGCCGGCGTCCTTCATCGAATCGCCCTTGACCTCCAGCGCATAGTGGCGACCGCCGCGCTGGATCATGCCGCCGGGGACGGAAACGTGGCTGGCGACCTGCTGAATCGCCTCGATCGGCGTACCGGCCGCGATCCGGCCCATCACCTGCAACTCGATCGAGTCGCCCGCCCGCACCTTCAACGCGGCGGGGGGCATGTCGCTCAACCCGCCGGGAATGGCGGTGGGGCGGAAGCCGGAGGGTTCCGCGCTGTCGGGCATACGGACGATTTCAATCGCCCTGGCACGATGGGCGAGGCGGCGGATGAAGCCCCGTTCCTCCAGCGCTGTAATCAGCCTGTGAATTCCGGATTTGGAGCGAAGATCCAGCGCCTCCTTCATCTCATCGAAAGAGGGGGAAACGCCGTCCTTCTGGACACGGGCATGGATGAAGTTGAGCAGATCGAGCTGCTTGCGCGTCAGCATCATAAAACTCCCTGTCATCGCGTTCGCCGCATCCAGGTTCACAGGACCATGCGACGATCAAAAGCGATCGTTCCCAGTGGTTCTATAAAAGTTCTCGTTTTGTGTCAACGGCCGCGCGTCTCAATCCAGATGGATTGTCGCTACCATATCACCAATTTCACGCGGCGGATCGTTGGGCGGGCGCACGACCAATGTGTCGGCGGCGTCCAGAACGCTCAGCAATGCGCTGTCCTGCCGTTGGAATATGCGCACTTTTTCACCGACACGCACGGCGCGCATGTAGTGTTCCCGGTTCCCATTCGGGCCGACTGCTTCGGCGAGGGGGCGCTTCGTTCGCGGCAGGGCATCGCCATTGCCGCCCAGCATCAGGTCGAGCGCGGGGCGCAGGAAAATCTGCGCGCATACAAAGGCGGACACGGGATTGCCCGGCAGGCCGATCATCACCGCCTGTCCCAGACGCCCCGCCATCAGCGGTTTGCCAGGGCGCATGGCAACCTTGTAGAAATCCAGCGCCAGACCCGCCTCACCCGCGACCTGAGCGACCAGATCGTGATCGCCCACTGATGCGCCGCCCAATGTGACGATCATGTCGGCGGCGCTGGCCAAATCCAGAACTTCACGCAGACCGTCAGTCGTATCGGGTGCGATGGGAAGGATTCGCGCGATGCCGCCCGCGGCCTCGACGATGGCGGCGACGGCGTAGATGTTGGAGCTGACGATCTGATCCGGGCCGGGAACCTCACCCGGTACAACCAGTTCGTCGCCCGTCGCGATCAGTCCGATCACCGGGCGTCGATAGACGGGGACCTCAGGAACGTTCATCGCGGCCAAGAGGGCGAGGCGCGCCGGGGTGATCCGGCCGGGTTGCACGCGATCGCCCTCGGTGAAATCGCCGCCTGCGGGGCGAATGTTGCGCCCGTCCCCGGTCTGATTGATCGTGATGTGGTCGCCGGATCGGCTGACATCCTCCTGAATGACGACCCGTTCAGCCCCCTCGGGAACGGGTGCGCCGGTGAAGATGCGTACCGCGCAGCCCGGCGGCAGATCCCCGGCATAACCGCGACCCGCCTGAGATTCGCCGATGACTCGGAGCGTAGCGCCGACCGCTGTATCGACATCCCGCACCGCATAGCCATCCATCGCCGAAGCCGCGAAGGGCGGCTGCGTGCGTCGTGCCGCGACCGGGTGCGCCAGAATGCGGTTCGTGCTGTCGCGCAGAAACACATCCTCCACCGGCATCGTTGTGATCAGTGCGCGGATACGCTGCAATGCCTCTTGAACTGGGATCATTCCGCCTCGAACCGGCCGGACTTGCCGCCATCCTTGTAGGTCAGTCGGATATCGGTGATCTGCATGTCCTTTTGCACCGCCTTGAGCATGTCATAGACGGTCAGCGCGGCGACGGTGACGGCGCTCAACGCCTCCATCTCCACCCCGGTGCGTCCGGATGTGCGCACAGTCGCTGAAATTTCGACGCCCGATGCGGACAGGTCGAGGTCGAGCGAGACCTTGGACAGGGGGAGGGGGTGGCAGAGCGGGATCAGGTCGGCGGTCTTCTTGGCCGCCATGATCCCGGCAAGCCGTGCGACGGCCAGAACGTCGCCCTTCTTGGCTGTGCCGTCCCGGACCAATGCGCGGGTTTCCTCGGACATCACGACCGAACCGCGCGCGGTGGCGGTGCGGGTGGTGACCTCCTTGTCCGTCACGTCAACCATATGGGCGTCACCCTTGGCGTCGAAATGTGTCAGGCTCATGTCGTGGCCCCCATCCGCACCGGGTTCGAAAGCAGGGTTCGGGTCGCGACCTCGACATCCTGCTGGCGCATCAGGCTTTCCCCGATCAGGAAGGCGCGCGCGCCGTAACCGGACAGGGTCGCGAGATCCCCCGCCGTGGACATGCCGCTTTCGGAAACCAGAATCCGGTCCTCCGGAACCTGCGCCGCCAGATCGCGCGTCGTCTCAAGAGACGTCTCGAACGTCTTGAGATTGCGGTTGTTTATGCCCATCAGGGGGGAGCGTAAGGCGAGTGCGCGCTCCAGTTCCGGCGCGTCGTGCACCTCGATCAGGGCGGACATGTTCCACGCCTCGGCGGCGGCTTCCAACTCCTCCGCCTGCGCGTCGGATACGCTGGCCATGATGATGAGGATGCAATCGGCGCCGAGGCTGCGGGCCTCCGCCACTTGCCACGGATCGTACATGAAATCCTTGCGCAGCACTGGCAGATCGACAGCAGCGCGTGCCGCGATGAGGAAATCCTCATGCCCCTGAAAACTGGGCGCATCCGTCAGAACGCTGAGGCAGGTCGCCCCCCCCGCCTGATATGCGGCGGCCAGCGCGGCGGGCTGAAAATCCTCACGGATCAACCCCTTCGACGGGCTGGCCTTCTTTACCTCTGCGATAAGGGCATAATCGCCCTGCGCGATGCGGGCCTGTATCGCACCTGCAAAGTCGCGAACCGGCGATGCCTGCCGGGCGAGAGCCTCGATTTCACCCTGCGGGCAGCGGGCCTTTCGCGCGGCGATCTCGTCGAGCTTGTAGGCTTTGATACGGTCCAGAACATTGGTCATGGGGTCACCTTTACGCCGGGGCGTGCAGCTTGAAAAGCCTGTCCGGCCCAGTCGATGGGGGACGCACCGCGCGCCTTCAGCCAGGTGTTCACCCGGCTAAAGGGACGTGACCCGAAAAACCCGCGTCGGGCAGACAGGGGCGAGGGGTGCGCCGTCTCGATCATCAGGTGATCGGCTGGCGCGATATGGCCGCGCAAACCCTGTGCATGCCGTCCCCACAGGACGAACGCCGTTGGGCGGGTCGAGACCTCGGCCAGAACCTCCACCACCAGACGATCCCATCCCAGACGCGCGTGCGACCCGGCCTCGCCCTCACGTACGCTCAACGCGGTGTTGAGCAGCAAGACCCCCTGCGCGGCCCAGTGGGACAGATCGCCGGTGGCGGGCGTCGCGTTGATATCGTCCTGCATCTCCTTGAAAATATTACCTAAGGAGCGGGGTAATGGCGAGATTTCCGCATTGACGGAAAAGGCCAGCCCGTTGCCGTGACCTGCCGTGGGATAGGGGTCCTGACCCAGGATAACGACGTGGACATCCTCGGGTCGCACGGCGTCCAGCGCGGCGAAGCGCAGCGGTTCCGGGGGCAGGACGTGCTCCTGTCCGGCCAGGTGCCGCGCGATCGCGGGGTAATGCGCGTCGAAGAACGAAAGATGCGACCATGCCTGAGGTATCTGCATTTCGGGGACCTCGACCACTTGCGGTTCAGGCTTGCGTGGCCTTCGCCAATGCCTCGACCTTTGCGCGCGCGGCACCGCTGTCGATGCTTTCACGTGCTATGCCGACACCGTCCTTCAGATCGTCCACCTTGCCCGCGACCAGAAGTGCGGCGGCGGCGTTGAGCAGGACCGCATCACGATAGGCACTGTGCTGACCATCGAGCAGAGCGCGAAGCGCGACCGCGTTGTCCGCCGGATCGCCGCCCATCAGATCCTCGAACGGGTGCACGGGCAGGCCGGCATCCTCGGGGTGGACCTCAAGCTCGGTCACGACGCCATCTTCGAGGGCGGCAACCCAACTGAGCCCCGCAACGCTCAGTTCATCCGTGCCGTCCGAGCCATGGACCAGCCACGCCCGGTCCGAGCCGAGAGCCTGCAACGTTTCCGCCATCGGACGGATCAGCTCACGTGAAAACGCGCCTGTCAGTTGCCGCTTGACGCCAGCCGGATTGGTCAAAGGACCCAGAATGTTGAAAATCGTGCGTGTGCCGAGCTCCTGCCGGGCGGGCATCACATGGCGATTGGCGGGGTGGTGCATGGGGGCCATCATGAAGGCGATGCCGACTTCGTTCAGCGCCCGCTCCACCACATCCACGCCGACCATCACGTCGATGCCCATCTGGCCAAGCGCATCCGCCGCCCCGGATTTCGACGACAGGTTGCGGTTGCCATGCTTTGCCACCACGACCCCGGCCCCCGCAACAACAAAGGCCGTGGCGGTGGAGATGTTCAGCGTACCCTTGCCGTCGCCGCCGGTTCCCACAATATCCATCGCGCCCTCGGGCGCCCTGACGGCGGCACATTTCGCCCGCATCACCGTGGCTGCGGCGGCGTATTCGTCCACCACCTCGCCCCGCGTGCGCAGGGTCATCAGAAACCCGCCGATCTGATGGGCGGTGGCCTCACCCGTCATCAGCACGTCGAATGCTTCCTCCGCCTCGGCACGGGTCAGGGGGCGATCGACGGCGGCGGCGATCAGCGGTTTGAGGCGTTCAGACATGCGCGGGCGCTTTCAATTCAGGGGCCAGGTCGAGGAAGGTCCGCAGCATACGGTGACCATGTTCGGAGGCTATGGATTCGGGGTGGAACTGTACGCCGTGGATCGGCAGCTCACGATGGCTCAACCCCATCACGGTTCCATCAGCGACATCCGCGGTGATTTCCAGACAATCGGGAATCGAATCCCGCGCCACCGTCAGGGAATGATAGCGGGTCGCCTGAAAGGGCCCGTCGATATCGGCGAACGGCCCGCGTCCGGTGTGGCGGATGGTATCGACCTTTCCGTGCATGATGTCATCGGCGCGCACGACCTTGCCGCCGAAATGCTGCCCGATGGCCTGGTGCCCCAGACACACACCCATCAGCGGCGTGCGCGTTTCCGCAGCCGCCGCCACCAGCGCCAGGCAAATTCCGGCCTGATCGGGGTCACATGGACCGGGGCTAAGCAGGATGGCCGAGGGGCGCAGCGCCATCGCCTGTTGCACGTTCAGGGCGTCATTCCGCTCGACCCGAACATCGACGCCCAACTCGCCCACATAATGGACAAGATTGTAGGTGAAGCTGTCATAATTATCGATCAGAAGCAGCATATCCGGCCCGTTTCCTTGCCCGTTTTTTCTGGTTGCGCGGGGCCCAATCCGCCCTGCGACCTGATAGGTTCGCACATTCATGCTGTTACACCTGCCTGTGCGCGGTATAAATGCGGGGAAGTCCATGCCGGGGTCAAGGGATCACTGGCGCGGCAAAGCGATTGAGGGAGAGCGACATGGCGGCACGACGCGATGGATCAGGGTTTTTCGGCGGATTTATCGGCGGTCTCGTCCTGAGTGTGGCGGCGTTTGTCGGCGCGGCGGTCGCCTTTCCTCCGCCCACGCTCGATAAGGTGCAGCAGATAGATGAAATCCCGCTGCCGCCCCGGCTGCCGACGCTCGAAGGACAGACCAATACCGGGCCGGTGACCCGTCAGTTGGAGGCGACGCGGCCCCGGACCTCTGAACCGGTCGTGCCATCCAGTGCCCCGGCGGTGGACCCGCAAGTCAATCCGGGCAGTGTGGCTCTTGCCCCTGCGCCCGATGCAAATGAGGGTGCGCGAAGCGGCGCACCGGTCGCCACTGCCCCCTCCGACGGCTTCACCACGCCACAGGGCGGGGCGGGCCTGAACGCACCCGAAACGCAAACCGCGCGGTTGAGCGTGGTAACCGCGCCGGCACGGCCCCGCGCGGGGATCAATGCGCCGGGCCCGGGGTTGGAGCCTGCGGCCGCACCGGGCGCGGATGCCCCCACGGCGAACTTGCCCCGCATGAATGCGGATGGATCGCTGACCCGGCCCCGCGTCACGGGCATTCAACCCGAAGTCGGCGGTTCGTCAGCGGATGCGATTCCGCAGGCAGAGCCTGCCCCCGCACCTGTTGTCGCCGCCCCTGTCAGCATCCTGCCTGAAGCAGAGCTCGTCAGTGCCCCTGTCCCGCCCGAGGAAGCGCCGCGCCGGATCTTCGCGTCGAATTTCCTTGTTCCTGAGGGTCAGCCGCTGATCTCGGTCGTCCTGATCGATGGGGGGACCGGTGATTTTCCGCAGGAAACCATCGACGCGCTCAGCCTGCCGTTGACCGTCGCGATCCCGGCCAACGCGCCGGACGCGGTCGAACGGTCCCGCGCGTTTCGTGCCGCCGGGTTCGAGGTTCTGGCAATGATCCCGCAGGATATAGCTACCGCAATGGGTGAGATGGACGATCAGGGTGTGGCCGAAACCCTCGCCGGGGTTTTCATGGCTGTGCCTGAAGCCATCGGTGTGATCGATGCCGAGGGGGGCGCGATGAGTTCCGACAGCCGCGTGACCCGCGCCGCCCTCGATTATCTGGTGCTGAGCGGGCACGTGATGGTGACGCAGGCCGGGCGGGGCTTCAATCAGGCGGATCGTCTGGCTGCCGCCGCCGGCGTTCCCAGCGCAACCGTGGATCGCAGACTCGACAGTTCGTTGGGGGGTGCCACGATGGTCAACGGACTGCAACGCGTTGCGCTGGAAGCACGCAGCAGCGGCGGTGCGATGCTGATCGGGCAGGGCAATTCCGAGACGATCACCAGCATCGTGACCTGGGCATTTTCACCCGCCAGCCGCGCGGTCTCCCTGTCACCGGTCACGCCCCTGCTGGAACGGTTCGAGGACAGTCGCTGAACCGGGGAGCGATCCAGCGCTGGCCTGAGCATTAGACGAGTAGCTGAGGAAGGCGACTAGCCCCGCGTTGCGCGCCTAGCCGTTGCCCCGCCGCGCCTGAGAAATCGCGTCGTGGGCGGCGGCCATCAGGGCACCGGCCTTGTTGACCGTTTCCTGATATTCAGCCTCCGGATCGCTGTCGTAGACGACACCGCCACCGGCCTGAACATAAAGCGTGCTGTCCTTTAGCACGGCGGTGCGCAGGGCGATGCAGATGTCCATTTCGCCATCGGCGGAAAAATAGCCGACGCCACCGCCATAGACACCGCGTTTTTCCGTCTCCAGCTCATCAATGATCTGCATGGCTCGAACCTTGGGCGCGCCGGAGACCGTACCTGCGGGCAAACCGGCCAGCAAAGCGTCGAGCGCATCGACACCGTCGCGCAGGCGTCCCTCCACATTGCTGACGATATGCATGACATGGGAATAGCGTTCGATGATGAAGGTTTCCGTCGGCTTGACCGTGCCGATTCGGGCCACGCGCCCCACATCGTTGCGCCCCAGATCGAGCAGCATGAGGTGTTCCGCCCGTTCCTTGGGATCAGCCAGCAACTCACGCTCCAACGCCAGATCCGCCTCGGGCGTTGCACCCCGCTTGCGTGTGCCTGCGATGGGCCGGATCGTTACCTTTCCCGCCCGGACCTGCACCAGAATCTCGGGGCTGGCGCCAATAACCTGAAACCCGCCGAAATCGAAATAAAACATGTAGGGCGAGGGATTCGTGCGGCGCAGCGAGCGATACAGCGCGAAGGGCGATTCCTCGAACGGCAGTGACCAGCGCTGCGAGGGAACGACCTGAAAGATGTCGCCCGCGCGGATGTAATCCTTGGCCTTCTCCACCATGGCGGCGTAGCCCTCACGCGTAGTGTTGGAGACAGGCTCAGGCATTTCGGAGGTGCCGACGACCTCTCGCCGGGCGCCAGTGGGCGCGCGGTCCAGGTCGGCAACGACATCCATCACCCGTTCCGCCGCCTGCGCGTGCGCGGCGCGGGCGCTCTGCCCGGAACCGGCCCATACAGGCGAGACGACGATTACCTCGTCCTTGACCGCATCGACGATGGCCACGACGCTGGGGCGCATCATCACCGCGTCGGGCAGGTCCAGTGGATCCGGATTGACGTCGGGCAGATGCTCCACATGGCGAACCATGTCGTAGCCCAGATATCCGAACAGACCTGCGGCCATCGGCGGCAGATCCTGTGGCAGATCCACACGGCATTCCGCCAGCAGCGCCCGCAGGCTGTCCAAAGGTTCGGCCTGATCAGAAACGAAGGCGTCCGCGTCGAAGCGGGCATTGCGGTTGATTTCCGCCTGCGGCCCGCGACAGCGCCAGATCAGATCAGGTTTCAGCCCGATGACAGAATAGCGCCCCCTGTTTTCGCCCCCGGTAACGGATTCCAGCATGAAGCTGTCGCGCCGCGCGCCCGCAATCTTGAGCATCACGCTGACCGGAGTGTCCAGATCCGCGACCAGTCTGGTCCACACGACCTGATTGCGACCAGCCTCGAACGCGGCGGTGAAATCGGAAAGTTCGGGGAGCAGATGCATGGCTCAGCGCAGACTTTGCACGATTTGATCGAGCACGGCCTGATTGACGACGATGCCGCGCTCATCCGCGATGGCGTTGGCGAAATATCCGATCATGTCCCGTTCGACATCGACGCGGGTCTGATCGGTGAACAGGTTGCGAAGTGTCTGGGCGTTTTCATCCTCCAGCTCGTAGGGCGTCACGTCCGTGAGGGTGAGGAGGATCGCCCCCGCTTCATCCTCGAAAATCATCGCCGTGCCTTGCTCCGCCTCGAACACAGCGGCGGTGGCCTCGGGGCTGAGGAAGCCGTTCTCCGCGTCGCGCGTCAGCCCCTCATCCGTTTGCAATTCAAGCTCCTCGCGCTGTGCCAGTGTGCTGAGGGTCAGGCCGTCGGAAAGCGCGGTTTGCAGCTCCTGCGCCCGCTCCATCGCCGCATCGCGGGCCGCGTCGGCGCGCCAAGCATCGGCTACATCGGTGCGAATCTCGGCCAGTGGGGGCAGGGCGGGAGCGATAACCTCATCCACGCGCACGGCATAGAACGACAGGTCGCCCGCCTCGATCTGGTCACGATCCGCGCCGATATCGCTGGCGAAGGCTTCTTCGATCACCTCGGACGGCAGTTCGGCGGATTGGTCCTGTGTGACGGTGGCGGTGCCCAGGGCATAGGCGCTTTCCTCTGCGATCTGTTCGAGCGTGGCGCCCCCCGCAATCAGTTCCTCGACCCGCAAGCTTTCGGAGATCACGATCTCCTCCGCCTCGGCGAGGGCCAGACGCTGCCGCAGGTCGTCGCGCGCATCCGCGAAGGCGGTTTCGCTGGCCGGGATGATCGCGTTGATCGAAAACAGGGTCGGGCCCAGATCGGTCGTGACAGGGCCGACGATGCCGGTCGCATCCGGTCCGAAGACCGCCGCGCGGGCGGAACGGGCAAGCTGGGTTTCGCTGATCAGGCCGAGCGAGATGTCGCCGCGCTGCAATCCCCGCTCCACCGCCTGATCGCCGAGTGTCGTCTGACCGCTCTCGATCGCCTCAAGCGCGGTTTGCGCTGCGGCTTCGTCGGAAAATGCCAGACGATCCACGATACGGCGCTGGGGCGCCTGAAACTCCTGAATGTCCCGCTCATATTCGGCGCGCAGGGCCTCCTCATCGAAATCCATGTCTGCGGCCAGCATTTGCGGCGTCAGATAGGCGTAGGTGATGGCGCGTTGTTCCGGTGTGCGGAACCGATCGGCGTTCTCGTCCAGATAGGCTTGCAAGGCATCGTCCCCGGCCAGGTCGAGGGTCATGGGCTGCGCGGGAACCAGCACCCAGTTCACGCTGCGCTCCTCCCCCAGATAGCTGAGCAGGGCGTCCGCCGCGACCGGCGGCAACACCGCGCCGTCAGCGATCACCTCGCCCAGCAGGGCGACCGTTTCGGAATCGCGGATGATCTGCTCGAACCGCTGCGCGTTCAGACCACGCTGGTTGAGGAAGAATTGATAGTTAGCGGCATCGAACTCCCCCGATGTGCCGCCCAGACCGGGCGTTTCGAGCAGGGCGCGCTGCACGACCTGATCCGGCATGGACAGGCCCAGCCGCGTTGCCTCATCCTTCAAGGCGGCGGCGCGCAGCAATTCCCCCAGAACCTGCTGATCGACGCCCTGCGCCTGCGCCGTCTGCGCGTCGAGCCGCAGGCCGTATTGCTGCTGAATCGCGTTGACACGATTTTCGAACGCCAGCCGATACTCGGTCACGGTGATGTCGGTCTTGCCCACCCGCGCCACGCTGGAGGCGCTGCCCCCGGTGAGGATATCGGTAAAACCGAACGCACCCAGCCCCAGGATCAGAAGGGCGATGATGATCCAACCGAAAATGCCGGATTTTTTCGAGCGCATGGTGCTGAGCATGGTGTCGCGACCCTTGTCGGTAAGAAGTTTGCGAAGTGATATGGGATGGGCTGGCGATGCGCAAGCGAGCCGCCGATCTCAGATTGCCCTCAGGGGGTGAACGCGGCGAGCCGGTGTGCCATCTGCCGCAGCCCCTCTTCACCGGCATTTGCGAATGCCACGCGCAGGGTCGCCTCGGCAAAGCCATCGGTGCCCTCGGGCGCGAACATCGTCCCCGGCAATACCAACAGCGATTGTTCCGCCACCAACCGCTGCGTCAACTGATCGGACGTCATGTCGTAGGGGTGGCGCAGATAGGCGAAATAAGCGCCTGAACCCAGACGCTCCCACCCGTCCAGCGTGTCAATCAGCCCGTCGATCAGAGCCTTGCGCGACAGGATCTCCGAACGTTCGCCGCGCAACCAGTCACTCATGTGACGCAAACCGTAAAGCGCGGCCCGCTGGCCCAGTTGATTGGCGCAGATCGTGACGGTGTCGAGGAATTTCTCGATCTGCACCATAAGGCCTGCACCTGCCGTCACCGCGCCGACACGGTGACCCGTCAACCGGAAGGCCTTGGAGAAGGAATATAGGTGAATCAGCGTGTCGTGCCAATCTGGATCGGTGAACAGGTCGTGCGGGCTGGCGTCGCTGGAATGGAAGTCGCGATATGTCTCATCCACGATCAGGGCAAGGCCATGCCGTCTCGCCAGTTCCAGGAACGCCCGCATCAGACCGGCGGGATATTCCGCCCCCGTGGGGTTGTTCGGCGTGACCAAAACGATGGCGCGCGTGTGGGCATCAATCAGACGCTCCGCCTCCGCCACATCGGGGAACATGCGGTCGCGCACGGGCAGGGCGCGGGTCTCGATCCCGCTCATCTCCAGCCACATCCGATGATTGAAATACCACGGGGTTGGCAGAATCACGTTGTCGCCTTGCCGCGCCAATGACGCGACCGCCGCGCAAAACGCCTGATTGCAGCCCGAGGTGATGGCAACCTGATCGGATACGATCCGCCCGCCGTAATCTTGTGACCACCGCTCCGCGACCGCTTCACGCAATTCCGGCAAACCCAGGACGGGACCATAAAGATGCGCCCCCGGATCATTCATGATGATCTCGGCCATTGCCTGCCTCATCTGCGCCGGGGGCGGAGCCGTCGGTGCCGCCTGGCTGAGATTCAGCAATGGACGGTCGGGCGGAAATGTGCGCCCCGCGATCCATTCGCGCGCCCGCATGACAGGAGGGGAGAAGGTGGCGGTGACGTGCGGGTTCGCGGTGATCGTGTTCATGCGCGGACGGTGCCGCGCGGCTGTCTGCGATGCAAGCCACTTGACGCGCACCGCCCACCCCTCCAAGTGGGGCGCATGGCACAACCTCCGATCCTCACCCTCTCCGACATCGCGCTGACCTTCGGCGGCGATCCCCTGTTCACGCAAGCCGCATTGATCGTGCAGCCGGGCGACCGCGTCTGTCTGGTCGGGCGCAACGGCTCCGGCAAATCCACGCTGATGAAGATCATGGCAGGCATGATCGAACCCGATGCCGGTCAGCGGTTCCTGCGGCCCGGAATGCAGGTCAGCTATATGGATCAGGACCCTGATTTCACCGGCTACGACACGCTGGGCGATTTCGCGATGGAGGGGTTGGAGCTTGGCATGGAATGGAAGGTCTACGCCGCTGCCGAGGGCCTGAAACTGGCGCTGGAGCGTGATCCGGCGCAGGCATCGGGGGGGGAGCGGCGCCGGGCCGCGCTGGCAAAACTGCTTGCCGCCGAACCCGATCTGATGCTGCTGGACGAACCGACCAACCACCTCGACATTCAGGCGATCGGTTGGCTTGAGGAACATCTGAAGGCCACGCGGTCGGCATTCGTCATGATCTCACACGACAGGACGTTCCTGCGCGAACTGACCCGCGCGACCCTGTGGGTTGACCGGGGCGTGGTGCGACGCCTGGAAAGCGGCTTCGAAGCCTTTGAGGATTGGCGCGACAAGACCTTCGAGGAGGAGGACATGCAGCGCCACAAACTCAACCGCCTCATCAAGGAGGAGGCCCGTTGGGCGGTCGAGGGTATTTCGGCAAGACGCAAACGAAATCAAGGGCGTGTGCGGCGTCTTGGCGAACTGCGCGACGAACGGTCGAGCCAGATTCGACGGCAGGGCACGGCCGCGATGGGGTTCAAGGCTGGATCGAAATCCGGCCGTCTGGTTGTCGAGGCCACCGATGTCACGAAGGTGTTCGGTGACACTGTGATCGTCGAGGATTTTTCGATCCGGGTGATGCGCGGGGAGCGTCTGGCACTGGTGGGCCCGAACGGCGCTGGGAAAACATCGCTTCTCAAGCTGTTGATCGGTCAGGAAAATCCCGACTCCGGCACCATCAATATCGGCACCGGTCTGGACGCCGTGGTGTTCGATCAGAATCGCGCGGCGCTGGACCCGGATGCGAGCCTTTGGGAAAGCCTTGCGGGGGATCCGCTGCTGGGGGTCTCCGGCCGTTCGGATCAGGTGATGGTGCGAGGTGTGGCCCGACATGTCGTCGGCTACCTCAAGGATTTCCTGTTTGACGATCAACAGGTCAGATCGCCCGTCCGCGCCCTGTCCGGGGGGGAGAAGGCGCGTCTGCTGTTGGCCAAGCTGATGGCGCGTGAGAGCAATCTGCTGATCCTCGATGAGCCGACCAACGATCTGGACGTGGAGACGCTGGATCTGTTGCAGGAGCTTGTAACCGATTACGATGGCACGGTTATCCTGGTGTCCCACGACCGCGATTTTCTGGACCGGGTGGCGACCACGACGGTTCTGATGCAAGGCGGCGGACGCACCACGATCTATGCTGGCGGCTGGTCCGATATTGCAGCACAAGGCGGCGATACCGGCGAAGACGAGACGACTGCGGTGCGCCAGCCAAGCGGCGGCGGGGCAGCGCAGCAAACCACTCAAGCGCCACCGAAATCCACCACCGCGCCCGCCGGAAACCCGGTGAAGATCGCGGCGCTGGAGGCGGAGATGGAAACCCTTCAGGCGGAGATCGCGAAACTGGAAACCTTCCTCGCCGATCCCGACCTTTACGCGAAATCCCCCGCCAAGTTCGACAAGGCGACGGCGGGGCTGATGCAACGGCAGGAGAAGCTGGCAAAGGTCGAGGAGACCTGGTTGGAGCTTTCCGAGGGCTGACCTCAGTTAAAGACGAACGCGACCTGCGAGGTGGTCCCGGCGACGGGGCCGTCATGGACCAGGGTCGTGCCGCGCGCGGTGCAGCGAAGATCGGTGATCACGCCATCGGGCGCGGTCAACTCCCCCGGGGTGGAGAAGAAAACCCGCTCGCCCGACACCATGGCATGACATCTCTCCCCGGTCAGGATGCCGTTGCGCGCGGACGCGGTGACGGTGATCGTCGTGTCCTCGGCCAAGGTCGGCTGCGCCTCGGAGATCAGGGGGCCACGGTCGAAGGTGGCTTCGTTGCCGGGGGCGGTGCAGGCGGCGAGGAGGAGGAGGGGCAACGCAAAAATCTTGTTCATGGCGGACATTCCTAATTAAGTGATTCTGCCTGATGCAGGATAAGGTGGGAGCGATGGATCAACCGCGATTAAGTTCAGAAAATCACAATCCATCCACGGCCGCCATAGAAGGGCGAGGTCGAACTCTCTCCTAGATCGCTTTGCACCCGCCCCGAAATCTGGCGTGCTCCTGAGTTGCCATGCCAAACGGGCTTCTAGACATCTACATCCTCAACAAACCTAGCGTTCTCCTGAATGTATTGAAACCTCAATTCCGGTTTCTTGCCCATCAGGCGCTCGACCAGACCGCCGGTTTCGCCGGGGGCGTCCTCGTCCACCGTGACCTTGATCAGGGTGCGCTTGGTCGGGTCCATCGTGGTTTCCTTGAGGTCCTTTGCGTCCATCTCCCCCAGACCCTTGAAGCGTGAGATGTCGATCTTGCCGCGGCCACCCAGACCCTTGGCCAGCAGGGCGTCCTTTTCTGCATCGTCATGCGCGTAAACGCTGATCGCGCCCTGTTTCAGCCGGTAGAGCGGAGGTGCGGCGAGGTAGAGGTGCCCGGCGTCGATCAAGGGCCGCATTTGGGTGAAGAAGAACGTCATCAGCAGCGCCGCGATATGCGCGCCGTCCACGTCCGCGTCGGTCATTATGATGATCTTGTCGTAGCGCAGATCGTCCAGCCGGAACTTGGTGCCCATGCCGGTGCCGAGCGCCTGACCCAGATCGTTGATTTCCTGATTCGAGCTCAGCTTGGCCGAGGCAGCGCCGAGCACGTTGAGGATCTTGCCCCGCAGCGGCAGCAGGGCCTGCGTCTTGCGATTGCGGGCCATCTTGGCGGATCCGCCGGCGCTGTCGCCCTCCACCAGAAACAGCTCGGTCCCCTCACGCGTGGCGGTGGAGCAATCCACCAGCTTGCCCGGCAGGCGCAGTTTCTTGGTCGCGGTCTTGCGTGCGGTCTCCTTCTCCGCCCGGCGGCGCAGACGCTCCTCGGCCTTGAGCACGAGGTAGTCGAGGATCGCGCTAGCCGATTTGGGATCGGCGGCCAGCCAGGTGTCGAAACGATCGCGGATCGCGGTTTCGACCAGCCGTTGTGCATCGGTCGTGGCGAGGCGGTCCTTGGTCTGGCCGACAAATTCCGGCTCCGCGATGAAGACGGAGATCAGGGAGGACGCCCCGGCCATCACATCGTCACGGGTGATCTGCGCTGCCTTGCGGTTCTGGGCAAGTTCGCCATAGGCGCGGATGCCCTTGGTCAGCGCATTCCAGAAGCCGCTGACATGCGTGCCGCCCTCAGGCGTGGGAACAGTGTTGCAGTAGGACGACATGAAGGCGTCCCGCGCCGGGGTCCAGTGGATTGCCCACTCAACGGAGCCGGGCAGGTTGAAACGCTCGCCGAAATCCACCTTGCCTGCGAAGGGTTTTTCCGCATAGGTCACAACACCTTCAAGGATTTCCTTGAGGTAGTCCGCCAAGCCGCCGGGAAACTTGAACGTCGCCTCGGCGGGGACGCCGTCAGCCTGAACCGCGGTTTTCCAGCGGATCTCGACGCCTGAGAACAGGTACGCCTTGGACCGCACCATCTTGAGCAATCGGGCGGGTTTGAAGCGGGCGGCGGTGCCGAAGATTTCCGCGTCGGGATGGAAGGTCACGGTGGTGCCGCGCCGGTTGGGGGCGGCACCGACCTTGGCCACCGGACCCTGCGGAATCCCGCGTGAGAAATCCTGCGCGTAAAGCTCCTTGTTGCGGGCAACCTCGACCCGGACGTGATCGGACAGCGCGTTGACCACCGAAATGCCGACGCCGTGCAGACCGCCCGAGGTCTGGTACGCCTTGCCCGAGAATTTACCCCCCGCGTGCAGGGTGCACAGGATCACCTCCAGCGCGGATTTGTCGGGAAAACGGGGATGCGGGTCGATGGGAATGCCGCGACCGTTATCACGGATGGTGACGGAATGATCGGCGTTCAATTCCACCTCGATCCTTGTGGCGTGACCGGCGACGGCTTCGTCCATCGAATTGTCGAGCACCTCTGCCACCAGATGGTGCAAGGCCCGCTCATCCGTGCCGCCGATATACATGCCGGGGCGTTTGCGCACCGGTTCCAACCCCTCCAGCACTTCGATGGAGGAGGCGTTGTAGCTTTGCTCGGCAGCGTCTTTGAATAGATCGTTTGGCAAGGGTGGTCCCCGAGTCTGGTGTTGTGCTCGCCCCTATTAGACCAGATGTGGGGGGCGGGGGTAAGGGGGCCTGCGTGGTTTCACGACAGGTCGGGCGAGTGTCTGCTCTGCCGCGAATTCGGGGCCGCCACGGGCCCGGTTTGCCATTCCGTCAAGTTTGCCATTCCATCAAGCCAGCGGATGTTTCTCCAACACCAGGGCCCGCAGTCGTTCGTCCAGTACGTGGGTGTAGATTTCGGTCGTGGAAATGTCGGCGTGGCCCAGCAGCATCTGGATCGCCCGCAGATCGGCGCCTCCTTGCAACAGGTGCGTGGCGAAGGCGTGGCGCAGTTTGTGCGGGCTGACCTTCTCAGGGTTGAGGCCGGCCTGCGCGGCGATCTGCTTGAGCGTCAGGAAAAAGCTCACGCGGGTCAGATGGCCGGATTTCCCGCGTGAGGGGAACAGAAACCGGGCGGGGGGCTTGCCACGGGGGCGGGCCTCCTCGATCCGGTCGTGTTCGGTCAACCATGCGGCAAGGGCGTCATGCGCATCTGCCGAGAGGGGGACCATGCGGTCGCGCCCGCCTTTGCCCCGGATCAGGATCATGCGCGGGCGACCGCGCGCCGCGGCGACCGGCAGGCTGACCAGTTCGCTGACACGCAGACCCGTGGCGTAGAGCATTTGCATCAGGCAGGTATTGCGCAAGCGGTCGGTTTCGGTGCGCCCGACCCGTGGCGCGGCGGCGAGCAGGGCGTCCACCTCCGCCATGGTCAGGGAGTCGGGAACCCGCTTTGCCTTGGCTGGCCCCCGGATCAGGGCGGCCGGATCATCGCTGCGATACCCCTCGACAAAGGCGAAGCGGTAGAACTGCCGCAGCGCGCTGAGCCTGCGGGCACGGGTGGCGGTGGCCATGCCCTGGGAGTCCAGCGCGCTCAGGAAGGCTTCGATATCGGCGCGGGTGGCCTCCTCGACCGGGGCGCGATCCTTCTGAAAATCCATGAACAGGCGGATGTCGCGGGTATAGGCGGACAGGGTATTGGTCGCGGCGTCCTGCTCCGCCCGGATCGTATCGAGAAAGGCGCGAAGCCAACCTTCGGCTGTGCCGGTATGGCTCATCCCCGATCCCCGAGGAACAACGTCTCGACCGCGATGGCACGGGCCAAACGGTCCTGCCCGGCCCGGCGCAGCAGAATCAGCGCGCGGCGCAGGTCGTCCGTCTCGACCATGGTGCCCGCGTCCAGAATGCGCAGCGCGTCGAGCAGCCGACTGCCGATGGCGCCGGGGGCGATGGGATCCTCGATGGCTGTGTCAAACGCATCGTAGATCGCGCGGGAGAGGATGTCGCGATCGTGGCGCGGCGGTTCGTCCGGCATGGGCGCGGGCGGCGTCATCTGAATCGCATAGGCCACGCGGTCGGCATAGGGGGCGGGATCCGGCATCCACGCGCGCGCACCCGCGCTGCGTCCGTCCAGCAGCATGTATTGGGCAACCAGATCGTCAGCCTCGCCCACCGGAATTGCACCCAGAGCGGAGCCGTATTCCCGCGCCGCCGCGGCCCGCAGGCCAAGCGGGGCAAGCAGGCTGTCCATCTCATGCAGGGCGGTGAGCACGGTTTCAGTGTTGTTCGAGCGCAGCGCCGCGTCGAAATCCTGGACGGCCTGCGCGCGGCCCCAGATGCCCCCCGAAGCTGCCGGAGAACCCGCCCGGTAGGCGGAGAACAACACCGAGGGCGGCAGGACTCCGCCCCGGGCCAGCGCCTCCGCCGCGGCCATGCGCGCCCGCAAGGTTCGGTTCCCCGTCAGATCACCATCCATCCAGGCCAAAGGCAGCGGACCGGGGGCGCGGACCTGTCCCGTACTTTCGCGCAGGGCGAAGGCAAGGGCGGTCATCGGCTCGGGCAGCGGCAGTTCGGTCGTGGGGGGAAATGCCTCACTGTCGAGAAACCAATGCAGGTGATCGGCCATTACGGGATCGAACTGGTCCAGCGCCACGGCGGTATCCAGTGTCAGTTTCGCCAGCGGCCACTCCCCATGCCGGGCCTTGCACCAGATGGTATGGGCCAGACCCGGCGAAAGGCCGGGGCGCGCGGCAAGGCGTGCGCAGGCCGGCGCGGACCGGTTGGTCAGGGCCGCGACATCCAGCGCCAGGGCCACGATCTCCGCATCGCTGGCAGTTACGGGCGCGCGGGCCAGCATCGCCTCCGCCGCGTCCAGGCTGCCAAGTTCGAGCAACGCTTCGATCCGCGCGGCGAGCACGTCGCCGGTGTCCCCCTCAGGCGGGATCGCCTCGGCCAGCAGCAGACGCTCGAACAAGGCGCGGGCGCTGGGGGTTCCGGTGCCCTTGACGGCACGAATATCGCGCACCACACGCGACGAGGTGCTGGATGACCACAGATCCGTCGGAAGCCCCGTGGCCCGCGACGGCAGCAGACCCAGCGCGGTGCCGTCGATCTCAGGCAGGATCTGTTGATCCACACCCGCCCCGGTCTGAGGCACGGCTTCCTGCGCCATCAGCGGCAGAGCCAGGATGAGCGATCCGACGATCGCAGCGACCGCGCCGACGCGCATCGTCACGATCCGTCTTGCAGGTCGATTTGAAGTTCCACCGGCGCAGTGGGCGCGGCGGGCGGTACGATCACGGAATAGACCGCGAATCCCGCGACGATCAGCAATAGCAGTACGATAAGGTAGAAAATGACTTTGCCCATGGGGCCCCCGCCTGTGTGCAACATGCCCGGACTTCGCGTTGTGCCTTGCCCGGACGCCTCATTTTTGACAGATGCTAACGCGATGGCGCGGCAGGGTCCAGCAGGCCCGGCCGGTCGAGGTAGTATAGTAGAGGGGGTCAGCGTGATGAACGAAGTCGTGGACCCGGCGCCCGGACGCTCGATCGTGTTGATCGGTCTGATGGGTGCGGGCAAGACCAGCGTGGGCAAGCGACTGGCCGCGCGGTTGGGCAGGCCCTTCGTGGATTCCGACCATGAAATCGAGGAAGCTGCGGGCCAGGACATCCCTTCGATCTTCGCCACGCTGGGAGAGGGCGCGTTCCGCGACGGTGAGCGGCGGGTGATCGCGCGGCTGTTGACCGGCGCGCCCAAGGTTATCGCCACCGGCGGCGGTGCCTGGATGAACGCGCAGACCCGCGCCGCCATCGAAAAGGATGCACTGTCCGTTTGGCTGGACGCGAAGCTGAACACGCTGCACGCGCGGGTCGCTGGCAAGCCTGGACGGCCCCTGCTGGACGGGCAGGACGCAAATCAGGTGCTGGAACGGCTGATCGCGCAACGCTATCCGCTCTATGAGCAGGCGGACGTGCGCGTGCTGTCCACAGCAGGCGCAAATCATGAGACGATGGTGGACCGCATCCTGCGCGCCATAGAGCAGGAGCAAGAAAAATGAACAATGTTATCAATTCTTCGACAGAGGTTGTTAATGTGGGTCTGGGCGCGCGCAGTTACGATATCGTCATTGGTCCCGGTCTGTTGGCCGACGCGGCGCAGCGGATTGGCGCGCTGCTCCCCCGCCCGCGCATTTCGATCGTGACGGAGGAGCGGGTCGCGGCCCTGCATCTCGACGCCTTGCAAGCCGCGCTGACTGGCGCGGAGATCGAAAGCGAGGCGTTGATCCTGCCCCCGGGTGAGACGACGAAGAACTGGGCGAATCTGGAACGCACCGTCGAATGGCTGCTGGAACGCAAGGTGGAGCGCGACGATCTGGTTCTGGCGTTCGGCGGCGGGGTGATTGGCGATCTGGCGGGCTTTGCCGCGTCGATCCTGCGGCGGGGCGTCGGCTTCGTTCAGGTGCCTACCAGCCTGCTGGCGCAGGTGGACAGCGCGGTTGGCGGCAAGACCGGCATCAATTCCGTGCGGGGCAAGAACCTGATCGGTGCCTTTCACCAGCCACGTCTGGTCATTGCGGACATGGATTTGTTGGGAACGCTGCCGCCGCGCGATTTCCTCGCCGGCTATGGCGAGGTGGTGAAATACGGACTGCTGGGCGATGCCGGTTTCTTTGACTGGTTGGAGCGGAATGCCCCCGCGATGGCGCGGGGCGATGTTACCGCACGCGCATATGCCGTGCGCAGGTCGTGTGAGATGAAGGCCGGGATCGTCGCGCGAGATGAGGAGGAGCGGGGCGAGCGTGCCTTGCTCAACCTTGGCCATACCTTCGGCCACGCGCTGGAGGCCGCGACCGGCTATTCCGACCGCTTGCTGCATGGCGAAGGCGTGGCGATCGGCTGTGCATTGGCGTTCCAGTTATCGGCCCGGTTGGGCCTGTGCGCGCAGGAGGATCCCAGCCGGGTGGCCGCGCATCTGCGCACAATGGGGATGAAGACCACCCTGTCGGACATTCCGGGCGATCTGCCGGACGCGGACGGTCTGATTGACCTGATGGCACAGGACAAGAAGGTCCGTGACGGTCAGGTGACCTTCATTCTGGCACGCGCAATAGGTGAGGCCTTTGTGGCAAATGGTGTCGATATGGCGGTCGTGCGCTCCCTGCTGGTTGAGGAACTGGCGGCGCGGGCCGTCTAGCTGTCAGACAACCCACGCATCCCGGATCGAGAGAAATCCGCCAGATATTATCCGGCGGTGCGCTGCCGTGCACGAACCGCGCCCGAGGCCAGCAGAACTCCGGTGGCCACGACCCCGATGCCAAATGCCTTGGCGGGGCCCAGCTGTTCCCCCAGAAACACCCAACCGCCAACCGCCGCCATGACCGGAACCAGCGCCGCGCAGGCGGCGACCTTGCTGGGCGCGATCCGCGACAGCGCGTAGCCATAGGTCATCGTGGATACGAACCCGCTGAGCACACCCTGCATCACCACCTGCAACGCCAAGGTCGAGGGCGGGGTAGCCGGAATGCGGCTGGGCATCACCAGCAACAACAGCAAGAACGCCAGCGACGACCAGAAACAGATCATCGCCGCCGCATCCACCGGTTTGATGTTGCTGCGTTTGTACGCGACGGTATAGCAGGCCCACAAAATCGCAGCGAGCGAGAACAGCAGATGCCCCGGCCACGCCCCGGCGTCCGCATTGTGCACGATGTCCCATCCCCCGATGCCCAATGCGCCCGCGAGGATCATCACAAACCCCGCGATCCGCATCCGAGAGAACCGCTCCCCCAGCAGAAAGAACGACAGCACCGCCACATGAAACGGAAGCATCGACGGCGCGAAGACGCCGCTGTCCGCAACCGGTGCGTAGCGCATTCCCCAACTGAGCAGGAAGACAAAGGCGAATCCGCCGGTCAGGGCGATGGTGACAATCTCGATTGGCCTCGCCCCCGGGGGCAGGGGTGAGCGGCGCAGCCAGATCGGGGCGAACAGCAGTGCGGCCGGAACGAAGCGCAGCAACCCCACATCCACCGGGCCAAGCTGCGCCGTCGCCGCCGCCCGTGTGACGATCAGGAAGCTGGCCCAGATCATCATCGTCACCGCGACCGCAGCCCAGGCGAGAACGGTCTCGTTGACCCTGCGCGGCGGCTTCGGCGCGATATTGGTGGGATACGAGACGGTCAAACCGAGCAGCTGGCCCCGCCCAGCACGCAGAACTTCGCACAATGCGGATGGTTCAGTTTTACCGGACGTTCCGCTTCCTCCAAAGTCGTACCCAACTCGAATTCCGGCGAATAGGGCAGCAGCGTACAGGCCAGTACGGCAGGGCTGTCCGCGCCCTTGCGCTTGACCACCATGCGGCTGGACGAACACATCACATCGTGTGGGGATTTGTTCAGGATACGCCAGCAGGAGGTCGTGATCTCCGGCACGTCAGCCTGCGCGTCCATTTCGGGAAACAGCACGGTCCGACCGGGATCCGTCGCGTCGATGGGGAAGCGTTCCACATCGAACAGAGCGGCATAGCCGGCGCGACTGTCCGCTTCGCTATCGCCCCACAGGGTGCGACCGGCGACGGCCATCGCGAAGCCTTCGTCACGCAGCCAGCGCATGCCGTCCAGCGTCACGGCATAGGCACCTTTGCCCCGCTCCTCATCATGCATCTCCGCCCGGAAATGATCGAGCGAGATCCGCATGGTCAGCTTGCCGGGATAGGCATCGCGCAGTTCGCGCAACCCCTCCTGAACGCGGGGGCGCATCATCGGGCGCATGGCGTTGGTCAGGATCAGAACCTCGAACCCGGCGGAGAGCGCGCGGCGCGTCATCTCGATTATCTGGGGGTTCATGAATGGCTCACCCCCGGTGAAGGCGATCTCGTGCACGGACCACTTGCGCTCGACGATCTGGTCCAGATAGGCGCTCACCTCATCCGCGGTGATATATTCCAGACGGTCGTTCGTGGGGGAGCTTTCGATGTAGCAGTTCACACACTCGATATTGCACAGCGTCCCGGTGTTGAACCACAACGTCTCCGCCTTCATCAGCGCCACTTCGGCACGGGTTTCGCCCTTGGCCGTAATGTCGGGATCGGAAAATTTCGTGGGGGCCAGCGGCGCGGCGATATGCGTATTCAAAGATCAGTTCCTCACCTGTTTCACCGGATCTGGCTTGTATGACCTAGCTTGAACAGCGCCCATTTGCCAGACAGTCTGGATCACAACTTGATGTGGAAGGTCCATCTTAATGTGGAGCGAAGGGGCGATGCGGGCAATCATAATCGGCGCGACCAGTGGAATTGGTGAGGAAATGGCACGTCAGATGCTGGCCGAAGGCTGGCACGTCGGCATTACAGGCCGCCGGATCGACCGGCTGGAATCGCTCGCCGGCGCGCATCCCGGCAAGGTCGAGGTGCAGCGCATGGATGTGACCGACCCCGAGGCGGCCGAGGCCGGGCTGGCCGATCTGATCACGCGCATGGGCGGTGTGGACACGATCGTCCTGTCCTCCGGTGTCGGCAAGTTCAACAAGGCGCTCGATACACTGCCGGAGGTGGAGACGATCGACGTGAATGTGATCGGTTTCACGCATCTGGCCCTCGCCGCGATGCGGTACTTTCTGGGTCAGGGGGCGGGACACCTGGTCATCATCTCCTCGATCGCGTCGCGCCGGGGGGATCGGGCGGCGCCGGCTTACAACGCGTCGAAGGCCTATCAGGCTCGCTATGCCGAGGGGTTGCGGAAATATGCGGTCCGCAAGGGCAGCAACATCACCGTGACCGACGTGCAGCCCGGCTATGTCGATACCGCCATCGTGCAAGGCAAGGTGCCGTGGCTGCAACCGGTGGACAAGGCCGTACGCCAGATCCTGTCTGGAATGAAGGCTCGACGCAGCCGCATCGTGGTCACCCGCCGTTGGCGATACGTCGCCTGGGTCATCGAGCGTATGCCGGAGAGGCTGTGGCACAGATTGTGATCCGCACCAGCAGGCACCGCGTCCACAAGAATGGAGTTGTAAGGGTGGTTTACTGGAGCGGGCGACCGGGCTCGAACCGGCGACCCTCAGCTTGGGAAGCTGATGCTCTACCAACTGAGCTACACCCGCGTTCCAGTGCAGATGGGCTACGACACGTCCGTCCGGGCGTCAAGCGTTCCTGCACATGACGCGCCTCTGCGTCTCACCGCCTGATTTCTGCACAGTGCCGCGAAAGGTGCATAAGGCGTTGCCAGTTCGGCGCGCGCCTGCTTTATATTGTGCAATGCAACAGCTCCGCCACCTTGCCGACAGTCCGCCCGACAGTCCGATCGTGCCGCACCAGCGGGCGCGCGGTCTTGCGCGAGTGGGCTTCGGACCAGAGGGACGGCTGACAGCCTTGCGTCAGCAGGGATCGGGCAAGGTGATGTTGCCGCGCACCCATGGCGCAATGCCGGAGGCGGTTTTCGTAAACACTTGCGGCGGGGTCACGGGCGGCGACCGCTTCCGCTGGGAATTGTCGGTCGGGCAGGGCGCTTCGGCCACCGGAACGACGCAGGCGGCGGAGCGTCTGTATCGCGCCAGTGGTGGTCGCGGACGAATCGAGACCGTGCTGACCGCCGCTGCCGGGGCGACGCTGCACTGGCTGCCAATGGAAACGATCCTGTTCGAACGCTGCGCGGTTGACCGGCGGATCGAAATCGACCTGTCAGGCGACGCGACCTTTCTGGGGGTCGAGGCGCTGGTGCTGGGCCGTGCCGCGATGGGGGAAACGCTGACCCATGCACATTTCGCCGATCACTGGCGCATCCGGCGCGATGGCAAACTGGTTCAGGCAGAGGCCTTCCGTCTGAGCGGTGATCTGCGCGAAGTATTGTCCGGCCCCGCCACCTTGCGCGACATCCGGGCCGTCGCCACGATCATTCTGAGCGCACCGGATGCCGCCGACAGGTTGGAACCGCTGCGCACGCGCCTGCCTCAAACCGTAACGTGCGGGGCAAGCACGTGGAACGGCCAGTTGATCGTTCGCCTGCATGCGGCGGACTACCGCCCGCTAAAGGCCGCCTTGATCGAGATTTTGACCTGGCTGCGGGGCGCACCCCTGCCAAGGGTCTGGAATATGTGAGGACGAAATGAACCTGACCCCCCGAGAGAAAGACAAGCTGCTGATCAGTCTGGCCGCGATGGTCGCGCGCGGTCGATTGGAACGGGGCGTGAAGCTCAACCACCCTGAGGCCATCGCCCTGATCACCGATTTCGTGGTCGAGGGGGCGCGGGACGGCCGCTCGGTCGCGGATCTGATGGAGGCAGGCGCCAGCGTCGTTACCCGTGACATGTGCATGGAGGGCATCGCCGAGATGATCCATGACGTTCAGGTCGAGGCGACATTCCCTGACGGCACCAAGCTGGTGACAGTGCACCAGCCCATCCGGTAGCGCCGCCTTCGGCGAGGATATTTTGAGAAAGTGAAGGAGACCGCAATGAAATCCATCGTCCTGATACTCGCGAGCCTGCCCGGTGCCGCTTTGGCACATGGGGGCTCGGTCGTTCATGCCCATCCGCACGGGGCGGAGGGGCTGATCGCGGGTCTGGCCGTCATCGCGATTGCCGCCGGCCTCGCGTGGCTCCGTCGATGATCCCGGGGGAAATCCTGCCTGCGTCTGGTGAGATCGAGTTGAACGCGGCGCGCGCCGTTGTCAACCTGACCGTCGCCAATACCGGCGACAGGCCCGTGCAAGTCGGCAGCCATTACCATTTCGCCGAGACCAACGCCGCGCTGGAATTCGACCGGGACGCGGCGCGGGGCCTGCGGCTGGACATCGCTGCGGGCACGGCCGTCCGCTTCGAGCCGGGGCAATCGCGCGATGTGGCGCTGGTGCCCTATGGCGGCGCGCGCAAGGTCTTTGGTTTCAATGGAAAAGTCATGGGGGCGCTGTAATGGCACTGGCTCTCGATTGCGCAAGCTCGCCGCACGCTGCGCAGGCCGGCGGTATCTTGCCCCGCGATCTTCGGCGTAGTGTCACGCTGTCTGTTCAGCGCTTGTACCGCCAACGCCAGCCCCTAGCCGCTGGGACTGTTGCAAGTCCGGCTATCTGAGAGGATATTCCCATGCCCACCCGCATTTCCCGCGCCGCTTATACCGACATGTACGGTCCCACCACTGGCGACAGGGTGCGACTGGCCGATACCGACCTTATCATCGAGGTTGAGAAAGACCTGACAACCTACGGTGAGGAAGTGAAATTCGGAGGCGGTAAGGTGATCCGCGATGGCATGGGGCAGTCGCAGGCAACCCGGGCCGAGGGGTCTGCCGACACGGTCATTACCAATGCGCTGATCGTCGATCATACCGGTATCTACAAGGCCGATGTCGGCCTGCGCGAGGGACGTATTTCCCGGATCGGCAAGGCGGGAAATCCCGACACGCAGGACGGCGTGGACATCGTCATCGGGCCGGGAACGGAGATTATCGCCGGTGAGGGGCGCATCCTGACCGCGGGCGGTTTCGACAGCCATATCCACTTCATCTGTCCACAGCAGGTTGAGGATGCGCTGCATTCCGGGATCACGACGATGCTGGGCGGCGGCACGGGGCCCGCACACGGGACGCTTGCCACCACCTGCACCCCCGGCCCGTGGCATATCGGGCGGATGTTGCAGGCGCTCGACGGATTGCCGATGAACTTCGGGCTGGCGGGCAAGGGCAATGCCGCCCGCCCTGATGCGCTGGTCGAAATGGTCAGGGCCGGGGCCTGCGCCCTGAAGCTGCACGAGGATTGGGGCACCACCCCGCAGGCCATCGACACCTGTCTGAGCGTGGCCGACGACATGGATGTGCAGGTGATGATCCACACCGACACCCTGAACGAGAGCGGCTTTGTCGAGAATACCCTCGCCGCCATCAAGGGCCGCACGATTCATGCCTTCCATACCGAAGGGGCCGGCGGCGGCCATGCGCCCGACATCATCAAGGTCTGCGGCAATGCGAACGTCATCCCGTCCTCCACCAATCCGACGCGGCCCTATACGGTAAACACTTTGGAGGAACATCTGGACATGCTGATGGTCTGCCATCACCTGGACAAGAGCATTCCCGAGGACGTCGCCTTTGCCGAAAGCCGCATCAGGCGAGAGACCATCGCGGCGGAGGATATCCTGCACGACATGGGCGCGTTCTCGATCATCGCATCGGATTCGCAGGCCATGGGCCGGGTGGGAGAGGTCGCCATCCGCACATGGCAGACGGCGGACAAGATGCGCAAACAGCGCGGTCGCTTGCCTGAGGAGACGGGCGAGAATGACAACATGCGTGTCCGTCGCTATATCGCGAAATACACCATCAACCCCGCGATCGCCCACGGCATCAGTCGCGAAATCGGCTCGGTCGAGGAGGGCAAGCGCGCCGACCTGGTGCTGTGGTCCCCCGCCTTCTTTGGCGTGAAGCCCGAAATGGTGCTGATCGGCGGCACCATCGCAATGGCGCAGATGGGCGATCCGAACGCCTCGATCCCGACGCCGCAGCCGGTCTATTCCCGCCCGATGTTCGGCGCGCTGGGGCGCGCGCAGGAGGCAGCCTCGGTGCATTTCGTCAGCGCGGCGGCGGAGCTGGACCATCTGGGACTGCGCAAGGGCACCGTGGCAGTCGAAAACACCCGCAGCGGCATCGGCAAGGCGGCGATGGTCCTGAACGATTATTGCCCCGATATCGAGGTCCACCCGGAAACATACGAGGTGCGCGCGGATGGAGAATTGCTGACCTGCGAACCCGCCGAGATTCTGCCGATGGCTCAGCGGTATTTTATGTTTTGAAACGTCTTCAAGAGCCAGAAGCGAGCGAGCGTAGTCCCGCATCAGCGATGCTATTAGCCTCGGGGGAGTTTTCACGCGCAGCACGAGCGCTGCTGGTTGAGACAAGTTGGGTCGTTCAGAAAGTGCCACATCCCAAGGCGACCTGGCTACTGCTCGGACAATCTTGGGAGCTGGGTTTGAAAGCACTTTTGCGTGCGGATGGAAAAACAGTGACCGAGCTTGCCCACCGGAACTTGGGCCATAAGCTTCGAAAGCTGATTTCAGCTTTGGAGTCGACTTTGTCGTGGCCAGCCATTTGGATAAAGATAAGGGCTGCGTCAGGTCTTCCTGAAGACGAGTTCGAAGACCTTTTTGATTGGCTTGCGGCTTGGCACGCAGAGCCCAGTTACAGTCGCTATGTTCAAACTGGACAGTACGATATCTTAGATCCCGAACCGCTACTCCGTGCTGTCGAACAACTACAGATCGACGGACGCGCTATCACCATAACTGCTTCCAAACGAGAAAACGAATGACCCGCGCCACCCACCTCACCCACTCCCATGACACACCTGCCGACACGCTGACCCTCGCCTATGACGACCGGTATCGGCGGCGGATGGCGATGTGTTCGGATAATGGCCTGTCCTTCCTGCTCGATCTGGCGGAGGCGCAGGACATGCGGCCCGGTGACAGTCTTGTGCTCGACGATGGACGGACAATCCGCATCGTCGCCGCCGATGAGCCATTGATGGAGGCGGTTCCGGCCGATCCGGCGAACCTGCCGCGCGTGGCCTGGCATGTGGGCAACCGGCATTTGACGTGTCAGATCCTCGACGATCGGCTGGTATTGCGCGCGGACAAAGTGATCGGGCACATGCTCGAACATCTGGGCTGCACGGTCACGTTCCGCGACGGACCCTTTACCCCTGAAGGCGGCGCCTACGGTCAGGGCCGCACCCATAGCCACGAGCATTGACGAGATGATATTTGAAAAGAACCGCCGTAACGCCTCGGCTGATCACAGGCGAATGCATGCGCTCTATGAAATCGCAATCACGATTGCTGATTTTCTGGCGGCGATATCCTTTGTGATCGGCTCGATCCTGTTCTTTTCTGATTCGACGCAAACCGTGGGCACGTGGTTCTTCCTGCTCGGCTCCATCATGTTTTTCGTCAGCCCGTCGATCAAGGTGATGCGTGAGATCAAGCTGGCCAGCATGGGTGATGTCGACGATCTGGCCAAGCGGTTCGAGAGGGAATGATGCGCGACGTCCAGCTGCTGCATCAATGGTTGTCCCCCGGCTATCCGTCCGGCGCGTTCGCTTGGTCGCACGGCCTGGACCGGCTGATCGACGATGGTGAGATTCTGGATGCGGCAGGGCTTGAGGCCTGGCTGTCCGGCGTCCTTCGCAATGGCTCCGGCTGGAGCGACGCGGTCCTGCTGGCCAACGCCTACAATCACCCCGAGCGCGCCGATGAGGTAGCTGAATTGGCTGCGGCTTTGGCCCCGTCGCGCGAACGTTATGCGGAGACGATGGACCAGGGCATGGCCTTCGCGCGGGTGAATGCAGCGGTTCTGGGCGGCGGTGATGCACCCTGCGCCTATCCCGTCGCTCTGGGCCTTGCGGCGGCGAGAGAAGGTGTGGCGCTGGACCTGACGCTGACGCTATACCTTCAGGCCTTCATCGCCAATCTGGTCAGCGCGGCAGTTCGCGCCGTGCCGCTGGGGCAAACCGATGGACAACGCGTGATATCTTCGTTCGCCGATCCTTGCCGCGAAACAGCCGAAGCCGCGTGCACCGCCGATTTGGATGATATCGGGGGCGCGATGATCCGGGCTGACATGGCCTCGATCCACCACGAGACGCAATATTCGCGGATGTTTCGATCCTGAGAAATCATTATAAAACAATTCATTAAGACACATAATTCACGAGGAGCAATAACATGAAATCGAAGAACGGACCGCTGCGCGTGGGATTGGGCGGTCCTGTCGGAGCCGGCAAGACCGCGTTGATGGAACAGCTGTGCAAGGCGATGGCAGGCACCTATTCCGTCGCGGCGATCACCAACGACATTTACACACGTGAGGACGCCGAATTCCTGATGCGCGCGCAGGCGCTGCCGTTGGAACGCATCCTAGGGGTGGAGACCGGGGGCTGTCCGCACACCGCCATTCGCGAGGATTGTTCGATCAATCTCAACGCCATCGACACGATGGTGGGCAAGTTTCCCGACCTCGATCTGGTGCTGATCGAAAGCGGCGGCGACAACCTGTCGGCTACATTCTCACCCGAGCTGGCCGACATCACGATCTATGTCATCGACGTCTGCGCCGGGGACAAGATCCCACGCAAGGGCGGGCCGGGCATCACGCGGGCGGATCTGCTGGTCATCAACAAGATCGACCTGGCCCCGCATGTGGGCGCGTCACTGGAAGTGATGGCCCGCGATGCCGAAATCCAGCGCGGCACCCGCCCGACCGTTTTCACCAATGTGAAATCCGGCGATGGCGTGGCGGATATCGTCAGGTTCATCGAAACCACCGGCGGGCTATAGCGCCGGGGCCTTCTTCACGGAGCTTTGTGCGCCGGGATGCCTCAGTCCTTCTCCTCGCCGTCCATCTGCTTCTTGACGAGGGTGGAGCGCAGATCGTGCATCGCCAGCAGCAAGCGGTTGGCGACGGCCTCGACATCGGCGGGTTCCGCGCGGGACTGGAACCATTGCGCGGCGAAATTCATCTGGTCGATCAGACGCTCGATGTCGTCACGCTCACGCGAGAGCAGATCGGCGCGGCGCGCTTCGATCCACGCATTCATCTGCTCAATTTCCGCGTCACTGGGGATCTGCTGGCCGTGCGGCTTGATCTCACCGGACCGGATGTTGATGACGGCAAGCTGCCGCAGGTCGAGCCGCCGCTGCCGGTTTTCGGTGTCAACGCGGAAGACCGCCGCGCCGTTGTCCCGGGTGCGAAAATGCAGGTCTGAGTTGCTCATTTCAGGGCCTCGCAGAACCGCGCGATACGAGTGCAGGCCTCGACAAGTGTATCATCGGCCGCCGCATAGCTGACGCGAAAGGCGGGCGACAAGCCGAACGCCCCACCGAAGACCACAGCCACGCCCTCGCTGTCGAGCAGCTCTGTCGCGAAGTCCTCGTCTGTTTCCAGAACCTTGCCTGACGGCGCGGTCTTGCCGATGCACCCGTCTATGGTCGGATAGACGTAGAAGGCCCCATCGGGGGTCGGGCAGTGGATTCCGTCGCACGCATTCAGCATCCGCACCACCAGATCGCGGCGGCGTTGGAATGCGTCGCGACTCATCGCGATGTAATCCTGCGGGCCGTTCAACGCCTCCACCGCGGCCCACTGGCTGATCGAACAGGGGTTCGAGGTCGATTGGCTTTGAATCTTGCGCATTGCCGCGATCAATTCGACAGCGCCGGCTGCATAGCCGATGCGCCAGCCGGTCATAGCGTAGGCCTTGGACACGCCATTGCAGGTCAACGTCCGGTCATAGAGTTTCGGTTCCACCTCGGCGGGCGTGCAGAATTCGAAACCGTCAAAGGCGATATGTTCGTACATGTCATCGGACATGATCCAGACATGCGGATGGCGCAGCAGCACATCGGTCAGCGCCTTTAGCTGTTCGCGGCTATACCCCGCGCCCGACGGGTTCGAGGGGGAGTTGAAGATGAACCACTTCGTCCGGGGGGTGATCGCGGCCTCTAGCTGTTCAGGCGTGACGCGAAACCCCTGATCGGCGGAGCCTTCGACGATCACCGGGTTGCCCCCGGCGAGCAGCACCATGTCGGGATAGCTGACCCAGTAGGGCGCGGGAATCAGCACCTCATCGCCTTCGTTCAGCGTGGCGACCAGCGCATTATAGAGCGTTTGTTTGCCCCCTGCGCCGACGCTGATCTGGTTCGGCTGATAGCTCAGGCCGTTTTCCCGGCGAAACTTGTCACAGATCGCCTGTTTCAGTTCAGGTATGCCGTCGGGGGCGGTATAGCGTGTCTTGCCCGCGTCTATCGCGGCCTTGGCGGCGTCGCGGATGTTTTCGGGGGTGTCGAAGTCCGGCTCCCCGGCGCTGAGGCCGATGACATCACGACCCTCAGCCTTCAACTCGGCCGCGCGGGTTGTCACTGCGATCGTGGGAGAAGGCTTCACACGGGACAGGCTGTCGGCGAGGAATGGCATTCTCTGCTCCTTTGAATTCAATACGTCAAACACCTGACGCATTGCGCCACCCAGATCAAGGATCGCATCCTCGGCCGCGAAACCGAAGCCACTTAAACCCAAGCTGAATTCTGGGGGCGACAAATGGTTCGGGCGCTCTAAGCTGCGGCAAGACCGGACGAGAGGAAACAGACATGCACGATCAAGAGTTGGGCGGAACGGACAACTATTTTCACGAAGACATGGCAACCTTCGGTGACCGGCTGGCCGCTGCGCGCGAAAATCTGGGGTTGGAGCAGGCGCAACTGGCCCGAAAGCTGGGCGTGAAGGCCAGCACCATCGCCAATTGGGAGGATGACCGTTCGGAGCCGCGCGCGAACCGCGTCACCACGCTCGCCGGGCTTCTAGGGGTCAGCATCAAATGGTTGTTGAGCGGGCAGGGCGACGGCCCCGTGATCATCACCGACGAGGATTCCGATACGGCGGATGCACTGGCGCTGATGGCTGAAATGCGCCGCATTCGCGGTCAGCAGGCCAGGCTGACAGACCAGCTCGGCGTGGTGGAGAAACGCTTGCGCGCGATCCTGGGCTAATGGCTTGGGCAATGATCGGCGCTTGCCAGTGTCGAGTGGCTTTGTGATATAGCCTCTCAAAGCGCTTTAGCAGGATTGGGGACTCTCATGCCCATCGGTGTGGATTACGGCGGGACGAAGATCGAGGCGATCGCCATCGCGCCCGACGGGCAGGAACTGTCCCGCAGGCGTATTGCCACGCCGCGGCACGACTATGCCGGCTCCCTCACCGCCATCGCCCGGATCGTGGCTGAGGTGAAGGAGCTGTCGGGTCTGCACGCGGAGCCTGTGGGCATCGGCATTCCGGGCGCGGTCGGCGCCGATGGCAAGGTATTCAACGGCAATTCCACATGGCTGATCGGACAGGAGCTTGCGTCCGACCTGCAAGGGCTGATGGGTTGCGTCGTGCGGGTCGCGAACGATGCGAACTGCTTTGTTCTGTCCGAGGCGATCGACGGAGCCGGGCGCGGAGCGAAGATCGTCTTCGGCGCGATTCTGGGAACCGGCGTCGGGGGCGGGCTGGTGATCGACGGAAACATGATCGAAGGGGCATCCGGCATGGCGGGCGAGTGGGGCCATTCGCCGCTGCCCATCGGCGATGTCGAGGAATTTCCCGGCCCCGAATGTTTCTGTGGTCGGCGCGGATGTGTGGAGCAGTGGCTGTCGGGACCGGGGCTGGAAGCGGATTATGCGCGCGATTGCGCAATCCCGGTCGGTACGGGCCCGCGCGTGCAGGAAATCCTCGCCCGTGCGCAGGAGGGGGAGGCACAGGCTGAATCGGCTCTTTTGCGTCACCGTCGCAGACTTGCCCGCGCCCTGGCCGGCGTGGTCAACGTGCTGGACCCTGACGTGATCGTGCTGGGCGGCGGGGTTTCGAACCTTCCCGGACTGGCGGAGGAGCTGCCCGAGCTGATGCGCCCGCACGTCTATTCTACACATACGAACGTCGTCGTGCGCCGCGCGATCTTTGGCGACAGTTCCGGTGTGCGGGGCGCCGCACGCATCGCCAGAGGAGAGGCTTTTCTATGACCGAAACACATGAAAACAGACTGAAGCGACTGCGGATCAGATCGTGGCGTCGCGGAACCAAGGAAATGGACCTGATCCTCGGCCCCTATGCCGACGCCGATCTGGCCGCGCTGCCGGTCGCACGCATCGACGATTACGAGGAGCTGCTCGAGGAAAGCGATCACGACCTGTATTCGTGGTTTTCGGGGCGTGAGGACACACCCCCCCGGCACGTGGAGATGATCTCCACCATAATGGAGGGACGCCAGTTTCGTTAAAACCTTCGTAACGAATGGCGGGCTACCTTGGTGCGAGCAGTACGATAAGGTAGTCAAGAAATGGTGATGAGCGATCTGGCGGAGTCTCTGCCCAACCCCGACGAACGGAATCTCGACGATTTTCTGGCGTCATATCTCGAAACCCTGTCGATGGTGGAGCGTCTGCATCGGCTGCTGCTGGATGTCATCAAGGATGAGTTCGAGCGTTTGCAGGTCATCGACATCAACTCAGTACAGGCGCTGCTGTTGTTCAATGTCGGGGCAAACGTGCTAACCGCAGGTGAGTTGAAGAGCAGGGGCTACTATCAGGGGTCGAACGTTTCGTACAACCTCAAGAAGCTGGTGGATGCAGGCTACATGCATCACGAACGTTGTATCGCGGATCGCCGTGCCGTCCGCGTTCGCCTGACCGACCGGGGGATCGAAGTGCGTAACCTCGTCTCCGGCCTGTTTGAGCGTCATGCGGAGGGTATCGTACGCCGTGGTGTCCTGCCTGAGGGCCGGATCGACGATATCAATTCCGACTTACGCGGGGTCGAGGCATATTGGACCGAGCAGATTCGCTACATTTATTGAGTCGCATTGACTGGCCTAGCGCCCGTCGAGTCCCGCCAACCTCCTTTTAGGCGATATATCGCTCATATCAGACGGTCGCGCGGTGAAATCCGAAGGTTTGGAGGCGTTTTATCCTTGTCATGCCTCAATTCCTGCATAAAAGCGGTTCTGCGTAACGTGTCATTCTGCTAACGTATTTGTACAACCAAAGCGCGCAAAGCGTTGGGATATGGGACAGGTTTGCATACCAATGCGGGCCAAGGCAGATTGGGCATAGATGTGGCGTGGGACACGGACGGCACTCTTTCAGGTTTCGACTCCTATGAGGTAACTCTGGGCGATCAGTTGCGCGGTGAACGCGCGACGAAGGGAAAGTCGCTTCTGGATGTACAGCGAGAGCTGAGGATAAAGGCTGCCTATATCGCGGCGATCGAGAATTGCGATCTGGAGGTATTCCCAAATCGCGGATTCGTCGCGGGGTATGTTCGCAGCTATGCCCGCTATCTGGGCCTAGCGCCTGAGGAAATCTATCAGCGGTTTTGTTTTCATTCCGGCTTCAACGGTGTGAATGCCGATATCCAAGGGCGCCATGTCCAGGGGCGGGCTGGCGCGACTGCACAATCTAGAGTTGTCTCGCACAAGGTCGATCTGAAGAACGATCCGCTGTCGCGTGGCAAGCTGTCTGGCCCAGTCGCTGAATCCGGTTTCGACTTTCGTGCTCTGCTGGGCGGCACGCTGTCGCTGCTCGTGATGGCGGGGCTGCTGGGTGGGGTCGGCTATGGCGGATGGCGGGTCCTGCAGGAGGTTCAGCGGGTCGAACTGGCTCCCGTTTCGCAAACCCCGGTCGTAGCGGATGAGGGTGTGACCCTAGCGACCGTAACCCCAGATGAAAGCGACATCACAACACGTGCCGCGACCTCCACGGTGGAGCGGGATGCGGCGTTGGAGCGTTTGTACCGTCCCGAACCTCTGGTCCCGGTAATGGCCCCACGCGACGGACCCATCGCCTCCATCGATCCGGAGCAGGTCGGAAGCTTCGCCAACCGCATCACCAACGACCTCGTTCCCGAGCAGGAAACCGTCGTGGCCGCGAATATGGACGCGCTGCCGCCGAGTGCTGCGGAACTGCTGGCCTCAGTCGAAATGCCCCCGGTGCCGCCGATCGTTTCCGTGATCGCATCGCAGGCAGCGTGGATCCGCGTCAGTCAGGCGGACGGCGCGACCTTGTTCGAAACCATTCTGGCCGCGGGTGAGAGTTACGTCGTGCCCGAGGGTGTAGACTCGCCGGAGCTGCGTGCCGGCAACTCCGGCTCGGTTTTCCTGTCCGTCGGGGATCAGCTGTTCGGGCCTTTGGGGAATGGTCCGCGCGTCGCCAAGCAGGTTTCCCTGCTGGCCGAGGACATTCCGCAGGTGTGGTCTCTCGCGGAACCTACGGCGGAGCAAAGCGCCGCATTGCAAGGTGCGTTGATCAGCACGGCGGAGCGTACGGCCCGCGCCACCGACTAGCGCCGCTGCTGCGGGTGACATGTGCGCCCGACATACTTATGTTCAGATCGAACCAAAGCTGATCAGGGCCCATCAGATGCAAAATCATATCCGCCCATGGCGCAATATCGACCGGCGTGTCAGCCGCAAAATCCATGTTGGATCCGTGCCTGTCGGCGGCGATGCGCCGATCAGCGTGCAAACCATGACCAACACGCTGACCCATGACGCCAAGGCGACCATCGCGCAGGTTCTGGCCTGTGCGGAGGCCGGGGCGGATATCGTGCGGGTCTCCTGCCCGGATGAGGCCAGCACGGCCGCCCTGCATGAAATCGTTCGGGAAAGCCCGGTTCCCATCGTCGCGGACATCCATTTTCATTACAAACGCGCCATCGAGGCAGCGGAGGCCGGTGCGGCCTGTCTGCGGATCAATCCCGGCAATATCGGCTCTCCCGAACGGGTGCGCGAAGTGATCAAGGCCGCGAAGGACCACGGGTGCTCCATGCGCATCGGCGTCAACGCCGGCAGTCTGGAACGGCACTTGCTGGAAAAATACGGTGAGCCGTGCCCGGATGCCATGGTCGAGAGCGGGCTGGATCATATCAAGCTGTTGCAGGACAACGATTTTCACGAGTTCAAGATCAGTGTGAAGGCTTCCGATGTTTTCCTCGCCTCCGCCGCTTACATGGCCATTGCCGAAGCGACAGATGCGCCGTTGCATCTGGGCATTACCGAGGCAGGCTCACATTACGCGGGCACCGTGAAATCCGCGATCGGTATGGGAAATCTGCTCTGGGCCGGGATCGGTGACACAATCCGTGTCAGCCTTTCGGCCGATCCGGTCGAGGAGATCAAGGCGGGTTTCGAGATCCTCAAATCCCTGGGGCTGCGGCATCGGGGTGTGAACATCATTTCCTGCCCCTCCTGCGCGCGGCAGGGCTTCGACGTGATCGCCACCGTCGCGGAACTGGAGCAACGGTTGGAGCATGTCAAAACGCCCATGAGCCTGAGCATCATCGGCTGTGTCGTGAACGGACCGGGTGAGGCGCTGATGACCGATGTCGGATTTACCGGCGGTGGGAATGGCGCGGGTATGGTCTACATGGCGGGCAAGCAGGATCACAAGCAGGGGAACGCCGGGATGATCGACCATATCGTTGAACTGGTGGAAAAGCGCGCAGTCCAGATCGAGGCCGAACGCGACGCCGCGCGCGAGGCCGCGGAGTGATCGGCAAGGTGATATTCTGGATCGCAGTCGGCGTTGTCGTCATCGGGGTGGGTGGCGTCTACATGATTCGCAACGTGTCGCACGATCCTGCTGTGTGGCATGTCGATCCGCTGACCGCCCCCACGCCCGACACGCCGAATTCCTATCGCATGGTTCCTGTGATCGAAGGCTACGAGCCGGTCACGCAGGAGCGTATCGACCGCGAATCCCCGATCTACGATGCCAATCCCGCCCTGATCTCGCAAGCGTTCGACGAGTTCGTGCTGCGCCAGCCCCGGACGGAACGGATCGCCGGTACGCCTGAAACCGGCTGGATGACCTATGTTCAGCAATCGGAGGTCATGCGATTTCCCGACTACATTTCGGTCTTGTTCCTCGACCTTGGAAACGGGCAATCGACGGTCGCCATCTTCTCCCGCTCTCGCTACGGCCATTCCGATCTGGGCGTGAATGCGAACCGGGTGGAGCGTTGGCTGTCGTCATTGTCCTCGTTCGAGGTGGAGTAGGGCTTGACCCCGGACCGTGGGCGGGGGCAGATCGCGGCATGATACCTTCTGACAAGATCGACGACATTCTGGGCCGTTTCGACTATCTCGAAGCAAAGATGTCCAGCGGGTTGAGCGGCGCCGATATGGTGGCCACCGCGCAGGAATATGCCGAATTGCGGCCCGTGGTGGAGCAGGCGCGCAGCTATCGCGCCTTGCTCGATGATATCGCCGCCGCGCAGGAGATGCGCGACGATCCGGAAATGCGTGCCCTTGCTGAGGAGGAGCTCGGCACTTTGCAGGCCGCCTTGCCCGAGGTCGAGGCCCGTGTGCAGCGTGCATTGTTGCCGAAGGATGCCGCCGACGCCCGCCCTGCAATTCTGGAAATCCGTGCGGGTACAGGCGGTGACGAGGCCGCGCTGTTCGCCGCCGATCTGTTCCGAATGTATCAGCGATATTGCGAGGATAACGGCTGGAAGGTCGATGTGGTCGAACAGGCCCCGACGGAGCTGGGCGGGTATAAGGAAATCGTCGCCAACATCACCGGCACCAACGTCTTTGCGCGCCTGAAGTTCGAGAGCGGCGTGCATCGGGTTCAGCGGGTGCCAAGCACCGAGAGCGGCGGCCGCATACATACCTCCGCAGCGACGGTTGCCGTTCTGCCGGAGGCGCAGGATGTGGATGTCGAGATTCGGGCGGAGGATATCCGGATCGACACCATGCGGGCCAGCGGCTCCGGCGGGCAGCACGTCAACACGACGGACAGCGCCGTGCGTATCACGCATATCCCTTCGGGGATCGTCGTCACCTCGTCCGAGAAATCGCAGCATACCAACCGCGCCAAGGCGATGCAGGTCCTGCGCACACGGCTTTACGATCAGCAACGCGCGGCTGTGGATGCGGAGCGGGCGGCCGACCGCCGCGGGCAGGTCGGGTCCGGCGACCGGTCGGAGCGGATTCGCACCTACAACTTCCCGCAGGGGCGTTTGACGGATCACAGGATCAATCTGACTCTCTACAAGCTGGATCAGGTCATGCAGGGCGATTTGACGGAGATCATCGACGCCTTGACCGCAGCGGATGAGGCGGAACGCCTGGCGGCGATGAGCGAACGTGCCTGACATCGCGACGCTCCTTCGCAGCGCGGTCGAGCGTTTGCGTCATGCAGGGATCGACGATCCCGCAGGCGATGCGCGGCGATTGCTGTCACGGCATGTCGCCGGGTCGCTGGCCGGAATGATGCGCGACGAGGTTTCCACAACGGTAGCGGAGCAGTTCGACCGGGATATTTCGCGGCGCGAAGCACGTGAGCCGGTATCGCATATCCTGGGCTACCGGGAATTCTGGGGCCGGAAATTCGTCGTTACATCTGATGTGCTCGACCCGCGTCCGGATACTGAAACGCTGATCGAGGTGGCATTGCAGGGCGCGCGTCCGCGTCGCATCCTCGATCTTGGGACCGGAAGCGGTGCGATCCTCGCGACCTTGCTGGCCGAGTTTCCCGAGGCGACGGGCACCGCGACTGACATATCGTCTGCGGCGCTGGACGTCGCGCGCCGGAACCTGACGGTCCACGCACCGGGCCGTTGGGAAGCTGTCCGATCCGACTGGTTCGCTCAGGTCTCGGGGCTGTTCGATCTGATCGTTTGCAACCCGCCATACATCACCGCCGCCGCGATGGCGGATCTGGCGCCAGAAGTCGTGGAACATGAACCGCACGTCGCGCTGACACCGGGCGGTGACGGGCTTGACGCCTATCGCGCGTTGGCCCGGACCTATCGCGATTATTTGGCGGAGGGTGGTGTGGCCCTGTTCGAGATCGGCTTCGATCAGGGGGAAAGCGCGGCTGAACTGTTCAGCCCAGCCCGGGTCGATCTGTTCCGTGACCTCAATGGAAAGGCCCGGGTCTTGCGCGTACGGCCCTGATAACCGGAAATATGGTCAAAATTTGTACAATAGGCAGCTTTGCCCCTTGAATTGCGGTGCGAAGGTTCGATAATAAGAGGTGTCCCATCGTGGTGAGTATTTTTCCTGCGAGATTGGGTACGTAGCTTCGATCAGCGTTAGCCGCTTATGCAAGACGGGCAAGCCGCCCGGACGGAAGCATCAGAAAGACCGCGACAGGCCAGACCTCAAGCGGCAGAAATCGGACAAGATGAGACAACCGAACAAAAACCGCTCGCGCAAGAACAACCGTGGCAACAACAATAACAACAAGAACGTGGGCAACATGACGAACCGTGTGTTCGACAGTTCCGGCCCCGAGGGTAAGGTGCGTGGCACCCCGGCCCAGATCGTCGAGAAATATCAGACATTGGCGCGCGACGCGCAATTGTCTGGCGATCGGGTGAATGCGGAAAACTTCCTGCAACATTCCGAACACTACGCCCGATTGATGGCCGAAGCACAGCGCCAGATCGACGCCCAGAACGCCAAGCGAGAGGCCGAACAGGCCGAACGCCAGCAGCGTGAGGCGGAACAGGCGGAACGCGCGGCGGCCCAACGGGAGGCCGAGCAAGCCGAGCGTCAGAAACGTGAGGCGGATCAGCCCGAGAGCGAGCCCGAAGCCCCGACAAAGGGTGAGGATAGCAATCTGGTGGACACACCCGAGGAAGACGCCCCCAAACCGCGCCGCACGCGGTCGCGCCGCTCGAACCGATCCGGTGGCGGGGATGAGACGCAGCCCGATAGCACGCCAGACACCACCGCAGCCGAGGCTTAACCTCTGACCGCTCGCGCTAGGGCGCAGAACTGTTCGAGACCGATTTCCTCCGCCCGCTGGGTGGGGGAGATCCCAACGGATGTCAGCACATCCTCCAGATCAGGCGTCAGCCCACGCAGGCTGGCCCGCAACATTTTGCGCCGCTGATTGAACGCGCGGGCGACGATATCGCTGAGCACGCGCGCCTCTGCGGGATAACGGGGCTGCTCCAGCCGTGTCAGATGCACAACAGCGGAGGAAACCTTGGGCGCGGGCGTGAAGGCCTGCGGTGGCAAGTGCATTGCGATCCGCGCGTCGCAGCGCCATTGCGCCAGAATGGCAAGCCTGCCATAGGCCTTGCTGCCCGGTTTTGCGACGATCCGCTCCGCAACTTCCTTTTGAAACATCAATGTCAGGCTCTGCCAGAAGGGGGGCCACTCCTGCGGTGTCAGCCACCGCACGAGCAATTCCGTGCCGACATTATAGGGCAGATTGGCAACGATCCGGATCGGCGCGGTCAGATGTTGCGCGGGATTGATGGCCAGCGCGTCCCCCTGCAAGACGGTCAGGCGACCGGGGGCAGCGGCAGAAATCTCGGCTAATGCGGGCAAACATCGTGGGTCGCGTTCGATCGCAACGACCTTGCGCGCGCCTTCGACCAGCAGCGCACGGGTCAGGCCGCCTGGGCCGGGACCGATTTCCAGCACGTCGCATTGCGTCAGATCGCCCGCCTGACGCGCGATTTTCCCGGTCAGATTCAGGTCCAGCAGGAAGTTCTGACCCAGCGCCTTTTTGGCCCTCAGCTCGTGGGTGTCGATGACATCGCGAAGGGGGGGCAGGTCGGCAAGGCTCATCGACGCCGCTCCACCATATCGGTGGCCATGGCGATCGCGGCAAGCAGGCTGTCCGGTCGCGCGACACCCTTTCCCGCGATATCGAACGCCGTGCCATGGTCCGGTGACGTGCGCACGAAGGGCAGACCCAGCGTGACGTTCACGCCGTCGTCGAAGCTCAACGTTTTCAACGGGATCAGAGCCTGATCGTGATACATGCAGATGGCCACGTCATAATGCGCACGGGCGGCGGCATGAAACATGGTGTCGGCGGGCAGGGGATCGGTCAGGTTCAGGCCTTCCGCGCGCAAGTGGTTCAGAACCGGCATGATCACCTCGATCTCCTGCCGGCCCATCACACCGCCTTCGCCCGCGTGGGGATTCAGGCCCGCGATGGCAATCCGGGGGGAGGGAATGGCAAAATCGCGGATCAAACCGGCATGGGTGACGCGAATGGTTTGCTCCAGCAAGGCAGGCGTCAGCGCCGCCGGAACGTCGGCCAGTGGGATATGGATCGTCACCGGAACCACGCGCAAATCGGGACCGGCCAGCATCATGACCGGGCGCGCCGTGCCGGATAGATGCGCAAGGAATTCCGTATGGCCGGGATAGGCGAACCCGCCGCCATCCTTCAGGACCTTCTTGGATATGGGGGCCGTGACGAGGGCGGAAACCTGACCGCTCCGAGCGAGATCCGCGCCCAATTCTATGGAGCGGATGACCCCCGCGGCATTTCGCGGATCGGGGGTGCCGAAGACCACTTCGACGCTGGTCGGAATGTCCAGCACGGGAATGGGGCCATTGACCTCACGTGCTTGAGCGACTGTCTCCACCACCGCCACGTCAGCGAAGTTGCGCAGCACGGTCGCACTGCCGATCGCCACGAAAGGGTGGCCGCCGCGAGCATGTGCCGCGGCGGCAATTTCCGGCCCGATCCCGGCAGGATCGCCCAGCGTCAATGCCAGCATCAGCGGATCTCGATCACGGCATCGCGCAGCAGTTCCTGCATGTATCCGTCGGCATAGGCCCCGATGCGGTCGGAGAAGATGCTGTCCTCCACCTGCCGGCGCGTTTCCTCGTCGAGGTTCACCTGACGCGAACACAGCACGATGATCGAGAGGCTGTCGCCGGTGCGCACGGGTTGGCTGACGCTACCCGTCTGAGCCGTCGCGATAACCGAGAAGAGCGCAGGCTCGACGCTGGACAGGGGAGCGGGACCAAAGACGCCGCTGCCCGCGCCGAAAGATCCGTCGCGTATATCGGCACAGGTGTCAATATTTTCACGCGCTGCAAGCGCCGCGTTTCGGGCCGCGTCCTCACCCTGCGACAGGGGGAAGGTCGCACGGCCATAGGTCAGGGACACCGCGCCATTGTCCTGCACTGCGGTCTGACGCTCTCCCTTCACGGTCAGCAGGGAAACGCCGCGCGTGATCGGGATGGGGCGGCTTACGTCACCGACGTCGATCAGATCGACCTCGGCCCGCATGGCGGGGGGCAGGTCGGTGACGGCGATCCAGCCGATCTCACCACCATTGTTGCGGGTCGCGGCACGGCTGTACTGGCGAGCGGCGGCTCCGAAATCGCCACCGTTCTGTAGGTCGCTCGCAAGTTGCAGGATCAGCTCGCGGGTGCGGGCCTCGCCCCGTTCTGCGAAGGGGATTGCGATCTCGGCCAGCAGAACCTCCCGCGTGGAGCCTGTGGCGTTGAGCAGCACCGCTTCCTCCAGATCGTCCTGATCGGGGATCGCCCGGTTGCGGAACCGGGCCTGCATGGCGTTTTGCCACCCCAGTTGAGCCTCGATCTGGTTGATCACAGTGGACGGATCGATTCCGCTGCGCTGCAAGGCGGTGACGAAGGCATCGGGATTGGAATTGCGCGCGGCGGCGTAGCTGGCAAATGCGCTATCCACAGCCTCACGCGGGACCTGAATCCCGGCACGCCGGGCTTCCTGCCGCATCAGGGCCTCCTGGGTCAGATCCTCTACCACCCGATCCTCAAGCGCCTCTCCACTCAACCCATAGGCCTGATACAGTGCGCGGCGTTGTGCCAGATCGTAGTAGGTGATCATGTCTTCGTTCACGATGATCGCTGGCGCGAAGGGCGTGTTCTGTGCGCTGAGGGGCATCGCGATCAGCACGACAGCGATAAGCAAGCTCAAAAATCGGGTCACATTGAATCTCCAACTCATATACCGCAGGACCGCAAGCGGCGTTGTGCCGCGTCGCCCTGCGTGCCGAGGCCGGCCAACCGCAAGGTCAGGCCGAACTCGGTCGATGGGTCCACATTATTGGACGTCGTGAAACTGCGCGAGACGGAAAACTCGAATGTCGCGCATTCGTTCCCCCAACTCAGTGCAGCGTCGGCGGAAATGAAGTCGTCGTTCCTCAGGTCGCGGCGGAAGCCGATCTCTCCAAACCAATTGTCATTGAGGCGATATCCAACATCGACCAGCAGTTCGGCCCGATCAACAGGGGTGGTGGTGTCCGCTTCGAGAAAGACATAAGTGGTCTCCAGACTCAGATCATCGTCGGCATAATCGACCTCCAGCTCGGTCCGGGTCAGGCTCAGATCGTTGTCCGCCAGCGCGCTGGCGGAGATAGACAGCCGATCGGTCACGTCATAACCCGCCGCCAGAACGTAGTCGGATTTCTTGCCCTCAAGCCCGCTGCCAGTGGGGAAACTGTCCAGCGGCTCCGAGCGGAACACACGCCCCACGGTGGCAGTGATGTTGCGGCCCGAGGGTGTGATGCTTTCATATCGCAGGCCGAGATTTGCGTAGAAGTCGGTTTCGAAACGATCCTCACCCGGGAACCGGTTGGTGGAGAACAGGCTGGTCTCGTCGAATTCCACCAGCACGCTGTCCTCGTTGGGGATATCACCGATATTGCCGCTTTGGGCCCCGTGCACCAGTTGCAGGATCGGTTCGATGATCTGGGTCAGTTCCGGCGTGCGGCGCACGAAGGGCATCCGAAACTCCAGCCCGGCGGTGGAGCGCGTGCGCACCTCGTCCACATCGCCCCTGATCGGATCGTTACGCACCGAATACAGATCGCCGGATATGTCCGCGAAGCCGCGCAGCACCAGGCCGGGGGACGTGACGATCGTACGGTCCAGACCCGCGCCAACGGTGGCGCGAGACATGTCGCGCCCTACCTCGCGCGTGAAGGACAGGATATCGGCGTTCACCTCCGCCCGCGTTCCGCCCAGATCGAAGGAGCGGCGGTATTCGACCGCGGGCAGGATGAACGGCACGGTGTCCTGGGTCTGGTTAGTACGCAATGTTTCGAAATAGATCGTCGAAAGGGTCCAAAACGCGCTTCTTTCGAATTTCTCCAGTGACAATTCCGAGGTCACCAAGTCCGTGTCGGAATAGTTGAATTCATCGAGGAAGGCATCGTCCGACAGGGCCGTGGCATCGATCCGCGCGATGACGTCATTGCCCAGATCGTAATACCCCAGCGCGCTGAGATAGCCGCGCTGATCGCCGGAAGTGTCCGTGTCCAGCGTGGACACACCACTAAGCTCCAGCGCGCCACGCTCGAATCGTTGCCGATATTCAGCCTCGACCAGCAGACCATCCTCGGATGTCAGGAAGGGCGTGATGGTCGCATCGCGGCTGTCGTCGATGACAAAGAAATAGGGCAGTTTGACCGCGAACCCGAAATTGCCTGAACTGATGATTTCGGGGCTGAGAAACCCGCTGGCGCGATCAACGGAGGGTTCGGGATGCCGAAAATACGGCAAGTAGAGTACGGGAACCCCGAACAGCTCGAACACCGCGTTTTCATAGTGAAACTGAAGCGCGTCCGCATCGCGCACGACCCGCTCTGCCCGGATTGACCAGATCGGAACGGGGTTTTCCTCACAAATCGTACAGCTGGACGCGACCACGCGGTTGAGCACGGTAAGTCGCCCATCGATCTGCTGCGCGGAGGTGGCGGCGATCTGCAATTGGTTGTCGATCAGCGCCCGGGCGCCGGCGATGATGCCGGATTGCAATCCACCATCCAGGTCCGCGTAATCTGCATGAAGCACCGCGCCGTCGGCCTGCTGGATCGTCAGCGTGCCGGGAACACTGACCGCGCCGTCAGTCTCATCATAGATCAGACGGTCCGTTTGCAGCACGGTGTCGCCGCGAATGATCGTCACGTCACCCTCCGCGATCAGGGCGCCGGTATTGGAGTCGATGCTGATCCGATCGGCCACCAGTGCGACACGGTCGTTCTGCTGCGCAAGGGCTGGCGCGGCGGCGGGCAGGGCGATCGTTAGGACGAGCGCAAGAGTTCGAAAAAATAGGGGCAGGCTATCCATCCTCAAGGTGTAGCAGAAGGCTCGTCGCGAGCAACAGTGCCGCGATGGGGGGAACCCACGCGGCGACGATGACGGGTATGGTTCCGGCGGAGCCGAGAGCCTTCGTGAAATCCGACAGGAAAAAGATACCGAAACCGGCGATGACGCAGAGCAGAATCCGCACGCCGACGGATCCGAAACGCACGTGACGCATGGAAAACCCGGCAGCGATCAACACCATCGCGACAAACATCAACGGTTGCGCCAGCTCTGTCTGCATATAAAGCCGATGGCGGGTGGAGGAGAAACCGGACGATTCCAGCGTCTCGATGAACTCCTGCAAATTCCAAAAGCTGAGCTCCTGCGGATCGGCGAAACTCTCCAGAATGCGGCTGGTAGTCAGGTCGGTGGGAACAATGACCGTCTCGCGATCGACGCCATGCACCATCGCGAACGCCCCGGCGCTGTCCATCTGCCAGATACGAGCCTGTTCGACCTGCCATGCGCCCGGTGTCAGGACGGCCCGGCGGGCAGATATTCGCCGATCCAGCACGCCATCCGTGTCGAATTCAAAAATCAGCACGCCGATCAGCTCATCCCCGTAGGGTGACGCACGGCTCGCATTGATGACCGTCTGCCCGTCCGCATCGGCTTGCCGCAGCCACAGCCCCTCGGCGGAGATCGAAAGCTGGCTTTCCTGTCCGTCGAAATGGCGGCTTTTAAGAACTTCGTAACGCGACAAGGTGCTCGCGGCGATGGGGTTCCAGACAGCGAAGGCCAGACAGCCCAGCACCAGCGCGCCCAGCACTGGCATCTGAAGGATTCGCCACACGGATAACCCGGCCGCACGGATCACGACCAGTTCGGACGTGCGCGCCAGTCGCAGAAACGCGGCGAGCGATCCCAGCAGGACGATGAAGGGCAATGTCTCCGACAGGATCGACGGCGCATGAAGCAAGGCCATGACCAAGACCGGTGGCGCCGACTGCACCCCGTCAGCGATCCGCCCCGACAGATCCACCAGGTCACTGACGAGCACCAGTATCAAGGCCGCGCTGAGCGCCATCAGCAGCCCGGCAATGTGGCGTCGCAGAATATAGAAGTTCAACACTCGGGTCATGCAGCCACCTGCCTGCGCCGCAGGGGTCGTGCGCCGCGCGTAACGTACAGATACGAACCGATCATCAACAATACGGGGAGAAGATAGAGCACCGGCCAGAGCTGTACATTTCCCTCGACCGCAGATTTGGCCGCGATCCCTGCGGAACGCACCACAACGGCGACACTGACCGCAACCGCGATCCGCACACCGGCGCCGCCACGCCTGAATGCCCCGCCAACTATGGCCGCCAAAGCGAGCATGGGGAATGCCAGCGCGTAAAGCGGCGATGACAGCTTGTCATGCCCCTCCGCCATCAGGCGCGCACGCAACGCCTCGTCTTCATTCCACAGGGCGGCGGGCGGGTTCAGCAATTCGCCAATGCCGTATTCCGCTGGCTTGCGATTGCGCTGCACATCTGCCGCCACCATCGGGCCCAGATCGTAGGCAAACCTGTCGAAATCCAGGATGCTCAACGAATTGCCCGCGTCCTCGAATTGCTGTGCGGCCCCGTCGAACAGAACCAGTTGCAACCTGTCCTCTGACTTGACCAGACGCGCCTGGGTGGCTGTATACGTGATCGACTGGCCACCGCTGCGCGCGTCGTGGATGAAGATATCCAGCATCTGACCTTCGGAATTGGCCTGCCGCAAATAGACGGTGACGCCGGGAAGGGGATGGTTGAACTGGCCTTCGCGCAGCAGGGAGTTCGCGAACTCGGCCCGCATTTCGGAGGTGCGTGTGCTCAATTCGGTCGCGGCGCGCGGCACCAGATAGACCGTCAGCGCCGCCGTCAGCGCCGTCGCGAACAGGCCCAGATAGATGGCGGGCCGCAACAGGGCAGCCGAGCTTTGCCCCGCGGCCATTAATACTGTGAGTTCGGATTCGGTATAAAGCCGGTTGATCGTGAACAACGTCGCGGACAAGGCTGCGATCGGCAGCACCATCATCATCACACTGGGAAGCAACAATGTGGACAATTCCAGAAACACCGCCGCCGACTGATTGTTGTTCACCACGGTATCGACGATACGCAGACTTTGCGTCAGCCAGATCACGCCGGTGAAGACCAGGGCGAAGAACCCCATCGGTGCGAGGAGCTGACCCAGAATATATCGGTCGATCTGACGCATTCGGGGCGGACATCCTTCTCAGGCCACGCGGGCTTCTCGTATCCGCCTGACTAGGCAACGCCGGGTCGCGGGTCAAGCACGGCACACTGGCGCAAACGTGATCGGGTTCGCCGCCTTGCCCTTGACCGGCGGGGGCTGATACGTCTTGTCTCGACAGTTTTACGAAGGGATTGCCACATGACCGCTCCACTCGAAATCAGCTTTGCCGAACCCGATATTGACGCGATCGCCACGATGCAGGGACGTGTTGTCGTTCTGGTCGGGACGGATGGCAAGATGGACAAGCTGGCCCGCCGCGTAAACCGTCTGACGCGCGGAGTGTTGGAGCGTCTTTCCCAAAGCGAACGCTGGGAGAAGATGGAGACTGCAACCGCCCTCACGATCCCCATGCCGGGCGGCATGGCGGCGGAGGCGGTTGTGGTGCTGAAGCTGGATCGTCAGGCCACCCCGACCTTGGCGCGAAAGGCGGGCGCGGCCATCAACGGCCAGCGTGGCAGCGGCGATCTGCATGTGCTGCTGGCCTCCTACGCCAAGGCGGCGGAAATCGGATATGGCCTCGCACTCAGCGCATATGATTTCACCGCGCACAAGACTAAGGATGACACCGCCCCCGCGAAGGTCGCTCTGATCGTCACGAAGCCTGAGAAGGTCTCCGCCGAGAGCCGCGACATGGCCGCGTTGGTCGAGGGGGTGTTCTTCACCCGCGATCTGATCAACGAGCCCGCGAACGTGCTGACCACCGAGGATTTTGCCGCGCGCCTGGCCGCTATGGGCGAATTGGGGCTGGAGGTCGAGATCCTGGAGGAGGACGAGCTGAAAAAGCTGGGCATGCGCACCCTGCTGGCGGTCGGGATGGGCTCCGACATGCCCTCGAAAGTGGTCGTGATGAACTGGCGCGGCGGCGGTGACGAACAGCCGCTAGCCTTGGTGGGCAAGGGCGTGACCTTCGACACCGGCGGCATCAGCCTCAAGCCCGCCGGCGGGATGGAGGACATGACGATGGACATGGGCGGTGCTGGCACGGTCGCCGGAGTCATGCGTGCGCTCGCCCTGCGCAATGCCAAGGCGAATGTGGTCGGACTGGTCGGTCTGGTCGAAAACATGCCCTCGGCGCGGGCGCAACGCCCCGGTGATGTGGTCAAATCCATGAAGGGCGATACGGTTGAGGTCATCAACACCGATGCCGAGGGCCGGTTGGTTCTGGCCGATGTGCTGTGGTACGCGCAGGAACGCTTCGCGCCCTCGGCCGTGATCGACCTTGCCACCCTGACGGGGGCCATCATCGTGGCCCTGGGGCATGAGAACGCGGGCGTATTCTCGAACGACGATGCGTTCGCAAGCCGGTTCCTGAAGGCCGCGCGGGATGAAGATGAGGGCGCATGGCAACTGCCGATGGGCGATGCCTACGACAAGAAGCTGAAGTCGCGCGTCGCGGATATCCGCAATGTCGGCGGCGGGCGAGAGGGCGGCTCCATCACGGCGGCGCAGTTCCTCAAGCGGTTCGTCAAGGACGATATGCCGTGGATTCACCTGGATATCGCGGGCACTGCCTCGACCAAATCGGCGACCACCTTCGCGCCAGCCGGTGCGACGGGATGGGGGGTGCGCGCGCTCGACCGGCTGATCCGCAGTGAGTACGAGCAAAAGCCGGAGCCGGTGGAGCCAGCAACTCCTGACGCGGGATAGATGGATATCCTGTTCTACAGGCTGGACGGATCGACGCTGGAGGCGACCGTCACCACCTTCGCCGAGCGGACCTTGGCGAGGGGGGGCAGGGTTGTCGTGCGCGGCACCGGCGCCGCCCGGCTGGATATGCTGGACGCGCATCTGTGGACCTATCGCGACGATGCCTTCCTGCCCCATGCGCAGGCGGGCGGCGACCACGATGCCGATCAGCCGGTCCTGCTGACCACCTCCACCGAAACGCCCAACGCGGCGAAAACGCTGCTGTTGGTGGATGGCGCACGGTTCGACCCCTCGGAAATGCCTCAGTTCGAGCGGGTGGCCCTGATCTTCGACGGCAGCGATGAGGAGGCGACCGCCCTGGCCCGGGACGATTGGCGACAGGTCATGCAGACGGACCATACCGCCGTTTTCTGGGCCGAGGAGGGCGGACGCTGGGTCGAGAAGGCGCGCAGTTCCTAACGCTCCAGAATCATCCGGTCTTTCTCGATCACGATGCGGCTGAACCGGTTCAGATAGGACAGCCCCAGCAGGGACGTGTCCAGAACGCCGGCGTTCACGCTGGCGACAACGCCCCGTTCCACCGCATCCCCGATGGCGAAACTGTCCAGCAGAACCTGCGCGAACCGAACCTCGCCGTTCGCAGTGCTGGCAACACCATTATACCGAAGATCGTCCACCGCGATGCCGGCGCGGCGGGCATCGGCCTGGCTCAGAACGATCAGGCTGGCGCCCGTGTCCACCAGGAAATCCACCGGCACTTCATTGACCATCGCACTGACCCGGAAATAACCGTTGGTGTCGCGTAATAGGGTGACGTTGCCCGCAGGGTCCACGCTTTGTTGCGCTGGGATCAGCCAGCCCTCGAAAATATGTTTGTTCTCGTACCCGATGACCAGCGCCGCGCAGATCGCGACCCAGGCCAGGAACTGCCGAACCATCCGCCCGAACTGACCGCGATACAGCGTGACCACGGATCCGCCTATCGCCAGCAACAGGATCACGAAATAGAAAAGCTGGAAAATGTTGTCGCTGGTCAAGATCAGACGCCGATCAGACCGCTCGCCCGCAAACCGTCCAGGATGAACTGGACCGACAACGCCGACAACAGCACACCGAGGATCCGCGTGATGACGTTGACGCCGGTGCGCCCCATCAGACGTTCCATGAAGCCTGAGATCAGGAACAGAACGAGCGCGATCAGCAGAACCCCCGCCATCACCCCGACCAGCATGAACTGGGCGGTCAGGCTGTCCTCGGCCTGGCCCATCAGCAAAACCATCGTCGCCATCGCACCCGGACCGGCCAGCAGCGGCAGGGCGAGGGGGAAGACCGAGGGGTCACGCTCCGGCTCAGGATCGTTGGCCTGGCTCGACCTGCGCGGGTTGCGCTTTTCAAACAGCATTTCGACCGCGATCAGGAACAGCAGCACGCCGCCGGAAATCCTGAAGGCCGGCATTCCGATGCCGATGGCATCCAGCAGGGCTTCTCCGAAAAAGGCGAAGGAGCACAGGATCAGAAAAGCGATCACCACAGCCTGTACCGCGATCTTGCTGCGCTCGACCCTGCCCATGTTCGGGGTCAGTGCGACGAAGATCGGGGTCAGCCCGATCGGGTCGATGATCACGAAGAGGGTGACGAAGGCAGTGATCGCGATTTCGGTCATCCGGCGTTTTCCAGCTTGGAGGATATGTCGAGCCAGATGGATTCTGCCCGCTCCAGACCCTTCATAACTTCGGCACGCTTCTTTCGCAGCATATTTTGGCGTTCGGTATCGCCGCGCTCATACAGGCGCGGATCGGCGAGGCCCTCGTCGATCTTGTCGCGCATCTCCTCCAGCTTGGCCACGCGGCCCTCGGCCTTGACCAGTTCAGCCCGCAAGGGGGAGGTGGTGGCGCGGGCGGCCGGTTTCGCCTTCGGCTTCTCGGCCTTCTCCTTCGCGGGTTTGCCGCCGCGCTCGCTCAGCAACATCCGGCGATATTCGTCCATGTCACCGTCGAAGGCGTGAACCCCGCCATCCTTGACCAGCCACAGCCTGTCGGCCACGGCCTCAACCAGATGCGGGTCGTGACTGACGAGGATCACCGCGCCCTCATATTCGGTCAGGGCCATCACCAACGCCTCACGACTTTCGATGTCGAGGTGGTTGGTCGGCTCATCCAGGATCAGCAGATGCGGTGCGTCGATGGTACACAGCAGCATGGCCAGCCGCGCCTTTTGCCCGCCTGACAGGCGCTTGACCTCCACATCCGCGATATCGGCGCCGATGCCACCCGCCGCCAGACGCGCGCGTTGCTTGGCCGCGCCCTCATCCGGGCGCAGGCTGCGCACATGCTCCAACGGGGTTTCGTTCGGAAACAGTTCGTCGAGCTGGTGTTGCGCGAAATAGCCGATGCGCAGTTTGTTCGAGGTGACGACATCGCCATCCGTGGATTGCAGGCGCCCGGCGATCAGCTTTGACAGCGTGGATTTACCCTGACCGTTCGAGCCAAGCAACGCGATGCGGTCGTCCTGGTCAATGCGCAGGTCCAGCTTGCGCAGGATCAACGGCCCGCCATAACCGACGGAGGCGTCACGCATATTGACGATAGGCGGCGACAGTTCCTCGGGCGCGGGGAACGAAAACGCGGCAACGCTGGTCTCAACAACGCCCGCGATGGGCTGCATCTTCTCCAGCATCTTGACGCGGCTCTGCGCCTGCTTGGCCTTGGACGCCTTGGCCTTGAACCGATCGACGAAGCTTTGCAGGTGGGCGCGCTGCGCATCCTGCTTCTTTTTCGCGGACATCTGCTGTTCCAGATTCGCGCGGCGCATCCGGTCGAACTGATCGTAATTGCCCTGATAAAAGGTCAGCTTCTGCGCATCCAGATGCAGGATGCCCCCGACGGAGCGGTTCAGCAGCCCCCGGTCGTGCGAAATCACCAGCGCCGTATGGGGATAGCGGGCAAGGAAGGTTTCCAGCCAGACCGTTCCCTCCAGATCCAGATAGTTGGTAGGTTCGTCGAGCAGCAGCACGTCGGGCTGGCTGAACAGAACGGCGGCCAGCGCCACGCGCATTCGCCATCCGCCCGAGAAATCCTTGCAGGGGCGCTGCTGCGCCTCCGCGTCGAAGCCCAGACCCGTCAGGATCGAGGCGGCGCGCGCCTCGGCCGAATGGGATTCGATATCGGCCAGCCGGGTGTGGATATCCGCGATGCGCGTCGCATCCGTCGCGGTCTCCGCCTCCGCCAGCAGGGCGGCGCGTTCGGTGTCGGCGGCCAGAACGGTATCGAGCAGCGTGGCGTCAGAGGCCGGTGCCTCCTGCGCGACGCCGCCGATGCGGGCCTGTCGGGGGATCTCGATCTCCCCTCCGTCCAGCGCCCATTCGCCCCGGATCAACCGGAACAGGGTCGTCTTGCCGGTGCCGTTTCGCCCGACGACGCCCACCTTGTGACCGGCGGGAATCGTTGCGGTGGCCCCGTCGAACAGACGGCGGCCTTCCAGCGTGAAGGTTATATCTTTGATCGTCAGCATGGGCGGAGCGATGGACCAGTGCCCGCGCCATGTCAATGCGGGGCGTGTGAATTGCCCGTTGAACGGTGCGACGCCCGCGAATTGTGAAGCGATGCTACGTGACGAAGCGGTGTACGCCCCCTTTATCCGCCGCTATCGCCGTGCTAGAGGCCGCGCAATCATAACGCCCAGGAGGCTCCCATGGCCGTGCAACGCACTTTCTCGATCATCAAACCCGACGCAACCAATCGCAACCTGACCGGCGCGATCAATGCCAAGCTGGAGGCCGCCGGCCTGCGCATCGTCGCGCAGAAGCGGATTCACCTGACCAAGGCGCAGGCTGGCGTCTTCTACGGTGTGCACGCCGAGCGTCCGTTCTATGATGAACTGTGTGAGTTCATGTCCTCCGCCCCGATCGTCGTTCAGGTTCTGGAGGGCGAGGATGCCGTTCTGAAGAACCGCGAAGTCATGGGCGCGACCAACCCCGCCGATGCTGACGAAGGCACGATCCGCAAGGAATTCGCCCTGTCCATCGGTGAGAACTCGGTCCACGGTTCCGACGCGCCGGAAACTGCCGCGCAGGAGATCGCGTATTTCTTCTCCGGCCTCGAACTGGTCGGCTGATCCTTTCGGGATATCGCCAGCATGGAAAGGCCGGGGTTTGCCCCGGCCTTTTTTATATCCAGCCTTCCTCATGTGTTATCAAGATGGGCAAACCGCCCCGGTCTCAACCCAGGCGCGCATCAGGTTGCCCAACTCCTCCGCGCTGCCGGGGGCCGGTTCACGGTCCGCGGCCGGACGCCAGCCCCAGCCGACCAGGCTGTCTTCCTCTACATGCTCAATCACGCCCATCAGGTCCCGCCCGCCGGTGCGTTCGGGGTCGGACAGCTGCGCGCAGATTTCGGCTACTGATTTTCCGTGCCACGCCATCTCCGCCGGGGCCAGATGCCACGCGGGATCGCCCGGAACGCCCGACGCCTCGTAATTCGCACTGGTATGGCAGGCCCAGCACTTCTGCGCGCCCGCCGCGCCCATTCCGTTTTCTCCTCGCACGACCCGCGGTTCGTGGGGGTAGGGATCGTTGCCCTGAAAGGGACGCGCATCGACAGGATGGCAGTTTGCGCAGCGCGGATGCTGGAAGACGCGGGCCGCCTCCTCAAACATCGCGGTGGAACGGCTCGCCGGATCGGCTATATCCGCGAAGTCGGCTGGCGCACGCAGGTTCTGCGCATTCAGGGGCGTGGCGATCAAGGTCAGGATAACGAGTGTAACAAGTCCCGATCGGAACGCACCGGATGTCCGGCGCGTCTATCCCACATGGAACTGCAATATGTATCTGATCGGGAACCGGGAATTACGCGCAAACGCGCGGGCAGGGGCTTTGCGTATTATGATGGTGGGCAACTGATCCGCGACCGTGTTGAAAAGCAGCGATTTGCCGCTCTGGCCATTCCGCCTGCATATGACGACGTGTGGATCTGTCGGTGGGAAAACGGCCATCTTCAGGCCACTGGGCGTGATGCGCGGGCGCGCAAGCAATACCGATACCATCCCGACTGGACCACGGCACGCGACGCGGACAAATTCGCGGATCTGACCGATTTCGCCAAGGACCTGCCGAATTTGCGCAGCCGGGTGGGCAGTGACATGCGCAAGCGGACCTTGGGCCGTGATCGCGTTCTGGCAACGGTTGTTCATCTGTTGGACAAGAGCCATATCCGCATCGGCAATCGCGCCTATACGCATGATAACGGCACTGTCGGCTTGACCACCCTGCGCGATGAACATGTCGAGATCAGTGGTGAGCGACTGCAATTCGACTTCATCGGCAAATCCTCCAAACGTCGCCGGTTGAGCCTGCGTGACAGATACATGGCGACCACAGTGAGAAAGCTGTCTGACCTGCCCGGTCAGATGCTGTTCCAGTGGCAGGATGAGGACGGCTTGCACGAGGTCCGTTCCGATCACGTCAACGACTGGCTGCGCCAGACGACCGGATCGGAATGGACAGCCAAGATATTCCGAACCTGGGCCGGTACGATGATCTGCGCCGACGCATTGGCGAGGAGCGATCTGGAGGGCGAAAAAGCCGTGATCGAGGCCGTGGACTCGACGGCGGCCGCCTTGGGCAACACCCGGGCCGTGGCGCGACGCAGCTATATCCACCCCGAGATCATCATCGCATACGAGGAAGGACGCTGGCCCGGTCGTCGCCATCTGTCGCGCGATCCGATCGGACGGGCGCGATTAAGCAGGACGGAACGGGCCGTGGTCAAATTGCTCAACGATGCGCAATCGCGCTAAGCAACATTTCCAGCGCATGCTCCACACTCGCAGCGCGAACCTGCGCACGCCCGAGGGCGCCGAACTCGATATGGTGCGCCGTTACCGAACCGTGGGTCGCCACCGCAAAATGCACCAGTCCTTCGGGCTTTTCCTCGGAACCGCCGGGCCCCGCGACGCCGGTGATGGCGACCGCAATATCGGCTTTGGACATGCGCAGCGCGCCCCGTGCCATTTCACGCGCCACGACATCCGAGACCGCGCCATGCGCATCCAGACTGGCCTGCGAAACCCCCAGCATCGCCACCTTGGACGGGTAGGAATACGTCACGAAGCCGCGATCCACCACGGCGGAGGATCCGGGGATGTCGGTCAGTGCGGCCGCGACCAGCCCGCCGGTACAGCTTTCCGCCGTCGCGATTTGCCATCCACATGCCTGCGCCGCGTCGAGCACCTGTTTCGCCAGATCGCTCATACGAACACCACATGGGCCAGTGCGCCCAGCAAAGCGACGGTCAGACCCGCCATGATGCCCGCAAACACGTCATCCAGCATGACGCCCAGCGGATCGCCCCGCCGGTCCGCCCAGCCCACCAGCCAGGGTTTCGTGATGTCGAAAAGCCGGAACAGAGCGAAGCCCAGCACGTAGCCCGGCCATGGAAAGCCCCAGCTGTCAAAGCCCATCCACCACAGACCGAACGAGAGTGAGAACAGCGCGATCCACTGGCCCACGACCTCATCCACCACGATCCAGCCGGGATCGTGATCGGCCTGCGCCGCCGTGACCTCTCGTGTCGCCCACCAGCCCAGAAGGAAGACTGCGACGGTCGCGATCAAAACCAGCGGAAACTGGCCCACACCGTGCAGGACATAGAACGCGGGCAGGGCGACCAGACTGCCCCACGTGCCCGGAGCCTTGGGCAGGAACCCGATGCCGGCGACGGAGGCGACGTGACGCGCGATCATGGCAACATCACCGTGGCGGAGGCCATGACGGCAATGCCCTCACCGCGCCCCGGAAAACCGAGCCGTTCCGATGTGGTCGCCTTGATGCTGACCCGACCGATGTCGAGGTCGCAAATCTCCGCGATTCTGGCGCGCATTGCTTGCGCGTGCGGTCCGATCTTGGGCATCTCGCAAATGATCGTGCAGTCCAGATGGGTCATCCTGCCTCCTCGCGCGGCAACGCGCTCCACTGCTTTTTCTAGGAATATGTGGCTCGCGGCACCCTTCCACCGGTCATCCGAGGGGGGGAACCACTGGCCGATATCGCCCTCGGCCAAGGCACCGAAAATTGCATCGGTCAATGCGTGCATCGCCACATCCGCATCGGAATGCCCGGACAGGCCTTTGTCGTGTGGAATATCGATTCCACAAAGGGTTACGTGATCCCCCTCGACCAGTCTGTGAACGTCGAAGCCGGTTCCGTTGCGCGGGTCCATACCTGTTTTCCCTTCAGCACGCGCCAGATCGGCGGGTGTCGTGATCTTGAAGTTATCCTCATCGCCCTGCGTGGCAAGCACATCCAGTCCCGCGGCACGGGCTACAGCCACATCATCGGCCAGATCGGCGGTGTTTTCCCGGTGCGCCTTGAGAATGGCCGGGAACGAGAAACCCTGGGGCGTCTGGGCGCGCAGAAGCCCCTCCCGAGGGACCGATCCTGAGAAACCATCGCTCCAAAGCGCGTCCACGACCGGCAGGCAGGGGCACGCGCCGGTGGAGGTTTGCAACCCGGCGATTACACCGCCAATGATTTCCGGCGTAACGAACGGGCGGGCGGCGTCGTGGATCAACACATGCGTGGGGGCAAGCGGCTCCAACGCCTCCAGCCCGGCGCGCACGCTGGCGCTGCGGGTATCTCCCCCGATAATCGGATCGCCAAGGTCGAAACCGCACGTCGCCGCGCGGTAGAGGGCCATGTCCTGCGGTCGGATCACGACGCGAACCGCATCGACATGAGGCAGAATCGCGCGCACGGTGTGAGTCAGAATAGCCTCGCCCTGCAATTTGAGATATTGCTTCGCGACCTCACCGCCCAGACGTGTCCCGCGACCGGCAGCGACGATAAGTGCGACGATTGTCATGGGGTTCTCCTGCATGATGCGGGCAGACCATGTGGCAAAAACCGGATAGGGGCAATGCAGCGGGTGCAGATTGATCCTGCCCGGTTTTTGCGCTATCGCCGGGGTTTGCACAAGGATGCAGCAATGACGCTACAGATCGGACCGCATATACTGGACAGCAACGTTCTGCTCGCACCGCTCGCGGGGATCACCGACCTGCCGTTTCGGCGGTTGGTGCGCAGCTTCGGTGCGGGTCTGGTCGTGTCCGAGATGGTCGCCTCGCAGGAAATGGTTCAGGCCCGCCCCTCGGCCCGCGCCCGGGCGGAGGTGCACGGCGATCTGGGCATCGCCTCGGTTCAGATCGCCGGGCGTGAGGGCCACTGGATGGCCGAATGCGCCCGTATGGTCGCGGATCGCGGGGCGCAGATCGTCGATATCAACATGGGCTGTCCAGCCAAGAAGGTGACGAACGGCTATTCCGGGTCGGCCCTGATGCGCCAGCCCGATCATGCGCTGTCGCTGATCGAGGCGGTTGTCGCGGCAGTGGACGTGCCCGTCACGCTGAAAATGCGGCTGGGTTGGGACGATGACAGTCACAACGCACCACAGATTGCCCGCGCGGCACAGGATGCGGGCGTTCAGATGATCACCATTCACGGGCGCACACGCTGCCAGTTCTACAAGGGCAGCGCCGACTGGCGGGCCATTCGCAAGGTTGTGGATGCGGTCGATATTCCGGTCATCGCGAACGGCGATATCGTGGATACCGCGACGGCCCGCACCGCGCTGGATCTTTCGGGTGCTGCCGGTGTGATGATCGGGCGCGGCGCGCAGGGGCGCCCGTGGCAGTTGGCGCATGTTCACGCAGGCCTGACCGGCGAGTCGGGTCCGGCGATCCCCTTTGGCCCGACGCGCGCCCAGCTGATGATCCGGCATCACACCGAAATGCTCGATTTCTATGGGCAGGAGATGGGTCTGAAATGCGCGCGCAAGCATCTGGGCTGGTATCTGGATGATCTGAATGTCGGGGCGGACCTGCGTCGCGCCCTTCTGACCAGCCGCGATCCGGCGCAGATCCACGACCTGATCGAGGACGCGAACACCCCCCACAGAAGGGCCGCAGCATGAGCGCCACAGCGATATATGAGTCCGCCTGGAACGCGCAGCCGCATCCCTCACTGATAATCGACGCGCAGGACAGGATTGCCCGCGCAAACTCCGCCGCCGAGGTTTATCTGGGCCTGTCGGAGCGTCAGATGAGCGGTTGCGATCTGGCACGCTTCACGGGCGAGGGGGCGCTGGTCGGCTCGATGGTTCAGCAGGTGCGGCAACACGGCGTCTCCTACGCGCAGCACGATATCGAGCTGTTCTGGGCGGATCAGAAGCCGAGAATGGCCAACATTCAGGTCGCGCCGGTCGATGGGCAACTGGTGCTGCTGCAATTGCAGCCCCGCAGCATAGCGGAGAAGATGGACCGTTCGCTGTCCTCCCGCTCCGCCGCGCGGTCAGTCACGGGAATGGCCGCGATGCTGGCGCATGAGATCAAGAACCCGCTCGCCGGGATCTCGGGTGCGGCGCAATTGCTGGCGATGAACCTGACGGATGAGGATCAGGAACTGACCTCGCTGATCCGTGAGGAGGTGGAGCGGATCGGTAAGCTGTTGAGCCGTGTCGAACAGTTCGGCGACCTGCGCCCCGTCTCACGCGATCCGGTCAATATCCACGACATCCTGAACCGGGCAAAGCTGTCGGCCCAGTCCGGTTTCGCCCAGAAGGTCCGCTTCGTCGAAGATTACGACCCCTCGCTGCCGCCGACGCCCGGCGATGCCGATCAACTGATGCAGGTGGCGCTGAACCTGATCAAGAATGCTGCCGAGGCCGTTCCCCGGATCGGCGGAATGATAACCCTGCGCACCGCATATCGCGCGGGCGTCATGCTGTCGCTGCCCGGCGGCGGGCGGCAGAGCCTGCCACTGGAAATCAGCATCATCGACAATGGCAGCGGCGTTCCGATCGACATCAAGAACCACCTTTTCGAGCCCTTTGTCAGCACGAAGGCGGCTGGCTCCGGTCTCGGCCTTGCACTGGTGTCCAAGATCGTGGACCAGCATGGCGGTGTCGTGGAATGTGAGAGTGAACCCGGCTGGACGGCCTTCCGTCTGCTATTGCCGGTGTGGAAGGAGACGCGCTGATGGACGGAACGATCCTGCTTGCAGATGATGACCGCGCAATCCGTACGGTCCTCAGTCAGGCGCTGACACGTGCGGGGTGTCGTGTGCGGGCCACCGGCTCCGTCAATACGTTGTGGCGCTGGATCGAGGAGGGCGAGGGCGACGTTGTCGTCACCGACGTGATGATGCCCGACGGCGACGGGCTGGACCTGCTGCCTGCCATCCGGCGCAAACGCCCCGATTTGCCCGTGATCGTGATGAGCGCGCAAAACACCGTCATGACCGCCATTCGCGCGGCGGAGGCGGGGGCCTATGAATATCTGCCCAAACCCTTCGACCTCAAGGAAGTGCTGGAACAGGTGCGCAAGGGGCTGGGTCAGCGCGACCGCCCCGAAGAACGCCCCGCCGCAGGCGATCCCGTGCAGGACAACCTGCCGTTGATCGGGCGCAGTCCGGCGATGCAGGAGGTGTACCGCATCATGGCGCGGCTGATGAACACCAACCTCAGCGTGATGATCAACGGGGAAAGCGGCACCGGCAAGGAACTGGTCGCGCGCGCCCTGCACAATTTCGGCGCCAGGAAAAGCGGCCCGTTCGTTGCGCTGAACATGGCCGCAATCCCGCGTGAGCTGATCGAGAGCGAGCTGTTCGGTCACGAAAAGGGGGCCTTTACCGGCGCGGCGGAGCGTCACACGGGGCGGTTCGAGGCGGCCGCGGGCGGAACGCTGTTTCTCGATGAGATCGGAGACATGCCATCCGACGCGCAAACCCGCCTGCTGCGCGTGTTGCAGGAGGGGGAGTTCACCCGCATCGGCGGGCGGGAGATCATCCCTGCCAACGTCCGTATCATCGCTGCCACCCATCAGGATCTGCGCGCGCTGATCAACGAGGGCCGTTTTCGCGAGGACCTGTTCTATCGCCTCAACGTGGTGCCGGTGCGCCTGCCACCGCTGCGTGAGCGGCTGGAGGATATTCCCGACCTGGCACGCGCTTTTCTGAAGCGGGCGGAGGCGGAGGGCCTGCCGCGCAAGTCCATCTCCTCCACCGCGCTGGATGCCCTCAAGCAGCAAAGCTGGACGGGCAATGTCCGCGAACTGGAAAACCTGATGCGGCGGCTGGCGGTTCTGTGCCCGGATGATGTCATCTCCGAAGCGGCGGTGCATGAGGAACTGACGGCCCGGCCCAGCTCCGCCCATTCCCACTCAGGTGGAGATGGGGAGCGTCTGGGGCAGGCGATTGAAAACCATCTGGAACGGTATTTCGCCCTGCATGGCGAAGATCTGCCCCCAGCCGGTCTCTACGACCGGATCCTGCGTGAAGTGGAGATGCCTCTGATCGCGCTGGCCCTGTCCGCGACGCGCGGCAATCAGGTCCGCACGGCGGAACTGCTGGGCATAAACCGCAACACCCTGCGCAAGAAGATACGTGAGCTTGACATCCCGGTCACACGGGGAAAGAAGTTGGTGTAGTTTTGCAACAGGGGGCCACTTGGCACCGGGGTTTTGAATACAGGTAACCGTCGCTTAATGCTCAAGGGGATTGCGCGTCTCGACGCGATGACACGCAACCGGGCGTGGCGCGGTGGCGTGACCTTTGCAATCGTTCTGATCGGACCGATCCTGGCCTTCGCAACCTGGGCCGCGTTCGGTGGTATCGGTTCCAACACCTCCGATCTGCTCCGGTTCGTTCTGACGCTCGATCTGATTTACGTCATCGTGGTCGCCGGTCTGGTGGCGCAGCGCATCGCCCGGATGGTTGCCGCACGGCGCGCGAAATCGGCGGGCTCGCAGCTGCATTCGCGCCTGACCACAGTGTTTTCCATCGTGGCCCTTGGCCCGACGATCCTGGTGGCGATCTTCGCCGCGATCACGGTGAATTTCGGACTGGAGGGCTGGTTTTCCGAGCGGGTTCAGCGGGTGGTCGGCAACAGCTTTGCCGCAGCCCAAGCCTATGAGACGGAGCATCGCAGCAATCTGGCCGCCGATGCCGAATTGCTGGCGTCCTACCTCAACCGCAACAAGGCGCGATATCCGTTGATAACACCATCGGAGTTGCGCGAATTGCTGTCCGCGGGGCAGGCGCAGATGCAGCGGGAGCTTAGTGAGGCCTACGTGATCGACGGCGCGTCCAAGTTGCAGGCACGCGGAAACCTGTCCTACCTCTTCGGCTATGAACCCCCGTCGCCTGTTCTGATAGATCGGGCCCGGACGACCGGGGAGCCTGTCATCGTCGAGGATTGGGAGGCGTCCGAGTTCCGTGCGCTCGTGCATCTGCCCGCCTTTGCGGATCGTTATCTCTACGTTACGCGCAGCGTGGACGGCCAGATTCTGGAACTGCTGGATGAGACTCAATCCACCGTCATGCTCTATCGTCAATTGGAGCAGGACCGGGGTGAATTGCTGTTTGAATTCGCGCTGATCTATGTGGGATTCGCCCTGATCGTGGTGCTGGCCGCTGTCTGGCTGGCCTTCTGGTTTGCGGACCGGCTGTCGCGCCCGGTGGCCCGACTGGCGGGGGCGGCGGCTCAGGTCGGGTCAGGTAATTTCGACATGCGCGTCAAGGAGGAGCCGGGCGAGGATGAGATTGCCATGCTCGGCCGCGCCTTCAACCGCATGACCGCACAGGTCAAACGCCAGCGCGACGCTCTGCTGGAAGCCGGAGCCGAGAGCGAGCAGGCACGGCGCTTGTTCGAGACGGTTCTGTCGGGTGTCAGCGCCGGCGTCATGGGTCTGGACCCCTCTGGCCGGATCGAGGTCGTCAACACCGCCGCCAGCGAGATTCTGGGCATCGACGGCCAAACCATGCGGGGCAAGATGCTGTCCGATCTGGTGCCGGAATTCGCGCGCCCCTTGGACAAGCTGTTTCGTGAGGAGCGCGAAAGCGTGCAGACCCAACTGCATCTGCAAACACCCAAGCGTGAGGAAGAGCTGCTCGTCCGTATCGCGCGCCACAGGATCGAGGACGATCAGGACGGTTTCGTCGTCACCTTCGACGCCATCACCGATCTGCTGAGTGCCCAGCGCATGGCCGCCTGGGGCGATGTCGCCCGCCGGATCGCCCATGAGATCAAGAACCCCCTCACGCCGATCCAGTTGGCCGCGGAGCGGATGAAGCGCAAGTACAGCAAGAAGCTGGATGCCGATGACGCGGACGGGCTGGCCCAGTATTCCGATGTCATCATCCGCCAGACCGGCGACCTGCGCCGGATCGTGGATGAATTCAGCCAGTTCGCCAGAATGCCCGAGCCGCGCCGCGCGCCGTGTGATCTGAGCAAGCTGATGCACGATGCCGTGCTGCTGCGCCGCAGCGATGCCTCGCATGTCGAAATCGAGGTCATCGCCCCGCAGGAGCCGGTTATCGTGTTCGCGGATGAAACCCTGATCGGGCAGGCGCTCAACAATCTTCTTAAGAACGCTGTCGAAGCGATTGATACCAGACGAGAAATCGCCGGATACACCGGCCCTGGACTGCTGCGCGTCACCCTTGACAAGTCCCCCACGACAGCCACCCTGACGATTGAGGACAACGGCAACGGCTTGCCCGAGGGCAAGACGGACCGCCTTTTCGAGCCATATGTGACGCATCGGGACAAGGGCACAGGTCTGGGCCTGCCGATCGTCAAGAAGATCATCGAGGAGCATGGCGGCATGTTGACCCTGCACCGCGCGAACGATACCGCGCCAGAACCCCAACAGGGCGCACGCGCTGTCATGACCCTTCCGCTGCGTGAGGTGGATGCAACCTCGCCCGATCAACCGACTGAGCCTGACCAATCCAATGAGAGTGAATATGTCTGAGAGTGCAAAATCCGATATTCTGATCGTAGATGACGAGGCGGATATTCGTGAGCTGATCGCCGACATTCTGGAGGATGAGGGGCACGGCACCCGCACCGGCCACGATGCCGACAGCGCGATGGAGCATATGAACACCAAAGCGCCCGATCTGATGATCCTGGATATCTGGCTCAAGGACAGTCGGATGGACGGGATCGAGATCCTCAAGACGGTCAAGCGCGACAATCCCGGCGTGCCGGTCATCATCATCTCGGGCCATGGCAACGTCGAGATCGCCGTCGCCGCCGTCAAGCAGGGCGCCTATGATTTCATCGAGAAGCCGTTCAATATCGACAAACTGCTGATGACCGTGAACCGGGCGTTGGAGACCTCTCGACTGCGCCGCGAAAATGCCAAGCTGCGCGGGCAGGGCGTTCAGGCGTCGGAACTGCTCGGCTGCGGGACCGCAATTCGCACGCTGAAACAACAGCTCGACCGGGTGGCCCGTTCGAACGGGCGCGTGCTGCTCTCCGGCCCTCCGGGATCGGGCAAGGACGTGGCCGCACGCTATCTGCACGCGCAATCCGAACGGGCGGACCGGCCCTTCGTGACCGTCTCCTCCGCCACGATAGAACCGGACCGGATGGAGGAAGTTCTGTTCGGTGTCCAGCATGAGGGCAGGGCGCACGATCCAGGTCTGTTCGAGCGGGCGCATGGGGGCACGCTGTTCTTCGACGAGGTGGCCGACATGCCGCTTGGCACGCAATCCAAGATCCTGCGGGTGCTGGTCGAACAGGCGTTCACGCGGATCAACGGCTCCGAAACCGTGCGCGTGGATGTGCGCGTCCTGTCCGCCACCAACAAGAACCTCTCGGTGGAGATTGAGAATGGCCGGTTCCGGCAGGATCTGTTCCACCGCCTGAACGTCGTACCGCTGGAGGTCCCCGGACTCGACAGTCGGCGCGAGGACATTCCGGTTCTGGTGGAGCATTTCGTCTCGCAACTGAACATCGAGCAGGGGCTGCCGCTGCGAAAACTGTCCGACGACGCGGCGGCGATGCTGCAAACGCTGTCATGGCCCGGCCATGTGCGTCAGTTGCGCAATCTGATCGAACGCATCCTGATCCTCGGCCCCGACCACGGCGACATCACATCCGCCGAATTGCCGCAGGACACCGATGGTGGTGAGGCGGAGGGACGCGACGCGCTCAGCGCCGCACTGGCCGGGTTGCCCCTGCGCGAGGCGCGGGAAGTCTTTGAGCGTGAATACCTGATCGCCCAGATCAACCGGTTCTCGGGCAATATCTCTCGCACCGCGAATTTCGTGGGGATGGAGCGTTCGGCGTTGCACCGCAAGCTCAAGTCGCTGAACATCGTTACCACGTCGCGCGGCGGTACGCGCATGGCCTCGATTGATGAGGTCGAGGATGACTGATCCGCAGATCCCCTTCATACGACATGGCGTTTCCCAAACGCGCCTTCGCAAACAGATCACGACGCGAGGATATCGCCCATGAAGGTCATCGTATGCGGTGCCGGTCAGGTGGGATGGCAGATTGCACGCCATCTGGCCTCGGAAAACAATGACGTGACCGTCGTGGACAACAACGCCGCGCTGGTGCGGCGCATCACTGATTCGCTGGATGTCGGTGGGATCACCGGCTTTGCCTCACATCCCGATGTGCTGGAGCGTGCCGGCGCGCGCGATGCGGACATGATCATCGCCGCGACGTTTTCGGATGAGGTGAATATGATCGCCTGCCAGGTCGCCCATTCCGTCTTCACCGTTCCGCGAAAGATCGCGCGGGTTCGGGCGCAAAGCTATCTCGACCCGGAATGGTCCGACATCTACCGGCAGGATCACATGCCGATCGACGTGATAATCTCGCCTGAGAAAGAAGTCGCGGAGGCAGCCTTGCGCCGCCTGTCCGCGCCCGCCGCGTTCGAGATCAACGGCTTTCTGGATGACAGCGTGCAATTGCTGGGCCTGACTCTGGGCGCGGATTGCCCGGTTTTGAACACGCCCCTGCGCCAGTTGACCGAACTGTTCTCGACTTTGCGCGCCTATGTCGTCGCCATTCGCAGCGAAAGCCAGAAACTGCGCATCGCGGACAGCGACGATCAACTGTTTGCGGGCGATCAGATCTATCTGTTCGCGGCGAAGGAGGATGTGGACAGGACACTGCAAATCTTTGGCAAGCAGGCCTCCGCTGGCAACCGGGCCTTGATCCTGGGCGCGGGCAATGTCGGGCTCGCCGTTGCCAAGGTTCTGGAATCCCAGGGCAAGCGCACCCGGCTCAAGGTGATCGAACGTGACCGCGCCCGCGCGGAATTCGCTGCCGACAGTCTGGAGCGGACGATCGTTCTGCACGGGGACGGTTTGAACAAGGATATTCTGGAGGAAGCCGGCATCGACGCGGTCGGCAGCTTCCTCGCCGTGACAGATGATGACAAGACGAACCTGCTGTCCTGCGCCCGCGCGAAATCGCTGGGCGCGAAGCTGACGGTTTGCCTTATCAACGATCCGTCGCTGGCGCCGCTGATGCGCCCGCTGGGCATCGACGCCTATATCAACCCACGTGGCACCACGGTCAGTTCGATCCTGCGGCACGTGCGCCATGGCCGGATTCGCGCCGTCTATTCCGTCGGCGATGCCGAGGCAGAGGTAATCGAGGCGCAGGTGCTGGGCACCTCCGCCATTGCGGGCAAGCGGGTTCGCGACACGCACCTGCCCGAGGGGGCGATCATCGGGGCGATCCAGAAGGGGCGGGAGCTTGTCATACCCCGGGCCGAGACCGTCATTTCCGAAGGGGACAGCGTCACGATATTCTCCATGGCGGAACAGGTGCCGCAGGTGGAGCGGCTGTTCCGCGTCTCGGTCGATTTCTTCTAGGATGACTGGCCCATGATGCCATGGCGGCGGCTGCCCCTGTTTGTCTACTTCCTCGGCGCGTCGGGGATCCTGATGCTGGCGTCCAGCCTGTTCGCCTATCTGCGTGACAACCATGATGTCGCCCGTCCGTTCTTCTACAGCTTCGTGATGACCATGCTGATGGCGACGCTGTTCGCATTGGCGCTGATGAACCGCAGGCCCCGAATAACGGCCCGCTCGCACCTGCTGACGCTGATGGGCACCTATATCCTGTTGCCGGTCTGGTTGTCGGTGCCGCTGATCGCCGTGGTCCCGACACTGACGCCGGTGGTCGGCTATTTCGAGATGGTCTCGGCGCTGACAACGACCGGGGCCACGGTGTTCGATCTGCCTGAAAAGATCAGCCTGACCGTGCATTTCTATCGCGCGCTGGTCGCGTGGTCCGGCGGGTTTCTGATCCTGCTGGCGGCCATGGGCATCATGGCACCGATGAATATCGGCGGGTTCGAGATCAGATCCGTCGTGCTGGGCACCCGTCACGGCAGCGGAACCCCGATCGCTGCGGCGGAGGCATCGTCCCGCCTGATCCGGTGTGCCGAGGTTATCTTGCCTGTCTACATTTCGTTGACCGCAGCGCTGGTCGCGCTGCTGTTGTTGACCGGGCAACCCTTGGTCACTGCCGTGATTACCGCGATGGCGACTGTATCGACCTCTGGCATTCTGCCGACAACCAGCCTGTCGACCGCAGGCGGTGGTCTGTTGTCCGAGGTCGTCGTTGCGGTTTTCCTCATCCTCAGTGCGACGGCGATGGTGTACGATCCGCAAAGGCGGCGCGACATGCGTCTGATCGGCAAGGATCCCGAATTGCGGCTCCTCGTCGTGATCTGTGTCGGCCTGCCCGGCGCATTGTTTTTGCGACACTGGATCGGCGCGCTGGAACTGGACGGAGGGCAGGGCGGCTTTACCCTCGCGCTGCATGCCCTGTGGGGGGCGTTCTTTACGGTTTTGTCCTTCGTGACGACCTTTGGCCTCGAAAGCGCCTATTGGGACGATGCGCAGGGCTGGTCGGGATTGCCGACCCCGGGCCTGTTGCTGATGGGTTTGGCAATGCTGGGCGGCGGCGTGGCGACCACGACCGGCGGTGTGAAGCTGCTGCGCATCTACGCGCTGTACAAGCATGGCACGCGTGAGCTTCGCCGCCTTTCCCTACCGCATTCCGTGGGAGGCTCGGGTCAGACCGCCCGGCGCATCCGGACACAAGGTGCATTCATCGCCTGGATTTTCCTGATGCTGTTTTTGATGGCGTTGTCGGTGATTTTGCTGGTTCTGACCGGTCTGGGCCTGCCGTTCGAGGAAGCCCTGCGCGCCGGAATCGCAGCGCTGACCAATACCGGTCCGGGCTACCTCGTACTGCATGAAACACCGCGACGTTATGCCGATTTCGGGCCGGCCGTACACATGACCCTGACCGCCGCGATGGTGATCGGACGACTGGAAACACTGGCACTCGTTGCGTTGTTCAACCCGAATTTCTGGCGCAAATAAGCCGCAGATAATCAGTGTCTGGTGATTATTTCACTGCGGCACTGGAAAACGATCCCGAAGCGGACCAATATCCACAGGTGAAACAAAAAACGAACTGCCGGGACATCGTAATTTCCCGGCCAACTTGGAGTGTGTGACCATGGCCAACGACAAGCAGAACCTGCAAGATGCCTTCCTCAACAATGTACGCAAGTCGAAAATTCCGGTGACGATCTTCCTAGTCAACGGTGTGAAGTTGCAGGGCGTCATCACGTGGTTCGACAATTTCTGCGTCTTGCTGCGCCGTGATGGGCAGAGCCAACTGGTCTACAAACATGCTATCTCGACCATCATGCCCTCGCAGCCGGTCAACCTTTATGAGCCGGAAACCGACTGATCCATGACACGTACCGCTGTACTGCACCCCGATCTGCGCAAGGGGGCCGAACGTCGTGCGCCGGAAAACGCACTGGCCGAGGCCGTGTCGCTTGCCAACGCACTTGCCGGCCTCGAAGTGGTCGAGGGCAAGGTCGTTCCGGTGCCCAAACCGCGCGCCGGTTTCCTGTTCGGTTCGGGCAAGACGGAGGAGCTGGCCCAGTGGATCGCGGCGGAGGAGATCGAGCTGGTCGTCATCGACGGACCTGTGACGCCCGTGCAGCAGCGCAACCTTGAAAAGGCGTTCAAATGCAAGCTGTTGGACCGCACCGGCCTGATCCTCGAAATCTTCGCGGATCGGGCGCAAACCCGTGAGGGTGTCTTGCAGGTCGATCTGGCCGCGCTCGGCTATCAACGCACACGTCTCGTGCGATCCTGGACCCACCTTGAGCGTCAGCGCGGTGGCTTGGGCTTTGTCGGCGGACCGGGTGAAACCCAGATCGAGGCGGATCGCCGGGCCCTGGACGAACGCATCAACCAGATCCGGCGCGCGCTGGAGAAGGTCGTAAAAACCCGAGGTCTGCACCGCAAGGCACGCGCCAAGGTTCCATATCCGATCGTCGCTCTGGTCGGATATACCAATGCCGGAAAATCCACGCTCTTTAATACGCTGAGCGGAGCGGACGTGATGGCAAAGGACATGCTGTTCGCCACGCTCGATCCAACCATGCGCTCCATCGAGTTGCCGTCGGGCCAGCAGATCATCCTGTCGGACACCGTGGGGTTCATCTCGGACTTGCCGCCGCAATTGGTCGCGGCGTTTCGCGCCACGCTGGAGGAAGTGCTGGATGCCGATCTGATCCTGCACGTTCGCGACATCTCTCATCCCGAGAGTGAGGCGCAGGCGCAGGACGTTCGCGACATTCTGGAGAGCCTCGGCGTTTCACAGGCACAACGCGACGATATGATCGAGCTATGGAACAAGGTCGATCTGCTGGACGATGAGGCCGTCTCCGCGGCCGAGCGTGTGGCCGGGCGCCATGCCCGACATCTTGCGATCTCCGCGACCACGGGTCGGAATCTGGACAAGCTTTGCGAACTGATCGACGAAACCGTTCGCGATCCGATCCTGCATGAGACGCTCAACCTGCCGATAAGCGCGGGTGAGGCAACGGCGTGGCTCTATGCTCGAAAGCTGGTCATATCCAGCGATATCAAGGATTTGCGAAATCATCTTAGTGTTGAGTGGACGCATAAGCAGAAAGAGCAGTTCTTCAAATTGCACAGGGCTGCACTTGAGCGGACAGGTTAATTTAACATAATTATCATTATGCGTATAATTCCTGCGATTTGCACCTTCCCATACGCGCGCCTCATCTGACGCGATCAGTCACATCATTCAGGCCTTCGACGCACCTTGCAGATTTGAGAGTTCGACGGTGGTGTAATCCTCACCTGTCCAGACGGGTATTCCCATCGCGCGCAAATCCTCCAGTGCCAGATCGACGGCGGCGTCAGGACGCGGGTTCGCCTTGCGCAGGACAACCTGAGCGATGCGGCCCGGCCATCTGCTGGCCGCATCGCGGTAGACTTCGGCATCGTGCTGGCCGCTGTCTCCGATCAGAACGAAGCGTAAATGCGGGTGCGCCTCGAACAGGATGTCGATCTGCGCGCCCTTATGCTCGCCATGGGTACTGCTGACAAACTGCGTTGGTGAGATGCCTAGATCGCGCAGAAAAAGCGGCCCGCGCACCAGCCCTGCCCGTGTGAACAGCACATTGTCCAGAAACGCGTGCAGGTTCCATGGGCTGGACGAGACGTAGTAAACCGGATTGCGTCCATCGTGCAGACGGTCGATCAGATCGACCGCATCGGCAAAGACCTGCCTGGTCAGTGCCGATCCGGTCAGTGAGGTCCACAGATTGCGCAGCACGGAATAGGCTCCGGTTTGCATCAAGGTGTCATCGATATCCGAGATCACTCCGTAACGGGCATCAGGATCGGTAAACATCGTGTCCGCCATCACCGCGCTGTCCGCTTGCCCCGGAATGTCGAGCGCGATGGTATGCCATCCCGGCTGCAACGCAGCGCGTGGCAGATCGAGGCGAAAGTACCCCTCCTCATCCGTGCGGACACTGCGATCCTCGGAAATGGCACGCACCCGGACGCCCGCGACCTCATCGGTCAGGAACAATCCGACCATCTGGCGAAAATTGGTGAACCGTCCGTGCCGGGGATCAGGCGTCGTGCGCCGCAGCCCCGTCAGAACCCGTCCACGCACCACGACCCCCGTCGAGGTGGCGAAGCCAAGGTAAGGCTCGATCAACGGCGGTTTTTCCGATGTGGACGTAAGGGGATGTGTGACCTTTTCCGCCCATATGGCCAGACGGTGCAGCGCGCGTTTCAAATTTCGCCTCCGTTCGTTTCGGATTATTTCGTCACCACCGTGATGGTGTGTTTTGCAGCATTGCTCTTACTTTGGCAGCGATACTGTCCTAGATTGCAATGCAACATTCCAGAACTGGTTCATGAAGATGGCAAGAGCGCCCCGCCCCCGTCGCCGTACACGGCCCCGCCCCAGCTTCGCTCAACGCTGGCGCGGCAACTTCCTGACCGGCTTGGTGATCGTGGCGCCGATCGCCCTGACGATCTGGTTGATCTGGACGGTCATCACCTTCATCGACGCAAAGGTCGTGCCGCTGGTGCCGGGGATGTACAACCCCGCGACTTACCTGGGCAACGACGTGCCGGGTTTCGGTGTCATCATCTTTTTGCTGTTCACCGCAGTCATCGGCTATCTGACAAAGGGTCTGGTCGGGCGATCCGTGCTGCGTTGGGGGGAAAATCTGGTGGAGCGGATGCCCGTCGTCGGCGGCATCTACAATGGTATCAAGCAAATCGCGGAGACGATCCTGAGCCAGTCTGGCAACTCATTCAAGCAAGCCTGTCTGATCGAATATCCGCGCAAGGGGATCTGGGCCGTGGCCTTCGTCTCGACTGAGACCAAGGGCGAGGTCATGGAACGCCTGCCCGACGAAGCGTTGATCTCGGTCTTCCTGCCCACCACACCGAACCCGACCAGCGGTTTCCTGTTGTTCGTGCCCCGCAAGGAGATGGTGGTGTTGGATATGGATGTTGAGGATGCGGCGAAGCTGATCATCTCCGCCGGGTTGGTCACGCCGCCTACCGCAGCGGAAAAGGCAGCTGGTGTGCGGATCGCCAATCGCAAGGGTGAGCCGGCCAGGCGGATGGCCTGACCGGGCTATCGTCGGCGTCACTCCGCCTCGGACCACCAGACATCCGGCATGAAGCCGATCCAGTAGCCATAGATCGGCAGGTTGTCCGCAGGATAGTGCAGCTCCGCCTTGTGGGCGACGCGCACCAGCGGCGAATACCAGAACGGGATCGCGTAGCGCCCCGTTGTTAGCACCCGGTCGAGCGCCCGCACTGCGGACACGAAATCCTCACGCCCGTCGGATGCCAGGATCGCGTCGATCATCGCATCCACGGCCGGGCTGTCGATCCCGGCATAATTGCGCGTCCCCTCCTCGCGCAACCCGTCCGAGCCCCAATAATTGAACTGCTCGGTTCCCGGCGACAGGGACAGACCCCAGGTATGGGCGATCATGTCATAATCGTAGGTGTTGAGCCGCTCCGTATATTGCGCGGCATCCACTAGGGACAGCTCCATCGTGATGCCTAGACGCTGCAGCGCCTCGGCAAAGATGCCGGTAACAGCCTCGTTGGCGGAGGAGGACAGCAGCATCTCGAACACGAAGGGCTGACCCTCCGCATTGCGCAGAATGCCGTCCTGCAGCGTCCAGCCGGCCTGCTCAAGCAGGTTTTGCGCGGTCCGCAGATTGCGCCGGTTGCGCAGATCGTCTGTCCCCACGGGCAGGCTGTAATCGCTCAGCACGTCCGGGGGCAAGTCGTCTAGGAACGGCGTCAGAAGTGCGACTTCACGCGGGCCGGCCTCCCCCTCGAACCCCAAAAGGGAGTTGTCGAAATAGCTTTGGATACGCCCCGGCACACCCGCGTTCAGACGCTGGTTGATGAACTCGAAATTGAACGCGTGCAGCAAGGCATCGCGCACGCGGATGTCGGAAAAGAAAGGCGATCGGGTGTTGAGGACCAGACCGGACATGCCTGCGGGGCGTTCGTGGGTGATCTCGGATTGCACGATCTCGCCCCGCTCCACCGCCGGGAAATCGTATTGCTCGACCCACTTCGCCTCATCATATTCGACGTAATACGAGGTTTCGCCAGAGGTGAATGCCTGCCAGACGGCCTCCCCATCGCCGAAGAACTCATAGCGGATCGCGTCCAGATTATGGCGCCCCACGTTGAAACCCAGATCGGCGCCCCAATAATCGGGGTCCCGATCAAACTGGATGAAACGACCGGTGTCGAATTCGCCGATCGTGTAGGGACCGGACCCGATGAACGGGCGCAGGGAGCTTTCGGTGAAATCCAACCCGTCCCAATCCGCCTTCTTCAGCACGGGACGCAGGCCCAGGATCAGGGGCAGCTCGCGGCTGTCCCCGGTCAGGTTGAACCGGACGGAGCGTTCGCCGGTCTGTTCGGAACTGACGACGCCGTCCCAAGCCGCGCGGTAGCGGGCATGCCCCTGCTCGCCCATGATCTCGAACGACCAAAGGACATCCTCAACCGTGACTGGCGTTCCGTCCGAGAATCGGGCTGCGGGATTGAGGTGGAATTCGACCCATGTGCGGTCCTCCGCTACCTCAACCGATTCGGCCAGCAACCCGTATAGGGTGAATGGCTCGTCATAACTTCTACCCAAAAGCGATTCCGCCACGTGGGCGCGGGCCCCATAAGGCGCGCTGCCTTTCTGGATGAAGGGGTTGAGGCTGTCGAAGGATCCCCTGGCCCCCTCGACGATGATTCCACCATGCGGTGCTTCGGGGTTCACATAGGGCAAATGCGCAAAATCTGGTGGCAGAGCAGGCTCACCGTACATAGCGATGCCGTGTTGAGGCTCGGCCATGGCTGTGGTCGCGGTCAAAAGGACGCCTGCGACAACTGAACTTAAACGTGACATATCTGCACCATTTACCTGTTTCTTATGGGTTAATTCAGATCATTCTAACCGGCTAGATACCACCCCGCAAAAAATTATCTTTGTCATGGACGTTCGGGATCCCTATATTAAGGGCACTGCTCGATAGGTTTCTTGCCTGTATGAAACCTGCCTCAACACTTGCCCCCTCGCTTGCGAGGGGGTTTTTTTGGTCCGGCGGTCCGGGACAGCTTATTCCCACATTCGCGTTCGATTTGGCAGCGGGCGTGTCTCAGGCCCAAGCGCAAAATCACCGTCGTAAGGTGGTCTTCGCGTTTGCAGCATATACATAAAGAAGCAGCATTCATTTCAGAGGAACCAGCCCATGTCCGTCAAAGACAAAGTCGCTATCGTCACCGGCTCCAATTCCGGCATTGGATTGGGCGTCGCGGAGGAACTGGCCCGTCTGGGCGCGCGTGTTGTCCTTAACTCCTTTACCGACAGTGAGGAAGATCACGCCCTAGCCGAGAGGATCGGTGCGGAGCACGGCACCGACGTGATCTACATTTCCGCCGATATGTCGGATGGAGAAGCCTGCCGTAGTCTGGTTGAGAAAGCCGCCGAGCATTTCGGTCATGTGGACATCCTGGTCAACAATGCCGGCATTCAGCACGTCGCGGGCATCGACGAATTTCCCGTGGCGAAATGGGACGCGATCATTGCGATCAACCTGTCCAGCTCGTTCCACACGACCGCGGCCGCGTTGCCATTGATGCGAAAGCAGGGATGGGGCCGCGTGGTCAATATCGCATCGGCGCACGGTCTGACCGCCTCGCCCTACAAGTCCGCCTATGTGGCGGCAAAGCACGGTGTCGTCGGCTTGACCAAGGTCACGGCACTCGAAACCGCGCAGGAGCCGATCACCGCGAATGCCATTTGTCCCGGCTATGTCATGACGCCGCTGGTCGAAAAGCAGATCCCCGAGACGATGGAGAAATACGGCATGGACCGCGATACCGCGATCAAGGAGGTTCTGCTGGACCGCCAGCCGTCCAAGGAGTTCGCCACCGTCGGCCAGATCGGCGGGACGGTCGCGTTCCTGTGCTCGGACGCGGCGGAGCAGATCACCGGCACCACGATCAGCGTCGATGGTGGCTGGACCGCGCTTTGACCACTAAGACATCGCCGGAGGCAGCGGCCTCCGGCGGGGATATTTGAAGACAGCAGAAAGCGGGCCGCGATGGTCAAGACAATCAACATGGCCTTGCAGGGTGGCGGGGCCCACGGCGCGCTGACATGGGGCGTTCTGGACCGCCTGCTAGAAGAAGAGCGGTTGGAGATCGAGGGCATCACCGCGACCTCCGCCGGGGCGATGAACGCGGCAGCGCTGAAATGCGGCTGGGTCGAGGATGGACGCGATGGCGCGCGCAAGCATCTGTCGACGTTCTGGAATGCGGTTGCGAAACGCAGCCCCTCCTCCCACCCCATAAACAAGTGGTTGCAGGTCGTGAACCCGGCTCTGGGCATGGCGTTGACCGCATTCGAATCCGGGCCTGGATATTTCGCGGGTGAGACGATGACCCGGATCTTTTCCCCGTATGATTTCAATCCGCTGAACTACCACCCCTTGCGCGATCTGATAGGGGATCTGGACTTTGCCACGATGGATGAACCGGTGGGGCCGAAGCTGTTCATCTGCGCCACCAATGTGCGCAGCGGCAAGATCAAGGTGTTTGAGAAGGAGGAGATCACGACCGATGCCATCCTCGCCTCCGCCTGTCTGCCAACGTTGTTTCAGGCGATCGAAATCGACGGTGAGGCCTATTGGGACGGCGGTTATACTGGAAATCCGGCGCTGTTCCCACTGTTTTACGAGACGAATTCGCGCGATATCGTCATCGTTCATATCAACCCGATCGAGCGAGAGGAGGTGCCGGTGCGGGCCTCCGACATTCTGAACCGGATCAACGAGATCTCGTTCAATTCCTCATTGCTGCGGGAACTGCGCAATATCGAGTTGATCAAGAGGTTGATCGAGGGCGGAACCCTGACAGGAACGCGGTACAAGGACCTTCTGATCCATTCGATCCGCGATGACGACACCATGTCCGACATGGGCATCGCGTCGAAGCTGCAACCCAGTATGCGTGTTCTGCAAAACCTGCACGACAAGGGCTATGCCGCTGCGGATACGTTCCTTCAGGAAAACTGGGGCAATCTGGGCGAACGGTCCAGTGTCGATCTGCGCGCCATGTTCGAATGATCGGGTGAGTCGTAGGCTTGCCGTGCCATCGTCGGCGTATCGCGCGAAAGGCGATGGACGGGCCGGGCGTGACATGGGATGAGGTGACATGCTCTCGATCCACCAAGACACCCCGCCCCCCTGCCCCGACCGGTTCAACATGGCTGAATACGTCATGCAGGCAGGTCGCTCCACCCCGCAGCGCACCGCACTGGAGGTGATCGGATCCCCCGGTGAGGTGCTGGAACGGTGGAGCTTCGCGCAACTCGATGCGACCATCGCCGCCGTGGCGGGAGGGTTGGTCGCACAGGGGTTGCAACCGGGGCAGCGGGTCGGGCTGCGGCTGGGCAATACGATGGATTTCCCGCTGGTCTTCTTCGGAGCGCAGCGGTTGGGAGCGGTGCCGATCGCGATCTCCTCCCAGCTTGGCGTGAAGGAACTGGGGCCTCTGCTCGCTCTGACCCGCCCCGACATGATCGTTCGCGATCCCGCACTGGACCTGCCGCAGACGGATGCGGTCGTGGTGGACGATCTGGCGGCATTGCGCGATCACGCGCCCGCCCCCCTGTTCGATACGGCAGCGGACGATCCCGCCTATATCGTGTTCACCTCTGGCTCCTCCGGCACGGCAAAGGCGGTGATTCATGCACATCGTGCGGCACATGCCCGGCAGATGATGTGGCCCGGTTGGTATGAGTTGGAGCCCACGGACAGGGTGCTGCACGCCGGCGCATTCAACTGGACCTTTACCCTCGGCACCGGATTGACGGACCCGTGGGCAGCCGGTGCACAGGCCCTGATCCATGTCGGAGAGGCCGGGCCGGACACGCATCGCGCGCTGATCGCCGCACACCGGCCCACACTCTTTGCCGCCGTTCCGGGCATCTTCCGTCGTATTCTGAAATCGGATGCCGATCTGAAGTCAGCCTTTCAGGGCCTGCGCCATGCCCTGTGCGCCGGTGAGACTTTGCCTGCGTCCCTGCGAGCGGAGTGGCGGGACCGCACCGGAACGGAGCTTCACGAGGCGTTCGGAATGTCGGAAATCTCGACCTTTATCTCGTCCTCTCCTTCTCGCCCCGCGCCGGTGGGCACGATAGGTTGGGTGCAAGACGGCCGGCAGGTCGCGGTTTTGGGTGCGGATCAGCCCGTGCCGCGCGGCACGCCGGGGGAATTGTCGGTGCACCGCAGTGAACCCGGCCTGATGTTGGGCTATCTGAACGGGGAGCCTCTGCCAGAATGGTTCCGCACCGGCGATCAGGTGGTGATGGAGGAGTCCGGCGCTGTGCGGTATCTGGGTCGGCTCGACGATCTGATGACGGCGAACGGCTATCGTGTCTCACCGTTGGAGGTGGAGGCCGCAATGCTCACCTGCACCGGCGTGCGTGAGGTCGGCGTTTGCGAAGTCTCTCCCAAGCCGGGGGTGCGGATCATTGCGGCCTTCTATACCGGGTCTGCCGACCCGGCAGAGGTGATGGCTGAATTGGCCGGATCCCTTGCAACGTACAAGATGCCGAAACATATCCAGCCTATTCCCGACCTGCCGCGCGGCCCCACGGGCAAGGTCAAGAGATCCGCCCTGCCCGACCTCTACATCGCCGAGGAGCGTTCATGACCCGTCTCGAAATCATCTCAGACCCGATCTGCCCCTGGTGCTATATCGGTAAATCCAAGCTGGAAAAGGCGCTGGCCAGCGCCGGAAACCCCTTCGACATCACGTGGCGACCATTCCAGTTGAACCCCGACATGCCGCCCGAAGGCATGGATCGCCGCACCTATCTGGAAAGCAAGTTCGGCAAGGATCGTGCGACGGATGTCTATGCACAGATCGAGAAGGCTGCCACGGATGCCGGGCTGGAGGTCGATTTCAGCCGGATGAAACGCACGCCGAACACCGTGGACGCGCACCGGGTGATCCGTTGGGCCAAGACGTCGGACCATCAGGGCGATCTGGTTTCTGCTCTGTTTGAGCGATACTTCAAGCTGGGCGAGGATATTTCCGATCACGCCGTATTGGTGGACGCGGCGCGCCAGGTTGGCATGGACGGCGACGTCGTGGCGCGCTTGCTTCAGGGCGACGCGGACCGTAATGAAGTACTGCGTGAGGATCGTGAGGCGCGCGAAATGGGCGTCAGCGGTGTGCCGACATTCCTGATCGGCGGCACATATGTGGTTCAGGGCGCGCAGGATACCGCCACGTGGGAGAAGATCATCGCGGATCTGACTGCCGCCGCCGCCCAGATGGGCGAATAAACGAAACCAGATGGGCGAATAAACGAAAAAGGGCGCCCGCAAGGACGCCCTCCATCTATGGGATAAACCCTGTCTATAGGATAAACTCTATCACTGGCCTTCGATGGCTTCTTCCTCAGGCGACTCGAGGTCGACGGTAGGAACGGTGACAGTCCGCTCAGTCGTGCCAACATCGACATCGCCCGCATCGACGTCGTATTCAGGCATTTCGCCGCCCGTAACTTCGACATTGGGAAGCTCGCCGTCCTGAGTCTGATTCAGGTCGAAGAAGAAGAACAATCCCAGTACGACAAGTACGGCGACGATAATTCCGATCGCGACTTTCATGATATTACTCCGTCCGTTAAATTCGTGTGTTGCATGCCCGACCAACACCACGAGGCGGAATTAGTTCCCACGGATTTACCGGAATTATTTTTTTGCCAGCCGTGCCAGATCGCGTGCAATCGCGAACGAGCCGTTGATCCGCGTCGCCTCGTCCGGCCAGTTGCGGGCGACGACGACCTTGTTGTCCTTGATCTTGGCCCGGCCGTTCTGATCCTGAATGAACTGGATCAACCCCTCGGGTCTGGCGTAGCGGTTTTCATGGAACTGCACGGTCGCGCCCTTGGGGCCGCTGTCGAGCCGGCCGATATTGGCCTTGCGGCACATCGCCTTGATCCGCACGACCTTCAGCAAGGTGTCCACCTCGGGCGGCAGCGTGCCGAAACGGTCGATCAGTTCGGCGGCGAAACCTTCCAGTTCCACCTTGCGATCCAGCGACGACAGGCGGCGATACAGACCGAGCCGAACATCTAGGTCGGGCACGTAAGCCTCGGGGATCAGCACGGGCACGCCCAGATTGATCTGAGGTGACCACTGGCCGTCAGGGGTCAGCCCTTCCCCCTTGCCGGAGCGCAGCTTGTTGATCGCCTCCTCCAACATGTCCTGATACAGGGCGTAACCGACTTCCCTGATCTGCCCCGACTGTTCCTCACCCAGCAGGTTGCCCGCTCCGCGAATGTCCAGATCCTGTGAGGCCAGCGCGAAACCCGCCCCCAGACTGTCGAGTGAGCCGAGCACGCGCAGACGCTTTTGCGCGGCGGGGGTCAGCTTCTTGCGCTTCTTGGTGGTCAGGTATGCGTAGGCACGGATTTTCGAGCGCCCGACACGGCCCCGGATCTGGTAGAGTTGCGACAGGCCAAACATATCGGCCCGGTGCACGATCAACGTGTTCGCCGCCGGGATGTCGATGCCGGATTCCACGATGGTCGTGGCCAGCAGAACGTCATATTGCCCGTCGTAAAATGCATTCATCCGGTCATCCAGATCGCCCGCGGCAAGCTGCCCGTGCGCGGTGATGAAGGATACCTCCGGCACCTCCTCACGCAGGAAATCTTCGATCTCCTTCAGATCAGTGACGCGGGGCACCACGTAGAACGCCTGCCCGCCGCGATATTTCTCACGCAGCAGCGCCTCGCGCACGGTTAGCGCGTCGAAGTCGGAGATATAGGTTCGGATCGCCAGACGATCGACCGGCGGCGTGCCGATGATGCTCAGCTCACGCACCCCCGACAGGCTGAGCTGCAAGGTGCGCGGGATCGGCGTTGCGGTCATGGTCAGAACATGGATGTCGGAGCGCAGCTCCTTGAGCCGCTCCTTGTGCTGCACGCCGAAATGCTGCTCCTCATCAATGATGAGCAGGCCCAGATTGGCGAACTTCATGTTCTTGGCCAGCACCGCATGGGTGCCGACGACGATCTCGATCTCATTGCGGGCCAGACCGTCGCGCGTAGCGGCCATCTCCTTGGTCGAGACGAAGCGCGACATCTGGCGAACCTTGACCGGCAGGCCGCGAAACCGTTCGGCAAAGGCCTTGTAGTGCTGTCGGGCAAGCAGGGTCGTCGGCGCGATCACCGCGACCTGCGTGCCGGACATCGCGGCGACAAAAGCGGCGCGCAGGGCGACCTCCGTCTTACCGAAGCCCACATCGCCGCAGATCAAACGGTCCATCGGCTTGCCCGAGGACATATCCTCAAGCACGTCGTCGATGGCGGACAGCTGATCGTCGGTTTCCTGATAGGGGAAGCGGGCGCAGAACTCATCCCACAATCCGTCAGGGGGCGTCAGGACCGGCGCGGTGCGCAGCGCGCGTTCGGCGGCCACAGCGATCAGGCGTTCGGCGGCGAGCTTGATCCGCTCCTTCAGCCGGGCCTTCTTGGCCTGCCATGCGCCACCGCCCAGCTTGTCGAGAAGGCCTTCCTCATGGCCAAATCTGGTCAGCAGTTCGATATTTTCGACCGGCAGGTACAGGCGCGCGTTGTCGGCATATTCCAGCGCCAGACATTCGTGCGGCGCGCCGGTGACGGTGATCGTCTCCAACCCGTGATAGCGGCCCACGCCGTGTTCGACATGCACCACCAGATCGCCGGGGGTCAGGGATGTCGCCTCGGTCAGGAAATTCTCCGCCCGCCGCTTGCGCCGACCCCGGCGGACCAGGCGGTCGCCCAGCACGTCCTGCTCGGCTATGACGGTCAGGTCCGGTGCCTCGAACCCGGAATCCAGCCCCCATACGGCCAGGCTCAGGCTGCCCTTGCCGCCCGCATCGGTCAGCCGGTCGATAAAGGTCGCGTCCCCGATCCCGGAATCGGCCAGCAGCGTTCCCATCCGCTCGCGCGCGCCGACGGAATAGGACGCGATGACCACGCCCGAGGATTTGCGCCGCTCGGCCACATGCTTGGCCAACGCGCCGAACAGGCTGAGGTTTTCGGCCTGACGCTCCGGCGCGAAGCTGCGCCCGGTGCGCGCGCCCGCGTCGATGACGCCGGGGCCGGAGGGCGTAGGATTGGGGGAGAATTTGCGCACGGCGCGGGCATGCATCGCCGCGTCCCAGTCGGCATCGTCCAGGTACAGCGCCTTGGGCGGCAAGGGTTTGTAGGCGGCATCGCGCCGGCCCTTCTTCTCCCCCAACACCTCGCGCCGGGCGCGGTAATGATCCTCGATGGTGTCCCAGCGCGCGCTGCGCGCGGCATCGACCTGATCGTCCAGCGTGACGGGCGCATCGGGCAGATAGTCGAACAGGGTCTGCATCGTCTCATGAAACAGCGGCGCCCAGTGTTCATAGCCCTGATGCTTTCGCCCGGCGCTGACGCTTTCATAGAGCGCATCCTCCGGCCCCGGCTGGCCGAATGTCTCACGATAGCTCTTGCGGAACCGCTCAATTGCAGGTGTGTCGAGGACAACCTCGGACACCGGCGCAAGCTCGATCCGGTCGATCGTTTCCGTCGTGCGCTGCGTGTCGGCGCGGAACCGGCGCACGGAATCGAGCACGTCCCCGAACAAATCCAGCCGCACCGGCCCCATCGGACCCGGCGGATAGATGTCGATCAGGCCGCCGCGAATGGCGTAGTCCCCCGGCTCCGTCACCGTAGAGGTTTGCGAAAAGCCCATGCGCACCAGCCAGGCGCGCAACTTCGCCTCATCCAGTCGCGATCCGGTCGTCGCGGTGAACGAGGCATCCGCGACAAGCGAACGTGCGGGCAGACGTTGCGTCGCGGCGTTCAGCGTGGTTACGATAATGGCAGGCCGGGTGAACCCGTCAGCCAGCGTGGCAAGCGTCGCCATACGCTTGGCCGAAATCTCCGCCGCCGGTGAGATCCGGTCGTAAGGCAGGCAATCCCATGCCGGAAAGCTCAACACCGGCACATCGGGTGCTACGAATTTCAGTGAGGCCTGCACCGCCGCCATGCGCACATCGTCGCGCGCGACATGGATGAGGGGGCCACCCTCGCGTCGCACGTAATCCGCGATCAGCCGCGCGTCGTGGCCCTCGGGGGCGCCACCGACCAGCACGGCCCCGCTCTTGAGGGGTCCGCCATCCTTCATCACAGGCGAACTAGCCTGCGAACCGCAGTACTGCAAGAGGGCGGATCACCACGGCGCAAACTGCTGCGCCTGCACCAGCGTGATCACCGCCAGCGTGGCCGCGAGGATCAGCGAGAACAGACCCGTCACCTGATTGAGAAACCGCCGCCAGACCAGGGCGCGGCGCAGATCGTAACCGCGCAGCCCCGTCCGCTCGATCCGAAGGGCCAGCCGTATGTCTCCGAACTCCGCGATCATCATTGGTACTGCGAATGCGGTAATTCCGCGCACCATCTCGTTCTGCGTGACAACGCTGGCTGTGACCAGACCTGCCAGCAGGAACATCGCGATGCCCACGACCCACGGCCCGCCATGCTGCATGAACATGGCAAAACGGGCGGCCATGGCGTGCACGATGGCATCCAGGTCATCCTCCCACCTGCCGCCGCGCTTTTCCGCCCGGACAACAGAATCGAACGGCGCGCCCAGCGTCCAGTGGGTCCGCGACGACCATGCAAGCGCAAGGAAGACCCAGTACCAGACCGAAAAGAACGTCGAAAAATCCAGAAATTCGCTGATGAGCGAGAGCAAGAGGCAGTCTTTCCTGTCGGGGCCAGCAGTGCATGGCCTTCGTGCGGGGAAACCGAAGCATAGCCCGCGTGCAGGTGACGACAAGCGGGTTTTCGCTTGAGCCATGTCGCGGCCCCGTGCGAAACAACCTTCGAGACAGGAGAACCCCATGCCACATCCCACCGCCCCCTTTCCCATGACCCGCCCGCGCCGCCTGCGTCAGGCTGACTGGATGCGCCGTCTGGTCCGCGAAACCACGCTGGGCGTGGACGACCTGATCTGGCCGATCTTCGTGACGGATGGCGTGGATCAGCGTCAGCCTGTCGCCTCCATGCCGGGGGTGGAACGTGTCAGCGTCGATCTGGTGGCGGAAAAGGCGAATGAGGCCGCCGGTTTGGGCATCCCGTGCATCGCGCTGTTTCCCTATACCGATCCGGACGTGAAGACGCCGGGCGCGGAGGAAGCGTGGAACCCCGAAAACCTGGTGAACCGCGCTACGCGCGAGATCAAGAAGCAGGTTCCCGATATCGGCGTCATGCTGGACGTGGCGCTGGACCCCTATAACTCCGACGGGCATGACGGCATCGTGCGCGACGGCGTGGTCGTGAATGACGAGAGCCTGATGGCCCTGCAACAGCAGGCGCTGGCCCATGCGGAGGCGGGGGCGGATATCCTCGGCCCGTCCGACATGATGGACGGGCGCATCGCGATCATCCGGCAAGCGCTGGAGCAGAACGACTTTCCCGACGTGACGATCCTGAGCTATGCCGCGAAATATGCCAGCGCCTTCTACGGCCCGTTCCGCGATGCGGTGGGCGCCACCGGCGCCTTGAAGGGCGACAAGAAGACCTATCAAATGGACCCCGGCAATTCCGACGAGGCCCTGCGCGAGGTCGCCATCGACCTGAGCGAGGGTGCCGACATGGTGATGGTCAAACCGGGAATGCCCTATCTGGACATCTGCACCCGGGTTAAGCGGGAATTCAGCGTGCCGACCTATGCCTATCAGGTGTCCGGCGAATACGCGATGATACAGGCCGCCGCCCAGAACGGCTGGATCGACGGACGGGCCGCAATGCTGGAGAGCCTTTCCGCCTTCAAGCGTGCGGGTTGCGACGGCATCCTGACCTATTTCGCGAAGGACGTGGCGACGCTGATCGCTGAGGAAGGCCTCTGACTCCAGCGTAGGCGTTCCGCCTACAGATCGACCGCGTGACGTTTGAGCGTCTCGAAATCGCAGACCGCGAGGGCCTTTTGATGCGTGGCTTGCAGCACGACCTTCGGGGCGCAGCCCTCATCCGCGGCCTGTGCCCAGCGTGAGGCGCACAGGCACCACGCATCGCCCGCCTTCAATCCGGCAAAACCGTATTCCGGCCGGTCCGTGCTGAGGTCATTGCCGACATATTTCGAAAAGGCCAGAAACTCATCATCCATGATCGCGCAAACCGTGTGGGAGCCGGTATCCTCTGCGCAGGTGTCACAGGCCCCGTTGCGAAACCAGCCCGTGACGCGATCACCCCCACCACACGCCAACAGCCGCTGGCCGAAGACGTTCAAGCTCTCATCCATCAAACGAGGACTCCGGTCGCTTTTTCAGCGGCGACGCGGATGGCGCGAATATTTTCACCATAGGGGGCGGGGTTGGTAACCGAACCGCCCTTGAACACGGCGGAGCCCGCGACGAGCACATCTGCTCCGGCAGCCGCCATCAACGGCGCGGTCTCGGGCGTCATGCCGCCGTCGATCTCGATATGAATGGGGCGGTCACCGATCATGGCGCGCAATTGGCGGACCTTTTCGATCTGACTGTCGATGAAGCTCTGCCCACCGAAGCCGGGGTTCACAGTCATGACGCAAATCAGGTCGATCCGGTCGAGCACGTATTCCACGGCACTTGCAGGCGTGGCGGGGTTCAGGGCCACACCGGCGCGGCACCCCAGATTGCGCACCATCTGCAGCGAGCGGTGCAAGTGGGGACCAGCCTCGGCATGGACGGTCAGGATATCGGCTCCGGCCTTGGCAAATCCCTCCAGATACGGATCGGCGGGGGCAATCATCAGATGTACATCCATAACGCCCGCGATATGCGGTCTGATCGCGGCGCAGGTGGCGGGGCCGAAGGTGATGTTCGGCACGAAATGCCCGTCCATCACATCCACATGGACCCAGTCGGCCCCCTGCTTTTCCACCGCGGCGCATTCCGCCCCAAAATTGGCGAAGTCGGCGGCGAGGATCGACGGTGCGATCTTGATGGAACGGTCGAAAGTCATGAATATCCTCCTGCTGCCCCGTACCTAGCGAGCCGCCCGCCCCGGTTCAACGGTGCTTTTCGAACGCCCCGCGCTATTCGCCATCCATCCGGCGCAACCGGGTGATGAGGCTGGAGGTGTCCCAGCGCCCGCCGCCCATGTTCTGAACGTCCTGATAGAACTGATCGACCGTGGCTGTCACGGGAACGGAGGCGCCGATATTGCGCGCCTCGTCCAGAACGATGCCCAGATCCTTTCGCATCCAGTCCACGGCGAAACCGAAATCGAAGGTGCCTTCCAGCATGGTGCCGCCTCGGTTTTCCATCTGCCAGCTGCCCGCCGCGCCCTTGGAGATCACATCGACGACCGCGTGACCATCGAGGCCCGCCTTCTGTGCGAAGTTGATCCCCTCGCTCAATGCCTGCACCAGCCCCGCGATGCAGATCTGGTTGACCATCTTGGTGATCTGGCCCGCGCCCGCCTCCCCCATCAGGCGGCACGATTTGGCGAAGGCGGCGATGATCGGTTCGGCGCGTTTGTAAACCGGCTCCTCGCCGCCGCACATCACCGTCAGCACGCCGTTTTCGGCCCCGGCCTGACCGCCGCTGACCGGTGCGTCGATAAAGTGAAACCCGGCCTCCCCAGCAGCCGCAGCGAGTTCGCGCGCCACATCGGCGGAAGCGGTCGTATGATCGACAAAGACCGCATCGGGCGACATCGTGCCAAAGGCGCCCTGCGGCCCCGTCGTGACGGATCGCAGATCGGCATCGTTGCCGACGCAACAGAACACGAATTCCGCATCCTGCGCGGCCTGCGCCGGGGTCGGGGCGGATTGCCCGCCATGCTGCTGCACCCAGGCCTCCGCCTTTGTCGCAGTGCGGTTGTAGACGGTGACGTCATGCCCCGCCGCGCGCAGATGCCCCGCCATGGGATAGCCCATGACCCCCAATCCGATAAATGCGCAACGTGCCATGTCTTATCCTCCCGATGATGTGCGCGCACAGGTTTCCGGCCCGCATTGAACCAAGTCAAGGCCGCTGCTACTGCTTTGGCCTGCAACTGCCCCCAACCGGAACGGAGCATCCACGTGGCGACACTCTTCAAATGGCTGGTCCGTGCCTTCGTCGGGCTGATCGTGCTGGGATTGCTGGTTCTGGCGCTGGTCTGGTATCTGGCCTCCGGATCGCTGCCGCAATACGATAACCGGGTCGAGGTGACGGGTCTGGGCAGCACCGTCGAGATCGTGCGTGACCACAACGCAGTTCCGCATATTTTCGCCGAAACGGATGAGGACGTGTATTTCGGTCTGGGCTATGCCCACGCGCAGGACCGGCTGTGGCAGATGACCGTCTTGCGCCGCACCGCGCAGGGACGGCTGAGCGAGATTTTCGGTGAGGCGACCTTCGACACAGACGTTCTGTTGCGCACATTGGATATATATGGCGTCGCCCGGCAGATGGTGGAGCATCAAAGCCCCGACACCCAGGCCGCGTTGCGTGCCTATTCCGCCGGAGTGAACGCGCGTCTGACGCAAGTGCGCGAGGAAGCTCTGGGCCGCGGCTCACCGGAATTCTTCCTGTTTTCGCGTGAAATCTCACCATGGACCCCGGCGGATTCCGTCGCGGTGAACCGCCTCATGGCGTTGCAGCTGTCCGGCCATGCGGTGTCGGAGGTGCGGCGCGCCGAATTGTCCCTGCTGTTGCCGCCGGACCGACTGCTGGACATCATGCCCGAGGCCCCGCGCCTGTCATCCCTCGCACAACCTGAATTCGCGGATCTGTTTGACATGCAGCCCGCGAACACCCCCCTGCCCCTGCGGCAAGCGCTGGACCCGGTGGCGGAGTTCGGCATGGCGGGTGCGTCGAATGCATGGGCAGTGGATGCGAGCCGGTCGGCCTCGGACAGCAGCTTGCTGGCGAACGATCCGCATCTGGGGCTGAGCGCGCCCACCATCTGGATGCTGGCCCGGCTGGAATTCCCCGGCGGCGGGGCCATCGGCGGCACGATCCCCGGAATGCCGGGCATCATCGCCGGGCGTAATGAGAGCTTCGCCTGGGGACTGACCACGGCCTATACCGACGATCAGGACCTGTATATCGAGAAGCTGAACCCCGACGATCCAAGTGAATACCTGACGCCCGACGGCTACGCTGCGCTGACCTCGCGCGAGGTTCTGATCGGTGTGGGTGACGCGCCCGCACGCACCGTCACCCTGCGCCGGACCCGCCATGGGCCGGTGCTGCCGGGGGATGCCTTCGGTGCGGGCAGGATCACCCCTCCCGGCCATGTCGCGGCGCTGGCCTGGACAGCGCTGGACCCGACAGATCGCTCGATGGACACGCTGATCGAGATGCAGCATGCGCGGAATATCGACGAGGGGCGTCGCGCCCTGCGCGGCATGATCGCGCCCAGCCAGAATTTCACCATGGCCGACGCAAACACCGTCGCGATGGTAGTGGGCGGACTTGCGCCGTTGCGACAGGACTCGCATCAGGGCATGGGGCGCATTCCGGTGCCCGGCTGGGTCGCGCAAAACGATTGGCAGGGCTACGTTACACGCGATCAGATGCCGGCCGATATCGACCCGCGCTCGGGCCTCGTCCTCAACACAAACAACCGGACCACCGACCGGGCGTTTCCCTATCACCTCAGCCATGTGTGGGGCGACACCCAGCGCATCCAGCGCGCGCGCAGGCTATTGGCGGAGCGGGAGTTTCACACCGTGGACAGCTTCGTCGAGGCGCAAACGGATATCGTCAGCCAGACCGCCCGCATCCTGCTGCCCCTGATCGGACGCGATCTATGGTGGACCGGTTCCCCGGTGGAGGATGACGCCCTCGCACCACTGCGGCAGGTCGCGCTAGAGCGTTTGGCCGAATGGAACGGCGAGATGAGCGAGCACGGCCCCGAGCCGCTGATTTACGCGGCCTGGGTGCGCAATCTGCAACGGCATCTGGTACGCGACGAGCTTGGCGGCGCGATGGCCGACCGCATGACCCGGCTGCAACCGCTGTTTATCGAGCGTGTGTTCCGAGATGTGGACGGCGCGTCCGAGTGGTGCAACATCTCCACCTCGCAGGTGGAGGAGACCTGCGGAGACATGACGGTCCGGGCATTGAACGATGCACTGGCCGAGTTGCGTGACACCTATGGCACCCGGGTCGAGGCCTGGCGCTGGGGCGACGCGCATCTGGCGATGCAGGAGCATGAAGTGCTGGGCCGCATTCCGGGCATCGCGCTGATCGCCTCCATCGTGCAACCGACGGGCGGTGGCGACGATACGCTGATGCGGGGGCGGCTGTCAGGCGCGCAACCCAACCCATATGCGAACGTGCACGCATCCGGTCTGCGGTTCGTCGTGGATTTCGGAGACCCGGAAAACTCGCGCTACATCATCTCGACCGGTCAATCCGGTCATGTCCTGTCACGCCATTACGACGATCTGGCCGTGCTGTGGCGACGCGGGGAATACATTCCGATGAGCCTGAGCGAGGATCGCGCCCGTGCCGATGCGATCGGAGTGACGAGGCTGGTGCCGCGCGGACAGTAGCTTGGTCGTTCAAATATCCCCGCCGGAGGCATCGCCACCGGCGGGAACAGTTTCCCTCAGTCCAGTTCGGACTGGGAGGAGATGACAGTGCCCAGGATGCCGTATTCCGCCGCCTCGGATGTGGTCATCCAACGGTCACGGTCGATATCCTTCATAACCTGCTCGAAGCTCTGCCCCGTCGCGTCCGCGATCATGTGGGCCAGACGCTCGCGCATCCGCTCGATCTGCGCGGCCTGAATGGTGATGTCCGTCACCTGTCCGCCGACCCCGCCCGAGGGTTGGTGGATCAGGAAACGCGTGTTGGGCAGGCAGAAGCGATCCTCCTTGTCCGCGGCCAGGAAAATCGTCGTGCCCGCGCTGGCCACCCAGCCGGTTCCGACGATCCGCACCTTTGGCTTCACGAAGCGGATCATGTCGTGGATGGTATCGCCCGCCTCGACATGGCCGCCCTGGCTGTTGATGAACAGGGTGATCGGTTCGTCATTCTCCGCCGCCATGGCCAGCAATTGCGCGCTGACACGCATCGCCAGTTTCTGGTCGATCCCTTCGCAGATGATGATCTGACGGGATTTGAGGAGGCGTTCGTTCATTGGGTCAACGGTCGGTTTTTCGTCTTTATTCTCTTCGCTCATCGCGGCCTCCTGAAATGATGTGGCTCATAGGTGCGCAGCCCGGCCGGAATGGCAAGGGGCCGGGGGTGGATTTCAGCCCAGCAACCGGTGGCAGGTTTCCAGCGCGTCAATCAACGTGTCCACTTCGTCGCGGGTGTTGTACATGCCGAAGCTGGCGCGGCAAGTGGCATTGACGCCCATGTGCTGCATCAATGGCTGGCAGCAATGATGCCCCGCGCGCACGGCCACGCCCTTTTGATCGACAATGGTGGAGATATCATGCGGATGCGCACCACCATCCATGGTGAACGAGAAGATCGCCCCCTTGCCCGCCGCAGTCCCCTGCAAATGCAGCCAGTTGAGCGACCGGAACCGATCCTGAGCGTAGTCGCGCAGGTCCGCCTCATGGGCGGCTATGTTCTCGATCCCGGCGGCGGTCATGTAGTCCAGCGCCGCGCCCAGCCCGATTGTCTGCACGATACCCGGCGTACCGGCCTCGAATTTATGCGGAGGGTCATTATAGGTGATGTCGTCGCGCGTCACGGTGCGGATCATGTCGCCGCCACCCATGAAGGGCCGCATCTGGGCCATCCTCTCCGCCTTGATCCAGACGGCACCCGATGCGGAGGGACCATAGAGCTTGTGCCCCGTGATGCAGTAGAAATCGGCACCCAGCACCGTCAGATCGACCGGTGTATGCACCGCCGCTTGCGAGCCATCGACGGCCAGCGGAATGCTGCGCGGACGCAGGATATCCGCCACAGCCGCGATATCCACCACGGTGCCCAGAACGTTGGACATATGCGTCAACGTCACCAGCTTCGTGCGGTCCGTCAGAACCTCCGCCACGCGGGCGGGATCGAAGGAGCCGTCGACCTCAGGCTCCACCCAGACCAGTTTCACGCCCATGCGTTCGCGCAGGAAATGCCACGGTACGATATTGGCGTGATGCTCCATGACGCTCAGCACGATCTCATCCCCGGCGGTCAGGTTCTGCATCGCCCAGCCATAGGCGATCAGGTTGAACCCCTCGGTCGCGCCGGTGGTGAAGATGATCTCCTCTTCCGGCACGCCGCCTAGGAAACGGGCGACCTTGCCGCGCACGGCCTCGTAGTTTTCCGTGGCGATGGTGGACAGCGTGTGCAGACCCCGGTGGACATTGGCATATTCCTGACCGTAGGCGCGGCTGATCGCGTCGATCACAACCTGCGGTTTTTGCGCGCTGGCCCCGTTATCGAGATAGACCAGAGGCTTGCCGTTCACCTCACGCGACAGGATCGGAAAATCGGACCGGATCTTGAAAACATCATACATTGGAATCCCTCTCGACGCGCGACTTCATGTGCACGTCACGTCGACCTTGGAAGGCCGGTAAATCTATCAGGTTCAGATAATGCCGCGGGCGCTGGCGACCAATGCGGCGAATAGCGCGCAAACGGTCAGGACCGACAAGCCCAGAAAGATCGGCGCGAACCGCATCCGCTGTGCCTCCGCCAATCCACCGGCGATGTACCAGATGAACGGAATCAGGCTGACCCAGTAAAGCGGGATGACATACCAGCTGCCCGTACCCGAACCCGGCCCATACGAAGCTGCCAGAGCAACCGTCACCAGCGCCGCGAACAGGCTGAACGGCGCTGCGACGAACCCGCCCCAGAACACGCCCGCGCGGGTGTCGCGCCAGCTGCCGCGCCCGCCGAGCAATTTCAGCACCGCCCCTGCCACCGCCGCGAACCCGTACATGATCGCAGTGCGCCCCATCAGCATCAGCACCAGCCACAGGCTGACCCGCAATGGAATGGGGGCATCGGGGTGCGGCACCACGACCGTTTTCAGTGTCCAGGACAGGAACACCACGATATCGGCCATCAGAACGTAGAACAGCAAACGCCCCTCGGACGGATGTTCGCGGATCAATCGCCGGGTCGAGGTCCCCATGTGAAGCCATGCATCCGCGATACGCCATGCCATACCGGCGTGACGTTCCTCGAAATGACCGTGCGTGATGTCGAATTCCTGGGCCAATTGCGCTGCTCCTGATCGTCTTGCCGCAGGCTAAACCCGAAATGGGGTGAAAATCAGGCAACGCGACTGTCACGCCAATATCCGCAACGTAAGAATCCCGTAAAGCGCGATGAAGATCGCCGCCATGACGAGCATCGTGGGCCATGTTCTGGAAAATCCTTCCGCCTCGGCCAGCGATCCGGACCAGACGTAGAGCAGGACCAACTGCCCCGCCAGACCGGCCAGAAAGCTCGCCTCGACAAGCCAGGTGGTATCGCTGGCGACGCCGACCGCCAGCAGAACGCCCGAGAGCATTGCCAGCGGCACCAGCGTCATCAGCGACCAGGAAAGCGCCAGTCGCGTGGTCGCCCAACTGCCCACACCGCCGAAGGCGCGGGCGGCAAGATGGCTGAGCGGCGCCACCAGCAGCCCGACAAGGGCAAGCGCCAACGCACCGATCGCGACCTGAAAGAAGCGCGCCGCGATCAGAGCGGCCGCAGGTTCGCTGGCAGCATCATCCGTCAGCCCCCCCTGCAACATCGCATTGGGAAGGTTGGCGATGGACAGCAGGATGCCCGCGATCAGGATGAAGGTCAGCGCGCGACCGTCGATGTCGCCCGCATTCATCTGATCGCGCATCACGCCACGCGGGTTGCCCCACGCGGCGAAAATCTTGCCGGTCGTGCTCATCCGCCCTCAGCCCGCGCTGTGCCGGTCGAGCCAGCCCGCGATATGTGTGCGCATCTCATCCGCCAGCTTCTCATCCGCGATTTCCTGAACGGCCTCATCCATGAAGGCGATGACCAGCATGTTGGTCGCCGCTTCACGCGGAACACCCCGGCTGAGCAGATAGAACAGACCCGTCGCGTCCAGACCGCCGCTGGTCGAGCCATGCGAGCAGATCACGTCATCGGCATAGATCTCCAACTCAGGCTTGGCGAGGAAGTTGACCTCATCGTCCAGCAGCAGACCTTGCGAAATCTGATAGCCGTCGGTTTTCTGCGCGCCCTTCTTGACGAGAATCTTGCCCTGAAACACACCGGTCGCGCCGGATTTCAGGACCTTCTTGAACACTTGACGGCTCTCGCAATTCACCGCGTCATGGGTAACGAAAACCGTGTCGTCGTGGTGAAAATCGCCCTGCCCCACGCAAGTTCCGGCCACATGCGCGGTCGCGTCGTCGCCGGTGAATTCCACCACCTGCTCATTGCGCGACAGCACGCCGTTCATCGCCAGCGTGAAGGATTTATAGACGCTTTCCCGACCCAGCCGTGCGAACATGGCGGTAAAGACCTGACGATCATGGGCGCGGCCCTGAACGCGGACGTGATGCAGCTCGCCCCCATCGGCAATGTCGATCTCCATCACCGTGTTGCACCGGGCGGCGACCGTGCCGCTTTCCAGCAGGGTCAGCGTGGCACCGGCATCGACCTTGACCAGCGAGCGGATCACCGCGTCGGAGGTATCGGAGGTCTGGACATAATCGAAGCGGACCGGCCGGGTGACAGGCTTGGTCGCGCGTATCACAAATCCCTGCGTGGCCGTGGCGGTGTTGAGCATCGCCAGTTCGCGCGGAACAGGGGTCTGGCCCTTTTCCTCCAGCACGCCGAACAGATCCTTCGCCCAGTGGATATCGGTGCCGAGCGCGTCGGAGAGGGTTTGGATTTCCAGCCCCTCCCCCGCCAGATCGTCCGATTGCGCCGGATCGAAAACACCGTCGACAAAAGTCAGGACCAGCGCATCGGTTTCCCCGAAAACAGGTGTATCCTGCGCCGCCAGTGGCTTCGCCGCCATCGGCTGATCGCTGACCAGACGCGCGGGATTGGTGAACGACCAGTATTCGTCGCGCCGCTGCGGCGCACCGACCGCCGCCAGCCGGTCACGCGCCGAGGCACGGGCCGCGTCGGCCCAGCCGGTGGCCGCGGGTGCCGCCGGATGACGCGACAGCATTCCGTCGGTCGGGGCGAGCTTCTTTGCCTTGACCGAAACCATTACGCCACCTCGGCCAGGATATCCGCGTAGCCGTTCTGCTCGACTTCCATCGCCAGTTCCGGCCCGCCGGTCTTTACGATGCGACCATCGGCCATGATGTGCACCACGTCGGGTTTGATGTGATCGAGCAGGCGCTGATAGTGCGTGATGACGAGGAAGGCCCGCCCCTCGTCGCGCAGGGCGTTCACGCCGTCGGAAACCAGTTTCATCGCATCCACGTCGAGACCGGAATCCGTCTCATCCAGGATGCACATTTTCGGTTCGAGCATCGCCATTTGCAGGATCTCGTTGCGCTTCTTCTCACCACCCGAGAAACCGACATTGACTGGCCGCTTGAGCATTTCGGCGTCGATCTTGAGGGATTTCGCCTTCTCGCGCACGACCTTGAGGAACTCCCCTGCGGTCAGCTCCGCCTCGCCCCGCGCCTTGCGCTGTGCGTTCACGGCAGTGCGCAGGAAGGTCATGTTGCCCACTCCGGGGATTTCGACCGGGTATTGAAACGCGAGAAACAGCCCCTCGGCCGCACGCGCCTCCGGCTCCATGTCGAGGATATCCGCCCCCAGCAGGCTGGCCGATCCGTCCGTGACTTCATAGCCGTCGCGGCCTGCCAGAACGTAGCTGAGCGTCGATTTGCCCGAACCGTTCGGCCCCATGATCGCGTGCACCTTGCCCGCCTCGACGGTCAGGTCCACGCCTTTGAGGATTACCTTGTCCTCTTCTTCAAGTTTGACGTGCAGGTTCTTGATCTCAAGCATTATTCTTATCCTCAGAAGTCGTATTGCGTGGGGCGTCCAGCTCCGGGTCGTAATCGTAGAACCCGAACAGCTTGCCCAGAAAGCCGTGAATGACGTGGAAAAGGCCCGCGAAGATCGCCGTCTTAAGCAGCGACCAGAGGACCAGAGCCAGCGTCGTGCGCATCGTCTCCTCGAACCACAGGTCCGAGAAGAAGCTCATGCAGAAATAGACGAGCGCCGCGATGATCGTGGCGGGGATGTAATGTTTCATGTTCGAACCCTTTCGGAGGCGTTAGCCCACCGACCCCTCAAGCGAGATTGCAACCAGCGCCTGTGCTTCCATCGCGAATTCCATTGGCAGTGCCTGGAGCACCTCCTTGCAGAATCCGTTGACGACGAGGGCCACCGCCTCCTCCTCATCCATGCCGCGCTGACGGCAGTAGAACAGTTGGTCGTCGTCCACCTTGGAGGTGGTTGCCTCATGCTCCACCCGGCTCGAATTGTTCTTCACCTCGATATAAGGCACCGTGTGGGCGCCGCACTTGTCGCCAATCAGCAGGCTGTCGCACTGGGTATAGTTGCGCGATTCCTTGGCGCGGGGGTGCATCGACACCAGCCCGCGATAGGTGTTCTGCGCCTGACCGGCGGAGATGCCCTTGGACACGATGCGCGACTTGGTGCGCTTTCCCAGATGCACCATCTTGGTGCCGGTATCGGCCTGCTGGTAGTTGTTGGCGATGGCGATGGAGTAGAACTCACCCTGGCTGTCGTCGCCGCGCAGGATGCAGGACGGGTATTTCCACGTGACGGCGGAGCCGGTTTCGACCTGGGTCCACATCACCTTGGACCGATCGCCCCGGCAATCGGCGCGCTTGGTCACGAAATTGTAGATGCCGCCCTTGCCGTCCTCATCCCCGGGGAACCAGTTCTGAACGGTGGAATACTTGATCTCCGCGTCCTCAAGCAGCACCAGCTCGACGCAGGCCGCGTGCAATTGCGCGATGTCGCGCTGGGGCGCGGTGCAGCCTTCGAGGTAGGAGACATAGCTGTCCTTCTCCGCGATGATCAGCGTCCGCTCGAACTGGCCGGTGTTTTCCGCGTTGATGCGGAAGTATGTGGACAGCTCCATCGGGCACTTGGTCCCCTCGGGCACGTAGACGAACGATCCGTCGGAAAACACGGCGGCGTTCAGGGTGGCATAGTAGTTGTCCGACGCAGGAATGACCGAGCCGAGGTATTTCTTCACCAGTTCGGGATGGTCCCGAATGGCCTCGGAGATCGAGCAGAAGATCACGCCGGCCTTGGCCAGTTCATCCTTGAAGGTCGTGCCGACGGACACGGAATCGAACACGGCGTCCACCGCGACCTTGCGGTCGGTGTCCACGTTCTCCGCCCCTTCGACACCGGCGAGGATCATCTGCTCCTTCAGCGGGATGCCCAGTTTCTTGTAGGTTTCCAGAAGCTTGGGGTCCACCTCATCCAGGCTCTTGGGCTTTTCGGCCATGCTCTTGGGACGGGCGTAGTAATACTGGTCCTGAAAGTCGATCTTGGGGTAATCGACCATTGCCCATTCCGGCTCCTCCAGCTTGATCCAGCGGCGATAGGCGTCCAGCCGCCATTCCAGCATCCAATCCGGCTCATTGTTCTTTTCCGAGATCAGGCGGACGATATCCTCGGTCAGGCCCTTGGGGGCGTATTCCATCTCGATATCGGTTTCCCAGCCGTACTTGTACTTACCGGCGAGGGACTGGACAGCGGCGACGGTCTCTTCCTCGACGCCTTCTTTCGCGGTCAGCTGGACTTCATCCAATGCGGTCATGTCGGTCTTCCTCATTCTCGGTACTATCGGCCAGCACTCTCGATGCCGGGCCGGTGGTTTCGGGTCACGCCGCGCGGGCGCGAAATTTCTCATATTGGCGGGACCATGCAGCGGCGAAGCCCATGATCTCAGCTTCGGTGGTGGCGGCCCCAAGCGAGACGCGGATCGTGCTGGAGGCGGTCTGGTCATCATGGCCCATGGCCCCGATCACCTTCGACGCCTTTACCTTGCCGCTGGAACATGCGGACCCGGCGGAAATCGCGTAGCCGGCCAGATCCATCTGCATCACCTGCGTTTCGCCGCGCCATCCCGGAACCGCGATGCACATTGTGTTGGGCAGGCGGGGGGCACCCTCACCCATCAAGATAAGGTCGGGGCACGCCGCCCTCAACTCACCTTCCAGGATATTTCTAAGCTCGGAAACACGGTCCATCGCGCCTGTATCCAGATCGGCCTGAGCGGCGGTAATGGCCGCGCCCATTCCGGCGATAGCTATGACATTCTCGGTTCCTGCCCTGCGGCCCATTTCCTGCCCGCCGCCACGCATCTGCGCGGGCAGATCGAGGCCTTGCCGCAGGATCAGCGCGCCCACACCCTTAGGCCCGCCGAACTTGTGGCCCGAGATCGCGGCCATCTGCGCCCCACTCCACGAAAAGGCGAATGGCACCTTGCCGACCGCCTGAACCGCATCGGTAAAGGCAAGGCCATCGGGCAGCGATTGTATCACGCCAGTTTCGGAATTCGCCGTCTGAATCGCACTGCTTGCAGGATCGGGAGTGCTAACACGACCCTCGGCGTCCACCGGCAGATCGCCGCGTGTCCAAACGCCGACGCAATCATGCTCCACCGCTGCGCCGGACAGATCGCGCCCGGCCAGGGCCAGGGCCGCAGCCTCCGTCGCGCCGGAGGTGAACACGATGTCGGCATCCATCGCCCCCACCGCAGCCGCCACCTGAGCGCGCGCGGTTTCCACAATCATCTTCGCCGCGCGCCCCTCCGCATGGACGGAGGACGGATTACCCACCGCATCCATCGCCGCGATCATCGTGGCGCGGGCCTCAGCCCGCAGGGGGGCCGTGGCGTTCCAGTCCAGATAGGCGCGGCTCATTCGTCCACCAATTGCAGAATGGCAGGCACCGCGGGGCACGGTGCCATCTGGTCGGAGGTAATATCGCTCAACCTGGTCTGATGCAGGAAGACATAGACGTGAGCGGACAGCTGCTCCCACAACTTGTCGGTCAGGATTTGCGCCTGTGTGTCGCCGGATGCGCCGGAAACACCCGCGCCGCGCGACAGGGCGCTCATCGTTTCATCCACGGCGGCCAGAATCTCGCTGACGCGGATCTTCTCCGCATCCAGGGCGAGGCGATACCCGCCGCCCGGCCCGCGCACGCTTTCGACCAGACCGGCACGGCGCAGCTTTACGAACAGCTGTTCCAGATAGGCGAGGCTGATATCCTGACGCACCGAAATCTCGGACAGCGTAATCAGGTCATCGGCAGGTTGGGCGGCGAGATCGGCCAAAGCGATCATGGCATAGCGCCCCTTGGTGCTGAGTTTCATACACTATCTCCCAGCCGCCGATCATCCGACATGGACCCGGCTATTGACGCACGCACGAGCAGGCTTTACCTGCGACAAGTCAACGGGCTGCATTCGCAGACCGATTTAGAATAGTTCTAGGTTTTCCGACCGGGTTAGTCAAGCTTTCCCGTCGGCCAGACATACGAAGAGGTTACGGCATATGCCAGAGGTGATTTTCCCCGGTCCCGAGGGACGTTTGGAAGGACGCTATCACCCACAGAAGGCCAAGGACGCCCCCATCGCGATCATCCTGCATCCGCACCCCAAGTTCGGCGGCACGATGAACAACAAGGTTACCTACAATCTGCATTATGCCTTTCACGAAATGGGCTTCACCGTCCTGCGGTTCAATTTCCGCGGCGTGGGCCGTTCGCAAGGCGAATACGATCAAGGTATCGGGGAGCTGTCCGACGCAGCATCGGCGCTGGATTACCTGCAAGCGCAGGCACCCAATTCGCGCCAGTGCTGGGTCGCGGGCTTTTCATTCGGGGCGTGGATCGGAATGCAGTTGCTGATGCGCCGGCCCGAGGTGGCAGGCTTTATTAGCGTGGCGCCACCAGCGAACATGTACGACTTCACGTTCCTCGCGCCCTGCCCGTCCTCGGGCCTGATTATAAACGGCGACGCGGACCGCGTGGTGCCCCCCGCCGACGTGACATCGCTGGCAGAAAAGCTGCAACAGCAAAAGGGCATCACCGTCACCCACCAGACCGTTCCCGGCGCTGGTCACTTTTTCGAGAGCGGTATGGATGAGATGATCGGCAACGTGAAATCCTACGTCACCCGCCGTCAGGGTGAGCCGGGTATCCGTTAAGCGGTTAAAAAAAGGCGGGCGGCCTGAACGGCCCCCCGCACGCGAACACGTCCGCGCTAGAATGCAATCACGAAGCAGGTGCCCGGCGCATCGCGCACGATCTTGATCTCAGCCGCCAATTGCCGGGCGAGGGTCTGAATGATCGTCATCCCCAACCCGCCAGCCGCATCCAGATCGAAACCGGCAGGCAAGCCGACGCCATTGTCGCGATAGGTCAAGATCCGCTTGGTATCGACCCTTTCTATCAACAGGCTGATCTCACCGCTATCGCGGCCGATGAACGCATATTTCAGGGAATTGGTCATCAACTCGTTGATTGCCAGCGCCAGCGGAATCACCTGATTGACCGGCAGGGCCATTTCCTCGGGCGCCATGCACTCCACCGACACCGGCGTTTCGCCGCCGAGGGCCTGCGCGACGTCCTGCATCATCTGCACGAAATAGCTGCCGACATCGACCGATGCGGCCTCATCCGAGCGGTAGAGCGCGCTGTGGATCGAGGCCATAACCTGCAAGCGGACCTGAACCTTGTCCAGCACGGCCAACGCCTCGTCCGAGGTGGTTTGCCGACGTTGATAGCGCACGAGGGAAATCAGCAGGCCCAGATTGTTTGCCACCCGGTGGTTGACCTCATCCAGTAGCATCCGTTGGGTTTCCAGCGACTGTCGCAACTGCATGATATCGTTTTCGCGGATCGTCCTGTCGCGCAACGTCAGAACCGCGCCCAGAACCTTCCCCTGCTCATCATGGACCCGACGTGCCGACCCCTCAGCATAGACGCGGGTGCCGTCGGGGCGGTCGATCAGCCACATTTCGTTTTCGACCACCTCACCGTCGCGCACGGCACGGGCCAGAGGCAATTCGCAGGACGGATATTGCGAGCCATCGGTGCGCAGCAGGTTATAGACCTCGGAATAGCCTTCCGTCTCAACCCCCAACTCGGTGACGCCGTGCATTTCGGATGCCGCGCGATTGACGAACCGGATTACACCCTGGGGATCGGTGATGATCATGCCCTCACCAAGTTGGTTCCACGCCTCGGCCTGAAGCGTGGAAAGGAGTTCCCATTCCGCCATTTTATTGAACTTTCACAAGGTATCCACGCAAATCGCGTGAGGTTGTTTCCTACCCTGCGGGTTGAGCGGTTTCCACCATCTTAACGAACCAGGATGCCCCGATCGGGCTGATCTCATCGTTAAAATCAAATTCAGGATGATGAAGCCCCGCACCTCCGCTACTTCCCAGGAAAAGATAGGCACCGGGGCGACGTTCCAGCATGTAGGAAAAGTCCTCGGCGCCCATCATCGGGATCATTTCGGTGGTGACCTTGTCGTCCCCCATGACCGCCCGGGCGACACTTGCGGCCAGCTCCGTTTGTGCGGGGTGGTTGACCGTCACGGGGTAGCCGCGATTGTAGGTGACGCTGGCGGTCCCGCCATGTGCGGCGGCGATATTGACGGCCACCTGCTGCATTCGCGCGATCACCATCTCGCGCACGTCCTCGTCCAGCGTGCGGACCGTGCCGCCCATCTGCGCCGTCGCGGGCAGGACATTGTCGGCGGAGCCTGCATGAATTGTCGTGATCGACAGCACACAGCTTTTCAACGGATCCGTGTTGCGCGCGGCGATCATCTGAAGCCCCTGCGCGATCTGGCAGGCGATCTGCACGCTGTCGATACCCTGATGCGGCATGGCGGCATGGGCACCCACGCCCACCACGTCGATGCTGAACGTATCCGCCGCGGCCATCAGGGGTCCGGGACGGGTCAGAAACGTACCGAAGGCTTCGCTCGGTTGGTTATGCAGGCCATAGACTTGGGCGATGTCGTAGGTATCCATCACCCCTTCCTCACACATTGCCAGGCCGCCGCCGCCGCCTTCCTCCGCCGGTTGGAAGATCAACGCGACGGTGCCCTTGAAATTCCGGGTTTCCGCCAGATAGCGGGCCGCACCCAGCAGCATCGTGGTGTGGCCGTCGTGGCCGCAAGCGTGCATCTTTCCCTGCTTTGTGGATTTATAGGGCAGATCGCGCACTTCCTGTATCGGCAGGGCGTCCATATCGGCGCGCAAACCGATCGTCGGGCCGTCGCCCCCCTGACCGTGGATCAGGGCAACGACGCCGCTCTGCGCGATGCCGGTCTCGATCTGCTCGATGCCGAAGCTCTTGAGCTTCTCGACAACGTAGGCGGCGGTTTCATGGCAGTCATAGCCAAGCTCGGGGTTGGCGTGGATGTGCTGGCGCCATTCCTTCATGTCCTCGTGGAATTCCGCGATACGATTGATGACAGCCATGATGGGACTCCTTTTGCTGTCATGTACGTTCGTCGCGCGTGGCGGCAGGGTCAAGATGCGCCTTGCACTGCCCGCCTCGGCGCGCGACCTTTGACCCATGAAACCACTCGACGACAGAACCGCCTCCGACACTTTGGTCCTGAACGGCGACGCCCGGATGGAACGTCTGACCGAGATCATGGCCCGGCTCCGAGCGCCCGATGGCTGCCCGTGGGATCGGGAACAGGATTTCGCCTCGATCGCCCCCTACACGATGGAGGAAGCCGCAGAGGTGGCCGACGCCATTGCGCGAAACGACATGCCGGATTTGCGCGATGAACTTGGGGACCTTCTCCTTCAGGTTGTCTACCACGCGCAGATGGCAGACGAATCAGGCCACTTTGCCCTGCCCGACGTGATCCGCGCGATTTGTGACAAGATGGTCCGGCGACACCCGCATGTCTTTGCCGACGCGCCGGGCCGCGATGCCACCGAACAGACCGTGGATTGGGAGCGGATCAAGGCCGAGGAGCGCGCCGCCTCGGATAAGGGGGAGCGTCGCACACTGGACGGCGTGGCACTGGGATTGCCCGCCCTGACCCGCGCGGTGAAATTGCAAAACCGGGCCGCGCGTGTCGGATTCGACTGGCCCGAGGTCGGTGACGTCCTCGACAAACTACAAGAAGAAAGCGCCGAACTGGTAGAGGCGCGTGACACCCTGACCCATGACGATCAGGTTGAGGAGTTCGGAGACCTGATGTTCGTCATGGCCAATCTGGCCCGCCACCTCAAGATCGACCCCGAAGCGGCATTGCGCGGCGCGAACGCCAAATTCGAGCGGCGTTTCAGATGGATAGAGGACGCTCTGGCGGCTGAAGGGAGTCATGTGAACCAGTCGGATCTGGCTCAGATGGATGCGTTGTGGAACCTGGCGAAGGCTGAGGAACGTAAATCTCCATCGTAGCATCGGGGCGGCAAACCTCACGTCTGCTCTTGCGCAGGGCACGAAAGTCCGTCCGCGCTCTGTCGTTCTTGCGAACCACTTTGCGGCGCCCAGTCGCCTGAAAAGTCGTGAAGACCTTTTGCGTTCCAGCCTTTCGAGCACGCATGTGCAAAGAAAGAAAGACGACTGCAAGTATCGCCAAGAGAGAACACACCAGAAGAGCCGAAGCTGTTATATTGAGTTCTTGCAGGGGTGCGAGAAAGCCGAAGCCGTGCATATCCTGCGAGAAACCGAACACTTCCGTTCCGCTCCTGTCGCCGGTGGTGGGGATCTTGATCCGAACTGTTTCGATATCTTCGCGACCCGCCATTTCGTTCTCCGAGAACGCTATGGGGCGCTATCTTAGCACGTATTCGGGGGTTTTCCTAAATTCTCTCAAATCCTCTACTTAAAGGAGAAAAGTAATGCTCAGAAAATTACTATATATCGCGCGGCATTCTCTGGCGCCTGATGCTTCGCAAGGACTCGTTTGCTGATGGGTCCGCAATCGTTTCCTGCCGCTTATGACGTCCCGAAAGCAGACGCAGGAAAGCGACGCACAGGCTCAGGGCTCCGATGGTGGTTGCAACGAAACGAACATCGGCGTTGGACAGCCCGAAATAGGTGCTCACGGCATCAAGGTGTCGGGTGGCGAACGCCAATGCAAAAGTGGTCGGATCCATCGTGAAAGCCTCCCTCAATACATCCGATGATACATCTAGGTCTTCACAATGCAACCTTTGCGTGTATCAGGCATGAATTCAGCCGCGACTTTACAGGCTTTGCGCAAGGCGCGACGTGTTGTAGGAGAGCGCGACCGGGCCAATTCCTTCAGGAGAGCTTAAATGAGCATCATCATCGACATTACCGCACGCGAGATCCTCGACAGTCGTGGAAATCCGACCGTCGAGGTCGATGTCTATCTGGAAGACGGTGCGATGGGGCGCGCGGCTGTTCCCTCGGGCGCATCTACCGGCGCGCATGAGGCCGTCGAACTGCGCGATGGCGACAAGGCCCGCTATATGGGCAAGGGCGTGCGCAAGGCTGTGGAGGCCGTTAACACCGAGATCTGTCAGGAACTGCTGGGCGTCGATGCGACCGAGCAGGTGATGATCGACGACATGCTGTGCCAACTGGATGGGACCGAAAACAAATCGCGCATCGGTGCGAACGCGATCCTGGGCGTTTCGCTGGCCGTGGCCAAGGCGGCGGCGGAAAGCGTCGGCCTGCCGCTCTACCGTTACGTTGGCGGCACTTCGGCCCGCGTTCTGCCCGTGCCGATGATGAACATCATCAATGGCGGTGAACATGCGGACAACCCGATCGACATTCAGGAATTCATGATCATGCCGGTGGGTGCGGAAAATCTGGCCGATGCCGTGCGGATCGGCTCCGAGATCTTCCATACGCTCAAGAAGGAGCTGAGCGCGGCGGGTCACAATACCGGCATCGGGGATGAGGGCGGCTTTGCCCCTGCCCTGTCATCCACCCGCGAGGCGCTCGACTTCATCATGACCTCCATCGACAAGGCCGGTTACAAGGCGGGCGAGGATGTCTATCTCGCGCTCGACTGCGCCTCGACCGAGTATTACGAGGGCGGCAAGTACGAGATGAAGGGCGAAGGCAAATCCCTGACATCGCAGGAAAACGCCCAATACCTTTCCGATCTGGCGGACGCCTATCCGATCATCTCGATCGAGGATGGCATGGCCGAGGATGATTGGGAGGGTTGGACCGCCCTGACGGCACTGATCGGTGACAAGGTGCAACTGGTAGGCGACGACCTGTTCGTCACCAACTCCAAGCGTCTGAGCCGCGGGATCGCGGACAAGGCCGGCAATTCCATCCTGGTCAAGGTGAACCAGATCGGCTCGCTGAGCGAAACCATCGACGCGGTGGACATGGCACACCGCGCTCGCATGACCTCGGTCATGTCGCACCGTTCGGGTGAAACGGAGGACGCGACCATCGCAGACCTCGCCGTGGCGCTGAACTGCGGCCAGATCAAGACCGGATCGCTGTCCCGCTCTGACCGGCTGGCGAAATACAACCAACTGATCCGCATCGAGCAGGAACTGGGAACGACCGCGCGCTATGCCGGACGGGCGATCCTGAAGCGCTAACCTCACCACTGGTGAGCAGATGTGAGCGACCAGTAAGGCGCGACCCGGAAACGGCTCGCGCCTTTATCGTGTGTAATTCGTGACCATGCGGTAATCCTTGCGCGGCCCCTCGACCCGCCATTCCGCGCGCCAGCTTTTCGGCAGATCGAACACATAGCGGACGTCATAGGTATCCGGATCGCAAAAATGCGAGGCTTGCGTGGTGGATTGTCGCGGGTCGAAGCGGTGAAAGAACCGGCCGTCCTCGAACTCGACGATGATGTAAGGTTCTTCGGCGTACCAGTGATAGGCGCGGGTCGCCTTGAAGGATGGCAGACCGGCGAAGCGCAACTCGCCCTCTTCGATATAGGACAGGCCAGTGCCACGCGGCTCGAACAGGCCGACGCCCTCGAACCTGCCGGTCCAGTTGCTGTCCAGATCGAAGATATCGCGGCGGATCGTCCAGCGCCCGATGAAGGGTTCGAGCTGATCGGGCATGTCGGTCACGGGCCTCTCCCTTGTTTGCGGGGCGTCATGGGTCTATCACCCGCGCAACGTCTTCAAACAAGGGTTCCGCCGCATGATCTCTCGCTATTCCCGCCCCGAAATGGTCGCCATCTGGTCCGCGGAGTCGAAATTCCGCATCTGGTACGAGATCGAGGCCTATGCCTGCGACGCGCAAGCGCAATTGGGCGTGATCCCGCAGGAGAACGCGGACGCGGTCTGGAAGGCGAAGGATGTCGAGTTCGACGTTGCCCGCATTGATGAAATCGAGGCCGTTACCAAGCACGACGTCATCGCGTTCCTGACCCATCTGGCGGAGCATGTGGGCGCTGACGAGGCGCGTTTCGTGCATCAGGGCATGACCTCGTCGGACGTGTTGGACACCTGCTTCAACGTGCAGCTGGTGCGCGCGGCGGATCTGTTGATCGCGCAAACGGAAAAACTGCTCGAAGCGCTGAAGCGCCGGGCGCTGGAGCACAAGATGACAGTCTGTATCGGTCGCAGTCACGGCATTCATGCCGAGCCTGTGACCTTCGGCCTGAAAATGGCGCAGGCCTATGCGGAGATGGACCGCAACCGCATTCGACTGTTGACGGCCCGTGATGAGATCGCGACCGGCGCTATTTCGGGCGCTGTCGGAACCTTCGCCAATATTGATCCATATGTTGAAGAATTCGTTACCGAAAAGCTGGGATTGCGCCCTGAGCCGGTTTCGACGCAGGTCATCCCGCGCGACCGTCATGCTGCGTTCTTTGCCGCACTGGGCGTTGTGGGGTCCTCAATCGAGCGGATCGCGACGGAAATCCGGCACTTGCAGCGGACCGAAGTGCTTGAGGTGGAGGAATATTTCTCCCCCGGTCAAAAGGGCTCCTCCGCGATGCCGCACAAGCGTAATCCGGTACTGACGGAAAACCTGACCGGTCTGGCGCGTCTGGTTCGCATGGCTGTGGTCCCCGCGATGGAGAATGTCGCCCTGTGGCATGAGCGGGATATTTCCCACTCCTCCGTTGAGCGCAACATCGGGCCGGACACCACGGTGACGCTGGACTTCGCCCTTGCCCGTTTAACGCAAGTTATTGATAAGCTTGTCGTATATCCGGAAAATATGCTACGCAACATGAACCAGTTCCGCGGTCTGGTGATGAGCCAGCGTGTGCTGCTGGCCCTGACGCAGGCCGGGGTCAGCCGTGAGGATTCCTATAAGCTGGTTCAGCGCAACGCGATGAAAGTCTGGGAGCAAGGCGCTGATTTCAAAACCGAATTGCTGGGCGACTCGGACGTTCTGGCCGCGTTGAGCGCTGAGGAAATCGAAGAGAAATTCGATATCGGCTATCATACGAAACATGTCGATACGATCTTCGCGCGCGTCTTCGGCGACGAATAACCTTTAGCAACATCGCGGGGCGGCCACCGGGCTGCCCTGCAAACTTTGCCTCTTGGCATCAGACCAGATAGCGATTCGACTTATCCGCTTTTCGCCGGCCAGGGCAGGATCCCGGAAACATAATAAGATCGACTCTTTGCACGCTCAGCATATATCATGCACTGCAACATAAGGATTACGATCATGAGAACCCCTGCCTTCGACCCTTGGGGCTACGCACGACTTGCACACCTTCAACACAAGATCGGCATATCCGCCGCGCAGACAATCGCAAGCCGCATGGCCTTGTTCATGCAGGGAAATCTGACGCAGGTCGAAGCGACCGCCATGATCATGGAAAAGCCCGTCGCGATGGTTACGGGGCTTCAGGGAGCGGCCGTGGCAATGGCGAGGGGGCACGGTCCCTCCGCCATGATGGAGGCTGCCCTGAAACCCGTCGCGGCCAAGACCAGCGCAAACGCGAAGCGTCTCTCCCGCTGAGGGCGTCATGGCGGTAACCGCCGTCTGACGCCCTCATTCGCAGGCGGTGGATCAGGCCTCGTCCAGCAACTGGACCTTTGCCTCGGCATCCGCCTGTACCATACGGGCGCGCAGCTCCGCCTCACTGACGCGGTCGCCCAGATCGGCGTGCAGCTTGCGATAGACATCATCATCACCGGCTTCGGTGAAATCGGCCTTGATGACCTCCTTAACATAGGTGGCGGTCCGCTCCGCATCATAGCCCAGCTTTTGCCCGGCCCACTCAGCCAACAGGCGATTGCGGCGCATCTCGGCCTTGAACTTCATTTCGCTGTCATGGGCGAACTTGGCCTCGAACGTGGCGCGGCGCTCTTCGAAACTTGTCATCTTCGTGACTCCGGGATGTGTTGCGTATGCACGATAGGTGGCGATCGGGTGGTTATCCGGCAAGGGTTTCCGCTCGAATCCTTGCCCATTGCGCCCAACGGCGCTAAGACCCGCCGACATAGGCGGATCACCGCCTCGAAACTGGTTCGGAGAGTGTTATGGCGCGCCGCAGAATGATTTACGAAGGCAAGGCTAAGATCCTCTACGAAGGACCGGAGCCGGGGACCCTGATCCAGTTCTTCAAGGACGATACAACTGCTGGAAACGGTGAAAAGCATGAACTGATCGAGGGCAAGGGCGTGCTGAACAACCGCCTGTCCGAACATTTCATGACTGGTCTGGCGAGCATCGGCGTGCCGACCCACTTCATCAAGCGGCTCAACATGCGCGAACAACTGGTCCGCGCGGTCGAGATGATCCCGCTGGAGGTCGTTGTACGCAACGTCGCCGCAGGCTCCATGAGCAAGCGCCTCGGCATCGAGGAGGGCACGCAGCTGCCACGCCCGATCATCGAGTTCTACCTCAAGAACGACGAGCTGAACGATCCGATCGTGTCTGAGGAACATATCATCGCCTTCGGCTGGGCCACCCAACAGGATCTGGACGACATGGTTTCGCTGGGCCTGCGGGTCAACGATTTCATGTCCGGCATGATGATGGGCGTCGGGATCAAGCTGGTGGATTTCAAGATCGAGATCGGCCGCGTGTTCGAGGGCGATTTCCAGCGTCTGATCGTCGCTGATGAGATCAGCCCAGATTCGTGCCGCCTGTGGGATGTGGAATCCGGGCAGAAACTGGACAAGGACGTGTTCCGGCGGGGTCTGGGCGATCTGAGCGAAGCCTATACCGAGGTCGCCAAACGTCTGGGCGTGATGCCACGCCAGAACGGGTCCTCCTCGGGACCGAAATTGGTGCATTGATGGCACGCGTCCTGGCGATCCTGTCACATCCGGCAACGGCCCTTCTGGCCGGACTGTACCTGATGTGCATCAGCTTCGCCTGGACGTTCTTCGGCATGATGCCGGCGCCGGTCGTGATCGGATCGTTGCTGTGGATCGGCGGCGGCATCGTGATCGTAACAGGCAAGAAACTCTTGGACAGGGCTGAAAACACATGAAAGTTCGCGTAGACATCACGCTGAAACCCGGCGTTCTGGACCCTCAGGGTGAGGCGGTTCGGCACGCGCTGGGTGCTCTGGGCTTCGACGGAGTTCAGGGCGTGCGGCAGGGCAAGGTGATCGAGCTGGATCTGGCCACGGAAGATGCCGATCTGGCGAAAACTCAGGCCGCCCAGATGGCGGAGAAGCTGCTGTCCAATCAGGTCATCGAAAACTTTACCGTCACGGTGATCTGAGATGCGCACTGCCACGTCCGCTACCGTCATCACCGATTTCACGAGTTGAGGAACTGCCATGAAAGCCGCTGTCATCACCTTTCCCGGATCGAATTGCGACCGTGACATGCACGTGGCGCTGCAGCAGGCGACAGGTCAGGCACCACTCGGCGTTTGGCACAAGGACACCACCCTGCCCGACGGACTGGACCTGGTCGTCGTGCCGGGCGGCTTCTCCTTCGGGGATTACCTGCGCTGTGGGGCCATTGCGGCACGGGCGCCGGTGATGAACGCGGTCGTGGATTTCGCGCTGCGCGGTGGGCTGGTGCTGGGCGTGTGCAACGGCTTCCAAATCCTGATCGAGGCGGGCCTGCTGCCAGGGGCGCTGATGCGCAATTCCGGGCTGAAATATATCTGCAAGCCGCAGGCCCTGCGGGTCGCGACCCATGACAGCGCCTTTACCGCGGCTTTGGGAGAAACCGCGACCTATACAATCGCCCACCACGACGGCAACTTCATCGCCGATGCGCAAACGCTGGACCGCCTGACCGGCGAGGATCGCGTTGCGTTCACCTATGAGGGAAATCCCAACGGATCGCTCAACGATATTGCCGGAATTTTGAGCGAGAACCGCCGTGTTCTGGGCATGATGCCGCATCCCGAGCGTCTGAACGATCCCGCATTGGGCGGCACGGATGGCGCCGCGTTCTTCGCCGGACTGGTCAGCTCGCTGGAAACCGCCTGATCTTCCTTCGAACGTGAGGGTTCGGTCAGGCGGCGCGGCGCTCCACATGGCTCAACGCCTGCTCGATCAGGTCGGGACCGGCAGCCGGCAGGTGCGCCCCCTCGCTGAGCACGCGACGCCACGCCCGCGCACCGGGCTGCCCGGTAAAGGCACCAAGCATATGCCGTGTGATCTGATTCAGGCGGGTGCCACGGGTCAGTTCCGCCTCGATATGCGGATACATCGCCCGCACAGCGTCTGACGGATCGGTGCGCGGGCTGTCCATGCCGAAAACTCTTGCATCCGCATCGGCTAGCACGGCGCAAGGATCATGATAGGCGGCGCGTCCGATCATCACTCCATCCAGTCCCGCATCGAGATGCGGCAGCGCTTCCTCCAGCGACATGATCCCGCCGTTCACGACGATTTCTAAAGCAGGAAACAAGCCCTTCATTTCGACCACCAGAGCGTGATCCAGCGGCGGGATATCGCGGTTTTCCTTGGGACTGAGCCCCTGCAACCACGCCTTGCGAGCATGGATGATGAAGTGATCGACCCCGGAAGCCGAGACGCGCGACAGAAAGTCCGGCAGAATCTCGCGCGGTTCCTGTTCATCCACGCCGATCCGACATTTGACAGTGATTTCAGAAGACTGTGCCGCGTCCTTCATGGCAGAAACGCAATCCGCAACCAGCCCCGGATCGCGCATCAGGCACGCGCCGAAGGCACCGGACTGCACCCGGTCAGACGGGCAGCCACAGTTCAGGTTGATTTCCGAATAACCGAACGGCTCCGCAATCTTCACGGCCTTTGCCAGCACCTCCGGCTCGGATCCACCCAATTGCAGCGCGACGTGGCCCTCGGCCTCGGACTTGCCGATCAACCGCTCGGGGTCCCCATGTGTCAACGCGCGGGCAGTGACCATCTCGGTGTACAACAGGGCGTGGGAGCTGAACTGGCGATGGAACAGCCGACAATGGCGATCCGTCCACTCCATCATCGGCGCAACGGACAGGCGAGAGGCCATTGAAATATCTAGTTTTTTATTCTTTTCCGTCACTTGCAGGCACCTACAGTTCGTCTCGTTTCCGCTCATTATGGACCAAATTCGTCGATTTTGACACTGGATTTGGTCCCGTGGACCAAATACAATTTCGTGGACCAAATGGGGAGACCATCATGGGCTCGATCACCACACGCAAACGCAAGGATGGAAGTCACAGTTACAGGGCACGTGTTGTCCGTCGTCATATAAAATGGGACATCAGAGCGGCTTGAGCATTGGAGGCTCTGGCTCGTTTGTATGATTGATTATGCTGCTTGTTTTTGATGTTGCAAGCGGCGTTGTCGGATTGTCTGTTTCTTGATCTTTGCCCTTTCCCTTAGAATGGCTTTGTCTCGCCCGAAGTAGACGTCGGCCGGTGTGACGTTGTTTAGGCTCTCGTGGTAGCGTTGGTTGTTGTAGTAATCGACGAAGGCCCCTATTTGGCGTTCGAGATCACCGGGTAGGTAGTAGTTCTCGAGCAGAACCCTGTTCTTCATGGTCTGGTGCCAGCGTTCGATCTTGCCTTGGGTCTGCGGGTGGAATGGCGCGCCGCGGACATGCGTCATTTTCTGATCCTCCAACCACTTGGCCAGATCGGCTGAGATGTAGCATGAGCCGTTGTCGCTGAGCAGACGTGGCTTGTGCCGCACAATGGCCTGGTCGCAGCCTGATGCTGTCAGAGCCAGTTCAATCGTGTCTGTCACATCTTCGGCCCGCATATTTGTGCAGAGCTTCCAGGCGATGATGTAGCGGCTGTAATCGTCCAGGATCGTGCTGAGATAATACCAACCCCAGCCAATGATCTTGAAGTAGGTGAAGTCAGTCTGCCACATCTCGTTGATTGCCGTCGTTTTGTCTGTGAACTCATCAGCGGCCTTGATCACCACGTAGTCCGGTGCGGTGATTAGATCAGCCGCTTTCAAAATACGGTAAGCCGATGACTCAGAGATAAAATACCGCTTCTCATCGGTGTATTTGACGGCAAGTTCCCGTGTGGTCAGGGCCTCATGTTCCAATCAGGTCATCACGACGGACATTAGGAATGCGGTTCCAGACCGATCCTGGGCGTGGGGACCTATCAGCCAGCCCATCCAGGCCAAAGTCGACATAGAGATCATACCATCGATAGAATGTTGTGCGTGGGATACCCAGCATGTCGAGGGTCTGCTTGACTGGCAGATGTGACCCCTCAACGGTGCGGATAATCTCAAGCTTCTCAGATGCAGGGTACCTCATTCCGCGAACTCCCCAGCCCCTGTCATGCTTTTTTTGAGCAGACGGTTTTCAAGGGTCAGATCAGCGACGCATTCTTTCAGGGCCAAAGCCTCAGAACGCAAATCCTTTACCTCAGGCGATGTGGCCTGTCGCGCCGTGTCGCCAGATAACCGGCGCTTGCCAGCTTCGAGAAATTCCTTCGACCAGCTATAATACAGGCTTTCAGCAATACCCTCCCTGCGGCATAGCACCGAGATGCTTTCCTCGCCGCGCAGGCCTGCCAATACAATGCGGATCTTTTCTTCAGATGAATAGGTTTGCCGCGTCTTGCGGCGGATGTTCTTAACCACCTTTTCGGCGGCGTCTTTCGACGTCTGGGGTTTCTTTGTCATCTCGATCTCCTAATCGATAAGATGAACCAGAAATCCTTCCTTATTCAAATCCACAAATCTGTGCCATGGGTGCTGACGTCAGACACTACCGACCTGCCTGTCTACATTGAGCATGCCTACGAGTGGCTTACCGAATGATCCCATTGACACCAGAACAACGCGAAGCGGTCGAGCATGACGATAATCTTCTACTGACTGCCTGTCCTGGTAGTGGCAAGACACGCGTCATCCTCGCAAAGCTGCTGACATTGGCGGATCAACTAGTCGGCACGCCACAGTTCATCGGATGCATCACCTATACCAACGCTGCGGTCGACGAGATCGAAGCCCGGCTGCGCAAATATGGCAACAGCGCGATCTCTGATCGCTGCGAAATATCTACGATCCACGTCTTCTGCCTGCAGTTCATCCTGCGTCCCTACGGCTGGCTTATTCCCGAGGTGCCGACCCGCTTCCAAGTGCTCTCCCGCGAGAACAGTCTGTTCGAGCAAATCATCACGGCCGTTGAGGACACCTTCGGGCGCAAGCCTGCGGGCCAGGTTTTCGATGACTATGAATCACTGCGTATCGATGTGAATGGCCATCCTTGCGGCCAAGGAATCGAGATTGGGATCGTCACTACCAATTCTGCCCTTCTATATTGGGAGAGGGTGCGCGCCCACGGCTATCTCGATTTTGCGATGATCCTCTACTACTCGTGGAAAATACTCGAGCAGCACCCGTTCGTGGGACGCGGCATATCGAGCCGCTTCGGGTGGCTGCTAGTCGACGAATTTCAGGACACCACTGATATTCAGATCGCCATCTTCGGGGCACTCCAGCGTTTTCTCCACACCCGCTTCTTCCTTGTCGGTGACCAGAACCAGTCGATCATGCGCTTTACCGGCGCCCGCCCCGAACTGGCAGAGCAGTTCGGAGACCAGATCAATGCGCACCGCGATATAGCGCTGACCGGCAATTTCCGATGCGGGCCGGCGATCGTCACCACGGCAGCGACTCTCATCCCGACTGTTCCAAGGATGCAGTCGGCGGGCGATGCGGCTCAGTTCCCTGCGCAGGTGAACTATGTCAATGTCGGTCGGCCGATCGATGCCATCACAGAACACTTCTTGCCCAGCCTGCAGAACGCCGGCATTCCTCTGGGAAAGGCCGCAATCCTTGCGCCATGGTGGACGCATCTCATACCTGTAGCCCGTGCCCTTCGCGAATTCGATGTGCCGGTGTTTGGCCCGGGCGCTCGACCTTATAGACGACGCCGGCTGCTCGCTGGACTTGCCGAGCAGCTTGGGGCATGCGCCGAAGCTGGCAACTACCTCGGACTGCCAGGTGTTGAGCGGGCGCTGTTTCGCCTGATCGGTGATCTCACTGGAAACTCGCGTTACGACATGTTCAGTTATCAGGGTCGCCGGCTCGCGCTTGGTCTGATCTACCTCGCTCGCGAACTCGCCGAACGTCACCCTGGCGGTGTCGCTTGGCTGCGCGCCGTCGCTCTCTCGGCCGGAAACTATCTCGAACGAGAAGAATGGCTGCCTCGTGCTGCCAAACAGCCGTTGATCGATTCTGCGGAAGAGATGCTTTCAGATATGCATGCCAACAAAGTCGATCTAGCGAACCTACTCATCTCCGACATGGGCCTATTCGCCAATCCCGAACATGCGCTCAAATTAATAACGCTACATAATTCCAAGGGACGCGAATTTGACGGTGTCGCTCTGATTTGTATGAACAACGGCAGTATCCCGCATTTCTCGACATCGACGCAAGATGCCTATGACGAAGCACGGCGGCTGTTTTATGTTGGACTAACCCGGGCTAAACGCGTCCTCGTCGTTGCGTCTGATCAGTCTCACTGGAGAAATAAGCCAACCCCCTTCATCGCGGAGGCCGGCCTTGGATAATCACGTAGTCCTTGCAGTAGGCTGAGCTCCTCTGTTGAACTCTCTTACGGCATTGATGGAGGGAAGAAAATGCCAGTTAGGAAAGCGCGTGTGCTCGGACTTGGCGTTTACGACGAGGTCAGGCAGGCGGGCCTGCAGAGCCAAGACTGGCAAGACATTCGAACCAGGATCAATCACGCCAAGCCTGAGCCATTGGCATTTTGCCTTGGATGCAATGAACCGGCGCATGTCAAGGCTGCCACATCTACTGAGCGTATCCCACACTTCGCTCATTACAAGGGAGGTGGTCTGTCCTGCCCGTGGGGCGAAGATGGGGGCCGTAATCCGGACGATGTAAGGGCATCAATCTACGCCGGGAATCAGGAATCACCTCTCCACAAGAGCATGTGCAATCAGGTGTTGGAACTGATCAGCCTAGATCCTCGATATGAGCTAGGATCCGGTGTAGTCGATGGCTACCTTCCTCCCAACGGCGGAGGCAGGGGCAGATGGCCAGATGTGAGGTTCAACCTCGACGATCTAGGGAAATTTGCTGTCGAGGTGCAGCTCGCACCGAGTTTGGCGACGGAGGTGGTCGCCCGTAGCAAGTATTATCTCTCCCAGGGCATTCACCTTATTTGGTTAGTTCCGTGGTATACGTTCGATCGTGTCACTCGTGCATTTACCGCTGACATCGCACAAGAGGCAGGGGGGAATCTTTTCGTCCTCGACGACAGCGCAGTGGCGGCCTCACTGGAACGCCAAACACTCTGCCTTTGGGCGGTTTGGCAAGCAGACACTGGGATGGAGCGAAGGCTTATTAGCCTCGACGATCTTGAATATCGTTCAGACCGCCATCCCCTATTTAAGGACGTGGCAACACCTGCGGTGTTCCGAGAGGCGTCACTGAGACGAGAAAGCCTGATCGGTGAGCTGATCAGGACCAAGAGCAACTGGTCGTCCGCTATAGTTCACCCTGTGACCGGCGAGCGTGACAGCGATTTCGACCGGCTTCTGCGAGTTATGTTCTCGATATGGGCAGAGGCAGACGGCAGGTGGGTGAACTTTTTGAACAGGCAGGAGAACATCTCGGGACTCTTAAACGCCTACCTGAACTCTCAAGACGGTCAGTGCCGCGCACAGATTATCAATGACATGCTGACGCGAACTCGTGCATTCGGCCAAATACGCGCAACAGTCTGGGATAAAATGAGAGATGCTTTGAGGCATCCCCAGCTCAGTGTCGTAGACCCGACCATTTCAGAAGCGATGTCCTACTTTCCCGAGGTCTATCGAGCGGACCTCCGAGGAGATCCGATACGAACTGACATCCTGCCAGACTGGGCTACGTGAGCCAGCCATTTGATTTCAGCAGGCAGCATGCAGTCGTTGCCTTTAGGGCTCTGTGGCTGTTTGGGAGCTGCATCTTTGAAATGGGCCGACCTCGCCAGGCTAGGGTTCAATTTAAACGAGACCATCGAACGGTCGTTTGTTATGCTACGGCACGTTGCTCGGAATGCTGATCGGACCATGCCCAACTCGACGATGGCTAGCTCGCTTGCGAGGCGGACGGGGTACCCCGCCGCGCATGGACGAGCCGGTGTCCTGGCTCAGATCCTGGCAGCTTGAGTGCGGGACTAGGGTCGTGCACCAGCCCGGCCGGGGTCACGTCAAAAGCAACTCTTCCGTTCACCGATGACACTCGGCGCCCTTAGCGCCGGATCTCTATCCCGCAGAGTATTGATCACGCGCCCGACCAGACCGATCCGCCAGCAGGCGATGCGGGTGCGGATGGCGCAACTGAGCGAGACGCGGACATGTAGAGTGACGCCTTTTGTCCGACACATGCGGCCGAGGGTCAGTGTATCGATGTTCAGGACCATGTAATCGCCTCATGATTTTTCTTGCGTGAAACGGAGTGGCCTGCATCATGCTGTGCATGAACCTGATATTCCCCATAAACTTCATTGGCCACGACGAGTGGTCAGACAGCGGCTACGATCTCAACTTAGCGGCGGGCGAGGTGGTCACCAGAGACGGTGAACTGATCGGTCGATGGCAGGTGACTGATTACGACCCGAATGCCGAATACGGGAAAGAGGACGGACGCTATGAGTTCACCCCTCAGGGCGAGGATGCTGCAACGATCACCGAGGAGTTTGCATGCCTGGATTTCAGGATCAGTCGTGGCTTCGCACTATCAAATATCACTCGAGCGATCCGAGACTGGTATGACGCCGAGAACCCCGATTTCCCGATTTCATCGAGGCGTCACCCCGAGTAGTAAAACGCCCTCGGCAATCCAGAGGCGCGCAGCCGGTTGCAGTCCTCGGCTTGATATGCGGTGATGGGTTTCATTCCTGGGAATGTCCCAGATCATTGCGAGCGCTGCCACATTACAACTGTAACTGACTAGGCCCGGCGCATAGGGGCTCAGGAGGGAAATTGTCGGGACCATCGGAAAAGACAGTTCGCAGATTGTTTGCTCTATCGGGAAATGCATGCGCGTTTCCCGATTGCCCGTCACCGATTGTCGAGACGGAGGGCACAATCACTGGCGAAATCTGCCATGTGCGGGCGCAAAGCAAAGGCGGTCCGAGATATGGGGCATCCCAGACAGAACAGGAGAGGCATGCTTTTGAAAACCTGATCCTCCTATGCCGACGGCACCACAAGATTATCGACACAGAGCCAGACATCTACTCGGTCGAGGTGCTCGAGGAAATGAAGGCGGTTCAGGAAACGCGATTTGGCCGGCCCGAGCAGGCAAGCGACGCCATATTTGCGAAGCTGCTGCTGAACGCGAAACGTGTGGTTGAGATCACCAACAACAGCGGGAATATCGTGGTTGATAGTCCTGGGGCCATCGTGGGCAGAACGATAAATGTAAGTACATCTCGCAAAGCTGTTCACGTTCATCCCGCGGCGGGTACAATCGGTGCCGATCAGAATGCCAGCCGCTACATTCAGCACCTGATCAGCCGCTACAACGAGTTCGCCTCCAAAGAACCCACACGAGCATCCAAGTTCAGCTATGGCGCGATATCCAAGAACATTGAGCATAAATTCGGAGCGCAGTGGAAGCTGCTTCCGATGTCGGCTTTCGCTGATCTTTGTACCTATCTACAGACCCGGATCGACAAGACGCGCTTCGCCAAGCTGAACAAATCCAATGGGCACTCCTCGTACTCAAGCTTCACCAAGTATACGCAAGAAATGCAATCGCGAATGGAAAGGTGATTATGCATCAACGGGTCCGCCCAACGTCGAGTGTCCATCATGGCCGGGGCTTCGCTGCGGCACCAGTCGAATGTCGGCTTCCGGGGATGCGGCCATGCAGCATAGGTCGAGGCCGACCAGCCGCTCAGGGCCGATCAACCCGGACACGGTGATCACGGCTACAGTTCCGACGTCTGCGGCTGAGACAGGTGACATCTTTTCAGCCACCTGCCCCCCCATCCACATCCTCCGACACCTCCTGCCGCAGCTTCGGCCCCTGGGCGAGGCGCCGACCGAGAGCTGAGATAAACGCCTCGTAGCGGTCCCCAGCCTTTGCCCGCGCCGCCTTGGCTGCGGGTTCCGGCAAAGCCGGCGTGGTCGCAAGCCAGAAACGGATGAACACAGCCAGGCTTTCGACGGAGATGCCGACATCGCGCTCCAGCCGGGTGATCCGTCTGTCGATCTGATCCAGGCGTCGGGCCAGAACCGCCTCGCGGCGCTCTGCGTCATCCGGGGACAGGAAGGATGCGATCGCGGCCTCGGCCACCATCGATTGGGATCTGTCGCGCCGGGCGGCAAACTCCGCCAGCATCTGCATGACCTCAGGATCGAGATAGACCGAGATCTTGGTCTTCTTGCGGCTCGATGTCATAGTCAAAGCTCCATGCCGTCATCGGGGTTGAGGGAGACCTGCCGCGCGACACCGCGCATCTGCTGCTGGATGCGGCGATTGCGGATGGCGCCATCTTCTTCATCGTCGGGTGGGTCGAATTCAAACTCGTTCTCAAAGGGGGACTGCCTGTCGATCGGCTGAGGCTGCGCCAGCTCCGGCTGAAGACGGCGCTCCGACGCGGTCGGGTCCTCGTCCCTCGCTCCCATCTCGGATACTCGCTCTTGCTCGTCGTCCTGCACTGGAACTGCCAGACTGCTCCAGTCATCCTCCCCTGAGGCGCCCACATCCACCAAGTCGGGTGGCGGCAAGACCCGCTCGATGAACCGCTCATCTTCGTAATACCGTGCTTTTGTCGCGCGGATCGGTGGTGTGCCGGCCGCCATGACGATCTCTTCTGAAGGCGGCAGTTGCATGATTTCGCCGGGGGTGAGCAACGCCCGCGCGGTCTCCGATCGGGACACCATGAGATGGCTGAGCCAGGGCGCCAGACGGTGACCGGCATAGTTCTTCATCGCCTTCATCTCGGTGGCCGTGCCGAGAGCGTCGGATACCCGCTTGGCCGTGCGCTCATCATTGGTCGCGAAGCTCACCCGGACGTGGCAATTGTCGAGGATCGAATTATTCGGGCCGTAGGCCTTCTCGATCTGGTTCAGCGACTGGGCGATGAGGAAGCTCTTCAGCCCGTAGCCCGCCATGAAGGCCAGCGCGCTCTCGAAGAAATCCAACCGGCCAAGCGCCGGGAACTCGTCGAGCATCAAAAGCAGCCGATGCCGATCATCCTTGCCCTGCAGGTCTTCGGTCAGGCGTCGGCCGATTTGGTTGAGGATCAGGCGGATGAGCGGCTTGGTGCGATTGATGTCAGATGGCGGCACCACGAGATACAGCGTGACGGGGTGCACTCCCCCGACAATGTCACCGATCCGCCAGTCGCAGCGGCGCGTGACCTGAGCGACGACAGGGTCGCGATAGAGCCCAAGGAAAGACATCGCCGTCGACAGCACACCCGAGCGTTCATTCTCGGATTTGTTGAGCAACTCGCGGGCAGCACTGGCGACCACGGGATGCGGCCCCGCCCCGCCCTGTCTGACGTCAGCACCCATGGCACAGATTTGTGGATTTGAATAAGGAAGGATTTCTGGTTCATCTTATCGATTAGGAGATCGAGATGACAAAGAAACCCCAGACGTCGAAAGACGCCGCCGAAAAGGTGGTTAAGAACATCCGCCGCAAGACGCGGCAAACCTATTCATCTGAAGAAAAGATCCGCATTGTATTGGCAGGCCTGCGCGGCGAGGAAAGCATCTCGGTGCTATGCCGCAGGGAGGGTATTGCTGAAAGCCTGTATTATAGCTGGTCGAAGGAATTTCTCGAAGCTGGCAAGCGCCGGTTATCTGGCGACACGGCGCGACAGGCCACATCGCCTGAGGTAAAGGATTTGCGTTCTGAGGCTTTGGCCCTGAAAGAATGCGTCGCTGATCTGACCCTTGAAAACCGTCTGCTCAAAAAAAGCATGACAGGGGCTGGGGAGTTCGCGGAATGAGGTACCCTGCATCTGAGAAGCTTGAGATTATCCGCACCGTTGAGGGGTCACATCTGCCAGTCAAGCAGACCCTCGACATGCTGGGTATCCCACGCACAACATTCTATCGATGGTATGATCTCTATGTCGACTTTGGCCTGGATGGGCTGGCTGATAGGTCCCCACGCCCAGGATCGGTCTGGAACCGCATTCCTAATGTCCGTCGTGATGACCTGATTGGAACATGAGGCCCTGACCACACGGGAACTTGCCGTCAAATACACCGATGAGAAGCGGTATTTTATCTCTGAGTCATCGGCTTACCGTATTTTGAAAGCGGCTGATCTAATCACCGCACCGGACTACGTGGTGATCAAGGCCGCTGATGAGTTCACAGACAAAACGACGGCAATCAACGAGATGTGGCAGACTGACTTCACCTACTTCAAGATCATTGGCTGGGGTTGGTATTATCTCAGCACGATCCTGGACGATTACAGCCGCTACATCATCGCCTGGAAGCTCTGCACAAATATGCGGGCCGAAGATGTGACAGACACGATTGAACTGGCTCTGACAGCATCAGGCTGCGACCAGGCCATTGTGCGGCACAAGCCACGTCTGCTCAGCGACAACGGCTCATGCTACATCTCAGCCGATCTGGCCAAGTGGTTGGAGGATCAGAAAATGACGCATGTCCGCGGCGCGCCATTCCACCCGCAGACCCAAGGCAAGATCGAACGCTGGCACCAGACCATGAAGAACAGGGTTCTGCTCGAGAACTACTACCTACCCGGTGATCTCGAACGCCAAATAGGGGCCTTCGTCGATTACTACAACAACCAACGCTACCACGAGAGCCTAAACAACGTCACACCGGCCGACGTCTACTTCGGGCGAGACAAAGCCATTCTAAGGGAAAGGGCAAAGATCAAGAAACAGACAATCCGACAACGCCGCTTGCAACATCAAAAACAAGCAGCATAATCAATCATACAAACGAGCCAGAGCCTCCAATGCTCAAGCCGCTCTGATGTCCCATTTTATATGACGACGGACACCTCATAGGCCTCGATGCCGACGAAGAGCACCCGCTTGTCGGAGGCCCGCACCGTGGTCTCGGTCAGCATACGCCGGATCGTGTAAGGCTCCTTCTGCCAGCTGTCCTTGATCGCCGCCCAGACCTGTTCCTGCCGGGCATGGTCGTCGGAGATTGTGAAGGCCATGAGCTGTTCCAGCGTCATGCCGTCCTCGGCATAGGTCCCGAGCAGCGCCGGCGAGACCGAGACCAGACGCAGACGCTGCTTCACGACCCTGGCGTCGACGAAGAAGGCGGCGGCGATTTCCTCCTCGCTCATGCCCTTCTCACGAAGGACCTGGAAGGCGCGGAACTGGTCGAGCGGATGCAGCGGCGCGCGCTCGATATTCTCGGCCAGCGAGACCTCGTCGATCAGGATGTCGTCTCCGGCGTCCGAGACGATACAGGGCACCGGCGTGGTCTTGTTGAGGCGCTTCTGTTTGACCAAAAGCTCCAGCGCACGATAGCGGCGGCCGCCAGCCGGCACTTCGAAGAGGCCGGTTTCCTGCCCCTCGGCGTCGAGCTCGGGCCGGACATGCAGGGACTGGATCAGCCCGCGGCGGGCGATGGACTCGGCCAGTTCCTGGACCGAGATGCCGGCCTTCACCCGCCGGACGTTGGACTGGCTGAGCACCAGCTTGTTGAAGGGGATGTCGCGCGAGGACGACAGGGTGATTTTCTGCGTGGCAGTGGCCATGTCAGGGTCTCCATGACGGACGCCGGGGAGCCTCTCTCTCCGGCAACCAGCCCGTCACGAAACCCCCACCCTCCTTTCCCTCTCATGGCCGAGCCGCGGATGAACGCGCATACCCATCAGAGTTCACCGCGGGCACGCAGACTGGTCTCCCGGCCAGCCCCGGTGATGATGTGGTCGTGAAGTATCACCCCCAGGGACACACAGGCGTTTCGGACTTCCTTGGTCATCGCGAGGTCGGCGGATGAGGGCTCGGGATCGCCGGCCGGATGATTGTGGACGATGATCAGCGCCGAGGCATTGAGCGCCAGGCATCGCCGCAGCACCTCCCGGGGATAGACCGGGACATGATCGACTGTGCCGGTGGCGAGGCACTCGTCTGAGATTAGCCGGTTCCTGCGGTCGAGATAGAGGACATGGAAGCGCTCCACATCGCCCCTGATGGTGAGGGCGCAATAGTCGAGCACCGCCTGCCAGGACGTCAGGACAGGGTTCTGATTAAGGTGGCGCAGCAGGATCTGCCGGGCCTCGTAGACCACGGCCTGCTCCTGGGCGGAGAACCGGAGCGGCTGTGCTTCGATGGCGGATGTTCTCGTGCTTCGTGTCATGGTCCTGTTCTCCAACGGGCAGCCGGCCGGGCGCCGAACTTTCACCGCGTCACGGAAAGAAGCGCCGCCCTCTTCCTGCGAAGAGAGCGGCGCAGAAGCTGAAGAGCGTGGATCTCAGGAACGCCGGGGCCCCGCATCGGGGAGTGTCCCGCCTGACAGGCGGCCCGAGCGATAAAGCAGGCGCTCGGCATCGCGAATGCTGCCGGTTTCGCGGGCGGCCTCGGCCCAGACGGAGATCGGGAAGTCCCCCGTGAACAGCAGATCCCGCTCGATCCCCATGTCGAAGGGCAGCCGAATGGAGCGCAGTTCGTTGAGGCTCCAGGAGCCAAGCTCGGGGTAGCCAATGTCGGCCAGGCCAAACATGATGTCGCCGTCCTCGTCGAGCTCGGTCGCAAGCCAGACACCGGCGCCAAAGGGATTGAAGAACTTCACAACCGGGATGTGGTCGGTATCAGTCTGGCGACCATTGGCCAAAAGCTGCGCGCGTTGTGACGCAGTCAGGAGGATCATGCCACGGCCCTCCCTTGCGTCGAGGTTTGCCGATCAACATCGGTGCTGTCGTCAGGCAGATGGGCCAGCAGCCAGTCGGCGGCCTTGCTGGCCTGCGAGGCTGCACGCACGATGGCCCGCGAATCCTCGCGCATCACCTCCAGCCACGAACCGATGTAATCTGCGTGGCGCACGGTCGGCACGATCCCGAGCGAGGCGCAACAAAACGCGCTCGAAATCTCGGCGATCAGTTCCTCGAAAGCGTATGTCTTCGTGCCGAAACTCCCCGAGAAGTCCCGCCCCAACCGTGAGGAATGTCCTGTCGCGTGCCCCATCTCGTGAAGGGCGGTCCTGTGCCAGTTGATCGGCTCGAAATAGGCCTGCGGAGGTGGCACCTGCACATAATCGAGCGCGGGAACATAGAAGGCGCGGTTGCCGCCGATCCGGAAGTCGATACCGGTCGCCGCGATCAATGCCTCGACCCGCGGCTCGATCAGCCCAGGCGGCGGTGGCGGCGCTTCGATGGCGATATCGTCGGGCAGACCCTCGCATTGCGCCGCGTTAAACACGGTGAAGCGCTTCAGGAACGGGATGCTGTTTGCGTCCTCTCCGGTCTCCCGGGCGCGGCGCTTCTCGTCTTCAGGCGTGAATCGGTCAGCATAGACGACGGTTGTGCCCCGCTCGCCCTTGCAGACATTACCGCCGAGCGACAGCGCCTGGCGGAAGGTCAGCCAATGCTGGGTTGGATAGCCCTGCTGAATGACGGCGCCCCAGAGGATCAGGACATTGATCCCGGAATATTGCCGACCCGTGCTGGCGTTGCGCGGCATGGCGAGCGGCGCCTGCGCCGCCGCCGTCCCCCAGGGCTGGACCCAGGGCAGCCGGCCCTCCTCGAGTTCGGCAATGATCTTGTCGGTGATGTCATCATATAGGTTCGTGCGCGGACCGCTCTTGCGGGCCGCGCGATGCTCTCTGGTCATCGGGATGATCTCCGCGACGGGCGCCGGAGGCCTCTCCTCCAGCCCTCAACCCGTCACGGAAAACCCGCCCGCACTTTCACTCTCAGGGGGCGTTGCGGGGTCTCCCCGCTGATGGGGGTGCGTCGGCAACACCCGTGCCGACCAGGGGGAAGGCTTTCCCCTCCCGGCTATTCACCAGGGATTTTAAAGACTAAAACTGGATATCTCGGGACGTCGTGAGAGCAGGCTTGAAACGCCCAATCAGCGTCCCCCAATTGAGTTGACGGAACGAAGTTTTGAGAGCGCTACCGCAATGGGAATTCAGCATCTATGCGCTGTCCCTCCCCAAGGGGCATGGGTTCGGAAACCGGCCCCCTGTTGGCGCATGGCTCAGCGAAGACGGTCTCTCATGTGGCATTCTCAGGCATGATCTGAACGATCGCTCCTATGGGGTGCTGGTCATGCGGCGGCGAACCGACCAAGTCTGGACGGTGACGGCTGAGCGTGAAGGCTATGCCGCTGAAAAGGAAGCCCTCGCCCAGTTGCCGCCTCTCCTGAGAGACGGAGAGCCTCCGGAACCTGTTTCCTCGGGCGTCATGCAGCGGCCCGCGCTCTATGATCTGGAAGGAAGGACGGCGAGCGACGTGTTCGCGACGTTGACGCTGCCGTCCCATCGCCCCGCGGCATGGACGCTCAACCAGCTCTATCTCGCGCTTCCAAGGCCAGATCGAAACTGGGCAGGAGATTGCCAGACGAACAACTTTCACACGCGGTTGTGGGAGGCGCAGCTGCTGGCGATGTTTCGTGAGCAGGGATTGCTCGTGACCCAACCATTTGAGTCCCCGGATTTCCGCATCGAGAACAGGCTTGGCGGTTCGGCATGGGTGGAAGCCGTGACGGCCAATCCGGCAGATCCTTACAACCATGTGAACGCGCCGCCGAGCGCCTTGCCAGCCGACCGGGAGGAGGCGTTTTTCGGCGCCGGAGCTTTGCGCTTTGCCAAAACGATCGGCAACAAGCTTGCTCGCAACTACGATCAGTTGCCGCATGTAAAGGGTCAGCCCTTCGCCCTGGCGATTGCGGACTTTCAGGCACCGGCATCGATGATCTGGAGCCGGGAAGGACTGATTGGATATCTCTATGGCGAGGGCGCGGAAGAGGTTGAAATCGACGGGCGCATGTTTGCGCGTCCGACGAAGGCATCCCACCTCAAGGGCAAGGCGAGATTTGCCGCCGGCCTGTTTGCCGATGCGGGCCATGCCGAGCTCTCCGCAGTTATCTTTTCGAACGCGTGTTCGATGGCCAAGCTCAACCGCGTTGCGGTATCGGGTCAGGGCGCACCGCGTGGACTGCGATACACGCGAATTGGCAACTTTTTTGACAGGACGCCGGGCGCTCTCAGGGGCATCCCTTTCTGCCTGGATGTGACCAGCGATGAATATCGCAACCTTTGGCCGATAGGGAGTGAGCCGTGGTCGGCTGAAATCGAGGTCTTTCACAATCCGTTCGCGCACCACCCCTTGCCATTTGAACTTCTGCCGGAGGCAACACACTGGTTCGACCAGGACGGTGAGACCGTGTGTCGGAGTTTCTACGAGACCTCGATCCTTTGGTCCCAGACACTGATCCAGAACGACACGGACCCACCGCCAACTCTGGAGCAACTGATGTCGAAGAGTCCAAAGGCGTGAAAGGCATCATGCCGAATGCACCGAAGATGCTCGCTTTCGATCACCTGAGGATGTTTGTGACCCGAGGTACGCCTTGCGCACGACCACCTGGGCATGAGCTCCTGCCCCTTCACGCGCTTCAGATGATCCCCCGACCCAACGTACCCATCCGATCTGCGCTCTATGCTATCCGACTCCCCGACAACCGGCTGCGCGCCCTTCTACCATCTATGCGATCGTGTTTCACTCCGGGATCATGAACACGGCGTTTCTCTTGATAGCAATGTATTCCGGGCGACCGATCATTCCTGCGGAGGATGTCGCCAGGGATTTTTTCGGTCTGAGTACCGACAAGTTCATCCGCAAAGTCTCGGCCGGTTCCATCGCCCTTCCTCTCGTCCGCATGGAAGCGTCGCAGAAATGCGCCAAAGGCGTCCATATCGACGATCTGGCCGAGTACCTGGACAAGAGGCGGGCTGCAGCCGTCAAGGAATGCCTGCAACTGCAGGGCCTTCGGTAAGCGTGTTCCCATCTGAAAATCGCCGAAGGCCAGCCTGCTGCCCATGGCACGAAGCCACCACCCTCTTCACCTCGCTCAACAGCACGGATTGAATTCTGTCAGATAACTGCGTATATTTCTGACAGGAGAACGATCATGCAGCACCTTGCCGAACAGATATTGACCCATGCAGAGGGACTTCCGGAAGGAGCGCCACTTGCCGCAAAGGGCCTGCTGCACCTCGGCAGCCGCGCCGGTGTGGATCAGGCCTTGTCGCGCCTTGCCGAGCGCGGCCAGCTGATCCGTGCCGGGCGCGGGGTTTACCTGCGACCAATCAAAAGCCGGTTTGGAACGCGCGCGCCGTCCGTGGAACAGGCTGTCGAGGCCCTCGCGGCGCAACGTGGCGAAGTCATCGTTCCAACCGGCGCCGCCGAAGCGAATGCGCTCGGGCTGACCACGCAAGTGCCTGTTCGATCCGTGTACCTGACCTCGGGTCGCAGCCGCACGCTCTCCTTGGGCAAACAACTCGTGGAACTGCGCCACGCCCCCAGATGGCAACTCGCCCTTGGGAAAAGGCCGGCAGGCAGTGCTGTTCGCGCCCTGGCCTGGCTTGGGCCGGAACAGGCAGAGACAGCTCTTAGATCGCTGAAGCAGAAACTGCCGGCAGCGGCGTTTGACGAATTGGTAACCGCAGCACCGCAGTTCCCGACTTGGCTTGCACGCAGTGTCGGAAAGGCGGCGCATGTCTGAACCCTTCCTGTCTTTGCCGCCTGCAGACCGCAAGGAAGCCCTAGCCGTAGCTGCAGATCGCTCCGGGCGGCCCGCGCACTTGCTCGAAAAGGACGTCTGGGTTGTCTGGGCCCTTCAGACCCTCTTCAGTTCCAAGCTCGGTGAGCACCTCGTCTTCAAAGGCGGAACATCCCTTTCCAAAGCCTATGGGGTGATCCAGCGCTTCTCTGAAGATGTTGATCTGACCTATGACATTCGGGCAATCGCGCCTGATCTGGTAGGCGAACGCGCCGAAGCCCTGCCAATCACACGCAGTGAGGAAAAGCGCTGGTCGAAAGCTGTCAGGGATCGATTGCCGAAATGGGTCGTCGAGACGACGCAGCCCTTGATCCAGGACGCCATTGCAGCGCAAGGGCTATCGGCCTCGACACGGGCAGATGGCGACAAGTTATTCATCGATTACGAGGCCGCCTCTTCTGGCTCCGGTTACGTCGCCCCCAGCGTCATGCTGGAATTCGGTGCGAGGTCGACGGGCGAACCGGCGAGCCTGCGTGACGTCTCCTGCGACGCAAACGAGCTGATTGAGGGCGTGACCTTTCCGACCGCGACACCGCGCGTAATGCATGCCGAGCGGACATTTTGGGAGAAAGCCACGGCGATCCATGTCTTCTGCGTCCAGGGACGGCTCCGCGGGGAGCGCTTCGCGCGCCATTGGCATGACCTGGTACGCCTCGACGATGCAGGCATCGCGGATGTGGCTATTTCCGACCGAGACCTCGCCTCAGCAGTCGCGCGGCACAAGCGTATGTTCTTCCCGGAGAAGACGGCCGGCGGAACACCCGTGGACTATGAAGCCGCGGTTCACGGCAATCTGCAACTGGCTCCAAACGGAGAGGCTCGCACCGCGCTCGCGGCCGATTACGCGCATATGGTCCACGACGGTCTCCTGCTTGAAGACGCCGAGCGTTTCGACGACCTCATCGAACGTTGCGCATCCATTGCCGAGCGCGCAAAGTGCCGAGCGCCTCATTAAGGCATTTAACGCGGAAAATAAGAGCCAGCTGAAATACCTAGCCTTATCAAAAGGTCGTTGTCAGGGCCCTCTGACTAACCAAAGCAAACGGCAGCCACACCTAAACGCCATGCTGATAGATTGGGGCACGCCCATTATCCCAATCCTCTCGATTCAGGAAAATTCTGTATCCTGTAAGATGGAAGGATGAATTGCCGAGATCTTTGACCAGATCCAACGTATCCACGTGGATGAAATGGCGATAGCTGGCTCGGAATCCTTCGCCAGGTGCCGCACGGAAATGAATGCCCGGGGGGCCGATCGTCAGACATGCCCCTGGCTGCGGGTCGTTTATCTCAGACAGCGCAGATGTCGCGAAATCGGGCTGGATTATCCAGTCCGTCCCGAATGAAACACACCACTCATCCGCTTCCCACTGGAATACCCGATGCCAGTCGGCTTCGCCCGCGCGCCCGAAGTCTGGATTCAAAAGCAGAACTGTCGGCTTGCTGTTAGGCTGCTCCAATGGTTCAGAAAGCTTAATGCCAAAGATCGCCTGGTGACCGTATCTCCTGAGGAGAAACAAGGCACCTTTCGGCTCCTCGGCGATTATCGCTGATCTGGCGTTCAACGTGCTTCGCATGTACAGCCCCCCTAAGATCGATCAATCCCAGCCCCGCCGAATATCGGTACGGTGACATTCGGGACAATGCACCGCGCTAGTCGGCCGCTTTTCACGTCGAGCCTCGCGACGTTCGTACTCGTCAAGCACTTCGACTTCGAAACGGTGCCCACAATTGTTGCAGCGGAAATGAACACGCTCAGTCATAGCTGATACCTGCGTTACCAATAAACTCATTCCAGAGCACCTCAGCCGCTCGCTCTGGAGTCAGCCGTTCGTCAGCTTTGCCGAAGACGTTCATGGTTTGAATCAGGAATTGTTCGTAATCATCGGCCGAAATGTTGAAGCCGCCATTCGCTGTGTTGTCACCGGCGTTTTCGCTGAACGAGTAGTAAATATCGCCCAGAGCGACCTGCGAGCTACGGCAGTGCACTGAGATATGGGCCGTACCACTTCGATGTCCGCTGTTGACAACTGTTGCCCCAAAAGAGGTCGCACTTCTGTCAACGAAACGTCCGCGAAATCCATCGATTGAGTCGATTTCGATGATCGCTCGTCGGAAGTAATCCTTGAAGGTGGCGAAGGCAGCATCGCGGAAATCACCCTTGTCGATGTGGTCGAACTGCCGCTTTGCGCGGTAGCGTGCCATCGAGGGGCGTGTGGCCGACGGCTCATAGGCTACTTTCGCCGCAGCTGCTGGTACGGCTTCAGCTTCGATGATGCGTCGAAGCTCCTGCACGACATTTAGGTAAGCGGTGTTTGGATTGGCCCATGCGCTGATCGCCTTGCCGTCCGTTGGCACGGCCTTCAGTTGGCGCAACTCCCTCATCGCTTTCCAATCGCATTCCTCCACGATGATCGGCACTACACGGGCGGTCCCTGCGGCGTGGCGTTCAAGCGCGCGTCTCATTTCGCGCTCGACACAGTAGTCTGATGCGATGAAGTCGGGGCTCACTAGAAGCAGGAACAGGTCGGAAGCCTCTAGTTCCCGTTCAATCTCAGCGTCCAGTTCGCCACCAGCCAAGATGTTGCGATCATACCAGGTCTCAATACGCCCTTCCCTTGTAAGGTTCTTGAGGTGGACGTGCAGCCGATCAAGCGCGGCCTTGTCGTTATGAGAATAAGAAATAAATACCCGCATCCGCTCAACTCAAAATGTTTAATGTTTGTTCATGATATACCCAAAGCGCTACCTGCGTGAGACACTGCCTGTAGCGCTTGAGCCCGAAACCATTGTTCTAATGTCTACAGTCAGCGCTTCTTGTTCGACTGGGACAACACCGAAGCGGCAAGTGTCTTTGTCTTTTCAGAATAACGGTCGCTGCGAAGTACCTTTGACGCGAGGTCCTCCATTTTCGCTCCGGTTTGCCGATTGGTCTTTGACTGGGACAACGCCGAACCAGCAAGCTTGCGGGCAATCTGTGAAGAGCCAGGTTTGAAAAGGGTGTCTGCTGCAAGCGAGGCAACCTTGGTCGAAGTTCCTTTACGATTTACCGCCATATTATTCTCCATGTGGTGTTTGGTTTACTTATGGATACTAGATGTGGGATTGGAGCCGACTTTTCGCAAGCTTCTTCAGTGACATTTCAAAATGGCAGCCTCGACTCAAAAAGGTCTGGCGTGTCTTCGTCGCGCCGCCTGCTCAGGCCTTCACCAAGATGCAGGCACGGATGTTTAATACGTGTCAGGCCTTTGCCGCCCTCAAAATGGACCCACCCTCCTCTGGGCATGCCCACGCTTACGATCAGCGCCCCGCATATTGGACAAGTCCGCCTGAAGGATGCGCCCTTCTTGCTTTCACGATCGCCTCGAACTGCCCAACCGCCGCGAACGGATACCGTGCGCCCAGTCGACAGACGGCGGGTGTGTGCCTTCCGGTAATACCAACGGTCCTTCATCCCAGCCCCTTCCTTTCCTCGACCCGGCTGCCGCTTGGGGTCGAACGCACATAGAAGCCTTGTGGAATAGCCTCTTGCACCAGCCCCACATGGGAAATCAGGCCCACGGCACGACTGCCCTCTGTCAGCGCGGCAAGAACTTGGATCACTTGATCCAGAGTGCCCGCCCCATTTTCGGTGTCGAGGCTCCCGAAGCCCTCGTCGATGAAGATTGTGTCCATCCGGATCTTGCCCGAAAGGCTCTCGACCACATCAGCTAACCCGAGCGCGAGGGCCAATGCCGCGATAAAGGTCTCGCCGCCTGACAGTGTTGCTGTCGGGCGCGCCTTGCCGGTGTTGATGTCGAAGACCTCGATTTCGAGCCCACGCTTGCCGCGACCGCCAGATGCCTCGAGCCCGCGCGTCAGCCGGTAGCGACCACGTGTCATAGGGTCAACCCTCATATTCGCCGCCTCGAGAACCTGGTCGAACATTGCTCCGATCGCGAAGGTCTCGAGTGTCATCTTGAAATCGTTCTTGCCGTTAGCCAGATCAGCCAGCCCCCGAAGCGGACCGGTCTCGGTTTCTAGCCGCTCGGTTTCGGTCAGAGCCGCGGCAAGCGATTCCTTGAATTTGGTCAGTGACGATAGATTCGTTCTCGCTGTGGCGAGTGCAGCGTTGGCCGCGTTCAAGGTCTGGGTGGCGTCTGCCAACGCCAGCTGAAGCAGGGCAAGGTCCGGGCGTTCACGATCTGCGCAAGCGGCTGTGGCGTTCTGCAGTGTCGTGCGCGCCGCGATCAGGCCTTCACGATGATCGGATACCGTCTTCTTGTCGGCATCGAGGGTCGGAAAATGCGCCTTGCAAGCATCATATCCCGCTTTGTCCAGCCCGACCTCGGCTAGCCGAGCGCCAAAATCGCCTTGCGCCTTTTTCACGCGCCGCTGCTGCCCGTCGCGCGCCCGCTTTGCTGCTTCAAGCTGCTCTTGCGCACGGGTGAGCGCTTCACTGGCGGCTCGGTCCTGTTGCGTCGCCACTTCCAGCGCCTCGGAGAGTTGCCTTTGCTCTCTCTGCAAAGCCTCCCTTCGCGCGACCACCGCCTCGGGCATGCGCAGACCTTCCGGCAGGGCCTCGATCACTGTGTCCAGCTTGGCGCGCGCGCCGGCAAGAGCGGTCTCGGCCTTCCCCGCAGCGGTGCGCGCCGTAGCCTCGGCGGTTTCTGCCTCAATCACCTTCCGCTTGAATTCGGCCAACCGCTCCGCCATCGCGTCCAGATCGACCGCCTCTCCAAGCCCGGCGACGTCGCCTTCAAGCCGTGCAATTTCAGCCTCGAGTTCCGCCAACGTGCGCTCAGGACGTTCCTGTTCCTCCAGCGCCTGCTTCTTTTCGTCGAGCCGCCTTCGGAAATTGCCGAGTTCACTTTCGGCCCGAACTCTGGCTTCGGAGGCGGTTCTCGCCAGAACCTGCGCGCTCCGAAACGCTTCGGTCAAACCAGATTGTTCGGGCGTACCATGGGCAGGCGCAGGATGATCATGGGAACCACATACAGGGCATGGCGCCCCTTCGGTCAACTTTTCCGCCAGAATGATCGCTTGCGTGCGCGAAAGCCGTGCCTCGGCATCAAGTAAGGCCGCGTCAGCGGCTCGCGCCGCATCGGTTCTTGTCGCCAGTTCGTTCGATGCCACTTCGACATTTCGTTGAGCATCCGCGACAGCTTCTTGCGCCTTAGCTTGCGCCGCTGCCTTGGCTCTTTCTCGGTTGACCTCGGCCAGCTCACGGTTCAGCTGGCCTCGCACCGTTTCGGTCTTTCGCGCTTGATCAAGCGCCAGATCGGTCACATCGCGCTGAGACTTCAGCTTCTCTCGGGCATCTATGACCTCGGTTAGAGCCTTCTTCGCTGAAGCTTCGTCTTTCGCAGCGTCGTCAAACGCGCTTCTTAGATCCGCTGCCTGCCCGACCTGCTTCTCGATCGCCTCCAACCTTGTCAGGTCAGCTTGAACTTGTTGCCGCCGGTCCTCGCCCGACTGTGCCTCAACAAGTTTTTTTTCCGCCAACTCCTTCGCGCCAGTGGCGATGTTGAGTTCCGCCTCGGCCTTCGTGACAGCCTCCACCGCATTCCGGCTTTCCTGCTCCGCATCCCGCCAAGCCGTCTCAAGATCACGGGCCTGCAAGGCATTCCGGACAGCCTCAATCCGCTTGGCCAGTTCTTCGACCTCGCCCGTTTTCTTTTCTAGATCATCGACAGCGTGCTGTGCCGTATCGACAGCAGAAAATGCTTTTTCGATTTGCTCGCCTTCGGTCAGAGCTTTGCGCGCGGCTTCGTTAGCCATCTCCGCGCCGCGCTGAATACCCTGCTTTTCTTCGACTTTGGCTTCGGCTGTGGCAATTCCGAGTTCCAGCGCTTCGGCGCTCTCGAAGCCACGTTCCTCGAGTCGAGCCACGTAGAGGGCGCGCTGGTCGCGCAACGCTCGTTCTGCCTCGGAGGCTTCTTCCTTCAGCCGTGCGGCGAGATCGCGATAGATCTTCACGTCGAAGAGATCCCGTAATATCTCGACCCGCGCATCCGTTTTTGCGGCCAGGAACGTCTCAAACTTGCCCTGCGGTAAGAGCACGATCTGTCGAAACTGATCTGCCCCGTAGCCAAGCAGCGCCTCGACCTGCTGCCCCACTAGCGAGACCTTCTTTTCGGCAATGACACGGCCAGAGTTAGTCGGACCAAGAGTGTCTACCGGAATCCCTGTGACATCGAACAACGAGGCTTCTGCCGCGTCCTCAGTGGTCCCTTCACCACGTGCCTTTGGACGTTCCTGCGCCGGACGACGACGGATCAGGTAGGTCTTGGCGCCCAAGTCGAAGACAAATTCGACTTCGGTAGGTAGATCCAACGCTGCGTGATCCGAGCGTAGTGAACGTGGTTCCTGATCGGTCTTGGTTGGTGACCCGAACAACGCGAAGGACATCGCCGAAAACAGCGTCGATTTTCCCGCGCCAGTCTGACCATAAATTCCGAACAGACCCGTCTCCAGCGCGGACCGGAAATCGACCACCTCGGTTGTCGCAAACGGCCCGAAGGCTTGAAGCGATAGGCGAATGGGTCTCACGTCTGCTCCTCCCCTGAGGCGGCTGCGTGGAGCTTTTCCGCGACGATCGCGACTTCAGTGGCGTTTGGTTCCCGGCCGCGCACAACCGTCATGAAATCGCCAATCATCTCGATCGGCGTGACCGCGGCCCGCCCGTTGCCGAGCACTTTGGTCTCTCTCGCGCGCTCCTGCCGGGCGTAGGCCAGATGGCAAGCATTGGGATAGGTCGCGCGCAAACGCTTCATCGGATCGATCAGAGGAATCTCATCCGTCAGTATAGCCTGGATAAAATCGTCAGACGGCGTTCCTTCCAGAAGATCAGAGAATGCCCCGGTAAGCGAGCGCACCTGTCGGATCGGTCGGAACGGTACGGTGCGGATCTCGGCCCCTTCAGCTTTCAGATCGACGACAGTCATGGATTTTTCGCTTCCCGCCTCGTCGAAACCGAAAGCGAGCGGGGCGCCGGAGTAACGAATATGGCTCGCACCCACTTCCTGCGGCTTGTGCAAATGCCCTAGTGCAACATAGTCCGCCCCATCGAAGACATCGGAGGGAACAGTTTCGATGCCCCCGACTCGCGTCAGGGCGCGCTCGGTCTCGCCGACCGCCCCCCCCGCGACGAAAGCATGGGCCACGACGACCCAACGCGCCCCATCAGGCACCTGCCCCCTCGCCGCAGCGATCTGGGCGGCGACGACTTCCGACGGCGCATTAATGCTTTCATCCCCGAACACCTCGCGTGCGGCGTATTCATAGGAAAAGGGCAGTGCGGAAAAGGCGATCTCGCCATGTTCGTCTCGCAGCACAAGCGGAGTTTCGACCGCGTCGGCAATCCCACGCACCAGCACCCGCGACGCAGTGGAAAAGACAGACATTGCCTCGATCCGGTCGCCAGAGTCGTGGTTTCCAGAGATCATCACCACAGCGGCTTCGGTCTCCTCTGCTACGTGCTTGAGGAAGCGATTGAACTGCCGAATCGACGAATTTGGCGGCGAAGCACGGTCAAAAACGTCCCCTGCGATGACAAGAACATCGGCCCGTTCGACCACTAGCGTTTCAAGGATCTGGCGAAGGATGACCTCATGATCCTCCTCAAGGCTCAACCCCATGAACTGCCGCCCCAGGTGCAGATCTGCCGTATGAAGTACCCGCATGAGATCAATCCACTTTCTATACGTACAGTAAGTGTATGGACTTCGCTTCAAGAGTCAAGTATTACCCGCCACATGAGCCTAGAAGACCTCAAACACGCGCAACGCGAGCGAATTTTGTTCCTTGACCAATGTCTGACCTGGAGAGGTCAAGCAAACCGCCGTGACGTGATGGAACGTTTTGATATCTCAATGGCACAGGCTGCCGTAGACTTTCGAACCTATCTTTCCCTGACGGGTACGCCGCCGGTCTACGATACCGCGGAGAAAGCTTACTTCTCGACGAGCAACCACAGTCCTTTGACTAACGCCGGCCCGGAACAGGTTTTCGAATTGCTCGATAGTAAGACAACATCCCTTAGCGCATGCATCCCGCTTCCCAATCGCGTGATGGATCACACTGTCGTCTCGCAGCTCTACCGCGCAATGATGGCTGAGCGAGACATCCAGATCACCTACACCTCGATGACAACCGGCCTCTCGGACCCGCAGTGGATTAGTCCGGTGCGGTTTCATTTCGATGGAGAGGCGATCCATCTCCGTGCGTGGAGTTACAAACACAACACGCACCGGGATTATCTCCCTATAAGAATAACTAAACAATCCGAAGCAGAGACGCGGGAGAGGCCCTCTCACCTACCCTTTGACACTGATTGGCACAGCAACGTGCGTTTGTGGATACGTCCGCATTCGAGCCTTTCGGATGCACAGGCGCGCGTTGTCCGTCGGGAATACGGATTTCAAGAGGAAACACATATTACGGTCAAAACTCGAAGAGCGCTCGCATTCTACGTCGTAAGACGATGGCGTCTCAATGAAAATAATGCCCGTCTCGAACTGGATATGATCGAAGAATTGGATTCGTGAGTTAGCCCTACGAAAATACACTGGAAACTCAGCGCCGCGCCGGCTTTGAAAAGCAGTTAATCATACAGCATCCGTTTTCCGAGTTAGATTAGTCAAATCCACACAACAAGACGTCCTTTCGAATGGAGACCCGACAGAGCAAAAAATCATGGCGCAGCCAGATCCGGAGCATGTGCAAGACTTGCCTCCTTTGTATGCAAAATAAATGCCGCCGCTCGCAACCGCGATCACATCCAATCCTTCTAGGAAACCATAGCCTTCTCAAGAGATTACAATAGACGGGTGAGATCGGGCGTGGAATATTGAACCAAAGCTAGATGCAGGGATGCAGAAGCAAGCGTTGAGGGAGCGTAAGTTGACTGTCAGTGTTCATAATCCCGATCAGTATATGGCGGCGCTTAGGACGATCGTCGCGCAGGGCCGCAAGCGGATCGGGCTGTTAGTTGGCGCTGGAGCTTCTGCCGGAATGGCCAAGCCCGATGGCACCTATCCGCTCATCCCAGCAGTTGCGGGGCTCACGGACCAAGTCCTCACAACACTTGCCCCAACCTATCAAAAACAAATTGATGGCCTGAAAGCCGAGCTCGCGCAGCACGACATCGAGACGATCCTTTCGAGGATTCGCTCTCTGAGCCAGGTGATTGGTTCGTCGAAAGTCCACGATCTCGACGGCCCAGGCTTTGCGACTTTCGGAGAAGCGATCTGCTCCGAGATAGGCAAGATCGTGGACGTCCGATTGCCCGAGACCGGATCAGCTTATGCAGATCTCGTGAATTGGATCACGGGCACAACGCGTGACTATCCTGTTGAGATTTTCACCACGAACTACGACTTGCTGTTCGAAGAAGCCTTCGAATCCGTACGAGCGCCGTACTTCGATGGCTTCACGGGCGGTCGCGAACCATTCTTCGACCCCGTCTCAGTGTCGCGCAGCGATCTTCCCGCTCGCTGGACGCGGCTATGGAAGCTCCATGGATCGCTCGGCTGGCGTGCAAGCGCGAAGGGCGAAGTGATCCGCACGGGCCAAAGCTCAGCAAGTCACCTCGTCTTCCCCGAACACCTGAAATACGATCAAACACAGAAAGCGCCCTACGCAGCGTTGCTCGATCGCCTTCGTACGTTCCTGCTCACCCCCGACACGCTACTCATCTCTATCGGATTTTCTTTTGCCGATGCACACATCGCGGCCCGGATCGATGAAGCGCTCGCAGCCAATCCATCCGCCAGCGTATTCGCATTCCAGTACAAGATTCTAGATGAAGAGGGTCCGGCGTGCGACCTCGCGCGCCGTCTGCCTAACTTTAGCGTCTATGCACGTGACCAGGCCAAGGTGAACGGCACGCGCGGCGCATGGAAAGCTCCGGCCGAACTTCCGAGCAAGGATTGGGGGCCGATAAGGTCGACCTACATGGACGACAAAGGAAACTTCACGCTCGGTGCAATAGAGCCCTTTGCTCGCTTCTTCGCGGCATCACGATCGGTTCAAGCATTTCCGACACAACCGGATCTAGCAGCATTGGCAGCAGAGGCGCCACTACCGACAGCCGCCACCGCGGCGGAGGCCAAATGAACGCCCCTACTCTTCTCGGCCATGTCGGCTCTGTCGCAGGTTCGACCGTAAGTGTGCGTCAGTTCGAGGGCGTCGCTTCGGGTATCGCGATCATCGGAGGACGAAGCTACCGGGTAGGTCAGGTCGGCAGCTTTGTGCGGATACCACAGGGTTATCATGATCTTTATGCTATCATATCAGAGGTCGGAGCAAGTGCTACACCGGTGACGCTAGTCGATGCGCTAGACCGCGGCGAACGATGGCTGACCGTTCAGCTTATCGGCGAGATTGTCGAGGCCTCGTTTGAGCGAGGCATCAGCCAGTATCCGAACGTGAACGATGAAGTGCATCTGGTCACAGAAGAGGATCTGGCCAAGATCTACGGTGCAGAGTTTTCCGGACAAGTGATAGTCGGGCGACTTGCTAACGCCGAGAGCATCCCAGTCCGCCTGGACCTAGACAAGCTAGTCACGCGCCATAGCGCAGTGCTCGGCTCGACCGGGTCGGGCAAGTCCACGACCGTCTCTAGCTTGTTGCGGTCAATCTCGGCGCCTGACGGAGCAGGCTTTCCGAGCGCGCGCGTCCTCTTACTCGATATCCACGGCGAATATGCCAGCGCGCTCGCCGACAACGCTGAAATTTTTCGGATCACACCCGGAGTGGGCGAGAAGCAGCTGGTCATTCCGTTTTGGGCACTACGGCCGGCCGAAATACTCAATTTTCTGTGCGGGAAGTTGGATGATCGCGCAACGACCGCAATACTCGACAAGATCTTCGCTGCCAAAAGCGCGATTGCTCAAGCAGACAATTTGCCTGGTGTCGATCTGAATTCGATGACCGTCGACAGCCCTATTCCGTACAGCTTGCGTAGCCTCTGGCTCGAGCTGATCGAACCAGAAGTCAAAACCTGGCTCGATCAGGCCAAGACACAGCCGGCGATCATTCAGCCTGGCGATGCGATCACACTTCGTCAACCAGCCTACCAGCCGCACACAACAACGAACTCAGCACCTTACCAGAACAACATCGGTGTGCTCGGAATCCGCAAGCAGCTCGACCGAATGCGATCACGTATGCTCGATCGTCAGTTCGAGTTCCTGCTCAAGCCCGGTGAATGGGAGCCTAACCTGACGGGCCACGTAACGAATGACCTTCCATCCCTCCTCGAAAGCTGGATCGGCCACGAGAAGGCGATAACGGTGCTAGATCTGTCGGGTATTCCTAGCGCGGTTCTTCTAGATTTGATCGGGGCGATTCTGTCGATTATCTATGAAGCGCTCTTCTGGGGTCGCGAGCGCGATGAGGGCGGCCGAAAGCGGCCTCAACTCGTTGTTATGGAGGAAGCTCACCGGTATCTTGGTCGAGAATCCGACAACCCTGCACGCGAGATGGTTCAGAGAATCGCAAAAGAGGGACGGAAATTTGGTATCGGCGCAATGATCGTCAGCCAGCGTCCTTCGGAAATTGACGACACCATTCTCTCCCAGTGTGGGACCTTTGTCGCGTTGCGCCTCACCAACTCTACTGACCGCAGCAAGGTACAAGCCGCGTTGCCCGACAACCTGAGCGGCATTGCCGATAGCCTCTCGGTTCTAAGGACTGGCGAAGCGATCATAACCGGCGAGGCTGCGCGACTTCCAGTTCGCTGCCGCGTCACTCTCCCACCCAAAGACCGTCGCCCAAACAGCGAAGACCCGCTTGTAGCTGACAGTTGGAAGCGCCCCCGGGGGCCTGAAAACTATGATGAGCTTGTCGCGGTATGGCGTGCGCAGGATCCAAAGTGGAAGCCACCAGAAGTGGGCGAGAACGAAGGCGAGAACGAGGGAGGAAATTGATGGAACGACAGCCAGTAACTTCCAGCAACTTGGCAGAGGTCGGCTATGACCCGGAATTAGAGACGCTCGAAGTCCAATTCAGGCATGGCGGGGTTTATCAGTATTTCAACGTGCCTGCCTTCATGTACGAGCGCCTAATAACCGCCGACTCTCTAGGTCGTTTTTTCAATGCGGAAATTAAGGGGCACTACCCTGAAGCAAAGCTCTAGCGCGCTGCATTGAAATCGCGTCGAGGTCTTCAAGCAGCGCCTGGCCTCTACTAGAATGCATCTCAGAGACGGGCGGCCCGCATTCAGACCCAAGCGCAAAGCTGCTCAAGCGGCAACGACACGCGTGGCCGGAGTTTGTGATTGATCGCCTAGCTGACACCAAGGGCCAGCCAGACCTTGGTACACGCCCTGATCCCTTGATCATCCTCCAGGCACATCAGACCCGCACCAAGTAAGAATTTGGTACTTGGTACAGATGAGGATCACCTTATCATTTGATTACATAGAGTAATTTAAGAATTAGCCGTCCAATCCATCATGGGGGCGACGGACAGTCTATGTGCTTGATATTTCATAGTTTTTCCAGTAACATCAACTCATTGCGCGATCTGTGCACACCAATTCCTACATTGCTGTGACGCGGAGCTTTGGGCGCGGGCAGTGAGGGCAAGATCGATCAGGGCGAACCTATACACGCTCGACTTGCTGCGGCCAAGACATTCGGAAAACCCCGCGACACCGTATACGATCAAAGGCATCGACAGCCTTTGTAAATCGGATTATCTATAATCCATGAAGCATGTCCCAGAACAGACCCAATCCGCTCGCATCGCCCGCGCTCTCGCTGATCGCATCATCTCGGGCGAGATCCCGCCCGGTGCGCGGCTGCGCCAGGATCACATCGCCGCGGAATTCGGCGCCAGCCACGTGCCCGTGCGCGAGGCATTCCGCGAGTTGCAGACGCAAGGTCTGGCTGAGAGCGAACCCCGGCGCGGCTTCCGCGTAACCGAGTTCGACGTCGCCGAATTGCGAGAGGTGGCGGAGATGCGCTCTAGCCTCGAATCTCTCGCGCTGCGCCATGCTGCGCCCAACATGACACGCGCCGTTCTTCAAGAAGCGGAGGAAGTTACGCGACACGGTGATAGTGCAAGTACAGTCCGCGAATGGGAGGCGGCGAACCGGAACTTCCACCGGTTGATCCTCGCTCCTTGCCGGATGCCACGGCTATTGCGGACCATCGACGATCTGCAAGCGGCCAGCGCCCGATTCCTCTTTGCCGCTTGGCAGCGAAACTGGGAGGCGCGAACCGATCACGATCACCGTACCATTCTGGAGGCTTTGCGAAAGGGGCAGACCGATCTCGCCTGTACGACGCTTGCGCGTCATGTCGGCTGGATTGGTAAGCGCAAGGCGTCGGTCAAAAATGCCGATCCGAGAGAGACTTACGAGATTCCCGGATAATTATCTATAAATATTATTGCCTATAATCGATACGCCTCCGAAGTTATAGATAGATTCGATTCCTATCTGCGAAGGACATACCCATGGCATTTCTTGACCCATCCCTGACCCGACCCGCAACGCTCTGGCGCGGCATTGGACTGGCACTTGGCGGCGCGGCGCTGATCACACTCGGCGCCAAGGTTCAGATCCCCTTTTGGCCGGTGCCGATGACGTTGCACACGCTGGCGGTGTTCTTCCTCGCCACTGCTCTCGGGCCGCGGCTGGGACTGGCGGCCATGGCCACCTATCTGACGGCGGGGGCACTGGGGATGCCGGTCTTCTCCGGCTCTCCGGAACGCGGCATCGGACTGGCCTATATGGCGGGACCGACGGGCGGCTACCTTGCGGGCTATCTGCTGGGTGCAGGTCTGACCGGCTGGCTGGCGCAGGGGCGCGGAATGATCGGGCGTTTTCTTGCTATGCTCGCAGGGCTCGTGGTGGTTTATGCGCTCGGCCTCACCTGGCTTGCCACATTCGTGCCAGTATCATCGGTGGTTGCGGCAGGCTTCACGCCCTTCATTCTTGGCGATCTGGTGAAGCTGGCCCTCGCCGCAGGTTTGATCACCGGCCTCGCTCACCTTAAGGACCGCGCGCTATGATCCGCCCTGAACTCAGAACCAACTGGACCATGGAGGAGGCTAGGGCGATCCACGCCCTGCCCTTCGCCGACCTGATGCACCGCGCCCAGACGCTGCACCGCGCCCATTTCGACCCCAACGCGATCGAGACCGCCAGCCTTTTGAGCATCAAGACCGGCGGTTGTCCCGAGGATTGCGGCTATTGCTCGCAATCCGCCCATCACGACACCGGCGTCAAGGCGACGAAGCTGATGGATACCGATGAGGTTCTGGCCACCGCGAAGCGCGCCAAGGCGGCCGGGGCACAGCGCTTCTGCATGGGGGCCGCCTGGCGCAGTCCCAAGAACCGCGACATGGACAAGCTCTGCGACATGGTGCAGGGCGTTTCCGATCTGGGGCTGGAAACCTGCATGACGCTGGGAATGCTCAATCCCGATCAGGTCACCCGGCTCAAGGCGGCTGGGCTCGATTTCTATAACCACAACATTGATACCTCACCCGAGTATTACGCGAAGATCGCCAGCACCCGAACGATGGAGGACCGCCTCGACACCGTCGAACAGGTCCGCAAGGGCGGTATCAAGGTTTGCTGCGGCGGCATCCTCGGCATGGGCGAGGCCGAGGAAGACCGCATCGCCATGATGGTGACGCTCGCCACATTGCCCGCCCATCCCGACAGCGTGCCGGTGAACCTGTGGAACGAGATTGAGGGCGTCCCAGTGCAGGAACGGGCAAAAGCCGTCGATCCCTTCGCGCTGGTACGCATCGTTGCGCTGGCTCGCATCCTGATGCCCGCCTCGGTGGTCCGCCTGTCGGCCGGGCGCACGGGGATGAGCGACGAATTGCAGGCGCTTTGCTTCCTCGCCGGCGCGAACTCGATTTTCGTGGGCGATCAGCTTCTGACCACCGGCAATCCGGCGGCGTGGAAGGATCAGGACCTGCTGACGCGGCTCGGCATGCGTGTCGCCCCTGCGCAGGCACGGCCTCCGGTTGCTGCGGAATAGGCTCAGCTTGGTTAGCTCCGGGCGGCGATCCCGACCGCCCGGGCGAACACGCGGCTATGAACGCCGACATTCCGGCGCTGGGGACGACCCTACCCCACAGCGCGGGCGGCATGGCCGCCACGCCTGTGGGGCGCGGCACCCTCACGTTTGCTCTCGATCAGGACGGCAAACATGGGGTGGTCGGAATGTGTCCCCCTGAACCGATCAATCAAGCGATCTAGCTTTGCAATCTGATCCGACCCGGCCTCCGCCAATGCCCAATCGAAAAAGATCGAGCGGCAATCCTGTGCTCCGATATCCATCTCGAACGCTTCGGCGATCAGGCCGCGCGGGTCGTCGGGGGAGGTGTTGTGCAGGGGCATGTCGCTATCCTTTGACCGTGGCAAGTGTCGCGTCCAGCGACTGAACCAGCGTCGCCACATCGCTGGTGATGGAGATATCGGTCACCCCTGCGCTGTGCAAGGCTTCGACCGTCCCGCCGGGGAACAGGACCGAGCCGGAGCGTTTTCCCCGCGCATTCGCGGCCTGCGCCACGTGCCGGGCGGCGTCCAGAACCTCCGGCGCGTCCTTGGCCAGACCGGAGGCCGCGGCGAAATCGGACGGGCCGAGGAACAGCATATGCACGCCATCGATGGCCGCGATCTCGGCCGCTTGCGACAGGGCAATCTTGTGTTCAATCTGGATGATCAGTTCGACCCCGCCGGAATAGCCTGCGGCGTTGCGCCCCCAATCGGCGGCGCGAATGATGCTCTGCGCCTCACCCCGGCGACCGCGGGGGCCGTAGTGGAACCACTGGGCCGCCTGCTCCGCCTGTGCGGCGTCCGCGATGTTGGGCACCATCACGCCATGGGCGCCCATGTCGAGGGCGCGTTTCATCCAGCCTTCAGTCAGTTCGGGAATGCGTACGATGCCCCGCGCCGGCGTGGATTTCAGCGCCATCAGCATCAGGCTGGCCGTCTCTATCCCGATAGGCCCGTGCTCAAGGTCGATCAGCACCCAATCGAACCCGGTCTGGGCCACGATTTCGGCCACATGGGGGCTGGGCAGGTCCAGCCAGCATCCGAAGCGTTGGTTCATGGAATTCTCCTGTTTTTGCTGCCGCCCGCCACACAAGTCATGTCGCACAAGTCATGCCGCATGTCGCGCGGCTGCCGCCACCATCAGTGCGTGTCGGGCCGCGATCCGGTCCGGCTCCGGTCCGTATCCGCCGCCAATCACTCCGACGACTGGAATGCCCCGCATCCGCGCCGAGGCAAGCACGTAGTCGTCCCGCGCCGCCAGCCCCGCATCGCTGAGCGACAGTCGCCCCAGCCGGTCCGCCTCATGCGGATCGACGCCGGCATTGTAGAACACGATATCCGGGCGCACCTGATCCCATAGCGGCGTCAGGGCCTCGCGCAGCACCTCCAGATAAGGTTTATCCTTAAGCCCATCGGGCAAGGGGATGTCGATGTCCGAGGTCTGCTTTCGCACCGGATAGTTCTTCTCCGCGTGCAGGGACAGGGTAAACACGGCGGGTTCCTCCACGAAGATTGCGGCGGTGCCGTCGCCCTGATGCACATCGCAATCAACCACCAGAATGCGGCTCACCTGCCCCTCGTCCAGCAAGGTTCGCGCCGCGATGGCCACATCGTTAAAGACACAGAACCCCGCGCCGCGCCCCGGACCGGCATGATGCGACCCACCCGCCAGATTGACTGCCACACCGTGTTCCAGCGCCAGCCGCGCCGCCAGTGCCGTGCCCGCACTGGCCAGCCGGGCACGCCGCAGAACGGCTTCGCTCTGCGGCAGGCCGATCTCACGCACCTCCGCGGCCGTCAGGGACAGGCGAAAGGCCCGGTCGGCGTAGTCCCAGCCCTGCGCGGCGGCCACCTGAGAAAGGCTGGCCGGTGCGGGGGCGAGGTAGCCGCCCGTTTCCGGCAACAGTCCCTGCCTGACCAGATGCGCCCGCAGATTGCCGTATTTCGACATCGGAAACCGATGCCCCGTCCGCAGGGGCGCCATGTAATCAGGGTGATACACGATTGGCAGGCTCATGCGAGGCGGTCGGATATCAACGCCGAAACGGTGTCGATCCTGCTCTCCAACTCGGTGCGCAGCGCGTCGAGTTCGTCAAACCCTGTCTGTGCCAGCAGCACCTCGATCAAGGCCGGGCCTGCGCGATTGGGGTCAAATTCATCATCCAGCGCCACCCGTCCGATGGCCTGAAGCGTGCTCATCAACTTTCGGGTCTGGGCAATGCAGGCGGCCTCTTCCTGGTTCAGCCAGTCGTGCAGGACCAGATCCGCGATATCGGCATTGCACGCCGAGGTCAGCAGGCAGCCGGCCTGCAGGAACAGGTCGATGTCCAGCAAGCGACCCGGACCTTGCTTGACCTTCCATATGCTTCCGGGGCGGTGCGCCTCCATCAGGCGACGGCGCATATCTGCGGTGTCGGCGCGCACCTTCTGCGCGTCGTGCGGCAACGCTATGACCTGCGCGACGGCCTGCGCGGCCTCTTCCTGCACATCAGGCGGTCCGGCCACAGGGCGGGCGCGCGTCAGGGCCAGATGCTCCCATGTCCATGCCTCACGCGACTGATAGCGCCGGAACGCGGCCAGTGAAGTCGCGACCGGTCCCTGTTTGCCGGAGGGCCGCAAACGCATATCGACCTCGTACAACGTGCCCTCGGACGTGGGCGCGGTCAGGGCGGTAATCAGACGTTTGGTCAGTTTGGCGTAATATTGCGGCGCGGCCAGGGGATCGGGGCCATCACTCATATCAGCGGCATCCGCATCATAGAGCATGATGAGGTCCAGATCGGAGGAGGCCGTCATCTCGAACGATCCGAGCTTGCCCATGCCCAGCACGACGGCCCCGGAACCGGGGGGCGCACCATGGCGGGGGGCCTGCTCCTCGATCACAAGTGGCAAGAGCGCGGCGATGCAGCACTGGGCGAGGTCGGAATAGGCTTTCTCCGCCGAGTGGCCATCCGCGATGCCGCGCAGCAGATGCACACCGATGCGAAAATGGACCTCCTTTTGCCAACGGCGGGTCGCGTCCAGCTTCGCCTCGTAGTCGTCCGCATCGTTCAGCGCCATCATCAGCGAGCGCTCCATGGCGTCGAGCTCGGGCAGTTCAGCAAAGAATTCGCGGTCCAGAACCGCGTCGAGGACACTGGCGTGCCGCCCCAGATACCGCGCCAGCGCCGGCGCGGTCGCACAGATCTCGACCAGAAGATCCTGTAGGGCGGGCCGTGCCTCGAACAGAGAGAACACCTGAACCCCTGCGGGCAAGCCCCTGAGGAAGCTGTCGAAATGAACCAATGCCGCATGGGGGTCAGCCGCCCCGGATAGACGTTTCAGGATACCGGGGGCAAGCCGGTGAAACAGCGCCTCGGCCCGGGGGGAACGCAATGCGGGCAGGTTCGGCCAGGCATCGGTGATCTGACGCGTGCCACCATCCGTTTCGAACTGCGCCTGCGGGCGCTCATCCTCCGCCTCGGGCGGCATGCAGATGGCGTGCACCGCGACCAGCCGTTCGGTCAGCGCCTTCAAAAACGCCCCTGTGTCGTCGCAGCCGCACAGCGCCGCCAGCCGTTTCAGCGCGTCCGTGTTGCGGGGAACCGTGTGGGTCTGCGCATCGTCGAGCATCTGGATGCGATGTTCGATGTCGCGCAGGGCCGTGTAATGCGCGGTCAGGGTTTCGGCAGTGCCGGGGGGGATCTGCCCTGCCCGCTCCAGCGCGCTCAACGCATCAAGCGTGCCGCGCGTCCGCAGCGAGGCATCGCGCCCGCCCGCGATCAACTGCCGCGTCTGGGCGTAGAATTCGATCTCACGTATGCCGCCGCGCCCCAGCTTCACGTCGTGATCGGCGGCCTCGATCGGGCCGGACAGGCCCTTGTGGTCGCGGATACGGTGCATCATGTCGCGCACGTCACGGATCGCGGCGAAGTCCAGATAGCGACGCCAGACAAAGGGGCGCAACCTGTCCAGAAACGCTTCCCCGGCAGCGATGTCCCCGGCGCAGGGGCGCGCCTTGATGAAGGCGGAGCGTTCCCAAGTGCGGCCCAGACTCTCGTAATACCGCTCCGCCGGTTCCATTGCCATGCATACCGGCGTGGTGGAGGGATCCGGGCGCAACCGCAGATCGGTGCGGAACACATAGCCATCCCCGGTCTGCGCACCGATTATCTGAGTCAGTTTCTTGGTGACGCGGATCAGGGTCGCGCGCACCTCGGCATAATCTTCGGGGGCGTGCTGCGTCTCATCGAACATGCAGATCAGATCGATGTCGGAGGAATAGTTCAGCTCCCCCGCGCCCATCTTGCCCATGGCAAAGACGACATATCCGGCATCGGCGGGCGTGGCGGGCAGCTTGCCCCGGGCGCTCTCCGCCGCGATCAGGTGTTTTGTCGTATGGTCCAACGCCATATCAGCGAAGCGGGTCAACGCCGCCGTCACCTGCATTGTCGGCCATATCCCCCCCAGATCGGCAAGCGCCGTCAGCAGGGCGACACGCTGCTTTGCCTGTCGCAACATCTTTGCCGGATCGCCCTCGGGTGGCGTGCACAGCGCGTCGAGCGTTTCTTCGGGTTCCTGCTCGGCTACGCTATGGAGCCATTCGGCCTCGGCCTGCGCCAGCCGGGCCAGGTGATTGGAACTGCCTGCCGCGCCAGCGATCAGCCGGGCCAGCGGCCCGCTGAACGAACCTGCGACGTCCTGCCCCCGGGTCTGATCGACGGCATGGGGAAATTTCTTGATCCGTGATGCTAAACTCATGCCGACAAAAGGCCACTGCCGCCCCGGCGCGTCAAGCGCCCAACGGCAGGTTCAACGCGGTCGCGACAAAAGGGCCGGAATGCCAAAGACAAGGTTCGCGGTCATCAGTGTCAGAAGCCAAGCCTCAAGCGGTGCCGTGTCCGCCGAGAGATCGGACGGGGTCCACAGGTCGAGCAGCATGGGCCACACGCGCCACAGGATCGCCAGATCGGTCAATAGCATCGCCGCAATCAACAGCCAGAAAAGGATGGTGTTACCGCCCCGACGCTCGGGCGAAACCGTCACGTTGATCGGTCGTGTCGCACCTGAAGTCGTGCCTTGCGGCACTGCCGGTCCCATCCCCGGTTCACGTCTGCCGTTCATGTCGGTCCCCTTTGTACAAAGGGGAATATAGGGGGTATTTTATCGTCTTCGAGGGAGGGTGCCCTCAATCCAGACGATATTCCATGACGAAATTGCGGATCACCTGCCCACGCACCGGAACCTCCTGCGCCTTCGTCACGAACCAGCCTTGCCGTTGCAGGAACGGACGGGCGAGCAGGCTCGCCTCCGCCCAGAGGCGTTCGCATCCCTGATCGCGCGCCATATCCTCGATCCGGCGATACAGCCGGTCGGCAAGTCCGGTGCGTTGTCGGGACGGCAGGACGAACAGGTGGTCGAGCAAGCCGTCACTCCCCCGCAGAGAGGCGAAACCGACCATGGCGGAGGTCGCATCCACCGCGACAATCACGTCGAGGGGCGCCAGCAAATTTTGCCACTTCACGGGATCCGGTTCGGAACCGGCCCATGCCAGCCGTTGCGCCGGGTCGTAATGTGCCGCCGTCCCCTGCGTCACCGCCATGTGGAACACCCGTGCGATGCCGGGCACGTCCCCCTCAACCATTGTGCGGATCGTATCGGTATTCATCGGCCCTGATATTTGGCGGGACGTTTTTCAAGGAAGGCCGTAACCCCCTCGACGAAATCGCGGGTGTTGCCGGCCTCTCCCTGAAGGCGGGCCTCCAGCTTCAGTTGCTGATCCAGATCGTTGTCATAGCTGGCGCGCAGGGCCTGCTTGATCCGCGCATAGGCTTGAGTCGGGCCGGTGGCCAGTTGGCGCGCGCGGGCGGCGATTTGATCCTCAAACCGATCGTCGGGGATGGCGGCCCAGATCAGGCCCCAATCGTCGGCCTGCCTTGCCGTGATCTTGTCCGCCAGCAGGGCCGCGCCCATCGCCTTGGCAAAGCCCATCTGCCGGGGCATCCAGTAGGTGCCGCCCGCATCCGGGATCAGGCCGATCCGGGCGAAGGCCTGCAGGAAGAACGCGCTTTCGGTGGCGATCACGATATCTGCGGCCAGCGCGAGGTTCGCACCTGCCCCGGCAGCCGCGCCGTTGACAGCTGCCAATGTCGGGATCGGGCAATCATAGATTGCCCGCAGCATCGGCTCATACTCGTCATGCAGGGTCTGTTCCATATCGACGATCTTGCCCGCCGTGTCTGCCAAATCCTGACCCGAGCAGAACCCGCGCCCCGATCCGGTCAGCACCAGCGCCCGCGCCTCCTTGCCCGCCAGCTCGACCGCGGTGCGGATCTCCGCCCGCATACGGGTGTTCAGGCCGTTCATCACGTCGGGCCGGTTAAGCGTGATGGTCGCCAGACCCTCGGACACGTCGTAAAGGATGGTTTCGAATGTCATGGCGTCCTCCCGCTGAGTTTTGCCGAAGGGTATCGTGCCAAGGGGCGCGCGCAACAGGTTTCCGTGGCGTCATCCGGGCCAGTATGGCTGCGAGTGATCTAATCGCGGGTCAGCCGCTCGACCTCGGCCAGTTCATCGGCGCTCAACGGATCGGCAGTGGCGACGCCACGCCGTCTGGCACGCAGGACGAGTGCCAGCAGAACCAGCAGGAACAGCACCGGACCTGCCAGCCACAATGCGATATTCGCGCCCGAAACACGCGGTTTCATCAGGACGTAATCGCCATAACGCGCGACAAAGAAGTCCTTCACCTGCTGGTCGCTGGCCCCATCGCTCAGCAATTCGCGCACGATCACCCGCGCATCTGCGGCCCAATCCGCGTTGGATGACGCGATGCTCTCGGACCGGCACAGAACACAGCGTAATTCGTGATCCAACGCTTGGGCGCGCGCCTCCAGCACCGGATCCGACAGCATCTCATCCGGCTGAACCGCTTGGGCCGACAGCGGCCAGAACAGGGCCAGCAATATCACCAGCACCCTCATTGCGCTGGCACCGCTTGCGTGCCCCGCGCCCGTGCCGCGCCGACACGATAACGCCGGTCGCTGAGGCTGAGCCCCCCCCCCGCAGCCATCATGAAGGCACCGAACCAGATCCAGTTCGCGAACGGTTTGATCCAGCTCCACATCGCCCAGGTTCCGTCAGGCTGTTGATCGCCCAGAGAAACATAGAGATCGCGCAGCGGTCGTGATTGGATGCCAGCCTCGGTCGTGGGCATCCTTTGCACGGGATAAAAGCGTTTTTCAGGGTTGAGCACCGCCACAACGCCCCCATTACGTCGCACCGTCACGGTCGCCATGTTTGTGCTGTAGTTCGGCCCGCGCCCCGCCTCGACCCCGTCGAGCGTAAAGGTATATCCGCCCAGATCGAAACTGTCGCCTACGGCAAGGGTGCGAATGTCCTGTTGCTCCCACGCTGTCAGCCCAGCGATGCCGAAGATCAGGACGCCCAGCCCGGCATGTGCAACGGCCTTGCCCCATTCGGAACGGGGAAGCCCCGCCAGACGCGCCCGCGCCGTCGCGGGTCGCGCCCGCCAGCCCCCGGCCTTCTGCGCCAGATCAGCCACGACGCCCAAAATCACCCATGTCGCCAGCGCCGCCCCGACCGGCGCCAGCATCCGACCCCCGGTTTGCAACGTCCAGACCAGCGCTCCCAACGCAACCGACGCCGCCAGCATGCCCCACAGGGGCTTCATCGTGCGGCCCAGCTTCGCCCGCTTCCACGGCAGCATCGCCCCGACGGGCAAGACCATCGCCAGCGCGATCATGAACGGCGTGAAGGTGATGTTGAAGAATGGCGGCCCGACGGAGACTTTTTCGCCGGTTACCGCCTCCGCGATCAGGGGCCACATCGTACCGATGAAGACCACCGCGCAGGACACCGCGAGCAACACATTGTTGAGCACCAGACCCGATTCCCGGCTGACCAGTGCAAAGGCCGTGGTCGCCCGCATCCTCTCCGCCCGCAAGGCGTACAATGTCAGCGAACCTCCGATGGCGACAAACAGAATGCCCAGCACGAACAGACCCCGCGTCGGATCAGTGGCAAAGGCATGTACGCTGGTCAGCACGCCGGAGCGGACGATGAATGTGCCGATCAGCGAGAACGAGAAGGCAAGGATCGCGAGCAGGATCGTCCAGCTTTTCAGGGTATCACGCTTTTCCACCACAATGGCGGAATGCAGCAATGCGGCGGAAAGCAGCCACGGCATGAAGCTGGCATTCTCGACCGGGTCCCAGAACCACCAGCCGCCCCAGCCCAGTTCGTAATAGGCCCACCACGATCCCAGCGCGATGCCGATGGTCAGCATGATCCACGCCATCAACGCCCAGGGCCGCACCCAGCGCGCCCATGCCGCGTCTACCCTGCCCTCGATCAACGCCGCGATGGCGAAGCTGAACGTCATGGAAAGCCCGACATAGCCCAGGTAGAGGAACGGCGGATGGAACGCGAGGCCGGGATCCTGCAACAACGGGTTCAGGTCGCGCCCGTCCGCCGGAATGACATCCAATCGCGCAAAGGGGTTCGACGTGAACAGCAGGAAGGTCAGGAATGCCACCCCGATCGCCGCCTGAACCGCCAATGTCCGCGCGCGCAACGCATCCGGCAGCGCGCCGCCGAACCATGCGACCATGGCGCCGAACAGGGCCAGGATCATCACCCACAGCAGCAACGACCCCTCGTGGTTTCCCCATGTTCCCGAGACCTTGTAGAGCATCGGCTTGGCGGAATGGCTGTTGGCCGTCACGACCTCAAGCGAGAAATCCGACGTTATAAACGCGTACATCAGCATGGCGAACGCGCCTGCGATCAGGACGAACTGTACCTGTGCGGCGCTGTCCGCGAAGGCCATCCAGCCGCGCCAGCCGCGCGCCGCACCAATCAGCGGTATCACCATTTGCAGTGTCGCGACCATCAAGGCCAGCACCAAGGCGAAATGTCCAAATTCTGCGGTCACGTATACGGCTCCTTCGGTTCACGTCCGATATACCCGTCAGAGGCCCTCCCCTCAATGCGCATCCGCGTGAGCGATATCGCCACACCCGTTTACGGTTTCTTCATGGCTGACGATCAGTTTCTGAAAAAAGAGGAGATACGCATGGTCGAGCAAATGGAACATTCCAGCAATGGTACTCTCGACCGGTTCGAAGCCATGATCTCGCATCTGCCCGGTATGCTGTTCCGGTGCCACGTCCGAAACGGGCTGCCGCTGATCTGGATCGGGGGACGGATCAAGGAAACGACGGGATTTGGCCACGCGGATCTGTTGAACAATATGGGTGGTGCCTGGTCCAGATTGATCCATTGCGACGATCAGGACCGCGTGGTCGCCGAAATAAGCGCGGCGATGGAGGCGCACGAAAACTGGCAGAGCAACTTCCGCATCGTCTGTCGGAACGGCAAGCAGGCATGGGTCCGCGGAATGGGCGGTGGTGTCTACGACTCGGATGGTCGCCCGCACAGCCTAGAGGGCGTCATCATCGATATGACATCTCAGATGGAGGAAAAGGAGGATTGGCAGGATCGTGTCCAACGGGCGCGTGAACGTACTGTCCAGATCGTCGAGGCGACTTCGGACATGCTCGAAACGCTGCAATCGCTCAGCGTATTGTCGATCAATGCTTCGATCGAGGCTGCACGTGCCGGCGATGCCGGACGTGGGTTCAGCGTCGTCGCACAGGAGATGAACAGACTTGCCGCGCGGGCGGAAAGCACAGCCACCGCAATACGCCGTGCAACAGGTTCCGAAAGGGGCAAGACATCCGACATTCTGCACAAGACGGAGCTTTCCCTATCCCGTTCGATGACGGGAACTCATCCGGCCCAAGTCTGAACGAGGGCCGGATGAGCCTTGGTACGCAAGGTGCGAATTCAGTACATTCCGTATCTGATCCTTGCGTCACCTACGAAACATGAAATGCACGCAGGTTAGTCTTTCATCAGTTCCCGATGGAAACCGACAACCCCCCTACACTGGCGGAAATTCCATCCGACCGCGAAGCGGAGACGGAAACCCCGGAGGACGTTGACCCGCCATTATTAGAAGATGTGGACCCTCCCGAGGATGCGCCCCCATCACCTGATGAGGATGAGTCCCCAGCGTCCGACGAAGATGTGCTGGCAACATCGACACTGATCGAATCGTTACCTGTATCTCTCGACGATCCCAGATTCACATCGATGACGTCGTTGCCGCTATCCGTTCCGCGGCCGAGCGCGTCGATATCGATAAGCGAACTGCGGTCCGTATTGGCATTGCCGCCGATCTGAACATCGGCCAGAGCTGCGGAGTTCAGATCGCTCGTCACCCCGATTCCGTCCGAGGTCGAGACATCAGCCGCAACATCCACCGTATCAGCTACGCTGACCGCGGTTGTGACCACCTCACCGGACTGGCCGCCGCCGCCCGCCCCAAAATCGATAACAACCAGGCCATCGCTGGAGACGCTGACGTTACCGGACGAAGTATCAGTGGGCCCTTCACCCGAAGGGCCTGCACCAGCTACGACTGTGCCGGCGTCCACGCCCTGCATGTCATCCGCCATGGCGAGACATTGCGCTTCGATCATATCATCGACGATTGCCGGGTTCAGACCCTTGATGCTATCGCAAATTGCGTCCGACTGCTGAGCCTGAGCCCCGATAGCGGACAACAGCAATGTGCACGCGGTCGTCGACAGAAGCCTACCAAAATAAGTCATTCCGAACCTCCCAGCTTGAGAAATGCCTGAATTCGCAAAGTAATAACGAAGATAATCTTAATTTAGTTTCACGATATCATTCAAGATGTATGGGAAAATAAGTCTGACATTCGGCAATTGCGTTTCTAAAAACCAAAAATGCACTATTCGCCATATACAGCCAAGTATAAGCGATTCGATGTGTATCAGCATTAACATCATACCACATTTTCGGGTTTTTGATGTGCAAATTCGCACGCTTAGATAGAGTTTGCCGAGAGGCGATCTATCACGCCTGCGAATGCCGAAACATCACGCAACAGTGCATTCCCATCTCTAGCCGTTGTAAAAAATGGCGCCGACGGTATGCCGCCAACGCCATCACAGATCGATCTATTGGATAAGTATCAGTAGTGTATTGCCCGATCGTAAGCGTCCAGCACGCTTTCATGCATCATTTCGCTCAACGTCGGATGTGGGAATACGGCGTGCATCAGGTCTTCCTCGGTCGTCTCCAACTGACGGCCGACAACGTAGCCTTGGATCAGTTCTGTCACTTCGGCACCCACCATATGCGCGCCCAGCAGTTCCCCGGTCTTCGCGTTGAACACGGTCTTGACCATCCCCTCCGGCTCACCCAAAGCGATTGCCTTGCCGTTGCCGATAAAGGGGAAGCGGCCGACCTTGATGTCGAAGCCGAGCTCCTTGGCCTTCGCCTCCGAATAGCCGACGGAGGCGACCTGCGGATGGCAATAGGTGCAGCCTGCTATGCTCTCGGGCTTGACCGGATGCACGTGCTTGCCGGCGATCTTCTCCGCCACCATGACGCCTTCGTGGCTGGCCTTGTGCGCCAGCCAGGGGGCGCCCGCGATATCGCCGATCGCGTACAGCCCCTCAACGCCTGTGCCGCAATATTCATCGGTTACGACATGGGTGCGGTCGATCTTGACACCCAGATCCTCCAGCCCCAGCCCCTCCACGTTCCCGACGATGCCAACGGCGGAGATGACGGTATCGAATTCCAGCTTTTCGACCTTGCCGTTCGCCTCGATATGCGCGGTGACCTTGCCCTTGCCACGGTCGAGCTTCTTGACCGTGGATTTCTCCATGATCTTCATGCCCTGCTTGACGAACTGCTTCTTGGCGAAGGCAGAGATTTCCGCGTCCTCCACCGGCAGCACCCGATCCATGACCTCGACCACGGTCGTGTCAGCGCCCAGCGTATTGTAAAAGCTGGCGAACTCGATCCCGATCGCGCCGGAGCCGATGACCAGCAGCTTCTTGGGCATCCGCGGCGGGACCAACGCGTGCTTGTATGTCCAGACCAGATCGCCGTCCGCCTCCAGCCCCGGCAGTTCACGTGCGCGCGCGCCGGTCGCGACGATGACGTTCTTGGCCGTCAGCTCCTCCGTGCCCTTGTCGGTCTTGACGGAAACCTTGCCCTTGCCGGTCAGCTTTGCCTCGCCCATCACGGTGGTGATCTTGTTCTTCTTCATCAGATGCGCGACGCCACCGGACAACTGCTTGGCCACACCGCGAGAGCGTTTGACCACCGCATCTATGTCGTAGCCGATGCCGTCCGCCTTCAGCCCGAATTCCTTGGCGCGGTGCATCAGGTGGAACACTTCGGACGAGCGCAGCAGCGCCTTTGTTGGAATACAGCCCCAATTCAGACAGATACCGCCCATATGCTCGCGTTCCACGATGACAGTCTTGAGGCCCAGTTGAGCCGCGCGGATCGCGGCCACGTATCCTCCGGGTCCTGCCCCGATAACGATCAGGTCGTATTGTGTGGCCATCTGGTACTCCTGCCTGAAAAATGGTTTGAAGCCTAACTATCTCGAAATGGATGTCGGGGCAAATTCTGTTTAGGCCGCATCCGCATCCTGAAGTGCCCGCAAGGTGGAGCCATACGCCCCCTCTTCGAGGTAGCGCCGCTCCGCCGGAGTGGAGACACGGCCGAGCGCCTCATTCCTGTAGGGAAAGCGTCCGAAGGTACGAATGACCTGACGGTGCGCGCGCGCATGAAAAAGGTTGTCCTTGCTGTCCGGCATTTTGAGCATGAACAGGCGCACGGCGCGTTCCTGATGGCTGAGGCTTTCGGAATGCATATAGGGCAGATAGAAAAACTGCCGCTCCGGACCGGTGAAAACCTGGTCGTCATTGCGTGTTATCGCATGTCTGGCGGCGGACAGCGCCAGATAGTCCGTGGCAAACGAAGTGCCCCGCCCCCGGAACATGTTTCGCGAAAACTGATCCGTCACGATCAACAGGGCAAGGGTGCCGCGGGACGAGCGCATCCAGTGGATCAACTCTCCGTTCGCGGCTTGCTGCCATGTCGACTCGAACCGGCTGGTGATATCCTCATCCAGCGCCGCATCCTGCTCGTACCACTTTTCTTGACCGACTTCCTCCAGCCAGTACTGCAACACGCTCTCGATGGTTTCGTTCATTTCACTTCACCTCCACCTTTCGCATGACGCGGCGCCCGTTTTGGATCGTTGCTTCCAGCAAAGATGGGATCGGCGCGCGTGACAACCCTCAATCCACGAAAAACCGCCTCCCGTTCGTTTCCCTAGGCAAACGGTCGATTGCCGCATCGCAGCCAGCGGGCACCGGCGACATGCAGGGCCTTGGGCCCGAATCAAGGCCCATTGCGCAAGGCAAACCAGTCGTTTAGCCTCATTTCTGAAGGGTGTGTGCATATGTGATCACGCGATGTGAAATGCCGCAAACGCATGGGTCCGACAATCGCGTTGCGGCCTTGGGCTGATCTGAGGACAGCATGGATTTTTTCGGTCTACCTGAACTGATGTCCGAACTCGCCCCCGTGGTGCGAAACTTCTTCGTTTCGATGTCGCAGCCATGGCGCGTGGGGCAACTGGTGGTCATCGCTCTGTGCCTGATCGTCGGTTGGATCACGGCCAGATTTCTGACCCCGCATTTCAACACATGGATGCGTGGCCTGAAATTGACGACACGCCGTGCGCGGTTCCTGATCCTGGTACGGGATCGGATAACGTGGATCGTGATGGTCGCGTTGCTATGGGCCATCGGACTTATTTTGGCTGAGATCACATGGCCTTCGCGCAGTTACCTCGTCCTGTTTTCTGCTCAGCTTGCGACGTTCCTGGTGGCGATTTCGATCTTGTCCCGGCTGATCCGGTCACGCCCCTTCCGTCAGATCGCGCGTTGGGCAGGCTGGATCGCGATCACCCTGATCATGTTCGGGTATTTCGATGAAGCGGTAGATTTAGCGGACCGCGCGGCCTTGAGGCTGGGTGAGGCGCGCATTTCTGTTCTTCTGGTCGTTCAGGCCGTTCTGAGCATCGGCGCCACAATCATGCTGGCCTCATGGCTGTCGGGCGAGGCGCGATCGCGCCTGATGCGCAACGAGGATCTGTCGCCCTCGATGCGAGTATTGAGCGAAAAACTGATTACCGTCATCCTTTACGGCATCGCGCTGCTCGTGGGATTGCAGTTTGTGGGCTTCGACCTGACGACCTTCACCGTGCTGTCCGGCGCGATCGGCATCGGTATTGGGTTTGGCCTGCAAAAGGTCGTGTCGAACCTGATTTCCGGCGTGATCCTGTTGCTGGACAAGTCGATCAAGCCGGGCGATGTGATCTCTCTGGGTGATACGTTCGGATGGATCAGCGGGCTGGGCGCGCGATACGTCTCCGTCGTGACGCGTGACGGCCGGGAATATCTGATCCCAAACGAAGATCTGATCACGGGCAAGTGGTGAACTGGTCGCACAGCTCCACCCTCGTGCGGCTCGACATCAATTTCGGCGTATCCTACGAGAGCGATCCACACCTGATCCGCAAGATCGCGGTCGCCTCGACCGCCGCTGTGGCGCGCGTGCAGTCCAACCCTGCCCCGGTGTGCCACATTACCGGTTTCGGTGACAGTTCCATAGATTTCGTGCTTCGGTTCTGGATCGACGATCCATCGGGCGGGCTGACCAACATTCGCGGCAACGTGTTTCTGGCCCTTTGGGATACGCTCAAGCAACACGATGTGGAGATCCCGTTCCCCCGCCGCGATGTGACCGTGCTGAACCGCACCACGCCCGAAACGTTCAGTGAGGCCGCACCGAAGCCGGAGGAGTGAACGCTAGGCTAGTCCTTCGGCGTCCTCTCCGCCAGATGCCGGACCACGCCGTGCAGGGTTCGTGTGTCGGTTTCGGTCAACGGCAGGCGGTGGAACATGTTGCGCAGGCTCGCCTGCATCGAGGCGGCCTTGTGCTCCGGCCAAAAGAACCTGCGGGCATCCAGTGCCTTGACCAGCCGGTCCAGCAGGTGCTCAACCTCCCCACCTTCGGCCAGTCTGGCGCCAGCCAACTCCAGCACTTCGGGCGGGATGTCCGCGTCCTGACGCCGCCACTCATAAGCCGTCAGCAATACGCATTGCGCCAAGTTGAGCGACGCGAAGTCCGGGTTCACGGGTACGGTAATCAATGCATCGGCGCGAATGACGTCCTCATTCTCCAACCCGGCGCGTTCCGGTCCGAACATCACGCCCACCTTTAGCCCCTGCGCAGACAATGCACGGGCGTGCTGCATCGCACGTTCCGGCGTCATCACAGGTTTGGTCAGGTCACGGCTGCGGGCGGTGGTGGCGAACACGTAATTGAGATCGGCGCAAACCTCTCCCAGCGTATCGCGCACCATCGCAGTGTCGAGCACACGCCCCGCCCCCGAGGCCAGCGCTACGGCACGTTCATTCGGCCACCCGTCGCGCGGATCGACGATGCGCATGTGGTCCAGCCCGAAATTGAGCATCGCCCGCGCCGCCGCGCCAATATTCTCACCCATTTGCGGGCGCACGAGGATGATCGCAGGACTGTTCATCGAAACTCCTTCCGAGGTATCGGGCGCGGGTGTAGCCCGAGATGTGCTCCGACGCAAATCACCAATTGCATACCTTGGCATACCGACCCTTTCCATCCATGCCCCTCTGCGCTATGTCTGCGGCAAGCGTAACCCTGATGCGGAGACCCCCATGAAGATCAAAGTCGCAAACCCGGTCGTCGAACTGGACGGTGATGAGATGACCCGGATCATCTGGCAGTTCATCAAGGACAAGCTGATCCTGCCCTATCTGGACATCGACCTGAAATATTACGATTTGGGGATCGAGGAGCGTGACCGCACCGACGACCAGATCACCGTGGACGCGGCGGAGGCGATCAAGACACATGGCGTCGGCGTGAAATGCGCCACAATCACACCGGATGAAGACCGCGTGAAGGAGTTCGGGTTGAAGCGGATGTACCGCTCACCCAACGGCACGATCCGCAACATCCTGGGCGGCGTAATCTTTCGTGAGCCGATCATTTGCGAAAACGTGCCGCGGTTGGTCCCCGGCTGGACCCAGCCCATCGTCGTGGGCCGTCATGCTTATGGCGATCAATACCGCGCCACCGATTTCCGCTTTCCCGGCAAGGGCAAGCTGACCATCAAATTCGTGGGCGAGGACGGTGAGGAGATCGAACGCGAGGTGTTCGACGCACCATCTTCTGGCGTCACGATGGCGATGTACAACCTTGACGATTCGATCCGCGATTTCGCCCGCGCCTCGATGAATTATGGCCTGAACCGTGGTTGGCCGGTCTACCTGTCCACCAAGAACACGATCCTCAAGGCCTATGACGGTCAGTTCAAGGATCTCTTTCAGGAGGTCTACGAGACCGAGTTCGCGGATAAGTTCAAGGCCGCAGGCATCACTTACGAACATCGCCTGATCGACGATATGGTCGCCTGTGCGATGAAATGGTCTGGCGGCTATGTCTGGGCGTGCAAGAACTACGATGGCGACGTGCAGTCCGATACCGTCGCCCAGGGCTTCGGCTCGCTGGGGTTGATGACCTCGCAGCTTATGACCCCGGATGGCCGGATCGTCGAGGCGGAGGCCGCACACGGCACGGTCACACGGCATTATCGGCAGCATCAGGCGGGCAAGGAAACCTCAACCAATTCCATCGCCTCGATCTACGCCTGGACGGGCGGTCTGAAGCATCGGGCAAAGCTGGATGACAATGCAGAACTGGCCAATTTCGCAGAAACACTGGAGAAAGTCGTCGTCGATACGGTCGAGAGCGGTTTCATGACCAAAGATCTGGCGCTGCTGGTCGGACCGGATCAGAAATGGCTGACCACGATGGGCTTCCTAGAAAAGGTGGATCAGAATTTGAACGCCGCATTGACGGCTTAGCCGCACTCACATGATTGCGATGAAAGGCCCGCACCTGCGGGCCTTTTCTTTTTGCTGCAAAGTGGGATGATGGCCGCATGCGTATTCTGATCTCCCTCGTCCTTCTCCTCACCCTAGGCTCCTGCGCGACGCTGAGTGAGGCGGAATGCCGTGCCGGCGAATGGGGCCTCGTCGGCTATGAGGACGGTGCGCAGGGGCGATTGCCCGAGTTCATTGCGCAGCATAGGGAGGCTTGCGCCGAATACGGCATCGCACCCGACCTGGACCAATACCTGGCCGGCCGCGAACGCGGCTTGGTGCAATACTGCACACCACAACGCGCATATGATCTGGGCCGTCAGAGCCGACCCGTCGCAAATGTCTGTCCCGCCGCGATGTCTTCACAACTCGACCGCGCCAATTTCCGGGGCCGTACGTATCGACATATCAGCGATGAGATTGCGGAATTGCAACGCGACCTCAACGACTACCAAAGGCAACGATCCAGGTTGGACGGAACTGCATCCGGCTCCGATGTTATCGCCCGATCCTTGAACGGGTCGGTCAGCGCCGCGCGATTTCGTATCCTGCAACTGCGCGCGCGCCGGGCGCAATATGCCACCTGGCGCTGAGCCGTTCAGCGCCCGCGATTGACGATCTTTCCGTGCAATTTCAAAACGATGTTTCCGGCTGTCTTCTCGAACAAGACAGGGATCAGCGCATGGACCAGCGCCGCGCAGCCTGCAAGCAACAATGCGCCGGCAAAGCTCATTGCGAAGGCGAAATGCTCGAAATAGGATTCATCCACCTTGCGCGGATGGTCAAGGAATACGCGAGTGATCATGTGGACCTCCTGTCTATCTGTCCTACCGTTCATCCTATCGTGACGCGGGCGAACGGGATCCCAAAGGAGCGGCAAAGTTCCGCCTCGCAAGAGACAATGTTTCGACTTAAGATATAAATATGCAACTTGATCCCATAGACCGCCGCATCCTCCGACTTCTGCAACGTGATGCGAGCGTTTCACATGACGATCTGGGGGCGCAGGTGGGTTTGAGCCGAAATGCCTGCTGGCGCCGGGTTCGCGCGTTGGAGCAAGCCGGATTTATCAAAAAGCGCGTGGTGCTGATCGACCCCGATCAGGTTGGTCTCGGTCTCACCGTGTTCCTGATGATCCGAACCGATCGGCACGGGCCGGACTGGCTCGACCAGTTTGCGAAGGCAACGCGGGATATTCCGGAAATCTTGGGGGCTTACCGCATGACAGGAGATCTGGATTACCTGGTCCGCGTTCGTGTCGCGGATGTCGCCGCCTACGATACGCTTTATCAAAAGCTGATCCGCAGGGTCGAAATGGCCGACTGCTCAGCCAGTTTCGTGATGGAGGAATTAAAGGAAACGACTGAACTGCCCCTGTAGCAGGCGATTTCGCGCGGTGGTGCGGATCAATCTTCGCCTGACAGAAACGGCAGCCTTCTCTCAGACACCCTCCACGATCACCAGATCGCGCTTTGAGGCCGCCATGGCGATAGGCAGGATTTCGGCATACTCCTCGGACGCATAGAACCGTTCCGCGGCGGCACGATCCGGGAAGCGGATGACAACATGCCGCTCGGGGCCTGTACCCTCGATTTGCGTCATGGCACCGGCCTTCACCAGAAACTCACCGCCGAATTTTTCAGCTAAAGCAACGGTTTGGGAGGCATAGCTGGCATAAGCCTCTGGATCCGTCACCTCGATCCGTGCCAGAATATAGACGCTCATCCGCCCAGCACCTTCGCCGCGGCGGAAATAGCCTCGTCCGCCTTCGACGGGTCGGTGCCACCGGCTTGCGCCATGTCGGGACGCCCGCCCCCGCCCTTCCCGCCAAGCACTGCCGCCGCCGCCTTGACGATATCCACGGCGCTGATCCGGTCGGTCAGGTCCGCTGTGACGCCAGCGGCGACGGCGGCCTTGCCACCCGTATCCGCGATCAGCAGTACCACGCCCGATCCCAGCTTCGCCTTTTGCTCGTCAATCAGTCCGCGCAGATCCTTGGCCGAGACGCCGGTGAGCGCCTGCCCCAGAAACTTGATCCCGTCGATTTCCTGCACGTCGGAGGCACCTGCACCACCGCCGCCCATGGCGACCTGTTTGCGCAAATCCGCGATCTCGCGCTGCAAGTCGCGCCGTTCGTCCAGTAGCGCCTGCACCCGTTCGACCACCTCACCGCGCGGTGCCTTCATCCGCCCGGCGATCTCCGCGACGGTCCGGTCCTGATCGGCGAGGTAGGCCCGCGCCGCCTCACCCGTCAACGCCTCGATCCGCCGCACGCCGGAGGAAGATGCGCTTTCGCCGAGCAAGACGAACAGACCGATATCGCCGGTCTGGCGCACATGCGTGCCGCCGCACAGCTCGATGGAATAGGTCGTCTTGTCCGTGCCCTTGCCCGTATCGGCTTGGCCCATGGAAACGACGCGCACTTCATCGCCGTATTTCTCACCGAACAGGGCCTGTGCGCCCAGATCGCGGGCGTCGTCCGGGGCCATGATGCGGGTCGTCACCGGCGTATTCTGGCGAACGAAGTCGTTCACCTCACGCTCCACCTCGGCGATTTCGGCAGTGTCCATTGCCTTGCCATGGCTGAAATCGAAGCGAAGCCGATCCGCAGCGTTCAAGGATCCGCGCTGGGAGACGTGATCGCCCAGATGGTTGCGCAGTGCCTCATGCAACAGATGCGTGGCGGAGTGGTTCGCGCGGATATTCGTGCGACGGTCGTGATCCACCACCAGTTCGGCCGCGTCACCCGGCGTGATCTTCCCCTCGGTCACTGTGCCGATATGGACGAAAACGCCGTTTTTCTTTTTCGTGTCGGTGATCTCGACCGTGCCGCCCTCGCTCCGCAAGGTGCCCGCATCGCCGACCTGACCGCCGCTTTCCGCATAGAACGGCGTCTGGTTGACGACGATCTGTACCGCATCGCCCTGTTTTGCGGTTTCGACCGGGGTGCCAGCGCGTACAATGGCCAGAACCTCGCCCTCCGCTGTTTCGGTGTCATAGCCCAGAAACTCGGTTGATCCGTGCTTGTCGGCCAGATCGAACCAGACAGATTCGTCCGCCGCCTCACCGGAGCCGGACCACGCAGCGCGCGCCTTGGCCTTTTGCTCCGCCATGGCGCTGTCGAACCCGGCGATGTCCACGGCACGACCCTTCTCACGCAGAGCGTCCTGCGTCAGATCGAGCGGGAAACCATAGGTGTCGTAGAGCTTGAACGCCGTCTCTCCGGGCAAAGTCGCGCCGTCCTGCAACCGATCCAGTTCATCGTCGAGCAGCCGCAACCCGCGCTCCAACGTTGAGCGGAACCGGGTTTCCTCGGTCTGCAACGTCTCGGTTATCAGTGCCTGAGCGCGGCCAAGCTCGGGAAAATGGCCGCCCATCTGGCGCACCAGCGCGGGCACAAGCCTGTGCATCAGCGGATCCTGGGTGCCCAGCAAATGCGCATGACGCATCGCGCGACGCATGATCCGGCGCAACACATAGCCACGCCCCTCGTTCGAGGGCATGACCCCGTCGGCGATCAGAAACGAGGTTGAGCGCAGGTGATCGGCGATCACCCGGTGGTGAATGTTTTGCGGCCCGTCGGCATCGACATTGGATGCATTCGCCGAGGCTTCGATCAGGTCGCGCATCAGGTCGGTGTCGTAATTGTCATGCTTGCCCTGCAACAGGGCGCCAATCCGCTCCAGCCCCATCCCGGTATCGACCGAAGGCTTGGGCAACGGCTTCGTTGTGCCGTCGGCCATCGCCTCGAACTGCATGAAGACGAGGTTCCAGATTTCGATGAACCGGTCGCCGTCTTCCTCGGCACTGCCCGGAGGGCCGCCCCAGATATGATCGCCGTGATCGTAGAAAATTTCCGTGCACGGGCCATTCGGGCCTGTGTCGCCCATGCGCCACCAGTTGTCGTCATTGTCGATGCGGATGATGCGGTCGTCCGACAGCCCTGCAACCTTGCGCCACAGGACCGCAGCTTCCTCATCAGACTTGTGGACCGTGACCAGCAGGCGTGAGGCGTCGAGCGCAAATTCTTTTGTGACCAGCTCCCAAGCGAAGGCGATGGCCTGTTCCTTGAAATAATCGCCGAATGAGAAATTGCCCAGCATTTCGAAAAACGTGTGGTGCCGGGCGGTGTAGCCGACATTGTCCAGATCGTTGTGCTTGCCCCCGGCACGGACGCATTTCTGGGAGGTCACGGCGCGGGAATAATCACGCTTCTCGACGCCGGTGAAGACGTTCTTGAACTGGACCATACCGGCATTGGTGAACAGCAATGTCGGGTCGTTGCGCGGAACCAGCGGCGAGCTGTCCACCGCCTGATGGCCCTGCCCGGCGAAATAGTCGATGAAGGTGGAGCGGATATCGTTCAGGCTGGCCATTTGGAGCGGTCTCTCTCGCGGATATTGCGGTGCCTGACAGCAATATCCGCGCCTCCGGGCGGTGTCCACCGATGCTCCGCGAATATCGAGGTCACCCATCATCGGCCGCCCGGCATGGGGCGACCGTCAGATCGTTTCAGACCGGCTCAGTCGTCGACCACGTCACCGTCATCCCCGCCGGGGGGCATGTCGAATTCGAGACCGTGCGCCGCGCGAATCTTGTCCTCGATAGACAGGGCTACGGACCGGTTTTCGCGTAGGTAGTTCTTGGCGTTCTCACGACCCTGCCCAATCCGCTCATCACCATAGCTGAACCATGAGCCGGACTTGTCCACCACTCCGGCCTTGACGCCCAGATCAAGCAATTCACCGTTCTTGGAGATGCCTTCGCCGTACATGATATCGAATTCCACCTGCTTGAACGGCGGCGCGACTTTGTTCTTGACGATCTTCACGCGGGTCTGATTGCCCACGACCTCATCCCGGTCCTTGATCGCGCCGATCCGGCGAATGTCGAGGCGGACGGAGGAGTAAAATTTCAGCGCGTTGCCACCCGTCGTCGTTTCGGGCGATCCGAACATGACGCCGATCTTCATGCGGATCTGGTTGATGAAGATCACCATGCATTTGGAGCGGGAGATGGAGCCGGTCAGCTTGCGCATCGCCTGGCTCATCAAACGGGCATGCACGCCGACGGAACTGTCGCCCATATCACCCTCAAGCTCGGATCTTGGCGTCAACGCCGCAACCGAATCGACCACGACGACTGAAACCGCGCCAGAACGCACCAGCGTATCGGTGATTTCCAGCGCCTGTTCACCGGCATCAGGCTGCGAGATCAGCAACTCATCTACATCCACGCCCAGCTTGCGCGCATAGGACGGGTCGAGCGCGTGTTCCGCATCGACAAAGGCACAGACGCCGCCGCGCTTTTGCTGTTCGGCCAGCACGTGCAGCGCCAACGTCGTCTTGCCCGAGGATTCCGGGCCATAGATTTCGATGATCCGCCCCTTGGGCAGGCCGCCGATCCCAAGCGCGATGTCCAGACCGAGCGACCCTGTCGGAATCGCCTCGATATCCATCACGGCCTCACGCGCGCCCAGCTTCATGATAGAGCCTTTGCCAAAGCTCCGCTCAATCTGCGCGAGCGCTGATTCCAGCGCCTTCTGCTTATCCATTTCGCGTCTTTCGTCCAGTTTCAGAACAGCATCAGCCATGCTCGATCCCTCTTTCATGTCACGTTTGCCCCGGCCCGGCAATCGAAGCGGCGGCGTGGGTGATGTTCACCTCTTGTTCATTATATAACACCAGAACATAACCCGAACAAGGGGGAGTGGTATTGCAGACAGATTGATGGCATCAGGGTAAATAAAAGGTAAAGATGCGAAGGCATCAGCAAAAACGGGGGGTTACATGCTGGTATCAATGAAGGCGGGCATTGCGTATCTCGCTATGCCCAAGACAGGATCAACCGCAATCGAAGCTGCGCTCGCACCCGGGTGTGATATCGTGATGTCGGGGCATCCGAACCTCAAGCACATGCGGTTGCGCAGATTCGAGCGTCAGATCCGGCCAATCCTGCCCCCGGGCGATGTCGCCACGGTTGCAGTGATCCGAGAGCCTCTGGAATGGCTCGGCAGTTGGTATCGCTATCGCGCACGCCCACAGTTGCAGGGGCAGCGCAACTCGACGTCGGACCTTAGCTTCGACGCCTTTGTGGAGGCGTGGTTGCAGGACGATCCGCCAAGCTATGCCCGCGTCGGACGGCCGGTCGAGTTTCTGGAGCCACCGCAATCCTCACTGGGGATCGACCATCTGTTCCGCTACGACGCATTCGACGCGCTGGCGGAATTTCTCGCACAACGGTTCGGGCGGCCCATCGCGTTTGAAACCCTCAACGTTTCACCTGCGATGGAACTGACGCTGTCGCCCGCGCTGCGCCGCGAAACGATCGACAGGATGGCAGTGGAATACACGCTTTACGAGGGTGCGCTCTGCCGTTCACGCGACGCATCCATTGACCGTTTGACCTGAAGCGACAGGTCGTTGAGCGAGAACGGTTTCGCCAGAAACGCACTGTGCGCGGGCCTGACATGCTGCTCGGTAAAGATATCCTCGGCATAGCCAGAGACGAAGATGACCTCCACATCGGGGTAGTCCTTCTGCGCCTGACGGACCCATGAGGGACCGTCCAGTCCCGGCATGATGACATCGGAAATGAAAACGTCCACCTTGGGCCGTTCGCTCAGGACCTCCAGCGCCTCCTCACCCGATGCGGCCTCGATCACGGTGTAGCCCCGCAATTGCAACGCCCGCACGGCAAAGGCGCGGACAGGTGCTTCATCCTCGACCAGCAGGACTGTGCCACTGCCCAGCAGGTCGACTTCTGGCTCCCCCGCAGACTCGGATACGGGCGGCAGGGAGGCTACGCCGGTGCCGTGGATATGGCGCGGAATGAGGATCGAGAAGGTCGTCCCCTCACTCACGACAGAATCAACAAACAGGAAACCCCCGGTCTGTTTGACAATGCCATAGGCGGTGGACAGGCCCAGCCCCGTCCCCTCCCCCACACGCTTGGTGGTGAAGAAGGGATCGAAGATTTTGTCTATCTCACGCTCGGGTATGCCGGTGCCGGTGTCGGTCACATCGACGATGACCCATTCACCGGGCGGTACGATCGCCCGATTGCGGTGCAGTTCCTCTGTCAGCGTTTCCACCCGCGCGCGGACATAGACGGTGCCACCATCCTTCATCGCATCGCGGGCGTTCACAACCAAGTTCATCACCACCTGCTCCACCTGACGCAGGTCCGCCCGGATTTCGGGCAGGTCCTCGGCGAAGTCCATTCGCAGGTTGACCTTTTCGCCGATCAGTCGGTTGAGCAGATGCGACAGATCGCCCAGCACATCGCCCAGATTGATGATTTTCGGCTGCAAGGTCTGCTTGCGGGAGAAGGCGAGCAGCTGGCTGACCAGAGCTGCGGCCCGGTTCGCGTTCTGCTGGATCTGCATCAGGTCCAGATAGTCGCGATCGCCCGGACCGTTGCGCAGCAACAGCAGGTCGCAATGACCGGACAAGGCGGTCAGCAGATTGTTGAAATCGTGTGCCACGCCCCCCGCCAACTGTCCGACCGCCTGCATCTTCTGGCTTTGCACGAATTGCGCTTCCAGCTTTTTCAACTCGGTTGCGTCGCTCATCACCATCAGGATTGAGGATTGCCCCTCGATCACCATGGGCGACAGAGATACTTGCAAAAATCGCTCAACATCGCCGTCATGCAGGCGGGCGACCTCAGGGCGGGCGTAGCGTCCACGTTCGGCAACATCGCGAATGCGCGCGGACATGGGCTGCGCCAATCCCTCCATCAAGTTCGAGACGTTTGCCCCCGGTGTCAGCGCCTCACCGACCAAGGATGTTGCGGCACGGTTGGCGATTATGACCGTGCCATCCGTGTCCAGCCGCGCCAGAGAGATCGGCAACTGCATCAGGAACTGATCCGGATTCGAGGCGGCCGTCTCATCCTTACCCAGCGGCACCAGATAGAGCGACTGCGTCTCCCCCTCCGCGACCAGAAAGGCCCGCAGCAGCACCGTCGGATTGACGCGGAGCCTGTGGATCTTGCCGTGCGAGAGGGGAAGGTCCAGCAGCACGTCGTCGATATTGGTAATGTCGCCGCAGCGATTGCGCATCCAGCCGTTCATGGCAATCACTTTGCCGTCCCCGGCGTGGAGCAGCAGATGACCGAAGGGGGCCTCCTCCATCGTGATGGCGGTGGAATGACTCTCGGTCTGTTCGACGGGCGGCAGTACTTGCCAGATGACATTGCGGCCCGACCTTTGGGCGTGAACAATCCGATGCGACCCATCCTGCTGCCGGACCGGGCGCGCGACCTCACCCGTGTTCAGCACCGATTGCATCATTCGGTAGAACTGCGCATTGGGATCAGGTTCATGCGCGAACAGCATTTGAGCAACCGTCAGGCTACCACCGCCATGCAGATTGCCATCGTCATCAGCGATCAGCGCGTTACGGCTGGGTCTGAAATACAGCGGGACCACGATCACCAGCGCCGCGACACATAGGCAAAGCCCCACCGCCAGTGCCACGCGCGCGGTCTGCCCGGAACTGAATTCCAGGATCAGCAGCGCCACTGTGAATGCACTCAGGGCACCGATGGCCGAGGCCGCCAGATCGGGGATCCTCATACGCAGGATCTGTTCGTGCGGGCGATCGGTCACAGGCTTCTCCATCCTCCGTCCGAACCCGAGATCGGTTTAAGAGTTGTGGGTTAACGAGGCGTTAACATTGCAAACGGATCACGTCCGCTCAAGCCATGCCGCGAAAAAACCATCCCCGCCATTCAGCGGGCTGAGCGAGAGCGTGCGGCAAACCCGCCAGTTCCCGGTACGGTTCACGAAGTCGGTTACGGCATCCTCGTTTTCTGCGGACAACATGGAACAGGTCGCATAGACTAGCCGTCCGCCCGGTGCGACGAGGGGGGCGCAGACATCCAGAACCTGCGCCTGCGCCGTGCGCAGCGCCGCCAGCATCTCGGCGGTCAGCCGGATCCGCCCCTCCGGATCGCGCCGCCACGATCCGCTGCCGGAACAGGGCGCATCCGCGAAGACCAGATCCCAGTGCCGCCCCTGCAACGCAGAGGTCCCACGCGGCGTCAGCGCGGCCCCCGCCCGGCGGGCCCGCTCGGGCAGATCGCGCATCCGCTCCGGCGCGATATCGTGCACATCCACCGGTCCGTTCGACAGCGCGGCGAGGGACAGCGCCTTGCCCCCCGCGCCGGTGCAATAATCCAGAATCCGCTCCCCGGGACGCGGCTCCGCAAAGGCGACTGCTGCCTGACTGGAGGCATCCTGCAATTCCACCAATCCATCAAGATAGGCCCGTGATCGCGCCAGCCGTCGATCGCCTGCCGGGGCACGCAGGGCCGTCTTGCAAAGCGGAACCTGTTCCACCGTGATTCCGTCCGCCGCCAGCGCCGCCTCAGCCTCTGCCACAGAGCTACGCAGCAGATTTACCCGCAGATCCAGCGGTGCACGCCCCCGCATGGCCTGCACAAGGCCCGGAAAATCATCGCCGAACCGTTGGCGCAGGTCGCCCTCGACCAGGGATGGCAGGTCCGAGGGAATTTCCCCCTGAAACTGCACCGCTTCCTCCGCGCTCAGTTCATCCGGCGCGTGACCTGTACCGGTAAAGATCGACGCGGGATCGACGCCGGTCAGCCGAAGAAGTCCAAGAACCCGCAACCGCCCGCCATCACCGCCGCCGACCGCCGCGCTCGACCACCAATGTCGCAGGACATCGTGAACGATATCCCCGATCGCCCGCCGGTCGCCGGAACCTGCGAACCGGTTCGCCCGCCCCCAGTCGCGCAGCGCCACCGATGCACGGGTGCCTGTCCGTATCCGGTCCACGACCTGCATCGCGGCGGCATATCGCGCGGCGGGAACCATGTCAGCCGACCACCAGCGCCACGCCAAGCGACACCCACATCAACGCCAGCGCACCCAACCCGGCGACAAATATCTTGAACCGGGTGGGCAGATGGTTGCTGCCGACATGAATCATTCGATGGGCGAGCCGCGATACGAAATACAGCGCCGCGCCGATGCCCACACCCCAGTTCACCGCCCCCAGCGCGGCCGCCAGCGCGACACCGCCATAAAGGAGGATCGGCGTCTCGAACTGATTGTGCGCATTGTTCTGCCATGCCCGCACGTCCGACGCGAAATTCATCGGATTCAGCGCGATATCGCTGAAATCCGTCTCTCGTGACTTCAACGAGCTCAACCGTTTGCGCCCCATGGTCAGAATGGCCCAGAAGGTCAGGGCGACCTGACCGAACACGGCGAGGAGGGCGAGGGTCATTGCTGGGGTCATGGGTCGATCCTGTGTCACATCGGGTGGGCACAATGCTGCCGCGCGTATATGATGGCAAGGACGCCCTTGCGGCAAGATGGCTTGGCGTGGGGGTGATCCGTTCTAAGTGCGTTCCATGTTCCGCTTTGCTATGATCCTAATCCCCCTCGTCATGCTGGCTGGTGCCGTGTCCGCCGAGGTGCAGACACGCAAGCCCGGTGTGCGCGAATGTTCGCCCGATCTGTCGATCTGCATCGCGCCGGACCGATACCTTTCCGACACCTGCTTCGCGATGAGCGAGGCCGCGCGGCAAGCTGGGCTGAACCGTGACTTTTTCACCCGGCTGATCTGGAGGGAAAGCCGCTTCGACCCCAATGCCCTCAGCCCGGCTGGCGCGCGTGGCATCGCCCAGTTCATCGACGGCACCGCAGCCCTGCGCGATCTGGCCGACCCCTACAATCCGGCCGAAGCGTTGCAGACCTCCGCCCGGTATCTGGCGGAATTGCGGGACCGCTTCGGGTCGCTCGGGCTGGCGGCGGTGGCGTATAATGCGGGGGAACGGCGTGCGTCGGAGTTTCTGGACGGCAATCCCTTCCTGCCTTACGAAACGCGCGCCTATGTTTCCGCCATCACCGGCTTGGACGCTGAAAGCTGGCGCGCCGATCCGCCCGACCAAATCGACCTCAGCCTCGATCCCGCGCGCGACTTCTTTGCGGCGTGCGAGGCGCTGGATGTGCCGGAATTCGACGACAGCCCCGCCATGCAGGCCTGGGGCGTAATGGTCGCGGCCCCCCGCACCGACGCGGCGGCCCGACGAATCGCGGGGTCGCTGCAACGACGCTACAGCGTGCTGACCTCCGAAACGATGACGGTCACCCGACGCCAGGCACCCGGTCTGCCCGGTCGGCGCTATGTCGCACAGGTGACCCGCCCGGATCGGCCCTCCGCAATCACATTGTGCGACCGGTTGACCGCCAGTGGCGGGTCGTGCCGGGTGATCCGCAACTGATCAACCGTTCAAGCGGTAATTCGGGCTTTCGCGGGTGATCTGAACATCATGCACATGGCTTTCGCCCAGACCGGCATTGGTGATCTGCACGAACTGACAGTTGGAGCGCATCTGCTCAACCGTGCGATTGCCGGTATAGCCCATCGCGGCCCGCAATCCGCCCACCAGTTGATGCAGCACAGTTCCTGCCGCCCCCTTATAGGGCACCTGCCCTTCAATCCCCTCGGGCACCAGCTTGTCAGAGCTGACCTCTTTCTGAAAATACCGGTCGGCCGATCCGCGCGCCATTGCGCCGACGGAGCCCATGCCGCGATAGGCCTTGAACGACCGCCCCTGATAGAGGATCACCTCGCCCGGCGCCTCATCCGTACCGGCCAGCATTGAGCCGACCATGGCGCAGGATGCCCCCGCCGCGATCGCCTTGGCAAAATCGCCGGAGAACTTGATGCCGCCATCCGCGATGATCGGAACCTTGCCCGCGGCCTTGGTGCAGTCGGAAATTGCGGTCAGCTGCGGCACGCCGACACCCGCGACGATGCGGGTGGTGCAGATCGAGCCCGGCCCGATGCCGACCTTCACCGCGTCCGCGCCCGCGTCGATCAGGGCTTTGGTCGCCTCTGCCGTAACGACGTTGCCCGCCACGACCTGTACGTCTGCGTTCAGTCGCTTGACCCGCTGAACTGCCTCCAGCACGGCGGCGGAATGTCCGTGCGCCGTGTCGATGACGATCAGGTCACAGCCCGCGTCGATCAACGCCCCCGAGCGCTCGAATCCGGAATCGCCAACGGTCGAGGCCGCAGCGACGCGCAAACGTCCCAACTCATCCTTGCAGGCCTGAGGGTTCAGCACCGCCTGCTCGATATCCTTGATGGTCAGCAGGCCGGTCAGCTCATTCCGCTCATTGACGATCAGAACCTTTTCGATCCGCCGATCCCGCATCAGCGCCTTGGCCTGCTCACGATCCGCAGGTTCACGCAGGACAGCCAGGTTGTCGCGCGTCATCAACTCGCGCACCGGCGTGGTCTCATCATCGCAAAAATGCATATCGCGATTGGTCAGGATGCCCGCCAGCGTGCCATCCGGGTTTTTCACCGGGAAGCCTGTGATGCGATAGCGTTCCTGAAGCGCGCGCGCCTCACGCAGGGTCATGTCCGGCGTCAGGGTCTTGGGGTTGTAGACGATGCCGCTCTCGAACCGCTTGACCGCGCGAACCTGCCGGGCCTGTTCGTCAACGTCCAGATTTCGGTGCAAGACCCCGATGCCGCCGACCTGTGCCATGGCGATGGCCATCTTGCGCTCGGTCACGGTGTCCATGGCGCTGGACAACAGCGGTATGTTCATCGCGATGCGTTGCGTGACGAATGTCTGAGTCTCCGCGTCGGAGGGCTGAACCTCGGACGCGGCAGGCACCAGAAGAACGTCGTCGAAAGTATATGCGGGGCGGATGTCCATCGAAAACTCCTGCGCGATAGGCGGGTGGCGTTTCCTCAGGCTCTATTCCACGCTGCGCTGCAAAAGAAAAGACCCCGCGCGCGCGCCATTGTATCGACACATGCAGGAACGCCCCTGTCGCCGCCTGACTGACGATCCGCCGCAACCTTCTGCATCCGGCGCAACCACCCGGTCTTGGCGGTTCCGCGCGGGGTCACAGCGCCAGCCGCGCCCGTGCCGCCGCGTATTCCTCGGCCAGTTTTGCCACCAGTTCACCCGCTGGACGCACCGCATCGACGGCGCCGATCCCCTGACCGGCCCCCCAGATCTCCTTCCAGGCCTTCGGCTTTTCACGTTCGGAACCGAAGCTCATGGTGCTTGCGTCGCCGTCTGGCAGAGTGTCCGGGTCCATGCCCGCCGCCTTGATGCTGGCGCGCAGGTAGTTGCCGTGCACCCCGGTGAACAGGTTGGAATAGACGATATCGTCGGCGGACCCGTCCACGATCCCCTGTTTATAGGCGTCGGCAGCGCGGGCCTCATCCGTCGCAATAAAGGGTGAGCCGATATAGGCATAGTCGGCCCCCATCGCCTGCGCGGCGAGGATCCCGTCACCGCTGGCAATGGACCCTGACAACAGCAGCGGGCCATCGAACCAGGCACGAATCTCGCGCACCAGCGCAAATGGGCTGAGGCGACCGGCATGCCCTCCCGCCCCCCACGCGACCGCGATCAGACCGTCCGCGCCCTTTTCCACCGCCTTGCGCGCGAAGCGGTTGTTGATGACATCGTGCAGCGTGATGCCGCCCCACGCATGAACCGCATCGTTCAATTCGGCCCGCGCACCCAGCGAAGTGATGGTGATCGGTGGCGCATATTTTGCGCAAGTCTCCAGATCCTGTTCCAACCGGTCGTTCGAGCGATGCACGATCTGGTTCACCGCATAGGGTGCCGCTGGTTGGTCGGGATGATCGCGATCATGCGCAGCCAGCGCTTCGGTGATTTCGGCCAACCACTCATCCAGCTGGCTTTGCGGGCGGGCGTTCAGGGCGGGAAAGCTGCCCACGATGCCGGCCTTGCACTGGGCAATTACCAGCGCGGGGTTCGAGATGATGAACAGCGGTGCCGCCACAGCTGGGATGCGAAGGTTGTCTATCATTTGATCCTCATCAGAGCTGCTTGGGCAAACATCGGAACGTAAGCGCCCATTTTCAAACCGGATTCCGGGTTCGAAGCGTTGCCATCCAACGCGCGCTTCTTCACGCCTTGGATGATTGCCGCCATACGGAAAAAGGCGAAGGCGACGGGGTAGTCCAGATCGGGTGCTTCGCTCAAACCGACGCGCTTCGCGTACAGCTCGGCGTAGGCGTCGTCCTCGGGTATGCCCAGCTCCGCCCTGTCCACACCCATCAGCCCGCGCCCCTCGGTCCCCGGTGGCAATTGCCATTGCATGATCTGTGTGCCTAGATCGGCCAAGGGATGCCCCAGCGTGGACAGCTCCCAATCCAGCACCGCGTTGCACTGACCGGAAGCGTCGAACAACAGGTTGTCGATGCGCCAGTCGCCATGGGCCAAGCGGGCCGGACCCTCGGGCGGGGTTTGCGCGTCGAGCCACGCGATCAGCTCCTCCATCGGAGCGATCGTCTCGGTTTCGCAGGCGCGATATTGCTTGGACCAGCGCCCGACCTGCCGCTCGAAATAATTGCCCGGCGGGCCGTAATCGCCCAGGCCCACTTCCGCCGGATCGACGGAGTGCAGCGCCGCCAGCGTCGCGTTCATGCTGTCATAGACCGCGACGCGCATGTCACGATTCTCACCCTTTAGCCGGGGATCGACCCAGTTCTGTCCCTGAACGAAGGACATCACATAGAACATTGTTCCCAATACGCTTTCATCCTCGCACAGATGCAAGGCATCCGGCACGGGAACGTCGGTATCACGCAGCGCGGACAAAACGCGATATTCGCGGTCAACCGCATGCGCGGATTTAAGCAACTCGCCGTCCGGCTTACGCCGGATCACGTATTTTCCACTGGCGGCCGTGACGATATATGTCGGATTCGACTGACCCTGCGCGGTTTTTTGCACATCCGTGACCGGGCCGCGAAAACCGGGAACATGGGCCTCCAGATAGGGGGCAATGTTCGAGATGGTCTGACTGTCAGATATAGGTGCGGGCATGACGGCGATCCTCCGGGTCTAGATGCGGGCTGGCGTTGAACAGGGACAGGCGCAAACGCCCATCCTCAACGATCAACCGGTGCACGCTGGCATTGTGAATGTTTATCAGCAGGTCCGCTGTCGTGCGCGGATCGAGGCCGAGCACCCGCGCCAGGGTCACCCCGATCACGCCACCCGAGGTCACCAGTAGCGTGCTGCCCCCCTGGGCCACGGCGGCATCGACAACGGCCTGGGTGCGGGTGCAGAACGCCTCGTAACTCTCACCGGCATTTGAGATTTTACCACTTGCCCAGTGATCGAACAGGCGTGGAAACATCTCGATGAATTCACCGCGCGACTCTGCCGGCCCGCTGCCGGTGGCTTGCCTGTACTGCGCGGCAAGGCTGTCGAAATGCAGTTCGTTCAGGCGCGGATCCTCGGCTGCGGGGGGCACGGCGAATGTCTGTGCGATACCCTCCGCCGTTTCACGATGTCGCCGCAGCGACCCACGCGAGACGCGATCGACGCGCATGGCATGGGTGTGCATATAGCTGCCCAGCCAGCGCGCCTGCTCATGTCCCAGCGGGCTGAGCCGGTCGTAATCGTCGGTTCCGAACGACGCCTGCCCATGACGGACGAGAACGATTTCGCATTCGTGCAAGGTTCAGGTCGCCTGATTGGTGTAGGGCTTCAACTCCGTCCGCGCGACCTGCCGCCGGTGTACCGCATCCGGCCCGTCAGCCAGCCGCAAGGTGCGCACATGGGTCCAGGCCGCGGCCAAGGGCGTATCCTGCGAAATTCCCGCACCGCCATGCATCTGCACAGCCTCATCGAGGACCTCCAGCGCGACGCGGGGGGCCACAACCTTGATCTGGCTGATCCACGGCGCTGCGGCGCGCGCGTCGCCCTGATCCATCATCCACGCGGCCTTCAGGCACAGCAGACGGGCCTGCTCGATCTTCATGCGAGCCTCCGCGATTATGTCGAAATTCGCCCCCAGCATGGCGAGGGGTTTGCCGAAGGCCTCACGCTGAGTGGATCGACGGCACATCAGTTCCAGCGCCGCCTCGGCCTGTCCAATGGCGCGCATGCAGTGATGGATGCGGCCCGGTCCCAGACGACCTTGCGAAATTTCGAAACCGCAGCCCTCACCCAGCAGGATCGCATCGGCGGGAACGCGCACGTCGGTGAAGCGCATGTGCATGTGCCCGTGAGGCGCGTCGTCGTGGCCATAGACCTCCATCGCGCGCAGGATCTCGATGCCGGGCGTGTCGGCCGGAACCACGACCATGGAGTGCTGGCGATGCTTCGGACGGTCATCCGACGGGGTGGCGACCATGACGATATAAACCTTGCAGCGGGGATCGCCCGCGCCGCTGATCCACCACTTTTCACCATTCAGAACATAGTCCTGCCCGTCGCGCACACAGGTCATCGCCATGTTCGTCGCGTCCGAGGAAGCGACGTCGGGTTCGGTCATGGCATAGGCTGATCTGATCTCACCGTTCAGTAGCGGCTTGAGCCAGCGTTCCTTCATCTCGGGCGTGCCGTAACGCTCGAACACTTCCATGTTTCCGGTATCGGGCGCGGCGCAGTTGAAGACCTCCGCCGCCAGATGAACCTTGCCCATTTCCTCCGCCAGATAGGCGTATTCGACGGTGCTCAGGCCGTAGCCCCGCTCGGAATCGGTCAGCCAGAAATTCCAGAGGTTACGGGACTTTGCCAGATCCTTGAGCCCCTCCAGGATCTCCGTCTGGCGGGGGGAATATTCGAAGCGATTTCCGGTGGAGCCGACAAGTTCGAGGAACTCCTGCGAAAGCGGTGCGATCTCGGTCTGCACCATCTGCCGAACCTCTTGGATCAGCGGCTTCAGCCGTGAAGTAATGCCCAGTTCCATGTCGCTCTCCCCTATGATTTTGGGGGCAGAGTGACGCGGCGCACCGCCGGGGGCAAGAGCGTCGTGACGGCATTTTTTGGCAAACTGCGCCCTGACCGCGCCGCGACGGCGCAAGAAAACGCTCAGGTATCTGGCGTGAAGTACCCGCGCGATATCCATTTTGCGACCAGTGCGGGATGGTCGGCGTCCTCAATCTCGACGGTTACGCTGTGGTGAGAGGTCACCTGCCCGGGCTCCTCCTCCAGCGCATCGAGGGTGAAGTGCCCCCTGATGCGAGCGCCCGCCGGCACCGGCGTCAGAAACCGGACCTTGTCGAAGCCGTAATTCACCCCCATCACCGTGCCATCGGCCAGGGGCACCGCATCGTAAGCCATCGGAGCGAGGTAGGACATCGTCAGAAATCCGTGCGCGATGGTGCTGCCGAACGGTGCCTCGGCGGCGCGGACCGGATCGACGTGAATGAACTGTTCGTCCTGCGTGATGCGCGCGAAGTCGTCTATCAGTGTCTGGTCGATGGTGAACCATCTGGAGGTGCCGATATGCTGGTCGATCATCCGGCGCAATTCGGCCAATGGTATGCTGTGACGATGCGGAAGGCTCATATACCCGGCCTCTCGTTGCGAAGAAAACTGCTCACCCGCCCAGACCTGAGCGCAGCATGTTCATTGCCATGATGAAGATAAACACAGCGAAGATCATCCGCAGCGGCCGTACCGGCAGCGCATGGGCCAGCCGCGCACCCAGTGGGGCGGTGACGAGGGTCATGGCGATGACGATCAGGAATGCAGGCAAATTCACGTAGCCCACCGTCAGCGGCGGTGTCGCAACGGGGTTTCGCAGCAGGAAGCCAATGACGGAAGGCACGGCGATCAGGATGCCGAACCCGGCAGCGGTGGCCACGGCGCGGTGGATCGGCACGTTGCTCAGCGTCATCAGCGGCACGCCCAGCGAGCCGCCGCCGATCCCCATCAGGACCGACGTGATGCCTATACCCGGTGCCAGGATCGCACGCAGGATCCCCTTGGGCATTTCCCGCGCCAATGTCCAGTCCGACCTGCCGAAGGCAAAATAGCCAGCGATCAGCGCCCCCAGAACGCCGAAGATCAGTTGCAATGTCGCGCTTTCCAACCCGCCCACGGCCCAGACGCCGATCACCGCGCCGATGGCGATACCCGGTGCCCACGCCTTCAGGATACCCCATTCAACCGCGCCCTTCTTGTGATGCGAGGCGACGGAGCGGGCTGAGGTCACGATGATCGTAGCCAGCGAAGTGGCAAGGCAGACGCGCATCAACTCGTCACTGGCATAGCCCGCGATGGTGAAGACATAGAAAAAGACCGGCACCAGCACGATCCCCCCGCCGACGCCCAACAGGCCCGCCACCACACCCGCCACGGCACCCGTGAGCAGCAACAGAGCAATCAGCGGCAGCAATTCGGGAAGCGTTGTCATGGGGATCCTCGCTGAAACGGGCCAGATGTAGTAGGCCAGACGAAATAGGCCCGACAAGGGCTAAGGCCTCGCCCGCTCCTTCGCAAGCGTCGCGACACCGCAGGTCAGACGAAGTCGGCGCGGCTGATGCCGTATTTCGCCATTTTCTCATTCAGGGTGCGGCGCGGCAGGGCCAGTTCCTCCATCACCGGGGTGATGGCGCCGTGATGACGACGCAGGGCGGCCTCGATCTGAAGCCGCTCGAACGCCTCTACATGATCCTTGAGGGGCCGCCGGGACGCCCCCTCCAGCGTCTGCGCGGCCCTCTGCGGATCCGGTATTTCCTCCCCCATTACAGCGCGTACCGTGCTGGAACCATGGCGGGAGCGTAAAACGAAACGTTCAGCGATATTGATAAGCTGCCGGTGATTTCCCGGCCAGTCATGCGCCAGCAGCGACGCGGCGTCCTCCGCTCCGATATCGGGGCGCGAGGTGTCGTAATCCTGTGCGAAGCGATCCACGTAGTGCTCGAACAACATCATCACGTCCTGCCCCACGCTGCGCAGCGGGGGGGTGGTGATCTCCAGCGCGCTCAGCAGATAATACAGACCGGGTGAAAACTGGCCGGAGGCGACCTCCTCCGCCACTTTGTCATCCGCGATGGTGGCGATGCGGGCGCGGATCGGCGTGCCATCGGACATCTTGCCGTCGGTCAGGGTCTGGCCCAATCGGGCCTGCAGTCGCGCGGGCAAGGCGGCAACGTTTTCCAGCACCACCATCCCCTGCCCGGCCGCAATCAGCAGCGGCGGATTGCCGGATCGGTCGGGGGAGAAGACCCTCTCCTCGAAATGGGACGGGGCCTCCGCCGCGCAATTCAACGTCAGAAACGGTTGTCCGGCATGGGGCCCGGCGGCATGCAGCGCACGCGCGACCAGACTGCGCCCCGCGCCACGCTCCCCCGTGATCAGGATCGGGGCGTCGGCGTGGGCATAGTCCAGAATCGCATCGCGCAGGCGCAAGGTCGGCGCGCTGTCGCCCATGATCTGCCGCAACAGCACGGTGCCGTCGGCCAGCTCGCGTCGCAGCAGCCGGTTGTCGATGGTCAGACGGCGGGCGGCCCCGGCGCGGCGCACCAGATCGCTCAGCCGTTCGGGATCAAAGGGCTTTTCCACGAAATCGTAGGCTCCGGCGCGCATCGCCTCCACCGCCATGGTCACGTCACCGTGGCCTGTGATCAGGATGACCGGCAGCGATCGGTCCTTTTTCTGCAACAGCGTGAGCAGTTCCAGCCCGTCGATTCCGGGCATCCGCACGTCCGAGATCACGACACCCGGATAGTCGGCATCGATCTGATCGAGGGCGGCGGTCGCGCAATCGAACGTGCGTGGAGCAAAGCCCGACAGGTCCAGCCACTGGCTGACCGAGGCGCGCATGTCCTCCTCATCGTCGATGATGGTCACTGGCATCCGGTCTGGATCGCTCATGGTTCCGTCCCCCCTGCTGCACGGATCAATGGTAGGCTTACCTCGAACACCGCACCGCCATCCACAGCGTTTCGTGCGGTGAGGTTGCCGCCCAGATCGCGCACGATTCCGGCGGAAATGGCAAGGCCGAGGCCAACCCCCTCGCCCGGTGCCTTGGTTGTGAAAAACGGCTCGAACAGCTTCGCCGCCGTACCCTGGAACCCCGGCCCCGCGTCGCGGACCTGTATCCGCGCAAGGTTGGGGCCAGAAAATACCTCGATGGTAATAACCGGCTCCGGAACCGAGCGCATCGCATCCGCCGCGTTGCGCAGCAGATTGATCAGCACCTGTTCCAGCCGCATGGAATCAGCACGAACCATCACGGGCGTGTCGGGCATGCTGCGAATGATCTCGATCCGGCTCTGCCCGATCTGAGGCGCCATAATTGCCAGCGCCGCGGACACGCAGGTGCGCACGTCCACCTCCCCCAACTCGGACGTACCCTTGCGGGCGAAGGTCTTGAGCTGGCCGGTGATGGTGGCCATCCGCGTGATCAGATCGTCGATACGTTGGAAGGAGGTCATTGCCTCCTCCGGCCGGTTGCGCTTCATCAGCAGTTGCGCGCCCGCCAGATAGGTCTTCATCGCGGCCAGCGGCTGGTTCAATTCATGACTGACAGCGGCGGACATCTGCCCCAACGCGGCGAGGCGGGAGGATTGTTCGAGTGATTCCTCCGCCTCCTGCAAGCTCTGCTCGATGCGCAGACGTTCCTCAATTTCCGATCCGAGGCGAACGTTGAGCGCGCGCAGCTCCTCGGACTCACGCTGAAGCTGTAGCGATCTTCGCGCGACGCGCCGTGAAATGACGTAAAGGCCGAGCGCAACCAGCAGTGACATGCCCATGATTTCCAAGGCCAGAACGCCGGTCACACGTTCGCGAACCTCGGAAATCGGGGCGAGATAGGTGACCGTCCACCCCCGGAAATCGACCTCCCGATCTATGCGCAGGAACACCTCGTCGTCGATGGCGACCTGGGGGCCCGCATTGCTTGGGTCCAGCGACAGCATGGGAAGCAGGCCAAACCGCCCCGCGCCCTGCACCGACAAGGGGTCGAGAAACGGCGACAGCGAGCGATAGCGCCATTCGGCCCGTGACGACAGCAGGATCAGATCCTCCGCATTCGTGACGAAAACCTGATCGGCGCTGGACACCCATTCATCCTGCAACCCGGCCAGATCCAGTTCGATCACCACGACGCCCAGGATCGTCCCGCTTTGCTGGATGCGCCGGGCAAAGAAGAACCGCTGCTCCGTATCGGACACGGCTACGGTGGCAAAAACCGATACGTCCTGATCGAGGGCAAGCTGAAAATACGGGGCCACCCCGTGGTTGATCTGCCGATCAATGGACTGCGTATCGGCCACCGGCGTTCCGGTCGCGGTATAAAGCGATATGCTGAGCGCGCCGGTCGTGGACTGCACGCCCCCCAGCGTCAGCAAAGTCTGTTCGCTGGGCGCGCCGGTCAGGGCGGACAGCAAAAGCCGGTCCTGCGCCAACAGGGCGGACGCGACGGTATAGGTCTTGAGCACCGATTCGATGGCGTTTGCATAAAGCGTGGAGCGCACCGACGCCCGATTGCCGAGCGCGGTCATGTACCGATCCGTCAGCACCAGCCAGCTGGCCCACAGCAGCACCACAGAGAACACCAACGCCAAAGCACCCAGCACGACCTGCGCGCGTGGCACACGACGCAGGCGTGCGGTAAAAGGATCCGATGGGCGGTGTCTCATCGACCGGAACGTAGGTCGGGCTGCGCGCTCAAGCAACTTTGATTGGGTGCAAATCGTTCTATTTGCTACGCAGAGACGAAAGCCACACGCGCGAGAGGATTATTCCATGCACTATCATCGCCGCCCAAGCTGGGCGATCGCCGATTCCAGCGTCACGCCTGAGCATGTCTTTCTGAATCGGCGGGCGTTGCTGGCCGGCATGGGAATGGGCGCGGGACTGCTGGCCCTGCCCGGTCGTGGGCGGGCGGAGGCTGGAATCTCACCTTTGGAGGCACCGCAAAATCCCGCCTTCGCGGATGCCGGTCGCCCTGCAACCGACGAATCGTTAACTGCATTCTACAACAATTATTACGAATTCGGCTCCTCCAAGCGGATTGCTGATGAGGCGCAGAAACTCGACGTCACCGGATGGAAGGTCAAGATCGCCGGTCTGGTCGAGGAAGAGTTCGAGATCGACTTTCAGGATCTGATGGGCCGCATGCCGCTGGAGGATCGCAATTATCGCCACCGTTGCGTCGAAGCCTGGTCGATGGTCGCACCCTGGACCGGCTTCCCCCTGTCCAAGCTGGTCGAATTGGCCAAGCCGCTATCCAGCGCGACTTACGTGAAGTTCCAGACCTTCCTCGACCCCGATGTGGCCACCGAACAGCGCGCGACCTGGTGGCCCTGGCCCTATACCGAGGGTCTGACAATCGACGAGGCGATGAACGAATTGAGCTTCATGGTCGTCGGCGCCTATGGCAAGGAATTGCACAAGCAGTTCGGTGCTCCCATGCGCCTGCACACCCCGTGGAAATTCGGCTTCAAGTCCATCAAGGCCATCGACCGGATCGAATTCACCGATGAACGCCCCCTCAGCTTCTGGGAGGAACTGGCCGAGAACGAATACGGATTCTGGGCAAACGTGAACCCCGAAGTGCCCCACCCCCGCTGGAGCCAGGCGGACGAGCTGGTTCTTGGCACCGATGAGCGGGTGCCGACCCGGCTGTACAATGGATACGAGGAGCAGGTGGCGGCGATGTATGGCGACCTGCCGCAAAGCGTTGGGGAACGGTTCTGGCGTTAAAGCCCTGACAGGGCGGTCGCCAGATCGCCATAACCGGTAAAGCGCCGCTCGAACCGCAATCCCAGCGTTTCGGCGGCGCTTTCGGCCTTTCTGGTCAGGCTATCGTCATCGGTCTGGGCCAGATAAACCAGCCGTTCGTAATTGCCGAAATACAGGTCCTTGAGTTCGGGATGCGCCGCCAGCCCCAACGGTTTTGTGACGAAGGTATCGAATTGCCGGGCCAGAAAATCGGTCAGGTAGAAGCTGGTGACCTCCTGCCGCGCGGCCTGCTGTTCCACCCCCTCGAAAAAGGCGTAGCAATGCGGGCCGGGCAAACGGGCGACATCGTGTCGACGGCACACTTCATCCAGTGCACCCCCGGTTCCGCAATCGGCATATAGGATGAAAATCTCCTCGTAGCCGTCGGATTTGGCGAGATAAATCTCTCGCTCGACTGCGGGTGCGATCTGCTCCGGATGGTTGTGCAGAATGGCGGGCAGGCAGCGCAGCGCAAAATGTTCTGCCCCGTTGGCGCGGTTCACGGCGAGGATTTCGCGGGCCAGCGCGCCACAGGCGATAAGTGCGACACGCCCCGCACCGACATTCGTCCGCTGGTGGGTCAGCGTGTCCACGTCCAACGGGCCGCGGGCGAGAGGCGCAGCCGCGCGCGATTGCAAACGCGCCGTGCGTCCGCCGCGCCGGGTCACGCCAACCGTACGGCCGTGCCGTAGAACACCACTTCGGACGCCTGCTGCGTAATGGTGGAGGTTTGCATCCGTACGCCGACCACTGCATCGGCACCCAGAGCGCGAGCCTCCGCGATCATCCGGTCCATGGCCTGTTCCCGGCTGGCGGCGAGCAGTTGCTGATATTCGCGGATCTCGCCCCCCACCAGATTGCGCAGGGATGCCACAATGTCCGAGCCCATATGCTTGGCCCGGACGGTGGAGCCGCGCACCAGCCCAAGCGCCGCCACGACCTCGCGCCCGGGAACGGTGTCTATGGTCAAAACGGGAAGATTAGCGTTCGATACGGTCATAGTAGTCGTCCTCAACGTTGGTGAGGCGGTCGCGGATCACCCTCACGCAGATATAGGCCACCAGCGCAAGAACCGGTACGATGGCGATCAACAGGGGCGGCATCGTGATCGCCGCGCTGAGAAGCAGACCGACATAGACGGTGATGCCCGCCGCCGCCATAGCGGCCACGACGATCAGAACGAAACGGTCAAGTGGCATTGCATCCTCCCCATCGGGCCGGAACGACCCCCGGTCACGATATAGGAAGCCGAGGCCAGACGATACAGGGCAGCCAGTACGACACAAAGCCAGTGCGCAGGATCAGGACCCAACGCTGTTGTGCCTGCGCGCGATAAGCTCCTTGGCCGTTTCGACAGCGACAGCGGCATCACGGCAATAGGCATCCGCGCCAATCGCCTTACCGAATTCCTCGTTCAGCGGCGCGCCGCCGACCATGACGATATAGTCGTCGCGTATCCCCTTCTCTACCAGGGTGTCGATGATGACCTTCATGTAGGGCATGGTGGTCGTCAACAGGGCGGACATGCCAACGATGTCGGGCTGATCGCGTTCGATCGCCTCAAGGTAGTTTTCCACGGCGTTGTTGATGCCGAGATCCGTCACCTCGAACCCCGCACCCTCCATCATCATGGCCACGAGGTTCTTGCCGATATCGTGGATGTCCCCCTTGACCGTGCCGATCACCATGCGGCCCAGACGGGGGGCGCCGGTTTCGATCAGCAGCGGCTTGAGGATGCTCATGCCCGATTTCATCGCGTTGGCGGCAAGCAGAACCTCGGGCACGAAAAGGATGCCATCACGGAAGTCGATCCCGACAATGCCCATCCCCTCGACCAATGTCCGCGTAAGAATGTCGTAGGGGGTCCAGCCACGCTCCAGCAGGATATTCACGCCCTCCATGATCTCATCCTTGAGACCGTCATAGAGGTCGTCGTGCATCTGAAGCGTCAGTTCCTCGTCGTTCAGTTCGGAAAGGATGATGTCCTGTTCGTCATCGGCCATAAGTTGTCCATCCAGTTGTGCGCACCGCGCCTGATCTTCATTGCATATAAGACCGCGCCCCGTGGGGGAAGCGGCTCAATCGCGACCATGTCCCGCCGCTTGGCGACATCGCCCGCGCGGGTCTCATGGTCATATCGCCACCCGGTCAGGTGCGCCGACGGCGGCGTTCGCGTTTGGGGGCATCGGCGGCGGCCTCACCCGTGCCATCGCTGGCCGAGGAAAATCCGCCGAGGACCTCCTCGATCTGCTGCAGCGAGGGTTTGGCCTGGCGCGGCGTTTCCTCCAGCGCGCGACGCATGGCGACCAGATGCTCCGGCATGGTTCCGCAGCAGCCGCCGATGATCTTCGCGCCCAGATCGCGGGCCAGGCAGGCGTATTTGCCCATCAACTCCGGCGTGCCGTCGTAATGAATATGACCTTCGACATATTTCGGGATACCCGCATTGCCCTTGGCGATCAGGTTCGCACCCTCCGCCGCCTCGACCATGCCGGTCATGGTCCGCAGCAGGTCGGACGCGCCGACGCCGCAATTCGCGCCGAAGGCCAGCGGCGCGTGCGGCAGCGCCTTCATGAACGCCGCAAGTCCAGTGGAGGTGACACCCATCATCGTGCGGCCCGCAGTATCGAAGCTCATCGTGCCGCACCACGGCGCGCTCAGGTTCGCGCAAGCCTCGGCTGCGGCGCGCATCTCCTCCTCGGAGCTGATCGTCTCAACCCACAGAACGTCGGCACCGCCGGCCAACAGGGCCGCGCCGGCTTCCTCGAACATCTCCACCGCGGAGGCGTGCGTCAGAGGGCCGACGGGCACCAGCAACTCGCCGGTCGGGCCCAGAGAGCCTGCCACGACGATATCACGGCCCGAGGCATCGGCGGCCTCTCGCGCGATCTCGGCGGCGGCCTTGTTCAACTCGCCCACGCGATGCTGCGCATTGTGCAGTTTCAAACGCGAGGCATTGCCACCGAAGGAATTCGTGAGGAAGATGTCCGAGCCGGAGTTGACCGCCCCATCATACAGGGCGCGGATCTTGGCAGGTTCATCCACGTTCCACAATTCGGGCGCGTCACCGGACATCAGACCCATGTTGAACAGGTTGGTGCCCGTCGCACCATCGGCCAGCAACCAGTCACGCTGGGACAGCAGGCGGGAAAGACGGTCGGTCATGTCGGAATCCTTTCAGGCAGCCGAGGCCGCGAACAGGCGAACCCGCTCGATCATGGCCCGCAGGCCGTTGGAGCGTTGTGCGCTCAAATGGGAATCGAGGCCGAGGCGGGCGAACTCCGCCGGGGCGTCGATGTCGAGGATCTCGCGGGCCGTGCGCCCCGAATACAGCGTGCGCAGGATCGCGATCAGCCCGCGCACGATCATCGCGTCGCTGTCTCCGTCGAAGGTAATCACCTGCCCCTCGACCTGCGGCACCAGCCAGACCTGCGAGGCGCAGCCGTCCACCTTGGTCGCGGGGGTGCGCAGGCTTTCGTCGAGAGGCTGCATGGCGCGGCCCAGATCAATGACGTGGGCGTAGCGATCCTCCCAATCGTCCAGAAACTCGAACGTCTCCACGATCTCTTCGAATGCGGCGGCGGCCATTGCGAACTCCGATACTTGCCTGCAACTCTCTTTGATGCGTGGGATGTACGCGTTGTGGGCCGAGCCGTCCAGACCCCCGGCAAAAGCACGGCACATCAGTATGCTGGACCTGACGGAACCTGCACCTTACTGTCGCGAAAAACGTGAGGGAGAGAATGATGACCGGACGCCTGATCTTGCTGAGTGGACTCGCCGCGCTGGCATTCGCGCTGCCCGCCTGCAACCGCGAGGTGGAGGAGCCGGAGGTCGTCTTTGTCGATCCGCGCGTGGCCCGGATCGACCGGCTCGACATCGGACGCTCCCCCGGCGGCTGGATCGTTACCGCCCATGTGCGCGATCAGCGCGGCATGGTGGAGGCTCTGACCTTTGACGAGGTGGACAGCCAAGCGGGCGTCAAGGTCTACGATTTGGTTCGTACCGACACGGAACGTCTGGCCCCCGGACTGGGCGACCTGTCATCCCAAACCGGCGTGGCCGCGATTTTCATTCGTGACGCGGAGCTGGTGGGCGTCACGACAATCGAGGTCCGGGCCGAGGGCGGCAGCAGCATCGTCGTGGTTCCGCAGCGGGCCATCGTGGAATAGCCGCACCCGTGCAGGGCTTGACGGTCAGCCGAGGCGGGGTCAGGGCTGCTCGATCTCAACGATGCCGATGCTTTTTCCGCGCACGCCGAGCGCGATGCGCCCCTCGATAAGATCCTCGGCCTGCGCGCCGAAGATCTCATGCCGCCAGCCGGATCGCAGGCGATCGCCCTCGGGCTGTTTCAGCACATAGGCCTCCAGCTCGGGGATGGTCGCGATCAGCTTTTGCGCGACGCCCGTCCGTTCCGACTGCGCCTTGAGCAGAACCTTGAGCAGGTCCATCAGCGCGGGACTGGCCTGTGCATTGCTGTTTGCTCGCTCCTCACCACGCGGCAGGTCGGAATCCGGTACCGCCATGGCGCGGCGCACGACCTCCAGTATCGCCTCGGCGGTGCGACCCTTGCGGGCCTCACGCAGCAGCAATCGTGACTTGCCCAGATCGTCGATATTCGTGGGCCGGTTCGAGGCGACTTCGAGCAGCGCGTCGTCCTTCATCAGGCGGCTGCGCGGAATGTCGCGCGCCTGCGCCTCGGCCTCGCGCCATTCGGCCAGCGCCCGGGCCACGGCGAGGAAACGCGGTGCGGAGGAACGGGTCTTCAGCCGTTTCCAGGCATCCGCCGGATCGGCGCGATAGGTGTCCGGGCTGGTCAAAACGGCCAATTCCTCGCGCACCCAGCGTTCACGCCCCGACGTGGCCAGCTTGTCCGACAAATGCTCATAGATATCGCGTAGATAGGTCACATCACCTACCGCATAGGTCTTCTGCTTGTCGCTGAGCGGCCGGCGGGACCAGTCGGTAAAGCGGGAGGATTTGTCCAGCCCCGCTTTGCAAATCGAGCGGACCAGAGTCTCGTATCCGACCTGCTCACCATATCCGCAGACCATCGCGGCGACCTGCGTGTCGAACAACGGATCGGGCAATGCTCCGGCCTTTTGCCAGAAAATCTCCAGATCCTGGCGCGCGGCATGGAAAACCTTCACGACTGAAGTGTCCTGCATCAGGTCGAACAGCGGTCCAAGGTCCAGCCCGTCAACCAAAACATCAACGATCGCCGCGCTTTCGGGCCCGCTGCCCGGATAGGCGATCTGGATCAGGCAAAGCTGCGCGTAATAGGTTCGTTCCCGCAGAAATTCTGTATCGACAGTAACATAGGGATGGTTCGCCGCCTCGGCGCAGAACGCTGCGAGGGCGCCCGTCGTGGTGATTTCGCGCATGTGTCCGCCTGCTTTTTTCGTAGTCCTAGCGAACTTGCGGGCGATGTCATAGCCCCAGCAAAACGAATTTGCCGCAGCGTGGCAAAGCGGCACCTCAAACCTTGAGAACATGTCGGAACCGGGTAAGGCTCTCGGTGTTTCTGCGAAACACCTGCCGCCAGGTGCCAGACCTAGAGGGGTGACGCCTTTCTGGCGAAAGGCTGGTTAGCAAACCTTGGAACATGTCGCAGCCGCGTGGGCTCTCGGCGTTTCTGCGAAACACCTGCCGCCAGTTGCCAGACCTTGAGGGCTGACGCCTTTCTTACGAAAGGCTGGTTGGTGCTGCCGGAGAGAGAGAACTTGAACTCTCTCTTCGAAGTCCTGGAAGAATGGGAAGTCCATCTCGCAGACTGTGATCTTGACGATCTGGGGTGCGGCGATGACGAACCAGCACCTTGATTTCAATCAACATTCCGGCGGCTCTCGGAATTCTGCGACCAAGACGCCAATGCCGTTCTCGCTGCGCTTAACCTTCGAGGAACGTGCCAAGCTGGCTGACGCTGCCAACGGGATTCCGCTGGGCACCTATATTAAGGCGGTACTGTTTCAGGAGGACTTGAAAAAGGTCCGGCGGCGCGGCACGCACCCGGTTGCCGACCATCGGGAATTGGCGCGGGTCTTATCGGCCCTCGGTTCTTCCCGGCTCAGCAACAACGTCAACCAACTTGCCAAAGCGGTGCATACCGGCTCCCTGCCGGTGAACCCGGATACCGAAAGCGAGTTGCGCTCTGCCTGCGCGGATATCGCGGCGATGCGCTCAATGCTGATCGTTGCCCTTGGGCTGGAAAGCGAGGGGCCATGATCCTCAAAGCCAGCGAAAGAGCGAATGCCGCCAATCTGGCGCGACATCTGATGAACACGAGGGATAACGAGCATGTGGAACTGCACGAGCTGAGTGGGTTTGCCGCCGATACGCTGCACAGCGCTTTGCAGGAAGTGCAAGCTATCGCCAAGGGGACGCGGTGTAAGAACTTCCTGTTCTCCGTCTCGCTCAGCCCTCCTGAGACCGAAAATGTGCCCATCGACATTTTTGAATCTGCGGTGAACCGGATCGAAAAGCGGCTGGGGCTAGAAGGCCAGCCTCGCGCCATCGTCTTTCATGAAAAGGAAGGACGGCGGCATGCGCATGTCGTTTGGTCGCGGATCGATGTTCGAGAGCTGAAGGCGATCAACCTGCCGCACTATAAAAACAAGCTGAACGGCATTGCCCGTGACCTTTATATCGAGCATGGCTGGGACATGCCGGAGGGCTTCAAACGGGGACGAGCTCCCAGCCCGCTCAATTTCACGCTGGCTGAATGGCAGCAGGCCAAGCGGCTTGGCCATGATCCGAAGCGGTTGAAAGAGATCATGCAGGAATGCTGGGCCAAGTCGGATTCTGCCTCTTCCCTGCGCAATGCTCTCTTGGAGCACGGCTATTTTCTAGCGCACGGCGACCGGCGCGGCTTTGTCGTGCTGGATTATCGCGGTGAGGTCTTCTCCCTGTCCCGTTTTGCGGGCGTGAAGAGCAAAGACGTCAGAACCCGCCTTGGCGACGCGCCGGATCTTCTTGCCGTCGATGAAACCCGACAGTGGATCGCCGCAAAAATGACCAAGCAGGTACAGTCTTATGTACGTGAGCTGGAAGAAAAATACCGCAAGCAGGGTCTGTCGCTCACCTTCCGGCGCAAGGATATGGTGGACCGGCATCGCGCCCTACGCGCTGAACTCAAGCAGAAACACACCGAACGCTGGCAAAACGAAGAATGCAGCCGTGCCGCCCGTCTGCCGCGCGGGCTGAAAGGCCTGTGGAGTTGGGTCACCGGCAACAGCCGTAAAATCCGTGCCCAGAACGAGAAAGAAGTAGCAGAAACTCAGAAACGCGACCGCCAGGAACGGCAGGCCATCATTGAAAAGCAGCTTTCTGAACGCCGAGCGCTGCAAGCCCTGATCGTCCTGCGCCGCAAGCATGAACAAAAGATGCTCTCGCGGCTCAGCCGGGATGTTATCGACTACCTCGCCATGGGCGAAGAAGCACGCGAACTCGTGCAGAAGCGCCAGGATCAGGACATCAAGCGTGACCATGGGCCGAAGTTGGAGATGTAGGGTGAAGCGGTTCTTTAACCGGACATAAGAGCGGTCACACAAGACATCTTTAGGCCTTTGCCTGCCCACCGCCGACAAAACTGATTATCGGCTCAAAGTCTCCGCCATCTGCCGCCCGAAGTGCTATGATATATTGGCTACGACGCTCATTGTCCGCCTGAAGGTTAAAGCCGGATGCCCATGCAATGGGCGAGAGATCGAAATAATCATTCAGATAAATATCGGCAGAGATGCGCGCATGACGCCCGTTGCCATTGGGAAACGGGTGAATCTGCACCATGCGGTGGTGGAACCGTGCGGCAGCCTCCAAAGGTTCGTAGGTGCTGTGTTCAGCCCAATAGCGCGCATCATCGAGAAGATAGCGAAGTTGCACGGAGATGAGCATCGGATCAATGCCTATATTTTTCTCGCGAAGCCGGTAAGTCCCGGCCCATTTCCAGACATCACCAAACAAGCGTTTATGCAGGCTCCGCACAAAGTCATCGGCCAGAATATCGCCGCCGCGCCGACGTGAAAGCCAGCGCAGCCCTTGGGTGATATTGGCCTGTTCCAACTCATCCAGTTCTCCGCGCGTGGAAATATGCTTGAACCGCAGACCTTCCATCTCATCGGGGTCAAGAGGCGTTGCGCCGTCCGGCTCTTCAAACGTCATGGCCCCTCCCAGAAATCAGAGGGTTGTTCGCGCATGAGTTCTTGTGTCAGACGCTCGATTTCGCTTTCCGTTTGCTCCGGTAGCAATGATTGCTTTTCCAGCGCCATATGGGCACTTGCACGGCGGACAATCGCTTCTGCTTTTTGACGAGCCTGATCCTCAACCACATCTTCGATACATGTCTCTGGCACGATGGCATATACGAAACGCGCGCCCATTGCTTGCGCCAATTTTTCCATGTGTTGTAGCGTGACGCCGCCGTCAAGTTCCTTGCGTTCAACCTGATAGATGGCGGGTTTTGTCACGCCCATGCGGCGCGCCAAATCAGGCGCAGACATGCCAAGTGCCTTGCGCATGGTGCTTATCCAACCTTCACGCGGATGCTGAAGCATTGGGAGCTGTTGCGCCGCACTGTCGAGTACGCGGATATATTGCCGCCTTGCTGTGTCCTTCACGCCCATTTTGTTATCCATATATGATCTTGTCATCATAATTATATCATATATAGATATCCCAATAATGTCAATTGGAGTATTTATATACACCCTTATCGTGGCGATGCGATCATTTATAGATATCCCATAAAACTTAAATGTGGCAAATTTCAAGAGGTGAGAGAGGCTGAATCCCCTCCGTGGTTGCCTTGACTCAGGCGGCGACTTCAGCAGTCATTCCGCCTCAAACCACGGCGCACGAGCAGCGGTGGTTTTTCTGAAAATTTGGTAATGAAAACAACATAACGAACAGGCCGACATCATCTATTCAAACGCAACCCGTCGAGCTTCTGCGAAGTCGTCGGCGCTCAGGTTCTGATAATCATTTTCCAGAAGTGACTGGACCAGCATCGACTGGGCTTCCCTGACATCAACTGCAAACGCGACCGGTTCAGGTCGCCTCGCGGACTTGGTCTTGTGCATGTCGGGCATAGCAGCCTCCTTTCCCTCTTTCTTCATAATCTCACATTTGTGCGCCAGATACCAAAGCTCACAGATTGAGCGTCGTCCGTGCACTCCTATTCTGATCGGTTCTTCAAGGGTGCTGAGGATTTCTCCTCTTCCTCTGTCTTTCCGTTCAACCGCCGAACCATCCAGGCCTTCCTTTAGCCGAGGATGACGTGAGGGCCGAAAGGCCCTGAACGGTTCGGGGCCTCCGATCAAAAGGAGGAAAAGACATGAAACTCGTCACACGATTTGAAGCCGCAGCGCTGCCAACGAAAGAACTGCGGGGCCTCTACCGCCAAGTGTTCAACGCGCAAGCCTTGGCACTGCCGGGATCGCAAGATCATCAAGACGCCCTCGCGTCGATGCGCAACATCGAAGCCGAACTGGCACTGCGCCCGCCCTTTGGCTAGAAGTCACCCCAGAAGCCAGCCCCAAGGCCACGGCTGGCTTCTGGGGTCGCGATCACGCGCAATGAAAAATGAAATTGGTTCCCGCTATCGTGATTTCGGAATAATCCATCGACAGGTCACGGGCGATAGCCTCATAGTCGATGTAAAATCGAAGATTTTCGGGGATTTCACCGTAAAGGCCATCTTCTACAAACTGTTCTGCCAGATCGAGCATTGATGACAATTCATATAGCGTCATATCCACGCTGCTCGGATCATCCGCTACCTGATCATGGGAATAACCGCACTCGCCCACGGCGATGATGTAGCGGTACTTGTCGCTTTCATCCCAAGAGTCCACTGCTTCCAGATATGCCATAAAGTCGGCCTGATTGATCCCCCACGCCTTTGCCAATGCGCAGTCGATGTCATCGCCATCGATGAACTGGAATTCGTATTCCTCGACGGCCTGTCCACAATCATTCTTGTTGTTTTTTGCCTTGGTCTCGTAGTCCTCAGCGCTTTCGAAATAGAAGCCACAGGCTGAAATATCGTAGGGTTGTGCATAGAGTAGAATCATAGCTGCCTCACTTGGTTTGGGTTTGAGCAGCGCGAGAAACCTTTCACCCCGCGCATGAACCCTTGCCCAGCGGCGAGCGTCCGAAATAAACCAAAGAGAAAAGCCGCTGATCCGTTTGCGGGCGGCGACAAAAAGAGGACGGAAGCACCGTAAACAGCGCGCCCCAAAGTCCTGTCGCTTGCGACGCCAAAGGCGGTCCTGACAACACGGGAGATACGGCTCAGCCGGATCGAATGGAGCGGGCAGACAGGATCAGGGCTATTGGATTAGGCGGGATGTGGCGGTTTAAGCTGGAATACTGGGTTCCTAGCCGGGAACCGGCAGAAAAAAGGCGGCACTTCAGTGCCGACAGGCCCAACGCGCGCAAAAGATCGACACCGCATGGTCGAGACTACAGGCTCGGTTCGCGACAGCCCGTTCGCACTCCTTGCGATGCACTTAAAACTTATAGAAAACCCCGTTGCATACAGTTTCTAGAGTTGCGGTCACTCTGCAATCAACATTAGACTACTTAAGTATTTTAGACATTGAATTGCCGTAAACACGCCTAAACTAAACGGGTGCGGCAGCTGAACTAAGGCATAACGACGATTACTGAAGCAGCCAACATCGATTCAAAAAGCAACGATGAAGCACTCGATCTCATCGGGAGCTTGATTGACTTTGCCAGTGACAAGGGTGATGCGGCGCTAACTAGGCGCGCTTTTACGTTGTTGGATGCATTTGAAAAGCGCGACCTGACAACCAAGCAGAGCGTATTGCTCCATTATTTCCGCTCTAATGCCTGGGAAAACAGACTTCGCGAGAACGCCAAAAAACAAAGCTGGGATTGGGACATTGAGGAGATTCAAAACCAGATTTTGCACCTACGCATAGCGGCAAGGCACGAGGGCTTTGAAGAACTTGAGGAAGTCTGGCGCTGCTCGATATTGACGAACCTCGCCAACACACTCAATTCCGTGGGCCGGGTGATCGAAGCTATCGAAATATGGGATCGTGTTCTTTGCCTTGAAAAGCGATTTGCGATGGCACTTGCAAACCGTGGGCTCGGATTTTCCTACTATGCAAGAAGCGTCTACGATCAGGGGCACGCATATATGCTCCAACTGGCCGCAGCAGATTCATACGCAGAGGCGTCGTCACCGGAAGCCGTTTTTGAATCCGTTCACAACGCAGTACTTAGCGACCAGTTCAAAAAGTCCTATGAACAGATTGCAGCCCAACTTGATCTGGATAGCGCGCGAGAAAATCTGAACTCAACGGAGTTCTCCCTCGGAGATACCCCAAAAGAATGCGCGTACAGAGAATGGGTTCTGCGGAACCGTCTGTTCCTAAACCCGCTCAATGATATCGGCGCAAAAAACATCGCAGCTCAGGATATCCTGACCCTCCCGTCAATGACGTTTGCATTCGACGAATACGAAGGGCCGAACCCACCGCCTGTGATCGGATTTTATAACCAGCTCAAGCAAGAATTCGTTTCAGCCCGATATATTTTCTATGAGGGTGCGGAATTGGGTTCGGGCTTCGACACCGCGCATTTTTCCGACAAGGATGTCGCGCTCTACAACACACTAGACTATCCGTCATATGCCCTGGCTGTTGAGAAAGTCCGACTTGCCTACCGAATGGGATATTCGCTGTTCGACAAGATCGCTTTCTTCATCAATCACTACATGCAAGTCGGCTGGGCTGACGACAAGGTGAATTTCAGGAATGTTTGGTACCGGTTCAAGAAAGACCGGACGAAAGAACTACGACCGATTTTCAAAGGACGGGAAAACCTGGCACTGCGCGGCTTGTTCTGGCTCTCAAAGGACATCTTTGCGCCCGAGTTCAAGAAAGTGATGGAGCCGGAAGCCGAGTCCCTGGCCGAGATCAGGAATTTTCTCGAACACAAATATTTTCAGGTTCACGAATCCTGGGCTCTTGCCGGAGGTCTCCAAGATCATCTCGAAGGCAGTCCCGGCTATCACATCTCACGAAACGAATTCGAGGCTAAGACATTACGCGTACTTAAACTGGCCCGCTCGGCGTTGATCTATCTGTCCCTGGCCGTCTATCGCGAAGAACAGATGCGTCATGCGGACAAAGATGGATTGGTTGCAAGCATGCCGCTCAGCAGGTGGGATGACGAATGGAAAGTTTAGCATCCATCCATGCAATCAAGACTTAGCATGAGAAAATAGGTCAACCTCGCGTTCGATAATTTCTCCTTCATAGAGATTTCTCATCGTAGATAAGAATTCGGTCTGCCCGCCGTAGCTCGGGTGTCTGACTTTGCTAACCCGATCTTCGCCGCAGGCTGCACTCAGAACTTTGAACGCGTCATTTCCGATCGCAATAATACGGCGCGGCTTAATATACTCGACAATCTTCACCAAGATTTCCGTGCCTGCTTTTCTCTCCCGAGCATTGTGAGCACGATTTGAGAATGGATCTCCCTTCTCAAATGGATGTAATGGAAAGACATTCCATAGGAAAATGGGTTCATTCACACGAAGCAGAATATCCCAGATAACCGCTGCAGTTCTTTCAGCAACCGGATCACCATACGTCGGACGCTTAGGATCAAGCCCCCAACGAACGAGATGATCTGAAAAGTGCACATCGTCCGTCAACGCGAGTCCGGTTCTCCGTCCTCCACGGTAGCCGAGATCACGCCCTACCCATATGGCGTCAAGATCACTTGCTGCCGCCCGTTCCAGCATTTCTACAAGGTAGTGGCAGCGCAATTCTGCAGCGTCTTCCGAGTCGTAGACTGAACAACGTTCAAAATACGGATTGAAGGTATCTTCGAAATCCATCTGTTTAATGGCGTTCAGAATTTCCTTCGAACTCATAAAACCTTCCTTTTGAGCGGCTTGTAGCGCAGCGTTCTATCTTTTCTGTTGCCGATGACAATACCACCTTCGTTTTTTCGCATTTGCCGAAAGACTTCATAACCTTGAAGGATTGCGTCTTCCCATAGTTTTAAGGGGCAGCGCTCCACTTCATAGCCCCGTACAAAATTTTGAACTGCTTTGAGAAGGTCAAAGGAGACGGTGTCTTGATTTTCGAAAAAGTTCAGTGACTTAGCATGAGAGAAAATGTAGGCGGAAAGCCCTTCATCAATGACTATTGCGCGACCGCTATCCTGGGCTTCGTCAACGTCTTTAATGCTCTTACGCTTATGCTTAATTAGAGCACGGAAAGTAGGCGACCAATGAAGTATGGCTGCATTGGCAAAATGGAACACGTCGTGGAAGCGGTAACCGTCAGGATCGCCGATGTTGTCAGACAACGGATCCCCGATAAATACGCCCTGCCACCGCAGATAACTCCTACCATCTGCTTTTTGGGTAATTTCAATCTCGAAATCTCTTGGAATTTGTTCGTCTTCAGGAAACTCGGCATCAAAATCAGGAAGAGTGTCAGCAGGCGGCGTAATAAATCGGCCACAGGTTTTTGAGATATTGCCGTTTAAGACTGATGCAAAAGACACCTTGGATGCTTGCACTGCCTCGATGTAAGTTCGAATAAATTCAACCAATTCTGTCTTGGTGTTTGCTGCATCCGCTTCCAGATTTAGTAACCTAGCGGCCTGCTCACCAAGGCGCAGTAATATTGAATCCAAAGGAGCTAAATCAACGGAGCTAATGGCTTTCGCAAATGGGAGGCTAGGATTTCCGTTTGCGACTATGCTCATTGAAAAACCTTGCCCCTCAAGAGCCTCCGAAAATAGATCCGATAGATTTATATCAAATCTCCTGCAAAGAGCTGCTACATACCACAGCGTATCTCCAAGCTCTTCCTCAACATCGCGCATATAACCAGCGGCAAAAGCACTTTTCTCTCGGTGTAATTTCTTGGACGTGCTCATTACGCTGCCGACCTCACCAAAAAGTCCAAGCAGGATCGGGATGACATCGGCCTTGGAGAAACGGTCTGTCGGAGCGACTAATCGCTCGTATTCAGAAAGCAATACGTTTGAACTGGCCCCCGCTTCGGTCATATGCGTTTCCTCGCCGCTTCAAGCATATCGAAAGGCCGCCCTTGGTAACCTTTGACACCGAGTCCTTCCAGCCACTGAACAAAGGCCTGAATGGTCGCTTCGTCTTCGATTTTTTTTCGACCTCGCCCAGAAAGAACAAGGCCTGCGTCTTTAAGATCGTCGGGTATTTCTGGCCCTTCTGCGCCAAAATAGACAAAATCATTGCTGATCAAAATACGGTCTACTGACGTGTCTCTGTTGATATGCTTTTGAAAACATGTGCCGTCTTCTTGGCTATGGTAGGAATTTAACTGCCCCCATCCACCACCTTCAACGGGATAGTAAATATTATCGCCACAAGCCATGCGATAGCTACCGTATAGATTTGGCTTCTTTTTCGAAAAGCGGGGGTCGTGCCAGTATTCACCAAATGTGAGCGTCTCGCAGACACGCATGGCATAGACGAGAAACCCTCCGCGACGCACCCCCGCTCTGTTGCTACCGGTGCCGACGATCCAATCACCTATAGCCGCTCGCTGTCTAATGTCAGGCTTGCAGGTAGCAAGTGTGCAAAAACCATTAAATGGGTTAGGAGCAAACCCGCTGTCATAGGCTACAATATAGCTGTGAAGTGTCGGCACATTAGTCACCTCACCCGCAGGGATGTCGGCGAATAGGCCGAGGTCCACAGCGCGTGCCGTCAGGGTTTTCAAATTGCTCATAATCACCATTAATCGCGTCAATAATTTTGTCTGCGTTCCAACCGACAAGAGCGTGACCGTATTCGTCCAGCGCTTCTGGAACTTCGCAGCCGTTGGCACCGCGTTCCCACACTCCAATGATTGTCTTGTCTTGCTTATGAGCGCGCTCGATCTCCCAGTTGACCCAATCGCTATTTTTGGTTTCCGGTGAAATGTAAACAATCATTGTGCTGGCCCAATCGATTCGGGGAGCCAATATCTGTGATTTGATATATTCGGGCGATGTTGCGTTGTTCGGACGGCCCGAATTAATCGAGCTGTCCCGAGCATCCATGCCTTTGTTTTTCAAGAGATTCTTCAGGTCAGCAAGACCCGCGTCGTCTTTATGGACGTGACTAATAAAAACATTTTTTGTTTCTTTTGTCATAGCTGAAGACAACCCTTGGTGTTCTATTTCATTATGATACACTACACATAATCGCAATGCGAGCAAAGAACTCAATGAATGAAAGAGGTTAGATGCTTCCTCCTGTCCTAGAGATATTTCTGATTTGGCATCCTCAGGATGAGGCGGGAGCAGCTCTAGCCGAAGCCATCTTCAAGCACTTTATGCACGGGCCTACGTTTTCAGGCGTAATCGGCGGGGGCATCCAAGTATCGATGCGAAGCGCCACTTGGGAAGGTGATAACGGCGCTCCGCGGCCAGTCTATTGGGAGGGGGCTCCAGCTCCCAACGGGATACCACCGGCTAATTTCGTTGCAGCGGTGCCACTATTAGGAACTGAACTGGCAGCTAGTGTCGAAGACACGAACTCCTCATGGCATCACTTCATTGCTTCTGTAGCAGGTGCACAAGAAAATCAGCCGGACAAATTCGGTGTGTTCCCGTTCCTGCTTTCGAGAGGAGCAACGGACGGTACAGAACTTGGTCGATTGCTTGGCGGCTATCAATTTTCAGCAGCAGGCCAGCCTGATAAGGAAGGGGAAGATGTCAAAAGCATGCTTTGTCGAGATCTAACCCAAGGCATCGCGCAACTGGTTTCGCCAGATGAAATGGATAGATTGACAACCTTCATCAGCCATACAAAACGGCACAGCCAAACTGAGGGCGAAGACGTAGATGAGTTGGTTGATCTTGTCAGACACGTAATCGGCAGCACACGCCTGAATGACTTCTTTGATGCCAACGACATTCAACCAGGCACGGATTGGGACGCTGAGCTGAGAGGCAAAGCCGGTACAAGCGCCATGCTTGCGATCCGAACAGACCTTTATTCCAGCCGAGAATGGTGCCAACGCGAGGTCGTGATTGCAAAAACCGAAGGCATGCCTGTGATCATGATGGACGCAATAGGCTATGGTGAAGAGCGAGGATCATTCTTAATGGATCACGTTCCACGGATTGCCGTCCGCAAAATCGATGGACGATGGCAAAAAAGAGATGTGTATCGTGCTTTGAATCTCCTCGTTGATGAATGTCTAAAGCGGGCACTTTGGCTACGCCAAAAAGAGCTCGCTCAGAACCGTCCGGAGCTCGATGTCGCTTGGTGGGCTCCCCATGCGCCTGAGTTCCTCACACTATCTCACTGGATTGAAAACAATCTTGAAAACGCGGCGGACGGTGAAGGCGATATTCGAATACTCCATCCCGATCCGCCATTGGGACCGGAAGAAAGGAGTGTTTTGCAAAAATATGTTAGTGGAACTCGCCTTGGACGGGGAGTTGATATTATGACGCCACGTCAACTGGCGACCAGAGGCGGGTAGTTATGAGCACTGACCTACACCGTGCGGAGTTGCTCCCTGCCGACGCGCTTCGTGAAAAACGTCTTGGAATTTCAGTTTCAGACAGCCCCGACCTGCATAGGTTGGGTTTGCTAGATACGCATTTTCGTATGTCGTTAGGTGAACTAACGCGTACTGTTATAATTGGCGGCGGCTCCCTGTTCTACGGAGGGCACCTTCAATCGGACGGCATCACGAGTTTTTTGATAGAAGAATTGCATCGCTATGGGCGTCGAAACCGCCCTCTAAAAGTATGCCTTGCCTGGACGGTACATCGCTCGATGACCGCAGAGCAGATAGCAGAGCAAAAAGACTTTCTGGGTCTTTTTGGAGAAATTGTTTTTTTATCGGAAGACGGGAAACGTCTAGACGGGCCGCGCAACGATCCGCCCCAACAAGAATTTACGGCTGATGAGCGAGCCAAGTCGCTCTCTGGTTTAAGAAACTACATGACTAACAATACTGATGCCCGCATTGTTCTTGGTGGCAAACGAGCCGGTTTCGAAGGCGCAATGCCCGGCATTGTAGAGGAGGTCTTACTTTCTCTAAAACATCGTCAACCGCTTTATCTTGCAGGCGGTTTCGGGGGAGCAACAATTGATATCGTTCGAGCACTTCGTCCGAGTTACGCTGAGTGGCTTCCGACGGTTGAAGCAGACAAAGATCAGCGCGACCAGCGTTTGATTGATGGCCTTGATGCCCTAAAAACAATGGCTGAAACGCAAAAATGGGATGGGTATGAAAATGCATTGAGTGATGACGACAACAAGCTGCTAGCCGCCTCCTACCGACCAAGTGAAATTGCTGCGCTTGTTGGTAAAGGCCTGGGCCATCTTTTTAAAGCTTGATTCTAACCTGAGATTATCAAGCATCAGGCTGAACATTAAATGCGGTATCTTCTGGCTCTATGAGCGGTTTCAGAGGGCGCGATAGCCTTTTGATCGGGTTCAGCGTCGATACGCTGGCGCTCATCCAATCTGCGCAAGGTTGGTAAGGGTTCCAAGGGGTAGGAACGCCCCTTGCTCGATGGGATGGCTCCAAGGCAAGGGCTGCTATGACATGCGCCCTTCCTGGTCTCGATGAATCGTCTCCATGAAATGGTCATGGGGGTATCGGTGGGAGCAGGAACGCTCCCCTGATTGGTGATCGAACGGCCAGACGCTTCGTGCATGGTTCGGTGCAGGTGGATAGGCACTTCTCCAAGACCTGCGAGGGATTGACCGGCGATACGGTCTACTGGCTCTGAAATGGGTTCGATACCCTGGAAGAGCCACGGCTAGAGGGTCCACGGGAGAGCGCAGCGTCTCCCTGGCAAGATAGGTGTTGTGTACTACAACACACATCTTGCGTTCAGCGCTATTGGCAGATGCTAGAATTTTAAAGGCTTATCACAGCAATAAACGCTCCCGAAGTTTATTTCATCTCCGCCCAGTATTTCACCGGTCTACAAAAATCTGACACGCCGATTGCATTAAGTCCTTCGAACACTTCTTCAGGCATGTCCTCCATGTAGGGGGACTCTTTAACATACTTAGAAATGTCCTTCTCATAATGCCCCAGATGCGGCCACATTTGGTCCAAGTTGAATTTCATCATATCGTCGGCAGATTGGATGAAGTCGACCAAATTTTGCCCCTCCGGGCCTGATCGTCTCTTCACTTCCTCAACGAGATAATGCACTCGTGACGAAGAGATGGGATGAGTGCAGCCGTACACAATATTTCTGAATTCTTGCTCCCGAGAAATTTCACGATCTGCGGCTTCGAAACCGACACGCGTCATGAGAATGACCCTGTCATATATTTCCCACGCATAAAACATGACCAGTGCCCCGAATATCAAGCAACGAGCAGCAGCATCTTCAAGTTCAAGTTTCTCGCAAAGTGAAACGGTGGCACCGAGCGCCCAGAAATCGGCTTCTTTCTCTATCGGTTGCTCGACCAGATATGCATGATTTCGATCCAGCGATCTTTGAATTTGCACGTCACGAAAACCGGCCTCTGTCAGAAGCTTTCGAGCGGCCTCAATCTCACTTTGAGAGCGCCGGATTTCTGAGGTGGCTGCTCGCGCGTCTGCATGATCGAGATAGGCATGCGCAAACTCATGAGCCAGCAGGAAAGTGATTGCACCTCTGTTTGCATAGTATTTCGCAGAGTCGGAACTCAGTGGAATTTTCCATGGCTCTGGTTGCTTTGTTGCGGCTACGGTTTTCTTCACCAGATGCTGGCGTAATTGCCGTCTGAAATACCAATTTTCACCGATGTGAAACAACTCAACCTGACCACCAAAATGAGCTACCCCTTTATCAGAAACATAAGCAGAACAATAGATATCGATCAGTCGATTAAAAAATCCCGGCTTAGAAGGTCCAAATGTCTTTGGGTCGAATGTCGGAAGTATTTCATTATATATCAAAGGCAGTATAGAGAGCATTCCCTGGTTGATAAAAACAATATGCTCACTATCCGAAAACTTACTGCATACAGCATTCAGAGATAAAAACGGAAGAGAAGTAAGATGAATACGCCGCTTGTCTACCTCAAAAACGCCGGAAAAATAGTCATGGACGAATGCTTTTGTGTTGGCAAATCGCGAGAAAAAATTGGGGTTGTCATACTTGGTGTATCCCCCCCTGAGAAACTCCTCACTTAGCTCGCGCGGCTGAATTAGGTGCTTTTCAGGAAGCATAGCGTATTTGTAGTCGTCAAATTCCGACGCATCAGGTTTCAGATAGTTTGTCTCACCTTCTCTTAACTGATAATTCTTGATTTTTTGTAGGAAATCTAAGCACTCAGCTGGCGTTTCACCCAACCACCCAAGTGATGCTTCTTGGATATTCTCAACCAGTCCGACCGTGCTCACACCGCGCGCCCCTCTTGAACGTCGATCAAACGAGGCATGCAGTCTTGTGCATCTCTACGCCCGATTCCCATAACCTGAAGTCTACACAACGCTACACAACGCAGCGTTCATGTCCAGCGCGACAAGGCGAAGAGTATCGAAAAGCGCTAAATTGCTTTATGGTTCAGGGAAATCAATGTCAGCCGCAGAATTGTGATACTGCTCGGAACGCTGTTTGGAAAGGAACTCCAAAACTTCCGGATCGCCCCACCCATTCTCCGCTGCCAAGTCGGCAGGATCACGCCCTTTCAAATCCTTTATTAGATAGTCCAGGTCATCGCGTTTTGAAATGATTTCAAGCTCCTCCACTCGGGAAAGCCAGGCGATATGATGAAGTGCAGTCCAACCATTTTGGGAGTCCCGATAATTTACATCGACACCAGCTTCGACCAGCTCTTCAAATTTTGTTAAGTCGTCGCCTACGATAGCATCAATTAAGTCTTTTCCTGTAATTTCATCCATAAATATATTAATTTCTGCGCCGCTTGAAAATCTTGAAATTTTTTGCGGCAGCTTTTTCTTAGGTGAATAAATTAAACCATCTTCATTATACATAAACTCAACTACTTTTGAAACATTTATATTGCTATCTGGTGCCGCAATGCTCTTCGTTGGCACGATATATACGTGAGAGTCGCGTTGAGTGCCGATGTAGTTTGCAAATTCATTGCTATATGTGCGCTTGAAAAACAATTGAATCTCGGAGCCTGGCAACGCAACCGCCCAACCATGGTCTATCGAGAGCGTCTTTTTGCCTGCAGTGACAATTTCAGCAAGCGCGTATAGGCACGAGTTTTCAAAATGTTCAAAGCATAAATGCCTCATTCCTCTTTTTCCGCCTTCAATTGAAGGAGAAGAGAAAACTGAACCATCCAACTGCTCGGTGAGGGCATGAACTACAAGTCCGTCCCAAGCGAACTCTGCCAAACGCGCACCAGCATCCAGTCCAATTTGGGGGTTGGCCAGCTGCTCGTAGGAAAGCCGCTTAATTTCGGGGTGACAAAGATAGTCGACAAAGTGCTTCAATACATAGTCGATGGGCATGCCGCTCTTGGGGAATTTCCTGTTTGGTCTTTTTACAAATTCCTGAATTTTATTTGTATAGAATTTTAGGCTCTGGGTTTCCGCATGCTTCTCCCGGTCCTCATTTCCCGCATCGGCGCTGGAATACGCCCCACCGTCCAGCGGTAGATCAGTATAAGCTGCAATTTGATCAACAATTTCTGACCAACTTAATCTTCGAGGAAAATCCTCTGTTCCGAAATCGTGAAGCATCAAAAGCTCCCTACGAAGCAAATATTTTTGAAAAGGCGTATAAATTGGATACTTCATTTAACCACTCTTCCATTTCAAATCAGGCCCAAAGCTAACAACGAATACTGCAACTGCAAACAGGCAACTGCCGTAACCGCTAAACGGGAGCGTCAGGTTTACGTCAGGTTTCTTAGTCCCACCGGCACATAACATGTCCATGTCGACCTGAGGCATCCCCTCAGAAATCTTCGGGTCTGAAGTTCCAAGCCGCTTCACCCGGGAACGCGTTCCACAACGCTGCTTGTGGAGACATGGCATGAGTGAATACCTATTCGAAGGACTTGCTGTTCAGGCGCTGCCTGAGCGCCTGATGAAAACACCTGCTTTTGTGCAGGCCCTTGCACACAGGATCGTTGATCTTGGCATGTCGGGTGACGAAACCGTAGACTTTGTTCTGGGGACGATCTTCGACTTTGTGTCGAAAGGCGGCGTCTTGCTCGATACCAAGGGTGAAGAGATAAGCATTGACGACATCATCGAATGCTTTTCCGAAGAGCCGCGCCGCTGGATTAACTCGACAAAGAAATGGGCAAGCAAGCCCCCGAAGCAGCGGCTTCAGCAGCGCTGTGTGGCGCGCGTGACGTTCATCTATTTGGCCTTCCAAATTGTCGATGAAAACTTCGTTTCCGTTCCCAAATCGACGGGAGAGAAAAGCCAAGCCGCGTGACAAATCGAAATTTCGTCACCCCCCAACCGGCCCAGAAATGGGTCGGTTTTTTTTGTGTCCGGACAACTTCCGCCCAGCCTAATGCCGCGCTCTCACCCGCCATCGGTCAAGCCCTCAGGCCTCATACCAGTGCACGGGTTCCCCGTGCATCCAACCAATGGAGGCATTGTATGGGCAACGACACGCTGACGAAATCTACCACCGACACCGTGCTTGGCAGTGGGATCGAAAGTGCGCTGCAGGAGTGGATCAGGCCCCGCTCTCAGGAGCTAACCGAAATGATCAGCGACCTCAGGGCACGGGTTGACGATCTTGGCACCCGTGCTGAGGATGTGGCGGTACTTTCCGCGTCCGATGTCGCCGAACGCGCAGCTGCCGAAATTGCGGCAGAAGCGGACACAGCCGCCGCCAACATTCTCTCAAAAGGAGAGGAACGCAGCCAAGCACGACAGTATCAGGCCGCCTTCCAGCTCCAGCACAATTTACCGCGCCCGCCGCAAGAGCCGGATATCGTAAACAGCATCATTCTGCTTTTGCTTGCGATCCTTATTGAAGGAATTGCAACGGCAGCTTTCTTTCTCGGTGGTGGCTTCGTGGCCGGTGCAGGCGAAGCCTTGGTGCTCGGCCTGACTATCAGCGGGGTGAACACCCTGACCTCTGCGGGCATTGGGGGTTTTGTTTGCGGGCGGTACTGGAACTACGGGCTGAAGTGCCGGGAACCGGACGCCGCGATGGCAATCAAGCGTTGGACGGCGCGTGTCGGCGCTATCCTCACTGTTTGCGCGATAGGCGGTTTGCTCATCGCGTCCGGGATCGTGCGCGCAACCGGTGAAACTGATCACCTGAGTTTTTCTCTGGAAACCATCGGCGCGGCTGCAACCAACTTTCATTCCCTGATGCTTTGGGCAATCGGTGCTTGCTTCGCCATCCTCTCCTGGAAAAAGGGGATGACGGCGTTTTCAGACGCCTATCCGGGCTTCAGCGCCGCATCCAAAGCCGTCACAACGGCCACCGAAGAGACAAAGCTTCTTCATCACAATGGCCTCTCAGAAATCGATGCCGTTTACGAAGAAGCCATCGAGAAAATCGCAGAAATTGGCGATGACATTGACGATGCACGCGCAGACCGTCGTGAAGAACGGCGTGCCCTTGTTCACGAACGCGAACACCTGATCGGCAAGATCTCCGGCCTTGCCGATGACTTCCTGGCGTTTCGCGCCGGACAAATCAGCCAGTACGAAGCCATCACCGGCAGAAAACCAGCTGATGTGAATATGGCTCCCATCGATACCGCAAAGCTGACTGCTTTGTTGCCGGAAATTCCCAAAGATACGCCCAATCAGAATTCCGGCTCCGCCGATAGTCGAAAGCAGGCTGTCGCGGTACTTTCCGCTACGCGCAGCAAGAGCATTGAAGCGGTCAATACTGCCTATCAGCAATCCCTTAGGTGAAGGAGGCCACAATGAGCATCAACAAAAAGCGCAGAGGCCGGAACAAACGCGGTCGCGCCAGTCGGAATGGTTCGAGGACTTGGTTCAAAATCGCAGCCGCTGGCGTCGCGACCGCTGGAACGGTCGGCACTGTTGGCTTTCTGGCCATGAAAGATGCCAGCTATGTTCAGGCAGATGCAAACGGGTGCTACCCTGGCGTTCAGGCCCATACGGTGGCTCTGATTGACTCGTCAGAGCCGCGTTGGGACGCGGCTCAAACGCGTGATCTCAGCGCTGTGTTCGACAACCTTCTCAGCGGTGGTATGCGCTTCAACGAGCGACTTTCCATCGTCACAACGGAAGAGGGCCAGATCGGGGCCGTCGCCCATCCCGTCGCGAGCTTTTGCCAGCCCGCGACCACGCCCACTGAGCTGGTGCGCGTTGGCGCGAAATCTGCGACACTGGCATTCGTCCAAAAGCAAGCAGAGCATTTTCGCGAAACCGTTATTGAACCGGTGCTTACCGCTGTGCTTGATCCAAGCCCCGAGAATGCCGCACGTCGTCAGGAGCGGGAAAGCCCGATCCTGGAACAAATTCAATCCGTATCCCGGATGACTGAATTCCGTGAGGATGTTCAGGAACGCCATTTGATCCTCGTTAGTGACCTTCTTCAGTCAACGGTAGAGATGCAGGCATGTGTGCGACAAGGGGATTTGCCGTCTTTCGGGCACTTCAAGGCGACGGAGTATTTCGACCGGATAAAGCCGTATTCACTGCGCGGCGTGCGCGTCACGGTCTACATGCTCATTCGCGGTGGCTATGGCGGCGAATACCTTCCCTTCTGCTCGGAAGACGAGCTGACGGATTTCTACCGTGCCTATTTCGAAGATGCGGGTGCGTCTTCGGTCGAAATCATCCGCCTCCGCATGGGCGCCCATGTTTCTGGCCAGTGAGGGAACAGCGATGATCAATCACTCCGTCCCTTTTCACACTATCAAGTCCAGCCCTCGACGGGGCTGGACACACATGTCTGCGCAGCCTGTGCACCAACCATACACATCAGAGTGGAGCCTATGATCGGCAAACCGAACTCTAGCCCAGTCTGGACGGTCAATGCTCACTTTCTTCGTTCCTGCCTTGGTTTTGGCGTGGCCTGGATTTTTTGGGAAAAGGCCCCATCGGAGCCGAGCCCGCTCCACTTCATTGCCGGAGTCTTCGCGCTGGCCGGTGCGATCTCAGCGCTCAAGGGAACCTGGCACGCCTTCAAATACATCCGCGCGCTGCGCAAGTGGGCGAAGTTCAAGGCGCAAGGGGTCGCCCCCAAGGCGGATAAGCTGGCAAGCAAAAACGACCTTCGCACGAAGGGGCTGATCAAATGAGCTTCCCATTTAAAAAACTCCCAGGCCGCGCCATTGATCCAGAGGGGCGACGGCTGATCGGTTTCACGTTTGAAGACCGAGAGCCTATTTTCGCCCCGAAGGGGCATAGCTCAACCTATGCTGCCAATGGCACAGGCAAAACCACATGCATCGGCGTCCCTGGCCTGCTTTCTTTGGCGAGTTCTGAGCCACGCAAGGCCATCTTCATGTTTGACAGCAAAGAAGAAATTGCCGCGCAGGTCGCCAACATGCTCGACAAGCAGGGCAGAAAAGTTGCCGTCATCGACGATATGGGCGTCCATCCCGAATTTGCCCACTTACGCGTGAATTTAAACCCCTTTGGGGCGGCAGTTGCGACATACCGGCATGATCAGCGCGATTTGGTGTTTGCCCTCAATACAATCGTCAACGCACTCATTCCGGAACCGGCTGGCGGAGATGCAAAAAACAAATGGTTCCGAGATGTTCCAAGGGACATCAACCGGTTCGGAATCGCGGTTCTTCTCAAGAACAGTACGGCTCTGGCTACGCCGGGTTCTCTGTCCGATATCTTGTGCGATCCGGCCATGCTCAAAGGTTTCGCCGAAATCGAAGCCACAGAGGGCCATCTGATGCTTCAAGCGTTAGCCCGCACTGTATTGGAGGCCGCCAGCCATGAGAGTTGGCCTCAGCATGTATCCGAAGCAAGGCGGTCGCTTGACCTATTTTCACCCGGCACCCGATTGCACGATGCCGGGATCAATGCATCAATTTCGCATGAGGATTTGATCCGAGAAGGTTACATCATTTTCCTCGTGGGACCGCAGCGCTTCATGAATAGCCTAGGGCCCTATTATGCACTTCACATCCTCGCCTTCTGCGATGCTCTTTATAACGGCGCGGGCGCTTTGCGGATTTTGGCCGACGAATTTACGAATTCTCCCCTAGCGTCTATGGTGTCTGACGTCAGCACCCATGGCACAGATTTGTGGATTTGAATAAGGAAGGATTTCTGGTTCATCTTATCGATTAGGAGATCGAGATGACAAAGAAACCCCAGACGTCGAAAGACGCCGCCGAAAAGGTGGTTAAGAACATCCGCCGCAAGACGCGGCAAACCTATTCATCTGAAGAAAAGATCCGCATTGTATTGGCAGGCCTGCGCGGCGAGGAAAGCATCTCGGTGCTATGCCGCAGGGAGGGTATTGCTGAAAGCCTGTATTATAGCTGGTCGAAGGAATTTCTCGAAGCTGGCAAGCGCCGGTTATCTGGCGACACGGCGCGACAGGCCACATCGCCTGAGGTAAAGGATTTGCGTTCTGAGGCTTTGGCCCTGAAAGAATGCGTCGCTGATCTGACCCTTGAAAACCGTCTGCTCAAAAAAAGCATGACAGGGGCTGGGGAGTTCGCGGAATGAGGTACCCTGCATCTGAGAAGCTTGAGATTATCCGCACCGTTGAGGGGTCACATCTGCCAGTCAAGCAGACCCTCGACATGCTGGGTATCCCACGCACAACATTCTATCGATGGTATGATCTCTATGTCGACTTTGGCCTGGATGGGCTGGCTGATAGGTCCCCACGCCCAGGATCGGTCTGGAACCGCATTCCTAATGTCCGTCGTGATGACCTGATTGGAACATGAGGCCCTGACCACACGGGAACTTGCCGTCAAATACACCGATGAGAAGCGGTATTTTATCTCTGAGTCATCGGCTTACCGTATTTTGAAAGCGGCTGATCTAATCACCGCACCGGACTACGTGGTGATCAAGGCCGCTGATGAGTTCACAGACAAAACGACGGCAATCAACGAGATGTGGCAGACTGACTTCACCTACTTCAAGATCATTGGCTGGGGTTGGTATTATCTCAGCACGATCCTGGACGATTACAGCCGCTACATCATCGCCTGGAAGCTCTGCACAAATATGCGGGCCGAAGATGTGACAGACACGATTGAACTGGCTCTGACAGCATCAGGCTGCGACCAGGCCATTGTGCGGCACAAGCCACGTCTGCTCAGCGACAACGGCTCATGCTACATCTCAGCCGATCTGGCCAAGTGGTTGGAGGATCAGAAAATGACGCATGTCCGCGGCGCGCCATTCCACCCGCAGACCCAAGGCAAGATCGAACGCTGGCACCAGACCATGAAGAACAGGGTTCTGCTCGAGAACTACTACCTACCCGGTGATCTCGAACGCCAAATAGGGGCCTTCGTCGATTACTACAACAACCAACGCTACCACGAGAGCCTAAACAACGTCACACCGGCCGACGTCTACTTCGGGCGAGACAAAGCCATTCTAAGGGAAAGGGCAAAGATCAAGAAACAGACAATCCGACAACGCCGCTTGCAACATCAAAAACAAGCAGCATAATCAATCATACAAACGAGCCAGAGCCTCCAATGCTCAAGCCGCTCTGATGTCCCATTTTATATGACGACGGACAGTTGTGATGACTGCGGCAAGCCAATGACGGCTGCCTGGAGCAAAGGCTGCCGCAAACGGTACGCCTATTACCTGTGTGACACGAGAGGGTGCGAGTCAAAGCGCAAATCGGTCCCGCGTGCACGGATCGAAGATGGCTTCTCGGACATCTTGAAAAACATGCAACCGTCCAAGCGCTTCTTCGCGCTCGCAAAGCAGATGTTCATTGACGCTTGGGATATGCATTTGGCGGAAGCGCATGTCGCCAAGCAGGCAATGGTAAAACAGCTCAAAGAGGTCGAGACTCAGATCGAAGGTGTGCTGGATCGGATTGTAGAAGCGACAAACCCGTCCGTGATAACGGCCTATGAAAAGCGGATCGAGCGGCTGGAACGCGACAAGATTGTGCTGGCTGAAAGGGTCGAAAACCATATCCCGCCCAAGGGGAGGTTGGAAGAGTTTATCGAACTCTCGCTTGTGTTCCTGTCAAGGCCTTGGGAAATATACGAAAATGGCTCTCTTGCCGTGAAGCGCACTGTGCTGAGATTGGCATTTTCCGAGCCACTTCGCTATAGCCGGGAAAACGGTTATCGAACTACAGAAACCACCTTTCCGTTCAAGGTGTTAGCTGGTTTCAACAACCAAAATCAAGAGATGGTGCGGTCGAGAAGACTCGAACTTCCACGGGTGTTACCCCACAGCGACCTCAACGCTGCGCGTCTACCAATTCCGCCACGACCGCATATCCCAGCTTGGTGTCGGGTGCATAGCGAACCGTCGGGGGGATGTGAAGCGGAAAAGTCATGCGCTGTGAAAAAGGCCGCCGCCTCGCGTTTCCGATCAGCCAGCATCGCGACAGTACGCTGGCGATCAGTCCGATGCGGCGATATGAAAAGTGCAGCATTTGCGCAGAAGGAACGATAATGGTCGAGTGGAAGCTTTCAGACACCCCGGTCAGCTATCCCGATGCAGTGGCGCACATGAACCGGCAGGTCGCGGGCATTCGTTCAGGCGATATGTCCGAACAGGTTTGGCTGTTGGAGCATCCGCCCCTCTACACGGCTGGGACCAGTGCCGAGCCTGGCGATCTACTGACTCCTGACCGCTTTCCGGTTTATGAGGCGCAGCGCGGCGGGCAATACACCTATCATGGGCCGGGACAGCGGGTGGCTTATGTCATGCTGGACCTGAACAAGCGGGGGCGCGATATCCGTGCATTCGTTGCGAAGCTGGAAGCGTGGGTCATCACCACCCTGGCCGAGTTCAACGTAACCGGTGAGATTCGGCCCGGACGTGTCGGTGTCTGGGTGCAACGGCCGGACCGCCCCACCCTGCCCGATGGAACCATACGAGAGGACAAGATCGCCGCAATCGGTCTGCGCGTGCGCAGCTGGGTCAGTTTTCACGGAATATCGCTGAATGTGGAGCCGGACCTGAGCCACTTCGACGGCATCGTGCCGTGTGGCATCCGCGATCATGGCGTCACTTCCCTGGTCGATCTGGGCCATCCGGTGGGCCTGCCCGATGTCGATATCGCGTTGAAGCAAACGTTCGAACAGGTTTTCGGTGAACCGGGTCATCATTCGACGTGAAAAAGAAGGCATGAAAAAAGCGCGGCCCCCAAGGAGCCGCGCCTGATCGGTCTTGCGACCGCAGAGTCAGAGAGTCAGAAGGATCAGTTGATGATCGCTTCGATGTTCTCTTTCTTGACCGAAGTGGTCTCGTCGCCCTCGACGATGTCCTTGATCTGTGCCAGCTGGCCCAGCGTCAGCGTGGTAACGTCGGCTTCGACGCCCAGTTGGCCCAGCTCGTTGGAAACCAGCGATTCAAACATGGTGAGGCCTTCGCCCATGGACATTTCGGCATGTGCCTCAGCGAAAGCTGCGGGAGCAGCGAAAGTTGCGGCGGTGGCGAGTGCAATAATAGTGCGCTTCATAAGATAATCTCCATTTTTTTGTTTACGACAGTCCGAAACAATCTCCGGCATCCCCGTCGTGATTGAGTAACTCGGGTAAGGCGGGATTGGTTTCATATAAAATCGTTCACTAGAGCGTGATATGCAGCAGATACGCGCGGCAGCCATGATGTCCACAGATTACACAAATCAAATCAGTGCCTTACCTGAATGATGCCAATCAAACCCTTTCGATCAGCCAATCGCTGAACCATCTGACACCATGCTTTTATCGCAGGGACAGCAACGCTGTGATGGCGGCCATACGGGCATTTTCTCGCTAAGTTCCGGTAAACCACCGTGCTAGGAAGATCGCGAACCTCAGTCAGCGCATGGGATCAGCCAGTGCACGCGACCGGGGGCGATGGGTCGCACCACGCGCGGGGCGGAAATGGTTGAGCCTCGCGCAAGCTTTGTATAGCACCAGATCAGCAGTGAATGTCGGAAGTGTGCCGAGTCGGTCCTTCCGCCGTATTAAGACGACAGGAGACGACAATGGCAGATGCAGCCTCGCATGCGGCCGGCGAGCATGACGAGCGGGGGTTTTTCACCCGTTGGTTCATGTCCACCAATCACAAGGATATCGGTATCCTCTACCTGCTGACCGCAGGGTTGCTGGGATTCATCTCGGTCGCCTTCACGGTCTATATGCGGATGGAGCTGATGGCCCCGGGCGTACAGTTCATGTGCGATCCGGCAATGGAGGGGGCGCGCTTCTTCTCCGGTATGGGGGGTGGTGAATGCTCCGCTCCGAACGGGCATCTTTGGAACGTGATGATCACGGGCCATGGTATCCTGATGATGTTCTTCGTCGCCATTCCCGCCCTGTTCGGCGGGTTCGGCAACTACTTCATGCCGCTGATGATCGGCGCACCGGACATGGCATTCCCACGTTTGAACAACCTGTCCTACTGGATGTTCGTCGCTGGTGGCTGTCTGGCGCTGGCCTCGGTGGTTTCGCCGGGCGGCAACGGGCAGAACGGCTCCGGGATCGGCTGGGTGCTCTATGCACCGCTGTCGACAAGTGAGGGCGGCTTCTCGACGGACCTCGCGATCTTCGCGGTTCACCTGTCGGGTGCCTCCTCCATTCTGGGCGCGATCAACATCATCACGACATTCCTGAACATGCGTGCCCCGGGCATGACCCTGTTCAAGGTGCCGCTGTTCGCGTGGTCCATCCTCGTCACCGCCGTACTGATCCTGCTGGCTCTGCCGGTTCTGGCCGGTGCGATCACCATGCTGCTGACCGACCGTAACTTCGGCACCGCGTTCTTCCAGGCGGAATATGGCGGCGATCCGGTGCTGTACCAGCACTTGCTGTGGTTCTTTGGCCACCCGGAAGTGTACATCGTGATCCTGCCTGCATTCGGCATCATCAGCCACGTGGTCGCCACCTTCTCGAAGAAACCGATCTTCGGCTACATGCCGATGGTCTGGGCGATGATCGCGATCGGGGCGCTCGGCTTCGTCGTGTGGGCGCACCATATGTATACGGTCGGCATGTCCACCTCGCAGCAGGCCTATTTCATGATGGCCACGATGGTCATCGCGGTTCCCACCGGGGTCAAGATCTTCTCCTGGATCGCGACGATGTGGGGCGGCTCGGTCGAGTTCAAGGCACCGATGCTCTGGGCGTTCGGCTTCATCTTCCTGTTCACCGCAGGCGGCGTGACCGGCATCGTCCTGTCGCAGGCGGCCATCGACCGTGCGTATCACGACACCTATTATGTGGTCGCACACTTCCACTACGTGATGAGCCTCGGCGCGGTCTTCGGCATCTTCGCTGGTATCTACTACTGGTTCACCAAGATGACGGGCAAGGAATACAGCGAGACATGGGCCAAGGTGCATTTCTGGCTGATGTTCGTAGGCGCGAACATCACCTTCTTCCCGCAGCACTTCCTGGGCCGTCAGGGCATGCCGCGCCGGTATATTGACTATCATGAGAGCTTCGCGTTGTGGAACTTCGTGTCGTCGATCGGTGCGTTCATCTCCTTCGCGTCGTTCCTACTGTTCCTCGGCATCATGGCGCAGGCCCTGCTGTTCGGGCGCCGCGTGACGGAGCCGAAGTACTGGGGTGAGGGCACGGACCCGACGCTGGAATGGACCCTGCCCAACCCACCGCCGGAGCATACCTTCGAAACCCTCCCCACGCGTGAGATGTGGGATGAGAGTCTGATGGAGGGACGCGGTCACCACTAGGGGCCTCGCCTGACAGATCGAAAGGCCGGGGCAGCAAACGCCCCGGCCTTTTTCGTTTTTCGGCCTTTTTATCTTCCGGCCCCTGTTCTTTACGGTGCCGATTCTGAGGAAGCTGACGATGATTGTTCAAACCCGTGATCCGATCCTGTCCCTGACCCTGTGGCCGCATCAGTCGCTGACGCCGCAGGGTCTGGAAATCATGTCGTGGATCATCGGTCTGGGGCTAGCAATTCCCGTACTGCCGTTCATCGGCACACCTGTATTCTGGGGGCTGCTGCCCTTCGTCGTGGGGGCGTTTGCCCTGTTCCGCTACATGATCCGGCGCAATCGCAAGGCCCGCTCCCTGCGTGAAGAGCTGACCCTCTGGCCCGACCTGATCCGGGTGGAACGCTACGACCCCGACGGGACGATGCGTGACTGGCAGGCCAATCCCTATTGGGTCAGCGTTCACCTCCGTGAGGATGCCCCGATCGAACAGTATTTGACGTTGAAGGGCGCGGGTCGGGAAATCGAGCTTGGCGCTTTCCTGACACCGGAGGAGCGCGTGGCGCTTGCCGAAGAATTGCGAAGGGCGCTGGCACGTGCATGATTCCGTTAATGGCCAAACGCCCGTCATTTCCGCCAAGACCTCCCCCACCGGCCTGCGCGCCGCGCTGATCCTGTTCGCGACCAACGGGGCGTTGTTCGGCGTCTGGGTGGTGCGAATTCCCGACATCAAGCTGGTGCTGGGATTGAGCGAGGCGCATCTGGGCATGGTCCTGCTGGCCGCCGCGGCCGGCGCCGTGACCAGTTTCGGGTTGAGCGCCCGCGCCGCCGATCACTGGGGCGCGGGGCGCGTTACCCTCGCCTTTGGGCTGGCCATGGCGTTGAGCTTGCCGCTGCTTGCCGTCATGCCCGGTGCGGTGGCACTTGCGGCGACTCTGTTCGTCTTCGGCGCGGCGGGCGGGTCGATGGACCTGACGATGAATGCCTACGGAACCGAGGTTGAGAAACGAGCGAAACGTTCTCGCATGGCGCTGCTGCACGGTAGCTGGTCAACCGGCATGGCGGTGAGTGCGGGCATCGCCTATGCGGGTGCGGCACGCCTGCCGGTGTTGACGCATTTCGTGCTTGGTTCGGCATTCGGTCTGACCGCGTTCGCCATCGCGTGGTGGCTGGTCGTCTCACCGGGGCGGCAACCGGGCGGCGCGGGCAAACGCTCCGCCCTGATCGCCCTGCCCCACGGGCCGCTGATCGGCGTCGCAATCATCACCGGCATCGCCTTCATGACGGAAGGCGCGGGAATGGAATGGAGCGGCGTCTACATCCGCGAGACTCTGGGCGGCTCGGTCGAGCAGGGCGCGCTGGCGCTGCTGATCCTGTCGGGCGGCGTCATGGCGGTGCGGTTGGTCGGGGACGTCATCATCGAACGGATCGGCGCGGCACGCGCGGCGCAATGCTGCGCTGCACTGGTCATCGCGGGATCGCTGGTGGCGGGTCTGACGCAAAGCCCGGCCGTGGCCCTGGCCGGTCTGGGCCTGATGGGCATGGGGCTGTCGCTGATGGCACCGATCTGCTTTTCACGTGCCGGTCAACTTGCAGAATCCGGCTCGGGTGAGGCCGTGGCGGCCGTCTCGATGGTTGGATATGGCGGCATATTGCTCGGCCCGGTGGTGATGGGGCTGAGCGGTGAGGCATTTGGCCTCAGCATCTCGTTCACTTTGCTGTCCATAGGCGGGGCGGCGCTGCTGGCGCTCGCCCTGCGGCGCGGGACGCTCAGCCCAGCCGCTGCTTGATCATTCCGCCAACCTTGCCGAAATCCATCTGACCGGCATGGCTGGATTTCAGTTCCGCCATGACCTTGCCCATATCACGGATCGAGCTTGCCCCGACCTTCTTCATGGCGGCATCTATGGCGGCAGTGACCTCATCATCGTCCAGCTTTCGGGGCAGAAATTCCTCGATGACCTCGATCTCGGCACGCTCCTGCTCGGCCAGCTCCATGCGATTGGCCTCCTCATAGGCGGTGGCGCTGTCGCGGCGTTGCTTGATCATTTTGGACAGGATGGCGAGGATCTGGTCGTCGGACACGCCATCGACGTTGTCGCCGCTGCGCGCGGCGATATCCTTGTCCTTGATCGCGGCGTTGATAAGGCGCAAGGTTGTCAGACGCAGGGTCTGTTTCGCCTTCATCGCGGCCTTCGTCTCGGTATTGATGCGCTCTCTGAGCATTGCGATCCCAATCGTTCGCGCCTGCCCATTTGCAGGCTTCAGGGGACTATAGTGCCGACGCCGAATGGTTACAACCTTCGACGGGTCATCTAACCTACTGTTGATAAACGATAATATAAGACGAACTGTTCACTTGACCGCACGTGCTGCACGCCGTAGCTTCCGCCAGATTTCATACTTGAAAGGTCCGGTCCCATGTCCGCGAACGCGCCCGCCGCCAAGCCTACCGCTTGTCTCGTCCTCGCCGATGGTACGGTGTTCTATGGCCGAGGGTTCGGAGCGGAGGGCCGCACCGTGGCTGAGCTGTGTTTCAACACCGCGATGACCGGGTATCAGGAGGTGATGACCGATCCCTCCTATGCCGATCAGATCGTCACATTCACCTTTCCGCATATCGGCAATACCGGCATCACGCCCGAGGATGAGGAAGCGGCGGAGCCGCATGCCCGCGGTATCGTCGTGAAATGGGATCCAACGGAGCCGTCGAACTGGCGTTCTACCGGCACCCTGCCCGACTGGATGGCACGCACCGGCCGTATCGGCATCGGCGGCATCGACACTCGGCGGCTGACCCGCACGATCCGACAGCAGGGTATGCAGCACGTGGCGCTGGAACACCGCGCCGATGGCAATTTCGATCTGGACGCACTGCGCGCCGCCGCGCGTGAGTTTCCCGGTCTGACAGGTGCCGATCTGGCCAAGGGCGTGACGACGGCCCAGACCTATCGCTGGCAGGATGGCCGCTGGGCCTGGAACGAGGGCTTCGCCGCCGCCGTCGAGGGTGGACCCAAGGTCGTGGCCATCGACTATGGCGCGAAACGCAACATCCTGCGCAGCCTCGTCTCCGCCGGGTGCGACGTGACCGTCCTGCCGGCTGACTCCACCTATGAGGATGTGATGGCCCACGCCCCCGATGGCGTGTTCCTGTCCAACGGCCCAGGCGATCCCGGTGCGACGGGTGCCTATGCGGTGCCCATGATCCGCGAGTTGATGGACAAGACCGAACTGCCGATCTTCGGCATATGCTTGGGCCACCAGATGCTGGCGCTGGCGCTCGGCGCGCGCACGGTCAAGATGAACCACGGTCATCACGGCGTGAACCACCCCGTCAAGGATATCGACACCGGCAAGGTAGAGATTACGTCGATGAACCACGGATTCGCCGTCGATGGCGCCACCCTGCCCGGCAATGTCGAGGAAACGCATATCTCGCTGTTCGACGGCACGAATTGCGGGCTGAAGGTCAAGGACCGTCCGATCTTCTCCGTCCAGCAGCACCCCGAGGCTTCGCCAGGACCGCAGGACAGCTTCTATCTGTTTGAGCGTTTTGCGCAGTCAATGCAAGGCTGATCGCTTTCGTTAACACTCCGTTTACCATCGCCGCGCCATTCTCCTGACAGGAGGAGATCGCGGCGATGGAGAACATATTGCTGGAATTCAGCGACCGCCAAAAGCGGGCGCTGATGGCACCATCCTTTCGCGATCTGGTGTGCAACGACCTCCAACTGTGCGAACAGGCCGAGTTTGCACAGGCGGCCTGGACGGCGGAGAGGACCGGCGCCGGTATCGACAGGATACTGGTGCAGGCCGGACATATCACACAGGTTCAGGCCCGCGACGCGCTGTGCCGCTATCTGGACGTGGCCGGCATATCCCTTGCAGACTGGATCCCGGACGCGGCCTTATGTGCGCAGGCAGGATACCGGCGTTGTCTGGCCTTTGGTTTCATTCCCTGGCAGCGACTTGGCAATTCCGTGGTCCTCGCCGTGCACGATGCTGAACGAATGACGCAAATCGTGGCCGAGGCGAAGCTGATCTGGCCTGACCATCGGATCGGCCTGATCCTCGCGACGCCCGACGATGTGACCACTGCCATTGCGACCGCGTTCGGACCGCAGATTGCAGCAGATGCACTGACCACCTGCCCGACCCGCTACAGCTGCCGCAACTGGGGGCAGGTCTTGTCGCCCACTGTGATCGTCGCAGCGATGACGGCTCTGCTGATCGGCGCGATTGCTAGCCCGACGCTGGCGATCACCATCCTGTTGGTCTGGATTCTGATCGCCAATTCCGCAACGCTGGGCCTGCGTCTGACCGCGATCTTCACCTTTCGCTGGACCGGGTTGTCCAAGCAGCGCGAAATGATCCAGCCGCGCGTCTGGCCGATGATCTCCCTGCTGCTCCCCGTTTTCCGTGAGGAGGCCGTGATCGGGCAACTGATCCGCGCAATGCAGCGGCTCGACTATCCTGCTGACGCGCTTGATATAATCATCCTGCTGGAAAGCGATGACGATGTGACGCGCAATACGCTGAGCGGCCTGGAATTGCCCCCCTATATGCGGGTGATCGAGGTGCCGCCGGGCCCGGTCAGGACCAAGCCCCGGGCGATGAATTACGCCCTGCCGTTCTGCCGTGGATCAATCGTCGGTATCTACGATGCCGAGGATGCACCGCAACCGGACCAGCTGCGCAAGGTGGCGACCTATCTGCATTCAGCAAGCTGGAAGGTCTGTTGCGTTCAGGCGCGGCTCGATTTCTACAATCCCGATCAGAACTGGCTAACCCGGTGCTTTACGCTGGAATACGGCACTTGGTTCCGAGTTTTGCTGCACGGCGTACAGTTTCTGGGTCTGCCGCTGCCCTTGGGAGGCACGTCCGTTTTCTTTCGCCGTCCTGTGTTGGAGGAGATCGGCGCATGGGACGCGCACAACGTGACGGAGGATGCCGAACTGGGGGTTCGCCTGACCCGTTTCGGATATCGCTGCGAAATGATCGATTCCACCACGTTCGAGGAAGCGAACTCCAATTACCGCAACTGGATTTCGCAGCGGTCCCGTTGGCTCAAGGGATACTACATCACCTGGGCCTCACATATGCGCAGGCCCCGCGAATTGCTGCGCGACCTGGGGCTGCGGGGGTTTCTAGGCTTTCACGTAATGTTCCTGGGGGCGATCACGGCCTACTTGGCCATACCACTGTTCTGGACGATGACGGGGCTGGCGGTGACCGGCGCTGCTCCAGATATACTTTCGGGGATACCGGGGTGGTTGTGGAGCGCGCTGTTTATCAGCTTGCCAATCGGTCAGATCGTGATGCTCAGCGCGGTGATGCTGGCATTGCGCGGACGGGGCGATATGAAGCGGCTTCCCTGGGCGTTGACCTTGCCGGCATACTGGCCGCTGGGGGCCTTGGCGGCGTGGCAGGCGGTCGTGGAATTGTTCGTGTCTCCCTATCACTGGCACAAGACTAAACACGGTCTGACCGCCCACCGGCCCGAAAATATAGAAAGTGTCGGAACGCGCCCCGCTCGAAAACGGGGCGTATGAATTAGCCGTTGCGCGCCTGCCATTGCGCGATAACGGGATTGGACTCTACCTGTTCTTGCGCATCGTCCCGTTTCGCCTGTGTGTTTTCCAATGCCTCGACAGTGGCCATGACCCGCGCCACGTCCTGCCCCGCCGGGGCCGCGCGGGTGCGCACGTGATGCAGTTCTCGCGCCCCGAAATAGAACGAGACCACGGCTCCCATAAGCCACCACAACGGCTCAGGCACCAGAGCCAGTCCCTGCATTCGAAGCGAGAACCCCAACGGATCCTGCATCGCATAGGCGAACAAACCCATCGTCGCCAAGGCCATGCCGGGCCGGGGCAGCCGGTTCACACCGTCGATAATGGAATCGAACCACGTGCGTTTGCTCTGCGCGAACTCCGCTCCGAACTGATCGAGCGCGGCAATTTGCTCGGCGTGATCCGCCGCCGCCTGTTTGGTGCGGTTGATGGTGAAAACCTCGGCCACGCCGCCAACGGCCTGTCCGACACCACGCGCTGCGGCCCCCAGACCCGGCAATGCTGAAATCAGCCCCATGATGCTGTCCTTTCACGATGTTGTTTCAGGGTCAGGTGCCAGCGGGTGGAGATGAATTCCTCGGCCCGGAGGATCCATCCGCCCTTGCCGCCATCGCGCCGCCGTGCGTAGCGCCGGCTGGCGGGGCGGCGATCGGCGAGGTCGTAGTACCAGTTTCGCCGTTCCACCCCATAGGCATCGACGAGCAGTTGCACCCCGACCTCCGCCGCGATCCGGTGTGCGGCTGCGGCGGTGATCGGCCCGACGGCGCCATCGATGCCCAGTTCCGCGCCCAGCTTGATCAGCACGAGTTGCAGAAGCTTCACGGCCCTGTTCCCGGCGTTGACATACATGTCAAAGACCGCCGGTTGCAGATCGTCCGGCAGCAGACCCAGACGCGGCACCTCGAAATATTGTGTACGGAAAATCCGGGCGGCGTCGGTCACCCGCAGCATTCGGACGTCATCGACCGTCACCTGACCGTCGCCGTCCACGTCCAATCCAAGGCGGCGCATCGTGCCGATGGTAACGCCGTGGTTCGTCGCCCCCCCCGGATCGGACGGATCGGTTACGAATCCCCCCTCACGAGCGAGGATCCCCGCGATCATCTCATCAATTCTATCCATGAAACATGCCTTCAATGACCTTAATGAAAGCTGAAGAGCATATCCGATGGCGGTTGAGATAATCTTAATGCATCAGTTGGTCAGCTCGATCCCGCGATCCTCGAATGCGTCGGTCAGTTCCTTGGGACGATATTCCTCGTCATGTTTCGCCAGAACCTCGGTCGCGATGAAGACTCCGTCTTCCATGTGGCCGGTGACGATGGTGTCGGCCCCCTCCTCGAACAGATCGGGCACGATGCCGGTAAACTGGACACGAATGTCCGTCTGTGTGTCAGTGACGGTGAACTCATGCGTCGCACCGCGCGTCCAGTCCTTGACCAGACCGCCGAGGCGTATGGTCCGTGCGCCCGGCGGGTTTTCCGCAATTTCGCTGGGCAGGCGAAAGAACTGACCGCCCTGCCCGATCCCGACGATAATCAGGCCGGAGGCCGCGACCAGCAGAGACAGCCCCAGAACGATCATCGTGATGCGACGCTTCTTGCGCGGTGACATGCTCATGGGAACACCGGTGCCATGGTCAGGCCGGACGTCTCCTCCAGCCCCAGCATCAGATTGGCGTTCTGCACCGCCTGCCCCGATGACCCCTTGGCCAAATTGTCGAGAGTCGAGAACACCCGCACACGGCCCGGCCTGCGATCCGCCACGACGCCGATATGCACGAAGTTTGAGCCGCGCACGTGCCGGGTCGCCGGTGCCTCACCCTGGGGCAGTACCACGACGAACGGCTCATCCTTATACCGTGCGACCATCGCGGCGTGGATCGCGTCGGCATCGCCCCGCACATGGGCTGTGCAGAGGATACCGCGGTTGGCGGGCATCAGATGCGGCGTGAAAATGGCCTCAACCTTGCGCCCCGCTGCCTTGGAAAATTCCTGATCGAACTCGGACGTATGCCGGTGCACCGGCAGCCCGTAAGGGTGCGTTCCCTCGCTGACCTCGGAATGCAGCATTCCTTCCTTTGCGGCCCGGCCCGCGCCGGACACGCCGCAAATCATGTCGAGGATGATCTCATCCGGGTCGATCACACCGGCGGAGAGCAAAGGCAGGATCGCGTACATTCCCGTCGCAGCGTTGCAGCCGGTGCCCGCGACCAGATGCGCAGCCGAGATTTGCTCACGATAAAACTCGCTGAGGCCATAGACCGCACGTTCCTGCAAGTGCAGCGCCCGATGCGCGTCACCGTACCATTTTTCATAGACCGCCGGGTCGCGCAGCCGGAAACCCGCGCTCAGATCGATGCATTTCACATGCTCCGGCAGACTTGCGACGATCTCCTGCGAGGTGCCATGCGGCAGGGCGGCGAATGCCAGGTCGATGCCGGACCAGTCCACCTCCTCCACCGTGACCAGAGCAGGCAGATCGAGGTGGCGCAGATGTGGAAAGACCTGCGCGATCCGCCGCCCGGCCTTGGCGTTGGCGCACAGCGCACCGATGCGCAGGTCGGGATGCGTCGCCAGAAGGCGGATCAACTCGGCCCCGGTATAGCCACTGGCCCCTATGATCGCGACGGTCTTGGTCATCTGAATTCTCCGTATCGTTGCCGCTGATCTAAGCCATCGCGGGCGTCGGATCAATCAGCGCGACGCGAACTCATGTCCCAACGCCCCGGCGGCAACCGGCACCGGCGACAGGTCATAGGTGCGCGTGCGCAACATATCCATCAACGCGCTTGCATCGTGGCGGTGTCGGTCGATTTCATCGGGCGGAACCGGCTTGCCGATGACGATGGGCACATGTGCCCCGACGCGGGCCTTGAATTCCGAAATCAACAGCGCCATCCGCAATGTCTGATGCATGTGCGAGGCCACCTGGAACCGGCGGGAATTCACCCCGTGGAAATAGATCGGCACCACAGTCGCACCGCTTTTCGTGATCATCCGGGCCGTGAAGTTCCGCCAGCGTGGGTCCAGCGGAACGCCGCGCGGGCTGGTTGCCGTGGATACGGTGCCGCCGGGAAAGATCCCGACGCAGCCCCCCGCCCTCAGATACCCGATCGCATCGCGCCGGGTTGCCAGATTGAAGCGCTGCGCCTCCTTCGTCTCATCGAAGCTGATGGGCAGGATCACCTCATTCAGGTCATCTGCCTTACCAAAGACCTGATGCGCCACGATGCGAAAATCCGGTCGCGCCTGCTGCAACAGATGTCCCAGCGTCAATCCGTCGAGGATGCCGAACGGATGGTTGGCCACCACCACCAGCGGGCCGGTTTGCGGAATGTCGGCGATGGACCCCGCGATCACGTCCAGACCCAGACCGTAGCGTTCCACCATCACAGCCCAGAAATCGCGCCCCGCCCTGATATCCGTTTGATAGTTTCGCGCCATGTGGATCAGCCGTGGTCGGCCCGTCAGGTTTTCCACGGTACGGATCAGCGCACGTCCGGCGCGGGTGCTGGCGGACCCGGCATAGGAAATTTCGCGTGTGACCTGTCGCCCGGACATGAGCCACATCCTTATCGTAACCTGTGCGTCCTTGTGCGGTGCGGGGTGGGCTTGGTCAAGTGCTGGCTATTGCCACCGCAACGAAAAAGGGGCCGCCCGCAGGCAGCCCCCTTCTGATAGCAATTGTGCGGATCAGCGCTTGGAGAACTGGAAGCTCCGGCGCGCCTTGCGCTTGCCGTACTTCTTCCGCTCCACCACGCGGCTGTCGCGTGTCAGGAAGCCTGCGGCCTTCAGCGCGGGACGCAGCGAAGGTTCGTAGAGCGTCAATGCCTTGGAGACACCGTGACGCACTGCGCCCGCCTGACCGGACAGACCGCCGCCCTTAACGGTGGCCATAACGTCGAACTCACCCTCAACACCAGCGATGGAGAACGGCTGCGCCAGAAGCATTTGCAGCACGGGGCGGGCAAAGTATTCGTTCATCGGCTTGCCGTTCACGATGACCTGACCCTTGCCAGGCTTGACCCAGACACGGGCGATCGCGTCCTTACGCTTGCCGGTGGCATAGGAGCGGCCCAGTTCGTCACGAACGGGTTCCACAGGGGTTGCGGGCTCAACGTGGGAGACCTGCTCACCCTCATCCACACCGAGGACGGAGGTATCGGCGGCCACGGCGTCTTTCAGACCGTCGAGCGATTTGATTTCGTCAGCCATCTTCATGCGCTCCGGGTGTTTTTCTTGTTCAGGGACTTCACGTCCAGAACATCGGGATTCTGTGCTTCGTGCGGGTGATCGGCCGACGCGTAGACGCGCAGGTTGGTCATCTGCTGACGCGAGAGGGGGCCGCCGGGCAGCATGCGCTTGACGGCTGCGGTCACGACACGTTCGGGGAACTTGCCCTCAAGGATCTGGCCCGCCGTGCGCGACTTGATGCCGCCGGGGTGGCCTGTGTGCCAGTAATAGTTCTTGTCGGCGCGCTTGTTCCCCGTCAGCTGGATCTTGTCCGCGTTGACGATGATCACGTTGTCGCCCATGTCCATGTGCGGTGTGAAGGACGCCTTGTGCTTGCCGCGCAAGCGCATGGCCACGATCGAGGCGAGGCGACCCAGAACGATGCCTTCGGCGTCGATCAGGATCCACTTCTTCTCGATATCGGCCGGTTTGGCAGAGTAGGTTTTCATCTCATGCATTCCGTTGTTCGGTATCGAATGGGTACTGCCGAACAGATCGCCCGGCGGATGCAAGGGTTCTATACGCTCAGCCGGCACAGTCAATCGACTTTCCGTCCGATATTCTTATGTTTTTCAATGCCTTAAAATTATGGTATTATCTTACCCCATACCTTAGAAGGCCCAAACACCATTTCGCCCGACATATGCCGACATCGTGACGCAAATGTCCTTTGCGCCAGCACGGACGGGAAGCATCGTTCGCACGGCACCGATCGCCGCCGAATCAATCCAGCGAATTCGACGCGCTGCCCATCATCCGGGGCGGACGTTCGCCCCGGCGATCAGCAGTAGATGGATCTTATCTGACGGGCGGTATCGAATAGGTCACGCTGGCCCGTGCCACCGGGGCCTCCACCCCCTCAGAGCGCATCAGCACATCGCCCACCGCCAGCACCCTGCCCAGTTTATGCAGCACCACCTCAGCGATCAGATCACCCGGTATCGGCTTGCGCATGAAATCAATGGAGCAATTCGTGGTCACGGTCATCGCCTGCTTGCCGATCATGCCCAGCACCGCGATGTAAAACGCGCAATCCGCCAGCGTGAACATAGACGGGCCGGACACGGTGCCACCGGGACGCAAATCCGCATCGGTGACTTTCAGTCGCACCCGCGCCTGCATCGCAGACAGTTCTTCGACCGCAAATCTCCCCGCCATTTGAGGATATACTTCCTCAAGGAAATTCTCGACCTCGGCCGCGCTCATCTTCAGTTCCATTCTGTGCTCCAAATGCTATTCTGTCCGGCAGACTGGCAAAGGAGTCCTCATATGTCGATCCAAAGCACCTCCGAAAGTGCGCTTCTTCTTCGCCAGGATGCAGATGGCATCGCGACACTGACCCTGAACCACGCCGAAAAAATCAATCCGCTGTCAGAGGAAATGCTGGCGGCGCTGCTCGTGCAACTCGACGCTCTGTCCACCGATGACAGCATCCGTGCGGTGATTCTGCGCGGTGCGGGCAAGGCGTTCTGCGCGGGTCACGATCTGCGCCAGATGACAGCGGCACGCAAATCCCCCGATGGTGGAGCCGCCTATTTCCGTGACCTCTTTGCCACATGCACCCGCGTCATGACCGCGATCCGCGACCTGCCCCAGCCGGTGATCGCGCAAGTTCATGGCATCGCGACCGCCGCCGGGTGTCAGCTGGTCGCGACCTGCGACATGGCCGTCGCGGCGCAGGGCACCCGCTTCGGGGTCAATGGTGTGAATATCGGGCTGTTCTGCTCGACCCCCATGGTCGCGCTCAGCCGCAATATTCCGCGCAAACAGGCGTTCGAGATGCTGACCACCGGATCGTTCATTTCGGCCGACCGCGCGTTGGAACTGGGCCTTGTCAACCGCGTGGTGCCGCAGGACATGCTCGGCGCACATGCAGACGCGCTGGCCCGCAGCGTCGCGGCGAAATTGCCCACTGCTATGCGCTATGGCAAGGGGGCGTTCTATCGCCAGTTGGAAATGGGCATCGACGAGGCCTACGCCTTTACGGGTGAGGTCATGGCGCTGAACATGGCGGAACCCGATACCGAGGAAGGGATCGCGGCCTTTCTTGAAAAGCGCGACCCCAGTTGGAAGACTCCCTAGCCGCGCACGCTCTGCATAACCGGATACGCGGCGGAGAATCGCGCCCGCAATACCCCGACCCAGAGGCCGACTGCCAGCAGCTGATGCAGGATCGCGAAATACCATGGCGCACCGTAGATCACGGTCACGATGCCCAAGACGATCTGCAATGCCAGCATTGACGCCATCATGTTGAACGACGCCTGCACCTTGCGCAGTGAGGATTTTCGCGCCCTGAGCCAGACGAACAGCCCGAACGCGGCCACGATATAGGCCAGAATACGGTGATTGAACTGAACCAGGCCGGGGTTTTGCAGGAAATTCGTCCAGGCAGGCTCCAGCACGAAGGCATCCGGCGGAAACACCTGCCCGGCCATCAGCGGCCAATCGGTATAGCTGCGTCCGGCATCAATGCCCGCGACCAGCGCCCCCATCAGGATTTGCACGAACACCAAGGCCGCCAGAATGCCCGACAGACGCACAAGCGGCACGACACGTTGGCGCCGAGCCTGCAAAAGCTCCGCTTCGCGACGGTTCAGGCGAAAGATGTACCAGGCGATCAGTCCCAGAATAACGAAGGCCAGCCCTAGATGCGTGGCGAGGCGGTAGCTCGCCACATCCAGCATCGTGCCGTCCAGACCGCTCGACACCATCCACCAGCCGATGGCCCCTTGCAGCCCGCCCAAAGCGCCGATTCCCAGCAGACGCGGCGTCCATCCGCGCGGAATCTTGCGTCGTGCCAGAAACCAGACGAAGCCAACCGCCCAAACCAGCCCGATCACCCGGCCAAGTTGCCTGTGACCCCATTCCCACCAGTAGATTGTTTGAAATTCGCCCAGCGTCATGCCCCGGTTTTGAAGCTGATATTCCGGGATTGTGCGGTACTTGTCGAACTCGATGGCCCACATTTCCGCAGACAAGGGCGGGATCGCGCCGGTCAGGGGTTTCCATTCGGTAATCGACAGCCCGCTATCGGTCAGTCGGGTCAGTCCGCCGACCACGATCATCGCCAGAACCAGCAGGAACAACACGCCCAGCCAACGGGCGATGGCACGTCGGGCCGGCATATCGTCCAGACGGCGCGGCGGTGGAGCGGGGTTTGCCGGCGTGGTGGTCGTCACATCCTCAAAAATCGAGCGGGAATTGGCCATGATCCGTCCTGTCGCAATTTCGCCTTCGGACTTACCGCGCCGCCTGCCCGCTCACAAGAGCCGGGGGCGACGCGGATTGCCGCGGCACAGGTTGTCCTGCGAGATCGAGATATGAAAATGCCGCCCCCGTCATGTGACGGGGTCGGCACGATTTGCGATCAGCAGGTCGATCAGACGTCGATCTGTGTCATCTCGTCGAAGGCACCACGCAGGGCTGCGGACCATGCCTCGGACATCAGCGCCCAGTTCTCGTCACCTTCCTCGATGCGACGCAACTGATCGAAACCGATATCATCCTTCTTGATGACCGCCAGATCCAGCGGCATCCCGACGCTGAGATTCGAACGCAGCGTCGAATCCATCGAAAGGAAAGCCGCGGTGATCCCCACATTCAGCGGAGTCTCGGGCGTGATGATTCGATCCAGAATGGGCTTGCCGTATTTATGCTCACCAATCTGGAAATAAGGCGTATCCTCAGTCGCTTCGATGAAGTTACCGGCAGAGTAGATATTGAACAGGCGCATCTCACCACCGGCACGCTGTCCGGCCAGAACGATGGAGCTGAGCGCGCTCTCACCCGCCTGCTGCAGGCCCGGGCCATAACGGTTCATCACAATCCGCATTGCATCGCCGACGATCTCCGCGACGCGAAACATGGTAGGCGCGGTGTACAGTGTCTCAATACCGTCCTCGGTATGTTCGATATTTTCATTCAGCAGCGAGATGACAGCCTGCGTAATGGCCAGATTGCCCGCCGTCATCATTGTCATGACCCGATCACCCGGGACGGTCCAGGTGAACATCTTCTTATACTTCGAGATCGTGTCGATCCCGGCATTCGTGCGCGTGTCGGAAAGACAGACGATACCTTCGTTCAGTTTGATTGCGACGCAATAGGTCATTGGGATTTCCTCGGAGGAGTTGTGAGCGGCAACAACTGTGCGCCGCCCACACGAAATCAAGCATTATTGTGACTGCGACTGAGTTTCTATCAATTCCGGTCCATTAAAGCCATATGCGTGCGCGATCGCGCCGGCCAGAACGTTCGTATCCGCGATCTGCCGGGTCAGCCATTCGTGCAATCCGTTGCCGATGATCTGCTCCACCGACAAGGCGTCGAGCGTAGTCAGCATCTCGCGGGCCTGTGCACAAACGGCACGCTGGTCCGGGGTGCCGCCGCCGATGGATTCCAGATGTTCCACGATGTCGCACATCGCGGCGATGATGCTGCGCGGGCTTTTCTTGTTGAGAATCAGGAAGTGCACGACGGATTGAGGTGTCACCGTCTCACGATATATCCAGCGGAACGCGCGCAGCGAATTCGTCGCCCGCAGCAACTGCACCCACTGCATGTGGTCCAACCCGCCGCCGACATCCTGCGCGTCGGGCAGCAGCACGTGATATTTCACGTCGATCAGACGGGCGGTTGCGTCCGAGCGTTCCACCGCCATTCCCAGCGTGATGAAATCGCGGCCCTCGTCACGCAGCATCGAAGCCTCGACCGCGCCCTGGAAAAGGAAACCGCAATTTTTTACCCAATCCAGAAACTCGGCCAGTCGCCCGCCGGTGATGTCACGGCCCGACTTGCCGCGCATCTCCGCCCAGTTGGAATTGAGCACATCCCAAACCTCGCGCGTGACGGCAATGCGCATGGCGCGCGCGTTTTCGCGTGCGGATTTCATGCAGCACAGGATCGAGGACGGGTTGTCCTCGTTGAAGATCAGATGCCGCGCCACGCTTTCCATGTCGGCGTTCTTGATATCACCATCATAGATCTCATGGCTGCCGCTGGCTATCAGGATCGATTCCCATTCCGAGGCCCGCCCCTCATCCGAATTGGGGATGTTGTCCATCCGGCGGCCCGCATCCAGCAGGCGTGCGATGTTCGACGCACGCTCGACATAGCGTGACATCCAGAAAAGTCCGTTTGCGGTCCGGCTCAGCATCGTGTGGCCCCCATCATTTGTTCAGAACCCACGTATCCTTGACGCCGCCGCCCTGCGATGAGTTCACGACCAGCGAGCCCTCTTTTAGTGCGACACGGGTCAAACCGCCGGGGATCAGCTTCGTCTCACGACCGGAAATCACGAAGGGGCGCAGATCAACGTGACGCGCGACCAGACCGTCAGCGCCCAGTGTCGGCGCGGTGCTCAGCGCCAATGTGGGTTGCGCGATGAAGCCTGCGGGATCAGCCTCGATCCGCTTGGCGTACTCCTCGATCTCGGCTTTCGTGGCCTTGGGGCCGATCAACATGCCATAGCCGCCGGAGCCGTGAACTTCCTTCACCACCAGATCCGCGAGGTTTTCCATGACATATTTGTATTCGTCGGGCTTTCCGCAGCGCCAAGTCGGCACGTTGGGCAGGATCGGTTCCTCACCCAGATAGAACTTCACCATTTCGGGGACGTAGATATAGATCGCCTTGTCGTCCGCCACGCCCGCGCCCGGCGCGTTGACGATGGTGACGCCGCCGTTCTTGTACGCCTCCATGATGCCCGGAACGCCCAGCATCGAATCCGGGCGGAAACATCTGGGGTCGAGGAAGGCATCGTCCAGCCGCCGGTACAGCACGTCGATCCGTTGCGCGCCCTGCGTGGTGCGCATGAAGACGCGATTGTCCTCAACGAACAGATCCGGCCCCTCGACCAGTTCCACGCCCATCAGATCGGCGAGAAACGTATGCTCGTAATAGGCGGAGTTGAAATGCCCGGGCGTCAGCAGGGCCAGGGTCGGTTCCCCCTCACACATCGGCGGCGCGACGGAGGCCATCGCCTCAGCCAGCATGTCGCCGTAATGATCCACGGGCCGCACGATGCCCGACCGGAACAGCTCGGGGAACATGCGCGACATCACCTCACGGTTTTCCAGAACGTAGGAAATACCGGAGGGCGTGCGGCAATTATCCTCCAGCACGTAGCTTTCCCCCTCACCGACCTGCACCAGATCGACGCCGCAGATGTGGGAATAGATGCCGCCGGGGGGGGCGAACCCCTCCATCACCGGTTCATACGCATCGTTGCCGTCGATCAGATCGGCAGGAACAATGCCCGCCTTCACGATGGCGCGCTCGGTGTAGATGTCGGTCAGAAAGGCGTTCAGCGCTTTGGCCCGCTGGATGGATCCGGCCTCTATCCGGTCCCATTCGGTGGCGCTGAAAATGCGCGGCACCATGTCAAACGGGATCAGACGTTCCGGGTCGCCCCCCTCCCCATATACCGCGAAGGTGATCCCCACCCTGCGAAACAGGGCTTCGGCCTCCGCTCTTTTTTCGTTGAGAGCGTCAGGACCGTTGGCATTCAGCCAGTCCTGGATCAGTCGGTACTCGGGACGAATATCGTCCCCGCGATACATTTCGTTGAACATTTCGCCTTTCCGGTGGAAATTTCCGTCCGTTATGTCAGCTTCTCCCATACAGTCTGACCTTTTTTCTACACTTGCCAAGGGTCGCTGACACTTTTTTCGGCACTCGCGCCCGACATGGAGACATTATGAGCATCAAGATCGCACTGACTCACCGGACCAGCTACAGCTATGACCGGCCGATCCAGCTCAACCCGCATGTTGTGCGCCTCAGGCCTGCGCCACATGCCCGTACGCCGGTGCTGTCCTATTCTCTCAAGATCACGCCCGAGGATCATTTCCTGAACTGGCAGCAGGACGCATTTTCCAACTGGCAGGCGCGTCTGGTCTTTCCTGAGAAAACCACTGAATTCAGCGTCGAGGTGCAGTTGATCGCGGACATGATCGCGATCAACCCGTTCGATTTCTTCGTCGAGGATGGTGCCGCCGAGGTGCCGTTCCAATATTCGGGCACCCTGCGCAAGGAGCTGTCGATCTTCCGCCGCCAGCCGCGCCAGACCAAGACGTTCCACCGCTACATGGCTGCCGCACCGCAGCCCTCCGGCTCCACCAACGACTGGTTGGTGGCGATCAATCAATACGTCCAGAACACCATCAACTACACCGTGCGGATGGAGCCGGGCGTGCAGACGCCCAAGGAAACCATCGTCAAGGCATTGGGATCATGTCGCGATTCGGCGTGGCTTCTGGTGAACATGCTGCGCGAATTCGGCTACGCGGCGCGGTTCGTGTCTGGCTATCTGGTGCAGCTCAAGGCGGACCTGCGCTCGACCAATGGTGCCGACGGGCCTGAGGAAGACTTCACCGATCTGCACGCCTGGTGCGAGGTCTATCTGCCCGGCGCGGGATGGGTCGGTCTCGACCCGACATCGGGCCTCTTTGCGGGTGAGGGGCACATTCCGCTGGCCTGCACGCCGCTGCCCTCCTCCGCCGCGCCGATCTCCGGTTCGCTGGAGCAGGCGGAAGTGGAATTCGACTTCGAGATGCGTGTGGACCGGATCGAGGAGCCGCCGCGCGTCACCGCCCCCATCTCCGACGCGAACTGGGCAGCACTGGACCGCACTGGTCGGATGATCGACCGCAAGCTTGAGGAAGGCGACGTGCGCCTGACCATGGGCGGGGAGCCGACATTCGTCTCCGCCTATGACCGGGATGGTAAGGAGTGGACCGTGGATGCCGTGGGGCCCACCAAGCGGGAGAAGGCCGACGAGCTGATCCGCCGCCTGCGCACGCGCTTCGCTCCCGGCGGAATGCTGCATTACGGTCAGGGCAAGTGGTATCCGGGCGAACAGCTTCCCCGCTGGGCGTTTTCGCTCTACTGGCGCGGCGACGGTCTGCCGCTGTGGAAAAACCCCGATCTGGTCGCCAAGGAGGGCGCGCAGGGCGCCGGTATCGAGGAGGCCGAAACCTTCATGGAGCATCTGTGCGATGCGCTGGAGGTCGAACGCGATCTGGCCGCCCCGACATTCGAGGATCCCGCCGCCTTCTCGCTGCGCGAACAGGAACTGCCCGCGAATGTGGACCCGGAGGATTCCAAGCTGGACGATCCGCAGGAACGCGCCCGCCTCGCCCGCGTGTTTGAACGCGGATTGGGCAACGCCACCGCCTTCGTCCTGCCGCTGCAACTGGCACAGTCCGGCGACCGGCGGCGCTTCAAATGGCGGTCCGAGAAATGGAAAACCCGGCGCGGCAAGCTGTTCCTGATGCCCGGCGACAGCCCCGCAGGCTTCCGCCTGCCCCTCGGTTCGCTGGAGCATGTGCCCGAGGCGCGGCGCATCCACCAGTTCCAGCGCGATCCGATGGTCAAACCCGGTCCCCTGCCGCAGGTCGAGGGCGGGCGCGTCGTGTCCGAACCCTCACAAACCCCGTCCGATGACTGGATGGCCGCACATACTGTCTTCCTCGAAAGCGAGGAACCGGTCCGCACCGCGCTGACCGTGGAACCGCGCGACGGCCGTGTCTGCGTCTTCCTGCCCCCCACCGGCACCGTCGAGGAATATATCGACCTGATCAGCGCGGTGGAGGAAACAGCCGAGGCGCTGGACCAGCCCGTGCATGTCGAAGGCTATGAGCCGCCCCGCGATCCGCGCATGAACATGATCGGCGTCACCCCCGACCCCGGCGTGATCGAGGTGAACATCCACCCGGCCAAGAACTGGGACCAGCTCGCCCAAGTGACCGAAGTCCTCTACGACGAAGCGCGTGAGATCGGTCTGGACAGCTTTACGTTCCAGGTGGACGGGCGTCCCACCGGCTCCGGTGGCGGCAATCACATCGTCGTCGGTGGCGAAACCCCGTCCGACAGCCCGTTCCTGCGCCGGCCCGATTTGCTCGGCTCGATCATCCGCTACTGGCAAAACCACCCGTCGCTCAGCTATCTGTTCTCGGGCATGTTTATCGGTCCGACCAGCCAGGCCCCACGCCTGGATGAGGCCCGCCACGACAGCCTGTATGAGATGCAGATCGCGTTGAAGGAGGTCGAGCGTCTGGGCGGCGAGCCCCCGTTGTGGCTGGTGGACCGCATCTTCCGCCACCTGCTGACCGATCTGACCGGCAACACCCACCGGGCGGAGATTTGCATCGACAAGCTGTTCTCGCCCGACGGTCCTACCGGCCGTCTGGGTCTAGTGGAGTTTCGCGGCTTCGAGATGCCACCGCATCCGCGCATGGGCATGGCGCAGGCGCTGATCATCCGCGGTTTGATCGCATGGTTCTGGAATGAGCCATACAAAGGCGCGCTGAAACCGCGCGGCACCCATCTGCACGACACATATCTGCTGCCCGCGCATTGCTGGGCCGATTTCCAGGACGTGCTCGCCGATCTCAGCGGCGCGCACGGCACCCCGTTCGACGAGGCCTGGTTTGTCGCACAACGCGATTTCCGCTTCCCGATCCTAGGCACGCATCAGGTCGAAGGCGTGGGGCTGGAGCTGCGCGCCGCGATCGAGCCTTGGCTGGTTCTGGGTGAGGAAAGCACCGCCGGCGGCACCGCCCGCTTCGTGGACAGTTCCGTCGAGCGTTTGCAGATCGGCATGGAAAACGCCGATCCGCGCTTCCAACTGACCTGCAACGGCTACGCTCTGCCCCTGCATGAGGTACGCGGCAAACAGGTCGCGGGCATCCGCTTCCGCTCATGGCAACCGTGGAGCGCATTGCACCCCACCATCCCGGCCCACGGCCCGCTGGTCTTCGATCTGTGGGACAACCTTTCGGGCCGCTCCGTCGGCGGATGCACTTACCATGTCCACCACCCCGGCGGTCGCGCACACGAGGTTCGCCCCATCAACGCGCTGGAGGCCGAGGGCCGTCGGATTTCGCGATTCGAGAAGGGCGGGCACTCGCAGCACTTGGATCACCCGAAATTCCTCGGCGTGCATCCGGACTTCCCCAAGACACTCGATCTGCGTCGGGTGTGAAACGAATATCCCCGTCGGATGCCTCCGGCGGGGATATTTGGGGAAAGTGAAAGGGAGGGGGCGGTCAGCTCCTTCTTAGGAAGGGCAGTTCGGGCAGGCGCGGCGGCGATGGCGTCAGGATTTGCCGTAAAGCTCTCCCGCCCGCGCCTCGAACGCGCCGACGATCCGGCGCATCGCCTCGTTGAAGACGACGCCGATGGCCGCCTGCAGGATGCGCGACTTGAATTCGAAATCGACGAAGAAATGCACGGTGCAGCCGCCATCCGCGCGCGGTTCGAACCGCCAGTTATTGACGAGGTATTTGAACGGTCCCTCAAGATATTCCACGTCGATCGTCATCGGCACAGGTTTCATGGTCACGCGGCTGAGGAAGCTCTCACGGAACACCTTGAAACTGACGATAAGGTCGGCATCCACCTGAGTCCCCTCGGGTATCTCGCGCTCTTCACGCACGCGGCAGGCCACGACCCAGGGCAGGAACTGCGGATAGGATTTCACGTCCGCGACCAGATCGTACATCTGCTGCGCGGTGTAGGGCATCACCCTCTCATCGGTATGGGTCGTCATCTTTGCCCCCTCACGGCTCTTTCAGGCGTGATCTGTTTGCCGTAAACAAGCGGCGCATACAACATCGGGTTCCCCCTATTGCGGAGAGTTTCATGCTACCCTATGCCATCGACGAGATGATTTCGGCCAAATCCATTGCCGCCCGGGTCGAGGCGCTGGCCCGCACGATCTCCGACCATTTCGCGGATACCGACAAGCTCGTCGTCGTGGGGCTTTTGCGCGGATCGTTCATCTTCATCGCTGACCTGGTTCGCGAACTGGACCTGCCGGTCGAGGTCGATTTCATTGAGGCGTCAAGCTATGGCGATGGTGTGGAATCCAGCCGGGAAGTGCGCATTCTCAAGGACTTGCGATCCGGAATTGAGGGGCGCGACGTGCTGGTGGTCGAGGATATTGTGGATACTGGCTGGACCCTGAATCACGTGCGCGGCATGTTGGAGGCCCGCAATCCGGCCCGGTTGGAGGTTTGCGCCCTGCTCGACAAACCCTCCCGACGCGAGGTCGATATCCGCGCCACATGGACCGGTTTCGAAATCCCGGACGAATTTGTCGTGGGCTATGGCATCGACTATGCCCAACGCAACCGCAACCTGCCGCATATCGGCAAGGTTCGCTTTCTGCCGAGCTGAGGCGACTTGTCGCGGGGTGGTGGCGTCCTAGTTGTGGTCCAGCCATTGAGGATCACAGATGACAGATCGCCGGACCATCGCGCAACGTCCTGAATTTGCACAGAAGCCGCGCCCGCTTACGGCCGGTTCGACCGATATGGTACGCGATGCGGTGCGCGGCATGGCCCGGCACAATTACGGCTGCGTTGTCGTGGTGGACGATGCGGGGTGTGTCGAAGGCGTGATGACAGAACGCGATATTCTCAAGCGCCTGATCGACAGTGACCTCGACGTCGAAACCACACAGGTCGGCCAGATCATGACAGCGAATCCCCGTGTCGCTCAGCGCGACGATCAGGTGGTGGATTGGCTGCGCATCATGTCGAACGAGCGGTTTCGCCGCCTGCCCGTCGTGGATGAGACAGGACAGTTGGAGGCGGTTTTCACCCAAGGCGATTTCGTCAGCTATACTTGGCCGGAACTGACAGATGGGCGCATGGGCGGCGGAACCGCGCGCCATGCCATGGAGTGGCGCCCGATCGCGATCACCGGTGCGGTCGTGGCGCTATACACCATAGTGATGGCGCTGATCTTTACCGCGCGCTAGGCACCCAGTTTCTTGAGCCGCGCGCTACGCAGACGCGCGAAATCGTCGCCAGCGTGATAGCTTGACCGGGTCAACGGCGTGGCGGATACCATCAGGAAACCCTTGCCATAGGCGGCCTTTTCGTAGCCCGCGAATTCCTCGGGCGTCACGAAGCGGTCGACGCGGTGATGCTTCGGCGTCGGTTGCAGGTATTGCCCGATGGTCAGGAAATCGATGTCGGCGGCGCGCATATCCTCCATCACCTGATGCACGGCCTGCTTGTCCTCACCCAATCCGACCATGATGCCGGATTTCGTGAACATCGTCGGGTCCATCTCCTTGACCCGTTGCAGCAAGCGCAGCGAGTGGAAATAGCGCGCACCGGGCCGTACCTCCGGGTAGAGGCCGGGCACGGTTTCCAGGTTGTGGTTGAACACATCGGGGCGTGCCTCCACCACGATTTCCAGCGATCCGGGTTTCGAGCGGATGAAATCCGGGGTCAGGATCTCGATCGTCGTGTCAGGGGCCTTGCGGCGGATGGCGCGGATGGTCTGGGCAAAATGTTCCGCCCCGCCGTCGTCGATATCGTCACGGTCGACGGAGGTGATGACGACGTGGTTCAGGCCCAGCTTCTCAACCGCGGCGGCGACGCGGCCCGGTTCAAACACGTCCAGCGCCTCGGGCGGTTTGCCGGTGGCGATGTTGCAGAACGTGCAGGCGCGGGTACAGACCTCGCCCATGATCATCATGGTGGCGTGGCCCTGCGACCAGCATTCGCCGACATTGGGACAGCCTGCCTCCTCACACACGGTGACGAGGTTATTTTCACGCATGATCTTCGCGGTTTCGCGGTATCCGGCGGAGTTCGGCGCCTTGACGCGGATCCAGTCGGGCTTGCGCGGCTGGGCGTTATCGGGGCGCCGCGCCTTCTCGGGGTGACGCTCGGCCGGGATTTTCAGATCGCGTGGTGCCATGGTGATCTCCTTCGCGGGACTGTCATACCGTTTCACATCGGCCTTGTCATGGTCCGCGTCAAGCGTTTCGGGGCGTGGTGCGGCGGCACTGTGCCCTATTCGACGCGCAGCGTGACTTCACCCAGACCAGCGATCGCCATGCGCGCATCGTCACCTGCGGCGACCGGCAGCAGCGGTGTGTGCGCGCCACACAGGATAACATCACCCTGCCGCAGTTGCACACCGCGCGCCGCATACAGATTGGCCAGATAGGCGAGCGCATCCATCGGCGGTTCGGGGGCGGCATTCGCGCTGTCGCAGTGAACCGTATCACCGATGCGAACATGCGTGGCCCCGATCTGATCGCCGCTCGGCGTTCCAAGGACCAGGCCCGCGTTGAAGACACCCTGCGCGATGATGTTCAGGCCGTCCCTGGACGCGGCACGCCGACGGTCGAGAACCTCGAACGCCGGGACCAGATACCCGACATGGCGCGCAACGCTGTCGGCGTCCTGCGCCACTATGGGAATGTCCTCGGCCAGGACGGCCGCGATTTCGGGTTCCAGCATCAGGGTGGAATGGTCCTGCGCCGACAGCACCGCCCCGTCCGGCAGGATCGACCGCTTCAGCACCCGCGCGCCGGCGGGGGCCTCGACGCCGAAACCGGACAGCAATTCAGGGCGGTTCCAGGCGATCTTGTAGCCGCCGACAGGCCCCTCCAACGCGGTGAGCGCGTCCTGCACGGCATAAGCCGTCTGAATATCGGGGATGTCATAATCCGCGAAATCGCTCCGGTCGGCGCGGTCCTTTGCGATCTGGATCGCCAGGCTCATCGGGGTCATCTGATTTCTCCGGCATCGACCATAAGGCGGGTTTGATAGGCGGCGGAAATGTGAGCCCGCGCGGCGTCGTCCGCTGCGGCCCCGTCACGCGCCTCGATTGCGGTGACGATGACGTGATGTTCGTCCAGCGCGGCACCGCTGCGCCCGCTGGCGGCGAACGAGGTCGTGGTCAGCAACGCCATGGAGCGTCGGACGCTTTCCAGCTGCCGGATCAGGAACCGGTTGTGCGAGGCGAGGTGGATCTGACGGTGAAAGCGCTTGTTCGCCCGGCTCAACGCCTGCGGATCGCCCAGCAGCTTCCGATCCTGTGCGATCATGTCGTAGAGCACGCCGATCTCCTCGGGTGCGGCATGTTGCGCGGCCAGACGGGCGGCCAGCCCCTCCAGCTCCGCCCGGACGGTATAGAGCTCCCCCAGTTGATCGTGATCCAGCGAGGCGACCATCAGGCTACGCCCGTCGCGGCTCAGCACGCCTTGCGTTTCCAGCCGTTGCAACGCCTCGCGGATGGGGGTGCGCGACATGCCCAGACGGTCGGCCAGTTCGCTTTCCACCAACCTGTCGCTCGGCCGGTAATCCCCGTGGTCGATGGCGTTCAGAATACGGCCATAGGCATCGTTCGGATGTGTCTCGGACATATCGGTCCTTCGATTTGCGAGCATGAATACCGTCAGCGGCTTTTGTGCACGTCGGTATGCCGACAGGTCAAGGCCCGCTCACGCCTTTGCAGTGATGCACCAGCCAGCCGTCGGCACCTCGACATATCCGTCGCGCACCAAGGGTGAGAACGCGTCGGTCAGGGCGGCGGCCACACGGGCCCTCGTATCGGGGTCGACCTGACGCAACCTGCTGGCCAGAGTGCCGATTCGCATTACGAAGGCAACGGCCCGCACGACGGGATCAGGATCGTTTCCGGTCGCGATGCGCGCGGGTCGATCCACGGCCTGCCACTCTACGTCCTGCCATCCCGCATCGCGCAGCAAGGGCGCGAAATAATCCGGATCGGCCCATCCGAACGGGCCCGGCCCGCTCAACGACGGGGGGCGGGTCACGTCCTTGCCCAGAACGGGACGCGCGGCCACCAGCGGCACCGTCACCCAACCGTTCAGCGCGGCCTCACGCCAACAGGTGACGGAGAGCTTACCGCCAGGTTTCATCTGCGCGTGCAGGTGGCCCCACGCCTGTTCCGGCGCATCGAAGAACATCGCCCCGCAGCGCGAATGCAATGCATCGAACGGAACGTCGAATTCGTGCCGGGCGGCATCGTCGTGCACCCACTCGATCCGCTGCGCCGTATCCTGGCCCCGCGCCACCGCCAGCAGATCGCCGGATACGTCCAGCCCTGTGACCTGCGCGCCCGCAACAGTCAGCGCGAATGCGGTGTCACCTGCCCCGCATCCCAGATCGAGCACGCGCTGCCCGCGCACATCGCCAAGCGCGTCGATCCCCGCAGCCCCCACCGGGCCCAGCAAACCGTCCATCGCGTCCGCCTTGTCAGCCCATTCGCGGCCCACACGCCCCGTCCAATCCTCTAATCCGCTCATTATTCTCACCTCCCTCTCGACCCGTGCTTATGTGCAGCTTAGATGCATAAAAATGAAAGACCAATTTGACCATGTACGCAGCTGGGTTTTCGACCTGGACAACACGCTGTACCCCCCGACCGCCCGTCTGTTCGATCAGATGGATGCACGGATGAATGCCTGGATCACGCGCGAAATCGGCGTACCCCCGCAAGAGGCGCAGGCCCTGAGAGAGGGGTATCTGACGCAATACGGCACGACGCTGGGCGGATTGATCGAACATCACGGCATCGACGCTGACGATTTCCTGCGCGACACGCATGAACTGGACCTGAAGAACATCGCCCCGGCGCTGCACTTGCGGGCGGAAATCGACAGGCTGCCGGGGCGCAAGATCGTCTTCACCAACGGATCGCGACGCCATGCCGACCGCGTGACTGAGGCTTTGGGCCTGACCGGTGCCTTCGACGCGCATTACGGCATCGAGGACGCGAAATATGTCTCGAAACCCCGCCCCGAGGCCTTCGACAGGGTTTTTGCGGCCGAAGGGCTGACGCCGGAGCGTTCCGCGATGTTCGAGGATATGGCGATCAACCTGACTATTCCGTATAAGCTGGGAATGCGAACCGTGCTCGTCTCGCAGGAGGATGTGGCACAACCCGATCATGTCCATCATGTGACGGACGACCTCGCGCAGTTCCTGTCGCGCATCAACGGGTGAGGGTATAATGCTGCATAATAAGGATATTCTGGTCGCGGGGGGCGGCGTTGCCGGGCTGATGGCGGCGATGAGCTTTGCCAGTATCGGCTACGATGTGATCTGCGTCGATCCCTCCCCCCCCATCGTGGAGCAGAACGACATGCGCGCGGATCTGCGCTCCACCGCGTTTTTGATGCCGGCGGTGGAGATGATGCGCCAGATCGGGCTGTGGGATCGCCTCGCACCCCATGCCGCGGAACTGCGGGTCATGCGGCTGTGCGATGCGGGCGGGGTTGAGAACGAGATCCGCGAACAGGTCGATTTCACCGCAACCGAAATCGGTCATGAGAGATTTGGCTGGAATATCCCCAACCGCGCCCTGCGCCAGACCATGATCGCACATGCAGAGACGTTCCCCACGCTCGACCTGCGGATGGGCCGCGCGGTGCGGGACCTGCTGCCGCGCACCGGCGCTGCGCGTGTCACCCTCGACGATGGCACCCGGATCGAGGCGAAGCTGGTTATCGCCGCCGATGGTCGCGACAGCCTGATCCGCGAATTGCTCGATATTCCGGTGCGCACCACGCGGTACGGTCAGAAGGGCATCGTCTTCGCCGTGCGTCACGCGCTGCCGCATAACGGGGTCAGTACCGAACTGCACCGCACCGGCGGGCCCTTCACGCTGGTTCCCCTGCCCGATCAGGACGGCGTTCATCGCTCCGCTGTGGTCTGGATGGATACCGGCCCGAACATCGCGGAGCTGATGAAGCTGGACGACGCACCGTTCAGCGCCGCCGCGACGGAGCGGTCCTGCGGCATCCTCGGTCCCTTGCAGATCGAGGGGGCGCGGGGCTGCTGGCCGATCATCTCGCAACAGGCCTCCGCGCTGACCGGCCCACGGACCGCTCTGATTGCGGAGGCCGCGCATGTCATGCCGCCGATCGGGGCGCAAGGTCTGAACATATCGCTGGCCGATATCCGCGCTCTACTGGATGCCGCAGGCCGGCATGGTTTGGGCAGTGAGGCGATGCTGGATGATTACAACCGCGCGCGCCGCCACGACATCACACTGCGGGAACGGGGGGTGGAGCTGCTGAACCGTGCCGCCCTGACCGAGGTTCAGCCCCTGCGCGACCTGCGACGGGCCGGGCTACACCTGATCGGTACCCTAGGACCGGTGCGCGCCGCCGCCCTGCGGCGCGGCATGGGACTGGCCTGAAATTTGGCCTGAAATCTGACCCGAAATACGGCCCCCGCATACCGGCGCGGCGCAACCCGTCGTGCCGGGAGCCGATGTCGCCAGCCCCTTGAGCACCCGCACGGCCAGATAGGCGAAGGCCTGCGCCTCCAGCATGTCACCATCCAGGCCCACAGCCTCCACCGGATCGACGACACTATCCAGCGAGGTGCCCAACCAGGCCATCATCGTCGCATTGCGCCGACCGCCACCACAGACCAGCCAGCGCGCCGGGGGTGAGGGCAGATGCGCGCGCGCGCGCCGCACCGCGTGGATGGTAAAGGCGGTCAGAAACGCAGCGCCATCGCGAGTCTCCATCTCACGCGCTGCTTTCGAAACTTCACGGAAACCATTGCGATCCAAGGATTTCGGCGGTGGCACATCAAAATACGGATCGTCGAATACGGGATCTGCTCGATGCCACAGCGCACCCCGGCTTGCTTGTGCGCCTGACAGATCCTGCGGCACGCCTGTACGCTCCTGCATGAAATCGTCCAGCAACGCATTCGCGGGCCCGGTATCGAAGGCCAGCAGGGCGCCGGGCGCTTCGGGTTGCGGAATGCGCGGATCGACCCAGGTGACATTCCCGACGCCACCCAGGTTCAGGAACGCCACCGGTTCCTGCATCCCGGCCCACCGGGCGAGCGCGTGATGAAAGAACGGGGCCAGCGGCGCGCCCTCTCCCCCTGCCTGCATGTCCGCCGTGCGAAAATCCCAGACGACCGGCATGGCGAGCTTTGCCGCCAGCGCCGCCCCGTCGCCAAGCTGATGCGTACGACGTCCGACCGGATCATGGGCCAGGGTCTGTCCGTGGAACCCAACCACATCCGCCGTGGGCAATGCGCGCACCGCTGCGAGGTGGCGACGCTCCACGATTTCCGCCGTCGCACCCAACGCATTGCCTGTCCCCGGCCACAGACCCTGCGCCACAACCAGAACGGAGCGTTCCTCAGCCGTGTAGGGGGTGAAATGCCCCTGACCGAACCCCTCGATCCGGTGGCCGTCCGTCTGGATCCACGCGGCATCCACGCCATCCATGGACGTGCCGCTCATCAATCCGATCGCCCGCATCGCACGTCCTCTTTTCTTTCGTTCCTCAGCGGGGCATATATCGCGTGCCTCGTTAAGGCGCAAAGGATGAGATGATGACCTACCAGCCGAAGAGCGAATTCCTCCGCACCATGATCGCGCGCGGATTCATGCAGGATTGTACCGATCTGGAAGCCCTCGACGAGGCGCTGCTGAAGGGGATCGTCCCCGGCTATATCGGCTTCGACTGCACGGCGGACAGCCTGCATGTCGGGCACCTCACCCAGATCATGATGCTGCGCTGGCTGCAAAAGACCGGACACAAACCCATCACCCTGATGGGCGGCGGCACCACCAAGATCGGCGATCCGTCCGGCAAGGACGAGGCCCGTCAGTTGCTGACGACCGAGCAGATCAACGCCAACATGGCCGGCATCCGCGACGTGTTCGAGAAATTCCTGACCTTCGGTGACGGCGCACAGGATGCGGTGCAGCCTGACAATGCCGAATGGCTGGACCAGTTGAACTACGTCGCCTTCCTGCGCGATTACGGGCGCCACTTCACCATCAACCGGATGCTCAGCTTCGACAGTGTCAAGCTGCGGCTGGACCGTGAACAGCCGCTGACCTTCCTGGAATTCAACTACATGCTGTTGCAGGCATATGACTTCATGGAACTGAACAAGCGCTATGGTTGCGCCTTGCAAATGGGCGGGTCGGATCAATGGGGCAATATCGTCAACGGCATCGACCTGACCCGGCGGATCAACCGCAATCAGGTGTTCGGCCTGACGACCCCGCTGTTGACCAAGGCGGACGGCACGAAAATGGGCAAGTCGGCCAGCGGGGCGATCTGGCTGAACGCCGACCGTCTTTCGCCTTATGAGTTCTGGCAGTTCTGGCGCAACACGCTGGACGCGGATGTCGGCAAATTCCTCAAGCTGTTCACCGAATTGCCGCTGGACGAGTGCGAGCGGTTTGCCGCCCTGCAGGGCGCAGACATCAACGAGGCGAAGATCCAGCTTGCCAACGCGGTCACCACCCTGGCCCATGGGGCGGACGCAGCCGCAGCGGCGGAGCAGACCTCGCGCGAGGTGTTCGAGAAGGGCGGCATCGGTGACGACCTGCCGACAATCACCCTGCCCGCAGGGCAGGTCAGCGTCGTGCAATTGTTCGTCAAGGCAGGCTTGTCGGCGTCGGGCAAGGAGGCCAAGCGTCTGATCGCCGAGGGCGGCGCAAAGATCGACGACGTGGTCGTGAGCGATGCAGGTCAGATGATCGACGTTGCCGACACGCTCAAGCTGAGCGCGGGCAAGAAGCGGCATGTTCTGGTGCGCGCGGGCTGATTTTCCCGACCGGACGACTGTCCATATCGGAGGCCCGGATCCGGGCCTCCGGCAAGCGGATCAAGCCTCCTCCTGCTCCTCCGCCGCCTGCCGTGCCCACATGCTGGCATAGCGGCCATGCTTCGCCAGCAGCCCCTCATGGGTGCCACGCTCGACAACGGTGCCTGCCTCCAGCACGACGATCTGGTCGGCGTGGACGACAGTGGACAGGCGGTGCGCGATGGTGATGACCGTGCGGCCCTCCCCCATCTCCTCCAGACTTTCCTGGATGCCCTGCTCCGTCTCGGAATCGAGAGCGGAGGTCGCCTCATCCAGCAGCAGGATCGGTGGATTCTTCAGGATGGTGCGGGCGATGCCGACGCGCTGCTTTTCACCGCCCGACAGCTTCAACCCGCGTTCGCCGACCTTTGTCTCGTATCCTTCGGGCAGGCTGGCGATGAAATCGTGGATGCGCGCGGCGCGGGCCGCCTCCTCGATCTGCGCCTGCGACGCATCCGGTTTGCCGTAGCCGATATTGTAGCCGACGGTATCGTTGAACAGAACCGTGTCCTGCGGCACCACGCCAATGGCCGCGCGCAAGCTTTCCTGCGTCACATCGCGAAGGTCTTGCCCGTCGATCTCGATCGCGCCGCCGGTGACATCATAGAACCGGAACAGCAGACGTCCGATGGTGGACTTGCCAGACCCCGAATGCCCGACCAGCGCCACCGTCTGACCCGGCGCCACGTCGATATCGACCCCCTTGAGGATACCGCGATCCGCGTCGTAGCCGAACTGCACGTCCCGCAACGTGATGCGTCCGCCCTCAACCCGCAACTCCTTGGCATCCGACTTGTCCGTGACCTCCGCCGGTTGTTCCAGCAGACCGAACATCTCACCCATATCAACGAGAGCTTGTCGAATCTCGCGGTAGACCGTTCCCAGAAAGTTCAGCGGCATCGTGATCTGGATCATGTAGAGGTTCACCGCCGTGAACTGCCCCACCGTCAGATTGCCCGCCTGTACGTCCAGCGCCGCCATGACCAGCACGATCACCAGCCCCGTGGTGATGATCAGCGATTGGCCGAAGTTCAGACCGGCGAGCGAGATCTGCGTCTTGATCGCCTCCGCCTCATACCCCCGCATGGAGGCGTCGTAGCGTGTCGCCTCGCGCTGCTCCGCCCCGAAATACTTGACGGTTTCGAAGTTCAGCAGGCTGTCGATCGCCTTTTGATTGGCGTCGGTGTCACGCTCGTTCATGCGCTTGCGGATCGCCACACGCCATTCGGTGACCTTGAAGGTGAACAGGGTGTACAGCGTGATCGTGGTCAGAACGACGATCATGTAGCCGACCCCGAACATGTACCAGAAGATCGCGGCCATCAGCGCCAGCTCGACGATCAACGGCCCGATGGAGAACAGAACGAAGCGCAGAAGGAAATCGACACCCTTCACCCCGCGTTCGATGATACGGCTCAAACCGCCGGTCTTTCGTGCGATGTGATAGCGCATGGACAGCGCGTGAATATGTTCGAACGTCTCCAGCGCCAGACGGCGCAATGCGCGTTGACCGACGCGGGCAAAAACCGCGTCGCGCATCTGGTTGAACCCGACCTGACCCGCCCGGGCCAGTCCGAACCCGACAACCAGCGCGACCGGACCCAAGGCGAGCAAGAACCCGGTGTTCTGGCCCGCTTCCTCCGGCGCGAGGGCATCGACCGCACCCGAGAAGAACAGCGGCGTAGCCAACGTGATGACCTTTGCCACCACCAACAGGATCATCGACAAAACGACCCTGAACCGCAATTGCGGCTGATTTTCCGGCCATAGATACGGAATGACCTTGGTCAGAACCGAGCGTTCGCGTGTGTTGTCATCACGGAAGGTGCGCGCCGGAATATCGGCATCGTTCGTTGCGTCGGTCATGTCGGCTCCAGCGGGGTGAGACCGACACATATAGCGCACGAAGGTGATTGCAAAGCCCGCGCGCGTCCGCCGCTGGCAGACGCGCGATATGTGGGCGACGGACCGGTCGGGGATGAAACTGTCAACTGGCCCGCCGCCGAGGCGGCGTAATACGCAACTTCGCCACCTCAACTAAGCGACGCCCACGCGGGGCGCCGACTAAACTGTTCGTGTGAGGAGAACAAATACGGTGGCCACAAGGTTCCATGACATCACGTTGATTTCCCGTGTTTTCACCATCTATCAGCAAATCCCGCACCTGCTGGCGACACCGGGTGAACAGAGGCGGAAATTGCCGCCCCGGCGCGCCGTTTCCGTCCCACCCATCAAAGCTACGCGCCAGCGTCCCGGTCACGTTCGCGAAGTGCACGAGCAAAGTCCGGCTAGATCGCGTGAATGTCCGCGACGACCAGAACCGGCCCGCTCGGCGCGCCGGTGGTGGATCCCCCCTCCGGCTCCATACTGACGCCGAAATGCGCGTTCGTGGTCATTTGGGCGGCGACCTCGGGCGAAAGCTCGATTTCGTAGACCTGCTGTTCGGGCACGACGCCCATCGACATCGGCGCGGCGGTCGGCGTGGGTGCGAACCACAGCTCCAGATCGCGGCCCGGATCGGGTTCGCCCGACAGCCTGTTGACCCGCAGGACCGCACGTTCGGCATCGTATCGCGTGATGAACGAGATATCGCTGTCCGGTGCGAACAGGGCCGTTACCAGATCCGCATCCGGCAGGCCGGGCGGGGGCGGTGCGACCGCATCGTCGAACGAGACGAAAACAGCCGCCGCAACACCCAGCGCGGCAACACCGCGCCACAACGGGGTGCTGTTCCACAGCCGCGACAACATAGATGGCTGCGCCCCGAACAGGCGGGCGGTCAACTGCTTGCGGACCGCCGCCGGAACCGTGACCTCCTCAAACTCGCTATCGAGATCCGAGAGTTTTCGTTGCCAGTCAGTGACCTGAGCGGCGAAAGCACGGTCGGTGCGCATCAGCGACGCCGCCTCAACAAGCGCGGCACCGTCGAGCAGGCCAAGCGCGAACTCGGCCGCCAGCCAGTTCCTGCCGTCTCCGTCTTGATGTGCTTTATCGCTCATACTTCTTCCATCTTCCCCCCACCCAGGCAATCGCGCAGGGCAAGCAGGCTGCGGCGCAGCCAGGTCTTCATCGTGTTCAACGGCACCGAATGCCGCTCCGCCAGTTCGGCGTAACTGTAACCTTCGAGGTAAGCGCCGCGCACGGCGTTCGCCCGATCCTCAGGCAATTCCTGCAGGCACAACGATATTCTGCGCCCCGTGTCGCTGGCGATCAACTGCTCCTCCGGTCCCGGCCCCGAATCGGGGATCTGAACGGCCTCGTCGATCTCCACGTGATTGCCACGACGTTTGCGCAGGCGGTCGATGGAGTGGTTGCGCGCGATGGCGACCATCCAGCTGATCGGTGAAAAGCCGCCTGACTTGTAGCGGTCGGCATTGTTCCAGACCTTGACGAATACCTCCTGCACCGCCTCCTCGGCCTCTGCCCTGTTCTTGAGTATACGAAGGCAAACGCCGAAAAGTTTCGCGGATGTCTGATCGTAGAGATCAATGAATGCGGCACGGTCCTTCAGCACCACGCGCCCAATCAGGTGTTCGATGCGTTCTGCGGACATTGGTGCCTCAACTTATTCGACATTGCATGGGAGCCAGACGACCTTGCGCGACCTCATTCGTCGGGCAGGGAAAAGATCTGTCCGGGGTATATCAGGTCAGGATCGCGTATCTGATCGGAATTTGCTGTAAAAATTTGCGTGAACAGCGGGCCTTTCCCGTACCGCTCCCGCGCAATGGTCCACAGGTTGTTTCCGGGCTGCACGACGATCTGCTCCAACGGGTCCGCTTGGTCCACCGTGGCGATGGCAAACGCGGGTTCGACGCGGCGAAACGGGCTTTGCGCACGGCTGGTGACGCGCCCATCATCGGCCACTTCATCCACCCTCAGCGTGTAGTTTCCAATCGGCAGCGCCTCCACCACAACCGTCCACGTCCCGTCTGCACGGATGTCCGCCTCGGCTATGGGGGCGTCGTTGGCATAGATCCGCGCCGTGCTGGCAGGCGTTCCGCGACCGCTCAGGATCACGGCGCCCTCCGCCGAATAGCTGATGGTATCGAGCACGATCTGGCCCACCGGCTGGGACAATGCGGGTTGCACCACCTCCACCTGAGTGGGGGAGGAGATGACGACGACCGGGGCTTCCGGGGTGCTTTCCGCCTCGTCCGGAGCATCCACGATAATGATGACCGCCTCGTCTGATGTGACCTCGTCGCCGTCCGAACCGGTGCGCAACCGCAGTTCCTGCGCGAATCCGGTGCGCGGCGTATCGACCATCGCCACGAACTCCCCCCGGTCCGAAGCGGTGGCCGTGCCGATCGGCTGACCGTCGGCAGTTACCGTGACCTCGGCCCCCGGTTCCGCCCGGCCTGCGATCACGGTGGAGCCATCGCTCTCAACCCGCACCAGATCGAACTGGGCGGCGGTCACTGGCGTCGCGTCATCCGCGACCTGCGACGCTTCTGGTTCGCGATCCTGAGCAGTGACGGCAGAGGTTGCCGGTTCATCCGTTCCCGCCAATCGTGTGTCGGAGTTCGGCACCCTCGCACTCTGCGATGGGTCGAGATCGGTGGTGTCCGGCATATCGGAGGTTGCAGTCCCAGCTGCAAAGGTCTGCGCGCTATCCCCTTCAGGTTCGGGGACGGCCTCCTCTGCGGTGGAAGTTTCACCGGATTGGGAAAGGGTAGCAATCACAGGCTTCTCATCAACGTCCGGTTGCTGTTCCGCTCCGCCGAAATCCGGGGCGGTGGACGGATCCGGCATCGTCGTCGTTGCCGACTCAGTCATGGTGGTCTCAGCTATTTGCGACGGCACGGCGGCAACCACGGGTTCCGATGCCTCTGTTGCAGCGTTGTCTAATTCCCCCGCAGGCGCGGCCACGCCGGTCTGTTCCATTTGCGGAGCCTGCACCTCCGGCTCCGGTGCGATGACTGTGTCTGGCGTCGTGGGTGACATATCAGCGGTTTGTCCGCTCGACCCTGTTCCGGGCGCGACCTCACCGCTCTGAACCACGGGGTCCTCGCCAATCTGTCCCCCGGTCCGCTGCGCCTGATACCACCACAATCCAAGCAGACCGGCGACGACCGGAACCAGGAAGAGTCCAATACGCTTCGTTTGTTCCATAATATCCCTCGCCAGTCGCCATCCGGTGTGATGTATCGGTTCCGTCTGCCTGACACTGTTATACGTGTGTCGAAGATAGGCAAATATTTGCCGACCAGAGGAACGTTACGTGCCGCCAGTTGCGGCAAGGAGGCCACATGACCAGCACACTTACCCATGGTATCTGCGTATTCTGCGGATCTCGCCCAGGCGATGACCCTGCCTTTATAGCAGATGCCACCACAATCGGGCAGGCCATTGCCGCCGAAGGCTGGCGCGTCATCTATGGCGCGGGCGATATCGGCATCATGGGCGCCGTCGCGGAGGCCGCGCAGAGCGCGGGGGGCAAGCTGTTTGGCGTGATCCCGCAACACCTGGTGGACGTGGAGGTCGGGCGCGTTTCCTCCGACGCCTTCGTGGTGACGGACAACATGCACACACGAAAGACGGTGATGTTCGCGAACTCCGATGCGATCCTCGTCCTGCCGGGTGGGCCGGGCACACTGGACGAGTTGTTCGAGGTCATGACCTGGCGCCAACTGGGCGTGCACGACAAACCCATCGTCCTGCTCAACACCAACGGCTATTGGGACGGGCTGATCGATCTGATCGACGGCATTATCGCACGCGGTTTCGCCGAACCCTCGTTCAAGGAATTCCTGACCGTCGTCACCACTCCGGATCAGGCCATGGCCAGTTTGCGCGCGCGCCTGTCCTGACGCAGAACACCCAGTGAATACAGCGCCAGCGCCATCCAGATCATCGGAAAGGCGATGGCGTGCCACCGGGTAAACGGCTCATTGAACAGGAACGCCGCGACCGCGAATTGCAACGTCGGGTTCAGGTACTGCGTCAGACCCAGCGTTGCGTAGTGCAACCGGGTCGCGGCATAGGCGAACCCCACCAAGGGGCCGCCGGTGATGATGCCCGACATCGCCAGCAGCGCCCAGTCATGAGCGTCCAGATGCGCCACACCCGGCCCGAGGGCGACATATCCCAGCGCGAGGGGCATCAGCAGCGCAACCTCCAGAAATGTGCTGGTCACAGGGCCCACGGTCAGTACTTTCTTGACCAGCCCATAGCCGCCGAACGTTCCGGCCAGCAGCAGCGATATCCACGGCGCGACGCCCAGACCCAGCGTCAGGGTCAGCACGGCCCCGGTGGCCAGCGCGATGCCGATGCCCTGCCACGGTCCGAACCGTTCACCGAACACCAGATATCCCAGCACGACCGTGACCAGCGGAAAGATGTAGTAGCCCAGCGACGCCTCCATCGCGCGGCCTGAATGGATCGCGAAGATGAAGCCGAACCAGTTGGTCGAGATCAGCAGAGCACTGACCGTCAGCAGGCCGAGGGTGCGGCGGCTGGAAGCGGCCTCACGCACCTTATCCCCGCGACCTGTGAGTGCGATCACGATGGCGAAGAACAGAAAAGACCAGATCGTGCGATGCGCCAGCACTTCGAGCGGCGGCAAATGGGTGACCTGCGCGTAATATATACCCGACAGGCCCCATGTCGTGCACACGGCCAGCATAGCCAGCACGCCCTTCATACCATTGGTCATTGCAGCTTACCTTTGCCGATCAGGGGCCTTCCCCAACCGGCATATCGTCCAGACTGTCAAAGCAGAAGGCCCGGATTGTACGCCGACAATCAGCTCAGTTCGACGACGCCGATCTCGGGAACCACGCCCAGACGCAGCGGAAACACCGCGCAGCCAAGCCCGCTGGTGACGATCAGATCGCCCTGATCCTCATGCACGTGGCCATAGGCGTAGCGTGTGCCGTACTTGGAGGGCACGCCCAGCACCTTGCCGAAGAACGTCATCTGACCGCCATGCGTATGACCCGAGATCGTCAGCGCGATCTTTTCATCCATATCGACGAACCCGTCCGGCTCATGGGCCATCATGATTGCCGGGCATTCGTCGTCACCGATCTGTGCCATCGTACCGGGCAGATCGTCTGAGCCGATCATCTCCCCGTCCTTCTTGAACGCTCGCTGATCACCCAGGCCCGCCAGCCAGAAATCGCCGTCGTCGCGAGAGATCTTGATCGCCTTGTTTTCCAGAACCGGAATACCGGCCGCTTCGAGCAAGCGCGCGATCTGCGGCGGACCGGAGGATATATCCTCCATCTCCTCGTCCTCTTTCCAATCATGGTTTCCCATCACGGCATAGACACCCAATGGAGCATTCAACGCCGTCAATTCATCAACGACCGCCTGCCGCGAGGGGCGCTTGAAACCCGGTAGCACACCATAGGCGAAGTCACCGGGCAAAAGGATCAGATCCGGGGCCAGCGCATTGGCGCGGCGCACATATTTCCGGATATGTCGGGGCATCATGAACGGGGCGCTGGCATGGATGTCAGACAGTATGACGATCCGCATCTGGCCTGCCGTCCACTTGGCGGGGCTGATCTTCCAACGTGTGACCTGGACCCGTAGCGATGGATCGAAACCCCATTTCAGGAAACGACGAAGGGCACCCGTGCGGGTGCCCTTCGAATAAACGCGCAGTGCCTTGCGCTTGAAAGGTGTCATAGACGCGACGCTACATTTTCCCAGTTCACCAGGTTGTCGAGGAAGTTGGTGAGGTAGGCCGGACGCTTGTTGCGGAAGTCGATGTAATAAGAATGCTCCCAAACGTCACATCCCAGCAGCGCGGTCTGGTTGAAGCAGATGGGGTTCACGCCGTTCTCGGTCTTCGTGACCTTGAGCGAGCCGTCCTGATCCTTGACCAGCCAGGCCCAGCCCGAACCGAACTGACCAGCGCCAGCGGCGGCGAACTGCGACTTGAACTCCTCAACGGAATCGAAGTTTGCCTTGATCGCGCTCTCCAGCTCGGAGGGCATCGCGGTGGTGCCGGGGCTCATCATTTCCCAGAACTGGTTGTGATTCCACAGCTGCGAAATGTTGTTGAAGATACCATTCTGCGCGACCGCATTGGCATCGTAGGTGCCACGGATGATCTCTTCGAGGGATTTGTTCTCCCACTCGGTGCCTTCGATCGCCTTGTTTCCGTTGGTCACATAGGCGTTGTGGTGCAGATCGTGGTGATATTCGAGTGTCTCCGCGCTCATCCCGTGGGGGGCGAGGGCATCGTGTGCATAGGGCAGATCGGGAAGCGTGAAAGCCATCGGGTTTCTCCTGTGCTGGACCGCAACATCGCGGTCGGTTGCCCTTTTACATATCACTCGATCCCGTCGTGGAAAGGGCCATGGCGCAAAACGGGCAATCACGACCGGAAAACACGGGAGAAATTGCGCAAAGGTTCACGATCCAAACGGATGCTTGCACACGGGATGCACCGCTACAGGTGGAATCGGTCGGGGGTCACGTCACCGTGACGGGCAGCAAGGCTGCGGCGATGCGGCGACCTTCGCTCAACAATACGTTATATGTGCGACAGGCAGAGGGGGAGGACATCACCTCCACCCCGATCCCGGCTGATTCCAGCTCCGCAACCAGATCCTCCGGTCCATTGGCGATTTCGTCGCCTGTGCCCAGAAACAGGACGTCGATACTGTCCGCAATGGCCAGAAACGTTGCGGCATCGCCACCCCACGGACCGGCCCCGTCCGGCAACAGCGCAACCGGACCCTCAATCACCTTGCCATCCACACGGAAAAACCCCGGCCCGTAGCCATCGACGGGGCGGGCATTCTGATAGCTGATCTCGTTGAGTTGCATAGCGAAATCCCCCGTCCCGGCTACTCTTCGATATAATCTTCCATGGTTTCCGAGGCAATGTCAGGGCCGCCGAAGTAGTCGATTGCGGCCCATGCTATCAATCCGCCAACGAGGCAAAACAAGATCTCACGTCCGAATTCGCGCAGCTTACGCATCGATATGCGCGTATTTGGAATTCCCCTTGCGCGGGCCTTCTGTCGGGCCGTCACCCTCCTTGGACCAGTCGCGCTTCACATCGAGGCGCAGCAGAATCGGAGACGCCACAAACACCGACGAATAGGTGCCGACGACCACGCCCCAGATCATCGCGAAGGTAAATCCGCGAATGACTTCACCCCCCAGCACATAGAGCGCCGACAGCGCGATCAGCGTGGTCAGGGATGTCATCACTGTGCGGCTCAACGTTTCGTTCAACGACAGGTTCAGCAGGTCCTTCAGGGCCATCTTCTTGTAACGACGCAGATTTTCACGCACCCGGTCGAACACGACAACAGTATCGTTCAGGGAATAGCCCACGATGGTCAGAATCGCCGCGATGATCGAGAGGTTGAATTCCAGACCGATCAGGCTGAACACGCCGATGGTCAGGATCACGTCATGCACCAGCGCGGCCACCGCCCCCAGCGCGAACTGCCATTCGAACCGCAGCCAGATGTAGAACAGCACGGCCACAACCGCCAGAGAAACGCCCAGGATGCCGTCCTGCACCAGTTCGCCCGAAACCTTGGCGCCCACACTCTCCGTGGACAGGATCGTCAGCCCCTCGAACCGTTCCTGCAAGGCGTTGACCACCATCTGCACGGTGTCGTTCTGGATCGCGTCCTCATCGTCCTGTTGTTCGATGCGGATCAGGGCGGAATACTGCGCGGCGCCGGTCAGTTCCGCCGCCGGGTCACGCAGCTCACTGACCGTGGCATCGCCGACCTCAAGCTCACCCAGCAGATCGCGGTATTCCTGCGTTGCCACGGGACCGGGCGTTTCCGTCATGATGACGGAGCCGCCGCGAAAGTCGATGCCGTAGTTCAGACCGACAACAGCGAACAGCACGATTGAGGCGACAACCGCGATCGCGGACAGACCGAATGTAACCTTTTGAAACCTGAAGAAATTCAGTTTCGTCGTTTCGGGTACCAGTTTCAGACGCATGGTTCCGCTCACACTTCGATGGTTTTCGGGCGACGCAGGTCAAACCACGTCACGATCAGCAGGCGGGTGATCAACAGAGCGGCAAAGACCGACGTGACGATCCCCACGCCCAATGTCACCGAAAACCCGCGTACCGGACCTGATCCGATGACGAACAGGATCACTGCGGCAATAAAGGTGGTGATGTTCGCGTCCAGAATGGCCGTGAACGCCTTGTCATAACCCAGCTGGATCGCCCGCGCGGGGCCTTTACCGGATTTCAGTTCCTCACGGATACGCTCGAAGATCAACACGTTCGCATCCACCGCCATGCCGACGGTCAGCACGATCCCCGCAATCCCGGGCAGGGTCAACGTGGCCCCCAGAACCGACAGAATGGCGAAGATCATCGCCACGTTCAAGATCAGCGCGACATTGGCGAACAGACCGAACAGGCCGTAGCTCAGCCCCATGAAGACCAGTACGGCCACGAAGGCGACCATGGTGGCCAGACGTCCCGCCTCGATTGAATCGGCCCCCAGTTCCGGCCCGATGGTCCGTTGTTCCAGCACCACCAGTTCCGCGGGCAAGGCACCCGCCCGCAGCAGGATCGACAGGTTCGCCGTCTCCTGCGTGGTGAAGCGACCCGTTATGATGCCGGAGCCGCCGGGGATATAGCTTTGGATGCGCGGGGCCGACACGACCTCATCATCCAGCACGATGGCGAACAGGTTTCCGACATTCTCCGCCGTATGATCGCCGAAGATGCGCGCGCCCTGCGCGTTGAACCGGAAGGATACTGCGGCATTGTTGTTCTGATCGAAGGTCGATTGCGCATCGACCAGTTGATCGCCGCTGACGATGGCGCGACGCTCCACGATGTAATAGCTGCTCGGCTCATCCACCGAAGGCAGCAGCAGGTTGCCCGCACCGGGGCGCGCATTCTCGTCCGTCGTGGCGCTGACCACATGGTGAAAGCCCAGTTTCGCGGTGGTGCCGATCAGGTCCAACACCTCCTGCGAGGAACCGACGCCCGGCACCTGGATCAGGATGCGGTCGTCGCCCTGCCGCTGGATGGTCGGCTCTCGGGTGCCGCTTTCGTCGATCCGGCGGCGTACGATCTCGACCGATTGGGCGACGGTGCGGTCGTCCGTCGCCGATTTCTCTGCATCGCTCAGGCGGATGCGGATCAGATCGGTTCCCTCGGCGGAAACCTCGATGTCGGTGGAGCCTATGCCGGTCAACGTGGTGATCGGTTGCGCCAGTTCGCGCAAGGCCTCGATCGCCGTCTGCTGACCCGATGCCTCCCCTATGCGCAGCAACAATTCGCCACGCTCCGTATCGACCTGTCGGACGGTGCCGACCGCATCACGCTGCTCACGCAGAACGCGCAGCGCCTCGGGCCAGATGCCATCCATACGGTCCTGATAGACGTCCTCGACCTGCACCTCGACCAGCAGATGCGCACCACCGCGCAAATCCAGCCCGAGATTCACCAGATCGGAGGGCAGATAGTCCGGCCAGTTCCCCTCCTGCCCCGCGGCGACAGCATCGTTTGATGCCTCGACCTGCGCATAGAACAGGTTGGGCGCGGAAAACAGAAGCGCGGCGAGGCAAACGATCACCACGCCGATCTTCTTCCAGAGGGGATAGCCGAGCATTTGGATCAGTCCTTGGCCGGTTCGGTCTTGCTGAGCACCTGCGCCACGGTCGCCTTGACGACCCGCACCTTGACGTTTTCGGCCAGCTCGACCTCGATTTCGTCATCTTCCTTGACCTTGGAAACCTTGCCGATCAGGCCGCCCTGGGTGACGACCATATCGCCACGGCGCAATGCCTCGACCATGGCCTTATGCTCCTTCACCCGCTTTTGCTGAGGACGGATCATCAACAGGTAGACGATACCGAAGATAAGGATGATGGGCAGGAACTGGGCGATGCCAGCACCGGCGCCACCGGCGGCCTGAGCGTATGCAGGGGTCACGAACATAGATTTCTCCGAAGGTCGATTGTGCGAAGTCGGGTGACACCTATAGCGTGGCCGGACCTGGCGCAAGACGATGAGGCTGGAATGACGTTTCGCGAATGGATCGGATTGAGCAAGACACCCCGCTACGAGGTCGCGCGCTGGTTGGGGCCATTGCTGTTCAGCGTCGTCGTGTTAATCGGCACTGGCCTGCTGGCACTGGTGCTGTTCCGCAGCTTCGAAGCGTTGGTAGGCGGCACCGGGGAGTTGCGAAGCTATCTGTACTTTCTGGTGGCCCTCATCGGCCTCCCCTTCGTGATCTGGAGGACAAGGGTTGCTCAACACCAATCACAGACTGCAGAACAGGGCCTGTTCACCGATCATTTTACTAGAGCAATAGAGCAGATAGGATCTACGAAAATTATTAAGACAGCACCCCAAAACGTAGAGAGTGGTGGTGCCATCGTTGCAATGCAAATTGAGGAGAGTGTACCTAACTTAGAGGTAGGACTTGGAGCAATTTACGCTCTTCAGAGACTGTCTCGAGATAACTTAGATGATTATTTGTCCATAATGGAAATTTTCTGCGCTTACATCCGCGCAAACGCCTCGAACCAGACTGAATATGCTAAAGACTATGCCGTAGTTGTCACATCCCAGAAGGTAGTATGGCTGTTTTTTAAACAGCTCCGGCTTCATTTTGTGCCAGTCTTTCATCGCCTGCAATGGCGTCTTGCTGCCCAAGGCTGATTGCGGGAGCTGCTGGTTGTAGAGCCAGACATACCGGTGCAGCGTCGTCTCCAATTCTTCGCCTGATCGGAAATGGTGGCTTTGCAGCACCTCTTCGATGCGGCCGTTGAACCGCTCGACCATGCCGTTGGTCTGGGGTGACTTTGGCGGTGTCAGGCGATGATCGATGTCGAGGGCTGAGCAGAGCTGGTCGAACTCGTGCGCGCCCGTGGCCGCGCGCTTGCGCAGGCCGAAGAGGCGGTCGGTGAACTCCTTGCCGTTGTCCGTAAGAATGGTGCGGATACGCAGGGGGCAAGCGCGTTCCAGATCGCGTAGGAAGCGACGCGCGTTGGCGGCGGTCTTGGCCCTGAACACACGGATGAAGACCCAGCGGGTCGCTCGGTCGATTGCCACGAAGAGATAGCGCCGCGAGACCTCATCTTCCATTTTCGGCAGGTATTTCACATCGATATGGATGTATCCGGGCTCGTAGGCCTTGAAGGTGCTGTGCTTCGGCTTCTGGTCCTGAGCCTTGAGATCGCGGAGGTTTCCCACACCATGCCGTCGCAGGCAACGGTCCAAACCGGAGCGCGAGACGTTCGGGTTCAGGAACTCCCTGACCACGGAAAGCAGATCATCGAGCGAAACCAAAAGCGTCCGGCGCAAGGCAACCGCGACCGCTTCCTGCGCGGGCGTCAACGTTGTCTGAAGCCGATGCGGCGTGTGGCTGCGATCCTCGACGCTATCCCGGTGCCGCCATTTATAGACCGTCTGCTCCGTGACCCCGAAACGCTCGGCCAGTACTGGCGCAGGCTCCGTGCTCGCTTGTATCGCGGCCCGAACCTTCGGCGTCGTTGTGGCTTGCTTGTGAAGGTGGATCAACATGGTCGCGCCCCGTCCCGAACTTCCCTGAGGACCGATCTTGCCATGAAAAGCGCCGATCGCCGAGGGCTTATGTGATCATCCGGGATGGAACACCTAGCATCTCCAAGAGTAGACATAGAAGCCGCATTTTTAGCCGTTGTGAGCAGAGATCCTAAAAATCTTAAAGTCGAACAAATCCATCAGCGATGGCAGTAGAAGAATTATCACCTAAGCGACTGTTACTTAAGGAATATTTCAGCCCCAAACGCAAATTTACGGAACGCGCAATTAATTAACACTGACTTCTCAGACTCTGTGTCGGATGATAGTGTTTTCGATGACGCTTGCGCTTTCGGTGCAGTTTTTGACTCTACTGACCTTCAAAGAGCGCGCTTCCGTAACGCTATGCTTGGATACTACCCTCAGCCATTCGCAAGTTTTAGAGGCGCTGACCTGGTAATCCCCCCATTTTTGCGGGGGCTTGGCCGTAGAATTTACGCGGCCATTCTCAGTTTCTGGGCGGGGGTCATCCCGCCGTTGCCCATGTTGGGGCGTTCATGGTTGTAAGACCAGAGCCATTCAGTAGCAATCTGCTGCACCTCGTCGATGCTTTCGAAGATGTGGAGGTCCAGCCATTCGTGCCGGACCGTCCGGTTGTAGCGCTCGACATAAGCGTTCTGCTGCGGTTTCCCCGGCTGAATGTGGGCCAAGGCGATGCCCTTGTTTTCGGCCCATTCCATTAGGGTGCCGCTGATATATTCTAGGCCGTTGTCGACTCGAATGGTTCGAGGCGCACCGCGCCATTCGATGATCTGGTTCAGCGCCCTGACGACGCGTTCCGCGGGTAGCGAGAAGTCGACCTCGATACCCAGCCCTTCACGGTTGAAGTCGTCCAGGACATTCAGCAGCCGGAACTGGCGACCGTCCCCAAGGCGATCTGCCATAAAATCCATGGACCAGACCTCATTCGCAGCCTCCGGAACCGCCAGCGCCTCGGGCTTTTCCCGCTTCAGGCGCTTGCGCGGTTTGATCCGCAGGTTCAGCTCCAGCTCGCGGTAGATCCGGTAGACGCGCTTGTGGTTCCAGCCATGGCCTTGGACATTGCGCAGGTACAGAAAGCACAGGCCGAAGCCCCAGGTCATCTTCGCCTTCGTCAGCCCCAGAAGCAGGTCGGCGATCTGCTCGTTCTCCTCGTCCAGCTTGGGACTGTACCTGTAGCAGGTCTCGCTGACGTCGAATGCCCGGCACGCCAGCGCAATGCTGACGCCCTTCATCGCCACCGCTTTCCCGGCCAACTCTCGGCGTTGAGCTGGCCGTGTCATTTTTTTCCCAAAGCCTCCTTGAGCAGGTCGTTCTGCATGCTGACGTCGGCAAACATGCGCTTCAGGCGCCGGTTCTCCTCCGCCATAGCCTTCATCTCGCTAATGAGGCTGGCGTCCATCCCGCCATACTTCGCCCGCCATTTGTATAGCGTGGCGCTGCTCATGCCATGTTCGCGGCACAGCTCGACAGCAGGCACACCGCCCTCCATCTGGCGCAGCACGCCCATGATCCGGGCTTCGGGTGTCTTCTTCATCGGAATCTCCTCAGTCATCCTGCCGAGAAAATTCTACTTCCGCATCCCCTTAAGATAGGGGGGATTACCACCTTACAGACACTGATTTTTCTGGTGCCGCGTTCGTCGTCAATGAAAGTCATGTCTGGAGCGCCACCCTTGATGGCTCCAATCTAGATTTGCCTCCCCTCACTTAATCCCCCATAACCCCCGCACCAAACCACTACCCGGAGCAATCCCATGCATGACATCCGCATCATCCGCGACGACCCTGCCGCTTTTGACGCCGCCCTCGCGCGGCGTGGGGATGCGCCGGTTTCCTCCGACCTGATCGCGCTCGATGCCAAACGGCGTGAGGCGATCCAGGCGGCGCAGGATGCGCTTCAGGAACGGAATGCCGCCTCGAAGCAGGTCGGTGCGGCCAAGGCCAACGGGGATGAGGAAGAATTCGCCCGCCTGCGTGCCCTCGTCGCTGAAAAGAAGGACGAGATCGCCCGCCTCGAAGCCGATGCGAAGGCCGCGCAGGAGGAGTTGGACGACCGCCTGATGCGCCTGCCCAACATCCCCGATGCCGATGTGCCCGACGGCGCGGACGAATCCGATAATGTCGAGATGCGCCGCAAGGGCACCCCGCCGACCTTCGACTTCACCCCGGTCGAGCATTTCGAGCTGGCCGCCGCCAAGGGGCTGGACTTCGAGACGGGGGGCAAGCTCTCCGGTTCTCGCTTTGTGGTGTTGCGCGGCGCAATGGCCCGCCTGCATCGCGCGTTGGCGCAGTTCATGCTGGACATGCACACGACCGAGCATGGGCTGGAGGAAACCAACACCCCCGTGCTGGTGCGTGAAGAAGCAATGACCGGCACGGACAAGCTGCCGAAATTCGGTGATGACAGCTATCAGACCACCAACGGCTGGTGGCTGATCCCCACATCGGAAGTCACGCTGACCTATTCGGTGTCCGGCGACGTGCTGGAGGAGGCGACCCTGCCCCGCCGCATGACCGCCCATACCCTCTGCTTCCGGTCCGAGGCGGGCAGCGCGGGGCGCGACACCTCCGGCATGTTGCGTCAACATCAGTTCGAGAAGGTCGAGATGGTCTCAATCGTCCATCCCGACGAAAGCCGGGCCGAGCTGGACCGGATGACCGGTTGCGCCGAGGCCATCCTGGATCGACTGGGATTGGCCTATCGCACGCTGGTGCTGTGCACCGGCGACATGGGGTTCGGCGCGCGCCGGACGCATGACATTGAGGTCTGGTTGCCCGGTCAGAACACCTACCGCGAAATCTCGTCCTGCTCGACGACCGGCGATTTTCAGGCCCGCCGAATGAATGCCCGCTTTCGCCCCGGGCAGGGCGGCAAGCCGGAATTCGTGCACACGCTCAACGGCTCCGGCCTTGCCGTCGGTCGCTGCCTGATCGCGGTGCTGGAAAACGGTCAGCAGGCCGATGGCTCCGTCAGGCTGCCGGACGCGCTGGTGCCGTATCTGGGTGGCAAGACGACGATCACTGCGGATGGCAGCTTTAGCTAAACGCATGATCCGGGTGGCCTGACCCGGCGATTCGATGAAAATGGTGGGCCAGAGGAGGCCCGCCATGACCATTCAGTTCCACCCCCTGCCCACCGATGAGGTTCGCGCTCTGCAATCAGGCGGCCCCGATTTCTGGGGCAATCGCGCGGAACGTGCCACCAGCGACGGTTCAGGCATTCCCTGCCGTCACTGCATGGCCCACGTGCCCGCCGGTGAGGACTATCTGATCGCCGCCTACCGTCCGTTCCCCACCGCGCAACCCTATGCCGAGGTTGGCCCGATTTTCCTGTGCGCCAGGCCCTGCGAGGCCCCGGGCCCATCGGCGGAAATTCCTCAGTTCCTCAGCAGCCCCGCCTATCTGCTCAAGGGCTATACCGCCGATTATCGCATCCGCTACGGTACCGGAGCGATCGTCGCGACAGCAGATATCCCCCGCACGGCCGAGGCGATCCTTACGGACCCCGAGGTCGCTTTCGTCGATGTCCGCTCCGCCCGCAACAACTGTTTCCACACACGAATTCGTTGTTGCACCTGACAGCCCGTTGACGCCTCCGTGCCCTGCGCCATGTGATTTGCGCAAAGGAGTGCACCGATGCGTTTTCTCATCCTGTTTCTGGCTGTCGCCTTTGCCGCAATGCCCTTCTTCATCCGGTTTAATGGCTTCGAGCCAAGCCTTTACCCCATCCCGCAGGAGGACCCTGCGATCCAGCCTGCCGGTTGGGCTTTCTCGATCTGGGGGGTGATCTACGTGGCGCTGATCGTTCACGCCGTTTTCGGTGTCCTGCGGGCCGACGATCCGGCGTGGAGCAACAAGAAATTCCCTCTCACCATCAGCCTCGCCATCGGGGTGATCTGGCTGCCGGTCGCGGGCTACAGCCCGGTCTGGGCGACGCTGCTGATCCTCATCATGCTGTTCGGTGCGCTGTTGGCGCTGTTTTTCGGTCTGAAGGCGCATGAGCCGTGGCGCATGGACCTGCCGCTGGGCCTCTATGCTGGATGGCTGACTGCCGCCAGCTTCGTCAGCCTCGGCCTGCTCACCGCCGGCTACGGTCTTATCTTCGGCGATGTAGGTTGGGCCCGGGTGCTGCTGCCCGCAGCCGTCCTGTTTGCCGCGGCGATCCAGTGGAACCTCGGCTTTGTTCCCGGCTACGGCGCGGCGGTGATCTGGGCGCTGATCGGCGTGGTGGCGCAGGCGGCATCGCCGCATCCTGACGTGGCGATCCTTGCCGGAATGGGCATCGTGGTGCTGGGGGGTGTCCTTCTCGCCACGTACCGGCGGAAAATGGCCTGACCCGACTGGACCGGACAGCAACCGATCCCTACACAGTTGCGCAAAGCGGAGGACCGAATGCGCATCCTGATCACCAATGACGACGGCATCATGGCCCCGGGTCTGAAAGCAGCCGAGGCTATCGCCGCCGAAATCGCCGGCCCCGACGGGGAAGTCTGGGTCATCGCCCCCGCGATGGAGCAATCCGGCGTTGGCCATTGCATCAGCTACGTCACCCCGATGCGGATCGAGCAACACGGCCCCCGCCGCTTCGCCGTTGCGGGCTCTCCTGCCGATTGCATCATGGCAGGGCTTTTCGACGTGATGAAGGACTGCCCCCCCGATCTGGTGCTGTCCGGTGTGAACCGGGGCCACAATGTCGCGGAGGATACGCTATATTCCGGCACGATCGGCGGCGCGATGGAGGCGGCTCTGCACAAGGTCCGCGCCATCGCCATGTCGCAATATTACGGCCCCGGCAGCCGGGAAATGGCGGACGGGTTCGAGGCCGCAACCGCACATGGCGCACGCGTCGTGCGACAATTGCTCAACAAGGCGACATGGGAACAGGGCGGCCGATACGGCGTGTTCTACAACATCAATTTCCCGCCGGTGACCGCCGATCAGGTCAAGGGCGTGAAGGCCACCATACAGGGGGAACGCGGCGGCTCCCCCTTCGGCATCTCACCACAAGACGCACCGAACGGGCGGCGGTATCTGTGGATTCAGCACGGGCTGGGCAATCACACCTGCGCCCCCGGCACCGATGCGCGTGAATCATCCGAAGGTCACATTACCGTGACCCCACTGCGGGCCGATCTGACCGCGCGCGATCTGGTATCGGGGCTGGAGGACATCCTGTCGTGAGACCACCCGTCGCCCCTTCCCCTCAGGACGAGGCCCGGTGGGCGCTGATCTTCGCTCTGCAACAGGAGGGGGTGCGCGATCGCGCCGTGCTCGACGCGATGGAGGCAACGCCCCGGGGGCTGTTTCTCGACGGGATATTCCGCGCGCGTGCCTACGAAAATATTCCCCTGCCGATCTCATGCGGGCAAACGATCAGCCAGCCTTCGGTCGTGGCCCTGATGACGCAGGCGTTGCAAGTGGATCGGCGTTGCAAGGTGCTCGAAATCGGGGCGGGATCGGGATATCAGGCAGGCGTGCTCAGCCACCTCGCGCGGCGGGTCTATACCGTGGAACGACATCGCCCGCTGGCGCGACAGGCCCGCGCGGCGCTGGCCGAAATGGGCGCTGACAACGTGACCGTCATTACCGGGGACGGCACCTCCGGCCTGCCCGAACAGGCCCCTTTCGACCGCATCATCGTCACCGCCGCGGCCGAGGACCCGCCCGCAATCCTCGTCGATCAACTGCGCGAGGGCGGCATCATGATCCTGCCCGTCGGGCAAAGCGATACCGTGCAGCACCTGATAAAAGTCGTTAAAACCGCTGACGGTCTGGAGTATAGTGAACTGGGCGACGTTCGTTTCGTGCCGCTGCTGGAAGGCGTGGCCGAAGATATCGCGGACGGATAGACCCTAAAACCAGACGTCCGAGGCCCGTTTCGAGCAAAAGAGAGTACCGCCATGTCATCCCGGTCCATTTCCATGTCCCTCGCGTTCGGCGGGTCGATCCTGTTGAGCGCTTGCACCGCCCAGAACGAAGCCCCCGCGCCCGTCGTGTTCCGCGGCTCCACCCCGGATCAACCCGCCATCGTCGCCGCCGCTCCGATCCCAACCGCACCCATCGTGGCCGCGCCTGTTGCGGACGCCCGTGGCGTGTCGGATCGTGGCAGCTATCAGGTGATCGTGGCCGGGCAGGATGACAGCCTGATCGACATGGCCACGCGGGTCGGCCTCTCACCCGCCGAACTGGCCAATTACAATGGCCTGCCTGTCGCCTACACCCCGAACGCGGGTGAAGAAATGGTGCTGCCGCCACGCGCGGATCGCTACGCACCGGGGGCCGCTGTCGCCACAGGCGGGTGGAGCCCGGACATCGCCGCCGCCGCAATTGACCGCTCGACCCTGCCCTCGGTCCAGACCGGCGCCATCGGCGCGCCCGCGACCACGACCCAGACCGACACCGCCGCGCCACTCGCCCATACCGTCGCACCGGGGGAAACGCTGTTTTCCATCGCGCGGCTCTACGACGTTCCGGTTACTTCATTGGCCGACTGGAATGGCCTCGGCGCGGATTTCGCGCTCAGCACCGGACAGCGGATTGAGATTCCATTCGGTTCCGTCACCACGACCCAACCTGTTGCGCCCAGCCTGCCACAAGCGCCCGTCACCGTCGTGCAGCCCGATGCGCAGGCCGTGCTGCCCGGCGTCGCCGCCGTGCTGACCCCGCCGCCATCCGCCGCACAACCCTTGCCCGAGGACACCACCCTCGCTGTCGAAACACCCGAAAGCCCCAATTTGGGCCAGTTCCGCTCCGGCAGCGGCATCTTCGTGCCGCCTGTCGATGGCCCGATTCTGCGCCCCTATTCGCCAAACGGCGCCGACCGGAACGAGGGGATAGACTTCTCCGCCCCGGTTGGAGCGCCGGTTCGTGCCGCCGCAGATGGTGAGGTCGTCCTCGTCTCCCGCTCCGTGGGCGATCTGGACACCATCGTGATGGTGCGCCATCCCAACAATCTGGTGACAGTCTACGGTCGCATCACCGGCGTGAACGTCGCACGGGGCGACAGTATTTCCCAGGGACAGCAACTCGGCACAGTGGCGGAGCGGGCAGATCCGTCCGTCCAGTTCCAGGTGCGTCGCGGTATGCAGCATACGAACCCGGCGGAATATCTCTAAGGAAAGCTGCCTCCGGCGTGGATACTTGACCAACGGGACTGCTTTCACTTTCTCGAAATATCCCCGCCGGAGGCAAGGTTTCAATCCAGCGCCACGCCCTGCCGCCCGGCCAGATCGGTCACGTATTGCCATGCCACCCGGCCGGAGCGCGCGCCGCGCGTTTGCTGCCATTCGATCGCCTCGGCGTGCAAGGTTTCATCGTCGATTGCGATACCGTAGCGATCGCAATACCCCCGAATCATCCGCAGATATTCGTCCTGAGAGCAGGAATGGAACCCCAGCCACAGGCCGAAGCGGTCCGACAGGCTGACCTTCTCCTCCACCGCCTCGGCCGGATTGATGGCGGAGCCGCGCTCGTTCTCGATCATGTCGCGGGGCATCAGGTGGCGGCGATTCGACGTGGCGTAGAAGATCACGTTTTCGGGCCGGCCCTCGATCCCGCCGTCCAGCACAGCCTTGAGCGATTTGTAATGTGCATCGTCGTGGTTGAACGACAGGTCGTCGCAAAACAGCAGGAAACGGCGGTCGGTGCCGCGCAGCAGGCGCAGCAAGCGGCCGATACTGGGCAGATCTTCACGCAGGATCTCGATCAGAATGGTGCCCTGCCCGGCCTCGGCATGGGCTGCCTTTACCAGACTGGACTTGCCCATGCCCCGCGCGCCCCATAGCAGGACGTTGTTCGCGGGCAGACCGACGGCAAATTGTCGCGTGTTCGTGACCAATGTATCGCGGGCGCGTCCGATGCCGACCAGCAGGTCCAGCGGCACGCGCGATACCTGCTCCACCACCTGCAAGCGATCCGGCGCCGTTTGCCAGATATAGGCGTTGCCCGCCCAGTCAGGCGCGGCGGCGGGTGGCGGGCTGATCCGCTCCAACGCCTGGGCGATCCGCTCCATCGCGTCAGAGGTCAAAGCGACTCTTCCTCTTCTTCCTCGGCCCGCTTGCGCTCCACCCACCAGACCAGCCAGATCGAGATTTCGTAAAGCGCGTAGACCACGGTGAACAGGATCACCTGCGTGATGACGTCGGGCGGCGTGACCAATGCCGCCACCACCAGAATGCCGACCACGGCATATTTGCGCATCGCCTTCAATCCATCGGCACTGACCAGGCCGGCCTTGCCCATCAAGGTCAACAGGATCGGTAACTGGAAACAGATGCCGAAGGCGAAGATGAATTTCAGTGAGATATCAAGCGTTTCGCGAACGGAGCCGAGGAAAACCGTCTTCAACTCCTCGTTCTGCGCGACCACCGGATCCGCGTCCTGACCGCCCACCAGATTGGCCAGCGCCGGCACCACGTCCGAAAACCCGATAAAGAAGTCCATCGCTAGCGGTGTCACCACGTAATGGGCAAAGGACGCGCCCAACAGGAACATCAGGGGCGAGGCGATGACGAAGGGCAGGAACGCGCCCTTCTCATTGGTGTAGAGCCCGGGCGCCACGAACCGCCACATCTGATAGGCGATCACCGGAAAGCTGACGGCCAGTCCCAGTAGGATCGAGATGCGAAACAGAACGAACAGCTTTTCCTGCGGCGCGGTGAAGATCAACCGAGGATCCTCGCCCCGTGCGCGCAGCACATCCGAAATCGGTTCGGCGATGAAGTTCAGCGTCGGTTCCGCGATGAAGAAGCACAGCACCACCCCCACCAGCAGCGCCAGGACGGAGCGGATGATACGGGTGCGCAATTCGGCCAGATGCTCGATCAGCGGCATGGCCGCCTGATCTTCGGGTTCAGTCTGGGCCATCTGTCAGGTCTCTTTTCGCGCTGGGGTCGCTGGCGGAGTCATTGGCCCGGCTTGCGTTTCGGAGGTTGCCGTTTCGGGCGCTTCCGTTTCGGGCGTATCCATCTCAGGCGCTTCCGCCTCGGGGGCGGAGGGACGCGGGGGCATCATGGAATGATCGTCCACATCCTCGAAATGCGGAAAGCCCGCCTCGGATGCGGCATTGGCTGCGGCGGCGGCATCGCGCCGGGCCTGATCGGGATCGCGCGGCTTTGCCGAAGGGTCGATATCCGCCATCATCGACTTGGCATAATTGCGTGCGGATTTGCTGGCCGCGTTCAGCGGGTCGGTGGCGGAGCGGACCCCGTCCATCGCCTTTTTCACCTCCTGCAATTCCGTCTGGCGCGCCGCGTCGTTCATCGCGGACTGGAACTGCCGCGCCATGCCGCGCGCCTTGCCGACATATTCGCCCACAGTGCGGAACATACGGGGCAAATCCTTGGGGCCGACGACGATGAGTGCGACGACACCCACCAGCATCATTTCGTAAAAACCGATATCAAACATGCTGGAGGCTCACATATCCGGCCGGATCAGGCGCGGTCCTCTTTTACGGAGTCGCGGGCCGGATCGTGCACGGGGGCTTTCGCCGCAGGGGGGGTCACATCGCGGGCGCTCTCGATCTTGCCCTCCTCGTCCTGCTCGGCCTGACCATCGGCCATGCCCCTCTTGAACGAGGTGATGCCCTTGCCGACATCGCCCATCAGTTGCGAGATCTTGCCGCGTCCGAACAGGACCAACACGACAACAGCGATAAGGATGAGGCCCATGGGGCCGATATTGTTGAGCATGATTGCCCCTCCTGCAAAATATTGTCCCGGCGCGGGGTCAGTCCCGGCCACTATCCTACAACGATATGTATGTGGTTTCAGGGTAGCGTTCAAACCCCCATTTCGCCTGACGCATCCATTTCCCGCACAAACAGGCGGGCCGGGAAACACCGTGACAATTGCCCTGCGCCTGTGGGACTTCTATATGGCCTGAAACAAAACGGGAGCGCACCAGATGACCACCGCACGCGGCAATGAACACGAACCGGGCTGGACTGCGGCGGAATTCGCCCTGCCCGACACGAACGGAACGCTGTGGTCGCTGGGCGATCTGCGCGGTGTGCGCGGGCTGGCCCTGTTCTTCATCAGCAATCACTGCCCCTATGTCGTTGCGATGGCGGAACGTCTGGCCACCACCGGCGCGCAACTGCACGAACTGGGCTACGGCGTCGCGGCGATCTGCTCCAACGATGCGCAGGCCTACCCGCAGGACAGTTTCGAGAACATGGGCGCGTTCGCTGCCCGGTACAGTTTTCCCTTTCCCTATCTGCATGACGCCGAGCAGAGCGTGGCACGCGACTATGGCGCGGTGTGCACGCCGGACATCTTCGGCTTCGATGCGATGCTGAAACTGCGCTATCGCGGCAGGCTCGACAGCGCCGGGCGCGATCCGGCCGACGCAGACACCCGCCCCGAGTTGATCGAGGCGATGCACCACGTCGCCCTGACCGGCCACGGCCCCGAGGTTCAGCACCCCTCCGTCGGATGTTCGATCAAGTGGCGGGCCGCGTGAACTTTCGCCTGATCTTCGACCTGGACGAAACCCTGATCGACAGCGTGCCGTCCCTGACGGCTGCGGCGAATGTGATGTTGGGCGAGCTTGGCCGCGCCCCGGTTGAGCCCGCACGATACAAGTCGTTCGTCGGCCACGGAATGCGCCAGCAGGTCAAGCGTGTGCTGGAGGCGACAGGCGGCGTACCCGGCGGCGACCTGCGCCCGCATCTGGCCCGCATGATCGCGATCTACGGGGCCGATCCCCTGCGCGGCACCGGGGCCTATCCCGGTGTCAGCGAAACCCTGCACAAACTGGCCGAACAGGGCTGCCAGATGGCCGTCTGCACGCAAAAGCCCGAGGCACAGGCCCGTCAAATCCTGCAAGGTTTGCACCTGATGCCGCCCATTCAGGGTCTGACCGGGGGCGGAACGCTGGACGTGCTCAAACCCGATCCCGCGATGTTGCATCATGCGGCAGCGCAGCTTTCGGCCGATGGACCGGTGGTGATGGTCGGGGATCGGGACGTGGATGCGCAAACGGCAGCCAATGCGGGGGCGCGGTTCGTCCTGTTCGCGCCTGACGGACAACAGCCCGCCTTCGCGACGGATGCAACCTTTTCCGACTGGGCCGATCTGCCTGCCGTGCTGTCTGATCTGCACGCAAAGTCCGACCTACAGGTGCAAACATGATCCGGGCGCGTCCTCTGGTTCAGTCCGGGCCGATGCCCGCCGACGCATTGCCGCTGGCCGGAGGGGGGCTGTGGTTCCGCGAAGTCGAGGTGCTGACACGCGGCGGCCCGTCCCGCTTCGCGGCGGCCTCCACCCTGCCCGACGACCTGATCGACCGCCTGACGCGTCCGCGTGCGCCCATCGGCGCGATGGCCCTGAACCAGCCGCGCATTATGGGAATACTCAACGTTACGCCCGACAGCTTCTCGGACGGGGGGCGAAATCAGGGGGATGCCGCCCTGATCCACGCGCGGCAGATGCGCGATCACTGTGCCGACATTCTGGACATCGGCGGTGAGAGCACCCGCCCCGGTGCCACGCCTGTGACGCTGGAGGAGGAACGCGCCCGCGTCCTGCCCGCGCTGGATGCGATCCGCGCCGACGGCATCGACTTGCCGATCTCCATCGACACGCGCAAGGGGGCGATTGCCCGCGAAACCATGGCCCGCGACCCCAGAACACGGGGCGCGAACCTGTTCAACGACGTCTCCGCCCTGACCCACGATCCCGCGGCCCCCGATGCGGCCCGCGAACTGGGCGTGCCGGTCTGCCTGATGCACGCACAGGGTGACCCGCAGACCATGCAGCAGGCCCCGCACTACGACGACGTGCTGCTGGACGTCTACGACTGGCTGGACAGGCGCATCCGCGAGCTGGAGGCGCACGGCCTCAACCGCGAGCTGATGCTGGTCGATCCCGGCATCGGCTTTGGCAAGACGCACGACCATAACCTGACCCTGATCCGGGGCTTGAGCCTGTTTCACGGGCTGGGTTGCGCCATCCTGTTCGGTGCCTCGCGCAAACGGTTCATCGGCACCCTGACAGGGGAGCAGATCGCGGCCCGGCGCGATCCCGGCAGCCATGCCGTCATGATTGAGGCGGCACGTCAGGGCGCGCAGATCCTGCGCGTTCACGATACGAAGGGCGCAGTTCAGGCGCTGCGCGTCTGGTCCGCCCTCAACCTGCCCGCAGATCGGGACGACACTACAATATCGGAAAGGCATCCGCGATGACCAGAAAACTCTTCGGCACCGACGGTGTACGCGGCCGCGCCAATCAGGGCAACATGACGGCCGAGATGGCGATGCGGCTGGGCATGGCCGCCGGCACCTATTTCCGCAACGGCGATCATGCGCACAACGTGGTGATCGGCAAGGACACACGCCGCTCCGGCTACATGCTGGAAACTGCGATGACCGCCGGGTTCGCGGCGGTGGGCATGTCCACGCTGATGCTGGGACCGCTGCCGACGCCTGCTGTGGGGATGCTGACCCGCTCCATGCGCGCCGATCTGGGGGTGATGATCTCCGCCAGTCACAACGCTTTTGAAGATAACGGCATCAAGTTCTTCGGCCCTGACGGGTTCAAACTGTCCGATGAGGCGGAGTTGGAGATCGAGGCGCTGGTCCGCGACCTGCCGCCGCTGGTTCCTCCGCGTGATATCGGGCGGTCCAAACGGGTGGATGACGGCGTCGGGCGCTACGCCGAATTCATCAAGACCACGATCCCGCGCGATCTGCGCCTGAACGGCCTGCGCATCGTTCTTGACTGTGCCAATGGCGCGGCCTACCGCGTGGCACCGCAGGTGCTGTGGGAACTGGGGGCGGAGGTCATTCCGCTGGGCGTGCAGCCCGACGGCTATAACATCAACCTCGATTGCGGCTCGACCGACACGCGCCGTGCGTCAAAGGCGGTCGTGGAATACCGCGCGGATATAGGCCTGTGTCTGGACGGCGATGCGGATCGCATCATCGTGCTGGACGAAACGGGTGAGGTGGCGGACGGCGACCAGATCATGGCCCTGATCGCGAAACGCCGCCTGTCGCGCGGCGATTCGCTGGTCAGCACCGTCATGTCCAACCTTGGGCTGGAGCGCTATCTGGCCAAGAGCGGCATCGGCCTGACCCGCACCAAGGTGGGCGACCGCTATGTGGTACAGGAAATGCGCTCCTCGGGCCACCGGCTGGGCGGGGAGCAATCGGGGCATATCGTCCTGCTCGACCACGTGACCACGGGCGATGGTCTGCTGGCGGGGCTGCAAATCCTCGCCGCTCTGGTGGAAAGCGGGCAGGCTGCCAGCAAGCTGCTGCACGTCTTCGACAAGGTGCCGCAACTGTTGGAGAACGTGAAGTTCACCCCCGGAACAGAACCGTTGCAGGCCGAGGCCGTCACCTCCGCCATGGCGGAGGGTGAGAGCCGCTTTGGCGACAAGGGCCGTCTGGTGATCCGCGCGTCGGGCACGGAACCGCTGATCCGCGTCATGGGTGAGCATGAGAACCCCGAATTGCTGCGCGAGGTGGTCATGGATATCGCCGCCGCCGTCAAGAACACGAAGTGAACGAAAACAGGAGGATACATCATGGACTTGGGACTCAAGGGTAAGAAGGCCATCGTCTGCGCCAGCTCCAAGGGCTTGGGCCGTGGCTGCGCAGAGGCCCTCGCCGCCGCAGGTGTCGATCTGGTCTTGAACGCGCGGACTGCCAGCACGCTGGAGGAAACAGCCGACGCGATCCGCACGGCGCATGGCGTCAACGTGCAGACCGTCGCCTGCGATATCACGACCGAGGAGGGCCGCGCCGAAGTGCTCTCCGTGCTACCTGATCCCGACATTCTGGTCAACAATGCCGGTGGCCCGCCCCCCGGCCTGTGGTCCGACTGGGAGATCGACGATTTCGAGAAGGCTCTGCACGCCAACATGCTGACCCCAATCATGCTGATGAAGCACACCCTGCCCCACATGATCGACCGAGGCTGGGGCCGTGTGGTCAACATCACCTCGCAAAGCGTCAAGGCACCGATCCCCGCGCTCGGCCTGTCAAACTCCGCCCGGGCCGGTCTGACCGGCTACGTCGCGGGGACCTCTCGCCAAGTAGCGGAATATGGCGTGACCATCAACAATCTGCTGCCCGGCATCCACGCCACCGACCGCGCGCAGTCGCTGGACGGCGGTGTGGTCAAGGCGCAGGGCATCACGATGGAGGAAGCACAGAAGCAACGTCAGGCCACCATCCCGGCCCGTCGCTATGGCACGCCGCAGGAATTCGGTGCAGCCTGCGCGTTCCTGTGTTCGGTCCATGCGGGTTTCATCGTCGGGCAGAACATTCTGCATGATGGCGGCGGCACGAACGCTACGATCTGACGCGGGCGCATAGGCCCTGCCGGCAACCACCGGCAGGGATATTCCCCTGCGCTACGCGGGCGGGCGGCAGGGGCTGTATCCTATCGCAGGGTTGCCGTGACCTGAACGCATTGCTATCTGCGGTGGGAACCTGACGAATTTGCTAGGATACCCCGTGCCCACCGCGCAGCCGAGACTGGAAATGACCGACCTCAGCCGCGATTACGATGGCACGCGGGTGGTCAGCGACCTTACGCTCAGCCTGATACCGGGGGAGGTCACGTGCCTGTTGGGCCCGTCGGGATGCGGAAAATCCACGACCCTGCGCATGGCCGCCGGAGTGGAGGGGCCGACCCACGGCACCGTTCATATCGACGGCGAACTGGTCGCAGATGCGTCTTTCTGCATTCCACCTGAAAAACGCTCCGTCGGATTAATGTTTCAGGACTTCGCGCTGTTTCCGCATTTGGACGTGACGCACAACGTGGCCTTCGGGTTGAGCGGATCGCGGCAGGGCAAGCTGGATCGGGTGCACGAACTGCTCGATCGTGTCGGGCTGGCGGGATATGGCGACAAGTATCCGCATCAATTGTCGGGGGGGGAACAGCAGCGCGTCGCCCTGGCCCGCGCACTGGCCCCGCGCCCGGCGATCATGCTGATGGATGAGCCGTTCTCGGGCCTCGACAATCGCCTGCGCGACGGCATCCGCGACCGGACGCTTGAGATCCTGCGTGAGGAAGGCGCCGCCGTGCTGCTGGTCACGCACGAACCGGATGAGGCGATGCGCATGGCGGACAAGATCGCCCTGATGCGCAAGGGGCGGATCGTACAGCTCGGCGCGCCCTACACCATCTATACCAAACCGGTGGACCGGCAGGCGGCGGCCTTCTTCTCGGATGTGAACGTGGTTCACGGTGTGGTCGGCAAAGGTCAGACCGACACGCCCTTCGGTCCGTTCCTGACCCCCGCGCTGGTTGACGGCGCCGATGTCGAAATCGTGTTCCGCCCGCAGCATTGCCGCCTCGACTTTGACCGGCCCAACAGCCCGGTCCGTCCGACGGTGGAGCATGGCGTTCCGGCGCGCGGCATGGTGGTCCGCGCCCGGTTCATGGGCAATCAGAGCCTAGTGGAGTTGGCTATGGACCATGACGGATCGCTGCTCAAGGCGGTGGTGCCCGGTGTCTTCATGCCCCCCGTGGGCACCCCGCTGGTCATGTCGCTGCGCCGGGACCATGCACATGTGTTTCCCTGTCTTACGCAAAGCCGGGTGGACGATCCATGGAACACGTCCGCCTGACCTTCGGACAATGAAATCGGCGCAGGGAAATCGGGGATTTAACGGTTCAGCAGCGCCTCGAACCAGGCGGCCAGCGTCTCCCGCCGCAGGTCTGCGGGCGCGGGCATCGTGTCCAGCACGATCTTGGAGGGGGCCCAGATACAGATCAGCCCCTTGCGCAAGGCCCAGTCGAGTTCCGTTCGCGTGGCAACGACAGTGCACCGCGAATCATCGGCGGCAAAGGCCCACGCGCCCTGATCATAGGCCAGAAGGGCGATCCGGCGCGCGGCTTCGCCTGCGGGATCGGTCGCCACCGCACCCATTGGCGGTACGCACAGGACCGTGGGACCGGACACCGCATCCAGCGCGGCGCGATCGTCGGCGCACGATACGGCGGGGATCGGTGCATCGTCGGGCAGCGGCGCACGGGCCCGTATCGGCACAGCCGCCACCCCCTTGCGCATCCGAACGATTTCCACGCCCAAGGCACCGGGAATGCGGTCGAGCTTCTCGATCCGGACAAAGACGCGGATCGCCCGCCGGTCGGTCAGGCACCGCTCCGCCACCCGCTCCGCCAGGGTTTCCAGCAGGTTGATACGTTCGGCCCCCAGCTGATGCTCGATGGCCTGAACGATGGTGTCATAGCTGATGACCTTGTCCACGTCGTCATCCTGCGCCGCGACATGGGCTGCGACCTCCAGCACCACGTTGAACCGGATGCGCTGGGTGACGCCACGCTCGGACAGGAAGGCGCCGATCTCGACGTCACGCACGTAGTCCCGCACGGAAATACGGTCATGCGGTTGATCGCCCGCCGTCGCGGCAGCCCGGACATGCGGCAATTCGAAGGCGATTGCGGTCTCATCGGTCATCTGACGGCTCTCCATCATGTGTGCGCCCCCGCTACCGTGTCGGGCGGGTTGCCACAACCTCTAACGCTGCCGCGACGCGATGCAGGTCGGTTCGGGGTGGTTTGTCGTTCGGAAACGACACCGGGGCGGCGCAATCTGGTTCTTCTTGACAATATGGTGACACGACGACAGGTTCTGAACCGACCGCGCATCTGTTGCGCGTTTTTTGATACACCCTATATACTCAATATGAGTATAATGGAGAAGCGGGAGACAGCCATGTTCCTCAACGCACAGACCAAGGCCGATGCGGCCCGCGCCGAGCTTGCCGCGCATTACGATCTGGAACCGTCCGAGGCGGCGGTGCGCGACACCGATGCGCAATATCAGGTGGTCAAGGACGTGATCCCCGCCCCCGACTGGATGCGCTTCGCCCCCTATGTGCGGGCGATTAACGCGCTGAAGAAGGAGACGGACGCCGTCGTTCTAGCCCACAACTACATGACTCCCGAGATCTTCCACGGGGTCGCGGACGTGGCCGGCGACAGCCTGCAACTGGCGATCGAGGCGACGAAGGTTCGCCAGCAGACGATCATCCAGTGCGGTGTGCACTTCATGGCCGAAACGTCCAAGATCCTGAACCCGCAGAAAACCGTGCTGATCCCCGACAGCCGCGCGGGCTGTTCGCTGGCCTCATCCATTACGGCAGCGGATATCGAGAAGATGCGCGCCGATTATCCCGGTGCGCAGGTCGTCAGCTACGTCAACACCACCGCCGCCGTGAAGGCCGCGTCCGACATCTGCTGCACCTCGTCCAACGCGCTGGCCATTGTCGAGGCGCAGCCCGGCGATACCGTTATCATGACACCCGATGGCTATCTGGCACAGAACATCGCGGCCCTGTCCTCCAAGCGTGTGGTGTATTGGGAGGGCGCGTGCATCGTTCACGAACAATTCACGGCGGAGGAGCTGCGCGCCTACCGCGACTCCTATCCCGGCGTTGCGATCATCGCGCATCCCGAATGCCCCCCCGACGTGGTGGCGGAGGCGGACTTCACAGGCTCCACCGCCGGCATGATCCAGTGGGTCAAGACCAACAAGCCGCCCAAGGTGGTGATGGTCACCGAATGCTCCATGTCCGACAACGTCGCCGCCGAAACGCCCGAGGTCGATTTCGTACGTCCCTGCAACATCTGCCCGCACATGAAGCGGATCAGCCTTGAGAACATCCTGTGGTCGCTGCATTCCGGCACGGAGGAAGTCACCGTGGACGAGGCCCTGCTGGAACCCGCCCGTCGCGCGGTCGAGCGCATGATCGAAGTCACGAATTCCTGAGCCGCGCGATGTTGAAAACACTGACCCTTCTGGCCGCTCTGGCCCTGCCCGGTGCGGTGCTGGCCTGTCCTGCGCAACCCTTGCCAGATGGGGCGCAGGCCGATCTGCCGCGCGATGGCAGCCACGATACCGCGCTTTTCAGTCTGGCGCTGGCGCATCACGTCAATGTGGAGCGCTGCGCCGAGGGCTTGTCGCCCATCGCGCCGATTCCGGGGCTGAACGCGGCGGCAGCGGCGCATTCGCGGGACATGGCGCAATACGACTTCTTCGATCATGTCTCACCCGTTGAGGGGCGGGAAACGCTGACGGATCGCCTTTCAGTCACCGGCGTATCGCTCAGCCGGATCGCGGAGAATCTCGGCCAGACCTTCGTGGTGGATTACGAGCCTGGGCGCGAATACCGCGTTGTGGATGCTGAGAACTGTGAGTTTACCTATAATTTCGGCTCGGGTGTCACGGACAAGCTCGGCTCCGTCGTGGGGCGGCGTGCGGAACTTCTGGACTATCGCACCTATGACAGTGCGGCGCAGGCAATCGTCGCGGGATGGATGGCCAGCCCGCCGCACCGGCGCAACATGCTCGACCCGGCCTTTACCCGGCACGGCGCCGGGTTCGCGATAACCGATGCGGACACACTTTGCGGGCGCATCCTCGCCACGCAGGTCCTGATCAAATAGCCCCGACGGTGGAGCCTCGCCCATGACCCAGAACGTCCTCGAAGCGGCGGGAACGCTGATCATCGGCGCGGGCCTTGCGGGGCTGTTCACCGCGCTCAAGCTCAGCCCGCGTCCTTGCACGGTGCTGTCGCCCGAACCCGTCGGTGTCGGCGCGTCCTCCGCCTGGGCGCAGGGCGGCATCGCGGCGGCGGTCGGTCTGGGCGATACGGCGGAGGCACATGCCCGCGACACCGTGCTGGCCGGTGCCGGTCTGGTGGATGAAGATATCGCCCTCGGCGTCACGTCCGAGGGGGCAGCGCGCATTTTCGACCTGCTCGACTACGGCGCTCCGTTCGACCGTGACAGTGAGGGGCGCCTGCTGCAATCCAAGGAGGCGGCGCATTCCACCAACCGCGTGGTGCGCGTCTCGGGCGATCAGGCGGGCCGTGCGATCATGGATGCGCTGATCCGCACCGCGCGCGATACGCCGTCCATCACGTTGCTGGAGGGGGTGGTGGTCGATGACCTCGCCACACGCGACGGTCAGGTGGTTGGCGCCTTCGCACGCCAGATCGCGGATCCGATGGCCGCGCCGATCTACATTTCCGCGCAGGAGGTCGTGCTGGCTACAGGCGGCATCGGCGGGCTCTACGCCGTATCGACCAATCCCGGCCGGGTGCGCGGTCAGGGGCTGGGCATGGCGGCGCGGGCCGGGGCGACCATCGCCGACACCGAGTTCGTGCAGTTCCACCCCACCGGCATCGCCGTGGACCGTGATCCCTGCCCCCTCGCGACGGAGGCTTTGCGCGGCCACGGTGCAACCCTGATCGACGAGAATGGCCACCGTTTCATGTTCGACATAGACGCGGCGGGGGAGCTTGCGCCGCGCGATATCGTTGCCCGTGCCATTCATGCCCGCACCAGCACCGACCGACCTGTATTCCTCGATACACGTCAGGCCGTGGGCGCGGCGATCTACGAGGAGTTTCCCACCGTCGCGCAGTATTGCGTCGAAGCGGGCATCGACCCGGCCACGCAACCGATCCCGGTGCGGCCCGCGCAGCACTATCACATGGGCGGCATCCTGACCGATGCACGCGGGCGATCCTCCCTGCCCGGCCTGTGGGCCTGTGGCGAGGTTACTGCGACCGGGCTGCACGGCGCGAACCGTCTTGCCTCGAACTCCCTGCTGGAGGCCGTCGTCTTCGCCGCGCGTATCGCGGAGGATATCGCCCCCTTGCCCATGACCGCCGATCAGGACGCTACGCAGGCCATACCGTTGGAGCCTCCGCTGCACGGCCCCGGTCCACGTCAGGACCCGCATGAGGCCGTGGCCACCCTGCGCGATGTCATGGATCGCCATCTGGGCGTCGTTCGCACGGCCGAGGGGATGCGTACCGCCCTGCGGACCATTGCCGAGTTGGAGGAAACGCATGCCCCCGGCTCCCGCGCGTTTCTGAACATGACCACTGCCGCCACCCTGATTGCCGCCGCAGCCCTGCGCCGCACCGAAAGCCGGGGCGGTCATTTCCGCGACGATTTCCCCGACACCGATCCGGCACAGGCGCACCGCACCTTGATCACTCTGGCGCAGGCCCTGGCGATCCGCGCCGCCGCCTGAGGTTGTTTTACCCTGCCTGTTCGGCGCGTGGGGACGAACTCTACCTTGCAATGACGCCAGTTCCTTGCAGTGTAGGTGTACGGGCCCGCAAAAGGCTCCAAGCAAATCTCAGGGAGACGACATATGATGCGTCACAGCATGAAACTGTTCCTCGCGGCGACGACCGCTGCAACCTTCGCCTTCGGCACCGCTCAGGCGGAGGAAGCGGACTACATCCTTGCCACCGCCTCCACCGGCGGCACCTATTATCCGGTCGGTGTCGCCCTCTCGACGCTGGTCAAGGTCAAGCTTCAGCCGGGTCAGGGCATCGGCATGTCGGCCATTTCCTCCGCCGGGTCGGGTGAGAACGTCCGCCTGCTGCGTGAGGACGAGGCGCAGTTCGCGATCATGCAGGGCCTCTACGGTTACTACGCGGCGACCGGCACCGGCCCGCTGGAGGAAGTCGGCCCGCAATCGAACATGCGTGCCGTGTCCATGCTGTGGCAGAACGTCGAACATTTCGTCGTGGACAGCGATATTGCGGAGACCGGAACGATTTCCGATCTCGTAAATGCGACCGGCTCGTCCGTCGCACTCGGCGCGCGCAACTCCGGCACCATCGGCTCGAACGCCGCCATCCTGGGCGGTCTGGGCGTCGATATCTATGAGAATTACGATCTGGTCGAGGGCGGCTACGGCCCGTCGGCCGAGGCATTGCAGAACGGTCAGGTCGTGGGCATCTCCACCCCCGCGGGCGTGCCGGTTGGCGCGATCAGTCAGCTGTTCGCCTCCGCCGGTGATGGTGTGACCTTGCTGAACTTCACGCCCGAACAGATGGCCCAGGCCGACGATGAGCGTGAGTTGTGGACCGAATATGTAATCGAGGCCGGCACATATCCCGGTCAGGCGGAGACTGTCACCACCATCGCGCAGCCGAACTTCCTCGCCACGCAGGCCTCCCTGCCTGAGGAGAACGTCTACCTGATTACCAAGACGATCTACGAGAACCTCGCCTTCCTGCAGGCGATCCATCCCGCAACCTCGGTGATGTCCATCGAGAAGGCCATTGCGGGTCTGCCCCTGCCGCTGCACCCCGGTGCAATCCGGTATTACGAGGAGGTCGGCGTCACCATTCCCGACCGCCTGCGTCCGCAGGGCTGATCCCGCGCACATGACTTGAACGGCTGGCCACCCCGAGACCATTCGGGGTGGCTGCCATCACAGACCTCCTCAGACAGGACCCATCCATGACAGACAGCATCCCCGGCGAAGTCGTGACCGTCAGCCCGACACGGGAACTGACCGGCCCGCTCAACATGCTCGCCGTTGCCGTTTGCCTGATCCTGTCCGTGGGGCACCTTTATCTGGCGCTGTTCCCGGTGATTTCGGAGTTCGAGCGCAACGTCTTCCACTTCGCGGGTTTCGCGTTTTTGGCGGCACTGCTCTATCCGGTGATCCCCCGCGACAGCCTCAAGAAAAGCCGCGCGGCCATCGCCAGCGACATCACGCTGGGCCTGATCGCCGTTGCCGGGGCCACGTGGATGGCACTGGCCGAGGATGCGATCTATGCGCGAGGCGTCAATTTCGCACCGATGGACTGGATCGCAGCCATCGCAACCATCGTGGCTGCCACGGAACTGACGCGCCGCGTCTCAGGTCTGGTGATTCCGATCCTGATCGTGCTCAGCCTGACCTATGTCGGCTGGTGGGGCAGCATCGTGGGGGGCGTCTTCTCATTCCGCGGGCTCAGCTGGGAAACCGTGCTGTTCCGCTCGATATATGGGGATGACGCGATCTTCGGGACCATCGCGCGGATCTCTTCGACCTATGTGTTCCTGTTCATCATTTTCGGCAGCTTCCTGATCCGCTCGGGCGCGGGCGAGTTTGTCATCGACCTGGCCCGCGCCATCGCGGGCAAGCTGGTCGGGGGGCCGGGCCTCGTCGCCGTGATTGCGTCGGGCCTGACCGGCACCATCTCAGGCTCCGCCATTGCCAACACCGCCTCCACCGGCGTTATCACCATTCCGCTGATGAAGCGCGCAGGCTTTCCCGCCAAATTCGCCGGCGGGGTGGAGGCCGCCTCCTCGACCGGGGGCCAGTTGATGCCGCCGATCATGGGCGCGGGGGCCTTCGTGATGGCCAGCTTCACCCAGATTCCGTACGAGACGATCGTCGCCGTCGCGGCCCTGCCCGCGCTGTTGTATTTCCTGACCGTGGCGTTCTTCGTACGGATCGAGGCGAAGCGCCACGATCTGGCCCCCATGCCGTCCGAGGGCACAACATTGTGGAGCGCGGTGAAAAGCGGCGGTGCCTCGTTCATCATCCCCATCGGCGTGCTGATCTTCCTGCTTGTCTCCGGCTTCACCCCCACCTATGCCGCCGTGATCGGCATCGGCGCTGTGATCGCGTCCAGCTGGCTGACCCGGAATCCGATGGGGCCAAAGGCGGTGTTCGAGGCGCTGGTCATGGGCGCACGCTCCATGGTCATGACGGCCGTTCTGCTGTGCGCCGTGGGACTGGTGGTCAACGTCATCACCACGGCGGGCGTGGGCAATACGTTCAGCCTGATGATCGCGGACTGGTCGCAGGGCAACCTGTTGCTGGCCATCGTGCTGGTCGCGCTGGCCAGTCTGGTGCTGGGCATGGGGTTGCCGGTGACGGCGGCCTATATCGTGTTGGCGACCCTGTCCGCCCCGGCGCTGGCGGGCATGATCTCGGACCGGGTGGTGGTCGATCTGATCGCAAACGGCGAGTTGCCGATGGGCGCGCAAGCCTTGTTCATGCTCTCCGCCCCTGAAATCATGCCCCTGCTCGGCGCGCCGATGCCCGTGACCGAAGCGCGTGAGATCGTCGGCGCCCTACCGTTGGAGGTTGCCGCCCCCCTGCGCGATCTGGTCGTCCCGGCCGAGGCCGCATTGGCCGCCCTGCTGTCAGCGCATATGATCATCTTCTGGCTCAGCCAGGACAGCAATGTCACGCCGCCCGTGGCCCTGGCCGCGTTCACCGCCGCCACGATCGCCAAATCGCCGCCGATGGCGACCGGCGTAGCGAGTTGGAAGCTGGCCAAGGGCCTCTACATCGTGCCGGTTCTGTTCGCCTATACGCCGTTCCTTTCGGGCAACTGGGTGGATGCGCTCTACGTGTTCTGCTTCGGCGTGGCGGGCACCTACGCGCTGGCCGGTGCGCTTCAGGGCTGTATGGAACGGCGCATGGGGTTGGGAATGCGGGTGCTGGCGGGCGTGGCCGGACTGGTCTGCCTATGGCCCACCGGCGTGGTTCTGAACGTCGCCGGCGCCGCCGCCGTCGTCGCATTGATCGTGTTGAACGCGCGGGGCCTGCCCTTCTTTGCCAAGGCGAAGGCGGCCTAGGGGCGCATGACCCGCACATCCACCGGCATCACGAAGCCGTCGAAATAGAACGAGATCGCCACCTCCCCCACCGGGGGGGAGTCGAGATCCTCGAACCGCAGGAACAGGCCCCCGTGCATCAGGTCCAGCGCATTGCCAGGTTGCAGCGCGATCTCGAAAAGCTCCTCGGTGATATCGTCATGCGTGGCGAAGATATATCCGTCCTCACCATCCGGCCCGTCGGCACCCAGCAGGGTGATCGGCACATCGCCGATATTGTAGACGATGCCGTGAATATCCCACGCCCCCTGCGGCCCGCGATGCAGTTCGGCATTCACCACGGACACGCCAATCTCCTGCGCCGCAGCCATGCCAGCCAGCAGCGTGAGGATCAGCGCCCCCGGATATGCGGATCGAGCGCGTCGCGAAGTCCGTCTCCGACATAGTTCACCGACAACACCGTCAGCGACAGCATCAGTCCGGGCCAGATCACCCGGCTGGGCGTCAGCGTCATGAAGTTCGCGCCGTCGAACAACAGACGCCCCCAGGTCGGAAAATCGCTGGGAAAACCGAGGCCGAGAAAGCTGAGCGCGCTTTCCGTGATGATTGCCGTCGCGATGCCCAGCGTCGCGGACACCATGATCGGGCTCAGAACATTCGGCAGAACATGCCGCAGGATGATCCGGTGCGCAGGCGTGCCGATGGAACGCGCGGCCAGCACGAACTCCCGTTCCTTCAGCGCCAACACATCGCCGCGCACGATCCGAGCGGTCTGCATCCACGACGTGATCCCGATAATGAAAACGATCAGCAGGAAGATCCCCGCCTCCGGCCCGAAGGCTTTGCGCAGCGTATCGCGGAACAGCATGATAATAACAAGCAATAACGGCAGGATAGGTAAAGCCAGAAACAAATCTGTCACACGCATCAATATCCCGTCGAGCCTGCGGAAATACCCGGCAAGCACGCCCACCAATGTGCCGAAGAACATCGCAATGGCCATCGCCGTGACTCCGACGAGCAGCGAGACCCGCCCGCCTTGCAGCACCTGCGCGAACATGTCCCGGCCAAGATTGTCGGTTCCCATCGGATGCGCCAGGCTCATCCCCTGATTGCGAGCCCGAAAATCGCTGTAGGTCGGATCAATCGTATGAATGAACGGGCCGAAGCTGACGCCCAGCACGATCACCAGAAACACTGCCAGCCCCGCCATCGCGCCGCGGTGGGCGGTAAACTGGCTCCACACGTCGCGCAACAGGGTGCGGGGACGCTCCTCCACCTCATCGACCACAGTTTGGGCGAAGATACGGTCCTGATCACTCATAGCGAATCCTCGGGTCCAGAATGCCGTAGAGGACATCGGCGATAAGGTTGAACAGCACGATCAGCACCGCAAAGATGAAGGTCAGCGTCTGCACCAGCGGAATATCGGCCCCCTGAATACCGATGATCAACAGCTGCCCGATGCCGTTCACGCGGAAGATCTGCTCCGTTATGATCGCCCCGCCAAAGATCGTGGGAATGTTCAGTGCAATCACCGTAACCACCGGGATCATCGAGTTGCGCAGAACATGGATCATGACCACCACCCGCTCCGTCAGACCCTTCGCACGGGCGGTGCGCACGTAATCCTGTTGCAGATTGTCGAGCATGGAGGCCCGCATATACCGGCTCAACTGCGCCGCCGTCGCCAGTGCCAGAACCATAGTCGGCATGATCATCTGCTTGATCTGAAACACGAAACTGTCCCAACTGTCGATCACGTGGTTGGTGTCATAGATCGACGGAAACCATTGCAGATGCACGGAAAACAGAACGATGAACACCAGCCCGGTAAAGAAGGTCGGGATCGAGAATCCGACCATGCTGACAAAGGTGCCTATCTGGTCGAACCACGAATATTGCTTGTATGCGGAGATGACGCCGATCGGCACCGCGATCACGATGGCGATCACCTGGCTCATGCCGACGACCCATAGGGTTTGCGGCATCCGCTCGATGATCAGATCGACCACCGGGGATCGCGTCGCCCATGAGGTGACGCGCATCCGCTCCCCATCGCCTAGGGTCCAGCCGGTCCACCCCTCGATCAGATTGAGCGGTTCGTTGATGAAAAACTGTTTGAGCCACAGCAGATAGCGGATCGGAAACGGCTCGTCCAAACCCAGTGAGGACCGGATCTGCGCCCGCACCTCGGGTGAGATGGTCAGAGGCAGGTTTCCGGTCGGATCGCTGGGGGCCAGGTCCAGGATCGCGAAGATAATAAAACTGATGGCCAGAAGCGTCGGGATCGCGAACAGCAGTCTGCGGATTGTAAATGCGAACATCGACGCCTCGGGGTGATAGCCTTGAAAAACAGGGGGGTGGAGCGGCGATGCATCGCCGCTCCTGCTTCGCGCTTATTCGGCGCGGGTCCAGTCCGCGATGTTCCACAACTCGCTGTCCCACTCGTTCATCAGGACGCCCTCCAAGGAGTTGGAATGGGCCGAGACGCCGCCACGGTGCACCAGCGGAATGATCGAGCCGCTGTTCATCAGCATGTCGTTCATCTTGATCGCCAGTGCCGCGCGATCCTCCAATGCGGCGGTCTGGCCGAACTCGACGACCAGCGCGTCATATTCCTCGGAACAGAAGCGCTGCATGTTCGAGCCCTGCCACTGCGTTTCGGGTGAGGGGATTTCGGCGCAGGCCCAGTTGCCCATGTACCGCTCCGGATCGGTGCCATCGAAATTGTTGGTATACATCTCGATATCGGCAAAGAACTTCTGGAACGTATCGGGTGAGGAAGGATCGCCGCCGAAGAATACCGAGCCGTCGATATTGCGCAGCTCCGTCTCGACCCCGATCTCCTCCCACATCTGCTTGACCAGCGCCTGCGTGCCTTGGCGGACGGAGTTGGTGGAGGTCTGGTAGAGTATGCTCAGACGCTCGCCGTCCTTGGTCCGCACGCCGTCATCGCCCATGACCCAACCGGCCTCATCCAGCAGGCGGTTTGCCTCATCGGGGTCGTAGTTCAGGCACCAGTCGTTGTTGGTGGATGCATAGATCGCCGGCGCGGGCAGCACGTTACAGGTCGGCTGACCGGAGGAGCCATAGCCCGCCTCGACCAGAATTTCCCGGTCAATGGCCAGTGACAGCGCCCGGCTGACATTCGGGTCTGTCAGGAACGGGTGCGGATGCGCCACCGTGGCCCGCTCATCCCCCAGTTCAGGGTCGGGATCGGTCTGATTGACGTGCATCCGCTCCACCGAAGTGCCGAAGGCCGACACGACTGTGCCCTGCCCTGCTGCTGCCATCTGGTTCAGGATTTCCGGCTCCACCTGAAGGTTCCAGGCGTAATCGAACTCACCCGTTTCCAGAACGGACCGCGCCGCCGATGCCGCATCGCCACCGCCCTTGAGGTTCAGTGTCGCGAAGGCAGGCTTCATCGGGTCGCGGTAATTCTCATTCGCGACGAAGCTTGCGACGTCGTTCGCCTTGAAATCGGTAACGACAAACGGCCCGGTGCCGATGGGGGCGAAGTTCGCATCCGTACATGTCGGTGCCGCCGCGCCCAAGCAATCTGCGAATTGCGCCGCTTGGATAACGGGCGATTGCGCGCCGACGAACGGGCCGTAGGGGAACGGCTTGGGCACGCTGAAGGTGATCTTGATCGTTCGGTCGTCCACCGCCTCGACGCTTTCCACATCGTTGTAATTGGAAAGCTGCGCGCAGCCGGATTCCGGATCGGTGCAATACTGCCAGGTGAACACCGCGTCCGCAGCCGTCAATGGCGTGCCATCGGACCACTTGATGCCCTCGCTCAGCGTCCAGGTGATCGTGGTCAGATCCTCGGACACGCCGCCATTGTCCACTGTGGGAATTTCATCCACCAGAAACGGCACCATTGTGCCCGTCTCGTCATACCGGGCCAGCGGTTCGATCACGAGGCTGGAGGCCTCCAACTCCTTCGTGCCGCCAGACAGATAGGGGTTCAGCAGAGAGGGCGCCTGCCAGTAGATGATGTTGAGGTGACCGTCCGTGGCACGGCCCTCATGGGACTCGGCGTGGGCGGAACCGGCGGCGACCAACGCGGTCGCGGCCATCAGGAAACCGATCTTTTTCATTGGGTCTCTCCTTGTTGGACATTATCATTTTTGTTTTCGCGCAATATACTTGCGTCTTGCTCTTCATCCATCAGATGACATGCGACAAACCGCCCCGGCATATGCTCGACAAATGCTGGCGACACCTCATGGCAGACCGGCATTACCTTGGGGCAGCGCGTGCAGAAGTTGCAGCCCTTCGGCGGGTTCGCCGGGCTGGGCACGTCGCCCTCCAGAATGATCTGTTGGCGCGTAGCCTCCACCACGGGATCCGCGACGGGAACCGCGCTCAGTAATGCCTCGGTGTAGGGATGGCGCGGATCGGAATACAGCGCATCGCGCGGGGCAAGCTCCACGATCTTGCCCAGATACATCACCGCCACCCGGTTCGCGAGGTGACGAACCATGCTCAGATCGTGGCTGATGAACAAATAGGTCAGGCCCAGATCGCGCTGCAAATCCTCCAGCAGATTGACCACCTGCGCCTGTATGGAGACATCCAGCGCCGCGATCGGCTCATCACAGACAATGAACCTGGGGTTCAGCGCCAGGGCGCGCGCAATGCCGATCCGCTGCCGCTGACCGCCCGAGAACTCGTGAGGATAGCGGCTGGCGAACGCCCGGTTCAGGCCGACCGCGTCCATCAACTCCCGCACCCGGACGTCACGTGCGTCGCGGTCCATATCGCTATGTTCGCGCAACGGTTCCGCGATGATCGAGCCGACAGTCATGCGCGGGTTCAGGCTGGCCTGCGGATCCTGAAAGATCATCTGCATCTGCGGCCGGGCACGGCGCAGCTCCGCACTGCCCAGCGATGCCACGTCCACCCCGCCGATCCGCACCGATCCCGCCGTCGGATCGTAAAGCCGCAGGATCGCGCGACCGGTCGTGGACTTGCCGCAGCCGCTTTCCCCGACCAGGCCCAGAGTCTCCCCCTGCATGATATCGAAGCTCAGCCCGTCCACCGCCTTCACGGCGCCGACCTTGCGGCGCAGAATACCGGCGTGGATGTCGAAATGCATGGTCAGGTCGCGAACTTCGACCAGCGGCTTGATCGGCGCCATCTCAGACATGGCGCATCTCCCCGGTTTGCGGATCCCACCAGCAAGCGACATCATGGCCGCCGCCGACCTCAATCCGCTGGGGGTTTTCCGTCAGGCACCGCCCGAACGTATGTGCGCAGCGCGGCGCGAAGGGGCAGCGATCCGGCGCCCCCCCTAGCGAGGGCGGCTGCCCCTCGATGGTTCGCAATCGTTCGGACCGGGCACCCGTCACACTTGGCAAGGTTTCCAGCAAAGCGCGGGTATAGGGATGCTGCGGGCGGGCAAACAATTCACGCACCGGCCCCTGCTCGACGATCTGACCAGCATACATCACGATCACGCGGTCCGCGATACCAGCGACCACACCCAGATCATGGGTGATCCAGACAATCCCCATATCGAGCTTCTGTCGCAGATCGCGCACCAAGGCGATGATCTGCGCCTGAATGGTCACGTCCAGCGCCGTGGTCGGTTCATCCGCAATCAACAACTTGGGGTCACACGCCAGAGCAATGGCGATGACCACCCGCTGACGCATACCGCCGGAAAACTGGTGGGGATAATCCTGCAACCGCCGGGCGGCATCGGAAATGCCGACCAGGCTCAACAACTCCGCCGCACGAACCCTGGCCTCGGCCCTGCTCATGTTCATATGCTTGCGCAAACGTTCCGTGATCTGGCGACCAACGGTGAACACCGGGTTGAGAGAGGTCATGGGATCCTGAAACACAAACCCCACATCACGCCCGCGCAATCGCAGCAGTTCCGCCCGGTTCATCGCGCGCACGTCGCGCCCCTGGAAAAGGACCTCCCCGCCGACAATCTCAGCCGAGCGGGGCAGCAGGTTCATCAGGCTCATCATCGTGACGGACTTGCCCGAGCCGCTTTCGCCGACAACGCCCACCAGTTCACCCGGCGCGACCGAGAACGAGACCGAATTCACCGCGTGAACCGCGCCGGATCGTGTGTGAAATACGGTCTTCAGCTGCGCTACATCCAGTAGCGGTGCGATGGTGTCGCGCATGTAATCCCCATCTGCGATCGTTCTGTTCACACTCTCACGGCATGATTTTGATCGCCTGTCGATCAAACTAGACGACGATTCCCATTTTGGCGCAAGGGGCGATACGCCTGCTTGACGCCGGTTCGGCAGCGGATCAATCTCCGACCGGAACACAACCGAAAGGTCAGGGATGGCAGATCATTACACCGCACGGCAGATGCTGGAACGTCTGGTCGCGATCCCGACGATCAGCAGTGACAGCAACCTGCCGCTGATCGATTTCGTGGCCGATTACCTGACGCAGCACGGGGTTGAGACGCATCGCACCTATGACGACACCGGAACCAAGGCCAGCCTGCACGCCCTGATCGGCCCCCCGGTCGCGGGCGGCGTGATCCTGTCTGGCCATACGGATGTCGTTCCGGTCGAAGGGCAGGACTGGACCACGGATCCCTTCACCCTGAAGGAGCGCAACGGAAAGCTTTACGGGCGCGGCACCTGTGACATGAAGGGTTTTGTGGCCACCGCGCTTGCCGCTGTGCCGGACATGCTGAATGCGAACCTGACCCACCCGATCATGTTGGCTCTGAGCTATGATGAGGAGGTCGGCTGCCTCGGCGCGCCGCCGATGATTGACCGGATCACCGCCGAACTGCCCGCCGCGCGGGCCTGCATCGTGGGCGAACCCTCGATGATGAAACTGGTGGATGGGCATAAGGGCTCCATCGGGTTGAATGTGCATGTCCACGGGTTCGAGGTGCATTCCTCGCTGGTCCATACCGGCGTGTCCGCCGTGATGACCGCCGCCCGCCTGATCACCTGGATGCACGACACAATGCAGGCCAACCGCGCTGCCGCCCCCTCGGACACCGGATTCGAGCCGCCGTGGACGACACTGCACGCCGGGATCATCCATGGCGGCACCGCGCACAACATCACCGCGAAGGACTGCACCTTCGTGATCGACATCCGCGTCGCTCCGCATGAGAGCGTCGATGAATGGGAGGACCGCTTCCGCGCCAAGGCGGCGGAACTGGAAGCAGAGATTCAGCAGATCCGCCCCGAAGCATCCATCCAGATCGAGCGTCGCGGCCGCGTTCCCGGCCTGTTGCCCGAAACCGACGGCGCGGCGGAGGCGCTGGTCCGCCGTCTGACCGGCGACAATTCCACCGAGAAGGTCTCCTACGGCACCGAGGGCGGTCAATTTCAGGAGCGCGGCGTCTCCACCGTCATCTGCGGCCCCGGTTCCATCAAGCAGGCGCACCAACCCGATGAGTTCCTGAGCCTCGAACAATTGGCGGAGGGGGAGCGTTTCATCGCTCGCCTGATCGCGGAATTGCAGGATTAACCTTTCGGGCGCGCTGCCGCCTCTATCCACCGCAGCGCAGCCGCTCAGTTAGCGCGCCGCCACGTCGAGGGACAGCGCATGGATCGGCCCGGCCAGTTCCTCCTTCAACGCGGCATTTACCCGCCGATGGGCGGCAACTCTGCTCAAGCCGTCGAGCGCAGCGGCGCGCATGACCACGTGAAAATGGCTCTGCCCGCCATCAGGCGCACCGGCATGACCGGCGTGAAGATGGGATTCGTCCACGACCTCCAACCGGGTGGGATCAAAGGTTTCCTGCAATTTCAAACTGATACGATCTGCCACACGCAAAACTGATCTCCTTGGGCTCTGCGGCTCTTCACCTCCGCTGGGATAAGTCTAAACTCTCGTCTCCCGACTCGGAAGTAGTCCCGGCAGGAGAGATTTGGCATGGCCCGTAACAACCCGTTCGATTTTGACATTTCCGTCGGCGCAGACAAGCGACGGCGCGCGAAATCGCGTGGTCAATCGGGCGCCGTCAACACGTCCACGAAACCCTGCGACAGCCCCGGCTGTCAGGAAAAGGGCCTGTATCGCGCACCTAAATCCCGCGAAAGGCTCGAAGAATTCTTCTGGTTCTGCAAGGAGCATATCCGCGAGTACAATCAGAAATGGAACTTCTTCGAGTATCATACCGAGGAGGAATTCGACGAGCAGCTCGAAAAGGACCGCGTAGGTGAACGGCCCACATGGTCGTTCAAGACCGGGGCCGAGAAGGCAAAAACCGCCTCCCACACCGAGGGGCGCGCCTGGGCCCGCTTCGGCTTCGACGATCCCATGCAGGTGCTGGGCGAAAACGCCACGATGAATCCCGCCAGCGCCCCCAACCGCCCCCGCAAGCGCAAGCTGCCCCCGACGGAGCGTAAGGCCCTCGACATCCTCGGCGCGGAGGACACGTTGACCAAATCCGAATTGCGCAAGGTTTACAAGAGTATGGTCAAGGATCTTCACCCTGACATGAACGGCGGAAAGCGCGACGACGAGGATAAGTTGCAGGAGGTCGTCTGGGCCTGGGACCAGATCAAGGTTTCGCGATCCTTCCCCGAATAACCTTTCGCAAACCTGCATCACGTAAAAAGGGGCGCCACATGGACGCCCCTTTCTTCTGTCTTCAAATATCCAAATTCCATCTTAATCCGCGAACGGATCCGTGACCAGAATGGTGTCCTCCCGCTCGGGTGAGGTGGACAGCAGGGCCACGGGGCAGCCGATCAGCTCCTCGATGCGGCGCACATATTTGATCGCCTCGGCAGGCAAGTCCGCCCAGGACCGCGCACCGCCGGTCGAGCCTTTCCAGCCCGGCATCGTCTCATAGATCGGTTCCACCCGCGCCTGCTGCGCCGCGGCGGTGGGCAGATGGTCGAGCACCTCGCCGTCCAGCCTGTAGCCGGTGCAGATCTTCAACTCCTCCAATCCGTCGAGCACGTCGAGTTTCGTCAGCGCGATCCCCTTCACGCCGCTGGTCGTACAGGTCTGGCGCACCAGAACCGCGTCGAACCAGCCGCAGCGGCGGTCGCGTCCGGTGACGGTGCCCTTCTCACGACCCACGGTCGCCAGATGGGTGCCGACCTCGTCGTTCAGTTCGCACGGGAACGGCCCCTCACCCACGCGAGTGGTGTAGGCCTTGACGATGCCCAGCACGAAACCGACCGCGCCCGGCCCCATGCCCGATCCGGTCGCGGCCATGCCCGCCAGGGTGTTTGATGAGGTGACATAGGGATAGGTGCCGAAATCAACGTCGAGCAGCGCGCCCTGCGCCCCCTCGAACAGGATGCGGTTGCCGGCCTTGCGCTTCTCAGCCAGAATCTTCCAGACGGGGGCGGCAAATTGCAGGATGCTGGGCGCGATTTCCAGCAGGCGAGCCTTCAGTTCCGCACGGTCGATCGCCTCCGCTCCCAACCCGATGCGCAGCGCATCGTGATGCGCCAGCAGCCGGTCCAGACGGTCGTCGAGCGTCTTTTCATCCGCGAGATCTGCGACGCGGATCGAGCGGCGGCCCACCTTATCCTCATAGGCGGGGCCGATGCCGCGCCCGGTGGTGCCGATCTTGGCCTTGCCCGCCGCGTCCTCACGCATCTTGTCGAGGTCCTGATGGACCGGCAGGATCAGGGGCGTATTTTCCGCAATCATCAGATTGTGCGGCCCGACGGTGACGCCCTGCCCCGCGATCTTGTCGATCTCGGCCATCAGCGACCACGGGTCCAGCACCACGCCGTTTCCGATCACACCCAGCTTGCCATCGCGCAGAATGCCGGAGGGCAGCAGCGACAGTTTATAGACAGTGCCGTCGATCACCAGCGTGTGACCGGCATTGTGCCCGCCCTGAAAGCGCACGATCACATCGGCCCGCTCGCTGAGCCAATCGACGATCTTGCCCTTGCCCTCATCGCCCCATTGGGCGCCTACGACGACGACATTGGCCATATCATTCTCCTTGGCTGTTACGGTGGCGGTATAGCGTCGGATGCGCCGGGGGGGAACCGCAAATAGCAGGTGCGATCGGCCGATGTTCCCTGTACGGTCCCATTCAGGAGGACCCATGGACCAGATCAACCAGATTCTCGCACAATATCCCTGGCTGCAACAATGGTATGTCGTCGCCATCGCGGCGGCGGTTCTGGGTTGGCTGCTGTGCAACCTGACCAGCGTACGGGCCTTGAAGCGCGATGTCGCGGCCCTACGGTCCGAGGCGGAAACGCACAAGACCATGGCCGAGGAGGCCGCCCGTGCCCGCTCCACGCTGGATGTCGAATGTGCCCGGTTGCAGGAACGGGCCGGCCACGCAGATCACTACAAGGACCGCCTGGATGAGACGAACGATCTCCTGCGGGAGGCCGAACAGCAGATCGCCGGTCTGAGCTCCGAGCTAAAGGCCGAACGCGCCAACCACGCCGCGCGGATGGAGGAATTGCGCGGTGCACAAGAGGCGCTGGAAAAACGCTTCGACGAACTGGCGCGCAAGGCTCTGGACGGCAACGCCGAACGATTCCTGACCTCAGTGACGGAGCGGTTCGAGAAACACAAACAGGCCGCCGATGCCGATCTGGGCGCACGACAAAAGGGGATCGAGACCTTGCTCGCCCCGATCCGCGAAAACCTGACCAAGTTCGAGGAGCAGACCCGCCAGATCGAAAAGGCCCGCGAAGGTGCCTATCGCACCGTCACCGAACAGGTCGGCAAACTGCATGAGGAACAGCGCCGCCTGACCAAGGAAACCAACCGCCTGGTCACCGCATTGCGAGAGCCGAAGACTCGCGGAAACTGGGGCGAATTCCAACTGCGTCAGGTTGTCGAGATGGCCGGAATGATCGACCACGTGGATTTCCACATGGAACAATCGGTCGAGGTGGACGGCCAGCGTCAGCGCCCCGATGCCACGGTCAATCTGCCCGGAGGCAAGCGGATCGTCATCGACGCGAAAACCCCGCTCGACGCATTCCTGACCGCCGCCGGAATGGATGACGGGCCTGAGAAAGCCGCCAGCCTCGCCCATCATGCGCGCCAGCTTCGCGTGCAGATGCAGGGCCTCGCAAAGAAAAGCTATTTCGACGTCATCGCCGGATCGCCCGATTTCGTCGTCATGTTCATCCCGGGTGAAGCATTCTATTCCGCCGCGTTGAGCGAGGATCCCACCCTGTTCGAGGATGCGATCCGCAACAAGGTCATCGTCGCCACGCCGACAACCCTGATCGCTCTGCTGAAATCCGTTGCCTATGGCTGGCAGCAGGAGCGGATGAGCGAGAACGCGCAACGCGCAACCGATCTGGCGCAGGAACTTTACAAGAGGCTGTCCACATTGGGCAAACATCTCGACAAGCTGGGGCGCTCGATCTCCAACTCCGTGCGCGATTACAACACGATCGTCGGCGCGGTCGAAAGCCGTGTGCTGGTCACGGCCAAACAGTTCGAAGGCATGTCGATCGCTCCGCAGGGCGACAGCGTTCCCGAGATACCGTTGGTTGAGTCAGATATACGGCAATTGGACGCACGCAAATTTTCGGATCTGGACGATTAGATCCCTGAATACCCGGCCCACGATACTGCATCTCAAATCGTATGTCGCACGACAGTCCGGCCCAATACCGGAATTTCGGGATCAAACCTGCCCTTCGGACGGTTTACATCCATCTCACATCCATTAGGTACCACCGATGCAACTGGCCCCCCGCCGTGTCGAGGTGGGGCGGCAAACAAGCAGGAGGTCCGATATGACCACAGCACAGGCAGGCGACACCGTCGCGATTCACTATACCGGCACTTTGACGGATGGCACGAAATTTGACAGCTCCGAGGGGCGTGATCCGTTGAGCTTCACCCTCGGCTCCGGCCAGATCATCAAGGGTCTGGACGCCGCCGTCACCGGCATGGATGAGGGCGCAGAGGCGACCGTCACCATTCCCGCGGATGAGGCATACGGCCAGGCCGATCCGAACCAGGTACAACAGGTTCCCCGCGAAACCATCCCCGACGAGATCCCGCTGGAGGTTGGATTGCAGCTTCAGGCGCAGACCCCTCAGGGTGCCACGATCCCTCTGGTCGTGACCAAGATAGAGGAAGAGACCGTCACCCTGGACGCCAATCACCCCCTGGCTGGCAAGGACCTGACATTCGAGTTCAAACTTGTTTCGGTCGCTCGCTAAAAAATCGGAACCAAATTCGATCCTGTAACGTTAAGGCACCAAGGCCAAAAAAATCAGGACCGAGTTCATGGACAGTATCTTGTTCGCGGTGGTCGCTATAGCGGCTGCGGCGCTAATAATTTTTGCAGTCACAACACGTGACAATGCAGATGAAAACGGCAGTTCGGACGACCGGTCCGGACCGACAAAACGCTAAGACCCCTGAGGTTTCTCAGGGGTCTTTCGCTTAGTGGGTTTTGCAGTTTCGGGGGCCTCGATCACATCGCCCCTGTCAAAGCGGCCACTATCAGTCTAGCCGCTCCACGGGGGGTGAGGCTCACTATCATGATCTGAATGGCCCCACCTGCGCAGGGCCATCCCGACAAATCAGAACTTCAGGGCTTTGGCCTGCTTGACCTGCGGCAAGGCGCGGATTTCCGTCAGCGTCGCCTCGGACAGTTCCTGATCCACGCCCACCAATGCGATCGCTTCTCCATCCTTCACCGACCGGCCAAGGGCGAATGTCGCGATGTTCACGCCCAGATCGCCCAGCTTCGTACCCAGCGCACCGATATAGCCCGGCGTATCGGCATTGGTGGTGTAGAGCATGAAATCGAGCGGCTCCGCCTCCAGCCCGATCCCCTTGATCTGAATGAATCGCGGCTTGCCGTCCGAGAAGACCGTACCGGCGACCGAGCGGGTCTGTTTCTCCGTCGTGACGATCAACCGCATGTAGGAGCCGTATGCGCCCTGCTCGTCCTTGCGCGTCTCCGCGATTTTCACACCACGCTCGCGTGCGACGATAGGGGCGGACACCATGTTGACGCCCCCCTCACCGACCAGCGGTTTCATCAGCGCGGCGGTCAGCGCCGAGGTCAGCGGCTTGAGGTTCAGCTCACCGACCTTGCCGACAAACTCGATCTCGATTTCCTTGATCGGGGATTCGGTAACCTGACCGGCAAAACCGCCGAGGATTTCAGCGAGGTCGATCCACGGCTTGAGGATCGGCGCTTCCTCGGCGGTCACAGACGGCGCGTTGATCGCGTTGGAGATCGCGCCCTTCATCAGATAGTCCGACATCTGCTCGGCCACCTGCAGCGCCACATTCTCCTGCGCCTCGCTGGTCGCGGCACCCAGATGCGGCGTGCACACGACGTTGGGCGCGGTGAACAGCGGGTTGTCCGTGGCAGGCTCTTCAGCAAAGACGTCGAAGGCGGCGCCGGCAAGATGACCGTCGTGCAGCGCCTGCGCGACAGCCGCCTCATCCACCAGACCACCACGGGCGCAGTTGATCAGATAGGCGCCCTTCTTCATCAGCCGGATGCGATCCTCGTTCAACAGACCGGCGGTTTTTTCGGTCTTGGGCAGGTGCAACGTCACGAAATCCGCGAGGGGCAGCAGCTCCTCGATGGTTTCGACCTTGGTCACGCCCAGCTTCTCCGCCCGGGTGGTGGACAGGAACGGATCGAAGGCCACAACCTTCATCCGCAGACCCAGCGCGCGGTCGGCCACGATGGACCCGATATTGCCGCAGCCAATCAGACCCAGCGTCTTGCGCGTGATTTCGGTGCCCATGAAGCGGGACTTCTCCCACTTGCCGGCGCGGGTGGAGGCATCGGCCTCGGGGATCTGGCGGGCGACGGCGAACATCATCGCGATGGCGTGCTCAGCCGTGGTGATCGAGTTGCCGAACGGCGTGTTCATTACCACAATCCCCTTGGCGGAGGCAGCGGCGATATCGACATTGTCCACTCCGATCCCGGCGCGGCCAATAGCCTTGAGGTTGGTGGCTTTGGCGATCAGATCGGCGGTCGCCTTTGTGGCGGAGCGGATGGCGAGGCCATCGTAATCGCCAATGATCTCAGCCAGTTTCGCCGGATCCTTGCCCAGCTTGGGCTGGAAATCCACCTCCACCCCATTGTCGCGGAAAATCTGCACGGCTGCTTCCGAAAGCGCGTCGGAGATGAGTACTTTTGCCATTTTGAACGGTCCTGTAACGGTCGCCTGCCCTATAGGCGGCGCAAAGAAAATGCCCCCGGCACGTGGCCGGGGCGCGAAATCACATGGAGGCTTTGACGGACTGGAACGCCCAGTCGAGCCATGGCGTCAACCGACGTATATCGGTCGCGTCCACCGTCGCGCCGCACCAGATGCGCAGACCCGCAGGCGCGTCGCGATAGCCGTTGATGTCATAGGCGACCTCTTCGGTCTCCAGCAACTTGACCATCTTCTTGACGAAGGCCCTCTGCCCGTCCTCATCCAGCGCCGCGACCGCCGGATCGGTGATCTTGAGGCAGACGGACGTGTTGGAGCGGTTCAGCGGGTTCGCCACTAGGTTTTCGATCCAGGGCGTGTCGTCCACCCAGTATTGCAGCGCTGCATAGTTGTCCTGCGCCCGCTCCATCGTCGCTGTGGCGCCCAGCCCGGCGACCCAGTCCAGCGCGTCCTCGGCATCGGCCACGGCCCACATGGACGGCGTGTTGATCGTCGCACCGGTGAAGATGCCGTCGATCAGCTTACCGCCCTTGGTCAGGCGAAAGATCTTGGGCAACGGACGGTCCGGGGAATAGCTTTCCAGCCGGGCAATAGCGCGCGGCGACAGGACCAGAACGCCGTGCGCCCCCTCCCCGCCCAGAACCTTCTGCCAGGAGAATGTCAGCACATCGACCTTGGACCAGTCGACCGGCTGCGCGAACACGGCGGAGGTCGCATCGACGAAGGTCAGCCCCTTGCGGTCACTGGCGATCCAGTCAAAATTCGGAATGCGCGCGCCCGAGGTCGTGCCGTTCTGCGTGAAGCAGATATCGGCGTCCTTGCGCACATCATTCAGGTCGGGCAGTTCGCCATAGGCGGCCTCGATCACGCGGCAATCGTCCAGCTTGAGCTGTTTGGTGGCATCGGTCGCCCAACCCTTGCCGAAGCTTTCCCAGACAAGCATATCCACCGGGCGTTCGCCCAGCATGGACCACATCGCCATTTCATAGGCGCCGGTGTCTGAGGCTGGCACAATGCCGACCACGTAATCGGAGGGGACGTTCAGCAACTCGGCGGTCTTGTCGATGACGGCCTTGATCTGCGCCTTGGGGCCGGCGGCCCGGTGCGAACGGCCAAGGAAGGCACGTTCCTCAACCGCGGCGGCAGACCAGCCGGGGCGCTTGGGACAGGGACCGGAGGAGAATTCAGGACGCGCAGGCTTGACCTGCGGCTGGGTAGGGAAGCTCATGGACGGCTCCGTCGTCAGGGCGAAATTCCTGAGTACACCGCCGCTCGCCCTTAGTCCGGCTGTGCACCCACGAACCGGATATGGTGCAATGCATCCCGCGTCAATCTCTCAAATGGGCAGGACAAAAAAAGGCCCCCGATCAGATCGAGGGCCAGTCATAGCCATCCGTCGGGAAGAGGGTTGGCCAACACGTGCGAGGATGCGCTCAATCCCAGAAGGGACGCTGCACCTCACGCTGGGCGGCCAGGTCGCTCAACCCGATATCGCGCAGCAGGTGACTATCCAGGCGTTTCAAATGGCGGCGGGTGCGCGCACGACCTGCCCATGTCGCCACAACCGACGCGAAACCACGACGGGATCCGCCATAGAGGGACGTAAGTGTGAGATAGGACATCATCGTCTTCCTTGTACCAATACAATATGCGGTTTGTGTCTGTTAAAGCCACGCGATACAGGTACAAACACCACCGACGCTTTTCCACCGGAGTTTTGTCATGGGTACAAGATTCGATACGAGCTGGGTTCCCGACCTTGCCAACAGCGTGGCCCCGAAATATCGCACCCTCTCCGTCGCGATCGAGGACGCTATTCGAAGCGGCGCTTTGGCATCGGGCGCGAAGCTGCCCCCGGTGCGCGAACTGGCGTGGGAGATCGGCGTGACACCCGGCACCGTCGCCCGCGCCTACCGTGAAGCAACGGAGGCAGGCGCCCTGCGCGCCACCGTCGGTCAGGGCACCTTCGTGCGGGACCGCCGGGAGACCGGAACATTCATCCCCTTGCATCCATTAACAAATCAGACCTTGGAAGGTCAGATAGACCTGCGCAACTCCCGCTCACCCATGGTGGGACAGGAACACCTCATAAACGAGGCGATCAAACGCGTGATGCAACGCGGCTCCGTCGTGCTGGACGATTACACCCGCGCCACGAACGACCTGTCCACGCGCAAGGCGCTGGCGGGCTGGCTGGCCGAGGGGGGCGTCGTCGCGGACAAGGATGCGATTGTACCCACCTATGGGGCACAACAGGCCGTGCTTGTCGCGATGATGGCTGTCACCTCCGGCCCGCATCCCGTTATTCTGGTATCCGACCTGATCTATCCCGGCTTTCAACAGGCGGCGAAGCTGGCTGGCGTCACATTGTACCCCATACAGTCGGACGAACACGGCCTGCAAATCGACGCCCTGACCGAGGCCTGCCGCACCGCCCGCCCTCAGGCCATGCTGGTCACACCGAACCTGCACAATCCCACTCTGGTCACGATGCCAGAAAACCGGCGCATCCAGATTGCCGAACTGGCCCGCGCCCACGACGTGCAGATCATAGAGGACGATGTCTATGGCTGGCTGATGGAAAGCCGCCCCCCGTCCTTCCCGGCCCTCGCGCCGGAGAGGACATGGTATGCCACCTCGCTGTCGAAATGCGTCGCGGCGGGATTGCGGTTCGGCTGTCTTGTCACGCCCCCCGGTCGCGGGGCCATCGGACAAGGCATCATACAGGCGATGAACTACCGCGTGTCCTCCCTGATCGGACAGACCGTGGCCGAATTGATCGAGAGCGGCACGGCGGACGAGATTCGCATCAACGCGCGCAAGCATCTGGAGGAACGCGCCACACTGCTGCGCTCCTACCTTGCGCCATGGGGCGTGCACACGGCGATCGGCGCGAACTTCGCTTGGTTGCCCCTGCCCGAGGGATGGCACCTCGCCGCCTTTGATCGCGCCTGTGCCGAGGCAGGCGTGCGCATCGCCACAGCCGGCGCTTACGTTTTACCCGGCGCGGACGTGCCCAACAAGATCCGCATCGCCCTGGGTATGGGGTTGAGCGATGAGACCTTCGCGGATTGCCTCAGCCGGATCAGCCGCATCCTGGCCCATCCGCCGGTGGAGTTGATGGCGTGAGCACGGTTGCCGTGACCGCGAATGCCACCCCGCGCGACTGGGCAATGCTGGGTCTGCTCGGCCTGATCTGGGGCGCTTCGTTTCTGGGGGTGGAACTGGCGCTGACCGGCTTCGGCCCGATCACGACGGCGGCAGGGCGCATTGGTCTGGCGGCAATCATTCTGGTGGGATTGGCCCTGCGCGCGGGCGGTCTGCCGCGCTGGTCTGCGCCGAATGGGCCGCGCATCTGGGGGCACATCCTGGGGATGGCCCTGTTCACCAACGCGATTCCCTTCGCCCTGCTCAGCTGGGCTCAGGAATCCGTGACCTCCAGCTTTGCGGGGATCACCATGGCGATCGTGCCATTGATGGTGCTGCCGCTGGCGCATCTGATGGTCCCGGGTGAGAGGATGAGCTTGCGCAAGGTTGCGGGCTTCGCCATCGGCTTTGCGGGCGTCGTCGTGCTGATCGGCCTGCCGCAAGGGCAAGGCGCGGGGCTGGCGCGACTGGCCTGCGTCGGCGCGTCGGCGTGCTATGCCATCGGCTCGATCAACACCCGGCTGTGCCCGCCGGTCGGCCTGATCGCCTATTCCGCCGCGGGCCTGACGGTGGCCGCGATATTGATCGTGCCCGCGGCCCTGCTGATCGAGGGCGTTCCTGCCCTGCCCCCGGTCAAGGCCGTGGCCGGGTTGCTCTATCTGGGGCTGTTGCCCACGGCGCTGGCGACGGTCATCCTGGTCAGCGTCACGCGCAGCGCGGGCCCCTCGTTCCTGAGTCTGGTTAACTATCAGGTTCCGGTCTGGGCCGTGATTCTGGGCACCGTGTTTCTGGGTGAAAGCCTGCCCAGCGCGTTCCTGTTTGCCCTGATCCTGATCATCGCCGGTCTGGTGGTCAGCCGCAGCCCCGCGCAAAGATTGCGCCCGTGAACATTGCGCCGATGAAGCCTGTCACCAATCGCCGTGTATTGGCGATCGCGCTGCCCATCGTTCTGTCGAACGCAACGATCCCGCTGATGGGGCTGGTCGATACCTATGCCGTCGGCCAGCTGGGTGCCGCCGCCCCGATCGGAGGGGTCGCCATCGGTGCGATCATCCTCAGCGCGATCTATTGGATTTTCGGTTTTTTGCGCATGGGCACCACCGGCATGGTCGCGCAGGCCGCCGGGCGTGGTGACATGGCGGAACGTGACGCCCATCTCAGCCGCGCCTTGCTGATCGCCGGTGTCGCGGGCCTCGCCCTGATCGTGCTGCAGGTTCCGATCACCCGCCTTGCCTTCTGGATCGCAAAGGGCAGTGACGAGGTCGAAACCCTCGGCCAGACCTACATCGCCATCCGCATCTGGGGCGCGCCCTTTGCCATTGCCGTCTATGCTCTGACCGGCTGGCTGATCGCGGTGGAGCGGACACGCGGCGTTCTGATCCTGCAAATGACAATGAACGGCCTGAACATTGTACTGTCCCTGACCTTCGTGCTGGGAATGGACATGGGGGTTGCTGGCGTTGCGCTGGCCACCGTGATCGCGGAACTTGCAGGCGCGGCGGTGGGCCTGTTCCTGTGCCGCGACGTGTTTCGCGCACCGCACTGGCGCGACCCTGCGCGGGTCGGTGATATGGCAATGCTCAAGCCCATGATCGCGGTGAACACCGACATCATGATCCGGTCGGTCCTGCTGCAACTATGCTTCATGTCGGTCACGTTCCGGGCGGCTGGGTTGAGCGACGTGACGTTGGCCGCGAACCAGATCCTGCTGCAATTCCTGAACCTGACGGCTTACGCGCTGGACGGTTTCGCCTTCGCGGCGGAGGCCATGGTCGGTGCCGCGTTCGGCGCGCGAAACCGCGCGGCCCTGCGACAGGCCGCCCGTCTGACCAGCCTGTGGGGCGTCGGCGCCGTCTGCCTGATGTCCGCGATGTTCCTGTTCGCGGGCGGTGCAGTCATTGAGCAGATGACGACCGCGCAGAACGTGCAGGACGTCGCCCGCGTCTATCTGCCATGGATGGTGCTGGCCCCTGTGGTCGGGCTGCCATGCTTCATGCTGGACGGTATTTTCATCGGTGCGACACGGACACGCGACATGCGCAACATGATGCTGCTGTCCGCCGCCGGATATTTCGTAGCATTGTGGACGCTGGTGCCGCTCTTTGGCAATCACGGCCTGTGGGCGGCACTCATGCTGTTCTTCGTGCTGCGGGGGCTGACACTGGGCTGGCGCTATCCCGCGCTGGAGGCTGCCTCCACCCGATGAATGTCGGGCCGGTTCCCCGCCACGATCAGGCCGCCCGCGATCAGAACGAAGCCGATCACCAGTTGCAAGGTCAGCGGCTCTCCCAACAGAGTGATGCCGACGAATCCAGCCCAGATCGGGATCAGATAGCTGGACGTGGACGCGAACACGGCGCCCGATCGTTTGACCGTCCAGTATCGCAGCAGTTGCGCCAGTCCTGTCTGCACCACGCCCAGAACAACCAGCGCGAACAAAGGCACGCCGGGTGTCAGCGCCCCGCTCAACCCGACCGCGCCGAAGGGCACAAGCACCGCCGCCGCGCAAAGCTGGCTGGCCGCCGTCGCCTGAACCGGGGGCAGTTCAGGCATCTTGCGCACCAGCACCGCAGACAATCCATAGCAGAACGCGGTGCCGAGACAGGCAATCTGGGGCAGCAGCGGCGCGCCCACGGCCTGAAATATGCCCGGTCCAATCAGCACGGCCAGGCCCGCGAACCCGACGCTGAACCCCAGCCATTTGCGCGGTCCGACCGGGGTGCCGAGGATTACCTTCGCCAACATCAAAACAAATAGCGGCGAGGAGGAGATCATCACGGCCGCCACCGCAGAATCGATGCTCAGTTGCGCCCAGGTCAACAATGTGAACGGCAGCGCCAGCGACGTGATGCCAAACACGCCGCACCATGCCCAGTGGCGCCACCTGCGCGGCAATCCCTGCCCCGAAAGATAAGCCACGCACACCAGTACCATCGCGGCCAGTCCCGCGCGGGCCGTCACGACCTCCACCGCGCCGAAACCGCGCAAGGCCACGTCGGTCAGTGCAAAGGCGGACCCCCACACGATGCCCAGCGTGCCCACGGCACCGTATGAGATGTAATCGGGACGGGTTTTCATGCGCTCCCACCGTAATGCCGGATGACCGGCAGAAGACGGCTCACCGCACCGCGTTCACTTTCCCGAAATATCCCCGCCGGAGGCACTTATCTGGCTCTGGGCATCACGAAATGCACCATCGCCTCGGCAAAGGGGCGGGCCTTGTCGTCCTGCCAGGCCTCCACCCGCACCGAAGCATAGCGCCGTCCGGAGCGTGAGACCGTCGCGCGGGCATAGGCGTCGCGCGGCAAGCCGCTGCGCAGGTACTCGACAGTGATGTCCAGGACCTTCGGCCATTCGGGGAAGTCGCCCGCCTCGATCGCCTCGGCCTGCGGGCCGCCTGCCTCCATTTGATCCCAGACCTGCGACCACATCAGTTCGACCAGAGCCGACGATTCCAGAAACCCGCCGATCGCCCCGCCATGCAGCGCCTGCAGCAGCGGGTTGCCGATCAGGTGGTCGGAATATTTCATCACCGCCGTCAGCTCGTTTCCCCGCCGGTCGAAGCTGATGCCCATGAACTGCATGTAAGGCACCGCCTGCGTCAGGCGCGACAGCGCGGCGTCGCGGCGGGCTTTGACCTCCTGTACGGGTTGGTTGCGATCCCGGCTCATGGTGTCTTTCCGATCTTGGTTCCGTTTGGCTCCACCGTGAAGGCTCCGTTGGCCTGCGCCACGGGATCGGCAGGATCGCCATCATCCGCCACGGCCCGCACGAATGCGACGGACTGGGTGATACGATAGCATTCAGCACGGGCGGTCACGGTCTTTCCGGGTTTCGCCCCGCGCATGTAGTCGATGCGCAGGTCGATCGTCGCCGTACCGCCAGGGGCCTTGGGGTGGGTCATGACGGCTGTGCCGCAGCACCCGTCCAGCAATGCGGTAATGACGCCGCCATGCAAGACGCCGGTCGCCGGATCACCGATCAGCCTGGTATCGTAGGGCACACTTATCACCGCCGTGCCGGGGCCGACATCCTCGATATGCATTCCCAGTTCACGCGAATGCGGAATGACGTGCGCCATCTTGCGCGCCAGTTCCAGCAGCTCCACATTGTCCATCTCAAGCGGCTCCTCGATATTCTGCCCCAGGCGGGCTCGCGGCGACAGTATGTCGCGCTCCACCGGTTTGAAAGAGCCGTCGCGGATCGGCCGGGAAATCGCGGAATGTTTGTAAGCCTTGATTTTCCTGCCGTATGTCCGAAATTAGAGGGAAGGCGGCAGACAGACCGGTCACATTTACAGGAGGTTCAGGGGATGACGGAAGTAAAGCAGACCCTTCAGCAGATGTGCGAAGAGTTCGACATCACCCCCAGGACGTTGCGCTATTACGAATATATCGAATTGCTCTCACCGCAGAGGGACGGTCGCAAGCGGCTGTATGGTGGGCGCGAACGTGCGCGCCTGACCTTGATTCTGCGCGGGCGACGCTTCGGTTTCAGTCTGGAGGAAATCCGGCAATGGCTCGCCCTGTACGAGATTGAGGACAACCAGACCACGCAATATCGTGAATGGGTCGAAATCAGCACACGTCAGATCGACGAACTGGAATCGCGAAAGCGGGAGCTGGAGGAGGCGATAGATGAGCTGACGCGCCTGCGCGACGTTGTGGAAAGCGCCCTGGACACCTGACGCGGACAAGCCCCTACAAGCTGCGAAAATCGAAATCGTGCCCCGTCAGCGCACGTGCGGCGGATCTGACCTGCGCCGGATCCCCCGTCGTAAGATAGGTTATCGTTGGATAAGCCGTTTCGCGCGAGGTATCGCCCGGCAGATCGCCGTGGCGCGGGTGGCGTGTCAGGTAATCTCGCAGACTGGCCGCGACGCAATCGGGTTGCGACAGGATCGGCGTGCCCGGTGCCAACCCCGCAGCGAAGGCATCCGCGACCAGCGGATAATGCGTACAGCCCAGAAAGACCTTGTCGGGAACGAACCCGTCCAGCCTGCCCGCGAAATCGCGGGCCAGCGCGCGCGCCTGTCCGGTCTGCCCCGCCTCCAATGCCTCTACCAGACCGGGACACGCCACCTGCCTGATATCGACATTCCGAGCGCGATAGGCCATTTCGCGCGGAAAGGCCCCGCTGGCCACGGTGGCCTGCGTCGCGAAGATCGCGATCCGCTGGTCCGCGCCGTCGTCAGGGGGGTTGTCATCTGCCCAGCCGCGCCCGGACAGGGCCTCGATCACCGGCACAAAAACGCCGAGCGCCCGGTGCCGAGGATATTCCCGTGCCAGCCATCCCTGCTGCAAATCGCGGAGCGCGGCCGCTGCCGCAGTATTGCAGGCGATGATGACCAGAGTGCACCCCCGGTCGAACAGGCTTTGCAATGCGGCGCGGGTCAGGGCCGTGATCTCACCCGGCGTGCGCGACCCGTAGGGCGCATTGGCATGGTCCCCCAGATAGAGGAACGTCTGTTCTGACAGATCGCGCTGCAATGCGGCCAGCGTGGTCAGCCCGCCGTGGCCACTGTCGAACACGCCGATCATACCGCCCCCAATTCCAGATCCAGGGCCGCATAGCTGCGCCCCAGTTCCGCCTGCACCCAGTCGAAGAAGGCGCGAATGTCGGGCGTCATGCGCGGTCCCTGCGTAATCAGCCAGTATGCGTTGGCGCTGGACAGGATCCCCTCGACCGGGCGAACCAGCTGGCCCCGCGCCAGCGCGTCCCCCGCCAGAGTCGGCCACGCCATCAGCACGCCCTGCCCCGCAATCGCGGCGTCCAGACACAATGCGGCATCCGAATAGGCCGGTCCGGTGCGGGCGGGCGGCGCGCCTCCGCCCGCGTGTTCGCGCCACCAGTCTGGCCAAAGGTCCGCAGCGTGCAGATCATGCAGAACCGGCAGGGCCCGCAGATCTTCCGCTGATGCCACACGTTCGGCCAGTGCGGGACTGCACACCGGGAACACCAGCATGTCCGCCAGCTTTCGCGCGTAGACGTCCCGCCAACCGCCCGGCCCCACACGGATGGCCACATCCGCACCCCCCATGCGAGGGGAGATGAGGGACATGCTCGCCTCGATCCGCAATGTCAGGTCAGGATGCGCCTGCGCGAAATCGTTCATCCGCCAGACCAGCCATTTCGAGGCGAAGACCGGGGCCACGGATACCGTCAATGCGCTTTCATCCCTGCGCGAGGCGGTGATGACGGCCTGTTCCAGCAAGGCAAATCCACGGCTCAGATCGGTGACGACGGCCTCACCCAGCTCCGTCAGGATCAGCCCCTGCGGGCCGCGCGTGAAAAGCTGCGCGCCCAAACGATCCTCCGCCCGGCGCAAATGCTGGCTTACGGCGCCCTGCGTCACACCCAGCGCCGTCGCGGCAGCGCGCAGCGTGCCCAGTCGCGCGACCGTTTCGACCGCGCGCAGGGCGTTAAGTGGGATGTCACGAAGCTGCGCCATATAGCTTTTCTAATATGGTTCGGCGGCGTTCTCCACTCCAAACCGCAGTCAGGCGGAGCTATCTTGAGTGCTATAGAAAGGAAAACTGATATGAACATGACCATTGCGCGTTTCTTCACCCGGCTTTCGCGCCCCAAAACCGAACGCTGCGCCCCCTTCGATCATCCGGACATCGCCCGCATGGACCAGCGGATGCGCGACGACCTGCCGACGCCGGGGAATGCCTGTCTGCGGTAATCTGAAACAAATCATCGTGGCGCTGCGTAACTCCCCTCGAAGCCCGCTCAATGGGTGACAACAGGAGAGAGTATAATGACCAAACTCACGATGATCGCCGCCGCGGCCATGACCTTCGCCACGTCCGCATTCGCGGCCGCACATTCCGAACTGGGCGTCGAGGCCATGGATCAGGATGTATCCGGCGGCACCGTCACCGCAGATGCCATCACCGCCGGCGCCAATGGCTGGCTGGTCGTGCACCGCACCGATGCTGAAATGAAGCCCGGCCCCGTCGTCGGCCACGCCCCCCTGAAGGAGGGTATGAACACCGATGTCAGCGCGATCCTGACGGAGCCGGTCGCCTCGGGCGAGATGCTGATGCTGATGCTGCACGCAGAGGATGGCGGCATGGAGACGGGCATCTTCGAATACACGCTGGGCGCGTCCGAGGATGGACCTGTCCGCGTTGAGGGCGATCTGGTCATGACCGTCGTAACGGCCGAATAATCTGCACGGCGCTATCCGGCGCAAACATGCAAGGGGCGGTGATCATGCGGTCGCCGCCCTTTTTCGTGACGTTGCGTTGCACCTTACGCGCACGTCAACTTCGTGGTTGAAGACCCGTCCGCCCTACGCCAGATTTGGCTGAGCATTAGGGGGACATCGCCATGACGGAAGAGACCTACAGCACCATCGGACAGATGTGTGAGGAGTTCGACGTAACGCCACGCACCCTGCGTTTTTACGAGTCCAAGGAGCTTCTGTTTCCGCGCCGCGAGGGGTCGCGCCGCCTGTTCACCCGCTCGGACCGCGCGCGTCTGGTGCTGATCCTGCGCGGCAAGCGCTTCGGCTTCAGTCTTGAGGAGATCCGCCAGCTTCTCGACCTGTACGACATCGGCGACCAGCAACGCACCCAGATCGCGCGGACCTATTCCGTCGCGCTGGAGCGGCTGGAAGCGATGCGGGCGCAGCGTGACGAACTGGACGCTGCCATCCTCGATCTGGAGGATCAGATGGCCCTCGCCCGTGACATCCTGAAATCCCGCGGGGTCGGCGTCGCCGCCTGATCCTGCTGCCCATAATGTGCGGTGCAAACGCCGCCAGCCCAAAACGACGGAGAGAAACATGCCCTTTTACGAGCCGACCACCAAAGATATGGAATTCGTGCTGCACGACCTGTTGAAGGTGTCCGAGCTGGATATCCCCGGTTTCAACGAGATGGACCGCGACTTCACCGGCGCGGTGCTGGAGGAAGCGGGCAAGATTGCGCGTGACGTGCTGGCCCCCCTCAACCCCGTTGGCGATCACGAGGGTTGCAAGCTGGAGAACGGCTCCGTGCGTGTGCCGACCGGGTTCGAGGATGCGGTGAATGTGCTGCGCGACGGTGGGTGGACCGGCTTCGACTGCGACCCCGAATATGGCGGTCAGGGCATGCCCTACACATTGTCCGTCGCGGTGGGAGAGATGCACTCCTCCGCCAATATGGCGCTGATGATGTATCCCGGTCTGACGCATGGCGCATATGCCGCGATCCACGCGCATGGTTCGGATGAGCAGAAGACGAAGTATCTGCCCAATCTGGTCAGCTTCAAATGGGGCGGCACCATGAACCTGACGGAGCCGCAATGCGGCACCGATCTGGGCCTGATCCGCACCAAGGCGGAACCGCAGGACGACGGCACATACAAGATTTCCGGCCAGAAGATCTGGATCTCCGCCGGGGAACATGGGATGGCCGAAAACATCATCCACCTCGTTCTGGCGAAGATTCCCGGCGGCCCCGAGGGGGTAAAGGGGATCAGCCTGTTCATCGTGCCCAAGTTCCACGTGAACGAGGATGGCACGCTCGGCGATCGCAACGAGGTGTCGTGCGGCGGTCTGGAATCGAAGATGGGCATCCACGGCAACGCGACCTGCGTGATGAACTACGACGGTGCCACCGGCTATCTGATCGGTGAAAAGCACAAGGGCCTGCGCGCCATGTTCACCATGATGAACGAGGCGCGTCTGGGCGTCGGTATGCAGGGTCTGGCGCAGGCGTCAGTCGCCTATCAAAACGCGCTGGCCTTCGCCAAGGACCGCATTCAGGGCCGCGCCGTGACCGGCGTGAAGGAGCCGGAGAAGGCCGCCGACAGCATCATCCACTTCCCCGATGTGCGCCGCATGTTGATGGATCAGAAATCCTTCGTCGAAGGGGGCCGCGCGTTCATGCTGTGGGCCGCGACGATGATCGACCGTTCGCGCCGGAACGACGATGCGGATGCCGAGGGGCTGGTTTCTCTGCTGATCCCGGTGGTCAAAGGGTTCCTGACGGACAAGGGTCTGGACGCGACGATTTCGGCGCAGCAGGTCTATGGCGGATCGGGCTTCACCACCGAATGGGGGGCTGAACAGTTCGTGCGCGATTGCCGCATCGCCCTGATCTATGAGGGCACCAACGGCATTCAGGCGCTGGATCTGGTGGGCCGCAAGCTGGCGACGGACAATGGCAAGCACGTCATGGCGTTTTTCGATCTGGTGAAGGATTTCATCAAGGAGAACGGTGAGGATGAGCGCATGGCGGAGTTCATCACACCGCTCAAGGCGGCGTCGAAGGACCTTCAGGCGGGAGGCATGTACTTCATGCAGAACATGGGCAATCCGGACGACGCATTGTCGGGCGCCCATGATTTCATGCACCTGTTCGGCCATGTCTGCCTGGGCCTGATGTGGGCGCGGATGGCCAAGGCCTCGTTCGAGGCGCTCGACGCCGGCGCGGCGGACACCGAGTTCTATGAGAGCAAGCTGGTGACGGGGCGCTATTACATGACCCGCAAACTGCCCGAGACCGCATTCCTGCTGAAAAAGGTGCAGGCAGGTGGTGAAAACGTCATGGGCCTGTCGGTGGCGAATTTCTAACTGTTCGACTATCTTGTGGCGATCAAACGACCGGTTCCCTGCGGGGAACCGGTTAACGCAACAATGGGCAGCGCATTGATATATAACGTATTTTTGCTTAGATGGTTAATATCGCAGGTTTCGGGAAGGTGACGGACACCAGCGCCCGTGCAAAGACCGGGAGGGGGAAACGACAGGATGATGTTTCAGAACCTGATATCCCATCGGATATTCGCAGCCTGTGACACCTTACCTCTTACCGGGCAGGGGTTGACCCCGCGTCGTGAAGAGCGCGGGATATGCCGAACCCTCCCTGACCCCTCGCTAGCCCGCAACCGGGCGTGAAAAGGAAATCGAATGGCCGAATATGAACTGCATTGTTTTGGCGAAAGTGGACATTCCTACAAGGCGGCCCTGATGCTGGAGCTGTCTGGCTGCAGCTGGTCGCCGGTCTTTCTGGATTTCTTCAACGGTGAGACACGCTCCGTCGAATTCCGTGAGATCAACGAGATGGGTGAGGCCCCGGTGCTGCGCCACGCCGCCCGCACGGGTGAGGTGGTGCTGACGCAATCGGGCGTCATCCTGGACTACCTGTCCACGATCACGGGCAAGTTCGCCGCAGGCTCCGCCATTGAGCGGCGCGAGGTTCTGCGCTGGATCCTGTGGGACAATCACAAGATGTCATCGCAGGTCGGTGTGCTGCGCTTCATGCTCAACTACCTGCCCGAGGAGAAACGCTCCGACGATGTCATCGCATATCTGCGCGGACGGGTGAGCGGGGCCTATCAGGTGCTGGAGCAGCATCTGGCAACCGAGGACTGGCTGGTCGGGGACAAGCCGACCATCGCCGATTTTTCGTGCTGCTCCTACCTCTATTACCCCGAGCCGTTCGGCTTCGATCGGGAGGACTGGCCGAACATCTCCGCCTGGCTCGACAGGATCGCGGCGCTGGACGGTTGGAAAGCACCCTACGACCTGATGCCGAGGAAGGCGTGAGCGTTCGCAGCGACATAGACGGAGGACAGCCATGATCGTGTGGTGGCTGCTCGCACTGAGCCTGCCCGCGCTGTCGCTGGTGATCCAGCCCGCGCGGGAGGCCCGACCCGACACGAACGACATGGAGCCGGAGAACCCTTTGAGCCATGCGGCGGCGCAGGTCATCGCTGGCATCGCGTTCACCTCCATCACTTTGTTGTTGCTGGTTCAGCACGGCATCATCTGGCCGGTCATCGCGGCGATCACGCTGTTGCTGGCCTACAAACTGGCCCCACGCACCGGGGCCCTTAAAGTTTTCTATAGATGGCAACTGGCCATCGCGGTGTTCGGCACATTTGCTGCCGCACGCCTCTGGTATTTCTGGATCAGTTAAGGAAAGGGCGGATCATTATGACCGAAGCCTATATCTATGACAGCGTTCGCACCCCTCGGGGCAAGGGCCGCAAGGACGGCTCACTGCATGAGGTAACCTCCGCACGGTTGTCAGCCGAAGTGCTCAACGAGTTGAAGCGGCGCAACGATCTGGCAACGGATGAGATCGAGGATGTGATCTGGGGCAATGTCACCCAGGTCGGCGAACAGGGTGGTTGCCTGGCGCGTACGGCGGTCCTCTACTCTGATTTCAACGAGCGCGCCCCCGGCTTGTCGATCAACCGGTTCTGTGCATCGGGCATGGAGGCCGTCAATCTGGCCGGCAATCAGGTTCGCGGTGGCGCGGGTCATGCCTATATCGCTGGCGGGGTCGAGATGATGGGCCGCGTTCCCATGGGCTCGGACGGGGCAGCGATCGCCGTCGATCCGTCGGTGGCGATGAAGACATATTTCGTGCCGCAGGGCATTTCCGCCGATATCATGGCGACGGAATACGGTTTCAGCCGCGACGACGTGGACGCCTACGCCATGGAAAGCCAGCGCCGCGCCGCGATGGCCTGGGATGAAAACCGGTTCGAAAAGTCCATCATGACCGTGCGCGACCAGAACGGCCTGCCGATCCTGGACCGTGACGAATACATGCGCCCCGGCACCGACATGCAGTCGCTGGGCGGGCTGAAACCGGCGTTCAAGGATATGGGTGAGACGATGCCCGGCTTCGACGCCGTGGCCCTGCTCAAGTACCCGCATCTGGAGAAGATCAATCACGTGCACCATGCGGGCAACTCCTCGGGCATCGTTGACGGCGCCGCCGGTCTGCTGATCGGAACGAAGGAATTCGGGGAAAAGCATGGGCTGAAGCCGCGCGCGCGCATTCGCGCCACCGCCAAGATCGGCACGGACCCGACCATCATGCTGACCGGCCCGGTTCCGGTGACGGAGAAGATCCTCGCCGATACCGGCATGAGCATCTCGGACATCGACCTGTTCGAGGTGAACGAGGCGTTCGCCGCCGTCGTTCTGCGCTTCATGCAGGCATTCGACGTCGATCACGACAAGGTCAACGTCAACGGCGGGTCCATCGCCATGGGCCATCCGCTGGGCGCGACCGGCGCGATGATCATCGGCACCGCGCTGGATGAGCTGGAGCGTAGCGGCAAGGGCACCGCGCTGGCCACGTTGTGCGTCGCATCGGGCATGGGTGCGGCCACGATCATCGAGCGGGTCTGAGCTATGGAGAATGCGGGCGTCACCGAGGTTCTGAACACGTTCTGCGCAGCCTTCGAGGCTGAGCGGCACGAGGAATGGGCCGTGCTGTACGACACCTCTGTCGTGTTGATGCGCCCGCACCAGACCCTGCTCATTGATGGCCCGCAGGAAATGCTGCCCTACGGGCGCAACGTGTACGACAGCTATGCGAAACTGGGCCTGGCCAAGGTCTCGCTGACCATCCAGAACATCCGTGGATTCGATCCGGGGATCGTCCTGGCCGAGGTGACATGGCGCTATGCCACGGCCGAGGACGAGGAACTGATCCTGCACGATTGCACCTACGGCCTGCGGCGCCGCGCGGGCGGATACAAGATCGCGCTGCACATATCGCATAACGAGATCGTTCGCCGCCCGGTCTTCCTTGAAAGCTCGGCCCCGGAATTGCTGATCGGGGGCGTCTTCTGATGCCCCCCTACCCCTCTTTTTCCTCCAACGGGAGACAGTAAATGACCATATTCAACTACGACGTCGATGCAGACGGGATCGCGACACTCAGCTGGGATCTGCCCGGCAAATCCATGAACGTCATGACCCTCGAAGGTCTGTCGGACCTCAACGATGCGATGGACAAGGCGATCGGTGACGATGCGGTCAAGGGCATCGTTATCACTTCCGCCAAGAAGGACTTCGCAGGCGGCATGGATCTGAACATTCTGGCCAAGATGCGTGAGGATGCAGGCGACGAACCCGCGCGCGGCCTGTTCGAGGGCACGATGGAAATGCACAAGCTGCTGCGCAAGATCGAGCGCAACAGCATGGACGCCAAGACCAACAAGGGCGGTAAGCCCGTCGCCTGGGCCTCACCCGGTACTGCTGCCGGCATCGGGCTGGAAATCGGTCTGGCCTGCCACCGCCGGTTCGTGGCGGACAATCCCAAGGCCAAGATCGGGCTGCCCGAAATCCTCATCGGCATTTTCCCCGGTGCGGGCGGAACCACGCGCCTGATCCACATGATGGGCGTGATGGCGGCCTCTCCCCTGCTGCTGGAGGGCAAAATGCTGGCCCCCGCGAAATCCAAGAGCGCGGGCGTGATCGATGAGGTCGTGCCGGCGGATGAGCTGCTGTCGCGTGCGAAGGAGTGGGTGAAGTCCGCGACCGACGCGGATATCGTCAAACCGTGGGACGCCAAGGGCTACAAGATGCCCGGCGGTGCCGCCTATCACCCCGCCGGATTCCAGACCTTCGTGGGCGCGAACGCGATGGTTCACGGCAAGACGCAGGGCGCGTTCCCCGCGGCCAAGGCATTGCTGTCCGCCGCCTACGAGATGACCATGGTGCCGTTTGACACCGCGCTGAAGATCGAGGCGCGCTGGTTCACCAAGGTGCTGATGAACCCGTCCTCCGCCGCGATGATCCGCTCGCTGTTCCTCAACAAGGAAGCGCTGGAGAAGGGCGCCGTCCGTCCCGAAGCTGTCGATGATCAGACGGTCAAGAAGGTCGGCATTCTGGGCGCAGGCATGATGGGTGCGGGCATCGCCTATGTCTCCGCCATGGCGGGGATCGAGGTCGTGCTGATCGACCAGAAACAGGAGAACGCGGACAAGGGCAAGGCCTACTCCGAAAAACTGCTGGACAAGGGCATGAGCCGCAAGAAGGTCACGCAGGAGAAGAAGGACACCGTGCTGGGACAGATCACCGCGACCACCGATCTGCAAGCCCTCGCCGGGGCCGACCTGATCGTCGAGGCCGTGTTCGAGGATGTCGGCGTCAAGGCCGAGATCACCAAGGAAGTCGAGGCGATTGTCGGTGAGGATTGCATCTTCGCGACCAACACCTCCACCCTGCCGATTACCGAACTGGCCAAGGCGTCTGTTCGGCCCGAACAGTTCATCGGCATCCACTTCTTCTCCCCCGTGGACAAGATGTTGCTGGTCGAGATCATCAAGGGTGAGCAGACCGGCGACCGGGCCGTGGCCAAGTCGCTCGACTTCGCACGCCAGATCCGCAAGACGCCGATCGTGGTCAACGACGCCCGCTTCTTCTACGCCAACCGCTGCATTATCCCTTACGTGAACGAGGGTGCGCGCATGGTAGCGGAGGGTGTCGAGCCTGCGCTGGTCGAGAACGCGGCCAAGCAGCTCGGCATGCCGCTGGGCCCGCTGCAACTGACCGACGAGACCTCGATTGATCTGGGCTACAAGATCATGAAGGCGACCAAGGCCGCGATGGGCAACGCCTATCCCGCATCGGGTGCTGACGACGTCATCACCAAGCTGTACGAGGGGGATCGTCTGGGCCGCAAGTCCAACGCGGGCTTCTACGACTATGATGAGAAGGGCAAGCGCGGGATGCTCTGGTCCGGCCTGCGCGACACGTGGGCCCCGAACGATGAGCAACCCGATCTGATTACCGTTCAGCACCGCTTGGCGATGAGCCAGGTTCTGGAGGCCGTTCGCGCGTTGGAGGAAGGCGTGCTAATGGACATCCGTGAAGGCGATGTCGGTGCGATCCTGGGCTGGGGCTTCATGCCGTGGTCGGGTGGTCCGTTCTCTTGGCTGGACATTCTGGGCGCGGAAAAAGCCGTCGAAATCTGCGACGATCTGACCGAGAAGTTCGGAGACCGGTTCGAGACGCCCGCCCTGCTGCGCGAAATGTCCCAGAACGGTGAAACCTTCTACGGCCGCTTCGGACCTGAGGCGAAGGCCGCCGCATAAGTCGTTCATATTTAAGGAAAACAGAAGGGGTCGGAACCATGTGGTTCCGTCCCCTTTTCATGTGGTCATGCAGAGATCAGATTCGCGGGAACCGCGTCCTTAAACATGCCGCGCCGTCGGATAGGCGTAGGAGTTCTAACACCCCTCATCCGGCGTGAGATCGATGGCAATCACCTCGATCTCGTTCGGCTCTCCTCGCAGCGCCACGACAGCGGTATCGCCAACGCTCAGCCCCATCAGGGCGCGCGCGACGGGGGCGGTATAGGCGACGCAGCCATCGGTCGGATTCGCTTCATCCTCACCCGTCAGCTTGATCGTATGTTCGGTGCCGTCCTCAGTCGCATAGGTCACGCGGCTTGCGAACTGGACCGTGTCCAGCGTCGTATCCGGGTGTGTCAGGCGCGCCGTGGCATGGCGGGCATCCCAGTATCGCAGATCCCTGCGATGGCGGGCCAGATGCACCTCATCCGGTCCGGCAGCAATCTGCGCCCGCAATTCCGCGATCCGCGCATCTATCAAGCGCAGACCGCGCGCCGTCACCAGATTGGGTGCGGCGCTGATTGGGTGCTCTGGCAAGATCTCGGGCCGCGACCCGTCGTCCTCCTTCACGAATGCTCGGCTCATGCTATCCTCCTGCACGCAACGATAGCGCGGCACCCCGTTTCGACCAGTCAGCATAGCGGATCCAGATATGGACCTGACGTTGTCAGCGCCACTTGGCGCGACCGTGTCCTGCTCGCTCAGCGCATCCGACGCAGGAACTGCCCCTGCCCCTTATCAGTCTGCAAGGAACTGAGAGATGACATCAACGAAGGCACGCGGTTGTTCGGCGTGCAACCAGTGCCCGGCCCCCGGAATCGTATGGAACGTTGCGTCACTGAAATGCGAGGTGATCTTGGCGTGGTGGACTTCAGTCAGGTAATCTGAGGCCCCACCCGCCACGAACAGTGCTGGGCCGGCGAACTGCCCGCTCACGTCCGGCCAACCGATAATCTTGTCCATGTCCCGTTCGAGGATATCCAGGGCGAGCTTCCATGATGGTCCGTCAGACAGGTCGAGGCTTTGCAGAAAGAACGCCCGCAAAGCGGGATCGGACAGGACAGCGGCCAGGCGTGCATCCGCTTCCGAGCGCCGGGTAATGCCGGTCAGGTCCAGATTGCGCATGATTTCTATGTGGTTGGTATGGTCATGCGCATACGCGACGGGCGCGATATCCGCCACGATCAGCTTTCGCACCTTCGCAGGTTGGGTGAGGGCCAGCATCATCGCGGCCTTTCCCCCCATCGAATGCCCCAGCAGGTCCGCCTGCCCCCCGAGATCGTCTATCACTGCCGCCAGATCCGCCGCTATTTCGTCATAGTTGTGTGGTGACGTATGCGGGCTACCGCCATGGTTGCGCAAATCGACGGCTACCACGTCGCGCAGATCTGAAAGACGTTTCGAAATGACACCCCAATTACGGGCAGAACCGAACAGACCGTGCGCGATCACGAGAGGTGGTTGGCCACTGTTCGCGCGCGCGGGATGTACAATTCGATTTAGTTCTATGGAGGCCATTTTTGATCCTTTTGAGAAATGCTCACTTATACGAAGTTACTTCCGATGATCCAGCCACACCACTAGGCAGGACGGAGGTCCAAATCAGTTCCAAAACATGTATTGAGTATGCTTGAAAAAGAGATGTCATGACTACGAATTTTGCGGCGCAAGGCAGCTTGCGATTAATCTGCACGACCGATCTGCACATGGCGATCGACGGGTCGCGGTTGCTGGCGGATGGGGTGGACAATGCCGGTCTGGCAGCGCTCGCCCCGGCCATCGCCGTGGCCCGGGCCGAGGTAAAACACAGTCTGCTGTTCGATATCGGGGACGCATTTCAAGGCTCCGCACTGACGGATGATCTAGAACCCGACGCCGCCCATCCCATGCAGCAGGCATTCGACATGCTGGGCTACGACGCGCAAACACTCGGGAATCACGATCTGGATTTCGGACTGGATGCACTGGAACATGTGTTGAAGGACGGGCGCATTCCAATGATATGCGCGAACCTACTGTGCCCGATGGGTCAGCCGCTGTTCGACCCATACCGTATTCTGGAGGTGCCTTTCAACGATACGATCCTGCGCGTCGGCATCACCGGCGTTGTCCCTCCGCGTGTCATGCGCTGGAACGGGCACCATCTGCGCACCCGCGCCCGGGTCAGCGACAGCGTGGATGCTGTACGCGGCGTCCTGCCCGAACTGCGTGCCGCCGGGGCGGATATCGTGGTTGTGCTGGCGCATAGCGGAATCGTGCCGATAGATCACGCCGATCTGGATGAGCAGGCCGCCCTGCCCATCGCCAATCTGGATGGTGTGGACGTGGTTTTGTGCGGCCATCAGCATCGAGTTTTTCCTGGACCCGACTTTCCCTCTGTGGATGGTATAGATCCGATAGCCGGCACGTTGAACGGGACTCCGGCGATCATGGCCGGATCCTCGGGGCAGCGGATCGGGGTGCTGGATCTCAGCCTGGCCCACGATGGCAAGTGCTGGTCGGTCTGCGCCCATCGTGCCAGCTTTCGCAGGGCGGCTCCTCAGCGTGATCCTGCCATCGCCGCGATCGCGGCCCCGCATGTTGCGCGCACGCGGGCGCGGCTGGCCGAGCCGATCAGCAGCACGCCATATCCGTTGTGCACGGTCTTTGCCGCAATGGCGGATAGTCGGGCGGTTCGCGTGGTACAGGCGGCCTATCTGGATGCCGGACGACGCGCGCTCGACACGGAATTGCCTCTGCTGGCGGTATCCTCCCCCTACCGCACGGGGGGGCGTTCCGGGCCCGAGGCCTATACCTCTCTGCCTGCGGGAACCCTGTATCACAGCGCGATTTCCGACCTGTGTCCGTTCGCCAACCGGATCATCGCCGTCGAGGCGACAGGGGCGCAGATGATCGACTGGCTGGAAATGGCGAGCCTGCATCTGGGGCATCTGCATTCCGACCAGCCGACGCAACCGCTGATAAATCCTGAAATGCCGGGCTATAATTTCGATGCGGCGCTGGGGCTGACATACCGGATAGACCCGACGCAACCGCCGCGTTTCTGCGTCTCCGGTGCGCTGATCGACCCGACCGCGCGCCGCATCGTCGATATCCATCACGATGGCGCACCGCTGGATCCTGCGCAACGCTTCGCTGTCATCACTAGCAGTTACCGGGTGTCCGGCGGCGGAAACTTCCCCGGCTTGAGCGATTTGCGCATTCTGCACGATGGGATCGGCACGATGAGCGATCTGGTAACCCGCTGGATCAGCGCCAGTCCCGACGGAATAGAGGTGCCGCCACCGTCGTGGCAGTTGAGCCCATCCAATACGGTCCGCGCGACATATCGCACCGGTGCGAGTCGCTCTTCGCAGGACGTTCGGCCGCACCAACTGGTCAGTGCGGGTATCACGGCCGATGGCTGGCATGACTGGGATGTCACCCTGAATCCGCTTGAAGACTGACGTCAGGCCGCCTGCGCGATCACATTCAGGGCGGCGGTGATGCCATCGCCGTGAGGAATGTCGAGCGCCTTCATCCCCGCCTCGATACAGGCGAGGGTTCCCAGCAGGGAATGCGCGTTCAAGTGGCCCATATGGCCGATGCGAAACATCCCGGCACCGCGCGTCTGCGTCATGTCGAGACCCAATCCGATGCCCAGCGTAACGCCAGCCTTCTTCTCACACCAATCGCGCAGTGGGGCGGCATCATGCCCCTCCATCAGGAACGTCGTGACGGACACCGCGCGGTTCGCCTCATCACGAACGTTGGGGCGAACGACGCCGCTCTCGGCCCACTTGTCCCCTGCCGCCCAGACGGCGCGCGCCAGAACCCGGTGCCGTGCCCACGCGGCCCTGACGCCTTCCTCATGCACCAGCATGGTCAATGCCTCACGCAGGCCGTACAGGTGATGGGTCGGGGCGGTGCCGCAAAACCTGTTATAGAACACCTCCGGCGTGGCGCGGAGGGACCAGTCCCAATAGCCGGTACGACAATCCGCGCTCTGCCAAGCTTGGGCGGCGCGCGGTCCAAAGAACACGAAGGCCATGCCAGCCGGGGTCATCAACCCCTTTTGCGAGCCTGTGATTGCGACATCCACGTTCCAATTATCCATCTCGAACGGCTCACAGCCCATACTGGCGATGCAATCGACCATGAACAGCGCATCGTGGCCCGTCTGGCGGATCGCGGCACCCAGCGCCTCGATATCGTTGCGGATCGAGGTAGCGGTGTCGGTCTGCACGCACAGAACGGCCTTGATACGGCCATTGTCGGCTCGCAACGCTTCGGCCACCCGCGCAGGGTCGATCGGCACGTCAGTTCCGAAATCGATCATGTCAGAGGTCACGCCCAGCCTGTGAGCCATGCCGCGCCAGCCTTGCGCGAACCGGCCCGTTGCCAGAACCAGAACGTGATCGCCCCGGCTCAGCACATTGGTGAGCGCGGCCTCCCATCCGCCATGGCCGTTCGCGATGTACATGGCCACATCGTGCCGGGTGCATGCCACGGTTTTGAGATCCTCGGCAATGCCGGGCACCATGTCGATCAGTTCACCATCGTAGATGTTGGGAGAGCCGCGATGCATCGCCCGCAAAACACGCTCCGGTGCCGGGCTGGGGCCGGGAATGGCGAGCATCTGTTGTCCGAAAGCAAGGGTCATGGCGGGCTCCTGATAGATAGGCAGATCAGACTGCCGCGCGGCGGTCCTGTCCAGTCCGCCACCGCGCCTTTTTCGTATCAGGTACAATCACACGCGGTCACCCGCGGTCAAAATAACCGCGCAGGATGCGGCCATAAATCGTCTTGAGCTGGTCGATCTGTTCGACACGCACGTGTTCATCCACTTGGTGCATGGATTGTCCCACCAGACCGAATTCGACGACAGGGCAATGGCTCCTGACGAAGCGCGCGTCCGAGGTGCCGCCGCTGGTGGACAGCACCGGGTTGAGGCCCGTCTGCGCCGTGACCGCTTGGCCGATCAGGTCGGATAATTCGCCGGGTGGTGTCACGAAACTCTCACCCGACACCTTGATCCGCAGGTCGAGGGTAATGCCGGTATCCGCCTCAATCCGCTGCGCCTCCTCCTGCAACCACGCGCTCAGATCGCGGCTGTGATGGGCATCGTTGAAGCGGATGTTCACGCAGGCCGTCGCCTGCGCCGGGATCACGTTATTTGCCGGATTGCCGGTATCCACCGTCACGATGGCCAGCGTCGAGGGGTCGAAATGATCGGTCCCGGTGTCCAACTCACGGCTCGCCAGACGGTCGAGATATCTGACCAGAGGCTGCAGCGGATTCAGCGCCCGGTGCGGATAGGCCGAATGCCCCTGACGGCCGCGCGCGGTGATCCATGCGGACATCGAGCCGCGCCGCCCGATCTTCATCATCTCGCCCATCTGTTCGGGGCAGGTCGGCTCCCCCACCAGACAGTGATCCATCGCCTCACCGTTGTCCTGCATCCAGTCGAGGATGGCAGCCGTGCCATCCACGCCGTCGCCCTCCTCATCCCCGGTGATGGCTAGGACGATGGAACCATCGGGCGGAGTGTCGCGCACGAAGTCGATGGCAGCGGCGGCAAAGGCCGCGACTCCCGATTTCATGTCGCAGGCACCGCGCCCGTACAGGATGCCATCCTCGATCCAGGCGGAAAACGGCGGATAGGTCCAGTCGTCCGGATTGCCCACCGGCACCACATCCGTGTGACCGTTGAAACCGAAGGTCCGCCCGTTGCGCCCCTCGCCCCAGCGAGCGAAGAGGTTGGCGATGCCGTTGCGATCGCAACGCTGCGTGGCAAAGCCTGCCTCGCTCAACACTTGGTCCATAACCTCGATGGCGCCGCCTTCCTCGGGCGTGACGGAGGGGCAGCGGATCAGTTGTTGCGTCAGGGCGACGGGATCGACGCTCATTCGCGCAAATCCGTCGTGTCGAGGCGCAGCAGGCCAAACGTGCCGTCCGCCTGCAATTGCCAGATCAGATACCCGCCACCGAGCAGCGTTTCACCCTCGCTGACCTGCCAATCGACAGCCAGGACAGTGCCGGGATAATCCGGCTGCTCATGATACCAGGTCAGACGCAGCACCCGGCGTGGCGCGCCGAAATCGGCGGTGGGACCGACGGCAGCGGCAAATTGTTCCAACGTCACGGCCCGGCGCAGCGCGGGTGTGGCCAGTCCGTAGGCAATGGCCAGATCGCCCCGGTCGAGTGCGGCCCAGAACGCCGCCGTCGCCCCCAGTGCTGCACTGGTCATGTCGCGGCTGGGCGTGAACTCCCCAACGATGCGCTGGTCGATGCCATCCTGCGCATGGGCGACGGTCACGGGGGCCAACGCGAGCAATGCCGCGCAGAGTGTCTTGCGTATCATTCCAGTTCCAATCCCATCAGGTCCGCCGCGATTTCCACCACATCCTCGGGCGATCCGGCCAGTCCGTCCGCCTCAGCCATGTGCAATTCCTCCGGTTCCGCGAATCCCCACAGCGCGCCGATGGTGGGAATGTCGTTGTTGCGCGCCCCGTCGATATCGTGCCGACGGTCGCCCAGCACGATGCAGCGCGCCGGGTCATGCCCGGTTTCGTTCAACGCAAAGGCGTAGAGCGAGGTCTTGTCGGAATTCTCACCGCTGATTTCGGAGCCGAAGATGCGATCCACGTGGACGTCGAGGCCGAGCGCCTCCGCCTGCCGTTCCGCCACCGGCGTGGGCAGGACGGAGGTGATGTAGATCGCCACCTCCAGATCCCGGAATAGGTCAATCATCTCCCCCACGTCGTCCTGCAACAAAACGTCACTGACCCCGCCCACCATGTAGGCGGCGTAGAAATCCGTCACCGCGTCCCCGATATCCGCCCCCGGTCCCAACAACACTTCGAGAACCTCGAAGATCGGCAGGCCGATGGTCCAACCCAGTTCCGCCCGCGACGGCGCATCGACGCCTTGTGATTTCAGCGCCAGCCCCAGCGCAGGGAACCACCCGTCGGAGGGATCGGCCAATGTGCCGTCAAGGTCGAGAAAGATGGCCTGCATGTCGTACTCCCGTAAACCTGCCCCAGACCTATGCCCCACGCCGCGCGCGGGCAAGCCTCGGTCGCAGGCAAATACGGGGGATCGGCAAGGGCCTCAGTAGGGAACAGGCCACTTTCGATGCAACGCGGCGATCCCGTCCAGCACCGCATCGCTCAATGTCAGATTGACCGCGTCCAGCGCGATATCCAGTTGTGCCAGCGACGTCGCGCCGATGATCGTCGAGGCCATGAACGGACGAGAGATGCAGAACGCCAGCGCCATCTGCACCGGGTCCAGATCGTGCGATCTGGCAAGGGCCACGTAATCATCCGCCGCGTCGAGCGTGTGGTCGTTCATGCGCCCGCCCAACCCCTCGGCCGAGACATCGCGCCGGGATCCCTTCGGAATGACATCGCCGGAATATTTCCCGCTCAGCAAACCGCAGGCAACAGGCGAATATGCCAGCAGACCCACCTGTTCGTGATGCGACAGTTCCGCCATGTCCAGATCATGGTGGCGGTACATCAGGGAATATTCGTTCTGTACGCTCACGACACGCGGAAAGCCCTCTTCGCGCGCGATCTGCAACATTCTCGCGATGCCCCACGTGGTGTCGTTGGACACGCCGATCCAGCGGATACGACCCTGCTCCACCTGTTCGCTCAACGCCTCCAGCATCCGGCGCAGATCGTCGTCCACGTCCTGTCGGTCCTGATCCGAGGGGTCATAGGCCCATTGCTTGCGGAAATGGAAATGCCCCCGGTTCGGCCAATGTGTCTGATAGAGGTCGATCGTGTCCACGTTCAACCGGCTCCGCGAACCCTCGATGGCATCGGTCAGCGATGCAGGGGTGATCGGCGCGCCGTCACGCAGATGAGCAAATCCAGCGCCCACGATTTTCGTGGCGACGATCACCTCGTCACGGCGTTCGGTCTTCTTCAGCCATGATCCGATGATACGCTCGGTCTGGCCGCAGGTTTCCGCCTTGACCGGCGTCGTGGGATACATCTCCGCCGTGTCGATGAAGTTGACGCCCCGCTCCAATGCGCGGTCGATCTGGGCGTGGCCCTGTGCCTCGTCGTTCTGGCTGCCCCATGTCATGGAGCCGAGACAAATTTCACTGACGTCGAGATCCGACGTGCCGAGGCGATTGCGTTTCATGGGAATGTCCTTGTTCTGTCCGGGCGGCACATAGCGCCACCCTCGGCGCGGTCAAAGCCGGTGGGCAAGACGATCAGTCGTAATAGGGTGTCATCTGCGCGATGACGACCGCGTTCTCCGCCAGGGCCCGGTCCATCAACGCGCGTTCCTCCGCGTCGATCTCATGGCCCTCGGCCTCCCGCTCCTCAGGTGTGCCATAGCCGGTCACGTCCAGCGGCGACAGGCCCGCCTGTTTCAGCAGAGCGACCGCCTCACGCACGGCCTCGGCCTCATCCACGCCGGACGAATACAGCATCATCGCGCCGCCCGTTGCCTTCTTGGGCAAGTCGTCCTCGGGCGAGCGTCCGATTTCCACCAGCAAGGTATAGACCTGCTGGCGGCTTTCTTTCTTAGCCATTCTTCTGTCTCCAAATATCCCGCCGGAGGCGCCTCAGTCGCGCAACAACTCGTTGACGGAGGTTTTGGACCGGGTCTTCTCGTCCACCCGCTTGACGATCACGGCGCAGTACAGATGCACACCGTTGCTCGATGGCATGGAGCCCGCGACGACAACGGAATAGGGCGGAACCTCACCGTAGAACACTTCGCCGCTCTCCCGGTCCACGATCTTGGTGGACTGGCCGATATAGACGCCCATGCCCAGAACAGACCCTTCGCGCACGATGCAGCCCTCGACCACCTCGGAGCGGGCACCGATAAAGCAGTTGTCCTCGATGATCGTGGGATTCGCCTGCATCGGCTCCAACACGCCGCCGATGCCGACACCGCCGGACAGGTGCACGTTCTTGCCGATCTGTGCGCACGATCCGACCGTGGCCCAGCCATCGACCATCGCGCCCTCATCCACATAGGCCCCGAGGTTCACGAAAGAGGGCATCAGCACCACGCCCTTCGCGATATAGGCGGAGCGGCGCACGATGGAGCCGGGAACCGCGCGAAAGCCTGCATCGCGCCACTGGTTGTCGCCCCAGCCCTGAAACTTGGACGGAACCTTGTCCCACCATGTCGCACCGCCATTGCCGCCAGGAATGGTTTCCATGTCGTTGAGGCGGAAGGACAGCAGGACCGCCTTTTTCGCCCATTGGTTCACATGCCAGTTCCCGTCGCGCGGCTCCGCCACACGTAATGCGCCGGTGTCGAGGGCGGCCAGAGTCTCCTCCACCGCCTCACGCACCTCACCCGTTGTGGTGGTGGAGATGTCGGCGCGGTTTTCCCATGCGGCGTCGATGGCGGATTCGAGCTGAGCGGTCATGGCGGTCCCTTTTGCTTGGTTGTCCCCTGCCCTATAGGCGAGGTGGCCGGATCGCGCAATCAGTCGCCGGGGACCAGCACGTATTCCGTGATCAGGGTGCGTTGCAGGAACATGAAATTGTCGTCCGAAATCATCGTCAGGCGCAGCTGCCCCTGCGCATCGCGCCAGACGTCCAGTCCCTCGGCATTGTCCAGATCGCTGACCGGCGGCACGTCGTATCGCATGTCGCTCAATTGCCCGTCCATTAATGCGGGATCCATCGCGAAACTGCGCACCTGCACGCGAAAGCTGAACCCGGTGAAGTGCCGCTCCAACACGTAGAGCCGCCCGTCAGGCCCGACATCCGCATCCGTCGGCAGGAAAGGCGGCTCTCGCGGAATGCTCAGATTGGTATCCCAGACGCCATCACGCAATCGGTAGATGGGAAAGGGCCGTTCCAGCGCGCCTGACCGTTCCGGTATGGCCAGGATCGCGCCCTGCGGGGTGGTGGTCAGCGCCTCGATCCCCGAATTGGTTTGCAGCGTCGCGATCCCCTCGGGCACCGCGACATCCATCGGCACGGCGCCGATGGCATCATACCGCCAGATCGCATTGCGTCGTTCGAGCGAGATCAGCAGGTCATCGCCCAGCATGGCAAGGGATTCGGCATCCGCGTCCTTGTCGAACAGCACCGTAGCATCGGGCGCGGTCAGACGGTGCCGCGCCTTTTCATGCACTCCGGTCAGGCGGCCGTCGGCATGGCGGATCAGATCGGCCTCGATCAGCAGGCCCTTGTCGCTGACGGCGATCAGCGACATGCCGTCCGGTGCCATCAGCAATCCCGACAAGCCGCCGAAATCGGCCCCCTGCCCGTTCCATTCGATCTGGGCGCTGCGGCGGGCCGGCTCCGTGACCGAGCCTGCGACGCCGCTGCCACAGCCACCGGCCAGAACCGCGAACAGCGCAAAGGTGGGGACGGCGATACGCATCAATTCGCGATCACCATGCTGCATTGTTGCGGCAGGTCGGCCATGGTCAACTGTCGGCGCGGTGCCGGGGGTGGCGCAGCGAGATCTGCGGGCGGTGGGTTCAGCGCCTCCTCCGATGTCCACCAGGCCAGCGTTTCGTCACAGCCGTCACCTGCCGGGATCGGAGCCTGATTTTCACACCAGTTCGCCCCTGCCGGGCAGTTGAGCCGCACGTGGAAGTGGTAGTTGTGCCCCCACCACGGACGGATCTTGCGCAGCCAGTCGCGGTCCGGGCCGGCGGTGCGGCACATCTCCTGCTTGACGGCGGCGGCCACGAAGATGCGGGCCACCGCCGGGTCCGTTGCCGCGGCACGCAGAACCGCCTGATGGCCGGGTGTCCAATTGGCGTTGACGCTGCGCTGATCCTCGGTCCGGACGGAGATCGAGCTGAGGTCCTCACGCTGCTGCCGGGTCAGGTCCAATCGGGACGGGGGCAGCATCCAGATATCGGCGTCCAGCCCCATCTGGTGCGAAGCATGACCGCTGAGCATCGGGCCGCCGCGCGGCTGGCTGATGTCACCGACATAAATTCCGTTCCACCCGGCCTCATTCACTGCACGCTGGCTCAACCGCCAGATGAAGCTGATCATGTCAGGGTGGCCCCAGTTGCGATTGCGGCTCAGGCGCATCGCCTGCCACGTCGGGCCGGTTTCGGGCAATTGCACGGCCCCCGCAACGCAGCCCCGCGCGTAGGAGCCGTAGGGTTCGGGCGAACCGGGCGTGCCTTGCTCGGCTGTGCCGAACAGTTGGCGGGCCTCGGTCTGGGCCGAAGCGGGAACCGCCAACAGGGCGGCAATGGCAATCAGGACAGGTTTAAGCACGAGACATATCTCCTTTGGGACGCACCCAGATTAGCAACACGAGGCCCAGAACGAACAAGCCCACCACCGGCGTGACACCCAACCGTTGCGAGGACGTCACGTCGGTGACGAAGCCGATCAGGAACAGGCCGAGGAACGCCGTCGCCTTGCCCGCCAGACCGTAGAGACCGAAGCTCTGCGTCATCACCGCCGGATCGGATGCCTGCCGCACCATCAGGGACCGGGAGGACGCCTGTAATGCGCCCCCCGCAGCCCCGATGAGCGCACCCAGACCGAAGAAAACGAGCGTCGGCACCCCGCTGTCCGGCCCAAGGTCGACGCCCGCGAAGCTGGTCGCCGTGGTCAGCGTCAGGGTCAGCGAAAACAGCGCCAGCGACGCGGTACAGAACACCACGACCGGTTTTGGCCCCAGCCTGCTGTCGAACCGCCCGCCGACCCACGCGCCCAGCGCCCCGGTCACGGTGGCCAGAATCCCGAATGCGCCCAATTCGATGATCCCGATGCCCAGCACGCCCGCCGCGTAGATACCGGCAAAGGCATAGAGCGCCGCCAGCGCATCGCGATAGAGCATCGACGACAGCAGGAACGTCATCAGCGAGGGGCGCTTGGGTAATTGCCCGATCATGCGGGCCAGTTCCTGCAATCCCCGTCGGGCGGAGACAGCCACCGGCTTGCGCTTCACATCGGGCGTGAACAGAAACAGCGGAATGATGAAGACCGTGTACCAGATCGCGGAAAAGGGACCGGCGGCGCGGCTGCCCTCCCCCATCGCGGGGTCCAGGCCAAGGATCGGCGCGATGCCCAGCATCGTCAGTCCGGTCTCGGGATCGCCCGCCATCAACCCCAGCACCAGAATCAGCGAGACCAGCCCCCCCAGATAGCCCATCGCCCAGGCGGAGCCGGAAATCCGCCCGATCTCACTCTCCGATCCCAGATCGGGCAGCATCGCGTTGAGGAATATGAACGCCAGTTCGGTCGTGATCAGCGCCAGCGCGAAGGCCAGCAGCACGATCATCGGCTCGTCCATCCCTGGAACGCCCAGCCACAGCGCGGCGACGGCCAGAACGTGCAGGGCAGACAGCCCGGCGATCCACGGCTTGCGCGGGCCGGACACATCGGCCATCGCGCCCAGGATCGGGGCCAACACCGCGACGATCAGCGCGGCGGTGCCGGTCATGTAGCCCCAGGTCGCCTGCGCCTGATCGCCGCCACCCAGCCCGAACTCCACAAAATACGGCGCGAAGACGAAGGTGATGCACAATGTATGAAACGGCTGACCTGCCCAATCGGCGAGCATCCAGGCCCGCACACCGCGTTTGCTGACTTGCGCCATTGATGACCCCTCCGCCATATCTCGATGCGATAGGACAGTGCCGGTCCGGCCATGGCAAGCGTGCAATCAGATTTCCGGCGGCCAGGGGCGTTCGGCTTCTTCCTCGATCCAGCGTTCGACCCATTCGGGCAGAGGCGGATTCCAGTCGGGTTCGCGCATTTCCTCCAGCACTTCGGCTATCGGAACCATACGCCGCGCCCCGGTGGTGGCGATCCGGTACACCACATGGACATGACATTCGTCCTTTCGCCAGATGCTCTGATGCAGATAAATGAACCGTTCGTCATAGCCCAGCGCGCGCGACAGCATGGTATAGCGGCGAAACGGCAGGATGCGCTTGCGGTACTGCACGTTCGCCCCGGCGGTGGTCAGCCCCCAGCCACGGCGGCGCAGGGCGCGGGCCAGGCCGCAGCGAAACCCCCACGGGATACGCCCCAGATCGAAGATCGTCAGAATACGCCCGTTGTTCATCTCTCCGAACACATCGACGTCCCAGGGCCAGCAGATATGACGGGATTCGTGCAGGCCACCTGCGGACAGGTCCTGCTGGCGGTTCGACAACAGCATGTGCCATGCTAGTCTTGCGAACGGATACATGGGTCCTCCTTCGACAACTGCGGCAGGCACTCTTGCAGGAAATCGCCGTGGCGACTACCTCTTGTCGAACCCGATCCAGATGCTCGTGCGCAGTATAGTTCAAAGCCGCACCCCCACGAAAGGCCTTGCCGATGACCTCCCTTCTGATGATCCTGCTCTACGCCGTTCAGATCGCGTTCTGGATCGTGCTCGCGCATGTGATCATGAGCTGGCTGATCTCCTTCAATGTGGTGAACTTGCAGCAGCCCTTCGTCTATCAACTTTGGTCGGGCCTGAACCGGCTGCTCGAACCGGTTTACAGCCGTATCCGGGGTTTCCTGCCGGCAATGGGCGGGCTGGATTTCGCGCCGCTGGTGGTGTTCTTTATCCTCTACGCGCTGCGGATCATCATCACCAACAACCTCTACACGATCTAGGACGTCAGGCTGATCGGCCCGCGTGGCGTGGTGAAGGTCGCACTTAGTGAGCTGGATGGCGACGCTACGCACTGAACGGCCTCGATCTCGCGAACCAGCGTCTGCACGTCCAGCGATGCACCCGCGATTGTCAGGCGTTCAAGTGTGATCCCGCTGTCCGGCAGGCTTCGTTCCGGGGTGGTGACATCTGCGGGCCATTCGATAAGGGTCGGGGCGCGCCCCTGCTCGACCAACGCGCCGTCGGGGCGAACGCTCAGATCCCAGTGCAGGCCGGTGCGGGTGACACGCACGCCCTCACCCAGCGGCAGCGCCGTCGCGCCAAGCGCATGCGTCAGATCGTCCACCCGTGCGACCCAGGTCAGCAAACGCGGACCTTGCCGCAAGGAGGCGCGCACCTGCGGATCGTCCAACCCGAACCAGCGCGGGCGCGTCACCTCAGCCGTCGGATCCACCGCGATCACTTCGAGATAGCACCCACCCAGAGACCACAGCGCGTTGTGCGTGCCCATAAGCGGATGCACGCCCGCCCCGCCCGGCGCAACGCCGAGCGTCCGTTCCATCCACGCACGCCCCGTTTCCAGATCGTCGGCGGCGAAAACAAGGTGGTCGATCTGCATCATTCGCCTCGTGTCATCATGGCTTCATATGGCGATGACATTTGCATATCATCCTCACGCGGGACATGGCGATCTTTCATCCTCTGCCAGCTGGATTTCAGGCCGGGGCGTCGCGCGGCCCTACGCAATGGGAGCGTAAGACATGATCGGATACCGACTGCCCCTAGCGTCATTCAGAAGGCCCGCTGCACGTGGCGGCGCGAAGCCTGAGAGGTTCGCATGACCCACGTCCCGCTGTCACACGCCTTGCCTGTCTATCTGCGCATCGGGCTGCTGTCCTTCGGCGGGCCTGCGGGGCAGATCGCCCTGATGCATGAGGAACTGGTGACGCGGCGCGGCTGGGTGGCGGCACCTGCCTTTCAGCGCGGCCTGAACGTCGCGATGTTGCTGCCGGGGCCGGAGGCGCAGCAGCTCGCCACGTGGCTGGGCTGGCGGGTGCATGGCCTGTGGGGGGGGATCGCGGCCGGTCTGGCCTTTATCCTGCCCGGTACGGCCTTGATGATCGTGCTGGCATGGATCGCGGCGACGCAAGCTGACAGCGGCCCGATCGCCGCGATCTTCTACGGCATCCAACCGGCGGTTTTGGTCATCGTCGCACGGGCTATGGTGGCACTGTCGGGCCGGTCCCTGCAGGGTGCGAGGTCTTGGGCACTGGCGATCGCGGCCTTCGTAGCGCTGTCGGGTTTCGGGCTGAGCTTTCCCTTGGTGGTACTGCTGGCGGCGCTCATCGGATTCGTCCTGCCGCCTGTTCCGCAACCGGATATTCCCCCGACCGCACCCGCCCGGGCAGCCACCGGGCGGTTGATCGCGGTCTCGATCCTCGGCGTGGCGATGGTCTATGGCATCGTACGCTTCACGCTGGGTACGACGCCCTTCGACGGTGTGGCGGAGCTGTTCCTCTCCGCCGCGTTTGTCAGTTTCGGCGGCGCCTACGCCCTGCTGCCCTATGTGGCGGAGCAAGCGGTGGAGGTACATGGCTGGCTGACCCCGGAACAGATGCTCAACGGGCTGGCCATTGCGGAGGCGACACCCGGCCCGCTGATACTGGTCAACGTCTATGCCGGGTATTTCGCCGGTCATTCCGCCGGAACCTCGGGTGTAGTAACCGCCTGTCTGGCCTGTTTTTATACATTTGCGCCCAGCTTCATGCTGATCCTCGCCGCGGCACCGCATGTCGAGAGCATCCAGCGGCGGCGCTGGATCCGGCAGGCGCTGGCCGGTGTTTCCGCCGCCGTGGTCGGAGTGGTGGCGAACCTCGCGCTCTATCTGGGGCGGGCGGCGCTATGGCCCGATCCCGCGCACGGACCCGACTGGATCAAGCTGGCACTGCTGGTCATATTCGCGGGAATCGCCTGGAGGTTGAAACCATCCGTGCCCATGCTGATTGGAACAGGGGCACTGGTCGGATTGCTGTTGCATCTGGCGGGGGTGATCTGAGCAGGCTTTCCTTACCAGCGATGATCCGACATCCTGCCCGAAACAGGAGAGATTGATGACTGACCTGCCCGCCCGCCTGCTCGACGTGATCCAACACGATATATTGCCGTTAACGCGTAAGGGCGTCGCGCGCGGGGACAAGGTGTTCGGCGCCGCGATCCTGCGCAAGTCCGACCTGTCGCTGGTTCTGGCCGGAACCAATGCCGAGACGGAAAACCCGCTCTGGCATGGGGAGGTTCACACCCTCAAACAGTTCTATGAGCTGCCCGATACGCCCCCGACAGACGACCTGATCTTTCTGTCCACCCACGAACCCTGCACCATGTGCATGTCCGCAATCACCTGGGCGGGCTTCGACAATTACGCCTATTTCTTCAGTCACGAGGACAGCCGGGACGGCTTCGGCATTCCGCACGACCTTAAGATCATGAAGGAATTATACGGGCTGGATGCAGGTGAGTACCGCCGGGACAATGCTTTTTTCAAGGCCAGCGCAATCAGGCCAATGCTCAACAGCTCACCAAAACTGACGGCACAGGCGGACAGGATTTCAGCCGCCTATGCCGATTTGTCGGACGCCTATCAGAAAACGAAATCGGGCAATTCAATTCCGCTCAATTGAACGCGGCATGCTCCCCCCAGAGCTGCTCGACCCGCGCATCGCGGCCGCAGCGTGCGCGGTAGAATCGATAGCGCAGAGGGTTCTTTTCGTAATAATCCTGATGATAATCCTCAGCCGGATAGAACGTTCCGCCATCCACGATTTCCGTTACGATCTGCTGGCCCAGTTCCTCAGACAAGGTGGCGGAAACCTGTCGGGCGATGGCAAGCTGATCCTCATTTTGCGCATAGATACCAGTGGTGTAGCCGTATCCACGGTCACAGAACTGCCCCCCGTCGTCGAGCACGTCCACCGTGCGCAGCAGGTATTCGGTCAAGGTCGCGTAATCCACGATATCCGCATCGTAGACGATTTGGACGACCTCCCGGTGGCCCGTTCCACCTGCCGTGACCTCACGGTAGCTGGGGTTTTCCACCGTGCCGCCCGCAAAACCTGATGTCGTCTCCAACACGCCGTCCAGCTTGTCGAAATCGCTCTCCACACACCAGAAACAACCACCGGCGAACACGGCCTCCTGCCGGTCCTGGGCCATGGCGGGGCCGGTGAGAGTCAATAGAGCGGCTGCGGCGAGAGAAAGTCGGATCATATTCAGCTCCTAATGCGGGGTGTTGCTGTGAACTGATGCCGCTCCCGCATCTGGGCAAGCGATCCTACGCAGTCGTGATGACAACGTGAGCGTGGCAACAAAGTCTTAAACCTTTGCGTGCATCAAAGCTGAAATTGAGAAAGGTCATCATATGCCATTGTTTGCCATCGTCATGCAGGGAATGGCGCTGATCGGCCTGCTACTGTTCAGCCTGGTCCCCTCAGACAGTCACGTGGGTGCCATGCTGATCTGGTCGCGTGAGGACGTGCAATCCGTCGCTGAACGGGCGGGCGCGCACTGGGCGGGCCTGCAGGGGCCGCTGGGCACGCATATCGTTACCGGCTCCGCGCAAAGCCTGCACGACCAGGGCGCGTTCGTTCTGCTCAATCTCGAAACTCTGGCCGTCCTATGTGGAGCGTACGCATGAAAAATTTTGCAAACCGGGTCGGCGTCATACAGATAACTGGCGCCTTCTCCATCCTCCACATTCCTCTCATCGGTCTGATCGCGTTCATCATGGACAAGCCGATGCTGCTGGGCATGGGGTTGTCCGCCGCTCTGTCAATTCCGGCGATGATACTGGCCATACGTCGCGAATACGGCGCGCCCAGCTCGGTTGCGCTGGGTCTGGTCGGGCAAGCGATGATTTTGCTCGCCCTGCTTCAAGGAAACACGATGCAGGGCGATCTGCATATGTATTTCTTTGTCATACTGGCCATTGTCGGAACGCTCGACAGCCGCCCGGCGATCATCGCCACCGGAGCCGCGGTGGCGTTGCATCATTTGTTTCTGAACTACTACCTGCCTGCACTGGTATATCCCGATGGCAGCAGTTACGGGCGGGTTTTTCTACACGGTCTGTTTGTCGTGATGGAATGCATCGCGCTCGTTCTGGCCCACGAATGGCGCAAGCGTCTGACCGACCTTCGCAATATCGCACGAGTGCAGGCGGAGCGTGACGCGGAGGTCGCCCGTGAAACCCAAGTGCAGCTGACGGAGATTACCGACCGTGCCAGCAGTGAGCGTCGAAGAACGATAGAACAGTTCGACAAGGCGTTCGCAGATCTGATTTCTCAGGGCGCGGCAGGCGATTTTTCCGCACGCCTGTCCGAAGATTTCGAAGACGAGGTCTTCTCCCGCATCGCGGCGAAGCTCAACCACCTGTTCACCTCCGTCGAGTTCAGTGTCGATCAGGTGGAGCAGCAATTCCGTGCCTTGGCCGACGGACGGTTGCAGCATCGGATGGATACGGCCGGGTTGGGCCGGTTTGCGGATATCGGTATTGCCGCGAATGGAGCCACCAGCGCGCTGGAGGCCGTGCTGAGCGAGACTGACCGCGCGGTACGCATGACGCGGGAGACGGTAACCAAGGTTCTATGCGATACCGATACCGTATCCGAGCGCGCCTCTCAACAGGCCGCCGCCATTGAGGAAACCGCCGCTACGACACAGCAATTCACGGAATCTCTGGAAATCGGGCAAACTCTGCTGCGCGATGTCGGCGCCATGGCAACGCATCTGTCGAAACATGCGAGCGAGGGTGCCGATGTGACCGCCGCCGCCGTCGCATCTGTCGGCAAAATCGCACGCGGCTCCGGTGAAATGCGTGAAATTCTCGGAGTGATCGAAGCGATATCCTTCCAGACGAACCTTCTGGCGCTCAACGCAGCGGTGGAGGCAGCCCGCGCTGGCGAAGCGGGTCGCGGATTCGCCGTTGTCGCGACCGAGGTGCGACGCTTGGCCAAACGCAGTGCGGACGCTGCCAACGATATCTCCGCCCTTATCGAGGATTCGAACGGCAACATGCAAAGCGGGGTCGAGATGGTCGAACGCGCCGGCGGGATGCTGTCCGAGATCACCGAGCAGACACGCAATGTCGCAACTCAGGTCGCCCAGGTCACCCGCACGGCTGAAGAACAGACCATAGGCTTGCGCGAAATTGACGCCGCGATCACCGCCATGGAGAGCAGCGTTCAGTCAACCGCCAATATTGCGGAGCGAACAACCCGATCCATGGGAGAGCTCGCAGACCAGATCGGGCTGGTGGAACGCAACCTGCGCAGTTTCAGCATCGAGCGGATGGTTGAGGAGGAAATTCCCGAACCGGCGGCGGACACAACCCCGCCCCTTAGCACAGGCAACACTGCGCTGGCCTATGAGGAGGATTGGTCCGAGCTTTGAGCAATACGCCCTGACGCTCACTTGCGATCGCGGGCCGCCAGCAATTTCAGCCGAAGCGCGTTGATCTTGATGAAACCGGCGGCGTCCTTCTGATCATAGGCACCGGCATCTTCCTCAAACGTGACGTGCTGTTCCGAATACAGACTGTCCTCGGACCAGCGTCCGACACATTGCGCGCTGCCCTTGTACAGCTTGAGCCGCACCGTCCCATTCACCCGCGCCTGGCTGTGGTCAATCGCGGCCTGAAGCATCTCACGCTCCGGGCTGAACCAGTATCCATTGTAGATCAGCTCGGCATAGCGCGGCATCAACTCATCCTTCAAATGCGCCGCACCGCGGTCCAGAGTGATGGATTCGATGCCCCGATGTGCTTCGAGCAGCAAGGTGCCGCCCGGCGTTTCGTAGATGCCACGCGACTTCATGCCGACATAACGGCCCTCGACCAGATCGAGCCGACCGCAACCGTGCTTGCCGCCCAGTTCGTTCAGCTTGGTCAGGATTGTCGCGGGGCTCATCTCCTCCCCGTTGATCGCAACGGCATCGCCCTTGGCAAAGGTGATCTCGACATGTTCGGCTGTATCGGGGGCGTTCTCGGGGCTGACTGTCCGCTGGTAGACATAATCGGGTGCCTCGATCGCCGGATCTTCGAGCACTTTGCCCTCGGACGAGGTGTGCAGCAGGTTCGCATCGACGGAGAACGGCGCCTCGCCGCGCTTGTCCTTTGCAATCGGGATCTGGTTCGCCTCGGCAAATTCCAGCAACTTTGTGCGCGATGTCAGATCCCATTCACGCCACGGCGCGATGACCTTGATATCGGGGTTCAGGGCATAGGCGCTGAGTTCGAAACGCACCTGATCGTTGCCCTTGCCGGTCGCGCCGTGGGCGACGGCATCCGCTCCGGTTTCGGCGGCAATCTCAACCAGACGCTTGGAAATCAACGGCCGCGCGATGGAGGTGCCCAGCAGGTACAACCCCTCATATACCGCATTCGCGCGGAACATCGGGAACACGAAGTCCCGCACGAATTCCTCACGCACGTCTTCGATGAAGATGTTCTCTGGCGCGATGCCCAGCAGCTCCGCCTTCTTGCGGGCTGGCTCCAGTTCCTCGCCCTGCCCCAGATCGGCGGTGAAGGTCACGACTTCACAGCCGTATTCCGTCTGAAGCCACTTGAGGATGATGGATGTGTCCAGCCCGCCTGAATAGGCCAGGACTACCTTCTTGGGTGCGCTCATTGCGATCTCCTCACACGGGGGCAAACAGTTACGGCTTCGCCTATCCGATCGGGCGGGGCTGTTCAAGCGACCCGCGGATCCTTGTCCGGGGCCGCTGCGGTTTCAACGCATGCCTGTGCTCACATGAGAATGTCCTCAATGTGGCAGTGCCGGTGACGCCTCGATTGCCGCAAGAGGTAATACAACCTGAAATTGCGTGTTGTGAGGAGGTTTTGCGATGCCACACGGAATGCAATCCATGGAAAGCCAGACGGAAAATCCGCCGCACCATGGATATGCAAAACGGAGCGCCCCCATTGGGGACGCTCCTAATGCATTGAAAATTTAAAAAATATGTGCTTCGATTTCAAAGTCAGTTCGTTAGAAAGTCTTAATGCACCCAAGCTGCCTCCCAATGGTTAACGAGGTCTTTAGAGAGGCGAGTGATTGCCCCTAGATTCATGCTTAGGTTTATTTTTGCTTAAGAAGTTCAACCCTTAGCAGATTAAGTTCTCGTTCTTTTCCGACTGATACACGGATGCACCGATTCTGAGGGCTGACAAAAGGCATCCGAACGAAGCATCCGGCCTGTGACAGCGAATCGAGAATCGCTTTGGCACGATCCACCCCTTCACCGCAGTCGATGGTCACGAAATTCGTGGCGGAGGGCAGCGGCGCGAAACCGGCCTGCCGCGCCATGTCGGACAGGTCTTCGCGTGCGGCGGCGGTTCTGGTCAGCACGCTTTGCAGCCATTCCTGATCCTGCAGAGCGGCAAGTGCGCCCGACTGCGCGATCCGGCTTACGCCGAAATGATTGCGCACCTTCGCAAAGGCGGCCGCCAGCTCCGGGTGCGTGATCGCATAGCCGATGCGGGCCCCCGCCATGCCATAGGCCTTGGAAAATGTGCGCATGCGGATCACGCAGGCATTCGAGGTGTCGAGCGGGGGCAGCGTGCCATCCGGCGCGAACTCACCATAGGCCTCGTCGAGGCACAGCACGCATCCGTCCGGCAAACCGTCGATCAGGCGCTGAACCGTCGCCGCATCGTGCCATGTGCCCATTGGATTGTCGGGGTTGGCCAGATAGAGCAGCTTGGCGTCCACCTCGCGCGCCTTGGTCAACAGGGCGTCGGGGTCTTCATGGTCGTCGCGATATGGCACTGTGTGCAAAGTACCGCCATAACCCGTCACGTGGTAATTGAACGTCGGATAGGCCCCCAGCGAGGTGACCACGGCATCGCCCTGTCCGACCAGCAGCCGCACCAAGTAGCCGAGCAGACCGTCGATCCCCTCGCCCACCACGATGCTGTTCATGTCCACTTCCAGATGCTCTGCGAGAGCCGTGCGAAGATCGTAACTTTCGGAATCGCCATATTTCCAGCTGTCCGCCGCGGCATCGGCCATTGCGGCAATGGCGCGGGGCGACGGGCCAAAGCCGCTCTCGTTTGCACCCAATCTGGCCGCGAAGGCCGCACCACGAGCGCGCTCCTGCACTTCAGGCCCCACGAACGGCACGGTCGAGGGGAGCGAGGCGGCCAGCGCCGTAAAACGAGGGCCGCTCATAACACGACCTTGCGCAGTTCGGGATGCATGACCCAGACAAGCGCATCCTCACGCGGCTCCCCGGGCCAGCCGATCAGGCCGAGCGCTGCGTCCGCGCCCTTGTAGGCAGGCTTCTTCGGCAGATCCATGTCCAGCGCATCCGCGATTTCACGCGCCATCATTCCGTATTGCAGGTTCACACCGGCGGGCGTGGGGTATCCGGCGGCGGCGGCCAGTTCGGCCACAGTCAGCCCCGCATCGCCTGCCGCCGCATGGGCCAGCGCCATCGCGTGCAGCTTCGGCGCAAGGTCCAGGGTGGCCCAGGCCTCGCCATATTCCTTCGATGTGGGTACGGCGAACTTGCCGATCCTGCGTCGTGCGGCCTCCCGATCGCCATCGCGGCGGTCGAGCATTTCGCACAGCGTATCGACGGCACCATCCGCCGTGTCGCCCTCGGCCTGTGCGACGGGCGCGTCGTCCCCGTCGATGAAGGCGGTGGCCCGGACCAGATCCGAAATGGAGGACACGCGAATGAAATAGCGTCCGTACTGAACGTCATCGTGCTGGTTCATGCCAGTGCCCTCACTCGGAGTTGTGCGGCCCGCAGCTTGTCGGCCTCGGCCTCGGCTGCGGCCAGTCTGTCGCGTTGTTCGGCAACGATGTCCTCGGGCGCCTTGGCGAGGAATTTCTCGTTGCGCAGCTTGCCGTTCAGGCCGCCGATTTCCTTGGCCAGCTTGGCCAGCGCCTTGTCCAGACGGGCCTCCTCGGCCTTCACATCGACCAGACCGGCCAGCGGCAGGCAGATCGTCGCCCCGGCGAGGCCCAGTGTTACCGCCCCCTCGGGCACGGTATCGGCATAGGTCACGTTCTCGACCCGCGCCAGACGTTCGACCAGCGCGCGGTTATCCTCGAACCGCTGACGGGTTTGATCGTCCGCCGCGACCAGGACGAGGCCGGTCTTCGCGCTGCCCGGCACGTTCATTTCCGAGCGGACGGAGCGGATTTCCTCGATCATCGCGCGGATCCAGCCGATCTCCGCCTCGGCATCTGCATCGCTGAGGTCGCCATAGTCCGGCCAGTCGGTCGTGACGAGCATCTCGGGCCGCTCCGCCGTCCCCTTCCACAACTCCTCGGTGATGAAGGGCATGAAGGGGTGCAGCAGGATCAGGCATTGGTCGATGACCCACGCCATGGTGGCCCGGGTTTCCTCCGCCTGATCGCTGGCGAACAAAGGTTTGGCGAACTCGACATACCAGTCGCAGACTGTCCCCCAGACAAAAGCGTAGAGCGTGCTGGACGCATCGTTGAAGCGGTAGGCGGCGAGCGCCGCGTCCACATCGGCCTTGGCCCGGGCGGTTTCGGCCATGATCCAGCGGTTCACCTTGGCGCGCGGATCGGGCTGGCCGCCGGCATAGCTGGCCGGTGTCGCATCGTTCATTTCGGCAAAGCGGGCAGCGTTCCACAGCTTCGTGCCGAAGTTGCGATAGCCCTCGATTCGCTGAGTGGACAGCTTCAGATCACGCCCCATCGCCGCCATTGAGGACAGGGTAAAGCGCACCGCATCAGCGCCGTACTGGTCGATCAGGTCCAGCGGGTCGAGGACGTTGCCCTTCGACTTCGACATCTTCTGCCCCTTCTCGTCCCGGACGAGCGCGTGGACATAGACGGTATGGAACGGCGCACGCGATTGCGGGTCCATCTGCTTTTGCATCATCATCATCCGGGCAACCCAGAAGAAGATGATATCGAACCCGGTGACGAGGACGGAGGTCGGGTAATACTTCTCCAACTCTGGCGTCTGCTCGGGCCAGCCGAGCGTGCCCATCGGCCAAAGGCCGGAGGAGAACCACGTGTCTAGGACATCTGGGTCGCGACGAAGGCCTATCGTTAGATTATCAGCATGATCTTTCGACAACCATATTGTTTCTGTGTCGCCTGCCGCATCGTCTTCGTAATCTCTGCCTCCGACTACAACGTTCGCTCCGTCTGGATAGGCGGCTTTCGCAAGTTCAATTGCCTCCTCTTCTGATGAAGCACAGAAGCGAGAATACTCACCAAAGATTGATCCCATAAATTCAGTTGGGGCATTCAGGCTTTCTACATACTCTACCTTCGGCCCGTACCAAACCGGCACTTGATGCCCCCACCACAACTGGCGGGAAATGCACCACGGCTCGATATTCTCCATCCAGTGGAAATAGACCTTGGCATCCCTATCCGGCAGGATCTGCGTTTCACCGGATCGCACGGCCTCCATCGCGGGGCCGGCCAGCTTGGCGGCGTCCACGAACCACTGGTCGGTCAGCATCGGTTCGATCACCACGCCGGAGCGGTCGCCATAGGGCTTCATGATCGACTTGTTCTCGACGAGGGGGATGTGGCTGGGCACGTCCCGGACCTGATCCGGGACCGCCTCACCGTCCTCCGCATCGGTGTCGTCCTTCGCCGCCTCCGGGTTCGGGATCATCACGGCCAGCCCCTCGGACGTGATGGCCTCGACGATCTTCGTGCGGGCCTCGAACCTGTCCAGACCGCGATATTCGTCGGGAACGAGATTGATCTGATCGACCTCGGCCTCGCTGAACTCCGCACCATCCAGGATCGCCTGCGCCTTCGCCGCGCTGTCCGCATAGGACAGGCCGTCGTCGCGCATCGCCGCAACCGTGTTCATCAAACGGTAAAGAGGGATGCCGCCACGCTTGGCCACCTGATAGTCGTTGAAATCATGCGCGCCAGTAATCTTCACCGCGCCGGAGCCGAAGGCCATGTCGGGATATTCATCGGTGATGATCGGGATCAGGCGGCGCGTTTCCTTCGGCCCGACGGGGATTTCGCAGCGTTTCCCGACGATGGGGGCATAGCGCGCGTCATCGGGGTGCACCGCGACCGCGCCGTCGCCCAGCATGGTTTCGGGCCGGGTCGTCGCGATGGCGATATAGTCGCGGACCTCACGCAAGGTGACGGTGCCGTCCTCGTCCTTCTCGACATATTCATAGGTCTCACCGCCGGCCAGCGGGTATTTGAAGTGCCACATGTGGCCCGGCTCGTCACGGTTCTCGACCTCCAGATCCGAGATCGCCGTCTCGAATTTCGGGTCCCAGTTCACCAACCGCTTGCCGCGATAGATCAGACCGGCCTCGTACATCTCGACAAAGGTCTTGATGACCGCATCGGGGAAGGTGCCGGACATGGTGAAGGCGTTGCGGTCCCAGTCGCAGGAGGCACCCAGCCGCTTGAGCTGTTCGATGATGGTGCCGCCGGATTCTTCCTTCCACTCCCAGACCTTTTCGAGGAATTTCTCACGGCCCAGTTCGCGACGACCCGGCTCCCCCCGTGCGGCCAATTGGCGTTCGACCACCATCTGCGTGGCGATGCCCGCATGGTCCTGTCCCGGCTGCCACAGCGTGTCGAAGCCGCGCATCCGGTGCCAGCGGACCAGAATGTCCTGCAATGTGTTGTTGAACGCATGACCCATATGCAGTGAGCCGGTGACGTTCGGCGGTGGGATCATGATGCAGAACGGATCCGCGCCGGGCTTGGCGTTGGCCCCTGCCCGGAAGGCCCCGGCCTGTTCCCACGCGGTCGCGATCGCGGCCTCGCTGGTGGTCGCATCGAAATTCTTGTCCATCGCCATGTCTGCTATCCCTCATCCGGTATCGGATGCGGTTTAACCGGCACGGCGGCGGAGGGGAAGCGGTCAGTTCAGGCCGCGTTCCTTCAAGGCGCGCACGATATCCTTGCGCAGGGATTTCCGCAGGGAGCGGGGGAAGTCCGGCCCAAGTGCGGATTCCAGTTCCTCAGCCACGATGGCGCGGATCTCACCGCGCAGATGGCTGCTGTCAGCGTTCGTGCGTCCTGACAGTTCCTCACGCACGATGGCGCGTATCGCCTCGGCATCCAGCTCCGTATCGGAGGAGGAAGCAGCCGCAATCTCCACCGGGTCCGGCAGCGGTTCGGCAAAGGGGTCCGGGCTCCAGACGTCATATTCCGAAGGGGGCATATCCGGGGCCGGTGACCAGACGTCGTATTCGGCGGCATTGGGCGGACCGGTCTCCGCTCTTTCCTCTTGGGTCGGTGTGGAATGGCTATCGTCTTGCCCATCATCGTGCGGTGTCACGACCTGTTCCACCGATTCAACCCGGGGTTCATCGCGCAATTCCTCGATCACCTCGGAGGTCGCTCTTTCAGCCTCGGTCGCGTCAATCGTCATTGCCTCGGGCTGGCTGGCGAACAGGGGGGTGATGGTGGCGCCTGTGCCGTCGCCTGCTTCACCCTCCGGCTCATCCTCCACATGCATATGCGGAGCCTCGGGCACCTCCGTCGCGGGGGCCGAGGGCTGGAGCCGCAGTGGCGCGGTGTCTTGAACCGGGGTCGTCAGCGGTAGCGGTGGCACATCAGAGGGCCGGTCAACAGGTGTGTCCAGCCGCAAGGGTGCGTCCGGTTCGCGGCGCAAGGGCTGCACAATATCGGAATCGTCGACCTGCTGCGCCTCACCCAGACGCAGTGGCGGAGTGCGGTCATCGGGCCGTGCCGACAACCCTGCCTCATCCGCCTGAACGCGCGCACGAATGGCGGCAAGCACGTCCTTGACGCTACGCCCTGCGTCGTCCTCACCATTACCCATCACGACATTTCCTTAATAGCGTCCCAGAACCCGGTCGAGCACGGCGCCACGGTTTGGCGCAAAGGGACCGTCTTCGACAGCCTCAAAGTAGACGTTCGGATCATAGGCGTCCACCGGCAAGCCCAGATGTTCCACCGTCATCAAGCCCATCGCGGAGAGCAAGGTGTAGGCCGCGACATACTCATCACGCTGCGCTGACACCAGATCGGACTGTGCATTAAGCAGGTCCTGCTCGGTATCTAGAACGTCCAGCGTCGTGCGCGCGCCCAGGCGGGCCTCCTCGACGATCCCCTCAAACGCGACCCGCGCGGCGGTGATCTGCTGGCGGCTCGACCGAATCTGCGATCCGGCGACGCCGAAATTGGTCCACGCGACCGATACCTGCTGCTGTATCAGCCGGGCGGTGTCGTTCAACTCCGCCTGCGCCTGTTCCAGTTGCGCGACCTGCTGGCGAACGGCACTGGACAATGCGCCACCCTGATACAGCGGCATAACGACGCTGGCCCCGATCTGCGACGATCTGTTGCTGACCTGTCCGCCCCCAACGACATCGTCAAAGGTGTTGCCGTAGGACACGTTGCCGTTCAACTCGACCGAAGGGCGGAAATTGGCACGGGCCTGGGTAACAGCGAACTCCGCCGCTCGGACCTGCGCCCGGCGGGCCAACAGCGAGGGATGATTCGCGTTTGCGATCTCCAGCGCTTCACTCTCGCTTGAGGGGAGTTGCGGCAGGGCGGGGGGCGGTGCCAGATTGCTCGGCGCCACACCGACAACCGCAGTATACGCATCGCGAGACCGCTCAAGCGCCCCTTGGTTCGAGACCAAATTGGTTTGCGCGGCAGCCAGCCGGGCCCGCGCCTGACTGACATCGGTACGGGTGACTTCGCCCACCTCGAACCGATCCGAGGCCGCCTGAAGCTGACGTGAAATGACCCGCACGTTATTCTGGGCCAGGGACACGAATTGCAGATCGCGTCGCACATTCAGATAGGCGGTCACGGTGTCGAGCAGCACGCTCTGCTCCTGCACGGTAAGTTGCGCACGCGCGCTGCTGACCGTGGCAAGCGCTGCATCGACTGCGGCAGCGGTCTGTCCCCCGTCAAAGATCGTCCAGCTGCCGTTGAGGCCCACCGTCTCACTGTCGGCGAGGTCGTCCCTGCCACCGAAAAAGCGGTCATTGCTCGTGGCCACTGTCGCCCGCGCCGTGGCTGACACGCTGGGCCGCAATCCGGCCCGCGCCTGCGGAACGTTTTCGTCGGTGGCCCGCAATCCGGCCCGCGCCACATCCAGCGTCGGAGAGTTGTTGTAGGCCTGAACCAGTGCGTCGGTCAGCGTTTCCGCCTGAACGGCACTGAAAGTGCCGAACGCACCGACCGTCAGCGCCATAACCGAAAGAGTCGAGGCGAGCCGCCCAGCAATACGCTTCATCGCGATATCCTTATACTGTCCTATCGGGTTTGGTGATCCCGGGTCACTTAAAGTCGAGTCAACCGCAGCCCCGGTCAGAACACAAACGCTTTTTCGGCTGCGAAGCCCGGAAGGATCGGAGCCGTTGCATCAAAGCTGCGCCGCCAGCTTATGCCGTTCGCACCCTTCACGCCCAACTGCGCCACGCCCAGTGGCCCCATCATCTCGATCACTGCGATGCGACCGTCGGGGCGCAACTGATCCGCGATCGCGTCGGGCAATGCCTCTATCCCGCCCTGGATAATGATCACGTCATAGGGTCCATGGGACGGCGCGCCAGCCACCAGTGGCCCCTTCTCGACCACCGCGTTATCCACGCCCTGCGCGCTCAACGTAGCGGCGGCTTCCTCGGCCAGCGCCTCGTCTTCCTCCAGCGCGACGACCGCCTCCGCAATGTTGGCGATGATCGCGGTAGAATAGCCCAGCCCGCAGCCGATATCCAGAACGAGGTCATCAGGCTGAATCGCCAGCGCGTCGATCAGCTTGGCCAGAACGCGCGGGTCCAGACAGACACGACCGCCACCGATGTCCACATGCTCCCCCATATAGGCGATGGCTTGCGCCTCGCTGGGCAGGTACTGCTCTCTCGGCACGGTCAGCATGGCCTGAATGATCGGGTAGCGCGTCACTTCGGAAGGTCGGATCTGGCAATCGACCATGGCGGTGCGGGCGGACTTGAAATCGGTCATGAGCTGGGTGTCCTTGCGAGCGGCATATGTCTGCTCCACGATGTGCCACAGCGCGGCGTCGTGGGCAACGGCTCAAGAACCCTCAAGACTTCCTGAGAACGCACCACAAGCAATACGCCGGAACACCAGCCGTAACAATGCACTTGCACAGCCCCACGCACCACGCTATCAGCCCAACACCACAAGGCTTTGAGGCGAGTTGGCGGAGTGGTGACGCAGCGGATTGCAAATCCGTGTACAGGAGTTCGATTCTCCTACTCGCCTCCAATAAATCCAATGGGTTAGCAAAGGGGCTGCTCATTTGGGTATCACCTCAGGTATCAGTTTCTCGTTCTGGTCTCGTTCTGTTCGTCGCTACTTGCGCTTTGCTGCCGCTTGTCGCGCGCGCACGATTTGTCTCGCCTCCCCCGCATATTTGATGATCATCGCCTTGGACGTGTGGCCGCTGTAACTGGCGATTTCGTCGTCAGTGCAGCCCGCCCAGGCCAGTTCCATCACGCCTCGATAGCGCAGCGCGTGTTGATCGTAGGGCATGAGGCCCAGCCGTTTACGCTCGCGCACCATGACGCGGGCCATCGCATGATAGTCCATCGCAGAGCCATCAGCGCGTGTCAGGATATGGCGCGACGGGTGTGGCGCGAATCCCAGATCAGCCTTGGTACGGTCCAACGCGGCCTTGAGCACCTCAGTGCATGGAAGGTGCAGCGGCTTGTCCGTCTTATTCTGGCGCAGCTTGAGGGTTTCCCCGTCATAGTCGCCCCATTGAAAGTCCACCCAATCACCGGGGCGCTGGACACTGCCCACGCCGATCTCAAAGATTAGCAGCGGTACGGGTTCGCCTTCCTCTCGCATTTTCTCCACCGCCCAATCCGCCCATGGCAGGTGCGGTTTCTGGCGCGCCTTGGGAACCTTGAGCGGTTCAATGTCGATTGCCGGGTTGTCCTTGCGCCACCGCTTGCGGATCGCAAGCTTGGACAACATGCTAATCGCGGTTGGGAGGTAGTTGGCGAACCGGACGCGGTGACGGTTCTTTTCCATCGCGTCGTATATGTCAGCCTGACTGAGCCGAGCCACGTCTGCATCACCAATCTTATCTCTAAGATACTCGAAAACCAGTTCAAAGTCTTTACGGTACCGCGGAGAAAGGCTAGCCCACTTATCAGTATCCAGCATATCGTCTATAAGCGCGCCCCAAGACGTTTTTGCGGCAGCCCTCTTACCACTGACGATTTCCCAATACTGTCGATCAAATTCGGCGCTACCTTCAGTTGCCGTGATCCGACCCAGGTAGACCATCCTACGGTTAAGGTATTTGCGCACATACCAGCGACCCGCCGGATGTTGCCAAAGAAATTTCTTGCGGCTTACCATTCTATCAATCCGCCTCCTGCCACCATCCTGCCAGTAACAATCGCTCTAAGTTGCTCGACATCCCAACGCTCAAGGCCCCCGATTTCCATTGGCCTAGGCAAAACCCCTTGACTCACTAAAGATCGAAACTCTGCAGGCTTCATGTCGAAAAGGAGCGCAGCAGTTCGCTCGTTGGCAAATAAGGGAGTGATTGAGCGCACGGCGTAAGGCCCCAAGTCGTCCTAGCTTCTTCAGATGAATCGATGGTGCCCCCCATAAAAGCAATCGACAAGGAGGCACTCGACGAAGCCTCGAATGGTCCGACTTGCGAAAATCCATGAATTTCAGCCGCGAAAATCTATGCGTCGAAGACATAAACTCACCTTGCCGATCAAGGTTTGTTGGCTGCGAGAGGTCACCGAACCCAAGAACATGCGATGCGAAAAAAGCGAAGCACCGCGTGCGAAAATCTTGAGGGAATTCAAGATACGACACTGGCGGCGATTGCGTTTTCTTCAGAGTGTTGCGGTAATGCCACTTTTTGCCCGAAGGAAGCGACTGGGCACGCGCGAGACTTAACGTGGTCACAAGGGCGTCCTCAACTTTAGGGTTACGCGAGTTGTCGCTCAAGTCTGAGCTTACGTTCTTCCCAATCGGGCATCACGCGCCTCAACTGGTCAAAGAAGGCGGGTCCATGATGGGGGTGCTCGATATGGCACAACTCATGCGTGATCACATAGTCTATGGCCTCCGTCGAGGCGCTGATCAGAGCACGGTTGAGGACTAGATTCTTCCGGCCTGTCATCGAGCCCCAGCGATAGCTCAGCTCGCGAATGATGAGGCCGTTTGGGACGACCTTCTCAGGGTCGGAAAAGCGTCCTCGACAGACATCCAGACGTTCGGCAAATTTGATCTGGGCCCGCTGCAACATCCAGTCTCGAACAAGCTCACGGGTGTGTGTGGCTCGACCTGGCTTTGTGCTCCAAACCATCAGCTGACCGCGCTGCATCTTGACGGAGCTTTGTATGCCGGGGATCACCTTGAGTTTATACTGCCGCCCCAAGTACAGGTGGGTCTCGCCGCCGATATACCGGCGTTCTGGCGTTTTGGGCTGGAACTGAGCATAGTAGCGCAGCTGCTTGCATATCCACGGCGCGCGTTTGCGCACCTTCTCGATGATACGTTCAGAGCTCGCGTCCTCGGGCGCGACAACCTCGACCTGCTGGTCGGGCAAGACGCTTATGGACAGGGTCTTGCGAACCCGCCTCACGACAGAAAAACGGATCGTCTCGCTGCCGAAGCTAGCCTCAAGAACCTCGGCACTCATCCGGGGAACCTAGCTCGCGCGATATCCATGATCCGCAGCTCGATGTCGTCGAGAAGGTCGAGGGGAATGTCGATGCCCTTCTCGTCGCGCACGACATCGAAGAAATAGTCGTCGATAGCGTTGCGCATGTTGTTCTGCGCCATCTCGTTCGACCAGACATCGACAATGTGGTGATCCTTGACGATCCCGATGATCGACTGCGCGACATCGGCTGTCACAGTATCCTCAACACCGCCGTTGATCTCCTTCAGGATCGGTTCAAGGACGCCAAAGACAGCCTGAGCGTCCGTGTCTCCCTTGATGCTTTCGGGCATGTCACGGCCATGATCGCGACGCGCAACGCGAGCTGCCAAGTCCACGACTGTCTTGAGGTAATCCTTCTCCGAAATCCGTTTCTCGCGATAGTCGCGGATCGCCTCAGCGAGCATCTCGGAGAACTGCCTGTAGAAGGAGGGGTCTTGCTCCATCTTTTCCGTGATCGTGCGCTTGGTGGCGCTTGCAATGCGATCCGCCTTGGAGGCGGCAGTTTTGCCCTCTTCTTCGATCACAGCATTCAACGCATCAGGATCGTTGATATTCACTAAGCCAATGATCACCTCCGCAGGCTTCGCCGTGACATGATCGTCGAGCAGTTTCTGAATCTTGGGCTCGAACTCTTTCACATCGACGGTTTCCTGATAGCGCAGCTGGACTGAGCGCTTCAGCTCGGAGAAGGCTTTCCAATCCTTCGTAAAGGTGGAAACCGCCGCCTCGTCAAACACGTCATAAAGCTTCTCTGAGGAAAGTGAGATGTGCAGGCAGCGGCCATAGTCCTTCAGCCGAGAATAGAAGCCTGCTCGCTTAGCGTCGTCAGCCAAGAGCTGCTCGAACTGTTCCATGTCCTTCTTGTTGCGAACCTCCTTGAAGACATCCCACAGCTGGTCATGCAGCTGCGGCAGCCTGCGAATTTCCTCCCGAATGTCATGCACTGATCCTGCGACATCATCACCGTCGAAACCTTCGAAAGCGCTGTAGGTCGTAAGTGCTGCGTCGAGCTCTCCAAGAAGCCCCTCATAATCGACAATGAAGCCGAACTGCTTTTCCTTGTCGTCGTCCTCATAGAGGCGATTCACGCGGGCAATGGCTTGAAGAAGATTGTGCTCGCGCAACGGTTTGCAAACGTAGAGCACGGTGTTTCGTGGGGCGTCAAAGCCGGTCAGAAGCTTAGAAACGACAATTAGGATTTCGGGATCGCCTGAGCCCTTGAAGGCGTCGATGACCTGCCGGTTATACTCGTCCTCGGTTTTGTGCTTGGCCATCATCTTGTCCCAGAACTTGCGTACCAAGTCCTTGGATTCCTGATCGACTTCCTCGTTCCCTTCCTTGTCGTCAGGGGCGGAGATGATGATCTCGCTCGTCACATGGCCTATCTCATCGAGAACCTCCTTGAAGCGCACGGCAGCGGCCTTTGAGGGTGCCACCAGTTGCGCCTTGAAACCCGTGCCCTGCCAATACTGGCGGTAGTGCTCTGAGATATCGAACGCCTTGGCGCGGATGGCTTGGCTCGTCTTTGACAAGGCATCCATTCGCGAGAATTTTCGTTTTAGATCGGCTTTCTGCTTCTCCGTCAGCCCCTCACTGATCTTGTCGAACCAGGTATCGACGACATCGCCACTCACCTGTTGCGCGACCAAGCGCCCTTCATAGAGCAAAGGGACGACCGCTTCGTCCTTCACCGCCTGATCAATCGTATATTTGTGGATCAACCCCCCGAACGTATCGAGGGTGTTCTTGTCCTTCTTCAGAAGCGGCGTGCCGGTGAAGCCGAGATAACAGGCGTTCGGCAAGATACGCCGCATCTTCAAGGCGAACTTGCCGTGACCGCCATAGCGGCCTGTCTGACTCCGATGGCTTTCATCGACGAGAACGAAGATGTCGGCGCTATCATCCTTGAAGTCATCCGCCTTGATGGCGGTATCGAACTTGTTGATGATTGTCGTAACCAATGGTGCGCGGTTCCTGATCAGCTCGATCAGATTTGCCCCCGTGGCTGCTCGCACAGGTTCAAGGTCGCAGGATTTGAAGGTGCCCTTGATCTGCTTGTCCAGGTCATCGCGATCCGTGACGATCAGGATACGGGGGTTCTTCACGTCCTTGTCGAGGGCAAGCGCGCGCCCAAGCATCACCATCGTCAGGCTCTTCCCTGAGCCTTGCGTATGCCAGATCACGCCGCCTTTACGACGCCCTTCCAGATCGAAACCTTTCAGACGGGCAAGAGCTATTCTGATGCTGAAGAATTGCTGATGGCGAGCGATCTTGCGCACCCCCCCATCGAAGACCGTGAAACGGCGCACAAGATCGAGAAGGCGCGCCGGTCGGCACATCGCGTAGATGGCGCGATCCTGTTCACTGATCGACCTTTCCCCTCCCGCTGCCAACTCCTCGAAAAAGACGCGCGCGTCGGCAAGGTCGCCGGAGAAAACAGCGCTCCTTTCCTCTGCCGTCAAAGGTCGGTTGATCGCAGTGAAGATGTCCGCGTCCTGATCCTCTTCATCGCGCCAGATTTGCCAGAACTTGCGCGGCGTGCCCACGGTGGCATAACGGGCTTCCTGCCGCTTCATGCTCATCAAGAGCTGCGCATAGTGGAAAAGCTGCGGGATGTTGTCCTCGTTCTGATACCCGATCAGCTGGCTATCGGCTTTCTTGAGCGACGCTGTCGGGCGCTTGTTCTCGATCACAATGAACGGGATACCATTCACGAAACAGACGATATCGCAGCGCCGTGTCGCGGTGCTGGCTGTTCGCTCGACACTCATCTCCGCCGTCACATGGAAGACGTTGTTCTCGGGCGTCTCCCAGTCGATGTACTTGAAGGAATAGCTCTTGCTGTCGCCTTCAATCGCCTTGGAAATCGTCGTGCCCAGAACCAAGAGATCATAGATATCCTGGTTCGTGCCTTTCAGCCCCTTGAGTTTGTCAGGGGTCGGCTTGAGGCGGCGCAGCGCCTCATGCGCGTCTTCCAGATCGAACGCATAGCTCTTGCCACGATAGCTGTAGCTGTTGAGCTTCAGCATCTGCTCCACAACGATGTCGTCGAGGATCACGCTGCGGGTTTTACCCCGCAGATGATCGACCTGTCCCTGTGAAAGGGGCTGGAAACCAAGCGCCACCAGCGTCTGGACCGCCGGTATCTGGGATTGATATTTTTCTGCGGGATCGAAGGTCATGCCTTGGGCCTGTATCCATGTTGCCGTGCAATCCGACCGATAATCCCCTTAACGATGATGTCGATTTGGCCGTTCTCACTATAATCAGCAGGAGCAACGAAATCGACGCGACCATCCGAAATTAGCTTGTGAACCTTATCAATATCCCGCTTCGTTTTGGTCGGGTCATAAACTGCAACCGAGTGCCCGCCCTTGTAAGTCAGCATTTTCATGGTTGGAATGTCTGTATCGCCATCTCCAAGAAAGATCATCCGATCAAATGGTATTGGGCGTTCTAGTTCTGGGACATAACTATTGATAGATTCATTGTCCCAATGATTATCGACTCCCTTGTTGATCCTGAACAAGTACTGGGTCTTGGTCGTATAATTGATGCCGACCCCTGGCCAAGCCGCTACGCCCTTGGAATAGATGAATTTCGATGCGAAGACTTGGTGGAAAGCATCGCGGATTGCGCAGCCTTCTATCATCTCATGGATGCCAGAAGAGACGGTATAATGCTCAAGGGCGAGCCCACGCTCAGCAGCATGCGCATTGATCCGCTCAAACCATGATTTGTCCGCGAGCCCGGAGAATAGCGGGGCCTCCTGACCATGGCTCTGCAGGTCTTCAACCGTAACCTGAACGCCTTTTTCGCGGGCTTTTTCAAGCATCAGATGCATATACACGAGGATTTCGTCAGCGTCATGCTCCCGTGTGCGCTGCTTTACTTCGCCCCAAAATTCTTCCTTCGTCATTCCAATTTTAGGAATGAAGCTTGTCTCCTGAAGATTTCCGCGAGCCAGCGTCCCGTCAAAATCGTAAATTAATGCTGTACGTTTGTTTGCATCCATTAATGGTCACCTCTTAGATATCTTGATGTTTCAAAGTAATTTGCAAAGTTCCGTCAGCCCTTCGGAGGAAACGGATCTTTGCCATATGTATTTCGGTCTCTAATCTTGCCGTCACGGCCTTTCAGAAAGGCTTCGCCTTGGGATTCTGTGGCCTTCTGTCGTGAATGCGTCCAGGCATCGGCTTGGGTATTCGTGACCTTGCTCGCGCGTGAAGCACCTTCGCGCTTGGACTCCCATTTCCCGTCGGGGCGCTGCTGGGTCCAGTAATTCTTCTTATCCGGCATGTTCGGCCTCCTTGGTGTTTGTGGGAATTTCAACGGTATCAACCTCGACACGCCATTCGCCCGTCAGGAGTTTCTGCATCAGGCCGCGCTTCTGGTGTGTCAGGGCTTTGATCTCAGCGTCCAGACAGGCCAGCTCAGCGTGTGAGGTGTTCACTACATCAGCGATTGCCGCTTGCTCCTCAGGGTCCATCGGCAGATGGAGCTTCCCTTCGAGGAACTGCTTGTTGGTCACGGCAATTGTGTTCTTGGCACCTTTCTGCACCAGCGGGTGCAGGTAGTTGCGCGCAGCCAAGGGCGACTCGAAGAGCGCATCGAGGATGACGCCAAGCGCATAGCTCTGCGGCGTGAAAACGCCATAGAGTGGGGAGACGATGACCTCACGGTCGATCTTGCTCTGCTTGATGATGCCAAACGGGAAGTCACCCGTGGGGCTCTTGGTGTAGACGATATCGCCAGGGAGAACACGGTTGTAGTGATCCGTGCTCGCCGCCGAGAACGACCGCCCGAGATGCTCGACCTGATTGACTAGTCCCTTGTGAACCGAGACGGAGTAGACCTCCTCAGTGCCCGTGGACTTGGAGCCGTGCTCATGCAGCACGTCGCTCAGGGGCACTTTGTGCCATTCGCCCGTAAACCCCGGCAAGCGCACTTTGCCCGTGAAGAGATGGGTGCGCAGCCAAATACGACGACGGATATTCAGCGCCCGCAGGGCGTTGAGCTTTTCGAGCGCCTCGTCCCAGTTCCGCAGGATCGCCGCGATCTTGCGTTGTTCTGGCAACGGTGGAAGAGGGATTCGATAATCAGCAAGCTCAGAAGTGTTGATGTGCAACATGGACGAGCCGACATGCAAACCGCGCAGCCGGGCCTGTCCGATCCAGCTGTTGAAGTGCTCTACAACATAGTCGGGTTCAACACGTTTACGGTCCACGTCCACGATGATCAATGCATGGCAGTTGGCCTCGCCAAAATCATCTGGAACCCGAGCAACCGTTCCAATGTGCCCTGATTGGACGACGAGAATATCACCTGCTTTGAGCCGCGATTTAGCGTTCGCCTGATGAAACTCAGTTGTAACGTAGGTGCGCTTAGTGAGTTCAATCCTAGATGGACGGATATTGAAACCTTGTAGGTAAGTTATCCCTGGCTCTGAAACTTGGTGTGGGATTGATGAGCCCACAAAACCATTGGTGACTTTGTGAGAAACCGAACCAATTTTCCGCACCTCCCAATCTTTGGGAACGTCTCCCGGATTGAGGGGCGACAGTGGGCGGGGGCGCTCACTTGGAGACGCTATCGCTGCCTCCGCTGCAAGCTCTTGCACTTCCTCACGCATCAATCCCGAGCTCCTTCAGATAGCCCGACATCTTCGCACGCACGTCTGCGAGCTCGCCCTCGATCCGCACGATGTCCGCTTGCACGGCGGCCACGTCGATCTCTTCCTCCGGCTCGAAGGTGTCCACGTAGCGCGGGATGTTGAGGTTATAGCCGTTCTCGGCAATCTCATCGGTACTAGCGAGGTGAGAATACTTCTCGACCTCGGCGCGGGCGCTGTAGGTGTCGAGCACCTTCTTGATGTGGGTGTCTTCCTCCATCACGTTCTGGGCTTTGCCAGGCGTAAATTCCTTGCTGGCGTCGATGAAGAGCACGTCCTTGCGATCCGCGTTCGCGCCGCCTTCCTCGCGGGAACGGTCGAAGACCAGAATGGCAACAGGGATACTTGTCGTTGTGAAGAGGTTTGCGGGCAGCCCGACAACGGCGTCGAGGAGATTCTCCTCGATCAGCTGCTGGCGGATTTTTCCCTCTGCCCCGCCCCGGAACAGAACGCCATGCGGAACGATCACCGCCACACGTCCCGACTGACGCTTGGCGATCTCGATCATGTGCGTGATGAAGGCATAATCGCCCTTGGACTTGGGCGGAATGCCCCGCCAATAGCGGTTGTACTGGTCTGTGTCCGCACCATCCGCGCCCCACTTGTCGAGGGAGAACGGCGGGTTGGCGACGACGACATCGAACTTTTGAAGGTGGTCGCCCTCGATCAGCGCGGGGCTGTTCAGGGTGTCACACCATTCGATGCGCGCGGCGTCCTTGGCGTGCAGGAACATGTTCATCCGCGCCAATGCCCAGGTCGCGCCGTTCACCTCTTGCCCATAGAGCGCGAAGTTGTCGGAGCCGACAGCCTCCGCCGCCTTGATCAGGAGCGAGCCAGAACCGCAGGCGGGGTCGCAGATTGTGTTGCCTTCCTTCGGCGCGGCCAGCTTTGCCAGTAAGCCCGAGACGGCTGCGGGGGTGTAGAACTCCCCTGCCTTCTTGCCTGCGTCCGAGGCAAAGCGCGAAATCAGGTAGATGTAGGTTTCCCCGATGATGTCTTCCTTCACCCGTGACGGGCGCAGGTCGAGGGCGGGCTTGTTGAAGTCTTCGAGGAGGTTCTTCAGGCGGCGGTTGCGATCCTTGGTACGACCAAGGTTCGATTCCGAGTTGAAGTCGATGTTGCGGAACACGCCTTCGAGCTTGGAGCGGTTCTTGTCCTCGATGTCTTCGAGGGCGATATTGATCAGCTCGCCGATATTGGGCTCGTTGCGCTGCTCGTAAAGGTCATAGAAGCTCGCGCCTTCAGGCAGATAGAAGCGCTCGCGCTCCATGCGGCGACGGATACGGACATCATCGTCACCATACTGCTTGCGGTAGGTCTCGAAGTGGTCGTTCCAGTTGTCCGTGATGTACTTCAGGAACAACATCACCAGGATGTAGTCCTTGTATTGCGCGGGATCGACCGCACCCCGGAAGGTGTCGCAGGCAGCCCATGCTGCGTTGTTCACTTCCGCCTGTGTCAGTTTATCGTTCATTTTCAAATCCTTTTGCGTCTCATTGTGGGGCGGGACATGTGCCCGCCCCAAGTGTTTTCTCAAATCAATCCACAGGGCGGGTTGAACTCTGCACGCAGCTGGCGCTCGATCAGCATCCGATTGTGAGCATCGGCATAGATCGCGGCGACAGACAGCTGGGCGTGCCCCTGCCCGCGCCAACACGGAGCGCGATCATGGTTCGACACCCGTTCCCGAATGTTCTGCGACTCTCCGATATCGACCACGTTCCAGGTGGACGCTGTGCTGTGCCGTCCAAGGATCACGTAGACGCCAGAGCGCGCCTGTAAGTTGTTTTCATTGCCGAAAGGGCCTACGGCGTGGTAGCTTCCAATGTTGATGGACATATTCGCCTCATGAGTTTGTCCGTTGCAATTTGCCCGAGCTTTTCGAGGAGCGGTGGGCACCGTTATGCTCAGCTTCATTGCCGTGAAGCTGAGCGTTTCGCACCTGTTGAAGCAGGGCGAATCTCGTGAATTTTCTTTTCGTGTCAGCCAGTTCGTGCAGAAGCTGGGTTTCTGTTGCGGACAGGGCATCGAGCTCTGTGATCATCCGCTGCACGGCCAGACTCGGTATGTGCAGCGGTAGCGTTTCAAGACACTCCTTCGGGATCATTCGAAGCTTTGTCCCGCGCGCACCCAAGTCTAAGTGCCGTTGGGCTTCATGCTGATTGATCGACCACGCGACGTATTCTGGGAGGAGATCGTCTCCGCTCGGGCGGATCACCATCACTGGCAACAACGCGACCGCTGCTTCACCTACACCTCCTATGGCAATGCTGGCTGTGTTGTTGTCTCCGCGAGAGCGGAACAGGACATCGCCATGCTCAACCAGGTAACGGTCGAGCTTGCCATCCAAGGCATATTTTCCTGCCACGCTTAGACTGACCCACTCACCTTGAAGGTCACGCAATTGGATAGCAGGGACGCCCTTCTCGGCGTCCTCCGTGAGGGCGGCTCTGGCAGAATAGCCCGCTCGAATTTCGCACGCTTCGCCCAAGGTGATATTTTTTATGCTGTAGCTCATGCTCATACAAATACGACATCAAGGCGTTGATGTCAAGAAATTTGTGCGTAGGCACATCTACTGCAATTTTTGGTGTCACGGGCCACACTGAAACTGCTTAGCTCATCACCCTACATTCCCAAACGGCCCTCCGGGCATCCCATGCCCGTCTGCGCGAAGCGCCGGGCCTGTCGGCGGGTGGCCTTCAGGTTGCCCGCCGACAGGTCATCCAAAAACCGCTCACAACCAAGATGACACGGAAACGCAAAAGGCCCCCGCCTGCTGACGGGGGCCACGATCATTTCGGCGGTGCGGGCTGCTACTCGGCGGCAATCCGGTCGGCCTGTGCAGTGCGCTCCATGATGTAATCAACGGCCTTCTGCGCTTCGAAGGCTGCGCGGAAAATCGCGCGGCTGTCTTCCTTCATCGCCTCAAGCCATCCTTCGACATAGGCCGCGCTCTGATCGAATTCAGGCTCCACCCCGATCTGCGCGCAAAGCATGCAGTTTCCAATCTCTGCGACCAGTTCCTCGAAGGCGTAGGCCTTACGGTCGCTGAACCGGCCCAAACGGTCCAGCCGCTTTGTCGCTCCTGTCCAGTGGGTCAGCTCATGCGCCAAGGTACCGTAATATCCTGCGGCTCTGTGAAAGGTCGCGATCAGCGGCATGTGGATGCGGTCGGTCTTGATGTTGTAGTAGGCGCGCGGCTCTTCGGTGCTGTCGATCTGCGCACCGCTCGCGGCAAAGAATGCTTCCAACGCAGGGTCGGCTTTGGTGCCAAGATCACGGGGCGGATCGGGCAGGATGTAGAATTCAGCGGGCAAGCCCTCGATCTGGTCGGCGTTAAACACGCGGTAGGCCTTGGCATAGGGGATCTGGCGTTCCTCGCCGTTCTCGTCCTCGCGCTCGACGGTGCCGTATTTCACGACCGTGGCGGATTTCTCACCCTTGCGGACGTGGCCACCAAGCTGCTTGGCCTGATTGAACGTCATCCAGCGAGCTGAGCTGTAATCCTTGGCCATCGCCGTCGCCCAAAGCATCAGGATATTGATGCCCCGATAAGCTTCGCCGTTGAACTTTTCCGGCAAACTGACCGACACACCACCTCCGGTCCACGGCTTGCGCCAAGGCGGCGTTCCCGCCTCGATCTGCCCGACAATCTGATTGGTGACATGGGTGTAGACGTCAAATTTCTCTTTGGTCATTTGTGATCCTCCTTGCGTGATGCGGTCGGGGTCTGTTTCCCTTTCCGCCAATGGGCGGGCCTTCCTGTTCTGTTGTTTGGAATGCCCATGCATTCCGAACGGCAGAGCAGGTAAGGGCAAAGCCCGTCCTGCGGCCTGGCGGGGCCGTGACAACCGGGTGGAGGGCGTGAATTTGGGGAGGGAACCGCGCGGCTCGTCCGCGTGGGAGGAACCGGAATTCTCGACCGGAACCGACGCCGCAGGCGGCGCTTGCCGGTTTTCTCGGACCTGCCAGGATGGCAGGCGGATCAAGAGGATTTGGAAACTGTCAGGGTTGGGGTGAACGGGCGTCAGCCCGTCGATCCCCGCCCTGTCCAAAGTTCAAAACGAAGGTCACATCCGTCGAACTCACGGAAATTCCTGAACGGCATGAAAGCATGATCAAGCGGCTTTCCGGGTTTTGCTTGGAATGGGATCTACTTCTTCGGTATCGCTCCGGGCGAAGGCTTCGACCCTCATTTAACGGCACGAACCATCACTATCAGCTAAAGCCCGTGCAGCGCCCCATCCGAAACCATCCGCCGTGTTGCGATTTCATTAACGGCTAGGTCAAAGATCTCATGGCAGTCTGCCGACAAATCGACGCGCTCCTCAAACTCGTAAATCAACGCGTCGCTTGGGAGCACGTCGAGATTACCTGCGCTGCGAAGAACCGCTTCGAAGGCTTCGAGAGCTTCTGGCCCGCAACCCTCAAGGCTCGACAAAAAGATCGAGGGACCGGTCATACCCTTCCTTTCCATTGATTGTATTACACGCCCGTGTTTGCAAGTGCGGCTTCAAGCGTTTCAGTCAGGGCTTAGGCCCTCGTTCGATGTCAGCTTCAAACGGGTCAGAGGCGCTTAGACTAATTTCACCTTCCCCCTGATTCTCGATAGCGCTGTAGAGAAGATCAACCGATTGAAACGGTGCCGAAAGGGGAAGCCCCGCGCTGCTCATCTCTTGGACAATCGAGCGTGTAAGTGTCCTTGCCCGTTCGACAGGGCTCTTTGCGGGGTCTGCTATGCATCGCAGGAGGTATGTATCTCCCGTGATGCCATAGGTTGTTGCATGGGCGAGCCAAGCGGCAGTGTTCCCAACGGTCAAACGATCCAAGGCCGAGCCTTTGTCGCCGGTCGCAAATTCGCGCAGACGCGAAAACGCGGCAAGGGTAGGGTCATTTGTCATGTGATTGGCCTTTCAGATTACAGAAAGCGAATAGCAACGAATACACCGGCGACACTGCCCAGCAGCCCCGAAGCGGCGGTCGCGGCCATAATCATAATTGCCATTTCGCGGATGCTCTGCCTGTGCTGCTCAAGCTCCTTCAACAGCGGCATGGTCGAATTCGCGACCCTGGCAGCATGCGCTTTTAAGTCGGCGTCGACATGAACCATCACGCCGCAGTCGATCTGTCTTTGGAGGTTTTGATAGATACGCTTCGTAGCAGCCGTCTGCTCCTTGATTTGTCCCTCAGCGCTTGCCAGCAGCTTAAACGTCTTTTGAAGCGCATCCATCTGATCACGCGCGTTGTGCAGGAAGCGACGCAGGTCGTGCTCTAATAGGTCCGCTGGCTCGGTCGCAGGTTCGGGGTGCTGGAAAGGGTCTGTCATTGGCTTCCTCTTAAGGTTTTGGTTTCGGAGTTTGGTTTGGTGCGCCTGGCACAACCGTGCGGGTCAGAGGCCGCTTGCGACCAAGCAGGGGCGGTGTAGGGGATGGATGGTGGTGAGGGACCACTGAGTGGCGCATCGCGACATCCAGCCTGCCACTGCGCGCAAGCCTCATGCCGAAAGTTTGCTTGGGGTACCGGCGTCTCAGCTCTGTTTCAGCTTCTTTTCGGCGGACTTCGCTAGCCGCAAGCTCTCTTGCAAGTGCTTGTCCAGCGCGCTGAAGCTCGCTTCTTCGCTGAGCAAGCCACGCAATGCCTTCATCGACGCGGTTTGAGAACGCATGAGCAAACTCACGCAATCGGCTATACAAGAAATCTGCATCTCGGTCTTGCTGGTCGCACGCGCTTCCAAGCCACTCATTTCTTCGACCAAGGCCTCGCAAGACGTCGTCAATCGCTCGACGCAGGTGAGCAAGTCGCGCTCCAACGGTGTCAGGGTAGTTTGCATTTATCGCTCCATAATTTTGATGCAGTAGTTCGTTTTGCCCGCCAACGTGCAGCGGCTCAGTGCGACGCTGTCGGGATTCAGCATTAGCCAGGTCTGCCCCGCCTGCTCGATCCGGATCAGTCCTAGTTCCGTCAGTTCGGAGCGTGTCAGCAACACCGTCCAGAGCCAGCTTGCGGCCATCATCGAGGCAATCCCCGTCACGATCAGGCCCGAGACCACCCAGGGGGAGATCGTCAGCCAGCTCCTTACCTGCTTGGTCCGCATCTCGAACAAGCTCTTGTTCTCGTTTAGGAAGCGGCGCGTATCGCTCTCGATGGTACGCCGCGCGTCGCTCGCAATGGCCGTCAAATCGGTCCTGAACCTTTCCAGCTGGGATGCCATCGAGGCGGCGTAGTCCTGGCGTATCGTGTCCAGCTCCGCGTTCAGTTTCTCGCTCAGCCGGGTCGGTTTGCCAGTCTTCATGAAAAATCTCTCCTTTCAGGCGCCAGCGTTCACCGGTCTCAGGATCTTGGGCAGTCAGGTAGGACTTGCCGACTCGCGGCAGGTCGAAGCCTGCATCGGCAAGGGCATCGAGCATGCTGACGCGATCCTCAATCAGACCCATCGAAATCTGATCGAGGATCCACGCATGCAACTCGTCGCGACCCTGAGCGCGTGTTGGGGCCTCGATGATGCCTCGTACCTGCTGCGTGCGCTCCAGCTCCATCGGATCGGCCCAGCCGTGGCGCTGGTTCAAGAGATCGCGCAGGCTGTCGTAGGCGTCCTGGTAGCCCGGTGGGGCGATGTTCAGGCTGCGGCCAGTTGTCAGTTCTAGGCGCGGCGTGCAGAAGTGCAGCTCGACACGGTCCTCGTGACTGTGACGGACCCAGAGCGTGTCGTATTGCTCGCCGTCCAGCCCGGCGAAGGCCAACTTCTCGAAGGCGTCCATCACCTCGCGCTGCTGCGCCTCGCTGGGCGCGTCCTCGGCGGCAAAGCTGATCACGCCCGCGCGGTAGGTCCATTGGTGGCGGCTGGCGTCGATCAACGCCTCAGTGCGGTTGGGATCGCCACGCAGCACCTCAGGCAAAGGATCGCGCGTGATGGTCAGGGGCCGGCCGTCAGCATCGCGGACCAGATCGCGGTTGTCGTCATAGGCCAACACTCGCTCAGCCACGAGGTAGCCGACCGGCCCCGCGCCCGCGCCCTTGCCGTTTAGGAAGAACTTGATCAGCACCGTCGCGCCTCTTCGAGGAGTTGGGCGAGCTGGCGTTCGATCACCATCAGTCGGCGCGCGACGGTCAGGCAGTCGAGGTCTGTACGGCCCGCCAGCATCGCGCGGTTCAACCAGCGCGCAATTTGGTTGAGGTTGCCGCCGATGCGCCCGACGGCCAGCACCAGCGCCGGATCAACGCGGGGGATGGGCTTGCGGCGGCGCGCCTCGGTGAGGCCCAAAGCCTCGCGCAGGAGGGTGGCGGCAGGCAAGCCTGCGGCCTCGGCCTTGGCGCGCAACTGGGCCTTCTCTGCGGCGCTACACCGAAAGACGAAGGTCTCGGTCAGCGGCTCTTTGGTGCGGGCTTTTCCCGCGCCGGTGGGGTTCGAAGGGGAGGCTTGCTGCCCCTCGCAAGGTCCCGTGTCAGCAGCGCCAGCGTATGACATGGGTCGCCTTGCTGTTTGCTCTTCAGTGGGATCGGTAGCGGTCATGATCTGAGGCCTGCGGCTTGGATTTGAGCCTGTGTCACCAGCTTCGACGCCAGCAATCCGTCGATCTGCTTGGCCGTGATGTGTTTGCACATCGGGCTGCGATCACTGATCCAGCAGGCCAGCCGCGCATGGTGATCGGCCTCCAAAGCCGCCGCCTTCTCTCGGTCTTCGGCCTGTTTCTCGACATAGGTCTGCCAGCGCCGCGACTGAAACCAGTTATCGGAAAAGCAGACCTTGGAGCGGGTGAAACCTGCGCTATCGGTCGCGTAAGCTTGGACCGCTTGTAGCAAGTCCTCCGATGCGATCCCGTCCTTCACGGCTTCTTCGATCTGGACAAGACAGGCCGCCTTACCGCGCAATCGGTCTGGTGGATAGGCCGCCAAAATCTTCTCAGCCTCCCCCGCCTCGCGCCCGCGCGAAGGAGGTTCTTTCTTAGGTTCATTGGTAAGGTTCCTGTCCCGATTTGAGACTACCCCCGTCTCACCCTTGAGACTCTTCCCCCGCTTTTTTGAGACGTTTCCCCCCGTCTCATTTTGAGACACAAGCCCGTTGGGACTGCCAGCACCACCCTTCGGGCGGGCGCTTGGACCAAGGGTGATATCGACGTGCAATTCGTACTGATTGGACCCGCGCCCGCCATCGCCGTCCCCTCTGGCATGGCGGGTGATAAAGCCGCATTCCTCCAAGGTCGTCATATGTCGAAAGAGTGTAGCGCGGCCCATTTCGCACTCATCTGCCAGCCGCTGTGCGCTTGGGTTGCACTGGCCCGTTTCTTTATTGTGAAAATCCGCCAGTTGTATCAGCACAATCTTGGCGGCGGGCTTCAATCCTTTGACGTTCGCGGCCCAGATCAACGCCATACCGCTCATGGCTTTGAGCCCGCCAAAACGCGGGTATCAGGTTCACCACTTGTTCGACAAATGTCCTGATACTTTTCTGACCCGAAGTGATTGTTTTTACGTCGAAATACACTGGATTGCAAATCCGTGTACACCGGTTCGATTCCGGTACTCGCCTCCATTTGAAAACAATGCGTTAGCTTTGGGCTTGCTCGCTGGGTATTATCGCCAGCACAAAAGCCGTGTGGAAGCCATTAAGGTTGCCCCTGCCTTGCCACGTCTCCACGAACGGTTGACGCTATAGCAGGCGATTTCGTCAGAAACTCCTCTAGCGTACCGTAATTATTGGTCCACGCGTTCTACGCGGCGGCGTCTTGCCCGCCGACTTTGCCCGTCAGCAGCAACCCCAGAATGACCGACGCCACAGTCAAGCCGACGATGTCGCTGACCCAGCCGGGAACGATCAAGGCCATAGCCGCCACGCCCAGTATGATCCGGGCAAAGGGCGGGATCGGGGCCATGAGGTAGCCGATGGTCGCGAAGGTCAGCGTCGCGACCCCCAGCACACTCGAGATAACGGCCAGAACAATCGCGAACAAACTGCCCTGCAACAGCAACACCGGATCCATTACGAAGAGGAAGGGAACCAGGAACAGGCTGAGCGACAGCAGGATTGCGTGTCCGGCAGTCGGAATGACCGATCCCCGACTGATCGCACAGGCCGCGAAGACCGCGGAGGCCACGGGCGGCGTAATGGCCGCAAGGCAGGCGAAATAGTAGATGAACAGATGGGCCGGCAACATTTCCAGCCCCAGCCGCGCGAGTGGCGGGCCCAGAACGGCTGCCGCGACGGCATAGGCAGCCGGCGTCGGCATTCCCATTCCCAGCAGGATCGCCACGCCCATCGTCAGCACGAGCGACAGGATCAGGTTGCTCTGACCCAGGCTCACAATGATTTGCGACAGGGTGACACCCAGCCCCGTGAGGTTGATTACAGCCACGATGATCTGCGCGGCTGCAATGATCATTCCTACATAGGCGATGTTGCGAGCGGACAGATCAAACGCGGCCCCCAGCGCCACAATCGGTCCAGGCCCCGTTGATTCCTCACCCTGTCCCTTGCGACGCAGCAAGGACTGGAGCAAATAAAGCAGCCCCGCGATCAATATCGCGAAAAGCACGGCATATTGTACAGTGAACCGCGCAACGACGAGTCCGACCAGCGTGCCGATCGGCAATAGCAACGTCAGCATGGCCAGCGGGGCGTAGGCGACGGCACGGCTGGGGATCATGTCAGCGGGGATCGGTGTCAGCCCGTTCTTTCCGGCAAAGAGCCAGACCGCCAGCAGCAATCCGACGTAGAACAACGTCGAGGGGATCAGCGCGGCGACCGCAACATCCAGATAGGAGATGCCGAGCAGTTCCGCCATCAGGAAGGCGCCCGGCCCCATGATCGGCGGCATGAACTGCCCTCCGGTGGACGATACCGCCTCGATCGAGCCCGCAAGGTTGCGCGAAAAGCCCAGCCTGCGCATGAGTGGAATGGTCAGAACGCCGGTAGACGCGACATTCGCCACCGCGCTTCCGTTGATCATGCCCATGAACGCACTGCCGATCACGGCGACCATACCGGCCCCGCCGCGAAACCCGCCGCCCAAGCGCAGGGCGATGTTGATGAAGGTATTGCCCGCACCGCTCGCGTTCAGGATCTCTCCAAAAATCAGGAACAGCGCCACGATACCGGCCGAGATACCTATCAACATGCCGGCAACACCTTGGCTTCCCAGGTAGAAGCTGAAAATCAGTCGGTCGAACGACAGCCCCCGGTGACCGAAGGCACCCGGAATCCACGGCCCGAGCACCGCATAGCCGACGAAGATCAGGATCAGGCCGACGAAGCCCCACCCCAGTGCGCGGCGCACACCTTCGAGCAGGGCGAGAAACATCATGGTGCCCAGAATGCGTTCAGGCCATAGATAAGTGAACCAGTTCGACAGCAGGATCGCATCGCTGCGGATCACCAGATAGAGGGTCGCCGCGATGACAGACGCAATGATTCCCGCGTCTATCATCCGCCAGCGCCCCGGCAAGGGCTGGTAGGCAAGGGTGAGGATGATCGCCCCACCCAGGTGCACGCTGCGCAACACGTGACTGCCGACGACGCCGAAGCCCGCAGCGGCGAGGTGAAACACCACCCAGGCGGACGCGATGCACAGCAGCACCCGCCCGGGAGAGATCCGGGGCCTGGAAACCCCGGCTTGCGTTTTCTCATTCGCTGCAGGCCCGCTCACGGGATCAGTCCTGCGTTTTCAGGTCTGCGGGAACGGTGTAGCCCGCCTCCTCAAGGTAGCGTACGACGCCCGAATGCAACGGCGCGACCGCGGCATCTATGGTCAACTGGGCTGCGTCGATGGTTCTGGCCGGGGCATAGACCTCGGCGGCCGCTTCCCTGCCTTCCTCGGAGAACACAGCCTTCGCGATCTGGTAGGCGATCTCCTCGTCAAGGTCGCTGGTCGTGTTGATTCCGATTGCCGTTTGCAGCGAGTTAACCTCACCCTCGGTCTCGCCATAGAACTCTGACGGGGTGCTCTTTGCCGCGCTGAAGAAGGGATAGGCCTCGATCGCGGCGTTCCGCTGTGCTTCGTCGAGCGACAGGAATATAATGTCGCGGGCCGTCGCAGCTTGCTGAATGTAGCCGTCGGGATGATTGCCACCCTTGACGAAACCGCTGACCCTGCCGTTTTGGAAAGCGTCCAGCGCATCGCCACCCTCGGCACGCAGCCAGTCCGGGGTGACGTCGATGCTTTCCATGATCTGTTCGACCTGCCGTTCGGTCGAAGTGCCCCGCCCGCCCGGGTTGAAGGCCTGATCCGCAAGCGCGTCGATACTGTCGATCCCGGCATCCGCCGCCACGACGAAGTTCAGTGGCAGGGGCGCGAAATAGTAAAGAGTGCGCAGATTGTCCGCTTCGCCACGGAAGGGTTCGATCCCGTTCATCGCCGCGAAATCCGACGACGTGACGGAAATGCCCATGTCGACCTCTTCGCGCAGCAACGCCTCGGTCGACACTTCCGCACCGCCGAGTTCACGGACGTTGATGTTCACCCCCTCCACTGCGGAGTTAAGGTAGTTCGTGATCCCCACCTGATAGGCATAGAACGACGAAGCGCTGTGCGTGGCCCCCATGGTAAGCCGTTCCTGCGCCTGCGCAGCACCGCTGATACACAGAACGGCGGTTAGCGCCAAACCTCTGAATGTCGTAGTCATGATGGTCTCCTCCCATTATTTTTTTGTTATGCACGCAAGGCTGCGAGCAATCGGTCGTACGACGCCTTGAGCGTTCCCTCTGTTATCTCGGGATTCGCTCTCAGCGCTTCTTCCACCTGTCGGTCCGCAAGGGCTCGCAAGTGATACCGGCGACGGCTTTCGCGCGTCGTTTCCTCAGTTCGCTTTTCCACGATGCTGTTTCGGTGCGCGTCGATCGCGCGGTTAAGTTCGGCCACGCCACGGCCGTCAGCCTGCGTTTGCAGGACGGGAACACTGCGCCCGCTCCGCTCGTTCAGCACGGCTGACAGGTCCGATGCCATGCGCCGCGCGCCGGACATGTCCGCCTTGGTCACCACGATGATATCCGCCATTTCCAGAATGCCCGATTTCATCGTCTGCACACTGTCGCCCGCATCCGGGGGAACGATTACCACCAGCGTATCGACGACCTTATGCACCGCGACCTCGGATTGCCCTACCCCGACCGTTTCGAGGATGATTTCATCGAAGCCCTGAACCTCCAGCAGCGTCAGCAGATCGACGACGTTGTCGCACAATCCGTTGCGCGCGCCCCGGCTGGACAGGGAGCGCAGATAGAGCCCCGGCAGATCCGCGATGGCATCCATCCGAATCCGGTCCCCGAGGATCGCCCCACCGCTGACCGGGCTGGAAGGGTCGATGGCCAGAACGGCGAGCGTGTCCAGGGTGCCGGGCGACAGCCGCTCCTGAACCAGCGCGTTTATCAGCGACGATTTTCCGCCCCCCGGCGGGCCGGTGATGCCGATGCGAAATGCAGGTCGGACCTTGCTGTCACCGATGGCTGCGAGCACTTCCGCCACCGGCGCGTTAGCGACGCGCGTCAAGGCACGCGATATCCTGCGTCGGTCGAGGGGCGGGGCATCACTCATCTGCGCCCCCCTGCCCGTCATCGCCAAGCAGCGCGGCGTTGTGTTCCCCCAGCAGGGGCGGCGCGCGATAGCTCGGCACCTCACCCGAGATCTTGATGGCGTTGCCGATGAGGCGCAGTTTTTCATCGCCCACGGGGATCTCGATCACCATGTCGCGCGATGCGGTAAGCGGTCCGTCAAGAGCCTCGGGAAAGCTCTGGATCGAGGCCACGACCAGCCCGAGAGGCGCAAGTTGCTCCACCCATTCCTCGGCGGTCTTTTCCTGCATTCGCGCGCTGATCGCGGGAATGACCAGATCGCGGTTGGCGGATCGGCCGGCCATCTTTGCAAATCGCGGATCGGTCAGCCATTCCGCCTCGTTCAGGGATTCCGCGAACAATTTCCAGAACTTGTCATGCGTGATGAAAAGCACGACGTAGCCGTCGCTTGTCGGAAACAGCTGCGCGGGCACGATGTAGGGATGCGCGCCATCCTTGATGCGCGCCGACTTGTCGCCCGAGTTGAGGTAGCTGCTGCCGAGGTAATTGAGCTGGGACATCATCGTGTCGTACATCGACACGTCAACCTGCCCGCCCCGGCCCTCCAACATCTTGGCAACCAGTCCGAGGGCGCCCATGACCCCGGCTGAGTTGTCCACCGCCGAATAGCCCGGCTTTACCGGGGGCCCGTCCGGGTCACCCGTCAGAAGCATGACGCCGGTCATGGCCTGTATGACATAATCATAGGCGGGCGAATCCGCGTATGGACCTTCGAGGCCGTAGCCCGTCAGCGCCAGACAGGCGAGCGTGGGATTGATCCCCTTCAGGCTGTCATATGTCAGACCCAGCTTCTTGATCGCCGCCGGGCGCAGGTTGGTGACGAGGCCGTCCGCCTGCGCCACCAGCTTGGCCAGCCCTGTCCGGCCCGCATCCGACGCGAGGTCGAGTTTCACGCTTTGCTTGCCGCGATTGAGCGAGGCAAAGTAGGTGTTGTGTCCCGCCACATCGTGGGGCCCGATATTGCGCCCGATATCCCCCTCCGGCGACTCGATCTTGATGACACGCGCGCCCAGATCGGACAAAAGCATGCCACAATAGGGACCGGCCAGCATGTGGCCTATCTCGATGATCGTCCTGCCTTTCAGAGGCCCGACCATCATGAAAGCTGACTGTCGATTTCCGCGATGACGGACTCGATGGTCATTTCGCTGGTATAGATGCCGCGTACCCCTGCGGCGCGAAGGGTTTCGAAATCCTCCTCCGGGATCGTGCCACCCACAAAGACCTTGATGTCGGCCGCGTCCTCGATGCGCAACCGCTCGATGACGGATGCCGCAAGCTCCTTGTGACTGCCGGACAGGATCGACAGCCCCAACATATCGACATCCTCGTCCACGGCGATGCGCACGATCTGTTCCGGGCTGCGCCGCAATCCGGTATAGATCACCTCCGCCCCCGCGTCGCGCAGAGCCAGCGCGATGACCTTCGCACCGACGTCGTGACCGTCGAGGCCGGGTTTGGCGATCAGGATGCGTTTCTTTTCAAGTGTCATGATGTCAAAACCTTATGGGTTCCTGGAATTCGCCCCATTCCTTCTTGAGCGATGCGACCATCTCTCCGACGGTGGCGTAGGCGTGGCAGCACTCGACGAGATGCGGCATGACGTTTTCGGTATCGGTCGCGGCGGCGGCGCTCAGCGCGGCGAGCGCTCGGTCCACCGCAGCCTGGTCGCGGCGTTCGAGCGTCGCCGCGTGCTTTGCCAGAACCTGCTTCACCGTCTCGGGGTCCTGGCTGAACATCTCACCCTTGTCGCTTTCGTTGCGCGCGCGGGTGCCGACGTTGACGCCCACCACAGGGCGCGCGCCGCTGTCCGTCGCCTGCTTGCGCTCCTTCGCGCGCTCGGCGACCTTGGCTTGCAGATAGCCGTCCTCGATGGCCTTCACGACGCCGCCATATTCGTCGAGCTCATCCATGATCTCACCGATCATCTCTTCCATCTGATCGGTCAGCCACTCGACGTAATAGCTTCCGCCCAGCGGATCGACGGTGCGCGCCACCCCGCTTTCCTCGGCGATGATCTGCTGCGTGCGCAAGGCGATCTCGGCGCTCGTCTCCGTGGGGATCTGGTAGGCCTCGTCGAAGGCGCAGGTAAAGATCGACTGCGCCCCGCCCATCACCGCCGCCATCGTCTCAACCCCGACGCGGACGACGTTGTTCATGGGCTGCGCCGCCGTCAGCGAAGACCCCCCGCACACCACGCCAAAGCGGAACTGCAAAGCCTTCTGATCGGTAACGCCGTAGCGTTCGGCCAGCATCTTCGCCCACATCCTGCGTCCGGCGCGGAACTTTGCGACCTCTTCAAAAAGATCCATGTGCACGTAGAAGAAGAAGCTGAGACGTTTGGCGAACTTCTCGATATCTCCACCACGCCGGTTGAACTCGTCAACATAGGCAAGCCCGTTCGCCAGGGTGTAGGCCATCTCCTCCGCCGCTGTTGAGCCGGCGTCGCGCACATGCGCACCCGCGATGGAAATCGGGTTGAAGCGCGGTGTCTGCTCGTTGGCGTAGAGCACCGAATCCGCGATAAGCCGCATGGAGGGGCGCACCGGGAAAATCCATGTGCCCCGGGCCACATATTCCTTCAGGATGTCGTTCTGGATCGTGCCGGTCAGCTGCGCGCGCGGAACGCCCTTCTTGTCGGCCACGGCGAGGTACATCGCATAAATGATCGCAGCGGTGCCGTTGATGGTAAAAGAGGTCGAGATTTTCGAAAGGTCGATCTGGTCAAACAGGATCTCCGCCTCCGCCAGGGTCGACAGGGATACGCCAACCTTGCCGATCTCGGACATGGCCATCTCGTGATCCGGGTCATAGCCGCACTGCGTCGGCAGATCGAGCGCGACCGACAGGCCGGTCTGCCCGCGATCCAGCAGGAACCGGTAGCGTTCGTTCGTGGATTCCGCCGTGCCGAACCCGGAATATTGCCGGATCGTCCAGAGCCTGCCCCGGTATCCGTTCTCGAAGATGCCCCGTGTGAACGGGAACTGCCCCGGTTTTCCTTCGGACAGGTTCCCGACCATCTCGGCCGTTACGGTGATCGGCACTTCGATGCCCGAGGGCGTATGCGATAGGTGATCGGACATTGTCTTGTCGCTTCCCGTTTGTACTGCCGCAGTCATGCGGGCTTCATTTTGTTCAACAGCCGGTCCACGGCCCTGTCATGATCGGGGTGCGCCCAGGCGAAACCGAAATTCGCGGTTTCCAGCCGGTCCATCTCGGCGCGGTCGTTGCGGCGCAGGTGCAGGGCCATCGCCTTGAAGGATCGCATCACATGCGGCGATTGTCCGCGCATCGGTGCCACGAACGCCTCAAGCGCATCGTCCAGCGATACGCCATCCTCAGCCGTGGCATTGTAGAGGCCCATGCGGGTGGCCTGCGCCGGGTCCAGAACTTCCATTCGGGTCATCATCTGCAAAGCGTAGCCCGTTCCGACCAGCCGCATCAGGTCCGCACCACCGCCCCAGGCGGACGTGATGCCGAGTTTTCCCTGAATGAACCCGATCCGCGCATGGGAAGCAGCGACCCGCATGTCACAGGCCAGGGCCAGCTCCGCCCCGCCCCCCAACGCATCACCATTGAGCGCTGCGACCACCGGCAAGGGGAAGTTGCGCACGGCGGTGAGCGCCTTCTTCGCGTGGGTGGCCATGGCAATCGCCGCCTCCTCACCCTTGACGGCGGAAAGCTCCTTCAGATCGCCGCCTGCAGCAAAACTCTTGTCCCCAGCCCCGGTAAGGACCGCGACCCTGAGGTCATCATGCACGGCTGCCTCGTCGAACGCGGCCGCGATTGCATCCAGTGTCGCCATGCTCAGCGCGTTGCGCTTTTCCGGGCGATCAATGCAGATCCGCAGGACGCCATCGGTCAGGCTGGTAACGACAGGATGCTTCATCCGAAATCTCCACTGATGCGGTTGCCGGCCGTTGTCAGCGCATCCTCGATTTCGGCCTGCTTGCTTTCCATGCGTCCGATCGGACCGGCGACGACGATGCCGTAAATCTCCCCTCCGATGCGCACGGGGGCGGCCATCGCCAGAACCTCCGAGACGTTCTCGCCGCGCGTCATGTAAAATCCCCTGTCGCGCGACTGTTCGAGGTCCCTGCGCAGAACGTCGGGCGTGGTCAGCGTGTTTTGCGTGACCGCGTCGAGCGGCAGGGTTTTCAGGAAACTCTCCCGCACCTTCTTCTCGGATTCGCCCAGCATCAGCTTGCCGAGAGCGCTCGAATGGAGCGGCTTCATATCGCCGGGCCGCGCGCTGTAGCGGATGGAGTGCGGGCTCTCGACGACATTCAGGTAGACGACCGCATCCTTTTGCAAGGTGCCCAGGATCACGGTCTCCTCCGTCGTATCGCGAAGCTCCGCCATGTGAGCGTCGAAATATTTCAGAACCGGATCGTTGGCGGCAATCGTCTCCGCGATCTGCAGGAGCCGCCGGGTGGGATAGTGCCGCCGGGACACGTTGTTCGAATAGAGATACCCGCCATTCTGAAGCGCCTTCACCAAACCGTGGCAGGTGCTGAGCGGCGTCGCCAGCAAGTCGGAAATCTCGCTGAGGGACTGCGGCGCCCCAACGGCGGCGAAGGCTTCAAAGAGGCGTACGGATCGGGTGCTTGATGCATCGGTAAAATTCATAATAAAGAAACATTCTTCGATATATCGAATCGAGTCAAATTAAAAAGATCCGGCGGCGATGCGACAGCCACAGGCAGCACCCCCGGTGATGCGGGTCAGATCGTGAACAGAAAATCGAAATCTCGATTCTGCCGCGGGCTTGGCAACGCTCAGAAAGCTGCGATTGCACGCAAACGAAAAAGGGCGGCCGCATGCGCGACCGCCCCCCTTTTCGTCGAGGTCGAAAGCCTCAGTTCGTGATGATCTCCGGCCCCATGCGCGATGTGGGCAGCCAGGTGGAAATCCACGGCACATATGTGACGATGATCAGAAAGACGAACAGAACCAGCAGGAACGGCAACGCGGCCTTGACCACCCCCATCATCGGCATGCGGGCGACGCCGGACGTGACGAACAGGTTCAATCCCACCGGAGGGGTAATCATTCCGATCTCCATGTTCACGACCATGATGATCCCCAGATGGATCGGGTCAATACCCAGTTCGATGGCAATCGGGAACACCAGCGGTGCCACGATCACCAGCAGGCCCGACGGCTCCATGAACTGACCGCCGATCAGCAGGATCACGTTGACCATGATCAGGAAGGTGATCGGACCCAACCCCATGCTCAACATGGATTCCGAGATCCGTTGCGGGATCTGCTCGTCGGTCAGCACGTGCTTGAGGATCATGGCGTTGGCGATGATGAACATCAGCGTAATGGTCAGCTTGCCCGCATCCAGCAGAACGCGCCGCGTGTCGGCGTGAACGAACGATGTCAGCAACGTCTGCGGCTTGCGCATCACGGACGAACGCGGCTGTCCGTCCTCAGTCTCGGCCAGCGGCCCCATGTCGCGATAAATGAAGCACGCGACCAGGAATGCATAGACCGCGGCCACGGCGGCGGCCTCCGTCGGGGTGAAGATCGCGCCGGTAAATCCGGGAATCCCGTAGATGCCCACCATGATGATGACGATCAGCAACAGGCCCCAGAACGCATCGACGAAACTGTTCCATATCTCGCTCCAGCCGTTCCACTCACCCTTCGGCATGTCCTTGATACGGGCCACGACGTAGATCGCGATCATCAGCATGGTACCAGCCAACAGGCCCGGGATCACGCCCGCCAGGAACATCCGCCCCACCGACACATCCGTCGCGGAGGCATAGACCACCATCACGATGGAAGGAGGGATCAGAATGCCCAGCGTTCCCGCATTGCAGATCACGCCGGCGGCGAATTCCTTGGTGTAGCCGACCTTCTGCATGGCGGCGATGACGATGGAACCGATGGCGACCACCGTCGCGGGCGACGACCCTGACAGCGCCGCGAAGATCATGCAGGCCAGAACCCCCGCGATGGCCAGCCCGCCGCGCATATGACCGACACATGCAATGGAAAACCGAATGATCCGCTGCGCCACGCCTCCGGTGGACATGAACGATGATGCCAGGATGAAGAACGGGATCGCCAGCAATGTCGAATGCCCCGCCATCGCCTGAAACAGGGATTGCGCGATCGAGGCGAGCGACGTGTCCCCCAAGACCAGCAGAAACAGGATCGAGGACAGGCCCAAGGCGACCGCAATCGGCACACCGATAGCCAGCAATGTGATGACGCACAGAAACAGGACGACGACTTCCATTATGTACGCTCCTCGCGGGCCAGTTTGTCCGCCGCTTGCTCTACGGCTTCTTCAGCCTCATGACTGACGATCAGGCTCGACGAAGTGCCGCGAACGATGGCGATGGTCGCCTGGATCAGGCGGAACAACAGCAGGGCGACGCCCAGAGGCAGGATCAGATACGGGATGGCGCGCGGCAGTTTCTGAAAGGGCGGATCGCCGTCATACAGCAACCATCCCTCGACGAACCGCAGCAGGTCGGGCATCGGAACGAACCGCGTCTCGTACCAGCCGTTTTCGCGCGTGTTTTCGTCCAGCCCCGTGGGGAACCAGCGGCCGGTCGTCTGATCCAGGTTCGCGAACGGCGCCCAGTAATCCCACGCGCCCTTCATCAGCAACCCAGCATAGATCAGACAGAACATGGCGGCGATCAACGCCGTGATCCGCTGGCCGCGAGCCGGCAACAGGGATGTCAGCGCATCGACGCCCAGATGCGCCGTGATCTTCACGCAATAGCTCATGCCAAACAGAACCAGCCAGGCAAAGAGATACTCCACCACCTCCGGCCCCCAAAGGATCGAAGACGAGAATCCGTATCGCAGCACGACGTTGAGGAATGTCATCGCCGTCATCAGGGCGAGGATCAGGGCAATGACGTTTTCTTCAAACGCACCGAAAAAGCCGCCTAGACGTCCGCGATGCGGGGGGGCCACGCTGTTCATGCTCATCCTTTCGATAGACCGGCTTTCGATAGACCGGGATGCCGCCACGACAGGCGAGTCCACAAGGCAAGATAACGGGAGCGGCCCGTCAGAACCGCTCCCGCTTCGTCAGAACCACGCGACGGGCGCGTGGCTCCCCGCATCAGTGGCGGGAGTTGATTTCCTGTGCGGCATCAATGTTTTCCTGACCGACATCGGCCACGAACTGCTCCCACACCGGCTTCATCGCATCGACCCATGCGGTCCGCTGCTCGGGCGTCAGGCTGCGCACGGTGCCGCCGGCATCGATGATGGCCTGACGGGCCTCCTGATTCACGGCCTCGGATGCGGCGTTCCGAGAAACAGTGACCTCGTTCAGGATGGTCGCGAGCTGATCGCGCACGTCCGCATCCAGGCCCTGCCACCAATCCTCGGACGTCACGACCAGATAGTCGATCACGCCGTGGTTGGTTTCGGTGATGCCGTCCTGCACCTCGAAGAACTTCTGACCGTAGATGTTGGACCAGGTGTTCTCCTGACCATCGACAACGCCGGTCTGCAACGCGCCGTAAACTTCCGCGAAGGCCATAGGCTGCGGCGAGGCGTCCAGTGCCTCCATCTGCGCGACGAGCACTTCAGAGGGCTGGACGCGGAATTTGAGGCCGGACGCATCGGTCGGCAGCTCCAGCGGGATGTTCGCGGACATCTGCTTCATGCCGTTGTGCCAGAATTCCAGGCCACGGATGCCGCGACGGATCATGACTTCCTTCATTGCCTGACCGGCATCGGAGTTCTGGAATTCATCCACGGCGGAGATGTTGTTGAACATGAACGGCAGATCGAAGATCCGGTACTGGCGGGTAAAGCTCTCGAACAGCGACAGCGACGGCGCGGCCATCTGAACGTCGCCCTGCAACATCGCCTCCAGAACCTGCTCATCGGTATAGAGCTGGCTGTTGGGGAAGACTTCCATGCAGGCGGTTCCGTCCATCTCGGCGTTCACACGCTCGGCCAGTTCGGTGGCGGCGATGCCCTTGGGGTGACGGTCGGTGTTAGTGACGTGACTGAACTTGATGACCAACTCACCCTCTTCGCAGCTGGCCAGCGCAGGCAGAGCGGTCAATGCGGTCGCCGCGAACATCGCGGCAGTCATAAGAAGTTTCATGGTCATTCTCCCAGATACATATGTATGCCGACGCGTCCCGCGCCATGCTTCCGAACCCCGCAGGGCTCATGGCGCAATCGGGCACCATTGCAAGGGTCCTCGTCAACAGATCATACAGCCTTCGGTGCAACTTTTTGCCGTTGACACCGTGCCCGGTTATCGGAATACGCATCACGCGCGCGCGAGCGGTATGGCACCACGCCGAACACCATATCGTCCTCCCGCATATGAGGCGCATCCCGTTTTTTGGCAGGTTTGCGCCTTTCATTCGGTCACGGGGCTCTGTCAGTACTTTCTTGGCCATCCCCCGTTACCCGCCGGTCCAGTCACGCACCAGCCACAGCGTGTATCGCCGTTCGCTGCCCGCATGATCCGGGACGGAACGCGCACCCAGTTTTCGCCGATTCGCAAATTGCGAGGCCATGGCAAGCCCATCATCCGGCCAGAAAGCCACCAGCACGCCGTCGCCCTCCACCGCCAGGGGACCTTGCGCCACGCGTAGTGGCAGTGGTCCATCGGTCGTCATGCCGATGACAGGCGTATCGCGTAGCCCACCCCGCCACGCGCAAGGCAACAGGGGTGCGCGAGACGCTCCGATCAGCGACACGGCGCCTTCTTCTTCCATCGTCAGCAGGACGTCCTCGCAAAATGCCGCATCCGCCCGACGGGCTGCATGGGGGTCCGTGATCGCGGGCAATCCCTCCCCGAACGCCGCATACATCATCGAGGCCGCCAGCAACATCGCACCGACCGGGGCGCCAACCCCGCCCAGCGCGATCAGCCGCCAGCCACGCAGCGCGCTTCCGGCTTGCCTCAGAGCCAGAGGGGCAACCAGCACCGCCGTCAACAACGGCGATCCCCGCTCCAGCAAAGCCAACGCGATGCCCAGCGCAATCACGCTCCAGATCCACAGGCCCAGCGCATCGGTGGAGCCGCGCAATCCGCCCAGCAGCAGAGGGCCCAGCGCCAGCACCGCCAGCGCCAGTTCCCACCATGCGGACGATCCGCGCACCGGCAGCGCACCCAGCAAAGGCGCCCCCGCCGTCGCCGCGGACCAGATCACGAACGGCAAGGCCAGCACCGCGATTACGCCCAGTGCCAGCACCGGCCCGCGCCACGCCACCCCGCGCCAGATCAGCAGCGCGAACAGCACCAGCATGGCACCAATCAACAGTGGTTGCGCATGCAACAGGACCGCCCCGGACAGTCCCAGCCAGAGCCAGGGACGCAGGGGCGGCGTCTTCTCCCGCTTCGGGCGGGGGGCGGCGGCCCGCTCCAGCAACAGGGCAAAGGGGGCGGCTGCGGCCAGCAAGACGCTCGCATTCAGCCCCGACAAAACCAGCCACCAGACCAACGGCGACGACAGACCGGCGATCAGGGCCATGCGGCCGCGCGGCGCCAGACATCCCAGCAATACGGCCAGCATCGCCAGTGACGAAAGTCGCAGCGATGCCAGCATGTCACCGCCCACGAACAATGCGATCCGCAGAATCCAACTGCCCAGTGGCGGTGCGTCGAGCGGCAAGAACGGCCCACCCAATGCGCGCCGCCATTCGGCCGCCTCACCCGTGGACAGTGGGACTGCTGGCATCACCGCACCGAGGGCCGTCAACAGGATCAGGAACCCGCCCAGAACCGGCGCAAGCCAGACGGGCGGCGGGGAAAGCCGCTTTCTACGTGCCATATTCGACGTGGAATCAGGCGGCGCGACGCAAACCGGCGGCAGCCCGCCCGAATGCTTCGAACAAGGGGCGGGAGACCATATCCTCACCCGCCTTGTATTCAGGGTGCCACTGCACCCCCATCGCGAAACCGGGCGCACCCTCGATATAGATCGCCTCGGCGGTTCCGTCGGGCGCGCGACCATCGACTATGACGCGACTGCCCGGGTCCTCGATCCCCTGCCCGTGCAGCGTATTGGTCAAGACTTCTGGCGCACCGAACAACCGTGCGAACGGCCCATCGGGGGTCAACGTCACCCAATGACGCAGCGCGAACTTCTCCTCCATCGTGCCATCGGGGGGCATACGGTGGTTCAAACGTCCGGGAATGTCGCGGATTTCCGGATGCAACGTCGATCCGAAAGCCACCGCCATTTCCTGAAAGCCACGGCAAAGTCCCAGCACGGGAACGCCCCGCGCCACGCATTCGCGGATCAGGGGGAGCGCCAGCGCATCGCGCGCGCGATCGAACGTGCCGTGGGCCTCCGTCTCCGCATGACCGTATTCCTCGGGGTGCACATTGGGACGCGCTCCCGGAAACACGAATCCATCACAGACCTGTATGGCGTCCGCGACCCCGATCATTGCTGGATCGGCTGGCAGCATCATGGGAATCGCGTCGCATACCTCAACGATTGCGGTGATATTCATCGTGCCGACAGCCTGCACCTGATACTGATCGTTGATCTGGTGCTGATTGCCGATGATACCGATAACGGGACGGGACATGGTCGCTCCTGAATCGTGTGCTGCATCGCAGTATGCCCGCACAGTTGCGCTTCGTCCACGCCCCGGTTTTCACTTTCCGCAAATATCCGCGCCGCAGGCTCTTACTTCTTGCGCTTGCCACCGTTGGCAACGCGGGCCGTCACCTCAATCTCGATCAACATGCGCGGGTCCAGAAGCTCGGCCACGAACATCGTCGCGGCGGGTCGCACGTTGCCCAGCCAAGTATGCAGCACCTCGTGGCTCTGCTCGAACAGATCGCGGTTCGGCACGATATAGGTGACACGCGCAACATCCGCCATGGATGCGCCGACCGCTGACAGGGCCGTGTTGATGTTGCGCATCGCCTGATCGGTCTGCACCGCCATATCGTCCGAGATTTCCATGGTCGCATAGTCAAACCCGGTGGTGCCCGAAACGAAGACCCAGCGTCCGTGCCGCACGGCGCGGCTGTAGCCGATGGAATTCTCGTATTCGGACCCTTGCGAGAAGAGTTGTCGCGTCATCATATGCTCCGTAACTTGGGCGCAAATTCGGTGCGCACCGCAGGACCATCCTGTGTGATGCGACCTATACCCCCCCTACAACCCCGGCAAGCGAAACGGATACCGACCCCGAACCTGATCGCTTCTATCCCGACAGGCCTAACGATGATCCGAACAACACTGCTCGCCCTGACCCTTGCCGTTCCCGCACAGGCGGAAATATCGCTGAGCCTGCCGCTCGGCGCGCAAACTGAAACCATTGTGGTCGACCATACCTGTACTGACGAGCGCGATCTGTCGGTTCGCTACATCACCGACACCGACCAAAGCCTTGCACTTCTTTCCCCGCACGGCTCCGAACGGCTGTTCGTGGCCGTGATCGCCGGATCGGGCGTGCGCTATGTTTCAGGCGAATGGGAATGGTGGAGCAAGGGCAATGAAGGCACGCTGACGAACCTGCACACCCGTATGGCTCCTTTGCCCTGCGAGGCAAACGAAGACTGATGTCACAAAGTCAATCCGCGCCGACTCATCCCGAATGCAGCCGTCCGCGGATTTCTGAACCTAAGGCTGTCCGGTCAGCCCCGCGGCCTCGATCCCGGCCATACCTGCCAGTTGATCGTTGTCCGAGCTGTCGCCGGTCACGCCTACCGCGCCGATGACCGCGTCTTTCTTGTCCAGCACCAGAATGCCACCCGGAACCGGCACCACTTTGCCGTCATAGACGCCGTTGACCGCCGCCATGAAGTAAGCCTGCTGTTCCGCCCGCGCCATCTGCGCCTGACCGCCCATGCCCAGCATCACCGCACCGAATGCCTTTCCCCGCGCGATATCGAACCTGCCGGGGGCGGCGCCGTCCTCACGCTCGAACGCCTTCACGTGCCCGCCGGCATCCAGCACCACGACGGACAGGGGTTTGAGGTTCATCTCGCGTCCCTTGGCGAGGGTCTTGGCGATGATGCTGCGGGCCTTGCGGTGGCTGATTTCAGACATCGAACGTCCTTTGAAGATGCGCCGGAGGGATGCCTCCGCCGGGGATATTTGGGGAAAGTGAATGGCTCAGGATGCCTTCAGTTCCAGCCTGCGGCGGTGAAGCACCGGTTCGGTATAGCCCGAGGGCTGCTCCGTCCCCTTGTAGATCAAGTCCTGCGCCGCCTTGTAGGCGATGGTGTCGAAGCCGGGGGCCATGGGGATGTAGTCGGGATCGCCGGCGTTCTGGACATCGACCTTCGCAGCCATGCGTTGCAGCACTTCCTCCACCTGATCGTGGGTCACGACGCCGTGGTGCAGCCAGTTCGCCATGTGTTGCGAGGAAATGCGGCAAGTCGCGCGATCCTCCATCAGGCCGACATCGTTGATGTCGGGCACCTTGGAACAGCCGACCCCGTGATCGACCCAGCGCACCACGTAGCCCAGGATCCCCTGGGCGTTGTTCTCTAACTCTGCCCGAACGTCTTCCTCGGACCAGTTCTGGCCGTCCGCCACGGGATAGGTCAGCAAATCGTCGAGCGTTGCGCGCGGGCCGCCTGCTGCAATCTCATCCTGACGGTCCAGCACGTTGATCTGGTGGTAATGCGTCGCGTGCAGGGTCGCAGCCGTGGGCGACGGCACCCAGGCGCAGGTCGCGCCCGCCTTCAGGTGGCCGATCTTCTGCTCCAGCATATCGGCCATCAGATCGGGCATCGCCCACATACCCTTGCCGATCTGCGCGCGACCCTTCAGGCCAGCGGCCAGTCCGATATCGACGTTGCGATCCTCATAGGCCTTGATCCAGGGGGTCGACTTGATGTCACCCTTGCGCATCATCGGCCCAGCCTCCATCGAGGTGTGCATCTCATCGCCCGTCCGGTCGAGAAAGCCGGTGTTGATGAACGCCACGCGATGTTTGGCGGCACGTATGCATTCCGCAAGGTTGACCGAGGTGCGCCGCTCCTCATCCATAATGCCCAGCTTTACGGTGTGACGGGGCAGGCCCAGAACATCCTCCACCCGATCGAATATCTCATCGGTGAAGGCGACCTCATCGGGGCCGTGCATCTTGGGCTTTACAACATAGACCGAGCCGCAGACCGAGTTGCCGCCGTCGCGTTGCAAATCATGCATCGCGCACAGCGTCGTGACCATCGCATCCAGCAGCCCCTCCCCAGCTTCGTTTCCGTCGCGATCCAGCACGGCGGGATTGGTCATCAGATGGCCGACATTGCGCACCAGCATCAGACTGCGCCCCTTCAGCGATAATGTGCCGTCCGTACTCTCATATGTCCGGTCGGGGTTCATCTTGCGAATGAAGGTCTGACCGTCCTTTGTCACCTCCTCCTGCAAATCGCCCTTCATCAGACCCAGCCAGTTGCCCCAGGCCAGAACCTTGTCCTCGGCATCGACGGCGGCGACGGAATCCTCGCAATCCATGATGGTCGAGATCGCGGATTCCAGCAGAACGTCCGCGACGCCCGCCTTGTCCGACCCGCCGATCCGGCTGTCGCGGTTGATCTGGATTTCGATATGCAGGTTGTTGTTGCGCAGCAGGATCGCGCTGGGCGCGTCCCTGTCGCCGCGCCACCCGGCGAACTGTTCCGGGCTGGCCAGCAGCATCCCATTGAACACCTTGGGCGGTTTCCCGGCGGAGGGGACCTCGCGGCTCTGCATGGTTTCGGTGCCGCGCGTATCCTCGTCATTGAGGATCTCCGCCTCCAGCCCGCGATCGGTCACGCGGTAGCCCGCAACATCCGCGTGCGAGCCGGAGAACAGCGGTGCCACCTCATCCAGAAACGATTTCGCACGGGCGATCACCCGCGCGCCACGCTCCGCGTCATAGCCCTTGCCGGTGGGCAGATCGCCCAGCGCGTCTGTACCGTAAAGTGCGTCGTACAGGCTGCCCCACCGTGCATTGACCGCGTTCAGCGCATAGCGGGCGTTCATCACCGGCACGACCAATTGCGGGCCGGGTGTGCTGGCAATTTCAGGGTCCACATCGCGCGTCTCGATGGTGAAGGGTTCCCCCTCGGGGACCAGATAGCCGATTTCGCGCAGGAAATCTTTGTAGGCCTGCGCATCATGCGGTTGACCGCGATGCTCGATATGCCAAGCGTCGATCTTGTCCTGCATCTGACGCCGGATCGCCAGCAATTCGCGGTTGCGCGGACCCATATCGTGGATCAGGTCGGACAATCCCTTCCAGAATGCGTCCTCATCGACACCGGTGCCCGGCAGGGCCTGCGTGCTGATGAAATCCTTCATCTCCTGCGCGACGTGCAGGCCTTCGATCGCTATCCGGTCTGTCATGGCCGTCTCTCCTCTGGGATGTTTCCGAACAGATAGCGCGTGGGGCACACAACGCAATATCGGTGGAATTCGATTTCGCATGGTGGAATAGGCCGACCGCTTGCACTTCCCCCGACGCGCGCCCACCATAGGGCCGAACCGCTCAGGGGGACCATGTATGAGCCGACAATCCGTCATCCGCCTCGAAGATTATAAGCCGTTCTCGCATCCGGTCAGCACGGTGCACCTGACATTCCATCTGGATCCGGAGGCCACCCGCGTGCGGGCCGAGATCGCGTTCGGCGTGGGCACCGGCGACCTGCGGCTGGACGGTGTGGACCTCGACCTGCTCAGCGCCACGATCGACGGGGTGCCCGTTACCCCCATATGCGATGAGGACGGCCTGACCGTCGCCGCCGCCGACCTGCCCGACGGTCCGTTCACATGGGTTGCGGAAACCCGGATCGACCCCGCCCGCAACACGACGCTGGAGGGGCTGTATCACCGCCGCGACCTCTTCATCACGCAATGCGAGGCCGAAGGCTTTCGCCGCATCACCTACTTCCCCGACCGTCCTGACGTGATGGCCGTCTACACCGTACGCATCGAAGGCGACATGCCGGTGTTGCTGTCCAATGGCGACCTGACCGGCAGTGGTCCCGGCTGGGCTGAGTGGCACGACCCCTGGCGCAAGCCCAGCTATCTGTTCGCGCTGGTCGCGGGCGATCTGCGCAGTGTCGAGGACAGCTTCACCACCATGTCCGGCCGCGATGTCACGCTTAAAATCTGGGTGCGCGATGGCGATCGGGGGCGCTGCGCCTACGCTATGGATGCGCTCAAACGCGCGATGAAATGGGATGAGGACACCTACGGACTGGAATACGACCTCGACCTGTTTCAGATCGTCGCGGTGGACGATTTCAATGCCGGCGCGATGGAGAACAAGGGCCTCAACGTCTTCAACTCCAAATACGTGCTGGCCAGCCCCGAAACCGCCACGGACGCCGATTTCGACGGTGTGGAAAGCGTCATCGCGCATGAGTATTTCCACAACTGGACCGGCAACCGCATCACCTGCCGCGACTGGTTCCAGCTGTCCCTCAAGGAGGGATTGACCGTCTTTCGCGATCAATGCTTCTCCGCCGATATGCGATCGGCCCCGGTCAAGCGCATCGAGGACGTGCTGCGCCTGCGCGCCGGGCAGTTCCGCGAGGATGCAGGCCCCCTCGCCCATCCCGTGCGGCCTGAAAGCTATGTCGAGATCAACAATTTCTACACCGCCACCGTCTATGAAAAGGGGGCGGAGCTGATCCGCATGCTGCGTGAGATTGTCGGGCAGGATGCCTACGACGCGGCGCTAAAGCTCTATTTCGAACGCCACGACGGGCAGGCCTGCACGATCGAGGATTGGCTGAGTGTGTTTCAGGATGCGACGGGCCACGACCTGTCCCAGTTCCGCCGCTGGTACCATCAGGCCGGAACGCCCCGCCTGACGGTCGAGGATCGGTTCGAGGAGGGGGAGACGATCCTGACCTTTCGCCAGACCACCCCGCCGACCCCCGGTCAGCCGGACAAGCAACCGGTGCCGATCCCTATCCGCTGGGGCCTGCTCGACGATAAGGGCGAAGTCGCGAACGGCATGTTCCTGTTGAGTGAGGCCGAGCAGGAAGTACGGGTCAAGACTGCCGCCCGCACCGTCCCCTCCGTGCTGCGCGGCTTCTCCGCCCCCGTGATCCTGGAGCAGAAGGGCCAGCCGGGCGATGCGGGCGTGCGGCTGGCCCGTGATACGGATGCGTTCAACCGGTGGGAGGCGGGGCGCACCCTCGCGCTCGACGTACTGGCAGGCGATGGCGACCCGGCACCCTGGCTGGACGGCGTGTGCGCGGTTCTGAATGACCAGACGCTGGACCCGGCCCTGCGGGCATTGATCCTCAGCCTGCCCACGCAGGAGGGTATCGCGCAGGAGATCGCCTTACGCGATGAAACCGTCGATCCCGATCTGGTGCATGTGCGGCATCAATCGCTTGAGGAAGCACTGACCTCACGTCTGGGCGCGGACGCGATGCGCATCTCGCGCGCGATCCGACCCACCGGGGACTATTCGCCCGATGGTCAGGCGCCGGGGCAACGGGCGCTGGCAAACCGCCTGCTGTCGCTCGCCGCCCGCCGCGAAACCGATCTGGCGCGCGAGGCGCTGGCGCAGGCGTCGAACATGACGGACCGCCTCGCCGCACTGGCACCCCTGATCCGCGCCGGACAGGCGGAGGCGGAGCTGGCCGCATTCCACGCCGAATGGTCCGGCACCGATCTGGTCATCGACAAGTGGTTCGCCATGCAGACCAGCCTCGCCCCGGCACATGAGGCGCTGGACGTGGCGCAGCGACTCCAGAACCACGAAGATTTCACATGGACCGTGCCGAACCGGTTCCGTGCGCTGGTTGGCGGGCTGATCAGCAACACCGCCGCGTTTCACCGCGCCGACGGGGCCGGTTATGTCTGGCTGGCGGACTGGCTGCTGAAAGTGGACAAGCGCAACCCGATGCTGGCCGCGCGCATGTCAGCCGCGTTCGAGACGTGGCGGCGCTACGACGAAGGGCGGCAAAAGCTGATCCTCGATCAACTCGAACGCATCGCCAGCGCCGATGGGTTGAGCCGCGATACAGGGGAGATGGTCGGTCGGATGCGAGCGCGGGCATAGCTGGCTCCGAGCGCAAACGTAGGACTGGGATGTTCGCACGACCGCAAGGGGGCGGAAGGTTTCCCTCCGCCCCTTCACCACTGTCCGAACGCAGTACGAGGATGCTCTAGCCGACAAAGGCCTTCTCGACCACGAAATCGGCCGGCGCGGAATTGGAACCTTCGGTGAAGCTCGCCTCCTCCAGAATGGTCTTCACATCGAGGTTGAGGCCCATTGATCCGCAGATCATCACACGGTCTTCTGCCGGGTTCAGCGGCCCGGTGCCGAGCGCTTCAAACAATTCGCCAGAGCGCATCAGATCGGTAATTCTGCCTTTGTTTACAAACTTTTCCTGAGTAACGGTGGCGAAGTAGTGCAGCTTGTCCATAGCCTGCTCACCCACCAGAGGATCCTCGGGCAGACCCTCCACCAGACGCTGGCCATAGGTCAGCTCCTCAACCGTACGACATGTATGCGTCAGGATAACCTGCTCATAACGCTCGTAAATATCAGGGTCACGGATCAGGGAGGCAAACGGGGCTATGCCCGTGCCGGTCGCCAGCAGCCACAATCGCTTGCCCGGCAGCAGCGCGTCGGTCACGAGCGTCCCGACCGGCTTGGGCCGTACAATCACTTGATCCCCAACGGAAATATTCTGCAGTTTCGAGGTCAGCGGTCCATCCGGCACCTTGATCGAATAGAACTCCAGCGTCTCATCCCAACTGGGGGAGGCGATGGAATAGGCGCGCAGAAGTGGCTTGCCGTCCTCCTTGAGCAGTCCGATCATCACGAACTCACCCGAGCGGAACCGCAAGGAGGCCGGTCGCGTCACCCGGAACGAAAAAAGTCTATCGGTCCAATGCGTTACTTCGGTAACAATCTGCGCATCAGGGCGCACGGGGGCGTTTACGGGCTGTTGAATCGTCATGGGTCTGTCCTTGAGAACCGATCAGGCGGAGCGGCGGAATTTCGATTGGTAGCGAAGCGTTTGAACCGGGCTCCACTGTGGCGCGGGCTGGCGCGCGGCGAGCGCATCGTCAATCTCGACCTCATCAAAGCCGACGCCACGCGCCTTTCTATATTGTTCTGCAATAACATGCCCCTGCGCGCGCAACTTACCACGGTATCCCAAATCGCGAAGGCGCGCAGCAATGGTAAATCCGCGTCCGTCCGCGCTGGACGGGAAAGGAATGCGGATCAGCGGAGCGTCCTTGATCGTGTCGAAAACCGCCACCACATCCGCGTCGTTCGGCAGATCGACACCCTGCCCGCCAGATTGCTCACCCGGCGCGGCAAACCCCGCGTTGAAGCCGTCAGGGCCGAACCCTGCATCGGTCACGATCACGCTCATTCTACTGTCTCCTTGATGGGCCCACGCACCATCTTTCCGTCGATGAAGTGGATGCCGCATTCTTCTTTTTCCTCGCCACGCCAACGGCCTGCGCGGGGATCTTCACCTTCCTTTACCTTCGAGGTGCACGGCGCACAGCCTAGGGAGGGATAGCCCTGCGCGACCAGCGGATGTCGGGGCAGCTTGTTGTTCCACAGATAGTCCTGCACGTCCGACGGGCCCCAATGGGCCAGGGGGTTGATCTTGATGCGCTGATCGCCCTCCGCTTCGAAGAACTCCAACGCCGCGCGAGTGCCGGACTGGAACCGCTTACGCCCCGTGATCCACGCATCATAGGGCGTCAGCGCGGCCTCCAGCGGGATGGTTTTGCGCAGGGCGCAGCACGCATCGGTATCGCGCTGGTGCAGCGTGCCGTCAGGATCCTGCGCGGCGAGCTGGGTGCGGCTGGCGCGAATGATCTGAACGTTTGTCAGACCCAGCGACTTCGCGACGTCGTGTTGATAATCCAGTGTTTCGGGAAACAGCATCTCGGTATCTATAAACAGCACCGGGATATCGGGATTTACCACGGCGGCAAGATGCAGCAGCACCACGCTCTCCGCTCCAAAGGATGAGACGAGAGCGACACGGCCGGTCTCCTTGGCGTTCAGCGCCTCACGCAGGACGGCGCCAGCGGCATGGTGCCGGAAGCGGTCGTTCAGCGCCGCGACGCGTTCGCCTACGGTTGCGAAATCCTGTTCAGGCCGCATTCGCCCTCTCCTGCTTTTCGGGGTAGAGCGCCACCTTGAACGGACCCATCCCGACCCGGCGATATGCCTCCAGGAACGTCTCCTCAGGGTCCGTGCGCAGGTCCAGATAGGCCTTGATCAGGCGCTCGACCGCCGGAACAATCTCATCATATGCGAAGCCGGGTCCGGCCCTTTCGCCGATGGTTGCCGTCTCGGTGCCGTCGCCGCCAAGGGTGATCTGGTAGTTTTCGACCCCTGCCCGATCCAGCCCCAGAATGCCGATATGGCCGACATGGTGATGCCCGCAGGCGTTGATGCATCCCGAGATCTTGATCTTGAGCGGACCGATGTCGCGCTGCGCGTCGATATCCGCGAAGGCCGTGGAAATCTGCTGCGCGACCGGGATCGAGCGCGCCGTCGCCAACGCGCAATAGTCCATGCCGGGGCACGCGATGATGTCAGAGACGAGGCCGACATTCGCTGTCGCCAGACCCGCATCCTTCAGCGCCGCGAACACGGCCGGCAGGTCGCCGCGATGCACGTGCGGCAGGACGACGTTCTGCTCATGGCTGATGCGCAGCTCATCATGACCGTATTTCTCGGCCAGATTGGCCATCACGCGCATCTGGTCCGAGGTCGCATCACCCGGCGTTTCCCCGATCCCCTTGAGCGAGATCGTGACGATGGCGTAATCGGGATTCTTGTGCGCCACGGTGTTGGTGTCGATGAAGCTGCGCAACGCGCCGTCCAGCACCGGCGCGATGTCGGCGGTTTTGTAGGCGGGCGGCTGGAAGCCGGTTTCGATATGGTCGATCAGATCCTGCGGCACGACGAAATCGTCGCGGATACGCTCGAACACTTCGGCAACGCGGGACTGCATGACTTCAAGAGACTCTTCGTGGACGAGGATCTTGATGCGCGCCTTGTACTTGTTATCGCGGCGTCCGTGCAGGTTATAGACCTGCATGACCGCTTCGAGATAGGGCAGCAGGTCGGCCTTTGGCAGGTAGTCGCGCAGCACCTTGCCGATCATCGGCGTGCGGCCCAGACCGCCGCCCACGATCACCTCATAACCGGGCGCCCCGTCCGCGTCGCGCACCATGCGCAGGCCGATATCGTGTGCCTTGACCACGGCGCGATCATTGGAGGAGCCGGTCACGGCCACCTTGAACTTGCGTGGCAGGAACTGGAATTCCGGATGATCCGTGGACCATTGACGCACCAATTCTGCGGTCGGGCGTGGATCCTCGATCTCATCCGCGGCGGCCCCTGCGAAATGATCGGCGGTAACGTTGCGGATGGTGTTGCCCGAGGTCTGTATCGCGTGCATCGACACATCCGCCAACGCTTGCAGCATGTCGGGCACGTCCATCAGCTTGGGCCAGTTGTACTGGATGTTCTGGCGTGTGGTGAAGTGGCCATAGCCCTTGTCCCACTTGTCCGCGATCATCGCCAACTGGCGCATCTGGCCACTGTTCAGCGTGCCATAGGGGATCGCTACGCGCAGCATGTAGGCGTGCAATTGCAGGTACAGACCGTTCATCAGGCGCAGCGGCTTGAACTCATCCTCGGTCATCGAGCCGTCGAGGCGACGCGCCACCTGGCCGCGAAACTCCTGCACGCGGGTGTTGACGAATTCGCGGTCGAAATCGGTGTAATCGTACATGGATCAGGCCTCTGCGGCTTCGGCTTGCTTGCCGTGGCTGTAGTTGGAGGGGCCGCGGGTGCGAAACGCCTCTCTGAAATGGACGGGACCGGGGGTGCCGTTCGCGTCAAGCGTGGCTTCGGCCAGATACGGCCCCACGATCTTGAGCTGTTGTGCGGCGGCGGTGGCGAGCATCGCCTCAGCCTGCTCCGCGTTCTGGGCGACCTGGGCGTTGGCGTGGTCGCGTGTCCAGCCGCCCTCGGCGGTCAGATAGATCACGTCGCCCAACAGCAGGTCGTTCGCGGTTACGATTTGGGGTTTGAAGGCCTTGGCCATTTTATGCCTCCACTTTCTGGAATTGCGGGGATTGCAGGGTCGGGATCGCGGCCTCGGCCGCGCGGGGAGTCAGGCCCAGCATCAGGATCACGGGGCCATTCACGCCCTCACGCGACAGCATGTCAGGCAGGTCGATCAGGGTGCTGGGCAGAACGCGCTGGTTGGGGCGACTGACATTTTCGATCGCGGTGATCGGGGTGTTCTCGGGCGCGCCGTACATCAACAGGCGTCCCCGCAGGAAGGTGCTGGCCTTGCGCCCCATATAGATTGCGGCGGTGGCCCCTTCGCGGGCCAGATCGCGCCAGTCCTGCTCGGCGAAGCCATCGACATCGTGGCCGGTGACGATGCGGAAGGACTTGTTGCGGCCCCGCTTGGTCAGGCTCTGCCCCAGCGATGCAGCCGCGGCAGAGGCGGTGGTGATGCCCGGAACGATTTCCCAGCTCAGACCGTGCGCGTCGAGCGCCTCGATCTCCTCGTCCAACCGGGCGAAGATCGCCACGTCGCCGCCCTTGAGACGGGCGACCTTATGACCCTCGGCGGCCTTGGCAACGATCAGGGCGTTGATGTCTTCCTGCTTCCACGACGGACCGAAGCCGGTCTTGCCGACCTCGACAATCTCCGCTTCGCGCCGGGCAAGCTCCAGTATGCCCGCCCCGACCAGACGATCGGTGACGACGACATCCGCCTCGTGCAGCAGGCGGCGAGCCTTCATGGTCAGCAATTCGGGATCACCCGGACCCGCACCGATCAGGGCGACGTGACCGACGGTGGCCTGCCCGTTCAGGGTTTCGTTCAACAGGTCGTCCAGTTCCTCACGCACCGCAGCCTGCCCTTGGCTCAGCGCGCGGGGACCACGGTCGAAATAAAAGGCGGACCAGAAGGCCCGGCGAATGCTGCCCATGGGCAAAGCGTCGGCGACAGGGCGAAAGGCCTGTCCGATTCGGGCCAAGGTGCCCAGATTGGCGGGCAGCATCTCCTCCACCCGGCGCTTGATGTCCCGGGCCAGCACGGGTGCCGCGCCCTCGGTCCCGATGGCGACGGTCACGGGATCGCGGTCCACTATGGCGGGTGTGATGAACTGGCTGTCCTGAAGGTTATCGACGATGTTGATGAGAGCCCCGGCGTGACGCCCGATCTCGGCGGCGCGCGCATCCTCGACCGCATCCTCGTTCGCACCGTAGAGTAAGGCCGCGTCAATCGCGTCCCCCTCCGCGATTGGGCGTTCGATCAGAGTCAGCTTACCGTCCGTCGCAAGCTCACGCAGCTTAGGATGCGGATCTGTGCCATAGACGGTTACGTTCGCTTCGGTTTTGAGGATCAGCCGCAACTTCGCCAGCGCACACTCCCCCGCGCCCGAAACGACCACATTGCGTCCGGCGAGATTCAGAAAGATCGGGAAATGGCGCATCGCTCTCTCCTGCGTGATCTGCTTGGCCTGCTTGGCTTTGACTCCACATGGCAGCTTAGAACATAATTCCAAGATTCAGGGTATATGGCGCTGGAAATAAGAACGATGATCCGATACGGGGATGGCAGTCACACGTTTTTACCGGAAAAGGGGGAATTTACAGAATGAGCATCCGACTCGACGATACAGACCGGAAAATCCTTGCCGAATTGCAGGAGGATTCCGCACGTTCCCTCGATGAAATCGCCCGCCGGGTAGGCGCGTCCAAGACTCCGGTCTGGAACAGGATCCGCAAGATGCGTGAGTCCGGAATCATCCGGGGTCAGACCACCCTGCTCGATCCCGAAAAGCTGGGGTTGGAGGCCTGTTTCTTCGTTCTGATCCGCACCAGTGAACACGATGCGGGCTGGTTGGAGCGGTTCCTGAATGCGGTCAAGAACCGTCCTGAAGTGATGGAGGCCCATCGACTGGCCGGTGATATCGACTACATCCTAAAGGTACGCGTCGCCTCCGCCCGCGCCTATGACGTATTTTACAGGGCGCTGATCCAGGAGGTGTCGATCTACAATGTCACCTCCACCCTGTCGATGGAGGAGATCAAGAACACCACCGCATTGCCCATCCCGGACAGTTCGGCATAACCCCTGCCCCCTTGTCCTAGCCTCAGGACAAAGGCTCGTCGAAACGCCTATCGGCCTTATGTGACCATACATACGGCCCCATACATATGGGCAAGGACGATGACGTCACCGAAGCCGCCTTCACCATTCACCCAAGGGACGCAATCATGAAAATCGCAATGATGGCGCGAAACGCCAATCTCTACTCGCACAAGCGTCTGGTTGAGGCGGCGCAGCAGCGCGGCCACCAGATCGACATCATCAACACGCTGCAATGCTATATGAACATCGCATCGCGGCGGCCCGAGATCTACTATGACGGCAAGTCGCTGACTGGCTATGACGCGGTGATCCCGCGGATCGGTGCGTCGATCACGTTCTACGGCCTTGCCGTTCTGCGGCAGTTCGAGATGATGGGGGTCTTTCCCCTGAACGAAAGTGTCGCCATCGGACGCTCACGCGACAAGTTGCGGTCCATGCAATTGCTGGCGCGGGACGGCATCGGCCTGCCGGTCACGGCGTTCGCGCATGATGCCAAACAGGCCGGCGAGGTCGTGAAACTGGCGGGCGGCGCGCCCGTTGTCATCAAGCTGCTGGAGGGCACGCAGGGCATCGGCGTGGTTCTGGCCGACACCGAACGGTCCGCCAAATCGGTGATCGAGGCGTTTCGCGGTGCGAACGTCAACATCCTCGCACAGGAATTCATCAAGGAATCCGGTGGCACCGACATCCGCGCCATCGTCGTGGGCGGCAAGGTGATCGCCGCAATGAAACGCACCGGGGCGGAGGGTGAATTCCGCTCGAACCTGCACCGGGGCGGGTCCGCGAAGGTCATCAAGATCTCACCCGAGGAACGCTCCACCGCCGTGCGCGCGGCCAAGGCGATGGGCTTGAGCGTTTGCGGCGTGGACATGCTGCGCTCGAACCACGGGGCCGTGGTGATGGAGGTCAACTCCTCCCCCGGGTTGGAGGGGGTCGAGAAGGCCACCGGCCTCGACGTGGCGGGCACGATCATCGAATATCTGGAAAAGCACGCCAAGCCCGGCGCAACCCGGACCAGGGGCAAGGGCTGACCACCCCGTTTCGCCCCCTTCCTTTCCAGAACATCGAATGAGCCAATGTCCACCAAACCCAAGAAACCCAAACCTCAATTAATGGTAATCGGCTGGATCGAGCATATCGCCCTGCCCGATCTGGGCATCCCCGATATTCGCTGCAAGATCGACACGGGCGCACGCACCAGCGCCCTTCACGCCGACGATATCGAGCGGTTCGGCAAGGATGGCGAGGATTGGGTGCGCTTCGGCCTCCGGCTCAAATCCCACGGTCCGGCAACGCGGATCGAAGTGCCGATCTACGACATTCGCAGGATCAAGAACACCGGCGGCATCCCGCAGGAGCGGATCGTGATCCGCACCACGGTCAATCTGGGCGGGCGCGAATGGCCGATCTCGGTCTCGCTGACAGATCGGTCCAGAATGAAATTTCCGATGATCGTCGGACGCTCCGCGCTTAAGAACCAGAACATCGCCGTGCATACCCGCCACGCCAACCTGACCCGTCGCTGAGGACCTTTCGCAACATGCCCAAACGCGCCGATTACGATTTTGCCGGCACCGCCATCGCCCCCGGCACGCGCAGGACGATCGAATTGCCGGTCAGCGTGATGTCCGACCACACGCCCGTCACGATGTCCGTGCATGTGATCCACGGAAAGCAGGACGGCCCGACCATGTTCGTCAGCGCCGGGGTGCACGGGGATGAGGTCATCGGGGTCGAGATCGTGCGACGGTTGTTGCGCACACCGAACCTGAAATCGTTGCGCGGCACGCTGATCGTGATCCCCATCGTCAATGCCTTCGGGTTTCTGAACCACTCACGCTATCTGCCGGATCGGCGCGACCTGAACCGGTCATTTCCGGGCAGCGCGCAAGGGTCGCTCGCCTCGCGGCTGGCATCGCTGTTTCTGAACGAGATCGTCCTGCGCTGCGATCTGGGCATAGACTTGCATTCCGCCGCGATCCACCGCACCAACCTGCCGCAGGTCCGCATTTCGCCCGACAATGCCCGCACCGCCGAACTGGCGGAGGTTTTTGGCGCTCCCGTCATCCTGCAATCCCCCCTGCGCGAGGGGTCGATGCGCGGCGCGGCGAAGGATGTCGGAAAGGACGTGCTGCTGTTCGAGGCGGGTGAGGGCCTGCGCTTCGATGAGATGTCCGTGCGCGCGGGTGTTGCTGGCATCCTGCGTGTGATGCGCCATATCGACATGGTTCCGGCCAAGGGCATCGCGAAACCGAAATCCGCCTCGTATTACTGCAATTCCAGCAAATGGCTCCGCGCCCCGGCGGGGGGGCTCTTGCGGTCGTTCAAGGGTGAGGGCGACGTGGTCAGTGAGGGCGATCTGATGGCCGTCGTCGCAGATCCCTTCGGCAACAAGGAGATCGAGATCCCCGCCCCGTTCAGCGGCATCGTGATCGGCCGGGCCGTGATGCCCGTGGTGAACGAGGGCGACGCGGTCTTTCACCTGGCCCGCGTGACATCCGTGGCCCGCGCGGAGGCGCTGATGGATGGACATACGGATCAGATGACGGACGATCCGCTGTTCGATGAGGATGAGATTATCTGAGCCATAACGCTCCATTCCGACCCGCTAGCGTGACGCACGCTGATGCTGCACTGCGACAATAGGGCCGGACGCACGCGATTGCCTTGGCAGGGGCGCAGGCTTAGTTTCGTACCGACAGATAACGAGGTTGTCCATGCTCGGTTCATTCGATGCAATCCTTCTGGCGCGGATCCAGTTCGCCTTTACCGTGTCGTTCCACTTCCTGTTCCCCGCCTTCACCATCGGGCTGGCCAGTTACCTCGCCGTGCTCAATGGATTATGGCTGTGGACGCGGGATGGCAGATACCTCGATCTGTTCCGGTACTGGGTCAAGATTTTCGCGCTGGCCTTTGCCATGGGTGTCGTATCGGGCATTGTCATGTCCTATCAGTTCGGCACCAACTGGTCCGTCTTCTCGGACAAGGCGGGGCCGGTGATCGGGGCGCCCATGGCCTATGAAGTGCTGTCGGCGTTCTTCCTTGAGGCGGGGTTCCTCGGCATCATGCTGTTCGGACGCAGCCGCGTCGGCGACACGCTGCACATGATCGCCTGCGCCGCCGTGGCCTTCGGGACGTTCTTCTCCGCTTTCTGGATCCTCAGCGTCAACAGCTGGATGCAGACCCCCACCGGGTTCGAGATCGACGCCATTACCGGGCAGTTCATGCCGGTGGATTTCTGGCAAATCATATTCAACCCGTCGTTCCCCTATCGCTTGGTGCACACCGTTACGGCGGCTTACCTGACCACGGCATTCATCGTCGGCGGTGTCGGCGCGTTTCACTTGCTGCGCCACCGTCGGCGGGGCGAAACGCCCACGCCCGCCACGCGCACGATGTTCTCGATGGCGATGTGGATGGCGGCGATCGTGGCCCCTGTGCAGATTTTCTTAGGTGATCTGCACGGCTTGAACACGCTGGAGCATCAGCCGATCAAGGTGATGGCGATGGAGGGGCACTACGAAAGCCACCCCGAAGGCGCACCGCTATACCTGTTCGGCCTGCCAAATGATGAGACGCAGACCCTGGACTATGCGATCGGCATTCCCAAGGTATCCTCGCTGATCCTGCGGCATGATCTGAATGCTCCGATGGACGGTCTGGATACGATCCCGGACGACGAACAGCCGCCTGTGGCAATCGTTTTCTGGTCGTTCCGGGTCATGGTCGCGCTCGGCTTTGCTATGCTGGGGATCGGCCTGTGGTCGCTGCTGGCGCGGATGCGCAGGCAATTGTACGATGCGACATGGCTGCACCGTGCGGCCCTGATCATGGCGCCCTCCGGCCTGATCGCGGTTCTGGCCGGTTGGATCACGACCGAGGTCGGGCGTCAGCCCTATACTGTTTACGGACTATTGCGTACGGCCGACAGCGCCGCGCCACTGGCAGCACCTGCCGTGGGCGCATCGCTGGTCGCATTCATCGTGATCTACTTTTCCGTCTTCGGCGCGGGCACGTTCTATATCCTGCGTCTGATGGGCCGTCAGCCCAGCTCGAAGGAGCCGAGGCTGGCGGATTCCGTCAAGGGGCCGATCCGCACCGCCGGAACCACCCCCGCACCCGAAGAGGCGACCCGCCGCCCCGACACGACAGAAACGGGAGCATGACCATGCCAGTCGAAGGTTTCACACTCGACCTGACCACCATCTGGGCCTTTCTGATCGCGCTGGCAGTGCTGATCTACGTCATTCTGGACGGATTCGACCTAGGCCTGGGAATGCTGTTCGCGTTGGAGCGAAAGCGCGGCGACCGGGATGTGATGATGAACTCCGTCGCCCCGGTCTGGGACGGAAACGAGACCTGGCTGGTACTGGGCGGCGGCGGCCTGTTGGCGGCATTTCCGCTGGCCTACGCGCTGATCCTGCCCGCGCTCTACGCGCCGATCATAGCGATGCTGCTAGCGCTGATCTTTCGCGGGGTCGCCTTCGAGTTTCGCTGGCGGACGGAACGGGGCCGCTGGGCGTGGGACATCGCGTTCATCGCGGGTTCGGGCATCGCCGCATTATCCCAGGGCATCACCCTGGGCGGACTGTTGCAAGGCATCCAGATCGACAAGGCCGCACGCGCCTATTCCGGCGGCTGGTGGGATTGGCTGACGCCGTTTTCGCTGACCGTGGGGGTGGCGGTGATGGTCGGCTACATGCTGCTGGGCGCGACCTGGCTGGTGATGAAGACCGGCGGTCCGTTGCAGGAGCGTATGCGAGCCCGCGCATGGCCGCTGGGTGCTGTCACGCTGGCCTTCATCGGTATCGTCAGCCTGTGGACGCCCTTCTTGCAGGACGGATACTATAATCGCTGGTTCGCGGATTGGCGCATCGCGCTGGCTGGCGGGGTTGCCGCGGCGGTTCTGGCGATTGCAGCGCTGATGTTCCGTTCCCTGACGATCCATCGCCACGAATACCGTCCCTTCGTGCTGGCGCTGATGCTGTTCGTGCTGTGCTTTGTCGGGCTTGGCATCTCGATGTTTCCCTATATCGTGCCGACCGAAATCACGATCTACGAGGCCGCCGCCCCCGCAAAGAGCCAGATATTCATGCTGGTCGGCGCCGTGATCCTGTTGCCTGTCATCCTGATCTACACCGCCTATGCCTACTGGGTGTTTCGCGGCAAGGTTGACGAGGGGACCGGGTATCACTGATGGCGGAACGAACCTCTTCGTGGTGGCAACGGCTGCTGTGGTTCGTGGCGATCTGGGTGCTGTCGATCACAGCGTTGGGGATCGTCGCCTACGGCATTCGCCTGATGATCCTGTAGGGCGCGTTCAGGTGAACTTCCGGTAGAGTCTGGTCTGATCGAAGATATCCTCCAACGCCTCCATCCGGGTTCGGGCCTCCCCCCAGTTCACGTCCTGCACGGCGGCGATCATGGTTTCCACCAGCAGCAGGGTCGTCGCCATCGAATCCCATGCCGAGGGAACAACGATGCGATTGGAAAAGCAGATATCCGCGACACTGTGGATCGGGGACCGCCACTGATCAGTGATCAGAATGATCGTCGCACCCTTGGCACGCGCCATCTCAGCCAGCTTCAGCGTGTTGTTCTCATATCGCCGCATGTCGAAAATCACGAAGACATCGCCCTGCTTTGCATCCAGCAGGTGGTGCGGCCAGGCGTTCGAGGTCGATTGGATATGTGTGATCCGGGGCCGCACCACCTGCAAGTGCAGGAACAGGTATTCGGCAATGGTATGCGTCACCCTGCCCCCCACGATGAACAGCGGGCGTTCGGTATCCGCGATCAGGGCGCAGGCCGCATCGAAGGTCGCAGGCTCGATCTGGGCGAGCGTCAGCCGGATATTGTCGATCACCGCCTCGGTGAAGCGGTTGAGGACGTGGCCCGAGGGCGCCCCCTCCGCCCATGTGTCGTGCTTTGCGATGGGGTTCTTGACCTTCGCCTTCAGCTCCTCGCGCAGCTCCGCCTGAAAATCGGGATAGTTCCGAAACCCCAGCTTTTGCACCATGCGCGCCACGGTCGGCGCTGAAACCTGCGCATCGCGGGCCAGCGCCGAAAGCGGGCCGAGGCCCGAGGCCGGATAGTTTTCCAGAATCGAATGCGCCAACTGCCGTTCCGCGCGGGTCAGCGTGTCGAGCTGGGCCTGAATGCGCTCGGCTATGGTCATTTCCGCTTCGGGCAAGGGTGCCTCCATTCTGACGCTTTTCGTTACAGGGCGAACGACGATGTGCGATCCATTACAATATTGTGTTGACATGAGGCCCCGCGCGCAAGAGCCTTGTCCCGGTCAGATGGGCAAGTGAGGTGAACCAACCATGTCGGATCAGGTCGTTCAAATCGTGAACCCTGACGGTGAATCGCCGGTGCTGCTGGTGTGCGAACATGCCTCTCACGCCATTCCGGATGATCTGAACGGGCTGGGACTGACGCCGCAGGAGGCGATCAGCCATGTCGCCTGGGATCCCGGCGCGATGGCGACGGCAAACCTGCTGTCACAAGCGCTGGATGCCCGCCTGATCGCCAGTCGCATCAGTCGGCTGGTCTATGACGCCAATCGTCCGCCCGAGGCACCGGATGCAATCCCCGTGCGCAGCGAACGCACCCATATAGCAGGCAACGCTGATCTGAGCGCGGCAGCCCGGTCCGAGCGAGTGACACGATATTACACGCCCTTTCGCGATGCTCTGGCGGCACAGGTCGCCGCACGGCCCGCGCCCGTGATCGTCACGATCCACAGTTTCACCCCGGTCTATAACGGCAAGGAACGGCATGTCGAAATCGGCGTTCTGCACGATGCGGACACCCGGCTTGCCGACGCTATGCTGGCAGAGGCTGCGCGCTTCACCGATTTGCAGGTCGAGCGTAACGCGCCCTATGGACCCGAGGACGGCGTCACCCACACCTTGCTGGAACATGCGATCCGCTGGGGGCACCCCAATGTCATGCTGGAAATCCGCAACGACCTGATCGCTGACGCCCAGGGACAGGCCCGCATCGCGGGGATCCTGAAACCTTGGCTGACGGCGGCACTGTCCGCGCTGAAGGTGGCGGCATGAGGGTGCTGCGTCGCTTCATCGGGGCCGTGGACGGGGTGAACTATTACACCGGTCGCGTGGTGATGTACGGCATCTTCGTGCTGATGGGCATCTTGCTGTGGTCCTCGATTTCCAAGACGTTCTTCCTGCCATCGCTGTGGACGCTGGAAATGGCGCAGTTCGTGATGGTCGGATACTACATCCTGGGCGGCCCATACTCGATCCAGCTGGGATCGAACGTGCGGATGGATTTGCTCTATGGCGAATGGTCCCTGCGCAAGAAAGCATGGGTGGACCTGTTCACGGTGCTGTTCCTGATCTTCTACCTCGGTGTTCTGCTGTGGGGGGCGTTGGCCTCCACCGCCTATTCACTGGGCTTTTGGGGCAGCAACCCGCTGGAATTCTTCGGTGGTCTGGTGACGGGATCGCAGGAGGTCGGGCGGCTGGAACGCTCCCCCACCGCATGGCGGCCCGTGATGTGGCCGATCAAGGTGGTCATGATCGTCGGCATATTCCTGATGCTGCTGCAATGCCTTTCCGAACTATTCAAAGACGTGCTTCGGCTGCGTGGTGAGGCGATCTGATGCCCTATGAAATGATCGCGACATTGATGTTCGCGACGATGATGCTGATGCTGCTGACGGGGCAACGGGTGTTCGGGGCCATCGGCTTCGTCGCCGTGGTCGCGGCGCTGCTGCTGTGGGGGGACCGGGGCGGATACGACCTGGGCTTCGCCGCCGCGATGAAGCTGATGAAATGGTATCCGCTGCTGACGCTACCGATGTTCATCTTCATGGGATATGTCCTGTCGGAATCGAAGATCGCGGACGATCTGTACAAGATGTTCCATGTCTGGATGGGCGGCCTGCGCGGCGGCCTGGCCATCGGAACGATCGGGCTGATGGTGCTGATCTCCGCCATGAACGGGTTGAGCGTGGCCGGCATGGCCATCGGATCGACCATCGCGCTGCCCGAATTGCTCAAGCGGGGCTATGACAAGCGGATGGTGACGGGCGTGGTGCAGGCGGGATCGTCGCTGGGCATACTGGTGCCCCCGTCCGTGGTGCTGGTGCTGTATGCGATGATCGCGCGGCAACCTGTCGGGCAGTTGTGGCTGGCAGGCGTGGTGCCCGGCCTGATGATGGCCGCGATGTTCATCGCCTATATCGTGATCCGCTGCCGGATGAACCCCGTTCTCGGCCCGGTCCTGCCGCCGGAGGAACGTGACATTCCCCGCGCCGAAAAGCTGCGCCTGCTGCGTGCGGGTCTGCTGCCGCTGGTAATCTTTGCCGTGATGATGGTGCCCTTTGTCAACGGCTGGACCTCGCTGGTCGAAAGCTCCGCCATCGGGGCGATTGCCGCCTTTGCCGCCGCCGTGCTCAAGGGCAGGATGAACCGCGAGGTGTTCGAGAATTCGGTGCGCAACACGCTGGGCATCACCTGCATGTTCATGTGGATCATCCTCGCGGCACTTGCCTTCGGCGCGGTGTTCGACGGGCTGGGCGCGGTGAAGGCGATTGAAAGCCTGTTCACCGAAAAGCTCGGCCTGAACCCCTGGGTGATCCTGATCCTGATGCAGCTCAGCTTTATCCTGATGGGCACCTTTCTGGACGATACCGCCATGCTGGTCATCGTCGCCCCGCTCTACGTGCCGCTGGTGGGGGCGCTTGGCTTCGACCTGATCTGGTACGGGATCCTCTACACCATCACGACGCAGATTGCGTATATGACACCGCCCTTCGGCTATAACCTGTTCCTGATGCGGGCGATGGCCCCGCCCGAGATTACGTTGCGCGACATCTATAGCTCAATCACGCCGTTCGTGCTGGTGATGATCGGCGCGCTGATACTGGTCATGGCCTTTCCCGGCATCGCCACGTGGCTGCCGCAGATCATCTACGGAAACTAAACAAAGAGCAGGTGCAGCCTGCCGAACCCTCAACCAAGGAGAGATATGATGACGTCCAGACGCAAGTTTATCCAAGGAGCCGCCGCCGCCCCGGTCGCGGCTGCCGCCCTTGCCACCCCTGCCCTTGCACAGGGCACGATCCGCTGGCGGATGCAGACCTATGCAGGTGCCGCGCTGGCCGAACACGTGATCACCCCCGCGGTCGAGGCGTTCAACAAGATCGCAGGCGACCGGATGCAGATCGAGCTGTTCTATGCCGATCAGCTGGTCCCCACGGGCGAGTTGTTTCAGGCGATGCAGCGCGGCACCATCGACGCCGTGCAATCGGATGACGACTCGATGGCCTCCCCCACCGACGTCACCGTGTTCGGCGGCTACTTCCCCTTCGCGTCACGCTACTCGCTCGACGTGCCGGTGCTGTTCAACCAGTACGGTCTGAACGAGATCTGGGACGAGGAATATTCGGCCCTTGGCGTCAAGCACATCTCCGCCGGGGCTTGGGATCCGTGCCATTTCGCGACGAAGGACCCGATCCGGTCCCTCGCCGATCTGGAGGGCAAGCGCATCTTCACCTTCCCGACCGCAGGCCGCTTCATGTCGCAGTTCGGCGTGATCCCCGTGTCCCTGCCGTGGGAGGATATCGAGGTCGCGATGCAAACCGGAGAGCTGGACGGCATCGCGTGGTCCGGCATCACCGAGGATTACACCGTCGGCTGGGCGGACGTGACCAACTACTTCCTGACCAACAACATCTCCGGTGCGTGGGCCGGATCGTTCTTCGCCAATATGGAGCGTTGGAACGAGCTGCCCGAGGATCTGCAAACCCTGTTCCGCGTCTGCTGCGACCAGTCGCATTACTACCGACAGTGGTGGTATTGGGGGGGTGAGGCCGCCCTGCGCGTCAACGGTCCCAAGCTGGAACTGACCACGATCCCCGATGAGGAATGGCAGACGGTCGAGGATGCGGCGCAGGAGTTCTGGGAGGAGATCGCCGCCGAGAGCGATGTGAAGCGCCGCGTGGTGGATATCATCAAGCAGTACAACGCCGATATGGTGAAGGCCGGTCGACCCTACCGCTACACCTGATAAAGTGCGGGGCGGCCCATCGGGGTCGCCCCTCTACTGCCGGAGCACCGCATGTCCGACCACGCCGAACTGAAACGCGAAAACGCCAAAATCCTGCGAAAGCTGGCCAAGGAACTGGACCTTTCGCAACCGCGTGAGATCGAGTTCGCCGCCGCATTTCCAACCCGCGAACAGGCGCAGCAGGCTGCGGATTACCTCAACGCACGGGCGCAATCGCGCGCCCTGCGCGCCACGGTGATTGCGGCCGGTGACGATTTCGATTGCGTCCTGCGCGTGCATATGGTGCCCGACCTCTATGACATTACCGATATCGAAAGCGTTCTGGCCGAGGCCACCGACCGCTTCGATGGCTTTGAGACCGCATGGGATTTTCCCGGTTAGACCCTTTCACAACAGAGTGTACCCACATGCCTACCCCCCTGACATTCGATGCGCTCAAGGCGCAGGTCGCCGATGGCTCCATCGACACGGTTCTGGCCTGTCTGGTGGACATGCAGGGCCGTCTGATGGGCAAGCGGTTCCACGCGCAGACATTCGTGGATAGCGCCTATAGCGAAACGCATTGCTGCAATTACCTGTTGGCCACCGATCTGGAAATGGCGACGCCCGACGGCTTTGCCGCGACCAACTGGGCCTCGGGCTATGGCGATTACATCATGCAGCCCGACCTCGACACGCTGCGCCCCGTTCCCTGGCTGGAGGGGACCGCGATGGTGCTGTGCGACATCCTGCACCACGACACCCATGCCCCGGTTGCCCATTCCCCCCGCGCGATCCTCAAGGCACAGATTGCCAAACTCGACGCGATGGGCCTGAACGCAGTGATGGCCACGGAGCTGGAATTCTTCCTGTTCGCCAAGAGCTTCGAGGAGATCGCGCGCGGCGGATTCCGCGACCTGGAACCGATCAGCGCCTATAACGAGGATTACCATATCCTTCAGACCACCAAGGAAGAGGGCATCATGCGCCCGATCCGCAACCACCTCTACGCCGCCGGGATCCCCGTGGAGGGCAGCAAGGGTGAGGCGGAGGCCGGTCAGGAGGAGTTGAACATCCGCTATGCGGCCGCACTCGACTGCGCCGACCACCACACCATCGCAAAGCACGCGATCAAGGAAATCGCGTGGTCCAAGGGGCACGCGGTGACGTTCCTGCCGAAATGGGACGCGGGCAAGGTCGGCTCCTCCAGCCATGTGCACCAATCGCTGTGGCGCGACGGCACCTCCGCGTTCCACGAGCCCGATGCGGACCTCGGCATGTCCGATCTGATGCGGCACTACATGGCCGGGCTGATCGCCTACGCACCGGATTACACTTATTTCCTCGCCCCTTACGTCAACAGCTACAAACGTTTCGCCAAGGGGACATTCGCGCCGACAAAAACAGTCTGGTCCATCGACAACCGCACCGCCGGTTTTCGCCTGTGCGGGGCCGGAACCGGGGGCGTGCGCGTCGAATGCCGCATCGGCGGCTCGGACATGAACCCCTATCTGGCGCAGGCCGTGATGCTGGCCGCAGGCATTCGGGGGATCGAGGAAAAGCTGGACCTGCCGCCCCCCTCCTCCGGCGACGCGTACAAGGATGCGGAGGCCGCCGACATTCCGCAAACCCTGCGGGCCGCCACCGAAACCCTGCGCGCCTCGACTTTCCTGAGAGAGGCCTTGGGCGACGAGGTTATCGAACATTATCTACGCTCCGCCACGTGGGAGCAGGAAGAATTTGACCGCGTCGTAACCGATTGGGAAATCGCGCGCGGCTTTGAGAGGGCCTGAACATGATTACCTGTATTTCACCCATCGACGGTACGACCCTGGTCGAGCGGGAGCCGCTAACGTCCGAGGATGCGGCCAAGGCCGCTGCCCGTGCGCGCGATGCGCAACCCGGCTGGGCCGCCCGCCCGCTGGACGAACGCGTCTCTCTGGTCCGCGCCGCGACGCAGATCGTCGGCACGATGAACGATGAGATCGTGCCCGAACTGGCCCGCCAGATGGGCCGGCCCGTGCGCTTCGGCGGGGAGTTCGGCGGCTTCGCTCAACGCGCCGATCATATGAGCGACATCGCCGCCGAGGCTCTGGCCGATATCGAGGTCGAAGATTCCGGCGAATTTCACCGCTTGATCAAGCGGGTGCCCCACGGCGTCGTGCTGGTCGTCGCACCATGGAATTATCCTTACATGACCGCGATCAACACCATCGCCCCGGCCCTGATCGCGGGCAACACGGTGGTCCTGAAACACGCCTCGCAGACCCCCTTGGTAGGGGAGCGTCTGGCCAAGGCGTTCCATAAGGCCGGCGTCCCCGAGGATGTGTTCCAGAACGTCTTCCTCGACCATGCCACGACCTCGGAACTGATCGGCGGCGGGGCGTTCGATTTCGTCAACTTCACCGGCTCGGTCGAGGGCGGCCGCGCGATCGAGCGTGCGGCGGCGGGAACCTTCACCGGACTGGGGCTGGAGCTGGGCGGCAAGGATCCGGGCTACGTGATGGAGGATGCCGATCTGGACGCCGCCGTCGATACACTGATCGACGGGGCGATGTTCAACTCCGGTCAATGCTGCTGCGGGATCGAGCGGATTTACGTGGTCGAAAGCCTGTTCGACGCCTTTGTCGAGAAAGCCGTGAAGATCGTCGAGGGCTACAAACTGGGCGATCCCCTCGACCCCGACACGACGATGGGCCCGATGGCACAACCCCGCTTTGCCGACATGATCCGCGCTCAAACGGTGGAGGCCGTGGCCGCAGGCGCGAAAACCCTGATCGATCCTGCCCTGTTTCCCAAGGATGGCGGCGCCTATCTGATGCCGCAAATCCTCGTCGATGTGGATCATTCCATGCGCGTGATGCGTGAGGAAAGCTTCGGCCCCGTCGTGGGCATCATGAAGGTCGCGGACGATGCCGAGGCAATCGCCCTGATGAACGACAGCGAATATGGTCTGACGGCCTCGCTTTGGACGCAGGATGAGGCGCGCGCCATGTCCATCGCGGACCGGATCGAGACCGGAACCGTCTATATGAACCGGGCAGATTACCTGGACCCGGCACTGTGCTGGACGGGTTGCAAGAACACCGGGCGCGGGGGCGGATTGTCCGTCATCGGCTACCAGAACCTGACCCGTCCGAAATCCTACCACTTCAAGAAGGCCTGAGGCATGAACGTCACAGCAAACTGGTCCTACCCCACCGCGATCCGCTTCGGCGCGGGCCGCATTGCCGAAATCGCCGAGGCGTGCACGGCGGCGGGTATCACGAAACCACTGCTCGTCACCGACAAGGGCCTCGCCAATCTGCCGATCACCACGCAAACGCTGGACCTGTTGGAGGCGGCGGGCCTGGGCCGCGCCATGTTTGCGGATGTCGATCCGAACCCGACCGAGGTCAACGCCGAGGCCGGTGTGAAGGCCTACCGTGAGGGTGGACATGACGGCGTCGTTGCGTTCGGTGGCGGCTCCGGTCTCGATCTGGGCAAGGTCGTGGCCTTCATGGCCGGGCAGTCGCGCCCGCTATGGGATTTCGAGGATATCGACGACTGGTGGACTCGCGCCGACGCGGATGCGATTGCGCCCATCGTGGCCGTGCCCACCACCGCCGGAACCGGATCCGAGGTCGGGCGTGCCAGTGTCATCACCAACTCGCAAACGCATGAAAAGAAGATCATTTTTCACCCCAAGCTGTTGCCCGCCGTCGTGATCTGCGACCCGGAACTGACGGTCGGGATGCCGCCGATGATCACGGCGGGCACCGGCATGGACGCCTTCGCCCATTGTCTGGAGGCGTTCTGCTCGCCCCACTATCACCCCATGAGCCAGGGCATCGCGCTGGAAGGAATGCGGCTGGTCAAGGAGAACCTGCCCAAGGTCTTCGCCGACGGCACGGATATCGAGGCGCGCGCCCACATGATGTCCGCCGCCGCGATGGGGGCCACCGCGTTTCAGAAGGGGCTGGGCGCGATCCACGCCCTGTCCCACCCTATCGGCGCGGTGCATCACACACATCACGGCACCACGAACGCCGTCGTCATGCAGCCGGTGCTGCGCTTCAACCGTGCCGCGATCGAGGATCGGCTGGCACTGGCGGCGGCCTATCTGGGCATCGCGGGCGGATATGGGGGGTTCTACGCCTTCGTCGGGGATCTGAACGCTGCGCTGGGAATCCCCGCGACCCTGACCGATCTGGGCGTTGCGAACCCGGATATCGACGCGCTGGTCGCATCGGCATTGATCGACCCCAGCGTCGGCGGCAATCCGGTGAAGATGACGGCCGAAAACACCAGGGCACTGCTGCTGGATTGTTTCTAGAAGGCCAGACCCTTTTCTGGAAGGTCAGACCGGTTTCTAAAGGTCAGGCCGGGGCGGTTGCGCCGCCCCGGTTGATCAGGCCAACCGCGCCGCCGCAAAATCGCGCAGGGTATCGGCAGGGCCTTTCTCGACGAGTGTCTTGACTGCGTTTGCGAATGCCAGCCGCAACGTCTCATTCCGTCCCATCTCACCAAACACATCGTGGATGGCTAGGAAGGCAGACGGGTCGCTCTCCACCTTGCTGGCGGCTGCCAGCAACTGCTCGGCGCGCGGATCGTCCAGAGTGAAGCCGAAATCGGCGTTTGCAGTCTGCGCGCAGTACCGGCACCACAATGCCAGCTCCATCGCCAGACCATCGACAGGCAAGCCCTTGCCCAATGCATTCGCAATCGTGGGCAGCACGAATTTCGGCTGACGGTTCGATCCGTCCTGACACAGCCGAGCTATGGTGTCACCGATCAGCGGGTTCGAGAATCGCTGCACACAGGTCGCCAGATACCCCTCGAAGCTGACACCGGGGATAGGCTCCAGAACGGGGATCACCTCGGACCGCATCAAGGCAACCAGCCAGTCGCGGATCAGCGGATCCGCCATCGCATCGTGCACGTAGACATGCCCCAGTAGAGCCGAGGGATAGGCCAGCGCCGCGTGACCGGCATTGAGGATGCGCAGTTTCATCGTCTCGAACGGGGCCACGTCAGCGACGAATTCGACGCCGACCGTTTCCAACTGGGGGCGGCCCTGGGGGAAGTTGTCCTCCATCACCCACTGTCGGAACGGCTCACACGCGACGGGGGCGTCATCCTCAATACCGAACGTCTCGGAAACCAGCGCGCGTTCGCGGGCGGAGGTTCCGGGCGTGATGCAATCGACCATGGAATTGGGAAATGCGACGTTCTGCGCGATCCAGTCGGCCAGATCGGCGTCCATCGCCCGGGCCAGACCCAGCACGGTCTGACGAGTGATGTGGCCATTCTCAGGCAGGTTATCGCATGACAGGATGGTGAACGGGGCGGCCCCCTGCGCCCGGCGCGCCTTCAATCCTGCGATCAGCAGGCCGAACACGGTTTCGGGGCTGTCGGGCTTGGCGATGTCGGCCTGAATGGCCGGCGCGCCCAGGTCGAAGCCGCCGGTCGTCGCGTCGACGAAATAGCCCCCCTCGGTGATGGTCAGCGATACGATGCGGATCGCCGGATCCGTGATGCGCGCCACGATTGCGGCCATGTCGATCTCGCAGAAATCGATCATCGCCCCGGTGACGCGCGCGGTCAGGTTGCCGGGGGCCAGCTCCACCACGGTGGTCAGCCAGTCCTGCGATTTCAATATCTTGCGCCTGTCCGCATCGAACGATTTGATACCCGCCCCGACGATGGCCCAGTCATGCCCCGCCCCGGTCGAGAACAGCTTGTCGAGATAGACCGCCATGTGCGCCCGATGAAAGTTGCCGATGCCGATATGCACGATGCCCGCGCTGAGATCGTCGCGCGAATAGGAGGGAATCGTCACATCGTCCTGGAATGAGGGCAGCGCGGACAGGGAAAGTTTCTGAGACATGGAATGATCCGGTTTGCGCCATGGACGTAATCTGTCAGGGCGTTCATTTGTGCAATGGAAGCGATAAGCGGGGAGTCACATGCGCGACGCCCCAGTATCACGCATCAGTCCAGACGCAGCCCGTCCGGCCCGAAACGGTGCAGTTTGTCCGCCTCAGGTGTCATGTAGATCGTGTCCCCGTGGTGCACGTTCATCTCACCACTGACACGCACGGTCATCAGGTCGCACAGACCCGTGTCGTGAATGTGCAGGAAGGTATCGGAGCCGAGATGCTCGGACACGCCGACACGGCCCTTCCAGGTGCCGCTCTCGGTCGAGACGCCGATATGCTCGGGCCGGATGCCGATCGTGGTGGCGTTGTGCTTGGCAGCCTCGGGCCCTTCGATCAGGTTCATCTTGGGCGATCCGATGAAGCCCGCGACAAAGGTGTTGCGCGGCCGGTGGTAGAGTTCCAGCGGTCCGCCGACCTGCTCGATGACGCCTGCCTGCAACACGACGATCTTGTCCGCCATGGTCATGGCCTCAACCTGATCGTGGGTCACGTAGATCATCGTGGTGGCCAGCTTCTTGTGCAGCTCGCTGATCTCCATCCGCATTCCGACACGCAGGGCGGCGTCGAGGTTGGACAAAGGCTCATCGAACAGGAAGGCCGCAGGCTCACGCACGATGGCGCGGCCGATGGCGACCCGCTGGCGCTGACCGCCGGACAACTGACCGGGGCGGCGGTCCAGATAGGCCGACAGGTTGAGGACGCTGGCGGCGGCCTCGACCTTGGCGTCCTGCTCCTCCTTGCTCATCCCGGCCATGCGCAGGGGGAACGCGATGTTCTTGCGCACGCTCATATGCGGGTACAGGGCGTAGGACTGGAACACCATGGCCAGGCCACGCTTGGCCGGGGGTGTCTCGGTCGCGTCGCGTCCGTCGATCTGGATGTTGCCGGAGGTGACGTCCTCCAACCCCGCGATCAGGCGCATCAGCGTGGACTTGCCGCAACCCGACGGGCCGACGAAGACCACGAACTCGCCATCGGTGATCTGAAGATCCAGCGGTGGGATGACTTCGACTTCACCGAACTTCTTGGTGATCTGGTTGAGAGTGATATTGCCCATTACTTTACGGCTCCGAATGTGAGGCCCCGGACGAGCTGTTTCTGAGAGAACCAACCCATGATCAGGATCGGCGCGATGGCCATTGTCGATGCGGCGGAGAGTTTGGCGTAGAACAGACCCTCCGGGCTGGAATAGCTGGCGATGAAGGCTGTCAACGGTGCCGCCTTCGCGGCCGTCAGGTTCAGCGTCCAGAATGCCTCGTTCCAGGCCAGGATGATGTTGAGCAGCACGGTGGATGCGATCCCCGGCACCGCCATCGGCGTCAGCACGTAGAGGATTTCGGACTTGAGCGTCGCGCCATCCATTCGGGCCGCTTCGAGGATCTCACCGGGGATTTCCTTGAAGTAGGTGTAGAGCATCCAGACGATGATCGGCAGGTTGATCAGCGTCAGCACCACCACCAGCGCCACCCGGCTGTCCAGAACCCCCAGGTTGCGGCTGATCAGATAGATCGGGATCAGCACGCCGACCGGCGGCAACATCTTCGTGGACAGCATCCACATCAGGACATCTTTGGTCCGCTTTCCCGGAACGAAGGCCATCGACCACGCGGCAGGCACCGCGATGATCAGACCCAGAACCGTGGACCCGACGGAGATGATGACCGAGTTCATGAAGTGCAGCGGATAGTTGGAGCGCTCGTTCACGACGCCGTAATTCTCCAGCGTCCAGTCGAACCAGAACAGCGAGGGCGGATCGGAGATCGCCTCCGCTTCGGTTTTGAAGCTGGTCAGGATGGTCCAGAAGATCGGAAAGAAGATCGCCATCCCGATGGTCCAGGCCGCCAGCGTGGCGATCAGTTTGCGTTTTTGAGTTACTGCGCGTGCCATATCAAGCGTCCAGATTCTTGCCGATCATCCGCATCAGGAAGATCGCAACGATGTTGGCAAGGATGATGGCGACAACACCACCGGCGGAACCTTCGCCCACGTCATAGTTCAGCAGACTTTCCGCATAGACGAGGTAGGTCAGGTTTGTGCTCGCCGTGCCCGGACCGCCATTCGTGGTCACGAGGATTTCGGCGAAGATCGACAGCAGGAAAATCGTCTGGATCAGAATGACGACCGTGATTGCGCGGCTCAAATGCGGCAGCGTGATGAACCAGAAACGGCTGAGCGGACTGGCGCCATCCATCTCGGCCGCTTCCATTTGCTCGGAATCCAGCGACTGGATCGCGGTCAGCAGAATCAGCGTCGCGAAGGGCAGCCATTGCCAGCTGACGATCCCGATGATCGAGGCGAGCGGTGCCTGCGACAGGAAATCGTAGGGTTGCAGTCCCACCGCCTTCGCCGCGTAGGCAAACAGGCCGTTGACCGGGTTCATGAACATGTTCTTCCACACCAGCGCGGAAACCGTCGGCATCACGAAGAATGGTGCGATGACCAGGATACGCACGATGCCTTGTCCAAACATCGGCTGGTCCAGCAGGACCGCCAGCAGAACCCCCAGAACGACGGTGATGATCAGCACCCCCAGCACCAGGACCAGCGTGTTGACCAGCGCGTCCATGAAGGCGGGATTTGTCAGGAAGTTCTCGTAGTTACGGAATCCTACCCAACCCGTCCGGTCCGGCGTCAGCAGCCGGTAACGTCGGAACGAATAGTAGAGCGTCATACACAGCGGTATCAACATCCACCCCAGCAACAGGACTGTTGCGGGCGCGATCATGAAACGGGCAGCCGTGCGGGAATGCTGGGTCGACATGACATAGACTCCTAGTCTGCCGGATGAGGGACCATTGGCCCGTCCCCCATCCGACGACCTTGCAGCGGTTCAAGCAGGAATGCGCGGAGCGGTCGGGAGATCGCCCGCTCCGCGCGGTGGAATCGAAGGCTCAGTAGCCTGCGTCTTCCATTTCGTTGGTGGTCAGCTCCTGCGCGTTGGCAAGGGCGTCCTCAACGCTGGTTTGGCCGGCAAGCGCGGCGGAAAATTGCTGGCCGACCGCAGTCGCGATGCCCTGGAATTCAGGAATGGCGACGAACTGAACGCCGGTATAGGGGACCGGATCCACGCTCGGGTTGGTGGGATCAGCAGAGTTGATGCTGTCCAGCGTCATCTGTGCAAACGGAATGTCTGCATAGTTCTCGTTCTCGTAGAGCGAGGTGCGCGTGCCCGGAGGAACGTTCGCCCATCCTTCGTTTTCGGCCACGAGAGCGGTGTACTCCTTGGAGGTCGCCCACTGCACGAACGCCTTGGCTGCCTCAGGCGAGTCGGTGCCTGCGGGGATTGCCAGGGACCACGCCCACAGCCAGTTTCCGCGACGGCCCAGGCCGTTATCGGGTGCCAGCGCGTAGCCGACCTGATCGGCAACCTGCGAGTCGTCGGGATTGGACACGAAGGATGCCGCAACGGTCGCGTCGATCCACATGCCGCACTTGCCCGTTTGGAACAGGGTCAGGTTTTCGTTGAAGCCATTGTTCGACGCACCGGGAGGGCCGGATTCGTTCATCATGTCGATGTAGAAGTTCAGGGTGTTGGCCCATGCTTCGCTGTCGAACTGCGCGTTCCACTCTTCGTCGAACCACTTGCCGCCGAACGAGTTGTTCATGGCCGTGAGGAACGCCATGTTCTCACCCCAGCCGGCCTTGCCGCGCAGGCAGATGCCGTAGATCTCGTTCTCACGATCGGTCATGGCCGCGGCAGCTTCACGAATGAAGTCCCAGGTCGGCGCGTCGGGCATTTCCAGACCGGCTTCTTCCATCAGGTCCTTGCGGTACATGACCATCGAGGATTCACCGTAGAAGGGCGCGGCGTACAGTTCACCATCGACCGTCAGACCGTCGCGGATGGCCGGCAGCAGGTCATCGGCGTCCCACTCCTCAGGCAGATCGTTGAGCGACAGCAACCAACCCTGCTTACCCCAGATCGGAACCTCATAGGTGCCGATGGTCATGACGTCGTACTGACCGCCATTGGTCGCGATGTCGGTGGTGACGCGCTGACGCAGAACGTTCTCTTCGAGGGTCACCCACTCCAGCTCGATGCCGGGGTTTTGAGCTTCGAATTCACTTGCCAGACCCTGCATCCGAACCATGTCGCCGTTGTTGACCGTCGCGATGGTCAGGGTTTGTGCGGATGCTACACTTGCAACCGTGCACAGGGCCGTAGCGCCCAAAAGGGCGCGCAATGTCGTATTCATCATTCCTCCCAATGCCCTTGCCGGGCAAATGCTTATACAGTGGGCAAATACTCACAAAAGAAGTGATTCGAGTCAATACGCCTTCACGGGAGGGGGAGTCCAGAGCGCAAATCATTGAAATTAAAAGGGTAAATTACGATTCAATCAGAATCGCTTCGGCCGTGCTCTCATCCGTGATTAACGCGTTGATCAGGTTTCCGCGCAGCGCCGCCGCGATTGCGGACACTTTTGCAGGCCCATTCGCGATACCGACGACCAGTTCCTCGGGGTTCTTGTTCAACGGAGCCGAGGCGACGCGATCATTGAAACCGCCGGTCACCACATGGCCCTCGCGGTTGAACACCCAGCTTGTAATCTCCCCCACGACATCGGCAGCGGACAGGGCGGCGACCTCCTGCCGTGTCATGAAACCATCCACGACCAGCGGGGCGTCCATGTCGATCTGACCGACACCCACGAAAGTCACGTCAGCCTGCTTGCACAGTTCCAGCGTATTGTGGACCGGCTCCTGCGAGTGCAGGATCTTCCGCTCCTCCACACTGCGGGCCAGCACGGGCAAGGGCATGGGGTAATGGCGCGCATCCACCCGTTCCGCCAGCCGAACGACGACATTGTAAGGGGTCGCGGACCCGTCCGACATCATGTTGCCGAGGCGCGAGACGATGCGGTGATGCGGACAGCTCATCGCTGGCAGATGTTCCAGACAGGCCCGCAGGGTACGACCGGTTCCCAGCGCCAGGATCTTGGGTTCCTTGGCCTTCAGGTGACGCTCCATCTCAACCGCGCCGGCAATCGCGACGCCGGTAATCAGGCCCGGTGCATCCGGGTCGCTGGGGACGATTTCGGCGAAACGCAACCCGAACCGCGTGGTCAGCGCGCGGCTCAATTCCATGCAGCGGGCGATGGGATGGTCCAGCCGGACCTTCACCAGTTTTTCGCTTACCGCTGTTGAAACGAGCCGCTGCGCCGACTGGCGCGATACGCCAAGCTTTCGTGCAATCTCATCCTGAGTATTGCCTGCGACATAGTACAACCAGCCAGCCCGGGCGGCATCGTCCAGTTTGCCGCTATCATCCCTGACCACCATGCGCATAGCCTCCAATTGTGAGTTGAGGCGCCAGTAAGCGCAGGTCGGACCAGTTGTCAAAGGTCGTCACAGTGTGGGGATGCTTCAAAATCCGCCCCTTCAGATGCTCCCCTCCGGTATAACGCAAGACGCGCATCTGTGCTGCCAGAGCCGCTGCAACCCCCGGAATGCTGTCCTCGATGACCAGACAGCGTGCGGGATCGACCCCCATCCGGCCGGCGGCATGCAGGAACAGATCCGGCGCCGGCTTGCCGTACCTGACCTCGGAGGCGGTAAAGATATCCGCCCCGAACCGCCCGCTCAGCTTCGCGATGCGAAGCGAGTGCGAAACCCGCTCCGGGCTGCTGCTGGTGGCGATGCAACAGGAGGTCTGCAAGCTGTCCAACATTCCGACCAGTCCGGGTGTCGGTTGCAGTTCGCGCTCGAACACATCCAGCAGTTCATCACGATAACTTTGCTCGAACCCCTCAGGCAGCGCGACATGCCAGTTCTCGCGGATATCACGGGCCACGGTCGGAAAACTGCGCCCGACGAAATTCGCGCAGAAATAATCCATGTCCACATCAACCCCCAGATCGGCCAGAACCCGGATCAGCACACGCGCGCTCAACCCTTCGCTGTCGATCAGCACGCCGTCGCAATCAAATATGATCAGATCGATATCGCTCATTTCCCGCCCTCACCTCTGGACGCACAAAAGCCTATCGGTCAGGATTTGTCATCGGTTCGCGGCGAATTTGATGGGGATGAGATGATCGAACCACCGGGCCTGTGGCGCGACACCTGCGCCGAGCATGTGGACAGCACTCCGCTGATGGGCGACGTCACCACCGACGTGGCGGTAATCGGCGGTGGATTTACCGGTCTGTCCACGGCGCTGCATCTGGCGGAGGCAGGATGCGACGTGCATTTGCTGGAGGCATCAGCCATCGGCGCGGGTGCCTCGGGTCGCAATGTCGGGCTGGTCAATGCCGGGCTATGGCTGCCGCCGCAGAAAATCCGGGCCCGCCTGGGTGCGCAGATCGGCGGCAGGTTGGTTGAGGAACTGGGCCACGCGCCGCGTCTCGTGTTCGATCTGATAGAACGCCATCAAATACAGTGCGAGGCGACGCGCGCGGGAACGATCCACGTCGCGCAAACGCCCCGGCAATGCGCCGACCTGCGCGAGCGAGCGGAAATGTGGCAGGAGCTCGGCGCGCCGGTGACATTTCTGGATGCCCAGCAAACGGCGGAACGCACGGGAAGCGCCACCTTCATCGGCGGTCTGTTCGATGGGCGGGCAGGAACGGTGCAGCCGCTGAGCTATGCGCGGGGGCTGGCGCGGGCGGCGCTCAGCGCGGGGGCGATGATCTCCGACCACAGTCGGGTGCGGGCGATCACGCGCGATCCCGACGGCGGCTGGCATCTGCATACCGCGCAGGGCAGTCTGGGCGCCCGACGCATCGTGATCGCGACCAATGCACAGACCGGCGACCTGTGGCCCCGTCTCGATCGCTGTCAAAGCCGGATCGACTATTTCCAGCTTGCGACCCAGCCACTGGGGGACCGCGCCGCGCATATCCTGCCCGCTGGCGAAGGCATCTGGAACTGCGGCACGATCATGATCTCCCTGCGGCGCGATCAGGCGGGGCGGATCATCCTCGGCTCCATGGGGCGGATCGTGACGACCGCGCGGCTTAGCGAACGTTGGGCGAGCCGGACTCTTGCGCGCCTGCTGCCCGATCTCGGCCCCGTTGAATGGCAGAGCGCCTGGCACGGCACGATCGGAACCACCCCGGATAAGCTGCCCAGGATCGTGCAACTGGATCGAGACGTTTTCGCCCCATTTGGCTATAACGGACGTGGCATAGCGCCGGGGACGGCGTTCGGCATGGGGCTGGCGCAACTGCTGACCGGGACGGGTTCCTGCGCCCTGCCGCTGAGCGCACCGCAGCCCTTGCGCGCGCCCCGCACCTATGCCCGCGCGCTGGATGCGGCACTGTTGGCGCGAAAGGCATTCGGCACGATGTTCTAGCCCACATGCTAGCCGTCTGCGACCCCCGCCTCATCAAAGGTGGCCATGCCCGAATGGCAGGCCAGCGCAGCACGAACGATGTGAATGGCAAGAGCGGCACCGGACCCCTCGCCCAATCGCAACCCCAGATCCAGCAGCGGCTCCAGACCCATCGCGTTCAGCAGACGTGCATGCGCCCCCTCCGCCGACAGATGCCCGGCCAAGCAATGCGCCACCGCGTCGGAATCGACCCTGTGCAGCACCAGTGCGGCGGTGGAACAGATAAAACCGTCCAGCACGACGGGAATGCGCAAGCTGCGGGCCCGTGCGATGGCCCCCGCCATAGCCGCGATTTCCCGCCCGCCCAGTGCTGCGAGCACCGCCAGCGGATCGCGCGACGGATTTGCGGCAAGGCCACGATCGACAACCTCGGCCTTTCGCGCCAGCCCGTCATCGTCCACCCCCGTGCCACGCCCAACCCAATCCGCGCCGGATCCGCCCAGCAGCGCCGCCGCAATCGCCGCGGCGGAGGTGGTGTTGCCGATCCCCATCTCACCCACAACCAACAGATCCGTGGTGACGTCCACGGCGTTCCACCCGGTATCGAAGGCGGCGGTGCAGTCCTGTGCGCTCATGGCCGGGCCTTGGGTGAAGTCCTCCGTGGGACGGTCGAGTTCCAGCGCGTGAACATCCATTCGCGCCGCCGCATCCCTTGCCAACTGGTTGATCGCAGCGCCGCCTTGCTGAAAATTCGCGACCATCTGCGCCGTAACCTCGGCCGGAAAAGCGGAAACCCCCTGCCCCGTGATTCCATGATTGCCGGCAAAGACGATGACCTGAGGGGCCAGGACACGCGGCGCCGCGTGGCCGCGCCATCCGGCATACCAGATTGCCAGATCCTCCAGCCGCCCCAGTGCGCCCGGCGGCTTGGTCAACATCTCGTTTCGCGCCCGCGCTGCGGTGCGTGCAACCATATCGACGTCAGGACGTTGTGCGATCCGGGCGGAAATATCGGGGAGGGTCGCGGTCATCGGCAATATCCTTGGCTGGCAGTGTCAGGCAAGGCATAACGGCGCGGCTACGCCCACGTAACCCCCTACGCCCCGTCAGGACCGCCATGAACGAAACATCACCCATGATCGAAGTGCATGACATTCCCGTCGCCTTCAGCCTGCTGACACGCCTGCCGGTCCCGGTCGATCATGCCCGCGCGGGTCTGCGGGGCGCGCGGGCCGGGTGGGCGTGGCCCCTGGTCGGCGCGATTCTTGGCGCCGTGGCGGGCGCGGTGGGATGGGCTGCGATGTGGACCGGCTTGTCCCCGACACTGTCCGCAGGCCTTGCGCTGGCCGTTCTGGTGCTGATGACCGGCGCGTTGCATGAGGACGGGCTGGCCGATTGCGCCGATGGTCTGGGCGGCGGTCGCGACAAGTCCCATGCATTGGAAATCATGAAGGATAGCCGCGTCGGCGCCTTTGGCGTGGTGGCGCTTGTTCTGGCACTTGGCTTGCGCTGGCAAAGCCTCGCCCTGTTCGATGGGGCGGGGCTGCTCGTGGCGATGGTGTTGAGTGGGGCGACCTCGCGCGCGGTGATGCTGACGGTGATGGCATGGATGCCTCTCGCCCGAAGCGAAGGCCTGTCCGCCTCCACCGGTCAGCCGAGGGGGGTAACTGTCGCGATCGGCACCGGACTGACATTGATCGCAGTTCTGCTTATCGCCCCGGCCAGCCTGATCGCAATCGTGCTTCTGCCCCTGCCCCTCATCATACTGGCCCTGCGAAAGATAGGGGGGCAGACCGGTGACGTTCTGGGCGGCGTGCAGCAACTGGCCGAAATCGGCTGTCTGCTGGGATTGAGCGTGGTGTTTTCCTGATCTTCCAGATCGGATGACGATACGAACGAGGCCGCCCGATGCGGACGGCCTCAGCCATTTCTATTCATCGTGGAGCGGTGAGACCTCAGGCCGCTGCGGCCCGTGCCTCCAGCACCGCGTCGATCTTGGACTGGGCGGAGGCTTCCTCGACACCGTCCACAGCCGCGACTTCGCGTGTCAGACGTTCCAGCGCCGCCTCGTACAGCTGACGCTCGGAATAGGATTGCTCACGCTGGTCATCGTTGCGGTGCAGGTCGCGCACGACTTCCGCGATGGAAATCAGGTCGCCGGAGTTGATCTTCTGCTCATATTCCTGCGCACGCCGCGACCACATCGCCTTTTTGACTCGGGCGCGACCCTTGAGCGTATCCAGCGCCTTTTCGACGATATCGGGCGAGGACAGCGACCGCATTCCCACCGAAGTCGCCTTCGCTGTCGGGACGCGCAATGTCATCTTGTCCTTTTCGAAGGAAATGACAAACAGCTCCATTGAAATGCCTGCGATTTCCTGCTCTTCTACAGCGGTAATGCGCCCGACGCCATGCGCCGGATATACGATGAAATCGTTGGGTCGAAATTCGTAGCCCGTCTTCGCCTTGGTCATATTTGTATCCCTTGCATTGAGTGTGGGTCCACAAAAGGCGATCAAAAACCCAGAGCACGGCAATTGCCTCCGTACACTCGGCTCACGACATCCTGATCGAAACTGCGCCGCCCTCGCCCCCGACGGGATCGAACGCTCACCACATATATGAAGATTATATAGCACACGTGACGTGCAATTTCAATTTGCACGCACGCCTCGACAATGCCGATGCTGCGTCGCACCCTTAAAAAGCGCGCATCATGCAACCTAAAGTTGAAAATTGACGTTACGATAACGATTCAAACCGCACAAGACCCTATGACGGGGCCGAGCAGCGAATCGCTCAGCCCCCCTCCCCCGGTGCTTCGGAGAAGTGGGTTTCCAGCTTGTTGGGCGTGCCGTCCAGTTCCTCTGCTTCGGGCAACTGGTCCTTCTTGGTAATGATGACGGGCCACGCCTCGGAGTACTTTCGATTGAATTCGACCCAGTTTTCCATATCCGGCTCGGTATCCGGGCGGATCGCGTCGGCGGGGCATTCCGGTTCGCACACGCCGCAATCGATGCATTCATCAGGATGGATTACCAGCATGTTCTCACCCTCGTAGAAACAATCAACGGGGCAGACCTCCACGCAATCGGTATACTTGCAGGCGATGCAGTTGTCGGTGACGACATAGGTCATTGTCGGATTGTCCTCGAGGCAGCGGGATTTCAAGCGTCGTTCGGCCCGATTTAGCCCCCGTTCCGCGATGGTGCAAGGTCTCGCCGGCTCAACTGTCCGGGTCGTGGGACAAAAGCGCATCGGTCGCGCGTCGGTCCCGCTTGGTCGGACGCCCGCCCACCCGTTCGGGCGCTGCGGAAAGTTCGCGCGGTTGGGGCGGATCCAGATCGGTATAAAGCGTTTGCGCCTCAGGTGCGGGTCCGCGCCGCTCACCCAGCACATCCACCTGTATCCTGCGGATATGCTCGTCCTTGGCGAAGGTCACGACATCGCCCACCCGAACGGGGGAAGCCGGCTTGGACACCCGTGTTCCGTTCACCCGACACCCCGAGGTCTGCACCACCTTGGCGGCGAGGGTCCGTGTCTTGAAAAAACGGGCCTGCCACAGCCACTTGTCGATACGCAACGTCTCTCCCATCACGACATTTCCCCTGCGACGGGCCGCGCCATGGCATCGGCCAGATCATTCCCGCGCATCCCTTGTGCCAGCAACCAGCCCAGCTTCGCAACGGCGGCAGGCGTGGTCAGATCGCCACCGGGGATCAGGCCCAGCTGCGCCACACTCGCACCCGCCGCATAGGTACGCGCGGCGACCTGACCGCCGCCGGTCTGCGTGACGACGACGATTTCCTGTCCACGCCTGCGCGCGAGCATCAGCGCCACATGAAACGACGTCCCCTCCCCCGGCATATTGCCGGAGCCGAAGGCCTCCACCACCAGACCGGGCAGATGAGCGAAGCCGCCCAGAGCCTCGGCCCCGATACCGGGATAGAGCTTTAGAACGCCGACAGGTGAGATCTGACGTCCGGTGAACGGATGCGCGAACTGCACAGGCTCGGCCCCGTTCAGCGCCGGGAAGTTCGGCGAACAGAAGGCCTCAGGGTTCTGTGCATGACATTTGATCGCACGATTGCCGCGCAGCAAGGCTCCACCGAAGGCAATCATCACCTCGGCTCGGGGGCTTCGCACGGCCACATCCAAAGCCAGTTCCGCGTTCGCAATCGCGTCGCTACCCTCGGATTGCATCGGAATCTGAGCGCCGGTCAGCACCACCGGTGCGCGCAGATCGTGCAGCAGGAACGACAGAGCCGCTGCCGTGTAGGCCATCGTATCGGTGCCGTGCAGGATCACCAGCCCACCTGAAATGTCACGCGAAAGGTCAGCGATCGTCTGCCAATCCTGCGGTCCCATCGCGCTGGAATCCAGCAAATGCGGTGTTTCGAGCCAGTGGAAATCGCGCGCCGTCACGGCCGCGCGAAAGGCCCCCTCGAACGCGGCATCCGGGCCGAGGCCATCCGGCCCCGGCCTCATGCCGATGGTGCCCCCGGTATAGAGGACGGTAACAGGCCGCATCAGCGGATCACTTCTTGTCCTTCAGGGCCATCAGCGCCGCAAAGGGATTGTCGGGATCAATAGGCTTCTCGCTGCGCTGTGGGCGGGCGCTGTGGGTCTGAGGCTTGTTGCCGCGCCCCTTTTCGCCCGGTTTGCCGCCCTTGCCGTCGGGCTTACGCCCACGGCCCTTGCCACCCTTGCCCTGCGGACGACCGCCGGATTTTTCACCGCCTGCGTCAGACGCATCGCGGCGGGGACCGGAATTGCGGTTGCCGCGCGCTTTCGGGGCCCAGGTGAAGGTGTAAAACACCTCCTGCTCCTCGGGCTTGGCCTCCGCCGTTGTATTGGCCTCGGCTTCTGGCGTGGGAGTTTCCTCGGCAATTTCGGCGGAGGCCGGGGCCGCGTCCGGCGGGATCGCATCCGCGACCTGCTCCGCTGATTCCGTCGCAGGCTCAGCCACGACCTCGGCCGTGATATCCAGCGCGTCGGCGGGCTTATCATCTGCCACGGGTTCGGCAGGGGTCGGCTCAGCGGGGGTCGGCTCGGCAGAAGCGGATTCGGTAGAGGTAGATTCTGCGGTGGTCGCTTCGTCAGTTTTCGGCGCGACAGCTGCGGCAGCCGGCTTGACCTTTGCCCGCTCACCCTTCTCCGCCTTGTATCCCAGACCGCTCATCAGATCGGCGAACTGATCCAGCGTCAGACCGGTGATCGACAGCATGTCCGGGTTCGCCTCGAACCCGCCGCGCGTGTCCTGACCACGGATCATGTCGGCCAAACGCTCCAGCATGTCGATGCGGATCGCCCGCTCACCGGCCAGACGGTATCCGGCCATCGGGTAGTAACCGTGCGGAGCATCCTTGACGGCAGGCACAGTGACCAGACCGGGGGGCGGTGCCTCGGGGAATTCATCGAGCCCTTGCGCCAGGCTCCACAACACAAGTCGCAGCCGGGTCGGCGCAGGTTTGAGCAGCAACGGCTGGAACAGGGTGAACTGACCGAAGCGCACGCCGTGCTTGCGCAGCATACCGCGTGCGTCCTGCTCCAGCGACTTGACGTCCTGTGCAACTTCACCGCGCGGCAGCACGCCCATATTCTCAACAATGCGGAACGCGATGCCCTTCGCCAGACCAGTCATCGCCTCATCGTCGCGCAATGCGATCAGCGGTTCGAACAGCGCCGCGATCTTGCGGTCCAGCCAGTGGCCAAGACGACGTTTGACCTTTTCGGCCACGTCGGGTCCTGCCTCGTCATCGACGAAGACCTCGATCTGGGGCGACAATACGTCCGCCCCCTTGCACACCTTGCCGACGGCATGTTCGCCCCACATCAGGCCGCCCTGTTCGGTGACATCGATTTCCTTGTCGGGCGCGTTATAGAACTTGTCGGAGGACAGGTTGTATTGCGGCTGCAACGCCGCCAGAGCTGCGGATCGCAACGTCTTCGCCTCCTCGGCGGTGGCGGTGGGATCTAGCTGGAAGCGGAAGCCCGAAAGACGGCCTACGAACTGGCCCTCCACTGACACTTCACCTTTGTCGTTCACGTCGGCCACGAGGCCCTCCTTCTGTTTCAACCGGCGCATGAGCACGGATGTGCGCCGATCGACGAATCGTTGTGTCAGGGCCGCGTGCAGCGCATCCGACAATCTGTCTTCTACCGCACGGGTTTCCCCACGCCAATGCTCGGGATCACTCAACCATCCCTTGCGTTGCGCCACATAGGTCCATGTGCGCACGAAAGCCAGTCTTTTGCTGATCGCGTCGATGTCACCGTGCACCTTGTCGATGCGTTTGACCCTGTGCGCCAGCCAATCGTCGGGAATCGTGCCCCCGTCCAGCAGGAACCCGTGGATCCGGCTGAGCAGGCTGGCATGTTCCGCCGCCGCGACCTTGCGAAAATCCGGCACCTGGCAGACATCCCACAACATGCGCACCTCGGGGCCCTGACGCACCTTGTCGTGCATCTCGGGCAAGGCCCACAGCGTGCGCAGCGCCAGCAGATCGTCCGCCTCACGCGCGCGCTGCAGGTCTGGATGCTCGGGCGGCACCTCAAGCGAGCGCAGCAGCGCCTCCACCGTGCCGAATTCCAGCCGAGAGTTGCGCCATTGCAGTTTCTTGATGGGGGCGAAGCGGTGTTCCTCGATCGCCTCGGCCATGTCGGGGTCCAGCGGCTCCGCCTCACCGGTCGTGCCGAAGGTGCCGTCATTGGTATAGCGCCCTGCCCGGCCCGCGATCTGCGCCAACTCGTTGGGCATCAGATGCCGAAAACGCCGGCCGTCGAACTTGGCCGTTCCCGCGAAGGCGACGTGATTGATGTCGAGGTTCAGCCCCATCCCGATGGCATCGGTCGCCACCAGATGATCCACATCGCCGTTCTGGTACAGCTCGACCTGCGCATTTCGCGTCCGGGGGCTGAGCGCGCCCATCACTACCGCCGCGCCACCCTTTTGCCGTCGCAGCAATTCCGCCATCGCATAGACGCCATCGACCGAGAACCCCACGATGGCGGAGCGTGCGGGCATGCGGCTGGTCTTCTTGCCGCCGGTATATGTCAGTTTCGACAACCGCTCACGCCGGATGAACCGCGCCTCGGGGATCAGGTTGGAAATCCGCGACCGCATCGTGTCCGCGCCCAGAAACAACGTCTCATGCAATCCACGCGCGTTCAGCAGCCGGTCGGTAAAGACGTAGCCGCGGTCGGGGTCGGCGCATAGCTGGATCTCATCCACGGCCAGAAAGTCCAGCGCCATCGGCGGCATCGCCTCAACGGTGCAGATCCAGTAGGTCGCGCGCGGCGGTACGATCCGCTCCTCCCCCGTCAGCAGCGCCACGACCGATGGGCCGCGCACTGCGACGATGCGGTCATAAACCTCACGCGCCAGCAGGCGCAGAGGAAAGCCCATGATGCCGTTGCGATGGCCAAGCATACGCTCGATGGCGTAGTGCGTCTTGCCGGTGTTCGTGGGGCCGAGTACAGCCGTAACGGTGCGGTCGCGAGTCATGAAGGTCCGGTCTTAGAAAGGGTCAGGCGTCGGCGCTGAGCATGCGGCCCAGGCGGTCCAACGCGTCAGTCACCGCAGGCTGGTGCGGGTTCAGCGCATCGGCCATGCGAAATGCGGCCAGTGCCCGAGGGTAGTCTCCGATCTCTTCCAATATCAGGCCCAGGCCGGTCATCGCCCCGTAATGCTGCGGGTTCAGGGCCAATGTCACGCGAATGTCCGCGACGCTCAACCCATATTCGCCTTGCAGGAAATAGGCCGTCGCCCGCCCGTTCCACGCCTCCGCAAAATCAGGTGCGTGATCTATCGCGGCACTGAAATGCTCGACCGCGCGCAACAGGTCGTTTTGCGCCAGCGCGTCCTCGCCCCGTTTCAGCAGGAAATCCACCGCCGGGGATCCCGATCGCGACCAGCGTCGCTGAATTTCGGCCTGAATGCCCGGCACGTCACGGGCGTCGGGCTGCGCCAGTTGCCCCATCAGATCCGACAGGGTCCGGTCCTGCGCCATCCCCGGCAGGGCCAGTGATAACGCCACGGCAAGGCTTGTCAGAGCGATTGATACCTGTCTCATGAACGTTAAGGTAACACCGATATTTTCAATTGCGAGGCCTGCCTCGCGCCAGATCAAGGATAACGACATGAGTACAATCGTGGACATGGCCGTCACCGCCCTGCGTGAGAAAATCGGCGACGGGTTCGACGACGGTTCGATCAAGTTCGTGATCGAGGACGAAGGCGCGGTGCGCATCGACGAAAGCGGCGTCAAGGAAGACGATTCCGATGCCGACTGCACCCTGATCGCGGATGCCGACACCTTTCAGGACATCCTGTCAGGCGAACTGAACCCGACCTCCGCCTTCATGGGTGGCAAGCTCAAGATCGAGGGCGATATGGGCCTCGCCATGAAGCTGGGTTCGGTCCTTGGCTGAGCCTGCCCCCCTGCATTCGGATCTGTCCGGTGCCCCTGCGGGGGGCACCGCGACCTTTCACCGGACCAGCGACGGGATACGGGTGCGTATCGCCACATGGTCAGGGGGCACTCGCGGCACCGCGCTGATTCTGCCCGGCCGCACGGAATATATCGAAAAATACGCACAGGTGATTGCGCATCTAATCGGAATGGGCTTCAGCGTGGCCTGTATCGACTGGCGCGGTCAGGGCCTGTCCACCCGGATCAACGACACGACTGAGCTGGGTCACGTCAAACATTTCTGGGAATACCAGCATGATGTCGCCAGCTTGCTGTCGGCAGTCGCCGATATGCCCCGTCCTCTGCACATGTTCGCGCATTCCATGGGCGGCGCGATCGGATTGCGGGCGCTGATCGAGGGGCTTCCCGCAGCCTCCGCCAGTTTTTCCGCCCCGATGTGGGGTTTGCATCTGCCTGCACTACAGGGATTCTTCGCGCCGTTCGTCCTGCGCACCCTGCGCATATTCGGTCAGGGTGAGAATTTCGCCCCCGGTGCGCGCGGGGCGGCACATGTCGCCCTGCGCGGTTACAAGGGCAACCCGCTGACCACCGATCCCGAGCAATATCGCCGGATGCAAATGCTGATCGAGGAAATTCCAGATCTGGCTCTGGGCCCCCCCTCCGTCGGCTGGCTCGCCGCTGCGTTCGATGAGATGGACGCCCTGTTCGACACCGACCTGCCGGATCTGCCGATCCTCGCCGGATGCGGCACCGGCGACACGGTTGTCAGCTATTCCGCCGTGGTCAGTCAGTTGGAGCGGATGCGCCGCGCGACCTTCGTCAATGTCGAGGGGGCAAAGCATGAATTGTGGATGGAGCGTCCCGAACTGCGCGATCCCTTCTGGGATGCAATCTCCCGTCACATCGCCAATGTGGAAGCGACCCTCTAACCGCGCAGCAACCGCATCGCTGCGGCATGAACCTCGGCGTTCGCGGCGGCGATGACTTGCCCGCCGCGATGCACGGGGCCGCCCTGCCAGTCGGTGACAATCCCGCCCGCAGCGGCAACCACGGCCATCGGTCCCTGAATGTCATAGGAATTCAGCCCAGCCTCGATCACCAGATCGACCCCGCCCAAGGCCAGCAGGGCATAACCGTAGCAATCCAGACCATAGCGCGTCAGCCGCACCTTATCGCGCACCCGGTCAAAGGCGGCACGCTCATCCGGGTGGCCGATTTCGGGAAAGGTCGTCAGCAGGATCGCCTCATCCAGACCGCGTGCGGCACGGGTGCTCAGCGGCCCGACAAACCCGCCACGATGCAGCTCCGCCCGGCCGAAACCGCCGACGAAGCGCTCGTCCATGTAGGGCTGATCCACGATGCCGAACAGCGGCGGACCGCCGGCATTGACCGCAATCAGGACGCCCCAGGTCGCCGCCCCGGCCAGAAAGGCCCGCGTCCCGTCGATCGGATCCAGCACCCAGGTCAGGCCGCTTTTCGAAGGTGTGGTTCCTTCCTCCTCGCCTTCGATCCCGTCTTCGGGGCGCAAGTCCGACAGCACCCTACGCATTGCCCGCTCCGCCGCCCGATCCGCATCCGTCACGGGATCAAAGCCAGCGGGCTGCTTGTTGTCGGCACACAGATCGCGGTTCCTGAAATAGGGAAGGATCGCGCTGCGTGCCGCATCTGCCAATGCGTGAGCGACCTCTCTCAGCTCCGCCTCCAGTTCAGGATCGAGCGTCCGGGTGGTGCTGTCGGTCATGGATATCTCCCGCAGGGGGCCGTGCCGGCCCGGCACCGCCCGGAGATTCCATATCGCTCCCCATGGGTCAAGCCGACTGGCGCGACGCTGCGTTGCTCACGCGACGTCGCTCAACACCCGCGCAAGGTCGAACAGGCGGCGGCGTTGCTCCTCGGGGATGGAGTAATACGAGCGCACCAGCTCCTGCGCCTCACGATCCACCATCAGATCGCCCTTTTCCTTCGGCGCGTCGATATCGGCCATCGCCGCATCGCGCACGTCAGCATCCAGACCCTCGAAGAAAAAGCCGATCGACACTTTCATGGCGTGGGCGATGTCCCACAGACGCGAGGCACTGACCCGATTCATTCCGGTTTCGTATTTCTGGATTTGCTGAAACTTGATTCCCACCAGATCGCCAAGTTGCTGCTGGGTCATTCCCACCATCCAACGACGGTGACGAATACGTTTGCCTACATGCACATCTACAGGATGCTTCATACCACGCTCCACTTGCTCTGGCCCCTAAACTCTCAGGTATATATGCAAGAACTGTGCCAGCTTTGAATTGAGGCGAAATGAGGCAGATGAGGTGCGGGACGGGAACGGAAAAAATTTTCAGTATGGTGAACGCTAACCTGCATCCTAAGGCTGCAACATGTTCTTGCCACAATCGCATACAGGGTGCTTTGCATTTTGCATTGCATTTTGCACACAACCAGAAGTTTATTGCAAAATGCGAATATTGGCGCCGCCTACCTATTTTAGCCACCATATGCAATTTTGCCGCGAGTAACCGTGAGGGACGGAGGTACCTCAGCGAACTTCCGGTTTCGGATAACGTGGACCCTAAGGGTCAAAAATGAAACGGGCCCGCGTATGGCAGGCCCGTTTCATTACGATGTGAGAGGGGTTCACCCCGCCGCGCGCGACTGGCGTTTGCGCTCGTTCGGGTCCAGATACCGCTTGCGCAGGCGGATGGAACCGGGGGTGACTTCGACCAGTTCGTCATTGTCGATATAGGCGATGGCCTCCTCCAGGCTCATCCGCAGCGGCGTGGTCAGAACGACGGCATCGTCCTTGCCGGAGGCGCGCACGTTGCTGAGTTTCTTGCCCTTGAGGGGGTTCACTTCCAGATCGTTGTCACGGCTATGCTCCCCCAGGATCATGCCCTGATAGACCTTCTCACCCGCGCCGATGAAGAACTTGCCGCGATCCTCCAGGTTGAAAATCGCGTAAGGAACGCTGGTGCCCGTCTCCATCGAGATCAGAACCCCCTGACGCCGCCCCTGGATCGCGCCCTTGTACTCGGCCCATGAATGGAACACGCGGTTCAGAACACCTGTGCCCCGGGTATCGGTCAGAAACTCACCATGATAGCCGATCAGACCCCGCGAAGGCACAGTTGCCACGATCCGCGTCTTGCCACCGCCGGCGGTGCGCATTTCCTGCAACTCGCCCTTTCGCTGGCTCAGCTTTTCGACGACGACGCCGGAATATTCCTCGTCCACATCGACGGTGACTTCCTCGATCGGCTCCATGCGCTTGCCGTCTTCCTCACGGAACAGAACCTGAGGGCGAGAAACGGAGAGTTCGAAGCCCTCGCGGCGCATGTTCTCGATCAGGACACCCATCTGAAGTTCGCCACGACCGGCCACCTCGAACGCCTCCCCTCCGGGAGTGTCGGTCACCTTGATCGCGACGTTTGATTCGGCTTCCTTCATCAGGCGATCGCGGATCACGCGTGACTGCACCTTGTCACCGTCCTGACCCGCCAGCGGACTATCGTTGATGCCAAAGGTAACGGTGATGGTCGGCGGATCGATCGGCTGCGCCGGGATCGCCTCATTCACCGACATGTCGCACAGCGTATCCGCCACGGTCGATTTACTCATCCCGGCGATGGAGACGATATCCCCCGCCTCGGCCACGTCGATGGGCTGTTGACCCAATCCGCGGAAGGCGAGAATCTTGGTGGCACGGAACCGCTCCAGCTCCTTGCCGTCACGGCTCAACGCCTTGATCTGGGTGCCGGCGCGCAGGGTGCCGCTTTCGACACGGCCGGTCAGGATGCGGCCCAGGAACGGATCGCCGCCCAGGGTGGTGGCCAGCATGGTGAACGGCTCCTCCCGACGCGCGATCTGCGCAGGGGCCGGCACGTGGCTGACGACCATCTTGTAGAGCGCGTCCAGATCCTTGCGATCGCCCTCAAGCGTATCGTCCGCCCAGCCATTGCGGCCGGAGGCGTAGAGCACGGGGAAATCAAGCTGATGTTCATCCGCGTCCAGGTTCGCGAACAGGTCGAACACCTCATCCAGCGCCCGGTCGGGTTCCGCGTCGGGTTTGTCCACCTTGTTGAGAACGACGATGGGGCGCAGGCCCAGTGCCAGCGCCTTGGAGGTTACGAATTTCGTCTGGGGCATCGGCCCCTCGGCGGCGTCAACCAGCAGCACGACGCCGTCAACCATCGAAAGGATACGCTCCACCTCACCACCGAAATCGGCGTGACCGGGCGTGTCCACGATGTTGATGCGGATGCCGTTCCATTCGACGCTGGTCGCCTTGGCGAGGATGGTAATCCCCCGCTCACGTTCCAGATCGTTGCTGTCCATCGCGCGCTCTGCGACGGCCTGATTTTCGCGGAAGGAGCCGGACTGCTTGAGCAGCTCATCGACGAGCGTCGTCTTGCCGTGGTCCACGTGCGCGATGATCGCGATGTTGCGAAGGTCCATTCGGATATCCTATCGGTGCGGGAAACTATCGCGCGCGTTCAACATCATTTTTGCCCGTAAGGCCAGCACAGATTGCCCTGTTCCATGATGACAGAGCTGATCCGTGGCCCTGACGCGGCGGCAAAACCCGGCTAAACTTGCCTTGCGGTCAGGTTTTCGTCGCCCATCCTGTCTATCATATCTGCAAGTCCCATGGCCAGATCCCGTGCGCTATCGACGCCGGATTGAAATCTGTCCAGCAGCAGCGACAGCGGAGTCAGACCACCGTCCCGCGCCAATGAGCGCAGGAATTGCAGGGGATACAACAACTGCCCCTCGCGCCCTGACAATACGGCCTTCAGGATGTGAATTCGTGCTTCTTGCAGATCACGTCGCAGCAAGGCAGACGACGCCATCGGCATCTGGCTCTGAAGTGACGGTGCGTCCCGCCCCGTCCGCGTGAGGATTTCAGCCAGGAAAGTCGCCGCGCTCAGGGGTTTTTCCAAGAAGTGATCCGCGCCGGCGGCCAGGGAATCGCGCGCGATCTCGTTATCGCCTGATACGACAATCAGGCGTGGACGGGACGCACCCATCAGCCACAACCGCCGGATCAGCCGCAACCCGTTTCCATCGGGCAATCCCGGATCGACCAAAACCGTATTCGGTGCGAAGCTGCGCAGATGCCGGTTTGCGGCGCGCAAACTGTCCGCCCATCGCACTCGCGCCCCGATGGATCGCAACAGCAAGCTGTATGCGTCCGCCGCACAGGCGCTATCCTCCACAATCAGGACGGAGGGGGGCACAATCGGGCGGCAGATCGTGACAGGCAGCTCTTCCTCGCGACGGAAGGTGAGTCCCACCACATTATCTGACTTATAGGTGCTGTCCCTGTCATCGCCGATCCGAACCATGGAGCCTCCCTGTCTTTGGGACATGCTCTGCGAGATTAGCGAATAAACCGTTAAGACAGCCCACGCTATCGACGCGTGCGGCAGATCAAAGGAAAACTCTGATGTTTGGATGGAAGAACAAGGCTCTGGTACCCGTGGCCGGACTCGAACCGGCAAGCCTTGCGGCGGCGGATTTTGAATCCGCTGCGTCTACCAGTTCCGCCACACGGGCCCAGTGCCCCTCCGATAGCCTGAGCCGGATCGGCCCGTCAAGCACCTGCCATGCTTTGGCCCGCAAATATCCGTGCCGCAGGATTGTGCTCCCACCGGCTCATGCGACCGCACAAGCCTGCACCGATTTCGAAGCAGGCAGATAGACAGCCCCTCACCGCCCTGCTACCGCTTCGTAATGATCAGAAAGCTGTACGATTTTACTCTGTCGCTGGCCTCTACCCGCTATGCCCTTTGGGTTCTGGCGGCGGTTGCCTTTGCGGAAAGCTCATTCTTTCCGATACCGCCGCACGCGCTGATAATACCGATGGTTCTGGCCGCACCGCACAATGCCTGGCGGATCGCTTTGGTCGCGACGATAGCGTCGGTGGTTGGGGGCGTGCTGGGATACTGGATCGGCGCTACTTTGTTTGACAGTGTCGCACTGCCGATTCTGGATTTCTATCACAAGGCCGATCTGTTCGATCAGTTTGCCGCCAGCTACAACGAACAAGGTGCATGGATCGTGCTGTTCGCGGGTCTAACGCCGTTTCCGTACAAGATCATCACCATCGCATCCGGCGCGACGGGCTTGAACTTCACGACCTTCATGGTCGCATCGGTGGTGGCGCGGGGCATTATCTTCAGCGTCATTGCAGCTCTGTTGTGGAAATTCGGCCCGCCGATCCGTACCTTCATCGAACGACGTCTGGGATTGCTGTTTACCCTTTTCATGGTTCTGCTGATCGGCAGTTTCGTCATCGTGAGGTATCTATGAGCCGTTTTCTGATCGCCGTAGCCATATTGGGATCCATCGCTCTGCTGGGTGGTGCGCTCGCGTTTCAATATCTCGGCGGGTTGGCGCCATGTCAGATGTGCATCTGGCAACGTTGGCCCCACGCAATCGCCATCGTGCTGGGTCTGATCGCATTCGTTCCGGCGGCGCGTAAGCCTGCCACCCGACTTGCCGGACTGGTCGTGCTGATCGGTGCGGGCATTGCCGTGTTTCACGCGGGTGTCGAATGGAACTGGTGGGAGGGGCTGACCGCCTGCACCACCACCGGCGATACGCTGGGCGGTCTGACGGCGGAAGACCTCCTCAGTACGGATGGACCGCTGGGCGTGGTGCGCTGTGACGAGGCAGCTTGGGTTTTCCTTGGCTTGTCGATGGCGGGGTGGAACGCGATCTTCTCCCTGTTGCTGAGCGGGGTCTGGATCGCCGCATCGAATTCCGACGACTAGGCGTCCAGCTCCGCATCCCAATACAGGAAATCGACCCAGCTTTCGTGCATGAAGTTGGGGGGAAACTTGCGCCCGACATTTTGCAAGCGTTCCGGGCTGGGCCGTCGCGGCAATCGGTTCAGGCTCATGCCTGCCCGCTCCAGCGATTTCGACCCCTTGCGCAGATTGCACGGTCCGCACGCAGCAACGACATTTTCCCATGTCGTGCGGCCGCCGCGCGCCCGGGGGATGACATGATCGAACGTCATTTCCCCCTCCTTGCCACAATACTGGCAGGTGAACCCGTCACGCAAAAACAGGTTGAATCGGGTGAAAGCCGCCGTTTTTGCCGGCTTCACGTAATCCTTGAGCACGACGACCGAGGGCAGCTTCATATCGACGCTCGGGGAATGGGCCACCGCGTCGTATTCCGCGATGATGTCCACCCGGTCGAGAAAGGCGGCCTTGACCGCTTCCTGCCAGGGCCACAGCGACAGCGGAAAATAGCTGAGAGGGCGGTAATCCGCGTTGAGAACCAACGCAGGATGCTCTCGCAAATTGCCGGGTGAACGTACGAAATTGTTCGCGAATGAGGTCTCGATCATAGGACTCTGCTCCCGTCCCTTCCCGCCCGTCAGGGCATCGGAGACGGGACAAGCCCGTCCCAGTACTTGAACTATATCTGCGGCTTCAAACCGATCAACCCTCTATATCGTGGTGGCGGCATTGCGTGCGGCCTTCGCGATTACGCCGACAGGAGTCACGCGCGGGCCCCAACCACGAACACCTTCAATCTCCCTATATACGAAATATACGAACGTTTTTTCACGTCGCCACGGCGCGATAACGGTCGCGCCGTGGCATCGGGTCCTTTTCAGGACAACCAGCCCTGAATGCGCTGCAAGGCGAGGGACAGGCCGTCAGGGGCGATTCCGTGTCCGACGCCTGGGCTGACATGGCTTTGCACATCGAAGCCCGCTGATTTCAGGGCTTTCTCCGCCTCGGGCATGGAGGCGGGCGGCACCACCTCGTCGCTGTCGCCGTGAATCAGTTGCACCGGTGGCTTGCTGACCGCATCGGCGAGGCTCTCGGGTCGCATCAGTCGGCCCGAAAACCCAACGATACCGGCAAGTTGCTGCGCGCGTTGAGGGCCGACATGCAAGGACATCATCGTTCCCTGGCTAAAGCCCACCAGAACCGTCCGGTCCGCAGGAAATTCCTTTGCCATTTCATCCAGATATCTGTTGAGCATATCAGTTGAGGCGGCAAATCCCTGCCCCATCTCGACCTCGCTCGACCCATCCATCCAGGGGATCGGGAACCACTGGTATCCCATTGGGTTCACGGAACATTTCTGCGGGGCGTTCGGCGCCACGAATGTCACGTTGGGCAAGTGCGGCGTCAGGGGATCGGCCAGCCCTATCAGGTCGTTTCCATCTGCACCGAAGCCGTGCAGCAAAATGACGAGCGCGTCCGCCGCGCCCGAGGCCGCATCGCGGCGTGGTCCAGTCAAAGTTGTCATACGAACCCTTCGTTCATGTTTTCAGGTTATCCCCTCACGGGATTTCACCACGTGATAATAGGCCCAAAGCAACCGGGCCGCCACCGATCGCCAAGGCGACCAGGGGGCAGCCAGCTCCCGAAAGGCCTTTTCCTTCGGCCGCTCGGGCAAGTCAAAAAGGATTCGCGCCGCCTCCTGCAAGGCCAGATCGCCTGGGGCAAAGACATCCGCACGGCCGAGCGAGAACATCGCGTAGATCTCAGCGGTCCAGACGCCGACGCCCTTCAACGCGACCAAGCGGTTGACGACCTCATCATCCGGCAGATTGCGCAACGCCTCGAAATCCACATCGGCGTCGATCAGCCCGCGTATGTATTTTATCTTCGGACGCGACAGGCCGCAGGCCCGCAATTCATCATCACTCATCGCGTGCGAGCCGGACAATGTATGCGCGCCAGCCGCTTCCAGCCTGTTCCAGATGCCCCGGGCCGCAGCGACCGAAAGCTGCTGACTGACGATTGCGGACAGCATGGCGGGATACCCATCGTCGCGTCGGCGCAAGGGCAACGGTCCGGTCAACTCCAGCGCCTTGGCAAACCGGTCGTCATGGGCTGCAAGCCATGCGGCCCCCTCGGCAACATCCTGATCCGTCTCGATGATCCTGCCGACACTCATATCGGCAACAGGTGTTGCAGATCACGCATCGCGTGAAATGGCATCGCGCCAACTGCGGACAGCCCCGCCCCGTCATCGTCAGGCGCGAAGCCGTAGCAGGCCATTCCCGCCGCCTGCGCCGCACGGGCGCCGGTCGCGCTGTCCTCAACCACGACGACATGTTCCGGCGCGACGCCCAGCAAATCCGCCGCCGCCAGATAGACATCCGGCGCGGGCTTGGGTGCGCCCAGCGCCACGGCGGACAGCACCCTTCCCTGCAGCCGATCCGCAAATCCGCAGCGCGCCAGCGTGATTTGCATCTTTCGCTCCGGCCCGTTCGATCCGATGGCATAGGGAATTGCACGCGCGTCCAACCAGTCCAGCACATCCACCGCCCCCGGAACCGGCGTCACCTCCTGTTCGAGGACGGCGTAGATCTCGGCATAGATGGTATCGAGCCAACCGCTCTCGATCCGGGCACCGCTGGCCCGCGCGACCTCACCCACACCGGCCACGGTTCCGCCGACGAAGCTGGTCATGATCCTCTCGACCGGCCAGTCCAGCCCGCGTTGGGCCAGATTGTCGCGGATCACACGGTTCGTCAGCCGCTCACTGTCCACCAGCACACCGTCACAGTCGAAAATCACGGCGCGGATCATGAGGCCTCCTGGAATGTATCAATACGCAAGATGCGTTGCGCTTCGGATGTCGCCGGTTCAAAATGCCCGAATGACAGCGATCACCGAACCACCCCGCCCTCTTGTCGATGATAAGCGCACGATGCGCAACGTGCGCGTTCTGGTCGCGGCGCAGGGCATTATGGGTGCGCAGATGCCCATTACCTTTGTCCTAGGGGGGCTGGCGGGCCAGATGCTGGCCACCAACAAGCTGTTCGCGACCCTGCCAATCAGCGTGATCGTTCTGGTGTCGATGTTCAGCGCCCCGATGCTGTCCATGCTGATGGGAAAATACGGACGCCGTGCCGGTTTCCTGACCGGGGTCGGCGCAGGCGGTATCGGGGCTGCGATCAGCGTGTTCGCGTTGTATCAGGGCAGCTTCGGACTGCTGCTGGCGGGCCATACCCTGACCGGTATCTATATGAGCGCACAGGGCTTTTACCGGTTCGCCGCCACCGATGTTGCCAGCGACGATCTGCGGCCCAAGGCAATCTCGTGGGTCATGGCGGGCGGCTTGCTCTCCGCAATCATCGGCCCGCAATTGGTGGTGTTCTTTAGCGGTGCACTGGCACCCATTCCCTTTGCGGGGGCATATCTCGCGATTGTGGGATTGAACCTGATCGGCGTGGTGCTGTTCTTCTTTCTGGACGCCCCCAGGCCCCCGGCGCGCAATCCCGGCGACAGCACCGGTCGGCCCCTGATGGAAATCCTGCGGCAGCCCCGGGTCTATACCGCGATCATCTGCGCCATGGTCTCCTACGCATTGATGAACCTGATGATGACGTCGACGCCGCTGGCCGTGGTGGGCTGCGGCTTCTCGACCGAGGACGCGGCGCATGTCGTGCAGTTCCACGTGCTTGCCATGTTCGCGCCCAGCTTCTTTACCGGCAACCTGATTGCCCGCTACGGGGCGGAGAAGATCATCGCCATCGGTCTGGCGTTGCTGCTCGGCGCGGGAGTCGTCGCATTGTCCGGGGTGGAGTTGAGCAGATTTTTCGTGGCGCTGGTATTGCTGGGCTTGGGGTGGAACTTCGGCTTTATCGGTGCCACGGCGATGCTGACCTCGGCCCACGCCCCGGCGGAGCGGGCGAAGGTGCAGGGTCTCAACGACTTTCTGGTCTTTGGCATGGTCGCGGTGGCCAGCTTTGCTTCGGGCGGTCTGATGAACGGTGTCGGATCGGACGATGTGCTGGTTGGCTGGTCCGCCGTAAACTACGCCATGGTGCCGTTTCTAGTGCTGGCTGGTGGCGTTCTGATGGTCTATGCGCTGCGGCGTCGGATGGACTGAGTTACCACTGCCGACCGCTTACCAAGGTTCACCGCTTACCAACGGCCGGCGAGGGTCCGTATTAGTAGGCTGCCCTTGCGCCGGAAATCCGATACCTCCACCCCGGTGAAGATCGCGGCGGGATCGCGGACGACAGCTTTCAGAATGGCCTCGCTGCGCCATCCGGCGCGCAGAGCCGCCTTTGCGGTGTCGTTCAGCCTCGGCCGGCCGGCCTGCGCCAATCTGTCCAACCCGTCACGGGCAACCGCTCGCACGGCCTCCGCCACTGATGGTGGCATCTCACCGTTCAGGACCTGCTGGCGAGGCAATCCCCCATCAACGGGCAAAGGATCGCGCCCGGCCGACCACAGCGTCGGTAGGGCACGCAGCAAACCTGCCGCTCCATGCGCCCAACCGACATGGCCCGCAATCTGCGCGGCATCCTCACCGGACGAAGCGACGGCCAATCGCATCAACCCTGCCCCCGTCGCATCCAGATAGGCGTCGAAGGCGGACCGTCCGGCATGGGCATCGGCATAGATGTCGAATGATCGCGCGTCGATCAGCGCCTCGAACGGATAGCGCGGCAGCGCGGCCTCGCGTATCACCCGGGCCAGCGGCTCGACGACCTCATGTTTGCGAGGGGGGGCGCCGGCATAGATCTCGGCGATGGCATCGCGCCACCATTGCAGGCGAATCTCCGCCAGTTGCGGTTCTGAGACGACCCAGGGCGCGCGCGCGACCTCAACGTTGAAGGCATAGAGGGGGAACAGCACCGCCCGCCCATGCTCAGACGCGGTCATGGCGCTGAGGAAGCGGTCGGGATCGGCCTTCTCCACTATGGCTGCACAGGCTTGCCAGTTCATGCCGGTTCCACCACGAAAACAGCGTAGGCATAGGCGTCGGAGTGGCGCTCAAACAGCTCGACCTCCTGCCGAGCACCATCGAGCACACCACGCAAGGTCTCATCCGCCTCGGGGCGCAAGGCATCCGCGCGCGCGCCCAGAGGGCCGAGATAGACCTCCCAATCCTCCTTCGGCTGCACGAAATCGTCGATCACGCGCCAGCCTGCCGCCTCGACACGCCGACGCACGCCGTCGCGATTGGTCATTTCGGGATATTCCATCCAGAACAGGCGTGCCTCCTCAGGCACGGTGCGCTTGATCCACACCACTTCGGAGAACACGGCCCGTCCCCCCTGGGCCAGCAGGGGCCGCCAGGCGCGCAGGCCAGCCTCGATGCCCATGAAATACATCGCCCCCTCGCACAGGATCAGGTCGAGCGTGCCGTTCGCAAATCCCGGTGCCCGCATATCCGCGACCCGCGTCTGCAACCGTCGCGCCAGACCAGCGGCATGGGCGCGATGTTCCAATGTATCGAGATAGGGCGCATGGTGGTCCACCGCGATCACCTGCGCCTCCGGCAGGGCGCGCAACGTGACCATCGTCGCGGCACCGGGTCCACACCCCATATCAGCGATTCGCGCCGGACCGCTGACGCCTGACAGGGTCAGCGCGCGCAAGGTCGTAGCATCTGACCCGGGTGCCTCTCTCAACAGGCCCTGATGCAGGATGAATATCGGATCGCTCACGCTTTCACTTTCTTCAAATATCCCCGCCGGAGGCACTTCATGCTGTCGCGCCGTCACGAATCAGTTTCCACGTCACCGCATCGCTGAGCGCCTGAAAACTGGCATCGACGATGTTTGCCGACACGCCGACCGTGGACCAGCGCCGCCCCTGCCCGTCCTCACTGTCGATCAGGACACGGGTCACGGCCTCGGTGCCGCCATTCGTGATGCGAACCTTGAAATCCACCAGCTTCATATCGTTGATGAAGCTCTGATAACGCCCCAGATCCCGTCGCAGCGCAGCGGAAAGCGCGTGGACCGGCCCCTGATCCGCCTCGCTTTCGGCAAAGAAACTATCTGCGGCGGAAATTATACGCTCCCCCCCGATATTGACCACGACGACCGCCTCCGAGACGGTGATTTTCTCACCTCTGGCGTTGCGCCTCTTCTCGACCATCACGCGGTAGCGTTCGACATCGAAGAACCGGGGCAACTGGCCGAGGATACCGCGTGCGACCAACTCGAACGAGCCCTTGGCGCTGTCATAGGCATAGCCCTGATCCTCGCGCCGCTTCACCTCGTTCAGGATTTCGGACAGGCGCGCATCGCCTTTTTCCACAGCGATTCCGGCCTCCTCCAGCCTTTGCCGCAGATTGGATTGCCCAGCCTGGTTGGACATGGGCACCACGCGGGCATTGCCGACGGTTTCGGGCACGACGTGCTCATATGTCGTGGGGTCCTTGAGGATGGCCGAGGCGTGAAGCCCTGCCTTGTGCGTGAACGCCGACGCCCCGACATAGGCCGCGTGACGGTTCGGCACACGGTTCAGAATATCGTCGAGCATCCGGCTGATCTGCGTCAGGTCGCCCAGCTTTTCCAGCGGAATGCCGATGTCGAATTGGCTGGCATAGGGTTCTTTCAGCAGCAAGGTCGGAATCAATGAGATCAGGTTGGCGTTGCCACAGCGCTCACCCAGCCCGTTCAGCGTGCCCTGTATCTGGCGCGCCCCCGCATCGACGGCAGCCAGCGCGCCTGCCACAGCGGTTTCCGTATCGTTATGCGTGTGGATGCCCAGTTTCTCACCCGGCACACCCGAGGCGATGACCTCTGTGACAATGCGGCCGATTTCGCCGGGCAGCGTCCCGCCATTGGTATCGCACAGCACCACCCAGCGGCATCCGGCCTGCAACGCGTCGTGCAGGCAACCCAGAGCATATTCGCGGTTCGCCTTGTACCCGTCAAAGAAATGCTCCGCATCGAACAGGGCCTCGCGCCCCTGCGCGACGACATGGGCAAAGCTCTCGCGGATATTCTCGCGGTTCTCGTCCAGGGTGATGTTCAGCGCCGTGGTCACGTGGAAATCGTGGCTCTTGCCCACCAGACAGACCGCCGGGGTGTTGGCATTAAGGACGCTGGCCAAAACCTCGTCATTGGCGGCGGATCGGCCAGCGCGCTTGGTCATGCCGAAGGCGGTAAAGGTGGCGTGGTCGAGCGTGGGAGCCGCATCGAAGAAATCGCTGTCGGTGGGATTGGCTCCGGGCCACCCCCCCTCGACATAATCCAGACCAAGCGTGTCCAGCGCCCGTGCGATCCGCCGTTTATCCTCCAGAGAGAAATCGACGCCATGCGTTTGCTGCCCGTCGCGCAGGGTGGTGTCGAACAGGGAAAGTTTTTCGCGGGTCATGCCAGATCCTCCAGCTTCGCGGGATCGAAGGTGGGCGAAAGCTCCCACGTCGCGCCCTCAGCGGTGTCCTTGACGATCACGCCAGCCGCGGCGAAGCCGTCACGGATGGCGTCGGAGCGTGCGAAATCCTTCGCGGCGCGGGCATCGGCGCGGGCCGCGATCAGTTTTTCTATCAAAGTGGCGGCATCCCCCGCATCGGGTGCGGCGGCCCAGCCCCCCATGCTTGCATCCAGCAGACCCAGCAGTCCGGCCCCCGCCAGCAATTCCGCGGGTTCGGACAAGCCATGCAACGCCGCAATCGCCCCCGGCGTGTTCAGGTCGTCGGACAGCGCTGCGACAACGCCAGGGGGCACGGTGGCGGCGGGTTCGATGCCCGCCGTCGCCGTTCGCCATTTGCGCAACGTCTTCTCCGCCTCTTCCACGCCACGCTCCGTCCAGTCCAGCGGGGCGCGGTAATGCGTGGACAGCAGGACGAAGCGGATCACCTCACCCGGTATGCCCTGATCCAGCAAATCCTTGACGGTAAAGAAGTTGCCCAACGACTTGGACATCTTCGCGCCCTCGACCTGCAACATGCCATTGTGCATCCAGATCGAGGCCATGCCGTCGTGACCATGGGCGCAGCGGCTTTGCGCGGCCTCGTTCTCGTGATGCGGAAACATCAGGTCGTTGCCGCCGCCGTGAATGTCGAACCGCTCCCCGAAGACTTCGCGCGACATGGCGGAACATTCGATATGCCAGCCCGGTCGACCACGGCCCCAGGGGGACTCCCAACCGGGGGTGCCTTCGTCCGAGGGTTTCCACAGCACGAAGTCCATCGCATCCCGCTTATAGGGCGCGACCTCGACACGCGCGCCGGCAATCATTTCATCGACATTGCGATGGCTGAGCGACCCATATTGCGGATCCGACGCGACCGAGAACAGCACATGCCCCTCGGCTGCGTAGGCGTGGCCCTTCTCGATCAGTTCGGCGATCATGGCGATCATGGCGTCGATGCTCTGCGTGGCACGCGGCGCCAGGTCGGGTTCCAGCGCGCCGAGTGCGGCCATATCGTCGAGATACCAGCCGATCGTTTCTTGCGTGATGTCACCGATGCTGCGCCCGCTTTCGGCGGCGCGGGCGTTGATCTTGTCATCCACGTCGGTGAAGTTGCGCACATAGGTCACGGCGTCCGCGCCGTAGACGTGGCGCAGCAGGCGATACAACGTATCGAACACCACCACAGGCCGGGCATTGCCGATATGCGCCCGGTCATAGACCGTGGGGCCGCAGACATACATGCCCACCTGCCCCGGAACCACGGGCTCCAGCTTCTTCTTTTGCTTGGTCTTGGTGTCGTGAAGGACGATATCTGTCATGCTCAGGCCTTGGCGATAGGGGAACCCCGCGCGGGCTTAACAGGTCAGGTTCTGATAGAAAACGACGAAACCCCGCGCGGACGATATGTCAGCGGATAATGCAGCACCGAATGAGGGGCGTTGGGTTGGTCATGCGCTGACTGTAGGCCCACAAACCGAAATGGCGCAAGCCCCTACGCGGCAGGATGCGCTTGGGCACGAGAAAAAGGCCGGGAACACGTCCCGGCCTCTCCATGTCATATACAGCTAGATCACGCAGCGTTGGCGCGCGAGGGTCCGCGACGCCGCCGGTTGGGGCGGCCGGATTTGGGCGCGCCGCCGGGCTTGCCGCCACCGCCACCGCGACGGTTGCTGCGCGGCTTGCTCTCCCCCTCGGGTGTGCCGCCGGGCAGCAGACGCTCACCGGTGATCTTCTCGACCGCGCGCATCTTCTTGACCTCATCGGGGGCGCACAAGGTAATTGCCACGCCATCCGCGCCGTTGCGCGCCGTCCGCCCGATGCGGTGTACGTAGTTCTCAGGCTCATCCGGCAGGTCGTAGTTCACGACATGGCTGATCCCCGGAACGTCGATGCCCCGTGCGGCAATATCAGTCGCGACCAGCACCTTGACCGTGCCGTGGCGAAAGTTGTTGAGCGCACGTTGGCGCGCGTTCTGCGCCTTGTTGCCGTGGATCGCCTCGGCCTTGATGCCGTCTTTCTCAAGGTTCTGCGCAACACGATCCGCCCCGCGCTTGGTGCGGGCGAAGACGATGGCACGCTCCATTCCCTCCGCGTTCATCAACTGGGCCAGACGCGCCCGCTTGGCGGTGCCGTCCATCAGTTCGGCGGTCTGCTCGATCCGCGTCACCACGGTGGATTGCGGCGCGACCTCGACCCGGACAGGATTGTTGAGGAAGCTGCCCGCCAGCCCCGAAACCTCGGACGGCATCGTTGCGGAAAACATCGCGGACTGACGGCGGGGATGCAGCATGGACACGATGCGGCGCACCGGCTGTACGAAGCCCATGTCGAGCATCCGGTCAGCCTCATCCAGAACCACGAAGCGGACCTCGTCCAACCGCACCTTGCGGTCATCGACCAGATCGAGCAACCGGCCCGGCGTCGCGACCAGAACGTCCACGCCCCGGCCCAGATTGCGGATCTGCACGTTGCGCGAAACGCCGCCCAGAACGAGACAGGTGGACACGCGCGCGCCGCCCGCGAACCGGCGGAACTCGTCGAGGATCTGCACCGCCAGCTCACGCGTCGGGGCCAGGATCAGCGCGCGCGCCGTGCCCGGTGCGGCACGTCCCGGCATTTGCAGGATGTGATGCAGGATCGGCAGAGCGAAGGCCGCCGTCTTGCCGGTGCCGGTCTGGGCCAGACCCAGAATGTCGCGGCCGTCCAGCTGTGGCTGGATCGCCTGCGCCTGAATTGCAGTGGGTTTTTCGAATTTCGCACGCGCCAGCGCATCCTTGATCGGCTGGGCCAGGTCGAAATCGGCAAAAGTCTTGTCGGTCATTTATATCCTTGAAGCCGCACGATACGGCCATGTCTAGCGACCGCGAACACGCGGTCGAACTGCACGATATCGCGCAATCCATCGATGAAGCGATGTTCGGATCTGGCCGCCCCGCACGAATGTCGAGTTGCATCCTGAAGGATACAAAGGGCGGTCCGGGCAGCTAAGCCATCGCGTGGGTCGTTCGGTCGATCCGTGGAGCCGAACCCACGGCACGGACACAGGGTCCGCGTTACGGTAGGGATCACATAAGCCGCCGCACCTGCGAACGCAAGCCCCGCGTGAACTGTCGCTGCGAACGGGGTTGTGGGCGTGCGCGGTATGGACGATCAATGGCGGGTGTTCACGCCATTCTGTTCACCGCACAAGGACCGGACCGTATCATGACCCTCGACCGCGACAGCATACTCAAATCCCTCGCCACCATCGCAGATCCCTCCGGTCAGGGCGACCTGGTCAGCGCGGACCGGGTGCGCGCGTTGAGCGTGACGAACGGCGACGTGCGGTTCGTGCTGGAAATGCCGATCGAGCTGGCCCGCACCGCGGAACCTGTCCGATTGGCCGCGCAAAATGCCGTCGCGGCCCTGCCCGGCGCAGGCGCGGTCTCCGTCGTTCTGACCGCACATGCGGCACCGGGTGAGGCCGCGAAGCCGCCGCCCCCCAATCTCAAGATCGGGCGTCATCCGACCCCGCAAACAGGCCCGGCCAAGATTACGGGCATCAACCGGATCATCGCCATCGCCTCCGGCAAGGGGGGCGTGGGCAAGTCCACGGTCTCCTCCAACCTTGCCATTGCGCTGGCGCAACAGGGTAAGCGCGTGGGCTTGCTGGATGCCGACGTGTACGGCCCGTCGCAACCGCGCATGTTCGGCATCAACGGGCGGCCGGGCTCGGGCGAGGACGGCAAAACGATCATTCCACTGCGTGCGCACGGCGTCACGCTGATGTCCATCGGCTTCATGCTGAAGGAAGATGAGGCTGTAGTCTGGCGTGGCCCGATGCTGATGGGCGCCTTGCAACAATTTCTGGGTCAGGTGGCCTGGGGTGAGTTGGACGTTCTGCTGGTCGATCTGCCGCCGGGCACAGGCGACGTTCAGTTGACCCTGTCGCAAAAGGCCGAACTGACCGGCGCCATCGTTGTCAGCACGCCGCAGGACATTGCGCTGCTGGATGCCCGCAAGGCCTTGGACATGTTCCGAAAGACCAAGACGCCTGTTCTGGGCATGATCGAAAACATGTCCACCTTCATATGCCCGAAATGTGGCGAGGAAACCTCGATCTTCGGTCATGGCGGCGCGCGGGATGAGGCGGAGAAGCTGGGCATTCCGTTCCTGGGGGAAATTCCGCTCAACATGGATATTCGCCTTGGCGGTGATGGTGGCGCGCCCATCGTCGCGTCCCGACCCGACAGCGCAGAGAGCAAGACCTTCGCTCAGATCGCACAGCGCCTGATCGAAGGGGGCCTCATTTGACACCGGCAGACAACCAGAGGTTGCCTGATTTCCTCCAATTCTCGCCGCAATACGGCCCAGATCGAATTGCATATTTCCAATATGGTACAGATGCCGAACAAAACGCACCCGCCGGAGGACGATGAACGACTGGGGTTTGCGCGTCGCATTCTGGTTCTGGCGTCCATCACGATTTCCATCAGCACCTCCGTCGTCTGTCTGATGCTGGTTTTCGCCCTGGGGGTACGATCCGCCGTGGTGCTGCCCATCATGCTGGGATCTCTGTCATACCTTGCCATCCCGTTCATGCTGCACCTTGGAATGCGTCTTAGGCTGGCGCGGGACTTGTTTTTCGTCGTGACCATCGCGGTGGTTCTGGTGATCGGCCTGATCCCGCAGGAGGGGATCATCTTCGGGTTTGTGACCTATCTGCCGGTTTTCATCTGCATCGCGGGCATGTTGTACGAAAAAAAGGGCATAATCGTTCTGACCCTGATCAGCCTGATCGTGATCGCGCTGGTTGCCGTCGGGGATATGACTCGTCTGCCGATCCAGCGCACGATAGAGGGGCCCGGCTCCATCGTGACGATCTCGGTGCGTCACAGCATAGCTGTCATCTTTTCCGCCGTGCTCGTCATTGTGGCGATGGGTCTGTTCGATACCATGCTGGCGCGTCTGCGCACCGCACGCGATCAGGCCCGCCGAGCGGCGGAAAGCAAGACCGCGTTCCTTGCCAATGTCAGTCATGAGGTTCGCACGCCGCTGAACGCCATTCTGGGCATGGCCGAAATTCTGCGAAGCTCCGATCTGAACGAGGATCAGCGGCGCAAAGTCGAAACCATCACCGAAAGTGGCGCGACCCTGCTGGAAATGCTCAATGACATTCTGGACATCTCACGTCTGGAAGCGGACCGGATGCCGATATCGCCGGCACGCCAGGACAGTTCCGACCTGTTCGCAGGGATCGAACGTCTGTGGGGGCCGATTGCAGAGGACAAAAACCTGCGGTTCCTGATCGATTTCGACGCGAACATGCCCGAAGCGATCGAGATCGACGCGCAGCGGTTTCGCCAGTGCATGAACAACCTCCTGTCAAATGCGATCAAGTTCACGCCTGAAGGTTTCATTCGCGTCGCCGCGCGCTGGGACGATCGCGTCGGCTCCCCCACGCGGTTGGTGGTGGATGTGCAGGACAGCGGCATCGGCATGTCGGTCGATGCGGCAAGCCGCATTTTCGATCCGTTCGGGCAGGCGGACGATTCGATCATGGGGGCTTTCGGAGGCTCCGGCCTCGGCCTGACCATCACACGTCAGTTGTCGCGCATGATGAACGGCGACCTGACATTCAAATCCATCGCAGGTGAGGGCACGATCTTTACCCTGAGCATCGGTGTGAAAGCGCTGGAGACGGAGGCCACGCGCATTCCCCACAACCCGCACCCAGCGAACGGATTGCGGGTGCTGGTCGTGGACGACATTCCGACGAACCTGATGATCGCCGCGACATACATGCGGGTCTTGGGCGCGCAGGTGGATGAGGCGACGAGCGGTGCTCAGGCTGTGGAACTGATGCGCAATCAGGTATTCGATCTCGTACTGCTCGACCTGCATATGCCCGATATGAACGGGCTGTGGGTGTTGGAAAAGGTCCACTCCTTCCGCCGGAAACCGCCTCCTATCGTGATGATAACCGCTGGCGCGACCGAGGCGGAGATGGACCGCGCACGCAGCCTGGGTGCCCGCGACGTGCTGATAAAGCCGCTGACACCGCGTGTGATGGAAAGCCTTCTGCGCAGTTACGCGGCATGATCGCGCGCGATGCAGCCCACTTGCGCTGGGCATGGCCCCTTGCTAACGCATGCGCACCCCAATTGAGCTGAAGGACGCCGGACATGGCCAAAATCAACGGAAACGAGATTCGCCCCGGCTATACGCTGGAACATAACGGCGGCCTGTGGGTCGCGGTCAAGGTCGGGCACGTGAAGCCCGGCAAGGGCGGCGCCTTCGCTCAGGTCGAGATGAAGAACCTGCGCAACGGCTCGAAACTGAACGAACGTTTCCGGTCCGCAGACAAGGTGGAACGCATCCGGCTGGAACAGAAGGATCAGCAGTTCCTCTACGAGGACGACGGCATGCTGGTGTTCATGGACGCGGAAACCTTCGAACAGATTCAGATTCCGGCGGATATTCTGGGTGAGCGTCGCCCCTTCCTGCAGGACGGTATGACCATCCAGGTGGAATATCACGAGGCCGAGGCGCTGAACGCGTCCCTGCCCGAGCGTGTAACCTGCACCATCGTGGAGACGGAGCCGGTGGTGAAGGGGCAGACGGCCGCGAACTCATTCAAGCCCGCCGTGCTGGACAATGGCGTGCGCGTCATGGTTCCGCCCTTCGTCGGACAGGATGAGGCCATCGTGGTTTCCACCGAAACGATGGAATACGTCGAACGCGCCTGATCGTGAGGCCCCCGCTGCGAAGCTAATCCGCCGCGGGGCCTCAATGACTGCGGAACGTGTAGTCGGATCGGTGTCGCACGATGCCGGAAGAACGCGTGGCAGCTATGAACCGCATTATTTGCAGTTCGTCATGCGCTGAGCATAGCGAGCCGATTATGCGCATTGCGGATACCAGCCTAAAAATTTTATAATTTTTCAATGAGTTATAGCGCATTTTTAACGCGGCGCCTACCGCCGAGCGCCGCGTTAAAACGTGCCCCTAAAAATTTCCGGATTTTCCCCCCCGAGGCTGAAACCTTCTTCATCATCCCTTCGTGCCTTCGTCACGGATGAGGAGAAGAGCATGACCGAAGGCCAGATCGAAAGCGCGACAAGTCTGACATCGTTGGAGCGTATCTTGATGGGGGTGGCGGCCGTTTTGCTAATGATCACCTGCATTGCTGCCGCGATCACTTTGCTCCAGCGGCCATCCGCGATGATGATGAGCGTCACGACCGACGCGCTGACCCACGCACGAACCGAAACCGGTGCCGACGAGGGGCACTGAGCCTTCGTCCGCCGATCTGGGGGCGATCTGCGGCTGTCGGGGGGCAGAACGCCGATCGAAGGTCCAGAGCGGGTTATGCCGGGCACAGCCCTTGCATAACCCGCCGGACCGAGTTACCCCGCCGCCTTGTTCCACTCGTCCGTCAGGTGCCCCATGTCCGTCGCTTCCGCCAACGTCAACATCATGATCAAGGCTGCGCGCAAGGCCGCGCGCCAACTCATCCGGGATTTCGGAGAGGTCGAAAACCTTCAGGTCTCCATGAAGGGCGCAGGCGATTTCGTCAGCAAGGCCGACTTCAAGGCCGAGGAAACCATTCAGAACGAGCTTATGGACGCGCGTCCCAATTACGGTTGGGTCGGTGAGGAATCCAAGGCGTTCAAGGGATCCGACCCCACCCGCCGCTGGATCGTCGATCCGCTGGATGGCACCACGAACTTTCTGCACGGCATCCCGCACTGGGCGATTTCCATAGCGTTGGAGCACAAGAGCGAAATTGTCGCCGGTGTCGTCTACGATCCGGTCAAGGATGAGATGTTCGTGGCTGAAAAGGGTGGCGGTGCATGGATGAACGACCGCCGTCTGCGCGTGTCGGGTCGGCGCGAGATGATCGAGATGGTCTTTGCCACCGGCATCCCCTTTGCGAACAAGGGCGATCTGCCTGAAACCCTGCGCGATCTGGGTCGGATCATGCCGGTCTGCGCCGGTGTGCGCCGCTGGGGCTCGGCCGCGCTCGACCTCGCTTATGTCGCCGCCGGTCGTTATGATGGCTATTGGGAGCGGAACCTGAATTCCTGGGATATCGCGGCGGGTCTGCTGCTGGTCAAGGAAGCTGGTGGTCTGGTCGGACCGATGGAGCCGGACGAGAGCATCGTCGAAAGCGGCTCGATCATCGCCGCGAACGAACCGGTCTTCGATCGTTTCGTGAAGCTGATCCGTAACGAATGATCCGCGCCGCCGCTGTCCTGTTCCTCTGCGCATCCGGCGCGGCTGCGCAGCAAGTGGCCCCGCTGGAGCTTGCCATCGGACGGTGCGCCGGGATCAACTCTCGGCTCGACCGGCTGGATTGCTTCGATGCGATTGCACCCGATTTCGGCATCGCCACGACGCAGGCCGGAACCTGGGCGCTGGACATCCGCCCCGACACCTCGGACGGGCCTGCGGTCGTCGCACTGACGCTACAGGCCCTGACCGGCACGTCGGGTTTCGGTGAGCCGGTCGAACTGATCGCCAGATGCCGGGCCAACACGACCGAAGTGTTCATCCGCTGGCACGAATATCTGGGGGCGGACGGCAGCGACGGAACGGACCCGGTCAAGATCGTGTCGTTGTCGCTGGACGATGACCCGGTTGAGCAAGACCGCTGGCCCGTCTCTGACGATGTCGAGGGCACGTTCACGCCCGAATGGGGCGGCACCCTGCTGCGCCGATTGGCCGGGGCGGACCGCCTGACCGCCCGCGTCACGCCCTATGATGAGCGAGAGATCGTCGCAACCTTTGACGTGCGCGGGCTTTCACAGGCGCTGGAACCGCTGACCACGGCCTGCAACTGGCAGCTATAGGCGCGTCAGCCTTATAGGCGGCGCACGGTCGCCTGTCCTGCCTGCATCTCACCCTCTGCCCGGTCATAGCGCAGATAGGCAATGCCCTGCCCCGCCGCGACGGTAAACAGGGTGCCGGCCTGCCGTGTGTCCGCATTGATCGGCGTTCCGACCTCCGGCACCGGCCCCTCGACCGCGACACGTGCCAATCCCTTGCGCAGCTCCGTCTTGTGCTTCATGCGCGCGGTGACTTCCTGTCCGACATAGCAACCCTTGCGAAAATCGACGCCGGAGAGCCGCTCGAACCCGACCTCAAGCAGATAGCTGTCGTTCGGGATCAGTTCGACGCCGGATTCGGGAACCAGATGCGCGACGCGACGGGCGTCGTATTCCGAACGGTCCATACCGGGCGTGTCGCCCCCGTAGAGCCGCCAGCCCATGCCGGCATCTCGTGGATCGGGATAGGCCCCGTCCACCGCTTCGGCCAAGGCCGTAACGGACAAGTCCGTCTCCTCGATCTGCACATCGGCGCGCAGGCGGTACATGCCGAGGCGTTGCATCAATCCCCGGCTGAGGTCCCCTGCCACGTCCAACAGGTAATCATCCCCGTCACGCAGCACGAAGAAATCCACCAGATATTTCCCCTGCGGGTTCAGCAAGGCCGCATAGATCAATCCGTCATCCGCCTTCGCAATGTCGTTGGAGATCAGCCCTTGCAGAAAATCGCGTGTATCCGCCCCTGAAAGGCGGAGTATCCGGCGGTCATGCAATGCATCTGTCATCTTGTTTCCTTTCGCGCAGCGTCAATCACGCATATAGGGTGTGCCACCGCAATAGTCAGAGGCGACATGCCCGCACCGATCAGCATCATTATTCCCACACTCGACAGCGCGGCTGTGCTGGGGCCGTGCCTCGCATCCCTGTCCGACGGTGTGTTCGAGGGGCTGATTGCGGAGCTGATCTTGGCTGACGGCGGCTCCACCGACGATGTCGAGGCCGTGGCGGATGCGGCGGGTGCGCGTCTGATTTCCGCGCCGAAGGGCCGGGGCTCACAGCTGGCCGCCGGATGTGCCGCAGCGCGAGGGGAATGGTTGCTGGTCCTGCACAGCGACACGACGCTGTCCCGGGAATGGACCGGGGCCGTGCGCGACCACATGAATGACAAGGCCGACAGGGCCGGTTGGTTCCGATTGCGCTTCGACAGTTCCGTGCCCCAGGCGCGCATCGTGGCGGGATGGGCAAATCTGCGCGCCCGCTGGTTCGGCCTGCCCTATGGCGATCAGGGATTGCTGATTCCAGCGCATCTGTACCGCACCAGTGGCGGCTACCCCGACATTCCGCTGATGGAGGATGTGGCCCTGGTCCGCCGCCTGCCCCTCAGCCCGCTGGACGCGACGGCCACGACCTCCGCCGATCGGTATCGAAGGCAAGGGTGGCTGCGCCGTGGCTGGCGCAACCTCGGCACACTTGCGCTGTATTTCGCGGGTGTTTCGCCGCACCGCCTGGCCGAACGCTACGCGAGAGGGCGATGAGGCCGCATCTGGTGATCTTCGTCAAGGAACCGCGTCCGGGCCGGGTCAAGACCCGGCTGGGTGCGGATATCGGGCTGGTGCCCGCGGCATGGTGGTTCCGGCATCAGACACGGCGCCTGATCCGCACCATGTCGCGCGATCCGCGCTGGCAGACCGTGATTGCGGTCGCACCGGATCGGATGGGACTTGAAAGCCGCATCTGGCCGCGCCATCTGCCGCGCCACCCGCAGGGCAGCGGCAATCTGGGCCAGCGGATGGCACGCGCGCTGCGCATGATGCCCCCCGGCCCGGCCATCATCATCGGGGCGGATATTCCCGGTATCACCCCGGCCCATATCGCGCGGGCGTTCAACGCACTGGGGGCGCATGATGCCGTTTTCGGCCCCGCGCCGGACGGTGGCTACTGGCTGATCGGATTGAAGCGGACCCGCGCGATCCCGCCGACCCTGTTTGACGGGGTGCGCTGGTCGAGTGAACACGCCCTCGCCGACAGCCGCGCCACCCTACGCGATCATACCATCGCGGAAGTCGCCACGCTGCGCGATGTGGACACCGCCGCCGACCTTTAATGCCACCTCACCCAGCTAATGCCACCGCACCCAGCGCCCGTGAAAATCGCCGCGCCCCAGTTCGACCGTCCGACCATCGGGAAAGCGGGTCAGCAGGATCGCGGCACTGCCGGGTGTGTCGTCCGCTTCCAGCCTCAACCACGCCAGTCGCGCACCATCACGCGCACCGGCGGACCGGATTGCGTGCTCCGCCTGCTCCTGCTCCTCAACTGGCATGTATTGCCACATGATCGAATGCTGGACGACACGGATGCGCCCTTCGGGAACGGGCGCAGCCAGTGTTTCGCGCAGAAACTCGGCGGCACCCAGCTTGCGAATATCCGGCTGCGCGTCCGCGACCATCGCCACGGCCCCCTCGAACCGGGCGATCCGCGCAGGCTGATCCGGCCAGACATATGCGCGCAGGCGACGCCGCGCCGCATCATCCGCGACATTGATCGGCGCAACATCGCAGCCCGCACGCGACACGATGCGTAGCCCCTGGTCGAGCGGCGGGCACTGACCCGACCATTCGGTCACGATCCGAACGGGACCATCGCCATACTGGACGCCCTCACCCAGATCATAGGCATATCGATCCGGATAGAGGTTCAATCCGGCGGAGGCTCCAACCTCCAGCAGTTCGATCTCACCGCCGATGTGCAGCAAGCCGCCCAGCAGCGCACTGCACCGCGACACTTCGTTGGTCTGCGGTGGTCCGTCCAGCCATGGCATCAGCCGCGCATCATTCTGCTTCATCCACTCCACCAGACCCGCGGTGAAGGACTGCTCGCTGATTTTCGCCGGGGGGTAGAGCGCGGCGAGATTCGCATCCTCCCAACTCAGCGCCTGAAAGCCGCCGCACACGCGCAGCGCCAGCGCGTCCCCGGTCGGATCACCGGGCCAGGTCAGCACCCGTGCGCCCAGCGGGGTCTCCAGCGTGAGGACATCCGCCAGAACCGCGCATAATCGCGCCGTAAAGGGCGACTCCAGCCGTGCGCAAGCCTGCCCCTGCGACCGAAAATGTGCTCTGACAGCATCTGACGTGGCATTCTTGCTGGGCATTCTACGCGGCCACCCCCTATTCTGCCGGAAAATCCAAAGGGGAAGTTACCATGAAAGCGATGCGTGTCCACGAACTCGGCCAGCCCATGCAGATGGACGATGTGGAAATTCCGAAGCCCGGTCCAAAGCAAGTGTCGATCGACGTGGCGGCCTGCGGCGTCAACTTCGCCGATACGCTGATCGTGCAAGGAAAGTATCAGGAGAAGCCGGACCTGCCCTTTGCGCCGGGTATGGAAGTCAGCGGTCGGGTTCGTGAGGTTGGCGATGGCGTCGAGCATCTGCGGCCGGGTATGCGGGTTTCGGCGCTGATCGGCTCCGGCGGCTTCGCTGAGGTGGCGCTGGCGGATGCGCGGTCCTGCATTCCGGTGCCCGACGCGATGTCGGATGCACATGCGGCTGCCTTTACCATCGTCTACGGCACCAGCCACGTGGCACTGGACCACCGGGCGCGGTTGCAGCCGGGGGAAAACCTGCTGGTGCTCGGTGCGGCAGGAGGTGTCGGCCTGACCGCCATCGAAATCGGAAAGCTGATGGGCGCGAACGTCATCGCCTGCGCGCGGGGCGCGGCCAAGCTGGAGATCGCGAAACAGGCCGGAGCGGACCACCTCATCGATTCGGATGACGGCGACCTGCGCGAACAGGTCAAGAAACTGGGCGGCGCGGATGTGGTCTACGATCCCGTCGGGGGGGATTTGTTCAAGCAGGCCATGCGTGCCTGCAACCCCGAGGCACGGTTGATTCCCCTCGGCTTCGCGTCAGGCGAGATTCCGCAGATTCCGGCAAATATCCTACTGGTCAAGAATCTGAGCGTGCTGGGCGTCTATTGGGGTGCGTATTCCAAGTTCAGACCTGAAGTGCTCTTGAAGAGCGGGCAGAAACTGATCGAGTGGTATCTGGACGGAAAGCTGAAACCACATGTCAGCCACGAGGTGCCGCTGGAGCGCGCGTCCGAGGCGCACGACCTGTTGATCCAGCGAAAGGCGACAGGCAAGGTCGTCGTCACGATCTGACGTCCTTCCTTTCGCGGGTGATCGGCACGGCACAGACCGGTTTATTCCGCAGCCATCACCGCAGGCGCCCCATAGGCCGCGCGAACCGAACTCGCGAGCTTACCTGCGAGTTCGGCATTGGCGCCGGGGGCGACATACATGTTGATGTTGACCTGCGGCAGCTGGGGCAAGGCACCGCCGTGCTTGATCGTTTCCATATAGGGCGGGGTCGAACCGGAAACGACCGCGTGAATCGCCAGATCAGCACTGACCGAAGCCTCGACCGTACGGGTGGAGTCACTCTCCACCGCCATTTCCCAGGCGATATCCTCGCGGTCCAACGCGGCCTGAACGCCCGCGCGAAAGATGCAGGCATATTCGAACGCCAACCGCAGGGGCCGCTGCTTCCAGGTTTGGCCGTTCGGCGCACCCACCCAGTCAAGCGTATGGGTCGCCAGCGTCTCCCCCCCCGCATCCACATCCGCCTCGGTTGTCAGGATGATGTCGATCTCACCCCGCGCCATCTGCGATTTGAGCCCGCGCGTGTAGGACGACACGAGTTGAACCTTCACCCGCGGAAAATCGACGCCGAACCGTTGGAGAATCATCGGCACGTGTGGATAGACGATATCGTGGGGAACCCCGAAGACGATTTCGCCCTCGTAGGCATGGTGCGTCATCCGGCTCCAGACTTCATCGTTCAGACGCAGGATACGCCGACCGTATCCCAGCAACTGTTCGCCCTGCGCGCTCAATGTGACGCCACGTCCCGAACGATCCAGCAACGGTTGACCCAGAGATTCCTCCAACCTCTTGATTTGCATGGAAACTGCCGATTGCGTCAGGTTAAGTTGACCGGCTGCACGGGTCACTCCACCGCATTCGGCCACGGTGACGAAGGAGCGCAGGGCGGTCATGTCTATGTTTCTGGGCACCATCAATCTCCGTGATGAAACAGTTCACATTCATTCGCTTGTGTTACGCCGACTCGAACACTAGATCAATCACCGAAACAAATAATTCGACCCGCAACGATCAAATGTCCGAATGGAAAATACGATGTACATGACCGCCACCCTGCCCCGCGCAGTCCGCTCCCTCCCCCTTCTGGCCCGTCTCGCCGGATGGCACGCTTGCGCCCGTTCGCGCGTTCACCTGTCCCGGCTGGACGACACATTGCTGGCCGATCTGGGTCTAACCCGCGACGAGGTTCGTCGTGAGTGCGCCAAGCCCTTCTGGGCCTGATCAAACTGGACCTGATCAAAGCAACGAAAGGGTCAGCAGCGGATTGTAGCGCGGGCCGTCGGGGTGCAGCTCGGATTCGAAGAGCGTAAACTCCCGCGCGACAAAGGGCCCCAGCCTGCGCGTCGCGTTTTCGGCCAACCAGTCGGCCGCACGAATATCCAGGGGTGCGCGGCGAAGGCGCGATATTGTGACATGCGGCACGAAACGCCTGTGCCGCAGAATCAGCCCGGCATTTCGCGCGGCCCTGCGAACCTGATGATGCAGCTCCGTCAGAGCGGAATTTTCCGCGACCAGCGCATGGATCTGACGCGGTTTCGCAGCGCCGAAGACACCGAACCCGTCGATCTGCCATGCGAACCGGGGCACCGCGATGCCGGACAGGTTCAGCCCGAACTCCTCCACCGTATCCTCAGCAACATCCGCCGCGAAGGCCAGGGTAATGTGCCAGTTTTCCTCCGGCACCGGATCGCCCGCGGGCAGTGTTTGCGCAATCTGATCCAGCGCACTCGCTGCATCCTCGGCCAGCGGCAATGCAACGAAAATGCGCATCACTCAATCCTTGAGATCAGGTCCATCACACGGGGGCCCAGCGCCTCGACGATCAGCGCGACGCCCTCCGCGTTGGGATGTATGCCGTCAGCCTGCATCAGATCGCCGGCGGCGGCGATGTCCTGCCCCTCCACCCCGAACCCTTCGAAAAAGCTCTCGACGAGGATCGCATCGTGTTCTGCGGCCAGTTCGGGATACATGGCATCGAAATCGGCCTTGAATTGCGGGCCGAAATTGCCGGGCGCCTGCATTCCAATCAGCAAAACCGGTACGTCCTGCGCCCGGGACAGGATCCCGTCCAGATTGGCGCGCGAGGATTTGGGATCAATGCCGCGCAACAGGTCGTTCCCGCCCAAGGCCACGATCAGCGCGTCTACGTCAGGCGTCAGGGTCCAGTCGATCCGCGACAGACCGCCCGCCGTCGTATCACCGGACACCCCGGCATTCAGCACAGTCACGTCCTGCCCCTGTGCCTTCAACCACTCCTGAAGCTGCGGCACCAGCCCATCCTGCGGCGGCAGGCCATATCCCTGCGTCAGACTGTCGCCCAGCGCCGCGATCGTCATCTGCTGCGCCCACGCGCCCGTTGCGGATGCAAGCAGCATCAAAACCGCTAGCCCCGCATTGCGCATTCGCCGCGCGACCACATATCGAAGGCAACCACTCAGGTTGAGACCCGACAGGAGCCGCCGCATGATCGACCCCGTTCTTTCCCTCCGCGACGCGAAACTGGCGCTGGACGCCAACGCCGGGCGGGTCGAGATCCTGCACGGGATCGATCTGGATATCCGGGCGAGTGAGACAGTGGGTCTGACGGGTCCGAGCGGTTCTGGCAAATCTTCTCTCCTCATGATCATGGGCGGGCTGGAACGCGCCACCGGCGGCACGGTAATGGCCCTCGGCCACGATTTGACGGAACTGGGGGAGGACGCCCTCGCCCGGTTCCGCCTAAAACATATGGGGGTCGTGTTCCAGTCCTTCCACCTTATCCCAACGATGACGGCATTGGAAAACGTCGCGACCCCGCTGGAATTGGCCGGGGCCGCCGATGCGTTCGATCGGGCGGAGGCGGAACTGACCGCCGTAGGCCTGTCCCACAGGCTGGATCACTATCCCTCGCAGCTCTCGGGTGGTGAGCAGCAACGCGTCGCACTGGCCCGCGCCGCCGCGCCGCGACCCGCGATCCTGCTGGCGGATGAACCGACGGGAAATCTGGACGGTCCGACCGGTGAGGCGATCATGGACATGCTGTTCGGCCTGCGCGACAGGCATGGTGCGACGCTGGTTCTGGTAACCCACGCCCCCGAACTGGCCGCGCGCTGCGATCGGCAGATCAGGCTGCGCGACGGCCGGCTGGACACCCTGTCCGAGGCTGCGGAATGAGCGCCGCCTGGCGCATTGCGCGTCGGGAGCTGCGGGGCGGCCTGCGCGGGTTCTACATCTTTCTCATCTGTTTGGCCCTGGGTGTTGCCGCGATTGCTGCCGTCGGTTCCGTCCGCGCGGGGATCGAGGCCGGTCTGGCACGCGAAGGCGCGGCAATTCTGGGTGGCGATGCGCAGGCGGAGTTCACCTATCGCTTCGCCACGGAGGAGGAACGATCATGGCTCGAATCCGTCGCGGAGGAGGTCAGCGAAACTGTGGATTTCCGCTCAATGGCTGTGGCGGGAAATGAACGTGGACTGACGCAGGTCCGCGGGGTCGATGAACTCTATCCTCTTTATGGTGAGGTGGTGCTGGACCCGCCGATGGATATCGCCTCGGCGTTGGAGCGTCGCGCCCTGCCGGGGGGTGTGATGCAACCGGTCCTCGCCGCGCGGTTGGGGCTGAGGGTGGGCGATACCTTCACGCTGGGCACCCAACAGTTCGAGTTGCGCGCCCTGCTGCAGCAGGAGCCGGACAGCGCCGGGGCAGGCTTCGGCCTCGGCCCGCGCACCCTTGTCACACTCGAAGGATTGCAGGGGTCCGGGCTGATCACTGCCGGAACGCTGTACGACACGCAATATCGTTTGCGGCTGCCTGCGGGCACGGATCTGGAGGCGTTGGAGAATGCGGCGGAAACCCGTTTCGCGGAGTCCGGCCTGCGGTGGCAGGACAGTCGCAACGGCGCGCCGGGCATCGCACGGTTCGTGGATCGACTGGGCGCGTTTCTGGTGCTGGTCGGGCTGTCCGGCCTGGCGGTCGGGGGTCTGGGCGTCAGTGCGGCGGTGCGCTCCTATCTCGAAGGAAAGCTGGACACCATCGCGACGTTAAAGACCCTGGGCGCAACTGGGCGGGTCATCTTTACCGTATATTTCATTCAGGTCGGCATCCTGAGTCTGATCGGCGTGGGGCTGGGCCTGCTGCTGGGCGCACTGCTGCCGCTGGCTCTGGGCCCGGTCATCGAGGCGCAATTGCCTGTTCCCGCCGTCTTCACGCTGTATCCCGGCCCCTTGGTCGAGGCGGCGATTTATGGCCTGCTGACGGCGGCGATCTTCGTGATCTGGCCGCTGGCGCGTGCGCAGGACATTCGCGCCGCAGGACTGTTCCGCGACATCGCGGGCGGCGGCATGAGCCTGCCACGCTGGCCATTCCTCCTCGTGATCGCGGCTTTGTCTGCGGTGCTGATTGCGCTCGCGATCCTGTTCTCAGGCGCGTGGACGCTGTCACTGGGGGCGGCAGGCGGCATTCTGGCGGCTCTGGCGATCCTTGCGATCATGGCGGGATTGGTGCGGATCAGCGCGCGGCGCTTGGCGCGATCCCGCGTGGTGCGGGGACGCCCCGCGTTGCGACTGGCACTGGGGGCGGTCGGCGGACCTGGGGGTGAGACCGCTTCCGTGATCCTGTCGCTGGGGCTGGGGCTGACCGTGCTGGCCACTGTCGGACAGATCGAGATGAACACCCGCAAGGCAATCTCGCAGGACTTGCCCGAGGTGGCGCCGGCCTACTTCTTCCTCGACATTCAGAACGATCAGTTGCCCGACTTTCTGGAAATCGCGCACGCGCAGGATGGCGTCGGTCGCATTGACACCGCCCCGATGCTGCGCGGTATCGTGACCCGGATCAACGGCCAGACCGCGCGTGACGTGGCGGGGGATCACTGGATTCTGCGCGGCGACCGGGGTGTGACATACGCGGCCAGTCAGCCTGACTCGGCCGAACTGACCCAAGGCACTTGGTGGCCCGACGACTATAGCGGCCCCCCTCTCGTGAGTTTCGCCGCCGAGGAAGGGGCCGAGCTGGGCCTGTCGTTGGGCGACAAGCTGACCGTGAATGTCCTTGGCCGCGATATCGAGGTCGAAATCGCAAACTTCCGCGTTGTGGAGTTCGGGGACATGGGCATCAATTTTGTGATGATCCTGAACGAGGCCGCGCTCGCCGGTGCGCCGCACACGCATATCGCCACCCTCTACGCCGAGGAAGCAGCGGAGGGGCCGCTGCTACGCACCCTTTCGCGCGCCTTTCCGAATGTGACGGCGATCGGGGTTCGCGATGCGATCACGCGTGTCAGTGAGGCATTGGGCGGGCTAGCGGCGGCCACGTCCTATGGCGCGGCGGCGACCCTTGTGACCGGTTTCGTCGTTCTGATCGGGGCAGCGGCGGCGGGAACGCGGCGGCGCGTGTTCGAAGCAGCCGTGCTGAAGACCGTAGGCGCCACCCGGGGCCGCATTTTGGCCAGTTTTGCCCTGCGCAGTGCCATTCTGGGCGCGATGGCCGGATTGGTCGCCATTCTGGGGGGCGCTCTGGCAGGTTGGGCGGTCATGACCTTCGTGATGGAGGCCGATTACAGCTTTCAGGCCATATCCGCATTGACCATCGTGAGCGGTGGCGCGGTGGCCAGCCTGCTGGCCGGACTGGCCTTTGCATGGGCACCTTTGGCCGCGCGGCCCGCCCGTGTGCTGCGGTCACGCGATTGATCGACAGCTATTGGCCGGTTTGTCTTGAAACCACAACGTGAGTTGCCGATATTATCATAGAATGGTGCGAGAACATTTCGCCCCACCCAATTACAGGAGTCAGCAATGGCACAATCCGATTACCTCCGGCAGCAAACCGCGGCCGGTGCGCGCCCGGCGGAAATCGACGCGGGCCTGCGCGCGCATATGAACAAGATCTACGGCACGATGTCCGTAGGACTGGTCGTGACCGGTCTGGTCGCGTGGGCGCTGGCGGCACTCGCCGTGACCTCCGACTCGACCAACGCGACCGCCGCCTTGCGTGAGGGAACGTATCTGACGGATCTGGGTTATGCGCTATACGCCTCCCCGCTGAAATGGGTGCTGATGTTCGCGCCGCTGGCCTTCGTCTTCGGCATTTCCGCCGGGGTGAACCGGATGTCCGCACCGACGCTGCAACTGGTCTTCTACGCGTTTGCCGCCGTGATGGGCGCGTCGATCAGCTCGATCTTCCTGGTCTTCACCGGTGAGAGCATCGTGCAGGTCTTCTTCATCACCGCCGCGTCCTTCGCCGGTCTGTCGCTGTATGGCTATACCACGAAGAGCGATATCAGCGGTTGGGGATCGTTCCTGATCATGGGTGTGATCGGTTTGATCATCGCCTCGATCGTGAACATCTTCCTCGCCTCCTCCGCGCTGGCGTTCGGCATCTCTGCGATTGGTGTGTTGGTCTTCGCGGGTCTGACCGCGTATGACACGCAGCGGTTGAAGAACGAGTATGTGACCTATGCGACGCATCCCGGCGCGGGTGAGATGCTCGGCAAATCCGCCATCCTCGGCGCGCTGAGCCTGTACCTCAACTTCATCAACATGTTCATGATGTTGCTGTCGCTGTTCGGCAACCGCGAATAACATCGCATCCAGAACTGAATCAGGGGCCGGGGGGAAACCTCCGGCCCTTTTTCTTGGGGCCGAACAGATCAGACGATAGGCGCGAAACGCAAAAGGGCCGCACCGTGGTGCGACCCTTTGCAAAACGCTCAGAAGCGGAAGATCACTTGATCTTGCCTTCCTTGTACTCGACATGCTTGCGCACCACCGGGTCGTACTTGTTGACGGACATTTTTTCCGTCATCGTCCGGCTGTTCTTCTTCGTGACGTAAAAGTGGCCCGTTCCCGCAGTGGAGTTCAGGCGGATCTTGATCGTCGTTGGCTTCGCCATGATCCATCTCCTAAAAACGGGGCCCGGCCCCATACAGTTGGTGAGCGGCAGGAGCCACCCAAATCTTGAACCCGTTTCCTACACCCTCCCCTTGTGGTGTCAAGCGGTTCAGAGCACTCGGAAGTGCGAGCGGTCCCCTTTGTGCGAAAAGAACGGCACAGGGCGGGGGCCGTTTTCCAGCCGGGAATCGATTTCGGCCAGCACGACCTCGGTAATGAATGGCAATTCCAGCTTGCGCGCCTGGGGCAGTGACACCCAGTGCAGATGCGAAAGCTCGTCACATGCGGATGAGAAATCATCAGGATCACTGGCCAGGTCCGCTGCGTCCGCGATGAAAAACCGCGCGTCGAACCGACGGGGCTGTCCCATCGGCGTGATCGCGCGAAACACGAATTCCAGACCGGCCAGATGCGGCGCAAGCCCGAGATCGTAGAACGCCTGCCAATCGGCGGGTATGTCGCCTGCATGTGCGCCGGGCTGCCCCAGCGCCTGTCCGGTTTCCTCGAACAGTTCGCGGATGGCGGCGCGGGCCAGCGGAACCGCCAGCTCCGGATCGGAGTGCTTGTTCAACCGCTCCCGAACAGTATCGGGAAGCTCGGTCGCATGGCTGAGATCGGCCCGGTCGGACGGGTCGAGCGCGCCCCCCGGGAACACGAACTTGTTCGGCATGAACACAGCCGCGGATCCGCGCTGCCCCATCAGGACCATCGGTCCATCGGTCGTATGTCGAATAAGGATGATCGTCGCCGCGTCGCGGATAGGTATATCGGTCATGCGCGGACTATGGATCAGCCGGGGCGATGCGTCCAGAGATCGTGAGCCTAATATTCGCTGGAGCCGCCGAATCCGTGCATCCGCTTGGCCCATTGAAAGGCGATAAACGCCCCCTTTATTCGCGGCAGCAGCCACAGGCAGAGCAACACGAACGGAATCACGATCACGGCAATCATCGCGAGAGGATTGAGGCGAAACGACTCGAACAATATGATCATCATAGGTGCCATCAGGTGGCCGGCGATCAACATGGTCGCCCAGGCAGGCCCGTCATCAGCGCGCTGATGATACAGCGCCTGATTGCATACGGGACAATCGTGACGGACCTTCAGATAGCCGTCGAAGATCGGCCCGGATCCGCAATTGGGGCACCGTCCCTTCCACCCGCGCCGCAGGGCAGGTTTCAGATCGCGTTCGTCCTGAGATGTGGCCGGTATATGCTGGATATCTTTCATAGGCATCTCGATACTCCATGCCTGAGGGCTTTGCACGTGGTCAGAACGCCCCCGCGTCGGGATGTCGCTCCCCCCGTGGCCGGTTTTCGAAGTTTTCGCAGTTTTTTGCGACGGAACAGATGGCGCGCACCCGTATCAGATGCAGAACGACGGCACGAGGCCACGTTCGGAGAAACTGATACCAACGAAGGACGGCAATATGACCTCCACCTCCAAGACCGCACTCGGCGTAACGCTGGTTCTCGCTCTTTTCGCAGGCGCGACGTCTGTGTCCGCGCAGGGCCAGAGCCGGGGATTCGACTTCGCCGCGATCGACACGAACGGCGACGGGGAAGTGACCCGCGCCGAGGTTGACGCCCACCGCGCGGCCCGGTTCGCCGACATCGACACGGATGGGAACGGCATCGTGGATCAGGCCGAGTTGATCGCCGCAGCCGAGGCCCGGCGCCAAGCCCGCGACACCCAACGCGCCGAGCGCATGATCGAACGATCCGACGCTGACGGCGACGGCGTTCTGACGCAGGAAGAACTGCAACCCCAGCCCCGTGGCGGCGATATGTTCGAGCGTATGGATGCTGACGGCAACGGCGCCATCAGTCAGGAGGAGATCGAAGCAGCCCGTGAACACATGCGCGACCGTGGCGGCGATGATCGTGATGGCAACCGTGAACATGGCCGTCGCTCGCACGATTGAGCCCTTCGGCTGGACTTTCCGGTCCGCGGCTGGAACGCTGCGGGCCGGAGCTAACCTGAAAGTGCCCCAAACGCCCATGCCCGAAGATGCGCACGATACTGACGCGGCCCTGCTGGCACGCTTCTCGCAGGGCGATCAGTCGGCGGCGCGTCTGCTGGCCGCACGCCACGCCCCCCGCGCCCTGTCTGTCGCGACGAGGATGCTGGGCGACCCGGCCGAAGCACAGGATATCACGCAGGAGGCGATGATCAGAATGTTCAGGATTGCCCCCGATTGGCAGGCGGATCGCGCGAAGCTCAGCACTTGGCTGTATCGCGTCGTCTCGAACCTGTGCATAGACCGGCTGCGCGCCCGTCGCGGCGGCACCGATCCTTTGGACGAGGTGAACGAACCTGCGGACACGGCCCTGACGGCCCCTCAGCAAATGGAAGCGGACGACCGCGTCCGACTGTTGCATAACGCCATCGGGCAATTGCCGGAGAGGCAGCGCCTCGCCATCACATTGCGGCATATCGAGGAGCTTTCGAATCCCGATATCGCGACCATATTGGGAACCAGCGTCGATGCCGTGGAAAGCCTGCTGTCACGCGGCCGCCGAACTCTGACGACCCTGCTGGCACGACATCGCGAAGATCTGGAGCCTGTGACATGACCGACCACCCCCCTGTGGACCCGACCCGGATGAACCCCCAATCGATGGAACCCGTGCTCGATGATCTGTTCATGGCGGCACGCGCGGCCAGACCTGTCCCCGATGCTGACCTGATGGCGCGCATTCTGGGCGATGCCGCGGATCTGACTGTGGTCACGACCCTCGCGCCACCGCCTCGCGCGTCTATGTGGCACAGGCTTCGCCGGGGCATTGCTGACCTGGTGCCCGGGGGAATGCCCGGCGTGGCCTCTCTGACGACATGCGCGCTGGGAGGGGTTCTGATCGGCTATGCCGGGCTGGGCGATCTGCCCCTGCTGGCCGGTCTGGAATTGATCCAGGGGCAAGGCGTCGTCACGTTGGACAGCGGCGTGTTCGATGAAGACGTATACTATCTCAGCACGGAGGACGGGGCATGACCGCAGAAGGACGCAAGCGTCGGGGGATTACCATCGCACTCGTCATATCGCTCGGCATCAACCTCATCGTAGCGGGAACGCTCGCTGGTGCGATGCTGCGCGATGAGGGGCATCCTGTCAGATTGCGTGTGACACCGGATTTGCGGGCCGCGATTTCCGCCTTGCCGAACACGGACCGTGATCGGGTGCGCGATGCTCTGCGCGAGGCGATGCCGAGCGAGCGGGGCGCCCGTGTCGAGCGGTTGCGCAGCCAGCAGCGGTTCGCATCCGCGATCCGCGCGCAACCCATGGACCGCCAGGCGATCGAAGCGATCTTCGCCAGCCGCGCCGATGACGGTGAACGCCTCAGACTGGCGGCGGTGGATGTCCTGCTCGATACACTCGAAGCGATGCCGCAGGACAATCGCATCGCCTTTCTGGAGAGGATGCGCCAGTCCGGGGCGCGCAGCCCCCGCCCCGGCGATAGCCCTTCGAGTGAGAACCGACCGGCTGACAGGCCCCCCCGCGAGTGATCAGTCGTCCCAGGCTGTCGCGATCCTGTCGCGCCCGCCGGCCTTCGCCTTGTACAATGCACGGTCCGCAGCGGTCAGAAGTTGCTGCACGTTATCCGCACCCGCGATCGAGACGGCCACGCCGAAACTGCCTGTGCAAACGATAGGATCACGCGTTCCGATCTCGAATTTCTGATCCGCGATGGCGCGGCGAATACGCTCGGCCACTTGCAAGGCCCCCTTGCGGCTCGTACCGGGTAGAGCCACGCAAAATTCCTCCCCCCCCAGCCGCACGACGACATCCACGCCCCTGACAGTTTCCTGCAGGCGGCGCGCGACCTGACGCAGAACCTCATCCCCCGCATCGTGGCCATAGCTGTCGTTCACGGATTTGAAACGGTCAAGATCGAGAGTGAGAAGAGCCAAATCGCTGCCCTCCGACCGGGCCTGCGTCAGCATGTTGACCAAGTGATGATCGGCATACCGGCGATTGTACAATCCGGTCAAAGGGTCGATTGCGGCCAACCTCAACCCGTCACGCAAATTGGTGCGCAGCATGTCCGAGTAGAGCTTGCGTCGCAGCTGGGATCGCAGCCTGACCGCCAGTTCTGTAAGGTCATGCGGCGGCATCACGTAATCCCAAGCGCCCAGATCCAAGGCCTTCGCCGCCGTGGACATATCATTGTCAGACACCAGGAACAGCAAGGCGGAATGACGTGTCGGCTGCCGTCGCGCAATCGTCGAGATCAGGCGCAGCCCGTCCCCGGAATCCGCCAGGGTCTGATGCACGACGAACGCATCGGGCACATCGGCGGCAATACGATTGGCCATGCCCTTCTCACTTGTGACGAAATCGACCTGTACCGCCAGTTTGCCCCGTATCGCCTTGGCCCAGGCCGCACCGTTCAAATGATCCGGGGCCGCAATCAACACGGAATGTGCCGGCGTCAGAACGATGTCGTCGATGCCGGCCGGAGCGGAATCGAGTCCCAGTTCGCGTGTCGTTTCTGCCCTTAACTGCAGTTCGTCCGTAACAAACTTCATTCGCATCAGATTGCGAACCCGTGCGAACAGAGCCAGATCGTGAATCGGCTTAACCAGAAAATCGTCCGCGCCAACCTCAAGAGCGCGCAATCTGTCCTCGGCATCATCGACGGAGGTCATCATCACGATCGGGGTCAATGCCGTATCCCAGCTGGATTTCAGATCGCGGCATAGCCCGAACGCATCCAAAGTCGGCATGGTCACGTTTATCAGAACAACCGATGGCTGCTCTGCGCGAACAAGGCGATGCACGTCCTCGGCCGTTTCGGCGACAAGAACATCGTAATATGCCGACGCAAGTTTTGTGCGGATCATCACGCGATTGGCTGCTATGTCATCTACCAGAAGGATGCGTCCTGACATTAGCCCCCCACGACCCCAAACACACCACCACCTGATAGCGCCCACAAACGGCCAAACCATACGTTATGAGCGGCATGTAAGCTAGCTGAACAACTCAACCAAACCTTACGAAACATGTGAAATTCTCATAAAACTGCCAATTATGTCGTGGGAATGTCCTCCAAAAGCGGTTTCAGAAAAGTGATGGGCAAGCATGACAGTGACCTGTATGACGTGGGTATCGCCTAGGGGAAAAGTATGAACAAAACATCAGCGGAGGCCCTGGCGGCGCAAGTTCTGGGCTGGCTGGCAGGTGATGATGAAAGACTCATGTCGTTTCTGGGCATGACCGGCGCGGAGGTAGGCGATCTTCGCCATCGGGCGAATGATCCGCAGTTCCTGGGCTTTCTCATCGATTTTCTGTTGCAGGATGAACAGGCCCTGATCGAATTCTGCGACCGCACGAACACCCCCTACGACGCACCGCAACGGGCGCGATTGCTGCTTCCCGGTGGCGATTTGCCGAACTGGACTTGATATGGCACTGACCGACATTACCCGCGCACAGATCGAAATGCTGGATCTGGTGCCCGATTCGCCCCTGATCGCAGTCGATGCGGATGAGGTTCTCGTTTACTTCATGCGGCACTTTCGCGATTTCAGTGCCGAAAAATCCTGGCGGCTGAACCCTGGGGCGGGCAGGCTGGATCAGGCGCTGACCCATATCGAAGACGGCTCGATTGCCGACATGGCGACCGGCCTGGGCCTGATTGACGCCTTCTTTCAGGCGGAGGTTCACAACCAGATCGCCATAGATTGGGCCGCATCCAGTCTGAAGGAGGCAAGTCTCAGCGCGCAGATCGTCGTACTGACCAACCTGCCCCATGCCGCGCGCGACGGGCGCATCGCGAATCTGGGCGGGCATGGCATTCCCTACCCGGTCGTCACCAACACCGGCGGCAAGGGCTTCGCATTGGCCGAACTGGCCGCGCGGGTCGATGGCCCGGTCCTGTTCATCGACGACAGCGCGGCACAGATCGAAAGTGCCGCGAAGGAGGCACCGCAGGTGCGCCGCATGCAGCTGATCGGCTGCGATTACGCCGCGCCTGCCCTACCCCGGACGGATGCGGCAGAAACCCTGGCGCTGGACTGGGGCGACGGTCAGCGGTGGATCAAGCGGGTTCTGGGCTGACCCGTGGCCCCGGTCGCGCCCCTCAGGAAACGACGCGCAATCCGTCCCGGAACCGCTGCATGTTTTCGACATAACGCCGCGCCGAGGATTCGAGCATTCTGACGCCCGCATCGTCAATCTGCCGCACGACCTTGCCCGGCGCACCCATCACCAGCGAGTTGTCGGGGATCACCTTTCCCTCGGTAATCAAGGCGCCCGCTCCGATCAGGCAATTGCGCCCGATCGTGGCTCCGTTCAGGACGGTCGCGCCCATCCCGATGAGGGAGTTGTCGCCGATGGTGCAGCCATGCAGCATCGCCTTGTGCCCGATGGTGCAGCCCGCGCCAATGGTCAGCGGACAGCCGGGGTCGGTATGAAAGACACAGTTTTCCTGCACATTGGAGTTCGCCCCGATGCTGAGCAATTCGTTGTCACCGCGCAAGGTACAGTTGAACCAGATTCCCACCCCGGACGAGAGGTGGACAGCCCCGATCACGTGCGCACCGGGAGCGATCCAGACATCCGCGTCGCAGTCCGGCGTCAATTCGCCAAGGGTATAAAGCGGCATCATGCAATCTCCTTTATTTCGCCCGACATGATGCGGGCACGACGTGCAATATCAGGTCTGCGGTCGCGACGCAGCCGTTCCGCCGTCAGGATCGCACGCAGTTCAGAGTAACAGATTTCCAGATCGTCGTTGATCAGGATGTACCGATATTCAGCCCAATGGCTCATCTCACGCCTAGCTTCGCGCATCCGGCGCTCGATCACGTCCGTTGCATCCTGAGCGCGCGCATGCAGACGACGCTCCAATTCCTCGATGGAGGGGGGAAGGATGAAGATAGAAATCGCATCACGTCCCATTTCAGAGTTGCGGATCTGTTGCCCCCCCTGCCAATCGACGTCGAACAGTACGTCCGAACCCTGTGCACAGGATCTGCGAACCGGCCCGATGGGTGTGCCGTAGAGGTTTCCGAAAACCTCCGCATGTTCCAGCATCTCCCCCTCGGCGACCATGCGTTCGAACTCGGGACGTTCACGAAAGAAATATTCACGTCCCTCGACCTCCCCCGCGCGCGGCGGACGAGTGGTCGCGGAAACGGAGAATGAGATCTGCGGATCATCTGCCAGCAGGCGCCGCGACAGCGTGGATTTTCCCGCACCCGAAGGCGAGGACAGGATAACCAGCATTCCACGGCGGCTGATCTCGGGGCGTTCGGGGGTCATAGCGGCCTCACTCGACATTCTGGACTTGTTCACGCATCTGGTCGATTACCACTTTCATATCGATTTCGACACCGGTTAACGCCGCATCGTCGAATTTCGCGGTCAGCGTGACTGGCAGATCGCGCACCTGGCATTTGGGCAGCCCGCCGCCCAAGCCCAGATCATTCCGTCTATCCCTGTGAACCGTGTCATGAACGGCATCTCGCGCTGCCGTTCAGCCGTCGTTAACCTTTTAGGCGGAAAGATCATTTAAAATGCTACTCAAATGCTATCATTCTATTAACGTCCGCGTAACCATGGGCGAATGGCGTGGCAAGGGTGAGTAAGATGAACAGGCAGGACATACTCGGCGATCTGTCGGAATATTGGGAGGAGGTGCGCGGCAACAGGCTGGCACCCCGCCGGTCCGACCTGAATCCCAACCGGTTCGGTGCAGCGTTGGAGCATATGTTCATTCTTGAAAGCGTCGAGGATGGACCGCTGCGCATCCGGCTTGCCGGGTCGCGCTTGTGTGACATGATGGGGATGGAGGCGCGCGGAATGCCTGCCCGCGCGATGTTCGCGATCCCGGATCAGATGCGCGCGGACGATCTGTTCAGCGAAGTTGTTCGCCATCCCGCCTGTATCGACATGGACCTGACCGGACTGTCCGGTGAGGCGGCGCAGTATCAGGGCAGCATGATGTTGCGCCCGCTTTTCGATGATCTGGGTGCGATCACGCGTGTACTGGGATGCCTGCTCATCGACGCCCCCCGCTATGAGACGGACATCGCGATCACCATTGATACCGTGCTCATCCACACGCTGCGTCAGAAGCCCAAATCGGCCACGCCCGCCGGTTTCGCGGAGGCGCAGGCCGCCTTCACCGGCCCGCATCTTCGCAGTGTGTCCGGCAGTGCCCGCGCGCCCCGCCAGCCCTTGACCCGTTCACATCTGCGCGTTGTCAGTTCCAACGATTGAGGGGGCGGGATCAGTCCTGAACCCACTCCTCCTGCGGAATGCCCTGTAGCGCGAGAAGCGCGGTCAGGTCCGAATGATCTAGCACAGCATCCGCCCCGATTCGCAGCGCCTGCTTGGCCTTGTACGCCACACCCAGCCCTGCCGCCTCGACCATCGCCAGATCGTTCGCACCGTCCCCGACCGCGATAACGTCGCCCGCATCGAAGCCACCCGCCTGAGCCAGTTCGCACAGGGAATCGAGCTTTGCCTGCCGGCCCAAAATCGGGTCGGAAACCTTGCCAGTCAGCCGATCTTCGTCGAACAGCAGCGTGTTGGCCCGATTGACGGCAAAGCCCGCCGCCTGCGCCACGCGCGCGGTAAAGTAGGTGAATCCGCCCGAAACCAGCGCCGTCTGCGCCCCCAGATGCGCCATCGTCCGCACCAGGGTCCGCGCACCGGGATTGAGAGATATGCGCTGCGTATAGCATTCATCGAGTGCGCTGCGCGGCAAGCCCGCGACCAGCCCGACACGCTCCCTCAGGGCCGCCTCGAAATCCAGCTCGCCGCGCATCGCCCGTTCGGTGATATCCGCGACGCGATCCTTCACGCCTGCGAAATCGGCAAGTTCGTCGATGCATTCCACCGGAATCATCGTGCTGTCCATGTCCGCGATCAGCATTTTCTTTCGGCGGCCCTGCGCGGGGACGAGGTTGAGGTCGCATCCCTGCGGCGCAACGGCGCTGCCCAGCGAAGCGCAGGCGATCTCAACCGCCGATGCGGCAAGGCGTACCGGATCGCCCGGTTGCACCAGTTCGGACAGGACCTGAGAAACCTGCGCGTCGGACACTCCGGCCGCGGCGGTCAGTATGGCAAAATTTTGCATGTATTCTCCGCCCGTACGGTCCAGCCCCGTGGGGGCTGGACGTCGGGATCAGGGGATCAGACGGCGGCGCGATGCGCCAGCGGTGCCTTGTCCAGTTCCTCCGCCACGAGGAACGCCAGTTCCAGTGCCTGGCTGGCGTTCAAACGCGGGTCACATGCCGTGTGATAGCGGTCAGACAGGTTCTGATCCGTCACAGCGCGCACGCCACCGGTGCATTCGGTCACATCCTGACCGGTCATCTCGAAATGCACGCCACCAGCATAGGTGCCCTCGGCCTTGTGGATTTCGAAGAACTGCTGAACCTCGGCAAGAACGCTCTCGAACGGGCGTGTCTTGTACCCGGAATCGGATTTGACCGTGTTGCCGTGCATCGGATCGCAGGACCAGACGACCTTGCGACCCTCACGCTCCACCGCGCGAATCAGTGCGGGCAGATGATCGCCGACCTTGCCCGCGCCGAACCGTGCGATCAGGGTCAGACGGCCTGCCTCGTTGCCGGGATTCAAGCGGTCGATCAGGTCGATCAGCTCATCAGGTTGCAGCGACGGCCCGCATTTCAGGCCGATCGGGTTGATGACACCACGGCAGAATTCGACATGCGCGCCGTCAGGCTGCCGTGTCCGGTCGCCGATCCAGATCATATGGCCGGACCCGGCAACGACCTGCCCCGTGGTGGAATCGACGCGGGCCAGCGCCTCCTCGTATTCCAGCAACAGCGCCTCATGCGATGTGTAGAAATCGACACGGCCCAGGGTGTCCGTGTTGCCGGAGTTGATGCCCGCAGCCTCCATGAAGGCGAGGCTTTCGGAAATCCGGTTGGCAAGATCGCGGTATGACGTGGTCGCGGCCGCATCCGCGAACCCCAGCGTCCATTCGTGCACCCGGTGCATATCCGCGAACCCGCCCTGCGAGAACGCGCGCAGCAGGTTCAGCGTCGCCGCGGATTGGGTATAGGCCTGCAACATGCGGTCCGGGTTGGGAATCCGCGCCTCGGGGGTGAAGTCGATATCGTTGATGATGTCACCACGATAGCTGGGCAGCTCCACCCCGTCCTTTACCTCCGTCCCTGCCGAACGCGGCTTGGCGAACTGACCCGCCATGCGGCTGACCTTCACCACGGGCAGCTTCGCTCCATAGGTCAGGACCATCGCCATCTGGAGCAGCACACGGTAAGTGTCGCGAATGTTGTCGGCGGAGAATTCACCGAAACTTTCCGCGCAATCGCCCCCCTGCAACAGGAATGCGCGACCTTCGGAGACCTGGGCGAGTTGCTTGCGCAGGGCGCGCGCTTCCCCCGCGAAGACCAGCGGCGGATAGGATGCAAGGCGGCTCTCGACGGAGGACAGCGCCTCCGCATCGAGGTAGTCAGGCATCTGGATGCGCGGCTTCGCACGCCATCCGGCTTTGGTCCAGGTCGGGGACATTTGCGTCACTCCTGTAACGATATAGGTTTTGGAGAGTCTGTGTAGCATGGGATTTCGGGCGCTGACCACCCGGATAGATGCGCCGAGGCCGGATTTGCCCGCCGGATCGGCTCAAATCCTAGACTTCGCGCGGTGCATGCTATGAAGCTGAGCCGCGATGCCAACAGTTGCGACGCCCGCAGGTCGCTTTCAGACGCTTGACGCCTCCCCTTGATTGCGACGAACTGGGGCGACGTTCCAGTGGAGACAGGCGAATGGCACCCTTCGAGAGCAAGACGCAGACATTCGTCTTTCTGCTGACCGAGAATTATTCGCTGATGTCCTATGCCTGCGCGGTCGAACCGCTGCGCCTGGCCAATTGGGCGACAGGACAGGAGCTTTATCGCTGGCGGTTGAGCGCCGATGGCGGTGAGTTTGCCGAATGTTCGAACGGGCAACGCACGCTGGTCGATATGGGATTCGAGGAGATCGGGCGGGACGAGGTGTTGCTGATCTGCTCCGGCACACATGTCAAGAACGCCACGACCAGGAACCTGCTGCAATACATACGGCGCGAGGCGCGACGCGGGATTGCCATCGGCGGCCTGTGCAATGCCACCTATATCATGGCGCGCGCCGGTCTGCTGGAGGGGAAGCGTTGCACGATCCACTGGGACAACCGCGACAGCTTTCTAGAGGATTTTCCGGATATAGATCTGAGCCACACGATCTACACCATAGATGGCAACCGTTATACCTCTGCGGGGGGATCGGCCTCCGCTGATCTGATGCTTAAGCTGATTTCGGATCGTCACGGGCCGGAACTGGCGAACCGGGTCGCGGATCAGATGATCTATACCACCATCCGCAGCGACCGCGATGAGCAGCGCCTGTCGATCCCCACCCGGATCGGCGTGCGTCACCCCAAGCTTGCCAATGTCATCCGCATGATGGAGGAAAATATCGAGGAACCCGTCAGCCCCTCCCTGCTGGCTGCGGATGTCGGAATGAGCACACGCCAGCTGGAAAGACTGTTTCGCCGCTACCTCAACCGCTCCCCCAAGCGGTATTACATGGAATTGCGGCTGCAAAAGGCCAAGAACCTGCTGATGCAGACGGATATGACGGTCATCAATGTGGCACTTGCCTGCGGATTCACGTCACCGTCGCATTTCTCGAAATGCTATCGGGCACACTTTTCGACGACCCCCTACCGTGAACGCGGGACGCAAGCTGTGGTTTGAGGGACGAATTTCATGCAGCACGTAATCATGCGCCCCCCTATGACATTGCCTGTGACACGGATTGTTCACACGATAAGGCTTGCTTTCCATATGCGTCGGCCCTAGGTGGTTGGGTGTAAGGTTATCTACTCCGAATTCTTCGACTCATAGCAGCCGCAGTACTTCGATTTGGGATTGCATTGCGTTATTGCCCGCACATGTCGTGCGGGCCACACTATGAGGAATACTCGGATGGCTAACGGCACCGTGAAATGGTTCAACTCCACCAAAGGCTTCGGCTTCATTCAACCTTCTGACGGCGGCAAGGACGTATTCGTTCACATCTCCGCTGTTGAGCGTGCAGGCCTGTCCGGCCTCGACGAGAACCAGAAGATCTCCTACGAGCTGGAAACCGGCCGTGATGGCAAGCAGAGCGCAGGCTCGCTGTCCGTCGAGTAAGCTCTCGCAGCTTTTCGACATTTGAAATTACGAACGGCGGTCAGGAAACTGGCCGCCGTTTTGCATTCTGCCTTGCCGTATTTTGCATAAGTCGCGTTCAGGCGGATGTTTCATAGCCCTGCTGCGCGGTCCAGCCACCGGGATGCAGAACAAACTCACGCATTTCCGTCGGTGCGAAGGTCGTGTCCTCGCCCTCGACCGCGTATCGGTGCACGCTGACTTTGTTGCCGTCGATACCGATGAGGTTGAAATCGTTCGGCTCCCCACGCACCCGCGTCGAAAGACCTGTTCCCGCATGTATCTGAAGAATCGCGTTCCGTCCCGTCCGCTCCGCAAAGGTGGTGGCACGCCAGGTGTGCAGATGACCTGACAGGATGATGTCGGCATTGCAGTCGGACAGCTCGTCGATGGCGCGTTCGGCCCCGCGCATCAACTTCTTCTTCTGACCGGGCAAATGCTCCATCGGGTGGTGTGCGACGACCAGACGCGCACGCCTCCCCCGTGTTTCCTGAAAGGCCCCGCAGACCCGCGCAATGGCACGGCGGGAGAACCAACCACGCTGCCAGCTCAACGGATCGACCGTATTGACCCCGACGACGATCATTTCCTCATCCTCGACGAAGGGTTCAAGTTCCTTCGAAATCAACTTCCGGTAATTGCGCCACGGCATGAACAGCCGCATGAACAGATTGTGAAGGGGCACATCGTGATTGCCCGGAACAACCATCACCGGCGGCGTCAGGCGCGCGATGAAATCCTTTGCCTCCCGGAACTGCGCGGGGCGTGCGCGTTGGGTCAGATCGCCTGAGATCGCCACCAGGTCGGGCGAGAGGTCATTAATCGCCTCGATCAGAGGGTCCAGCAATTCAGGACGATCACGTCCGAAATGCAGATCCGAGAGGTGGACCAGCCTTCTCACCGTACCCCCTCCTTGCGCGCATTCGGCACGGTGACGCACAATTCGCGCGGGTGCACCTGCAACTCGAACGGGATTTTCATCCGCGTCCGCTCCCCGTCGCAGGCGACCATGCGTGCGCCGCGCCGCGTTTCGATCCGAATATGATCGGCGGCCATGATTTCGAAATTCCGATCCTCTGTGGCATTGCCCGCGATCAATGCCAGAGCATGGCGCAGCATTCCCAATCGCCCCGAATTCGGCGCGATGAACAGGACCAGCTTGCCCTGCGCGACCTCCTCACGCCCGGCCAGTCCGATCTGTTCCAGTTGGAACGCGTTGTTAACGGCAAAAACCAGCGGAGTGGTCACATCCCGCGTTTCGCCCTGCGTAACGATCTGCAATTTCAAGGGACGGCGCAGCATGACCAGCGTCTTGAAGACCGACCAATAGGCCGCAACACGGCTGCGCCCCCAGCGCGCATAGATCTCCTCGCGGTTCTTGAGAATCTCCGGGTAGGCCCCGAGACTGGAATTGTTGAGAAAGACCCGGTCATTGATGGTCGCGATCGGAACGTGCCTCTCGCTGCCTGCGACGATAACATCAACCGCGTCCTCGACCTCCACCGGAATGTCGAGCGATCGTGCGAAGTAATTGAATGTGCCGAGCGGTATGATCCCCATTGTGCGCCCGGAATTTCGCACCACCGACGCGACAGCACAAATCGTGCCGTCCCCACCGGCGGCCACAATCGTCGAGAACCCCTCATCAACGGCCCGCTGCGCCGTATCGGTAATGTCCGCGCCCGACTTCACGATGTCGAGCCGGTACGACACATCCGCCCGGCCAAATGCCGCCGCGATCCGGTCGGGTATCTGCGAGGTGTCCTTCTTGCCCGACCCGGAATTCATCACGATGCAGATGTTCCTGCGCCCCGTTAGCGGCGTCGCTTCAGTTCCCTTCGGAGTCGTGCCGGAATCATGCATCGGTTGCGCCCGTTTCGGCGAATATGCGTAGAACGATCTGCATGATGACTCCATATTGAACGAAGAGGTTACGCCTTCGCATGATGGATAAACAACCACACGATGAGCGAAGTTCCATTGTGACCGCATTTGCATGCCATGTGGTGACACAATCGAAAACTTGCCCCACTTCGACCGCTTCACTAGCATCTGAGCAGCGTTCCCAAAAAGTGAGGGCTGGTATGCGATGGGCTTTGATCGGAGCGAGCAGAATCGCTTCGAACCACATGATTGATGCGATCAGAGGCCAGCCGGACGCGCAGATCGTGTCCGTGCTGAGCGCGGACCCGCAAAGGGCGGAATCCTACGCCGCCACGCACGGGATTCCCCATCATTTCGCCGATCTCGACACCTTGCTTGCGCAATCCGATTGCGATGCCGTCTACATCTCGACCACGAACGAGAAACACCACCCGCAGGCAATGAAGGCAATCGCCGCAGGCAAACATGTCCTGTGCGAAAAACCCCTGGCGACCTCCACCACCGATGCTGTCGAGATGGTCACGCAGGCCGCGAAGCGGCGCGTTGTTTTCGGCACCAACCACCATCTGCGCAATGGCGGCGCCCATATAACCATGCGCGACCTGATCGCGACGGGCCGCATCGGCAAGGTGTTGAGCGTTCGCGTCTATCATGCCGTCAGCCTGCCGGAACAGCTTCGTGGCTGGCGGATAAACGATGCCTCTGCCGGCGGTGGCGTCATTCCGGACATTACCGTGCACAATGTCGATACGGTCAGGTTCCTGCTGGGTGAGGACCCGGTGGATGTGATCGCGAAATCCACGACATCCGGTCTGGGAGAAGGCGTCGAGGACAGCGTCATGTCCGTATGGACCATGGCATCGGGGACGATGGTGCAAAGCCATGAGAGCTTCACCCACAGTTTCGCCCGCACCGGCATCGAGATTCACGGAACCGATGGCTCGATCTACGCGCAGAATATCATGCGGCAAGAGCCCGGCGGGTCGGTCACCTTGATTGATATGCGGGGTGAACATGAGATCCCGTTCGACACGCACAATATGTACCACCGCGCCCTGCACAGGTTCACCGAGGCCACGCTGGGACGCGGCGCGCCGTCGGCCGATGGTATTGACGGCATTAAATCGCTGGCGCTGGCGCTGGCAGTGCGTGAGGCTGCGCAAACGGGCCGGACCCGGACCGTCGATTATTCAGGCGTGCCGCAATAGGCGGCAAAATCCTCCCAATTCCGCCTCAAATGCATGGACGGCTTCGCGGGAATCGCGTTTGGTGGCGATAGGCATTCCGGGCAAGGCCGTGAAATCGGTCGTATCGGATCCGAGGAATTCCTCGAGGTGAAATCGCTGGTGATGCGCATCGGTCGCACACGGGCACCTTGGGTGAAGGCGGGGCCACGCTGACTTTGGCCACAAATAACGCAAACGGGAGGAAACCATGCGTCGTTTAACAAAGACTTTCACAGCGGTCGCGGCTCTGGCGATCGCGGGAACCGCGCAGGCCGAGGATGTCGAGGTTCTGCACTGGTGGACCGCCGGCGGCGAAGCGGCCGCGCTCAACGTGCTCAAGGAAGGGCTGGCCGAAGATGACATCGGCTGGCAGGACATGCCCGTCGCGGGCGGCGGCGGAACCCAGGCGATGACCGTGCTGCGCGCGCGCGTCACTTCGGGCAACGCACCGACCGCTGTCCAGATGCTCGGCTTCGACATCACGGATTGGGCCAAGGAAGGCGCGCTGGCCAACCTCAACAGCATCGCGGAGGAGCAGGGCTGGAACGATGTGATTCCCGCCGCGCTTCAGCAATTCTCGGTCTATGAGGGGGAGTGGGTCGCGGTTCCGGTGAACGTGCACTCCACGAACTGGGTCTGGGCGGACAAGTCCATCCTGGATGAGCTGGGCATCGCGCAACCGACCACCTGGGACGAATTCCTCGCCGCACTTCAGACCGCGAAGGACGCGGGCTATACCGCGCTGGCCCATGGTGGTCAGGCGTGGCAGGACGCGACGATCTTCGAGGCTGTCGCGATGGCAACCGGTGGTCCCGATTTCTATCGCTCCGCGTTCATTGAACTGGATGAGGAAGCTCTGGGGTCGGACACCATGAAGGAGGTCTTCGATCGCATGGGCACGCTGCGCGGTTTCGTGGACGACAACTTCTCGGGCCGTGACTGGAACCTTGCCACCGCGATGCTCATCAACGACGAGGCTGTCTTTCAGCTGATGGGTGACTGGGCGAAGGGTGAGTTCCTCAATGCCGGTCAGGTGCCGGGTGAGGATTTCCTCTGCTTCCGCTTCCCCGGAACGCAGGATCAGGTGATGTACAACTCCGACCAGTTCGCGCTGTTCAATCAGGGTGATGAGGTCTCCACCGCGCAATCCGCCCTGGCCGAGGCGATCCTCAGCCCCGAGTTCCAGATCGCCTTCAACAAGGTGAAGGGTTCGGTTCCCGCGCGGACCGATCTGGATGCGTCCGAATTGGATGCCTGCGGTCAGCAGGGCTATGACGAGTACATCGCAGCGGGAGAGAGCGACAACCTGCTCGGCTCCTTCGCGCATGGCTACGGCAACCCGGCATCCGTCAAGAACGCGATGTACGACGTGATCACGGCGCATTTCAACGGTGAGTACGACAGCGAGACAGCAGTCGAAGAGCTCGTCACCGCGGTTCAGATCAACATGTGATCCGCGATACGGGGGGGCGGTGCGCCGCCCCTCGGCGACTATCAAGGAGCCACGATATGTCACATGCCGATACGTCGCGCAGGTCCAGATCCGTCGATTGGCTGCGCGATGCCTTGCCCAAACTCGTTCTCAGCCCGTCGATCGTTCTGGTCGCGATCTTCGTCTACGGCTTCATCGCGTTCACGGTTTACCTGTCGTTCACCGACAGTCGCATCCTGCCGTCCTTTGGCTGGGTCGGCTGGCAGAACTACACGAACCTGTTTCGGATACGCGCCTGGGACACGGCCGTCACGAACCTCGCGATCTTCGGCGTGTTGTACATTTCGATCTGTTGTCTGCTGGGGCTGCTTCTGGCGATCCTGCTGGATCAGAAAATCCGGGCGGAGGGGTTCATACGTACCGTCTACCTCTACCCCATGGCGCTGTCCTTCATCGTGACCGGCATCGCCTGGAAATGGTTCCTCGATCCCGGCATCGGGCTGGAGGCCGTGGTACAGGGATGGGGGTGGGAGAGCTTCCGCTTCGACTGGATCAAGGACAGCGACATGGCGATCTATACCATCGTCATCGCCGCCGTCTGGCAGACCTCGGGATTTGTCATGGCGATGTTTCTGGCGGGCCTGCGCGGCATCGACGGTGAGATGCTCAAGGCCGCCCAGATCGACGGCGCGTCAACCTTCGCGCTGTACCGCCGAATCGTGATCCCGCAACTGCGCCCCGCCTTCATGTCGGCCTTCGTCGTATTGGCGCACATGGCAATCAAGTCCTACGATCTGGTCATCGCGCTGACCAATGGCGGCCCCGGCACGGCGACCGAAGTGCCCGCGACGTTCATGTATTCGTACACCTTCACACGGAATCAGATGGGCATCGGTGCGTCCTCTGCCGTCATCATGCTGATGACCATAGCGGCGATCATCGTGCCATATCTCTGGTCCGAACTGCGGGAGAAAAAGTGATGGCCACCGCTCCGACATCCGAGGTAATCACACCTGCCGTCGGCACCCCTGCCCCGCCGGGACGATCCGCCCTGCGCACCCATCTGCCGCGCGTCGTGCTCTACATCATTCTGGCGCTGTTCTGCATCTATTACCTGCTGCCGCTTTACGTGATGGTGGTGAACTCGCTGAAACCCCTGTCCGAGATTACATCGGGCGGAATGATGTCACTGCCTTCGGACTGGACGATCGAGCCATGGGGTAGGGCCTGGTCCACGGCACAGGTCGGGGTGGAGGCGACGGGCCTGCGGCCCTATTTCCTCAACTCGCTGATGATGGTGGTGCCTGCGGTGGCGATCACCACGATCCTGGGCGCGCTGAACGGGTATGTCCTGACCAAGTGGAGCTTTCGCGGATCGACGCTCATCTTCGGCCTGCTGCTGTTCGGATGCTTCATTCCGTTCCAGATGGTGCTGATCCCGATGGCGCGGATGCTGGGGCTGATGGGGTTGGCTGGATCGGTTTCGGGCCTGATCTTCGTGCATCTGGTCTACGGGATAGGGTTCTCGACTCTGTATTTCCGTAACTATTACGCCGCCTTCCCCACAGAACTGGTACGTGCGGCGCAGATCGACGGGGCGGGCTTCTTCACGATCTTCCGTCGGATTCTGTTGCCATCCTCAGGTCCCATCTCGGTGGTCTGCATCATCTGGCTGTTCACGAATATCTGGAACGACTTCCTGTTCGGGGCTTCATTCTCGGATTTCGACAGCCAGCCGATGACCGTCGCGCTGAATAACCTCGTGCAATCCTCGACCGGGGTGAAGGAATACAACGTTCACTTTGCAGGCGCGATCATGGCCGCGCTGCCCACTCTTCTCGTCTACATCGTCGCGGGTCGCTATTTCGTCCGCGGTCTGATGGCCGGCTCCGTGAAAGGCTGATCCAATGGGTTTTCTCGACATCAAAAACGCGACCAAATCCTACGGCGCGGTCAAGGTTCTGTACGAGACCGACATTTCGGTCGAGGAGGGTGAGTTTCTGGTTCTGGTCGGGCCGTCCGGCTGTGGCAAATCCACGCTGCTCAACATGATCGCGGGGCTGGAGGACGTCACCTCGGGCGATATCGCGATCAAGGGGCGCAGCATGATCGGCGTCAAACCGGCAGAGCGCAACATCGCGATGGTGTTTCAGAGCTACGCTCTCTACCCCAACATGACCGTGCGCGGCAACATCAGCTTCGGCATGGAGATGCACGGCATCGCCAAGCCCGAGCGTGAGCGCAAGATTGGCGAGGTGGCGGAACTGCTGCAAATCCAGCCCCTGCTCGACCGCAAGCCCGGCCAGCTTTCTGGCGGTCAGCGGCAGCGTGTGGCAATGGGCCGTGCCCTGACCCGCGACCCGGACGTGTTCCTGTTCGACGAACCGCTGTCGAACCTGGACGCGAAACTGCGCGTGGACATGCGGACCGAGATCAAGAAGCTGCATCAGAAGCTGGGCACCACCATCGTCTACGTCACGCACGATCAGATCGAGGCGCTGACCCTCTCGACCCGCATCGCGGTGATGTATGGCGGCTATGTTCAGCAGCTCGGCACGCCGAAGGAAGTTTACGACAATCCTGCCAACATGTTCGTGGCCGGTTTCATGGGGTCGCCCTCCATGAACCTGTTCCCGGCGCGAGTGACCAACCATGATGGTACGATCGCCGCCGAGGTCCGGCTGAGCGATGGCACGCAGGCACGGCTTCCGTTCGCATCCGGCACGATGGCCGCGCATGAGGGCCGGGAGATCGTTCTGGGCATCCGCCCGGAGGCCATCACCGATCGTGATGGCGCCGACCGGAATTCCAGCGCGATCCATATCGTCGAGGCGCCGGTGGAGCTGACCGAACCGGCCGGATCCGACACCTTTGTCGCGACCAATATGGGCGGCAAGGACATCACCGCACGGTTCCGCGCCGACGTTCAGGTCAAGGCGGGCGACCGCTTCCCCTTCGCGATCAACATGGAAAAGGCCGTCGCCTTCGATCCGAAAACCGAAGCCCGCATCGCCTGATATGGTATGGCACAAATATGGGGTCGAGGACTGGCCGGGGCGATCTGCGGTCTGTGATTGCCCCGGAAACGAATCTGACGCCCGGATTGTGTTCGTGGGTCGGGGCCTATCGCCCGCTCACATGTCCAATGCTTCGCGATAGAGTTGCAGAACAGCTTCTTCCTCGCTGATTTCCTGCGGGTCTTTCGCGCGAAGGGCGATCAGCTTGCGCAGCGCCTTTACGTCGTAACCACGTCCCTTCGCCTCGGCCATGATTTCCTTCTGCTGATCCGCGACGACCTTCTTTTCTTCGTTCAACCGCTCCATCCTTTCCACGAATGAGCGCAGTTCCCCAACCGTAATCCGGTACTGGGAGGCGGGGCTGTTGTCGTCATCGGTCACGTCCATAATCGGTCCTCGCAATCTATCAGGGGAAACGCGCGGACCATACGCACGCGGCGGCCCTTCGTCCAGCGCACTTGCGCCATTCGGGCGAAGGCCTTACGCCCGGGCGCAACGTCGAATAGCGAGGGACATCCCATGACCATCCTGATCATCATCGGTGCCGTAACCGCCGCTTTGGGCCTGGCGGGTCTGGGATATTGCATCCGCGAGGCCGTGCGCATCCGCAAGGGCGGCATCCCCGCCGAACAATCCGCTGCGAAGCTTCGCGCGCTGGTCGCCGTGAACATGGCCGCCGTAGGCGTCGCATTCATCGGATTGGGCATGGTTGTGGCCGGTCTGCTGCTTTGATTCCGGTGTGATCTAGTTGAGCATGGTCGCGATCCAGCGGATCATCTGCTCTGAAATCGGATCGGTCTGTGACGGTGACATGATATCGCCCGCGATGACATGCGCGTCGGGGTCGTCACCTTCGTTCAGACCGGGATTGATGATCTGGACCGGTGCCCCCCATGCCTCCGCGATTTCGCGGGTGACGGAATGGTCGACGACCTGATCCTCGTCCGAGAAGATGAACAGCGCGGGAACCTCCGTCTCCTCATAGGGCAACAGGCCCGTCGCCTGTACCGATGCGGCCATCGGCAACAGTGCAAGGGTCGAATAGCGTGTCGTCCAGAACGCCTCGTGATCCGCATTGGCAACCTCGACGGTCCGTTCCGTGCCGGCGAGACGGGGCACCCAGTATCGTGCCAGTGGCAATGTCAGCACGCTTTCCCCGGCACTGGCGATCCTGAAATTGGGGGACACCAGGATCAGACCGGCGACATCCTGCTGGATGCGCGTGTCGAACAGACCCAAGGTTGCAATCGTGCCGCCGGTCGAGGTGCCCATGACGATCACCCGCTCACCCAGACGGGCACCGATGGCCACGGCCTGCGCGTAATCGTCGATCCAGCGCGGAACCGACCCGTCGAGCATGGCCTCCGCCCCCCGGCCGTGCCCTGCAAGGCGCGTGTAGTAGAGGTTGGCGCCCAGTGCCTCCGCCACATTGTCGGGAACGGGGCGGATCTCTTCGGAGGTGGCTGAAAACCCGTGGATGTAGACGATCGAATAGGTCGTGCGCGCACCGGCATCTCCCGCCCAGACGATCCTCTTTTGCGTGCCCGGAACGATGTCGTCGTATTCGGCCTCCTCTGCGGCCAAATACAGGTCGAGGTCTTCGCCCAGCCTGTCCTGCGCGAATGTAAGTGGACCTGTCACCGGCTCCCTCGGGGCGAACAGCAGCAGCCCCGTGATCGACAATGCCAGCACGATGAAGATTGCGGCGAAGATACGCATGTCTGTCCCCTTGGTTTCTTTTGACGCGGAGCCTAGACAGGCCACATCAGCAATCAAAGCCGATTGTTGAATATCACCGCGTCATGCGGTTGTTTTGGGGGACCGTATGTCAACTATTCTGATTACCGGCGCAAGCCGTGGTATCGGCGCGCAAATGGCGATTCAGGCGGCGGCGCGTGGCGACGATGTGATTGCCACCATGCGCGAGCCTGCTACCGCCGATCTGCCCGACAGGATCGAGCGTCACAGGCTCGACGTGAAATCCGAGGCGGGCCAGTTGCAGCTTGCAATGGAGCTGGGGAACCGCCCCATCGACCTGCTGATCTGCAATGCAGGGGTCTTTCAGGGCCGGGGTGGCATCGACGATTCCAGTCTGGATTTCGCCGCGTGGGAAAATACGCTGATGACGAATGTGGCCGGGGTGTTTTTCACCATCCGCACGTTTCTGCCGAACCTGCGCGCCGCCGAGGCCGGCAAGATCGCCGTCATCTCCTCGCAAATGGCATCGAGCCAACAGGCGTCAGGCCAGCATTATGCCTATCGCGCGTCCAAGGCGGCGGCCTCCAATCTGGTATTTAACCTTGCCGCCGATCTGAAACCCGAAGGCATCGCGATCGGCGCATGGCATCCGGGCTGGGTCCAGACGGACATGGGGGGCGCGTCGGCAGCTGTCACCGCCCAGGACAGCGCCGCCGGCCTGCTGTCGGAATTCAACGCCCTGACGATGGCGCGGACCGGCTGTTTCCGCACCTGGGACGGCAAGGATCTGCCCGCCTAGGCGATTTCCGCCACAGTCCGCTCGATCAATGCGAGGCATTCCGGTGTGCTGAACCGGTGATCCGCGCCCTTGACGAAGGTCAGGCGCAGATCCTCGCAGGTCGCGTGTTCCATCAGCTTCAGCGGGCGGGACATATCCACGTCCACATCAGCCGTGCCATGCAGCAACCGCACTGGAAACGGCAAGGGCAGCGGATCACGCAACACCAGATGGGTGCGCCCATCCTCGATCAATCGGCGTGTGATGACATAGGGGCCGTCATCATACTCGCTTGGCAATTCCACCCTGCCCGCCTGGATCAAAGCCTCTCGCTGCGCCTCATCGAAACCCGCCCACATCGAATCTTCGGTAAAATCGGGCGCGGCTGCGATGCCGACGAAACCCGCGATGCGTTCCGGCATGTTTCTGGCCACCAGCAGCGATATCCAACCGCCCATGGAGGAGCCGACCAGCACCTGCGGCCCTTGGGTGAGTGCGGTGATCGCATCGGTTGCGTCCCGTGCCCAGTCACCGATGCAGCCAAGTTCGAAATCGCCGGAGCTGTCGCCGTGCCCGGTATAGTCGAATCGCAGGAACGCGCGGCCCTGCGACTTCGCGAACGCCTCCAGCGCGACGGCCTTGTTTCCCCCCATGTCGGAGCGGAATCCGCCCAGAAACACGATACCGGGCTTGTCCGCCCCCGCGCCCTCGGCCATTGTGAGATGATAGGCGATATTGCGCCGCTCATCCGGTGCGAATACCTCGAAGGACGCCATGACAACTTCCGATCAGATGATTGATTTGGGCCCCGATACTGCCCGCCCGTTGACCGTACTGCAACTGGTTCCGACGCTGGAATCGGGCGGGGTGGAGCGCGGCGCCATCGAAATCGTCAAGGCTCTCAGCGCGGCGGGTCATCGCGCGCTCGTCGTCAGCGCCGGTGGGCGGATGGAGCCACAATTGCGCCGCGCGGGGGGGGAGTTCATCAGGATGGATATCGGATCAAAGAATCCCCTGACGATCTGGCAGAACGCCCGCGCCCTGCAGCACATCATCGAGGAACAGGGCGTTGATATCGTTCACGCTCGCTCCCGCGCGCCGGCCTGGGCCGGGTGGAGGGCGGCAAAGGCGACGGGAACGCGCTTCGTTACGACGTATCACGGCGTTTATAACGAGGGCGATCTGCCTTTCAAACGCTGGTACAACTCGGTCATGGCACGTGGCAATCCGGTCATCGCCGTGTCCGGGCATGTCGCGCAGGTCGTGCAGCAGCGCCACGGCATCGACGCATCGCGGATCGTGACCATCCCCCGCGGTGCCGACATCCACAGCTTCGCTGAGGAGGCCGTGACCAGTGAGCGGACAGTAAGTCTCGCCCAGGCGTGGGGAGTCATCGACGATGCCCGCCCTATCGTGATGCTGCCCGGTCGTCTGACGCGGTGGAAGGGGGCGGAGGATCTGATCGCCGCCGCCGCCCTGCTGAAACAGCGCGATGCCGGGTTCGACATGCAGATCGTTCTGGTCGGTGACGACGCCGGGTCCGGCTATCGTGGCACGCTGGAGCATGCCGTGCGCAATGCCGATCTGGCGGGTGCCGTGCGGATGGTCGGACATTGCGCCGACATGGAGGCCGCCTACAAGCTGGCCGCCGTCGTCGTCAGCGCCAGCCGTGAACCTGAGGCCTTCGGTCGTGTCGCGGTCGAGGCGCAGGCCATGGGCCGCCCCGTCATCGCCACTGCCCATGGCGGGTCACTGGAAACGGTGGAGGACGGCGTCACCGGCTGGCTTTATCCCCCCGGCGACGTCGAGGCGCTGGCCGATGCCGTGCAAGCCGCCCTGTCACTGGACGACAGCGCGCGCGCCCATATGGGCCTCGCCGCCCGCGCCCGCATCCGCTCCCGCTTCACGGTGGAGATGATGCAGCAGGCCACATTGGCGGTCTATGAGGGGGGCTGATGGCTGGACGTGCTTGGGTTGCGGATGAGGTTGAACAGGCGCTTTTGCTTTACCTGCAAACCCCGTTCGGACGGATACACACCAGAAACCCCGAGATCGTCGCGCTCGCCGCGCATCTCGACCGAACGGCAGGCTCCGTCGCGTTGAAAATGGCAAACCTCGCCGCCATCGATGATACGGTCGAACAAAGAGGAATGGGAAATACCTCGAAACTGGACCGTGCTATCTGGGCGAAGTTTTTGCATATGCCCGAAAGCCTTCTGAACCGCGATGCAACCCACACAGGGATGCAGTATGACTATCCAGTCAGCGACCATAGACAGCCGGGCTTCGCCTACGATCCACGGCCTGCGGATGGTACGGACGTACCGGTCAGCGCCACGCGGCGTAGAGGTCAGGACTTTTTTCGCAAGATGCTCTCCGTTTCATATGACGGCAAGTGCGCCCTGACGGGATTGGCCGAACAGAAATTGCTGGTCGCGAGCCATATCGTCGGTTGGTCGGAGGATATATCCCGACGCATGGATCCCAAGAACGGAATCTTGCTCAACGCGCTGCATGATCGGGCATTCGACCGGCATCTCATATCGTTCGACGACGACTGCGCATTGATGGTGTCCCAGCGGATCGGGCCCGCAGATCGGGCGGCGCTGATGCGTGACGGTGACAAGTTGAATATGCCATCGCGTTTCATGCCAGACCCAGAGCTGCTGGCCCGCCACAGAGCGGGTTTTCTCGAACTACAGGGGTGATTGGCTTGACCCCCTAAGCCACCTCCTTCATACCTCCCGGACACATACCTGCAACCGGGCGCACTCGTAGGCGCCGAACCGAGGAGGCCCCCTGATGGCCCAGATCACGATCACCCTGCCCGATGGCGCACAGCGCGAATATGAGGCGGGCATCACCGGGGGCGAAGTCGCTGCCGACATCTCGAAATCGCTGGGCAAGCAGGCAATCGCGTGCACCGTGGACGGCCAGTTCCGTGACCTGAGCCGGCCGATCGACGCCGATGCCTCCCTCGCGATCCATACCATGAAGGACGAGGCGCAGGCGCTCGAACTGATCCGTCACGACGCGGCGCACATCATGGCCCGTGCGGTGCAGGAAATCTGGCCCGATGTGAAGGTCACCATCGGACCTGTCATCGCGAACGGCTGGTACTACGATTTTGACCGCGACGAACCCTTCACCCCCGAGGACCTCGACGCGATCGAGAAGAAGATGCGCGACATCATCGCGCTTCGCGATCCGGTCCGTACTGAAACGTGGGAACGCGACCGCGCCATCGCGCATTACGAGGCCGCGGACGAGCCGTTCAAGGTCGAACTGATTCACGCCATTCCCGAAGGCGAGGATCTGCGGATGTACTGGCATGGCGACTGGCAGGATCTGTGCCGGGGCCCGCATCTGGTCCATACCGGCCAGGTTCCCGCCGATGCCTTCAAGCTGACTCGCGTTTCCGGGGCCTACTGGCGTGGCGATGCGAAGAACAAGCAGTTGCAGCGCATCTATGGCGTCGCCTTCCGCACGCGGCAGGAGCTGAAGGCCCATCTGCAACAGGTCGAGGAGGCCGCGAAACGCGACCACCGGCGTCTGGCCAGGGAAATGGACCTGTTCCACTTTCAGGAGGAAGCGCCCGGCATGGTATTCTGGCACCCCAACGGCTGGACGGTTTACCGCGCACTGGAAGACTACATGCGCCGCCGGCAGACCGAGGATGGCTACAAGGAAATCCGCACACCGCAGATCGTGGATCGCAAGCTGTGGGAGGCCTCCGGCCACTGGGACAAATATCGTGAGAACATGTTCATCACCGAGATAGATGAGGAACATGCGAATGAGAAACGGGTCAACGCGCTCAAGCCGATGAACTGCCCCTGCCACGTGCAGATCTACAATCAGGGTCTGAAATCCTATCGCGACCTGCCGCTGCGACTGGCCGAATTCGGCTCGTGCCACCGCTACGAGGCCTCGGGCGCGATGCACGGGCTGATGCGCGTGCGCGGTTTCGTTCAGGACGACGCGCACATCTTCTGCACCGAGGAGCAGATCGAGGCGGAATGCGCCAAGTTCATCCAGTTGCTTAGCCGGGTTTACAAGGATCTGGGCTTCGATGATTTCCGGATCATGTTCTCCACCCGACCGGAAAAGCGTATCGGCACCGATGCGGAATGGGATCTGACCGAGGGCGCGCTGGAGGCTGCGATCAAGTCCATAGGCATGGACTACGAGGTCGATCCCGGCGAGGGCGCGTTCTATGGCCCGAAGCTCGACTTCAAGCTGACCGATGCAATCGGGCGCGAATGGCAATGCGGCACGTTCCAGGTGGACAGCCAGTTGCCCGACCGTCTGGGCGCGGAATATGTGGGGGAGGACAGCGACAAGCACCGCCCCTTCATGCTGCACCGTGCCGTTCTCGGCTCCTTCGAGCGGTTCATCGGCATCCTGATTGAAAACTACGCAGGCAAGCTGCCCTTCTGGCTGGCCCCGCGTCAGGTCGTGGTTGCGTCGATCGTGTCGGATGCGGACGAGTTCGTGACGGAAACCGTCGAGATGCTGCGCAAGCAGGGCATTCGCGCCGAGGCGGACATTCGCAACGAGAAGATCAACTACAAGGTCCGTGAGCATTCGCTGGGCAAGGTGCCGGTCATCCTCGCCGTCGGGCGGCAGGAGGTCGAGAACGGCACTGTCTCCATGCGTCGTCTGGGTGAGAAACAATCGGCCGTCCTGTCGCGCGACGACGCGATCACCTCCTTGGCGACCGAGGCGTTGGCCCCTGATCTGGCCCCCGAGCTGGCCACGTCCTGACAACAGTGGGATCGCGGGGCGGAAGCGCCGCGATCCATCGTCCGCTATGCTGAATAGGCTTCGGTCAACACGATCACCGTTCCGATCTGACCGGCGAGATACGTGAACCAGATCGCGCCGCCGCTCAACTTGCGCAGCGCCGCGTCCTTCTCAAGCAGGAATATTTCGACGCCCAGCAGCAATGAGGACAGGAAGAACAATGTCGTCGTATAGCTGATGAGGATGTATTCGCCGCCGACCAGTTGCCCCACGGAAAACTGGAAAAACACGACACCTGAATGCAAGAGAGCCAGCAGCCAAAGTGCCTCGAACGCCCTCCAGCACAATGCGATTGTCACAAACGCACAAAACCCGGCGAGCATGACCGCCGGTCCCGCCTCGACAAGTGGTCTGTCGATCAGAGGTGCGTATTCGATCAGATACAACACATGAAACGAAAAAAAGGCTGTGCGACTCACAGTCATCCACTTCAGATCGCCCCGACTTCCCGCAAAATCTCCTATGGCCGCAAAGCCCAACGCGATGACGACCAGACTTGGCGCGCCGATCAGGATCGCCCAGACGATGAGCGAGATGATCGCCGTCGTCTTGGTCAAGGTACGGCTCCAGCTCGGCTGTCTCCACGATTTGAAAAGACCGTAATCCAGGCCGGCACCGATCGCGATTATGACGAACAGCAGCTCCATCTCATCCTCGCCTATCCTGCCCCCCCGATCATCATCAGGATAAGCCCACTATAGTAAAGCATCCATACAATAGGGCCCGAAATGCGAAGAAATCTATAACGATCGTTAAAAAAAACCAGCTCGAAGCCGATTAATATCAAGGAAAGCAAGTAAAGGATCACTCCCAGGATTAGTTCCGGCCTGCCCGGAGAGGCCCCCAATCCCAGCGTCAACATGATAATCGAGGTTACGGCAAACGGCACCATCATCGACTTGCGCGATCCCAGCCGGGGCCAGATAAGAACAAAACCCCCGCCGAAAATGCCCAAAATGCCGACCACCGCCACCAGCGGTGCCTCGATCCCTATCCAGAGCACCTGAGCAAACCAGAAGCAGACCAGCACCTGCATACCGACCGTGGCAGCTATCGCAAACCCGAAGGATCGTTCGCTGCGCAAACTCTTCATGTAGTCGCCAATCACCGCGAAAATCAGCGCCCCGACATATAGCAGCGATACGCCGCCGGCCCATGCGGCGACGACCAGCGCCCCGGTGGCCACCGTCTTGCTCAAGGCTCTTTGTATCGTCACCGCGCGCAGTTGGTAGTAAACCACATATAGCAGTGAGCTGACGACGGAGATTGCGAGCGCCGCGTCAGCGAGGGGCGTGTATTCGAACATATGTACTTTATGCGTCCTGCCGCGTAACTACGCTACATATGAACAGTGAAACGCCGCAAAAAACAGCAGCAGTGACGTGTAGTAGAACAGCCAGATCGCATGTCGCCCCAGCTTCACCTCCAACGAATACGGTTGCAGGACAAAGAATTCCAGCGACATGAAAATCTGCGACAACACGTAGAACAACATTCCGACAACCGCGAACTGACCATAGGTCGTTGAGCCGAGCGCCAGATATGTCGCCACCAGGGTTCCCACCGAATAGCAGACGATGATCAGGCGCATACGATCCAGCGCGCTCCAGATCAGCATGAAATATCCGATCCATATGCCCGAAAGGCCCAATACGGCGATGAGGGGCGCATCAACTCCCGTCCAGGCGGAAAACAGGCTCAGACACAGGAAAATCTGGGACAGCAGGGCTGTCGCCATGGCGGCAAAAAACCCATATTCGTCCTCGCGGGCCAGAAACGCGTCCGCGACCGCTGCCGTGGCAAAGAAGAAGATCAATGCGACCGGTCCAGCCCCGAAGATGGTGCCGAGCGCCAAGGCCCCTGCTGATGTCGTCTTGACCAATGTGCGCGTGCGTGACGGTGGCGATAGCCGGTATTTCACCAGATATGCCAGCGCGCACAGCACGGAAATTGCGATCAAAGCGATTTGAAAGATACCCTGTGCCCCCGACAAGCCTGACAGAGGCCACATACACTATTGACCAAATGCCCATCAGGCTCCACTTAAGTTCTCTGTTGCCCAGTTTTGCGTATGCGCGTCAAGCCTGCGCGCTTGGGTCGAAAATGTTATATACGAACTGTCACCACAGAAGGACGAGAAGACCATAGCCAGAAGACCGCACAATGCGCCCCCAACCCGCGACACGGGTCCCCGTGTCAATGATCGTATTCGCTCGAACGAGATTCGCCTGATCGGCGCCGACGGCGAACAGGTCGGTGTCGTTACCCCTCGCCGTGGAATCGAGCTTGCTGAGGAAGCAGGACTCGACCTGGTCGAGATCTCACCGAATGCCGAACCGCCTGTTTGCAAGATCATGGATTTCGGCAAGTTCAAATATGAACAGCAAAAGCGTGAATCCGAGGCCCGCAAAAAGCAGAAGACGATCGAGGTGAAGGAGGTGAAATTCCGACCCAACACCGACACCCACGATTACGACGTCAAGATGCGCAATGTGATGAAGTTCCTCGAAGGTGGGGACAAGGTCAAGGTCACGCTCCGGTTCCGGGGTCGCGAAATGGCGCACCAGGATCTGGGCCGTATCCTTCTCAATCGTGTTGCCGACGATGTCGAAGGCACTGGAAAGATCGACAACATGCCCCGCGTCGAAGGTCGGCAGATGGTCATGATGATCTCACCCGTGAAAAACTGACATCCTGCCCCGCATGATGACGATTTGTGAAAGGCGGTGCATATGCGCCGCCTTTCTTGTTACTGGCATGGATGATGAGGGAGCAGCAGCATGACACCTCGTGAACGTCTGACGGATATAGGGCACTATCTGTCCAATGGCGTATTGCGCGTACTGGGCGCAGTGCTGCGCATCCTGCCCTATTCCCGACGGCTTCGCGTGGGATCATGGATCGGGCGCAACCTGATGATGCGGCTGCCCACGGCACGACAGCGTGTTCAGGCCAACCTAAACCTCATATTCCCGGATATGAGCGATGCTGATCGCAACCGCCTTTTTCAGGGCGTGGGCGACAATTTCGGACGCGTCATGGTTGAGGAAATGATGATGGCGGACGTGATCGCAGACCCCTCGCGATTTCGCGCGACCGGTGCCGGGCTGGAGGCGTTGATATCCGCTCAGACCGAGGGGCGGGGCGCGATCCTTGTCTCCGCTCACTATGGCAACTGGGAGGGCGCGCGCGCCTCGGCGCTCGGCCATGGTTTGCAGATTGCTGGCGTTTACCGCACGCATAACAATCCCTATTACAACGCTGATTTCGTCGCTGCGCTCAGGACACTGGGGCCCGATGCGTTTTCAAAGGGGCGGCAGGGCACACGCGAACTGGTCCGGCATCTGCGCTCAGGTGGCGTGGCGGAGATCCTCGTCGATCAGAAACAGACCGGTGCCCCCCTGATCGAATTCCTGGGCCAGCCTGCGGAAACCACCCTGACAGCAGCGAAACTAGCGCTGAGCATGGACATTCCGCTAATCCCGGTCATCAGCTTTCGCGCCGATGATGGTGAAAGTTTCGACAGCGTTTTCGCGGAGCCCGTTCCTCATACCGATCAAGAGACCATGATGCGGGCCGTCAATGACCAACTGAGCACTTGGATTGCGCAAAAGCCGGAACAGTGGTTCTGGTTTCACCGGCGCTGGCGGTGACGATCACCGCTCCATTCGGGCCGCCGCGAAAATCGGACCTACCGTGTTTTCTTGGACCAAAACGGCAACCCCTTTGCCCATGGTGGGCACAGGTGCGGTAAGTTCCATCCGCTCACCGTTCCAGGTTCCCAGGCGCATCCAGCCGGTCACCACATTCACGTAAGTCAGCGTCTGACCAATGTTTTCGCCGCTCGGGATTTGCTGGACCTGCGGCACGTCGTAATTGACCATGTGAACGATACCGCTCAAGCCCGGGCGCAATGGAATAATCGTCACGCGCAACCGGCCTGCCTCCTGCTGCAATTCGACCCGGGCAGCCGCGGGGGCAGCTTTTGCAAGCGCTATCGCCTCCAGAACCGCCGCCCGCCTGTGACCGACCTCAGACGTGACACCCTGCACGATCATCTGGGGGGTAAATACGGATCGCACGTTCTGATAGCCGGCATATCCGCGCTGACGCGCCGTCATTTCGGGCGAGGCGAACGGATCGCTCCACCCCAGATAGTCCCAATAGTCCACATGCAGCGACAGGGCGATCACATCGTCCCGATCCGCCAGATCCGCCAGAAAGGCATCCGCCGGCGGGCAGGACGAACATCCCTGCGCCGTGAACAGCTCCACCACGACCGGATTGGTTTGCGCACGCGCACCGCCAGCCAGGGCGAATACCATCGTGGCGATCAATGCAGCCTTGCGTAGAAACATTTGGTGACCTCTCGCCCGGGAATTCTCACTCATAGCTAGATGCCGCATTCTGCAGGGTCCAATCAAGTGTTCGGGAGTGCATAGTATCCGATACTTGTGGGGGACGTCGTGGCCGACATGCAGACATGAATAGGGACGCCGCAGCGCCCCTTTCGCATTCTATCCTGTCTGGATCAGGCGACGGCCAGGTTGCGCAGCACGTAGTGCAGAACGCCGCCATTCTCGACATACTCAATTTCGACCTCGGTATCGATCCGGCACTTCAGCATGATTTCCTTCACCGTACCGTCCCCATAGGTGATGGTCGCGGGAACCTGCGACAGCGGTTTCAGATCGCCCTCCAACCCGGTGATGGAGACGGTTTCGTCGCCTTTCAGGCCCAGCGTCTTGCGCGTGTCGCCGCCGGTAAATTCAAACGGGATCACGCCCATTCCCACCAGGTTCGAGCGGTGGATACGCTCGAAATTCTCAGCGATCACAGCCTTGACGCCCAGCAGGTTGGTGCCCTTGGCCGCCCAGTCGCGGGAGGACCCGGCACCGTATTGCTCACCACCGAAGATCACCAGCGGGGTCCCCTGCTCCTGATACTCCATCGCGGCATCGAAGATCGAGGTCTGCTCCCCCTTGGGCGACAGCGTATAGCCGCCCTCGACGCCATCCAGCATCTCGTTGCGGATGCGGATGTTGGCGAAGGTGCCACGCATCATCACCTCGTGGTTGCCGCGACGCGAGCCGTAGGAGTTGAACTCCCGCACCGGCACCTGACGCTCGACCAGATACTGACCGGCAGGTGTCGTCTCCTTGAACGAACCGGCGGGGGAGATGTGGTCAGTCGTGACCATATCGCCCAGAATGGCCAGGATCTTTGCGTCCTTGATGTCCGAGATCGTGCCCGCTTCCTTCGCCATGTCGCGGAAGTAGGGCGGGTTTTGGACGTAGGTGGACTGCGCCGGCCAGTTATAGGTTTCACTGTCGGTGGTCTCAACAGCCTGCCACTTTTCATCGCCCTTGAAGACGTCGGCATATTTGGACTGGAACGCCTCACGGGTCACGGTCGCCTCGACCAGCTCCGCGATTTCGGATTGCGAGGGCCAGATATCCTTGAGGTAGACATCGTTGCCGTTCTTGTCCTTGCCCAGGCTGGCGGTGGTGATGTCCACGTTCATGTCACCGACCAGCGCATAGGCCACGACCAGCGGCGGCGAGGCGAGGTAGTTGGCGCGAACGTCGGGGCTGATGCGTCCTTCGAAGTTGCGGTTGCCCGACAGGACGGACACGCCGATCAGATCGGCGTCGTTGATGCACTTCGAGATTTCTGGCTCCAGCGGACCGGAGTTGCCGATGCAGGTCGTGCAGCCATACCCGACCAGGTTGAAACCGATCGCATCGAGGTCTTCCTGAAGGTTCGCGGCCTCCAGATAGGCGGACACGACCTGCGATCCGGGGGCGAGCGATGTTTTCACCCACGGTTTTCGGTTCAGGCCCAGTTCACGCGCCTTGCGCGCCACCAGCCCCGCGCCAATCATGACGTAAGGGTTGGATGTGTTGGTGCACGACGTGATGGATGCAATGACGATGGAGCCGTCATGCATCTGATATCCATGCTCGTCCGTTCTGACGTAGCCACGGTTGTGGTGGCCCTCATCACCGGGGATGTCCTGCGGCTCGGGCTGGCCGCCCTCACCCTCCCAGCGGATCTCCGCCTTGTCGTGGATATCGGGGCGCTGGCCCTTGACGTAGGCTCCGAACTCCGATGCCGCCTTGGTCAGGGGGATGTGGTCCTGCGGCCGCTTCGGACCGGAGATTGCGGGAACCACAGTGCTCATGTCCAGTTCCAGGGTGTCGGTATAAACCGGCTCATAGCCCGGATCGCGCCACATGCCGTTCGCCTTGGCATAGGCCTCGACCAGTTCGATGGTCGCCTCGTCCCGGCCCGTCTGGGTCAGATAGCGGATGGTTTCCGCGTCAATGGGGAAGAATCCGCAAGTGGCGCCATATTCCGGCGCCATATTGCCGATGGTCGCGCGATCGGCCAGCGGCACGTTGTCCAGACCGTCGCCGTAGAATTCGACGAACTTGGAGACCACGCCCTTGGCGCGCAGCAGTTCCACGACCTTGAGCACCAGATCGGTCGCTGTGGTCCCCTCGGGCATGGCACCGGTCAGCTTGAAACCGATGACCTCGGGGATCAGCATCGAAATCGGCTGACCCAGCATCGCGGCCTCCGCCTCGATCCCGCCGACGCCCCAGCCCAGAACAGCCGCGCCGTTGACCATGGTGGTGTGACTGTCGGTGCCGACCAGCGTGTCGGGATAGGCCACAACCTCACCATTCTGATCCTTGTCGGACCAGACCGTCTTGGCCAGATATTCCAGGTTCACCTGGTGGCAGATGCCGGTGCCCGGCGGCACGACGCGGAAGTTGTCGAACGCCTTTTGTCCCCATTTCAGGAACTGATACCGCTCCATGTTCCGCTCATACTCACGATCAACGTTCATCTGGAACGCACGCGGATTGCCGAACTCATCGATCATGACGGAGTGGTCGATGACCAGATCGACAGGGTTGAGCGGGTTGATCTTCTGCGCGTCGCCGCCCAGCGCCACGATCCCGTCGCGCATCGCGGCAAGGTCCACGACCGCCGGAACGCCGGTGAAATCCTGCATCAGCACGCGCGCGGGGCGGTAGGCGATCTCACGCGGGTTCTTGCCGCCCATCTTCGCCCAGTCGGCGAACGCCTTGATGTCATCGGTCGAGACGGTCTTGCCGTCCTCGAAGCGCAGCATGTTCTCAAGCACCACCTTCAGAACCGACGGAAGGCGCGAGAAATCGCCGAGACCGGCTTCCTCAGCTGCGGGAATGGAATAGTAGGCGAAGGATGTGCCGCCGGATTTGAGCGTCCGGCGCGTGTTGTTGCTGTCCTGACCGACTGTAATGGGCATGGGAACCTCTTCCTTGCTGGTTTGACGGGAACGGTTGTCGCACCGCTTTCACGTCCTGATCTAGCACGGAACGGCATGTCTGCCAGCAGGGGTTCCGCGCGCTCGCCGCCCTATTGCCCCAGTTCGCCTTGCGGTGCAAGAAGATTGTGTGCAATTGCATACCGCACAAGTCCCCTTCCGAAGCCGTCTCCCGTCAGGTAGCGATAGCGCATGAAACTGATCGTGGATCGAATTGGATGTGAGCGCGGCGGGCGGCGTGTGCTGGGTGACGTCTCCCTGACGTTGCAGGCAGGTCAGGGCATCGCGCTGCGCGGGCCGAACGGCGTTGGCAAATCGACGCTGATCCGCGCCCTGTGCGGTCTGCTTCCGGTGACGGGACGGGCGGAGTTGGACGGCAGGAAACTCGGCTCCGACGAATGGACCGATCTGATCGCGTACACAGGACATCGTGACGCCATCAAATCGGTTCTCACCGTGGGGGAGAATCTGCGCTTCTGGGCGGCGCTCCATGGGGGGGACGCGAATGCCGCCCTCGACCGGTTCGACCTGATGCCGATCGCGGACCGGCCCGCGGGCCTGTGTTCCGCGGGACAAAAGCGCAGGCTGGGACTGGCGCGGCTGGTCCTGTCCCGACGGCCGTTATGGTTGCTGGACGAACCGACCGTTTCGCTGGATGCCGAACATACGCGGATATTCGGGGATATTCTCTCAACTCATCTGGACGTCGGCGGTCTGGCCATCGTTGCCACGCATATCGACCTGGGCCTTGCGCTGCGCCCACATGTCCTGACACCACCCTCGGCTGCGCCCGAGGACGCGTCCGATCCATTCCTGACGGGTGACTATCTGTGAGCCCCCTCCGCGCCTTGCTGGAGAGAGAGGTCCGGCTGGCGGTCCGGGCCGGTGGTGGCGCGGGGCTGGGCCTCGCCTTCTTTCTGATCGTGACGCTGCTGGCGCCCCTCGGCATCGGGCCGGATCAGACGCTGCTGGCGCAGGTGGCCCCCGGTCTGTTGTGGGTCGCGGCACTGCTGGCGTGTCTGCTGTCGCTCGACCGTCTCTTTCAGGCGGATCATGAGGATGGGACGCTGGACATCCTCGCCCTGTCCCCCCTGCCGCTGGAGGGGATCGTCGCGGTCAAGATGATGGCGCACTGGGTGACAACCGGCCTGCCGCTGGTGATCGCCGCGCCCGTGCTGGCCCTGACGCTGAACATGCCCGATGCGGCCCAACCGATGCTGATCCTCGGGCTTGCCATCGGCACCCCGGCGCTGTCCGCAATCGGCGCGGTCGGCGCCGCGATTACCGTAGGTCTGCGTCGGGGGGGCTTGCTGCTGTCGCTGCTGGTGCTTCCGCTCTATGTTCCCACGCTGATCTTCGGTGCGCAGATCGCCAGTCGGGCGGGTGATGGGGTGGAGGCTGGTGCCTCCCTGCCGTTCCTTGCCGGAATATCTTTGCTCAGCCTGTCCGCAGGCCCCTTCGTCGCAGCCGCCGCGCTGCGCGTGAACCTCAGATAGGAGTGCTGCGATGCCCCGTCACGATGCCCCCGATGTCGCATTCTATCCGCCGGTGCTGTTCGCGGGTGCCCCTATTGCGGCGATGATACTGGACTGGATCATACCGCTCGACATCCTGGGCAAGGGGCCGATTCAGATCGCGGCCGGCTTCGTGATCCTGATCGTCGCGATGACCCTCGGCCTGTGGGGGATCGTTGCGTTCAAGCGCGCGGGCACGAATGTCAGCCCGCACGCCTCGGCGCTGATCGTGGTCACCAATGGGCCGTACAGGTTCACCCGCAACCCGATGTATCTGGGGATTGCTCTCTTCCAACTGGGTCTTGGGCTGGCGGCATCGCTCGACTGGTCCGTCATTATTGCACCGCTGGTGCTGGCGGCGCTGCACTATGGCGTTGTTCTGCGCGAAGAAGCGTATCTGACCGCGAAATTCGGCGCACCCTATACCGAATACCTCGACAAGACGCGCCGCTGGCTGTGATCGGCCGGCGGCTGAGGTTCGGGCTGATCCAGGATCACTGACAGCCAATTGCCATATGCGACGAAGGCCCTAACCCGCCGATTGCGCCCGCACCCGCGCGGCGCTATATGCCGGTCATGTTGGATCGCGCCCATAACAAACCTGATTTGCCTGCCGAGATTGCCCGGCGGCGGACCTTTGCCATCATCTCGCACCCCGATGCGGGAAAAACGACCCTGACGGAGAAGTTCCTGCTATATGGCGGCGCGATCCAGATGGCCGGGCAGGTCCGGGCGAAGGGTGAGGCCCGGCGCACGCGGTCCGACTTCATGCAGATGGAAAAGGACCGGGGCATTTCCGTCTCCGCCTCCGCCATGTCGTTCGAGTTCGGGACGTTCTGGTTCAATCTGGTCGATACGCCCGGCCACTCCGACTTCTCGGAGGATACCTATCGCACGCTGACCGCCGTGGATGCCGCCGTGATGGTGATCGACGGGGCCAAGGGCGTGGAAAGCCAGACCCAGAAACTGTTCGAGGTGTGCCGCCTGCGCGATCTGCCGATCCTGACCTTCTGTAACAAGATGGACCGGGAAAGCCGCGATACGTTCGAGATCATCGACGAGATTCAGGAAAACCTCGCCATCGACGTGACACCCGCCAGTTGGCCAATCGGCGTCGGGCGCGACTTCCTCGGCTGTTACGACATGCTCAACGATCGGCTGGAACTGATGGACCGCGCCGATCGCAACACGGTGGCAAAAAGCGTTTCCATCGAAGGGCTGGACGACCCCAAACTGGAACAGCACATCCCCGCCGACCTGTTGGAGAAGCTGCGCGAGGATGTGGAGATGGCGCGCGAGTTGCTGCCGGCCTTTGACCGCCAGAATTTCCTCGACGGTACTTTGACCCCGATCTGGTTCGGCTCCGCCATCAACTCGTTCGGGGTGCGCGAACTGATGCGGGGGATCGGTGATTTCGGACCGGAGCCGCAGGTTCGTCCGGCAGAGCCGCGCGCCGTTTCACCGGATGAGAACAAGGTCGCGGGTTTCGTGTTCAAGGTTCAGGCCAACATGGACCCCAAGCACCGCGACCGCGTGGCCTTCGTCCGCCTGTGTTCCGGCCATTTCAAACGCGGGATGAAGGTGCATCATGTCCGCAGCAAGAAGCCGATGGCCGTCTCGAACCCCGTCATGTTCCTGGCCAGCGACCGCGAACTGGCCGAGGAAGCCTGGGCTGGCGACATCATCGGCATTCCCAACCACGGCCAGCTGCGCATCGGCGATGCCCTGACCGAGGGGGAAGACCTGAAATTCACCGGCATCCCCTCCTTCGCACCGGAATTGCTGCAAAGCGTGCGGGCGGGCGATCCGTTGAAAGCCAAGCATCTGGACAAGGCCCTGCAACAGTTCGCCGAGGAAGGCGCGGCCAAGATCTTCAAACCGATGATCGGTTCCGGCGCCATTGTCGGCGTTGTTGGACAGTTGCAGTTCGAGGTTCTGGCCAGCCGCATCGAGCTGGAATACGGCCTGCCCGTCCGGTTCGAGCCGTCCCAATTCACCTCCGCCCGCTGGATCAGCGGTCCGCAGGCGGAGATCGACCGTTTCGCAAATGCGAACAAGGGTCACATGGCGATGGACCACGATGGCGATCCGGTTTTCCTGACGCGCCTGCAATGGGATATCGACCGGGTGGAGAGGGACTGGCCAGACCTGAAACTGACAGCGATCAAGCAGATGATGGTCTGAGCGGACTAGCGGTTTTTCCGCATTTCACGCAGCGTGCGCAGATGCTCCTGTTTTTCCTGATCCGTACGCGGGCGCACGACCGTGCGCTCCTCCGCCATGGCCTTCATTAGCCGCCGAATGCCATAGAGGATGCTGAAAACCAGCACACCGCCCACAACGATGGCGATGGTTTCCCAGAACTGCATCGACGTCTGAAGGACGTCACATACCCAATCGCAATGCTCACGCTCGTGACCCGGCACGTAGCGATGGCCGATATGTTCGTCGATGTCTTCCATGTTCATATGCGTTTCAGTTGGAGGGGGTTACGGTCTGTGAAAATTCATACATTTCATCGCACGACGTCCTATTTTCAGCCGGGAGGCTATCGCACCTGCCGTAGCAGAAGCAGTTCATGCTACGATTCCCCTGCATTCGTTCAGCCCACTCAACTTGGGAATGGAAAAAGCTCGAATTGTGGCGCAGGTGAATTTCAGTCGACGAAGGCCTTCTCGATCACGAAATCGCCGGGCGCGGAATTTGAACCCTCGCGCATGCCGGCATCTTCACAGATCTGCTTGTGATCCTTGAGCATGTCCAGCGACCCGCAGATCATCACGCGATCCGTCGCCGGGTCCAGCGGGGCGCCTGTCGCCTCCGCGAAACGGCCATCGCGCAACCAGTCGGTCATCCGCCCCATCAGTTGCGACGGCTCGCGCGTGGTGGTGCCGATGAAGCGCAGTTTGTTCCCGACAATCTCCGGCAGGAATTCATGATCGGCAATGCCCGAAATCAGGTGGCGGCCATAGTCCAGTTCGGCCACCTCCCGGCAGGTCTGCGTCAGGATCACTTCGTCGAACTTCTCGTAGGTTTCGGGATCACGGATCACGCTGGCAAAGGGTGCGATACCCGTTCCCGTTGAAAACAGGATCAGACGTTTGCCCGGCGTCAATGCATCGTGGACCAGCGTTCCCACAGGCTTGGCCCGCATCACGATCTCATCCCCGACCTTGAGGTGGCGAAGGCGCGATGTCAGCGGCCCGTCCTCTACCTTGATCGAGTAGAATTCCAGCTCGTCGTCCCAGGCGGGGCTGGCGATCGAATAGGCCCGCAACAGAGGCCTTTCCCCATCCACCAAACCGATCATGGCGAACTCACCCGATCTGAAGCGCAGCGTTTCGGGCCGCTCACAGGTGAAGCTGAAGGTGCGATCGGTCCAGTGCGTAACGGACGTGACCTTCAGAAAGACCACCCCCTGCAATCCCCTGGGCAGATCTTCGAGCGGTGTGGCGGAAGAGTAGGTCATCGCGGGCTCCTTTGGCCGCGCAATTAACCGCCCCCGGCGGTTCGCGCAAGCCGATGTCCCGTACTCTCGCGGCAAAATCGTCGCAGAAGGCGCCAAACCAGCAAGTTTCATTGACAATTCTACGATCAACAGGCATGACGCGACCAGTTACGAAAGCGCCACCGATACGGGTGGCTCCGGTCGCTGCAGTGAAGGCGGCCCATCTGGTGTCGCATTTGAACCGCGCGAAGGAAACACATGACAAAATTCTCCGATCTGCATCTCGATGAGAAGGTCCTCAAGGCCATCGACGAAGCCGGCTATACCGCGCCGACACCGATTCAGGAGCAGGCGATTCCCCACGCCCTGATGGGCAAGGACGTGCTGGGCATCGCCCAGACCGGAACGGGCAAGACGGCCAGCTTCACCCTGCCGATGATCACCATTCTCGCACAGGGTCGCGCAAAGGCGCGGATGCCGCGTTCGCTGATTCTGTGCCCCACCCGGGAACTTGCCGCCCAGGTGGCGGAAAATTTCGAGACCTACGGAAAATATCACAAGTTGAGCATGGCCCTGCTGATCGGCGGCGTCAGCTTCAAGGATCAAGACAAGCTGATCGACCGCGGCGTGGACGTTCTGATCGCCACACCGGGCCGCCTGCTGGACCATCACGAGCGCGGCAAGCTGATGCTGACCGGCGTGCAGGTCATGGTGGTGGATGAGGCCGACCGGATGCTCGACATGGGGTTCATACCCGATATCGAACGGATCTTCGGCCTGACGCCGTTTACCCGTCAGACACTGTTCTTCTCCGCCACCATGGCGCCGGAAATTACCCGCATTACCGAGACATTCCTGCACAATCCAGTTCGTGTTGAGGTGGCCCGTCAGGCGACCACGTCCGAGACGATCGAACAGGCCGTCGTGCTGCACCGTCCAGCCGGTCGTACCGGAGCAGACGCCGAAAAGCGTGACGTCCTGCGCCGCGTGATCGAGGCGGAGACCGAGCTGACCAACGGCATCATCTTCTGCAACCGCAAGCGCGACGTCGACATCGTTGCGAAATCGCTGAAAAAGCACGGCATGGATGCGGCTGCGATCCACGGCGATCTGGATCAGAGCGTGCGCATGAAGACGCTCACAGGGTTCCGCGATGGCGAATTGAAGCTGCTGGTCGCCTCCGATGTGGCGGCGCGCGGTCTCGACATTCCGAACGTGTCACACGTCTTCAACTACGACGTGCCGATCCATTCCGAGGATTACGTCCACCGTATCGGCCGCACCGGCCGGGCCGGGCGCAAGGGCAAGGCGATCATGCTGTGCTTCCCGCATGAGGAAAAATACCTCGACAAGATCGAGGAGCTGGTGAAAAAGCCGATCCCCCGTCTGGAAAGCCCGCTGAAATCGGACAAGGCCCCTGACCCCGACACCGCCGAGACCGAGGAAAAGCCCACCCGCAGCCGTTCGCGCAGCAGATCGCGCAAGACGGAGGACAAGCCGGTCGAACAGACCGCCGCCCCTGTCGAGCACAAGGCGGAACCCGCCGAGCAGACCAAACAGGACGCGCCGGAGCAGAAGCCCGCTCAGGAAAGGTCCCGTGGCGGGCGCGGTCGCAACCGCAATGCGGACCAGCAGCAGGACGGAAACCGCAACGCATCGGCGGAGCGGAACAACACGAACGATCGTAACACCAACGACCGGCAGGATCGCGGCAACAACCGTGGCCGCGGGCGGGGGGGACGCGGTGACGACAATCGCGTCGTCGGCATGGGCGACCACGTTCCCGCCTTCATGTTGCGAGAGATCAAGCTGCCCAGCCAGACCCGGGCCGCAGCGAAGGATAAGGACGAGCCGTCCACCGATAACGGTTCTGAGGGTGCCGCCGCCTGATACGACGGTTCACTGTTCAATAAAAAAGGCCTCGGCGATTGTTCGCCGAGGCCTTTTTGTTGGGTAAATCCCACCTCAGTCTTCGAGGCGGTTGATCATCACGATAACTTCCGGCTTCTTGCCAATCATGCGGTTGGTCCGGTTCGAGGCAGCCTGCGTTACCAGCTTCTCCACCGCTTCGTCATCCGAGCGCAACTTCTTCTTTGCGCGCTCCAACTCCTGCGTGATGCCCTTCTCCAACTCGGCCTGAAGCGCAGCTTCCTTGCCGTTCACGCTCGTGAACAGACCCTTCGCCTCGACCCAGGCATCGCCGACCAGATCGCTGTTCTCATCAAACACGATGTTCACGACCAACATGCCGCGCATGGCCATGCGCAGACGATCCCGCACGATGCCGTCCATCGCACCGTACATTACCGTTCCATCGACGTAGCGACGCCCGGTTTCGATCATCTCGACGATCTTCGGCTCGTTACCGGTCAGCTCGACAAGGGCGCCGTTCGGGGCGACCACGGGGCTGTAACCGCCCGCCGCACCCAATTTCGCGTGCTCGCGCAGGTGACGGTATTCGCCGTGCATCGGGATCAGGAACTGCGGCTTGACCAGATTGTGCATCGTCTCCAGATCGGGACGGTTCGCGTGGCCGGATACGTGGTACAATCCGCCCTCATCCCCGATCACATCAACGCCCTGCATTGCGAACTGGTTTTCGATATAGGCGACGCCGATCTCATTCCCCGGGATGACCTTGGAGGAGAACAGGAACGTGTCGCCGTCCTTCATGCTCAGCTTGCCATAGCCACCGCGCGCCAATTGGGCCGAGGCCGCCCGCCGCTCCCCTTGTGAGCCGGAGGCCAGTACCATCACGTTCTCCGCCGGCAGGTTTGCGGCGTCATTCACGTCCACGATGTCGGGGAAGTCGGTCAGCAGGCCCACCTTGCGCGCCGTCGCGATCATCTTGTGCATCGCGCGTCCGATGACGACAATGGACCGGTCCGCAGCCTTTCCGGCCAGCGCCAGCGTGCGCAGACGCGCCACATTCGATGCGAATGTCGTTGCCACGACCATGCCGGGCTGCGAGCGCAGCAGTTCGGTGATCGGGCCGACCAGCTCGGATTCCGAACGCCCCGGTGACTTCGAGAACACGTTGGTGGAATCGCAGACCAGCGCCAGAACGCCGTCCTTCGACACGTCCATGATCGCCTCCGGGCTGAACGGCTCACCAACCTGCGGGTTCGCATCAACCTTGAAATCGCCTGTGTGGATCACGCGGCCTGCGGGGCTGTCGATAACCAGGGCGGAGCTTTCCGGGACCGAGTGACTGATCGGCAGGAAGCCCACCTTGAACGGTCCGGCCTCCACGACCTCGGGCCAGGGGCCGACGGTGCGGATCTCATCGGGGTTGACGCCCGCTTCCTCCATCTTGCCGCGCGCGATCTCGGCCGTGAATTCACGCGCGTAGACCGGGGCCTTCAACTGTGGCCACAGACGTCCGATCGCGCCGACATGATCCTCATGCGCATGGGTGATGAAGATAGCGTCCAGCGCGTGTGCCTTGCTGGTGATGAACTCGGGATCGGCAGTAATCAGATCAACACCGGGGGAGCTGTCCATATCCGGGAACGCCACGCCCGCGTCGACCATGATCCAGCGGCGCTTACGCTCCGGTCCATAGCCATACAAATACATGTTCATTCCGATTTCGCCTGCCCCACCGAGGGCTACATAGACGAGGCTGTCATTCTTGCTCATTCATAGTCTTTCTGTTGTGTTCATTGATCAGGACGAGACCATGCATGGTCAGTTCCGTATCGATATGATCGAAAATTTCGGTTCCCTGATCGAATAGCGTGGATAATCCACCGGTCGCGACGATCTTCATTGGGCGGTCGCGTTCGCCTCTAATCTGTTTGCAGATGCCCTCGATCAGGCCGACATAGCCCCAGAAGACGCCCGATTGCATGCAGGCCACGGTGTTGGTCCCGATAACCCGCTGGGGCTTCGTCACATCTATGTTCGGAAGAGCCGCTGCCGCTTCATGTAGGGCCTTGATGCTCAGATTAACACCGGGGGCGATAACGCCGCCAATATACGCTCCGTCAGTATCGATCACATCGAAGGTGGTGGCAGTGCCGAAATCCACCACGATCAGATCGCCGCCGAACTTGTCGTAGCCGGAAACGGTGTTGACCAGCCGGTCCGCACCGACAATCGTTCCCTCATCCACACGCACGTCGACGGGCAATTCGCAGTCCGGCTTGCCCACAACCAGCGGCCGGCAATGATAATACCGATCCGAAAGCAGACGCAGGTTGAACACAACTTGCGGCACGACGGAGGAGATGACGACGCTGTCGATCGCGATGTTCAGCCCGTGGAATTCCAGCAACTGGCGCAGCCAGACATAATACTGATCCGCCGTTCGCGCGGCATAGGTTGAACAGCGCCATTCGCCCAGAAACGACTGGCCGTCATGGACCGCGAAAACCGTGTTCGTATTGCCGACATCGACGGTCAAAAGCATCACTTACCCCGCTTCGTTGAAGTAGATTTCAGCCGCGGGCAATCGCTGAATGCCCTCCGCCGTGGACAGTAGCAATGCGCCGTCGGCGTCGATCCCGTCGAACCTGCCAGACAGTTCATGTTGGGCGAAGCGGGCGACAATCGGTTGCCCCAAACGGGTGGCGCCCCGCATCCATTCAGCCTGTTGCGGGTCGAACCCCTCCCGCAGCAGTCGGGCCTCACGCTCCGCGAAGGCTGGTGCCAAGGCATCCAGCATATCCTCCGCGCCGATCAACTGGCCGCTCGCGCTCAGCAAATCTATAGGGGCGGTGCTGCCCTGCTCCAGCACGGAATGCGCCGGGGCGGCGGCCAGATTGATCCCGATCCCGATCAGCAGGACATCCCCCCGGCTTTCAAGCAAAATTCCCGCCAGCTTCCGACCACGGCACAGCACGTCATTGGGCCATTTGAGCGAAAACAAAGCGGGCTGTCCTGTCAGTTCGCTGAGCGCATCACGCAAGGCAAGCGCCGCCGTGAAGGAGCGCAAGGAACGCCGATGAACCGCGTCTTTCGGGCGCAGGGCAAGGGTGGCAGCGAAGTTGCCGGTCGGCATCTGCCATGGCCTGCCCCGCCGGCCCGTTCCACTGGTCTGACGATGCGCCAGCACCCAGACCGGCGCGTCATCGCTGCGGGCGAACGCCTGTGTCTGCGTGCTGTCGGCCTCCTCCAGAACGACGCGCGCGGTGCCCTCGGGCCACCCCATCATCTAGTTGAACAGCGAGGCGGCGGCCTGTACGGCCAAGGTTTCCACTCCGAACATCTGCGCGAATGAGCCGAGCAGCAGCACCACAGCAGATGCCGTCAGAGCGATCCCATGCGCCAGCGGCATACGGCCCGTCAGCGGATCGATATCCTCACCGAAATACATCAACTTGACGATGCGCAGATAGTAGAATGCACTGATCACGCTGGCCACGACGCCCAGGATCGCCAATGGGATCAGCCCCGCGTCCACAGCGGCGGCAAACACATAATATTTCGAAAAGAAGCCCAGCATCGGCGGGATGCCCGCCATACTGAACATCAGAATGGCCAGTGCGAAGGCCCTGCCCGGCGCCACCGTCGAATACTGGTTCAACGCCCCGATATCGGTGATCGGGCGGCCGTCACGCTCCATGTTCAAAATGAATGCGAACGTGCCGACATTCATGACCACGTAGATCGCCATATAAATTAGCAAGGACGCGACACCCGCCTGTGTCCCCGCCGCCAGCCCGATGAGAGCAAATCCCATATGACCGATGGAGGAATAGGCCATCAGGCGCTTGATGTTGGTCTGACCAATGGCCGCGATGGAGCCGAGAAACATCGAGAAGATGGCGAGGAATGTCAAAATCTGCTGCCAATCCGCCACCGCTGCGCCGAACCCATCGAGCAGCACCCGCGCGAACATCCCGGCCGCCGCGACCTTCGGCGCGGTTGCGAAAAACGCTGTAACTGGCGTCGGCGATCCCTCGTACACGTCCGGCGTCCACATATGGAACGGCGCGGCAGAAATCTTGAATGCCAGACCGGTGGTCAGGAAGACCAGACCGATCAGCAGACCCATCGAGATGCCTTCGTCCACGATAATGGCAGAAATCCCAGCAAAGACCGTGGTGCCGGTATAGCCGTAGACCAGGCTCGCCCCGTAGAGCAGCAAACCCGAACTGAGCGCACCCAAAACGAAGTATTTCAATCCCGCCTCGGTCGAGCGCAGGCTGTCGCGCCGGAATGCGGCGACGACGTAAAGCGCGAGGGATTGCAATTCCAGGCCCATATACAGCGACATCAGATCGCCCGCTGACACCATCATCATCATGCCGACACAAGCCAGCGCGATCAGTACCGGGAACTCGAACTTCATCAAGTCATAGCGCTTGAGGTATTCCCGGCTAAGCAACAGCATGATCGACGCGCCCAGCAGCAACGTCACCTTGGTAAAACGCGCGAAGCCGTCATCGACGAACGCCCCGTTAAACGCGATATGCGTTCCCTCGGAGCGCGTACCGACGACCAGCGCCAGAATCGCGAGCACCGCAACTGTTGCGAAGAGGATGAATTCCGCCTGCTTGTCCTTGCCCGCGAAGACGCCGAAAATCAGCGCGATCATCGCGAATCCGGCGAGCAGCAGCTCAGGCAGAACAATCGTGAGGTTTTCGCTCAACATCTCAGTGTCCCGTCGTCATATGTGGCGCGGTATCGGCAACCATACCTGCCTCCTCCAGCGCGAAATTATAGGAGTCGAGCAATGCCTCGACGCTCGGCCCGATGATGTCGGTCACCAGACTGGGGTAAACGCCCAACAGCAGGGTGAAGAACACGAACGGAACGAAAAGCAGCTTCTCGCGCCGATCCATATCCGTGATCGTGCTCAGACTTTCCTTGACCAAATCGCCAAATACCACGCGACGATACAGCCACAGCGCATATCCCGCGGACAGGATCACTCCGGTTGCTGCGCCGAACGCAACCCAGGTGTTCGCCTGGAAGGCCCCCGACAATGTCAGGAATTCCCCGACGAAACCGGACGTTCCCGGCAGGCCGACATTGCCCATCGTGAACAACAGGAAGATCAACGCGAACGCCGGCATCCGGTTTACCAACCCACCGAAGGCCGCAATCTCACGCGTGTGCATACGGTCGTAAATCACGCCGACGGCAAGGAACAGCGCACCCGAAATGAACCCGTGAGAGATCATCTGGAAAATCGCCCCATCGACGCCCTGCTGGTTCGCCGCGAAAATACCCATTGTCACGAAGCCCATATGCGCGACGGAGGAATAGGCAATCAGCTTCTTCATGTCGTCCTGCACCAGCGCGACCAGCGAGGTGTAGATGATCGCGATAACCGACAACGCAAAGACGAAGTTCGCCATGATGTCGGAGGCCACCGGGAACATGGGCAGACTGAACCGCAGGAACCCGTAGCCGCCCATTTTCAACAGGATCGCCGCCAGAACGATCGAACCCGCTGTGGGGGCCTGAACGTGCGCGTCCGGCAACCAGGTGTGAACCGGCCACATCGGCATCTTGACCGCGAAGCTAGCGAAGAAGGCCAGCCAGAGCAGCAATTGCGCCCCGCCAACGATCTCGATCCCGGCAAATTCGAAGGTCGCGAAGCTGAACTCCGTCCCCAACAGCGCCACGATGTCGGACGTGCCTGCCTCCGCGATCATGTACATCATCGCGATCAGCATCAGGACGGAACCAAGAAGCGTATAGAGGAAGAACTTGAACGCCGCGTAAACGCGATCCTTGCCGCCCCAGATACCGATGATGAAGAACATCGGGATCAGGCCCGCCTCGAAGAACAGGTAGAACAGGATCATGTCGAGCGCGCAGAACACGCCGATCATCAGGGTTTCCAGGATCAGAAACGCAATCATGTATTCCTTGACCCGGTGCGAAACGTTCCAGCTCGCCCCGATGACCAGCGGCATCAGAACGGTGGTCAGCATCACGAACAGAACGCTGATGCCATCCACACCCATGCGATAGCGTAGGCCGCCCAGCCATTCGCGATCTTCTACTAGCTGGAAATCGCTCGACGACGGGTCAAACCCAGCGAGGATGAACAGCGACAGCAGAAAGGTGATCGTGGTGACGAACAGCGCCATTATCTTGCTGTTGCGTACGGCCCATTCATCGTTGCCCCGCAGCAGCAGGCCCATTGCGACCGCCCCCAGCGCAGGCAGGAACGTCACGAATGAAAGCAATGGAATTTCCATATCAGGAGGCTCCGCGGATTGCGAACCATGTGATGATGGCGACCAGACCCGCTATCATCGCAAAGGCGTAGTGAAAGACGTAACCGGATTGAGCACGCCCGGAAATACGAGTGAGAAACGGCACGATACCCATGGCCAGACCGTTGATGCCGCCGTCGATAACCCTGCCATCGCCCTTGCGCCACAGGAACCGACCCAGCCATTTCGCCGAGCGCACGAACAGGACGTCGTAGATCTCGTCGAAATACCATTTGTTCAGCAGGAACCGGTACAGCCCAGGCATCGCGGCTGCAAGGCGTGCGGGTGTCTGCGGATTGCGAATGTAGAACATCCACGCCGTCAACAGCCCGACCAGCATCGCGATGAACGGTGAAAGGGCAACCAGCCACGGCACGTCGTGATAGGAATGCAGGACAGATTCGTCATGCGCCCCCTCGGAATCGTGCGCGGTATCGACAGCGTTGCTGCCATCCGCGAGGAGGTCTTCGCCCTCGATCTCTTCACCATGGCTATCGTCCGTAGGTTCATGCGCATCGGCAACGACGCCATGACCATCAGCGGCCATTACAGCCGGTCCACCGATCGCATCACCGAAGAATTCCTCGGCGTCGTGCCCGACGAAGCTGTTGTAGTAGACCATCCCGGCAAAGACGGCGCCGATGGCCAGAACACCCAACGGAACCGTCATTACCCAAGGGCTTTCATGCGCATGATCGTGCGTATGCGCATCCCCGCGCGGCTTGCCATAGAAGGTCAGGAACATCAGGCGCCAGCTGTAGAAACTGGTGAACAGTGCCGCGATGACCAGCGCTGTGAAGGCGAAATAGGCATGACCGGCGAAAGCACCCTCGATGATTGCGTCCTTGGACACGAACCCGGCAAAGCCGATCGGTACGCCGAACAGATCGTAGCTGAACGGAATGCCGACGCCAGTGATGGCCAGCGTGCCCAGCATCATGGCCCAGAAGGTCATGGGGATTTTCTTCCGCAGACCACCATAGTTCCTCATGTCCTGCTCGTGATGCATGGCGTGGATCACAGAACCCGCGCCGAGGAACAGCATCGCCTTGAAGGCGGCATGGGTGAACAGGTGGAACATCGCTGCCTGATAAAAGCCGACGCCCGCCGCCACGAACATGTAGCCGAGCTGTGAGCAGGTGGAATAGGCGATAACGCGCTTGATGTCGTTTTGCACCAGACCGACGGTGGCGGCGAAGAATGCGGTGAGCGCACCGATCGTCGTGATGAACCCGGCGGCATAGATCGCCTCGTCATAAACAGGCGACATCCGGCAGACCAGGAAGACACCCGCCGTCACCATGGTCGCCGCGTGGATCAGCGCGGAAACGGGTGTCGGCCCCTCCATCGCGTCGGGCAGCCATGTGTGCAGGAACAACTGCGCCGATTTGCCCATCGCACCGATGAACAACAGGAAACCGACCACTTCGAGTGCCGGCAGATCAAGCCCGAGGAAGCTGATCGACGTTGTCGTCAAGCGGTCCATCTCACCGAAGATCGTCGCAAAATCGACACTGTCGGTCAGGATGTACAGGGCGAAGATGCCCAGGATGAATCCGAAATCACCGACCCGGTTTACGATGAACGCCTTCATCGCCGCAGCCCCCGCCGTGGGCTTGCGCCAGTAGAAGCCGATCAGAAGATAGGACGCCACGCCGACGCCCTCCCAGCCGAAGAACATCTGTAGCAGATTGTCCGCCGTCACCAGCATCAGCATCGCAAAGGTGAAGAATGACAAATAGGCGAAGAAGCGCGGCTTGTACGTCTCGCCCTCGCGCCATTGCGGATCGTGATCCATGTAGCCGAAGGAATACAGATGAACGAGCGCCGATACCGTCGTGATGACGACCAACATGACGCTAGTCAACATATCCACCCGGATCGCCCAGTCCGCCACCATGGAGCCGCTGTCAATCCAGCGGGCGATGGGGATGATCTCCAGCTCCGCATCCGCGCCCAGAAAGGCGATCCAGCTCAGCAATGCGGCCAGCATTACCGCACCGGTCGTCAGGAGCATCGCCCCCTTCTCGGAGATGATGCGCCAGCCAAAACCGCCGATGATTGCCGCAATCAGCGGCGCGAACAGGATGATCTGATACATGTCAGCCCTTCATCACGTTGACGTCTTCGACCTGAATCGTCCCGCGGTTGCGGAAGAAGCAGACGAGGATCGCAAGACCGATAGCAGCCTCGGCCGCAGCGACGGTCAGGATGAACAGGGTGAACACCTGCCCCACCAGATCGCCCTGGTGCACGGAAAACGCGACCATATTGATATTTACCGCCAGCAACATCAGCTCGATCGACATCAGAATGACGATGATGTTCTTGCGGTTGAGAAAGATCCCGAAAATCCCCGTGACGAACAGCAAGGCCGCCACGATCAGGTAATGAGCAAGCCCGATCATTCGTTTTTGTCCTTGTTGCCGGCCAGCCGTCCCAGACCGTAGCCGACGACCACGGCGGCAATGATCAGAATATAGAAGATCGCGTTGTCCATGGTTTACAGTCCTTGTCCCGGTTTCACGTCTTTCATCACCACGGCTTCGGCCGGGTCACGATGCATCTGTTGCACGACGTTCTGACGCTTCACATCCGCGCGATGGCGCAGGGTCAGAACGATCGCGCCGATCATGGCCACGAACAGGATCAGACCGGCGGTCTGAAACATGAAGATGAAATCGGTATAGATGATGCTGCCCAAGGCCTTGGTATTCTCGACCATCTCGGGCGTGGGGGCGATTGCGACGCGCAGCGGGCTGGAATCGTCGGCCCACAACGTTCCGCCGATGATCAGGACCAGCTCCATGATGAGGATGATACCGATCAACAGCGCAACCGGCATGTGCTGGGCCATGCCCTGCCGCAGTTCGGCGAAATCTATGTCGAGCATCATCACCACGAACAGGAACAGCACCGCCACCGCACCGACATAGACGATCAGCAGCAGCATGGCGACGAACTCCGCCCCCATCAGCACGAAAAGCCCCGCAGCGGAGAAAAATGTGAGGATCAGCCACAATACCGAGTGTACCGGGTTGCGTGCCAAGACGACGAGCAGCCCGGAGGCCACCGCCGTGCAGGCGAAGAGGTAGAAGATGACGGCTGCGACGGTCATGGCAGTCCCTTGGTCTTGGCCGGTACAGGCGAACACGAGAGTCGCCCTTGCGGTGTGTTGCGCCGGTTCGGCGTCTCTCTAACGTGGCGACCGCTCCGGCTCAAGTCCGGGGCAGTGGGTAGTCCTTCAGCGATACGGCGCGTCGAGTTCGAGGTTGCGAGCGATCTCGACCTCCCAACGTTCCCCGTTCGCGAGCAGCTTGTCCTTATTGTAGAACAGTTCCTCGCGCGTTTCGGTCGAAAATTCGAAATTCGGCCCCTCGACGATGGCATCGACCGGGCAGGCCTCCTGACAGAAACCGCAATAAATGCATTTCGTCATGTCGATGTCGTAACGCGTCGTACGGCGCGATCCGTCCTCGCGCGGTTCGGATTCGATGGTGATCGCCTGCGCGGGGCAGATCGCCTCGCACAATTTGCAGGCGATGCACCGTTCCTCACCGTTGGGATAGCGGCGCAGGGCGTGCTCCCCACGAAAGCGCGGGCTCAAGGGGCCCTTCTCATGCGGATAGTTCAGTGTCGCCTTGGGGGCGAAGAAATACTTGAGCCCCAGTTTGAACCCGCCGAAAAAATCAGCCAGCAGGAAATATTTTGCGGCGCGTGTGTAGGTAAATGCCATGAATCAGCCCCCCGTGGTCCAGCGCGCATAGGCACCCCAGAACCAACCGTATTGTGCGAAAACCGAGACGAGTACCACCCAGCCCAGCGACAGCGGCAGGAAGACCTTCCAACCGACCCGCATCAACTGGTCGTAACGGAACCGGGGGACAACCGCCTTGGTCAGCGCGAAAATGAAAAAGAAGAACAGGACCTTGAGCACGAACCACAGGACCCCGTCGGGCAGGAACGGGACCGGGCTCAACCAACCGCCGAAGAACAGCAAGGTGGTCAGCGCGCACATCAGCACGACGGCCATCAACTCGCCGATCATGAACAACAGGAACGGGGTCGAGGAATACTCAACCTGATAACCGGCCACCAGTTCGGACTCCGCCTCGGGCAAATCGAAGGGCGGGCGGTTCGTTTCCGCCATCGCGGAGATCAGAAACAGGAAGACCATCGGGAAATGCGGCAGCCAGTACCATGAGAACAAGCCGAACGATCCGTCCTGCGCCCGCACGATCTCCGTCAAATTCAACGATCCGGTCGAAATCAACACGCCGACGATGATCAGGCCCAGTGACACCTCATAGGAAATCATCTGCGCCGCCGAGCGGAGCGAGCCGAGAAACGGATATTTAGAGTTCGAGGCCCAGCCACCCATGATGACGCCGTAGACTTCGAGCGAAGATATCGCGAAGATATACAGGATGCCGATATTCAAGTTGGCCACGACCCAGCCATCTGCGAAGGGAATGACGGCCCACGAGATGACCGCCAGAACGAAGGCGATCATCGGTGCGAGGTAGAAGACCGTCTTGTCCGCCCCGGCGGGAATCACGACCTCCTTCACGATATATTTGATGAAATCCGCGAAGCTTTGCAGCAGGCCGAAGACGCCGACGACGTTGGGCCCCTTGCGCATCTGCACTGCGGCCCAGACCTTGCGATCCGCGTACATCAGGAACGCCAGCGCGACCAGCACGCTGACCGTGACCGCCAGACATTGCGCCAGGATGATCAGGAAAACCCCGAAATTGCCGTCCCAGAAATCCATGTGTCTTCCTTCGTCTCGCCGTCGTCGTTCTAGCGCGGTGCTAAGTCAATTCCGCGCCGTCTTCCAGTGAAACCTTGCCCAGATTTCCCGATGTTGCCCAATCAGGACAGACAGCCGGGATTTCCGACCGGAAATGGTTCCACTATGTAGGTCTCCCCGACCGGTGCTGCGGTCAGGGTATAGGTGCACACGCCCGTCGTCACGGTATCGCGGTCCAGTCCGATTCCGACACCGGCATCACCCGATGTGCTGAGGACTAGCCCCCGCAGGGATGGCCGCAGCGGCCCGACCTGCGCGGTCTGCGTAATGTCCCACTGATAGGTTCGACGACCGTCCGGCAACTCCATCACCCTTGTGGGAAAGCCGATCTTGCGGGCGACCCGTTCGATGGGCTCACCCGCGAAATTGTTGCTCTGGCTCGTCGCACATGCGCCGAGCGCGAGGGTTGCCACGATCAGTACACGTGCAAAAATACTCATGATCCACTTCTCCGCCACTCATTTTGTGCCGGGATGGCGGCACAGATACGTCTTGAGCCATCCCTCACCGTCGCACATCCCTTGCCAAAATCCGGCGGGGAAAAGGCATGACGGATCATGTCTACTCCGCCGCGATCGGCAGCGCGCGTTCGTGAGCCAACTTCGACAGCTCCGCCATCACCTCGGATGCGCGGGCGATCGGGTTGGTAAGGTAATGATCCTCGACAGGGCTGCGCATGGGCTGCTCACCGCCCTGCCCGCCCTCCACCGGCCGCCACTCATTTTCGGGAACGCTGTCGATGCTGGCCAGATGCGGTACAGCCTCGAACAGAGCCTTTCGCAGCGCGAGCAGGTTGTCATAGGGCAAGGTCTGGCCCAAATGGGCCGACGCCGCGCGGATGATCGCCCAGTTGTCGCGCGCCTCACCCGGGGCGAATCCCGCCCGGTTGGCCCGCTGCGGGCGGCCTTCGGTGTTGACGAACAGGCCGTTTTCCTCAGTCCACGCAGCGCCGGGAAGGATCACATCCGCACGATGCGCGCCCCGGTCGCCATGGCTGCCCTGATAAATCACGAAGGCCCCTGCGCCGATCTCGATCTCATCCGCACCGAGGTTCCAGATCACGTCCGCGTCGTTCATCACGCCCAGAGCACTGTCATTGGTAAAGCCGATATCCATGGCCCCCACGCGACTGGCCGCAGTATGCAATACCAGCAACTTGGCGCCCAGAAGCTCGCACATGCGCATCGCGCCCGCCAGATTGGCGGTCCCGTCATCGCCAATCAGGGCGCCCTGACCGATCACGACGACGGAGGGCTTGCCCTTCTCCTCGTCGGAGACACCCTCGTCGATCATCTTGTTCAACGCGGCCGTGGTATCGCCTGCATGGTGGTAATCGTAGGTCAGATCCGCCGCTTCACCCACCAGCGCGATCTGTGCGCCGCGCAGCCAGGCCTTGCGAATACGGGCGTTCAGGACCGGTGCCTCGATACGGGGATTGGTGCCGATCAGCAGCACCTTCTCCGCCTCATCCAGATCCTCGATCCGGGCGGTGCCGGCATAGCCCGAGCGGTTGCCCGCAGGCAGCTTCGCGCCATCGGTACGACATTCCACAGCGCCGCCGAGCCCCTCGACCAGTTGCTTGAGCGCGAACATCGCCTCGACCGGGGCCAGATCGCCCGCGATACCGGCGATTTTCTTGCCATTTGCCGCCGATGCGATTGCCGCGAACGCTTCGTTCCAGCCCACGGGCGTGAGCTTGCCGCCCTTGCGCACATAGGGGCGATCCAGCCGTTGACGGCGCAATCCGTCCCAGACGAAGCGCGACTTGTCCGACAGCCATTCCTCGTTCACACCATCATGGTTGCGCGGCAGGAAACGCATGACATCACGGCCACGCGTGTCGACCCGAATGTTCGAGCAGAGCGCGTCCATCACGTCGATACTCTCGGTATGGGACAGTTCCCACGGGCGCGCGGTAAAGGCGTAAGGCTTCGACGTCAGCGCACCGACCGGGCACAGGTCGATCACGTTGCCCTGCAATTCGGAGGTCAGCATCTGGCCCAGATAGGAGGTAATCTCACTGTCCTCACCGCGACCAGTCTGGCCCATTTCGGACACACCGGCAACCTCGGTGGTGAAGCGGACGCAGCGCGTGCACGAAATGCAGCGCGTCATTTTTGTGGCGACCAGCGGGCCCAGATCGGGATCAATAGCGGAGCGCTTTTCCTCGCGGAAGCGTGAGAAATCGACGCCATAGGCCATCGCCTGATCCTGAAGATCGCATTCGCCGCCCTGATCGCAGATCGGACAGTCCAGCGGGTGGTTGATGAGCAGGAACTCCATCACCCCCTCACGCGCCTTCTTGACCATCGGCGATTTGGTTTTCACTTCGGGCGGCTCACCATCGGGACCGCCGCGCAGATCGCGCACCTGCATGGCGCAAGAGGCCGCAGGCTTCGGCGGGCCGCCGACAACCTCGACCAGACACATGCGGCAGTTGCCCGCGATGCTCAGCCGCTCGTGATAGCAAAAGCGCGGCACCTCGATGCCCGCCTGCTCACAGGCCTGAAGGATGGTAAGCGCCGGATCAACCTCGATCTCAGCCCCGTCGATGATCATTTTGCGTAGGTCGGACATATTGTTACTCCGCAGCGACAGCGGACACGCGGCCCGTGCGCTTGTGCTTGATGCGATCCTCGATCTCGTCACGGTAATGCTGAATCAGGCCCTGAATAGGCCAGGCTGCGGCATCACCGAGCGCGCAGATCGTGTGGCCCTCGACCTGCTTGGTCACGTCGAGCAGCATGTCGATTTCCTCGACCTCCGCGTCGCCGGTCACCAGACGGTCCATCACGCGCATCATCCAGCCTGTGCCCTCACGACACGGGGTGCATTGCCCGCAGCTTTCGTGCTTGTAGAATTTCGACAACCGCCAGATCGCCTTGATGATATCCGTGCTTTGATCCATCACGATGACCGCCGCCGTGCCGAGGCCGGAGCCCTGCCCGCGCAGCCAATCGAAATCCATGATCGCCTCGTCACAGATCGTGTGCGGCAGGCAGCGCACCGACGATCCACCGGGGATCACTGTCTTGAGGTTCTTCCAACCGCCGCGTACGCCGCCGCAGTGCTTTTCCAGCAGTTCCTGCAACGGGATCGACATCGCTTCCTCGACCACGCACGGGTTTTCAACATGGCCCGAAATCGCGAACAGTTTCGTGCCCGCGTTGTTTTCACGACCGAAGCCCGCGAACCACGCGCCGCCCCGGCGCAGGATCGTCGGCACCACGGCGATGGATTCCACGTTGTTCACCGTCGTCGGTGCACCGTAAAGGCCGGTATTCGCGGGGAATGGCGGCTTGAGCCGGGGCATCCCCTTGCGACCCTCCAGCGATTCCAGCAGCGCGGTTTCCTCACCGCAGATATAGGCGCCGGCACCGTGGTGCAGGTAGATGTCCATATCCCAGCCGGACCCGCAGGCGTTCTTGCCCAGCAGCCCTGCATCATACGCCTCGTCGATGGCGATCTGCATCGCCTCACGCTCACGAATGTACTCGCCCCGGATATAGATATAGCAGGTGTTGGCGTTCATCGCGAAGGAGGCGATCAGGCAGCCCTCGATGAACAGATGCGGGTCGTGCCGCATGATTTCACGGTCCTTGCAGGTGCCGGGCTCCGACTCATCCGCATTGACCACCAGATAGGACGGGCGGCCATCGCTTTCCTTCGGCATGAAGGACCACTTCAGCCCGGTCGGGAAACCTGCACCACCCCGCCCGCGCAGCCCCGAAGCCTTTACCTCGTTGATGATCCAATCGCGGCCCTTGCCGATGATATCGGCGGTTCCGTCCCAGGCTCCGCGCGACTGAGCACCCTTCAGGCTGCGATCGGCCATGCCGTAGATGTTGGTGAAGATGCGATCCTGATCGGTCAGCATTTCAGTCCCCTTCGCTCCGGCGTGCACGCCAGACATTTATCAATACGAACAATGCCCAAGCCAGTGCGGCCAGCATCGCCAAATCCGCTAGAAAAGCGAAACGCACCGGCAACCCGATCGCTCCGCCCACCAGCTGAAACGCCATCCAGCCCAGAAATCCCGCGACGATCACAATCGATGCCTGGCGGGTTTGCCGTTTCAGGCTGGCGTTCCGTTCCTCGTTCATCGGACCCTCAGGAGGCCCTGCCATCGTCCGCCTTAGCGGAGGTCAGCGTTTGCGCCTGCGCGACCCACTCGTCACGCGAAACCCGTCCGTTAAAACCTTCGAGATTCGCGTCGATCCATGCCACCTCGGCCTCGGACCATGACGCGATCTGATCGAAATGCCAGAACCCCATGGAGTTCAACATCTGCTCCAGCTTGGGGCCCACGCCCTTGATGCGCTTCAGATCGTCGGCATCGCCGTTGCGCGGGGCGGAGAGACTTTCGGGCTTGCCACCCGGCGTTGGAGCCGTCTCCTCTTCAACCACAGGTGCGGGTGCGGAGGATGCGACCGGCGCGACCTCTTCCTCTGCGCCGCGCGGTTCGGGCACCTCGGCGGGGTCGGCCACCGGCGCTGCCGCCGGATCGGCCGCAGCCTCGGTCTCGGTCGGCACGACAGCCGGAGCGGGTTCCGCGGGAACCACAGGATCAGGATCGGAGGGCGCAACCGGCTCGGGGTCCGTCAACTTGACGCCCAGAACCTCCTCCGCCTTATGAATGGTGTCGTCGTCGCCCAGGAAATAGATCAGCACCGCGAACAGCACGATCAGGATCATCACGCCGGCGAAAATCGCCAATATACCCGACAAGCCCAGAACGAACATCAGCATGACGGCGAGGATGAACGATACCGCGACGCTGACCAGCAACGCGAATGGCAATTTCGAGGCCGTGAATGGGTTATCGTCTGACATGGTTCGCTCCCTGTTCAGCCTTCGGTGATCCGCGCGATGCTGTCACCCTTTTCGGTGGCGAGCGTCACGGACATGTTCGCAGCCTGCCGGTTCTCACCATGTTCGGTCAACGAGGTCAGGCCGGATTTCGGCTCCGAGGCGAAGCGGCCGTTGCGCGAACCGGGCACCGGAACCTTACCGGCATAAAGCTCATCAATGATCTGGGCGAAGCTCTCCGCCGTCAGATCCTCATAATAATCCTTGCCGATCTGCGCCATGGGGGCGTTCGAACAGGCGCCGAGGCATTCGACCTCCTCCCAGCTCAACTTGCCATCGGGGGACCGTTCGTGGGCGTTCGCCGCGATTTTCTGCTTGCAGACGGCCATCAGGTCCTCCGCACCGCAGATCATGCAGGACGTGGTGCCGCAAACCTGAATATGGGCGATATCGCCGACGGGGTGCAGTTGGAACATGAAGTAGAAGGTCGCGACCTCCATCCCGCGAATATTCGCAAGACCGAGCATCCCGCACACAGTTTCGATCGCGGGGCGGCTCAGCCAGCCCTCCTGCTCCTGCGCGCGCCACAGCAACGGGATGATGGCGGATGCGGCACGACCCTCGGGATATTTGGCGATCTGCTTTTCGGCCCATGCGAGGTTCGCCTCGGTGAAGGCGAAACTGTCGGGCTGATTCTTGTGAAGTCTGCGGAGCATATCGGTCTTCCTTGGCTTCAGCGATCGACTTCGCCGAACACGACGTCGAGCGAACCGAGAATTGCGGAAATATCAGCGAGTTGGTGGCCCTTGCACAAATGGTCCATCGCTTCGAGATGCGCGAAACCGGGGGCCCGGATCTTGGCGCGGTAAGGTTTGTTCGAGCCGTCGGCCACGAGGTACACACCGAATTCACCCTTGGGGGCCTCAACGGCGGCGTAAACCTCACCCTCCGGCACGTGAAACCCTTCGGTGTAGAGTTTGAAGTGATGGATCAACGCTTCCATAGAGGTCTTCATCTCGGCCCGGGGCGGCGGGGATATCTTGCCCTTCGTCTGAACCGGTTCGCCCTTGACGAGTTCCATCTTTTCAAGGCATTGGCGCATGATCTTCACGCTCTCGCGCATCTCCATCATCCGGCACAGATACCGGTCGTAGCAATCGCCATGTGTTCCGACGGGAATCTGGAAATCCATCTCGTCGTAACATTCATAAGGCTGCGCCCGGCGCAAATCCCACGCCAGCCCCGACCCGCGCACCATCACGCCGGAGAAGCCGAGATCGAAGCATTCCTGCTGCGACACGACAGCGATATCGACATTGCGCTGCTTGAAGATACGGTTCTCGGTCAGAAGGCCGTCGATATCGTCAAGCGTCTGGTGGAACTCCTCCGTCCACTGCCAGATATCGTCGCACAATTGCTGGGTCAGATCCTGATGCACACCGCCGGGGCGGAAATAGGCCGCGTGCAGCCGTGCACCGCAGGCCCGCTCGCAAAAGATCATCAGCTTTTCACGTTCCTCAAAGCCCCACAGCGGCGGGGTCAGCGCGCCGACATCCATCGCCTGCGTCGTCACGTTCAGCAAGTGATTGAGAATACGTCCGATTTCGCAGAACAGCACACGGATCAGAGACCCGCGGCGCGGCACAGGCGTTCCGGTCAGCTTCTCGATCGCCAAGCACCAGGCATGCTCCTGATTCATCGGCGCCACGTAGTCCAGCCGATCGAAATAAGGCAAATTCTGCAGGTAAGTCCGCGATTCCATAAGCTTTTCGGTGCCGCGATGCAGCAGGCCGATATGCGGATCGCACCGCTCCACGATCTCACCGTCCAGTTCGAGGACCAACCTCAGAACGCCGTGAGCCGCCGGGTGTTGCGGACCGAAATTGATGTTGAAATTGCGAATCTGCTGCTCGCCGGTCAGCACGTCGTCGAATTTCGAACCGTCCATCTGTCAGCCCTCCTCAGGCCTAAATCACTGGCTGCGCTGCGGCTGCGCTGCGGCGGACACTCTTGGCCTCACCCCTTGGGGGTTTCGGGCGCTTTCTCGTCACCGGGAAGGATGTATTCGGCACCCTCCCAAGGGCTCATCAAATCGTAGCTGCGGTAATCCTGCGTCAGGTTCACCGGCTCATAGACGACCCGCTTCGTGGTCTCGTCATACCGAACCTCGGTATAGCCCGTGGTCGGAAAATCCTTGCGCAGCGGATGGCCGCGAAATCCGTAATCCGTAAGGATACGGCGCAGATCCGGATGGCCTGAAAACAGGATTCCGAACATATCGAAGATCTCACGCTCATACCAATCGGCGGATTGGTAGACGGATGTGATCGACGGCACGATTTCCTTCTCCCGCACGCCTGCCTTGACCCGGATGCGGATGTTCTGGGTCATCGACAGCAGGTGATAGACCAGATCGAAACGCTTTTCACGTCCTGGCCAATCGACCGCCGTAATGTCGATGAGGGTCTGGAACTGGCACGACGTGTCCCCCCGCAGGAACGACAGGAATTTCGCTAGGGAAGACGGCACGACCGTGATCGTCAGCTCGTCATTCCGGATTGCGGCGTCCAGCACGGCATCGCCCTGATGGGCCGCGATATGGGCGGAGAGTTCGTTGAGCGCGTCTGACATGACCTACCTCGTAATCGTGCCGGTACGGCGCATTTTCCGCTGAAGCTGAAGGATGCCGTACAGCAAAGCCTCCGCCGTGGGGGGGCAGCCAGGGACGTAGATATCGACAGGAACGATCCGGTCGCAGCCACGTACCACGGAATAGGAATAGTGATAGTAGCCACCCCCATTCGCACAGGATCCCATCGAAATGACATAGCGCGGCTCAGGCATCTGATCGTAAACCTTGCGCAGGGCCGGTGCCATCTTGTTGGTCAATGTGCCCGCCACGATCATCAGGTCGGACTGGCGCGGCGATGCGCGGGGAGCGGTGCCGAACCTTTCCAGATCGTAGCGCGGCATCGAGGTGTGCATCATCTCGATCGCGCAACACGCCAGACCAAACGTCATCCAGTGCAGCGAACCCGTCCGCGCCCAGTTGATGATGTCATCGGTAGAGGTCAGCAGAAACCCCTTGTCCGCCAACTCGTTGGACAATTGCCGCGTCGCGACCTCACGATCGCCGCCTGCGGTATTGACTGCGGTGCTCACTCCCATTCGAGGGCCCCTTTCTTCCATTCGTAGACGAACCCGACGGTCAGAACGCCGAGGAAAACCATCATGGACCAAAAGCCGGTCATGTCCCCCGACTGCGCACGTTCAGCAAAGGACGTGGCCCAGGGAAACAGGAAAGCAACTTCGAGGTCGAAGATGATGAACAGGATCGAAACCAGATAGAACCGCACGTCGAACTTCATCCGTGCGTCGTCAAAGGCGTTGAATCCGCACTCATAGGCCGAAACCTTTTCCGCATCCGGATTGCGCACCGCAATGACGAGGGCCGCGAAAATAAGGATGAGGCCCAGTGCGATGGCCAGCCCCAGAAAGATCAGGATTGGCAGATATTCGCGAAGCAGACCATCCATACCGCGATTCCTTTCGTCTCGAACCGTAATCTCTTTAGGCTGGTCTAAACCCGTGCCCGGTGGGGGTCAACGCATAGGCGTGGCGTTTCATGTGCGGTATGTGCGCACGGCACGCGAAATCACGTTCAAACCGATGTGAAGGACGAAATTCAGGCGCGTGGGTGTGTCCGAAACCAGTCAGTCCCGAAGTTCGGGATAAAATTCGGGGATAAGTGGCGCGGTTGACGGGGCTCGAACCCGCGACCTCCGGCGTGACAGGCCGGCACTCTAACCAACTGAGCTACAACCGCGCAGTCCCCTGTTGGGGATGGGGGCGGTTTAGTCAGACACCGTTGGACCGTCAAGCGGTTTCTGGGCACAAATCCACAAGATATCGTGGACGGGGCGGAACGCATCACCAGTCCGGATTCAACGGCTCTGTAGCGCGATAAAACATGGAGATAAGATGAGGCGATGGCGCGGTTGACGGGGCTCGAACCCGCGACCTCCGGCGTGACAGGCCGGCACTCTAACCAACTGAGCTACAACCGCTCGCCTCGACCATGGAAACCGGTGTCGCCTTGGTGTGGGGGTGTTTAGAATCGAGGGGCGGCACCGTCAAGCACGAAAGCGCCGTGGTTTACAGCACTGTGGAATTATCTTCACGAAATTTGTGACGCACCTACGGGGGGTGTACTGTCGCAATTCCCAAACGATGCTGGGAAAAGGGCATTGTTGCTGCGTCAAGGTCACGAATTTCACAGATACCGTATCGCAACGCACTAACAATTCGAGTGAAAATGAAGTATGGTTCTGCCACGTCAATAGGGGTTTGGCGGACCAGGGGATCATGCCAGCTATTATGAATTATACGTCTGATATAGAAGCGGATCGCATAGCTGCGCTGGTTGAGACCGGCCTGCTCGACACGTCGCAGGATGAGCGGTTCGATCGTTATACGCGCCTTGCCTCGGCGCTGACCGATTGCCCCATCGCGCTGATTACGCTGCTCGACGACAAACGGCAGTGGTTCAAATCCCGTGTGGGGCTGGATGTGGAGCAGACGCCACGCTCCGACGCGTTCTGCGACTATACCATTCGCGGCCAGAATCTCATGATCGTCGAGGACACGCTGAAGGACCCCAGGTTCGTCAACAACGCCCTCGTCACGGGTGATCCGTTCATTCGTTTCTATGCAGGCGTGCCGCTGTGGCTGTCCAGTGGTCACTGTATCGGTGCGCTGTGCGTGATCGACCGGAAACCGCGTTCGGGCGATGAGCTGACCGGGCTTCGCGAACTGGAAGATCTGGCGCAGACCCTGACGCTTGAGATCGAGGCCCATACCAAGGATTCCAAGCGGGTGCAGGCCATGGCTGATCAGGAGATCGTCATCGCCGAATTGAAACACCGCATGGGCAACCTCTACACCAATGTAGCGGCACTGATCCGCAATTCGGATGACGGGCTGGCCTCGCGTGAGGATTTCAGCACGCAGTTGCAAAACCGGGTCAACATGATGGCGCATGCGCAACGGCGACTGGCGGAGCGTGATTTCCGCTCCACCGATCTGTCTGCCCTCGTCGGTGACGCCGTGCGTGATTTCGGCGGAACTCACGGCGCGTCGGAACGGATCGTGATTGATGGTGCGCCCTGCTCGATCAATCCCCGCAGCGCTATGTCCATCGCACTGATGATACATGAACTGGGCACGAACGCCCTGAAGCACGGCGCTTTGCGCGATGCGGACGGGCGAGTGAACTTGTCATGGCGTCAGGATGAGTCCCGATTCCATATCGAATGGGTCGAAAATACCGTTGCCCACGTCCCGCAATGTGACGAAACGCAGTCGGATCGGCATCGTGTCGGCTTTGGCAGTACCTTGCTGTACCGTATCATCCCGATGGAACTGGGTGGAACGCTGGACAAGGGGTTCGGGCCGAATGGCTTTTTCTACAAGCTTCAGGCGGATTCGATCCTGTTGAACGAACCGGTCTGAACCGCCATTGGTGCCCTTCCCTAGCCTATGCTTGCCAGAACCCGAGCCATCTTGCGTCTGAGCATCCGCTCATTGAGTCGCCGCGAATATCTGTGAACGGGGATCAAGGTCTTTTCCCCGAAACCGTCGATACAGATCAGACGATCCGAATCTTGTGGATCCACGACCAGATTGCCCAGATGGGCATCCCCCAATACGATGTGGTGTTCGATACAATATTCAAAGAAGCGATGTAGCGCCGCGATATGTTCCGGAGTCAGTTTGCCATCCTTGTGCAAACTCGCAAGGGTCGGAACCGTCGCACCATTGTCCGAAATCCGCTCGACCAACAGCCCCAACCCCCGCGTCGTCGCCGCCAGGCCGAGCGGTCGGGCGAATGGTAGCCTGAAATCCGGTGTCGAGATCTGGTTGCGTGCCGCGATCAGATACTCGTCGATTTCCCGTCGAAACGACAGATACACCCCCCAGGGACGCCGGCGTTTCCGATTGCGCTGCACCGGATGCCCGTCCGGACCAACCACATCGGCACGGACCACTTTGACAAGCACGTCGTCATCGACAGGGTGGACATAAACCTCACGCAATGACCCCGCCGCGACGAAGGCGCATTTCTCGATATCCAGGATGCCGGTGAGTGACACGATAATGCTCCGCCATGCGGAAGGAGGAGTGAGGAATGGTGGGCGGTGAGGGGCTCGAACCCCCGACCCATTCGGTGTAAACGAATTGCTCTACCAACTGAGCTAACCGCCCTTGGAGGCGATGTTTATGACACCCTAACGGGCACGTCTAGCGGCAAATTCACGTGGTGACACAGTTTGCGCGTTCCAAGTCTGGAACCGCGTGAGAATCGTCACGCGGAACGATGCACGGCTGATGTAGAGGCCGTACGGGATCAGTCGTCATCCGACTCCTGCATTGCGGCGATACGCGCGTCCTTTGCCGGAATCAGACGGTACATAGGCTTCGCGCCCTCACGGTTGGGATGCTTGATGCGGATTTTCCCCAGCGTCGGGTAGTGCAGTTCGTTTCCGTCCAGCAAGCCCTGCCGCATGTAACCCAGCGCGGAATCGAGGATCAGGCGCACGTCTGCCTTGCTCTGCCCAGTATCCTGTGACACGTGCGCGACAATCTCACGCTTGCGCAGCATGGCGGTTTCTTCTGCCTCGGTCGCGGTCTCATCGGCGGGCACGTCGTTGATGTCGTCGTTGTCCGTCATTTGGCATTCTTCCCAGTTGATCAAAAAAATGGAGCGGCTGCTTTCCACAAGCACCCGCTCCACACGCATGTCAACTACACTCACGCAAACGAGCGCGATTAATGGGCAGCCAGTCCGTGTTCGTTCTTGCTGGACCCGGACGAAGCGACCAGTTCAGTCGTTTCGTCCCACTCCACCGGTTCGGGCTTGCGCGTCAGTGCGATGTTCAGAACCTCCGTCACGTTGGCGACGGGAATGATCTCCATTCCGTCCTTCACGGTGTCGGGAATGTCCACAAGGTCCTTTGCGTTATCCTTGGGGATCAGGACAGTCTTGATGCCACCGCGCAGGGCGGCCAGCAGCTTTTCCTTCAACCCCCCGATTGGCAGCACATTGCCGCGCAGCGTTACCTCACCCGTCATGGCCACGTCGCGGCGCACCGGGATCTGGGTCAGCACGCTGACGATGGATGTGACCATGCCGATCCCGGCGGAGGGTCCATCCTTGGGCGTGGCGCCCTCGGGAACGTGGACGTGGATGTCCATCTTCTCGAACTCGGGCGGCTTGACCCCCAGCGAGACGGAGCGCGAACGGACATAGGAGGAGGCCGCGTCGATGCTTTCCTTCATCACATCGCCCAGCTTGCCCGTGGTCTTCATCCGGCCCTTGCCTGGCAGGCGCAGCGCCTCGATTGACAGCAGATCACCGCCGACCTCCGTCCAGGCGAGGCCAGTGACGACGCCGATAACGTCCTCCTCCTCGGCCAGACCGAACTTGAACCGCTTCACGCCCAAGAAGTCGGACAGCGTGTCGGAGGTGACTTCGACCCTGTCCGTTTCCTTCTTCACCAGCTGGGTGACGGCCTTGCGGCACAGCTTCGCTAATTCCCGCTCAAGGTTCCGCACCCCGGCTTCACGCGTGTAGTAGCGCACGATGTCGCGCAGCGCCTCATCGGTCAGCGCGAACTCCTTTTTGCGCAGACCGTGGCCCTTTTCCTGCTTGGGCAGCAGGTGACGACGCGCGATCTCAACCTTTTCATCCTCGGTGTAGCCCGCGACGGAGATGATCTCCATCCGGTCGAGCAACGGCCGTGGCATGTTGTACGAATTGGCCGTCGTGATGAACATCACGTTGGACAGGTCGTAGTCCACTTCGAGGTAGTGGTCGTTGAAGGTCGAGTTCTGCTCCGGATCCAGCACCTCCAGCATGGCGGAGGCGGGATCGCCGCGGAAGTCCTGCCCCATCTTGTCGATCTCATCGAGCAGGATAAGCGGATTCGTGGTCTTCGCCTTTTTCATCGACTGGATGATCTTGCCGGGCATCGAGCCGATATAGGTGCGGCGGTGGCCTCTGATCTCGGATTCGTCGCGCACACCGCCCAGCGAGATGCGAATGAACTCGCGCCCCGTCGCCTTGGCCACGGATTTGCCCAGCGACGTCTTGCCGACGCCGGGAGGGCCCACGAGGCAAAGGATCGGCCCGCGCAGTTTCTGGCTGCGCTGCTGCACGGCGAGGTATTCGACGATGCGTTCCTTGACCTTCTCAAGCCCGTAATGATCCGCGTCGAGGACCGCCTCGGCCTTGCCCAGATCCTTTTTAACGCGGGATTTCTTGCCCCAGGGGATCGACAGCATCCAGTCGAGGTAGTTGCGCACGACCGTCGCCTCGGCAGACATCGGGGACATGTTCTTGAGCTTCTTCAACTCCGCCAATGTCTTTTCCAGCGCCTCGTCGGACAGCTTGGTCGCGGCGATCTTTTCCTCGTACTCGGCTACGGCGTCCTCGTTCGTGTCGCCGTCACCCAGTTCCTTCTGGATCGCCTTCATCTGCTCGTTCAGATAATATTCGCGCTGGGTACGCTCCATCTGTGTCTTGACGCGGGACTTGATCTTCTTTTCCACGCGCAGGACGGAAATCTCACCCTGCATCATGCCGAAGATCTTCTCCAGCCGCGCACCGAGGTCGGCGGTTTCCAGCAAGTCCTGCTTCTGCTCGATCTTCGCACCCAGATGGCCCGCGACGGTGTCGGCGAGCTTCTGCGCCTCCGCGATCTCACCTACGGCAGCGACCGCTTCGTCAGGAATGTTCTTGTTCAGCTTGGCATAGCGTTCGAAATCGGCGGCGATGTTGCGGGTCAGCGCCTCGATGGCGTCCTCGTCCTCGCGCGTTTCGATGATCTGCGTGGCATCGGCCTCGAAATATTCACCGGCGTCGCGGATGGTATCGAGGTTCTGACGGGTTTGCCCCTCGACCAGAACCTTGACGGTCCCGTCCGGCAGTTTGAGCAGTTGCAGAACGCTGGCCAGCACGCCGGTGGTGTAGATCGACGCCTCGGTCGGCTCATCCTCGGCCGGATCGCGCTGCGCGGCCAGCAGGATTTTCTTGTCGCCGGTCATCACGGCTTCCAATGCCTTGACCGACCGTTCGCGGCCTACGAACAGCGGGACGACCATGTGCGGAAAGACGACGATGTCGCGCAGGGGAAGGACCGGAAGGGTAATTTTCGGAGTCTCGGTCATAAAATGTCCTTTCTAGCAAGGGGCCCGGCCCCGATCATCGGCAACGCAGGCTCCTCCATCATGCAAATGTAACTGTGCTTCGTTCACGGTGCGTTCAAGGGGCGCGGCGAGTCATCGGGGCATGTTGCGCTGTGAGGATCGCGGCGGCAAGGGACCTACAGACGCTCCATGTCCCCATCCGCGCGCCTGGCATGAAACGCCGCGACGAAATCGTCCAGATTTCCAGCCGAAATGGCGTCGCGCAGACCCTGCATCAGCTCCTGATAGTAGTGCAGGTTGTGCCAGGTCAGCAGCATCGAGGCGATGATCTCCTGCGCCTTGTTGACGTGGTGCAAATAGGCCCGAGAATAGTTGCTACAGGCGGGGCACGTGCATTCCGGATCCAGCGGGCGCGGATCATCAGCATGACGGGCGTTGCGAATGTTGACCTGACCAAAGCGGGTCTGCGCCTGCCCCGTACGACCGGAGCGGGACGGCAGCACGCAGTCGAACATGTCGATGCCGCGCTGGACCGCGCCGACGATGTCGTCCGGCTTGCCCACACCCATCAGATAGCGCGGCTTGTCCGCCGGCAACTGGTCCGGCGCATAATCCAGACAGCCGAACATCGCGTCCTGCCCCTCCCCCACGGCCAGACCGCCCACCGCATAGCCGTCAAAGCCGATGGCCGTCAGCGCCTTCGCCGATCTGGCGCGCAGGTCCTGCTCCAGTCCGCCCTGCTGGATGCCGAACAGGGCATGACCGGGACGATCGCCAAAGGCTTCGCGGCTGCGCAGCGCCCATCGCATCGACAATTCCATGCTTTTTTCAATCGCAGGACGATCCGCGGGCAAGGCCGGGCATTCATCGAAACACATCACGATGTCGGAGCCGAGGAGTTTTTGTATCTCCATGCTCCGCTCGGGGCTGAGGAAATGCTCGGACCCGTCGATATGGGATTTGAAGCGTACGCCCTCCTCGCTCATCTTGCGCAGATCGGCCAGCGACATGACCTGAAAGCCGCCGGAATCCGTCAGGATCGGCCGGTCCCAGTTCATGAATTTGTGCAAACCACCCAGATTGGCCACCCGCTCTGCTCCCGGACGCAGCATCAGGTGATAAGTGTTGCCCAGCAGAATATCGGCACCGGTGGCGCGAACATTTTCGGGCAGCATCGCCTTGACCGTCGCCGCCGTGCCCACGGGCATGAAGGCGGGGGTGCGGATCTCTCCGCGCGGTGTGTCGATCTGCCCGGTGCGGGCCTTGCCGTCGGTCGCGGCGATGGTGAAGCTGAAACGGCTCATGGTACTCTCCCGATCTGTAGCGGGGATGCCGTGCGCGCCGCGCGCCGTCAACTGCCCTGCCAGTTCACTCTCATCAAATATTTCACTTTCCCCAAATATCCCCGCCGGAGGCTGCAACGTCGCGATAAAAGCGCACCTTTACGATGGGGCGACGTTTCCTATATATTCACTCAGGTATATAGTTGAGGAGCCGCGCATGAACGCCGAGGCACCGATGGAGGGTACGCCCCTCATCAAACCATCCAGCACCGATCATCCGCTTTACGAGTCCATCGTGGAGGCGTGCCGGACCGTGCATGACCCTGAAATTCCGGTCAATATCTACGATCTGGGTCTGGTCTACACCATCGAGATCGCGGAGGACGGAGCGGTCGATATCCTGATGACGCTGACCGCTCCGGGCTGCCCCGTCGCGGGTGAGATGCCGGGCTGGGTCGCCGACGCCGTCGCCCCGCTGCCCGGGGTAAAAACGGTCGATGTCCAACTGATCTGGGAGCCGCCCTGGGGCATGGAAATGTTGTCGGACGAGGCACGGCTGGAGCTTGGCTTCATGTAAGCCTGCTTCTGCGGTACCATAACACCCGTCGAAATGCGAAGGTCGCGCAATTTGCGCGGCCTTTGTCGTAAAGATGCAACGTCGTCGAAATGCGTCGAATCTATCGAATCTGCACTTCGTTCAGAACGTAATCCCGATCATTCACAATCACGGTCAGAACATCGTCCGCGATCCGCAGATCAACGACATCGATTTCCGCGCCGCCACGACAATCGCTCAATTCAAAACGTGCTGTGGTTTGGGTGGGCGTAATGGTGCAGGCGCCATCGCTCCAAATCAGGAAGTCCGGTCCGATCACCCAGTCGGGCGTTTGTGCGTCCGCGTCCTGAGCCCACGCACCCAGATATGGTTTCAGCCGCTCTGGTGCGAGGTCTTCGGCTGTGCCTGTGCTGGCGGGCGCTGTTGTATCGGCATCAGTTTCGGACGTGCGAAGCTCGGCCAAGGCATTTTCGGCCCGTTGTGCCGCAAGTTCGGCGCGAATAGCAGCCTCTCGCGCGTCTGCGTCCGTCCGGCTGGCCTGCAATTCGCGGGCACGCGACGCGGATTCAGCCCTCAATGCCGCGATTTCGTCTTCCAGGGCGACACGTTGCGCGATCAGGGCCTCACGCTCCTCATCCGCATCGGCCAGCGCTTGTGACAAGGCCTCTGCCTCTGGATCCGGCAGTTCTTCCTCAGCGGTTACGGTCTCAATGGGCAATTCTCCGTCGAGTTCCTGCGTTTCCTGCTGGCCTTCGGACGCGGCCAGTTCCTCGGTGGACTGTGTGGTCTGGGTTTCGGCGGCTTCGTCCTCGTCCTCCCAACATCCGGCGAGGGCGAGGGACGCGACTGTCAGCATCAGGGCGGTGCGGCGCATGAAATCTCCGATTCAAAATTATGTCGTTCACCGCTCAACGCATGAACGTGTCAGGTGGTTGCGTCCATGTCGCTTCCGACATGCGGAAAGCCGCATTCCTCGCCGGATTCGACACGACGTCCCTTAAGATGTCTTCAGAGAACGGCATCGGACCTTCGGGGGCAGACATGACGGATATGGCAGACGTTCAGGGTGCACGGCGAACCGGGCGACGGGGCGGCGGCGGTGCCGCGCGCCGGGCCGAGAGGACAGCCCCCCGTATCGAAGCCGCAAGATATATCGAACGGAACATACCGAATTTCGAGATTCTCACCCCCGAAGCCATCGAAATCATCGAGCACAACGCCGAGACCATTCTGGAGGAGATCGGCGTTGCCTTCGTCGATAATCCGGCGGCCCTGGACCGCTGGCGCGAGGCCGGGGCCGATGTGCAGGGCGAACGGGTGCACATTCCGCGTGGGTTGGCCCGTGCTCTGTGCGCCACCGCTCCCGCGCAATTTACTCAGTATGCCCGCAATCCCGATCGCAACGTGGTGATTGGCGGAAAGTCGCTGGTTCTCGCCCCAGTCTACGGCCCGCCTTTCGTGCGCGATATCGATGGCGGGCGGCGCTACGCGACGATGGACGATTTTCGCAAGTTCGTGAAGCTGGGCTACATGTCGAAATGGCTGCACCATTCCGGCGGTACGGTCTGCGAGCCGACGGATATCGCAGTGAACAAGCGGCATCTGGATATGTTGCAGGCGCATATGACGCTGTCGGACAAACCCTTCATGGGCAGCGTGACGGAGCCGATCCGGGCCACCGACTCGGTGGAGATGTGCAAGATCCTGTTTGGTCACGCCGCGACCGAGGCCCCTCACATGACGTCGCTGATCAACGTCAACTCCCCCCTAACCTTCGACAACACCATGATGGGCGCGCTGGAGATCTATGCCGAGAACATGCAGGCTTGCATCATCTCCCCTTTCATCGTGGGCGGTGCGATGGCGCCTGTGTCGGTGGCGGGCACCCTGACGCAAGTGCTGGCGGAGGCGCTGGCGGGAATCGCGTATTCCCAATTGGTGCGTCGCGGAGCGCCGGTAATCTTCGGCGCGTTCGTGACCTCGATCGACATGAATTCCGGCGCGCCGACCTTCGGCACGCCCGAGGCATCCAAGATCCTGTGGGGTGCGGGGCAACTCGCACGGCGGCTGAACCTGCCATTCCGGTCCGGCGGGGGGCTGTGCGGCTCGAAGCTGCCGGATGCGCAGGCGGGCTATGAGACGGCGAACACGCTGAATGCCTCCCTTTTGGGCGGTGTGAACTTCATGTTGCACGCCTGCGGCTGGCTGGAGGGCGGTCTGGTCGCCAGCTTCGAGAAATTCGTGCTCGACGCCGATCAGCTCGGCATCCTGCATTCCATCGCCGCCGGTGTGGATGTCAGCGAAAACGGTCAGGCGATGGATGCAATTCGTGAGGTCGGCCCGGGGGGGCACTACCTCGGCTGTGCCCACACGCAGGCGAATTTCAAGGATGCGTTCTGGCGCTCCGACGTGCTCGACTATCGTCCCTATGAGACATGGGTCGATGGCGGAGGACCGGATTCGCAAGCTCTGGCCAGTGTGCGCGTACAACGCATGCTCGACGAATATGTCGCCCCCCCCATCGAGCAGGGCATCGCCGACGGCTTGCAGGACTATAGCGATCGACGCAAGGCGAGCGAGCCGGACGCGTTCGGCTGACCCTCAGAGCAGACAGCGACGCGCGGCCAGCAATCGGGCCAGCGCGGTCACATGGGCGAGCGGCGAATAGGCTGCATCGCCCATGCGACGCAACTGATCCAGATGCCCCTCGCGCTGCGTCAGGGAGGTAATATCCGACCCCTGCCCTTTGAGGGCGGCCGCGACCTGCGTGGCGGCGGCGATCAGGGAACGGGGGCGGCGAAGGGTGGGTTGAGCGATGATCTTCATGAAATGACCTTCCGGAATATGCGTTTGAATACCGGGATCATCGTCCGCCCAACACGGGTGTTGCGTCTGAATACCATTCAGCGCGCGGTTGTGCGGTCGCGTTAACGCTTTGGAAGGATTCGGCGGTTACCCATGGATTACCGACATTTTTAGAAGCCTTTTTATCACTTTTTAAATTTCAGAACGGTTAGACCCTTGCTCATTCCCCCTCTTGCCATCGCAGCCGATGCGAAGGCGTGCGCCGGATTTACCGGTTGCCCGTCCGCGAGCTATCTCGGTTATCTTGCGCATGTCGGCCTGTCGGTGCCGCTGCGCAGGTTGGCGCGCGAAACCGGGCGCCATGCGTCCTCCTTTTCCCGCGCCATGCGGCGTATCGAACAATTGCGAGAGGATCCGATCCTCGACCGTTGTCTCGACCGTGCCACAGCGAATCTGCCAGGCAGGACCGATGTGAGCGATCTTCCGTTCGAGGAGATCATGACCATGACCACGCAAGCACTCGCCACGCCTCTCTCGGATTCGCAGATCGAGCGGGAGGCCCGTCGTATCCTGCGCCGGTTGAGCGAGACCGGTGCCTTCCTCGCCGTCAGTGGCGGCATGGAACTGGCCGTGGTGTTCCGCAAGTCCGGCACCACCACCACCCGTATAGCCACCTGCCCCGTTACCGTTGTCGAGGCCTTTCGCCTGCGCGACTGGATCGCCCCCGCCGACCGCGGAAAGATCATGCGTTATACAATCACTGCCCCGGGTCGCACGGCGCTGGCCCGCCTGCTGGAGGGCGACGCCGCGCGCAAGAGGGGGGCGGAAGCGGCTCCTCATCAGGTTTCCGGTGAACGTCTGGTGATGGGGGAAGACGGCAGCACGCGCACAATGCGCGTCAATCTGGCGGAAAGCCCCCTCGCCCTGCTGGCACGTCGCAAGGGCAGCGACGGCAAACCGTTCCTGGACCCGGTGGAACTTGAGGCCGGTGAGCGACTGCGCGAGGAATTCGAGCGGGCGCAAATGGGCCCGCGTGTCGGGCAGAACTGGGACCGGTTCCTGACCGTGCACGATGGCGGAATGTCCGGCGGCGGTGACCGCCTGGCCGGGCCGCAGGATGCGCGGAACCGCGTGACGGAAGCGTTCAGCGCCCTCGGGCCGGGGCTCGCCGATATCACAATGCGGTGCTGCTGCTTTCTGGAAGGGCTGGAAACCGCCGAACGTCGAATGGGGTGGTCGGCACGGTCGGGAAAGGTCGTTCTGAAAATCGCACTGGAACGTCTCGCACGGCATTATGGCCTGGTTCAGGGCAATCAGCACATGGCCTGATATCCTAAAAGTTGCACCGCAGCAGAAAGTGCTGTATTGTTGCGGTGCAGCATATCCAGAAGGTATCGCCATGATGATGCAAACGCTTCCCGCCCTGCTCGTTCCGCAAAAGGGTGAAACGGTAATCGACTATTGGATGAGCATGTCGCCTGTCGCACCGGTGTTCGGTCTCGAATGGCGGTTCTCCCCCCTGTTTCGTGAGGTCATGCCCGACATGGCATCGACACCGGCGATGGCCGGATCGGTCGTCCTGACCGAGGGCGACCTGCATGATGAGGATCTGGAGGAAGCCGAGGAAGAGGCCAAGGCTGTCGAGGCTGCCGAAGCCGACGATCTGACCGCGCTCAAGGGTGTCGGCCCCAAGATGGCCGCCGAACTGAATGCGATGGGGCTGACTTCCTTCGCACAGCTGGCACAGATGACCGAGGCGAATATCGCTGAGTTGAGCGAGAACCTCACCGCCTTCCGCGACCGCCCGGTCCGTGACGACTGGGTCGGTCAGGCACGCGCCCTGATGGGGCAGCGCACCTGATCGCGATCACGCCGTTACGGCGATGATCCCACCGAAATCGGCGGCCTTCAGCGAGGCGCCGCCGACCAAACCACCATTGACGTTCTCAACCGCGAAAATCTCAGCGGCATTGGACGGCTTGACCGACCCGCCATAGAGCAGACGAACCGAAGCACCATCGCTCAACCGATCGGTGAGAGCGCCGCGCAGGGCATCGTGAACCTGTGCGATGTCCGAGATCTGAGGCACGCGACCCGTACCGATGGCCCAGACCGGTTCATACGCGATGACGGTATTTTCCGCCGATGCACCGTCGGGCAGCGAACCGGCGAGCTGGCCCAGAACGACGTCCAGCGTTCGGCCCGCATCCCTGTCCGCCTCCGTTTCTCCGACACAAACCACGGCGAGCAGACCGGCCCGCAATGCGGCCTCGGCCTTCGCCTTGACCATCGCGTCATCCTCGGCGTGATCGGCGCGGCGTTCGGAATGACCGACGATCACTGCCGTGCCGCCCGCATCCGCAATCATCTCCGCCGCGATATCGCCAGTATGAGCACCCGATTGCGCCGCGTGACAATCCTGCCCGCCGACTTGAATCGGGCTGCCCTGCGCCGCATCGACCATCGCACCGATCAGCGTTGCAGGCGGGCACAGCAAGACATCGCAGGCGGGTGAAGGATGCGTCGAGGCGAGCGCCTCAACCTCGCTCAAGGCGGCGCGCAGGCCGTTCATCTTCCAATTTCCAGCGACGAGAGGGCGAATTTGCGGCATGGTCGGTCCTTGGGTTCATTGCGTTGCGACACACTTAGCGCAGCGCATCCGGAATTGCACCCTGGACCGGGGACGGCGCGCGCCTCACATATCGGCGAACTTGATCGATTCACCGCAGCCGCAAGCTTCCGTCACGTTGGGATTATTGAACGCAAAGCCGGATTCGAGCAGCGATGTGGTATAGTCGATCTCAGTCCCGAACAGGAACATCTGGGCCATCGGGGCAATCATGACCCGTGCGCCGTCCTGCTCGACCACCTCATCCAGAGGATCGACCTCATCCACGTAGTTCATGGTGTATTCCATGCCAGCGCAGCCGCCCTTCTTGACACCGACGCGGAGACCCTTCGTCTCCCCCTTCTGCATCAACTTGCGGATCTGCGACGCGGCGCGATCTGTGATGGTGACGGCCTGCTTGCCGGGAATGGCGAACATGGGCGAACTCCTCAAAATACCTGACCAGAAAGATAAGATGCTGGACGGCGGTCCTCAACCCCCTCCGTTCGGCGTAAGCGGCGAACCGAGCGGAACGTTTGCAGGATTGCGTCCGGGGATCGCGGTGTAACCCGTGGTGAGCGGGACTGCGAAAATTGTGGGCGATACGCCCTCCGCTGCAACCGATCCGACTTTACCATACGGGATTTCTGCTGGGAAAGCGTCTGCGGGCGCATCGCGGCCTTGCCCGAATCCGCGCCGCACCGTATCGGATGCCCATGACAGACATCGCCCATGACCGCCTTCTCATCATCGACTTCGGATCACAGGTTACGCAGCTGATCGCGCGTCGCCTGAGAGAGCTGAACGTCTTTTGCGAAATCCACCCTTTCCAGAACGTGACCGACGCGTTCTTGCAGGAGTTCGCCCCTAAGGCCGTGATCCTTTCAGGGGGTCCGGCCAGTGTCATGGACGAAAATTCGCCCCGTCCGCCCCGGAGCGTGTTCACGCTGGGCGTTCCCATCCTGGGCATTTGCTACGGTCAGCAAGTGATGATGCAGGAGCTGGGCGGCAAGGTCCTGCGCGGGCACGGCACGTCTGAGTTCGGTCGCGCCTATGTCACCCCGGCGGAACAACGGATCGACCTGCTGACGGGCTGGTTCCTGGACACGCGGGAGCAGGTCTGGATGAGCCATGGCGACCATGTCAGCGAGCTTGCGCCAGGATTTGCCGTCTACGGCACGTCACCCAACGCGCCCTTTGCCGTGACCGCCGATCTGGAGCGTCAGTTCTACGCTGTGCAGTTCCACCCCGAGGTGCACCACACCCCGAACGGGAAAACGCTGTACGAGAACTTCGTCAAGCTGGCAGGCTTCACCGGCGACTGGACGATGGACGCCTACAAGGATGAGGCGATCCGCCTGATCCGTGAACAGGTCGGTGACGCAAAAGTCATCTGCGGCCTGTCCGGCGGCGTGGACAGTTCCGTCGCGGCCGTGCTGATCCACGAAGCGATCGGCGACCAGCTGACCTGTGTCTTCGTGGACCACGGCCTGCTGCGAAAGGGTGAGGCGGAGGAGGTCGTGAAGATGTTCCGCGACCACTACAACATGCCCCTGATCCACGCGGACGAGCAGGACCTGTTCCTGGGTGAGCTGGACGGCGTGTCCGACCCGGAAACCAAGCGCAAGACAATCGGCAAGCTGTTCATCGACGTGTTCCAGAAACACGCGGCTGAGGTCGGCGGGGCAAAGTTTCTGGCTCAGGGCACCCTCTACCCCGACGTGATCGAGAGCGTCTCGTTCAGCGGCGGCCCCAGTGTCACCATCAAGTCGCACCACAATGTAGGCGGTCTGCCTGAGAAGATGGGTCTCGAGCTGGTGGAGCCTCTGCGCGAACTGTTCAAGGACGAGGTTCGTGCGCTGGGGCATGAACTGGGCCTGCCCGATGCCTTCATCGGTCGGCACCCCTTCCCCGGCCCCGGCCTCGCCATTCGCTGCCCGGGTGAGATCACGCGCCAGAAACTCGACATCTTGCGTGAGGCGGACGCGGTCTATATCGACCAGATCCGCAGACATAACCTGTACGATGAGATCTGGCAGGCCTTCGTCGCGATCCTGCCCGTGCGCACGGTGGGCGTGATGGGCGACGGGCGAACCTATGATTTCGCCTGCGCCCTGCGCGCCGTCACCAGTGTCGATGGCATGACCGCGGATTACTATCCGTTCAGCCACGATTTCCTGGGTGAGACCGCGACGCGGATCATCAACGAGGTTCCGGGCATCAATCGCGTGACCTACGACATTACCTCTAAACCTCCGGGCACCATCGAGTGGGAATAACTGGATAATCCCCACCCCATGACCATCTGAAGTGCCATGTCACACAGGAAAGAGCGCCCGATGGAGAACGACGTCCCGACCTGGGCCCTGACACGCAGATTGCTGGGGGAAAACGCCCGGCAACACTGGGTCGGCTATACGGTGGGCTTCGTTCTGCTAGCTGTTTCCTCCGCCATGACGGCGTTGGTTGCCTATGTGATGGAGGACGTGATCAACAACGTCTTCATCGATCCGCAGCCGGCTATGGTCTGGACCGTGGCGATCAGTGTCATCGTGATTTTCGTCCTGCGCGGTGTGACCACCTACGCCGCCGCAATCGTGCTGGCCCGTATCGGCAACCGTATCGTGGCCGACATGCAATTGCGGATGTTCGAGCGAACGCAGGCCCAGTCGTTAAGCTGGGTGGACGCGCAGGATATCGGTGATTTGGTCGTGCGGTTCCAGACAGGCGTGACCGCCGTCAGGCAGGCCATTCAGGTTCTCGTACAATCGGTCGGGCGCGATCTGCTGACCATGGCGGGTCTGGTCGGAATAATGTTCTATCAGGACCCGATCATGGCGTTCATCGCGCTGTTCGTGGCACCGCCCGCCATCTTCGTAATCGTTACCGTGATGCGTCGTATGACCACCGTCGCGCGCACCGAATTCGCATCCGTCGGCCGTTTGATCGGTATGGTGAAGGAGGTCGTGCTGGGCGCGCGTGTCATCAAGTCGTTCCGTATCGAACAGCGGCTTGCCCATGACATGGGACAGGTGGTCGAGCGGGTGCGCAAACTGAACAACAAGATCGCCCGGCTCAGCAATGCGACCTCTCCGATCATGGACATGCTGGGCGGTTTCGCCTTTGCCGCGATCATCCTGTATGGCGGCACGCAGATCGCCGCCGGCGAATTGGACGCGGGATCGCTGTTTTCGTTCATCACCGCATTCATGCTGGTCTACGAGCCCGCGAAACGCTTGGGCAAGTTCAACGTGGATTACCAGAAACATCTTGTCGGTGTGCGCATGGTCTATGACATCCTCGACACCGCGCCGGACAGCAGCGAACGCATGGACGGGGCTGATCTGAAAGTGCGTGAGGGTGAAATCGTCATCGAGAACGCCCGGTTTTCCTATGGTGAGCAGGCTGTGCTGCACGACCTGTCCCTGACCATACCCGCCCGCAAGGTTACGGCACTGGTCGGGCCGTCGGGGGGCGGGAAATCGACGGTGCTGTCCCTGATATCACGCCTGCATCAGGCGCAGTCGGGGCGCATCGCCATCGACGGTCAGGATGTCTCCGCGGTCACGACCGACAGCCTGCGCCGCAACGTGGCGCTGGTGGGTCAGGATGCGTTCCTGTTCGACACCACCATTGCGGACAATATCCGCATGGGACGGCCGGACGCGACGGACGCCGAGGTTGAGGACGCCGCACGGGCCGCGAACGCTCACGACTTCATCATGCGCCAAAACCTCGGCTATGAAACGCCCGTCGGTGAAGGCGGCGGTCGGTTGAGCGGCGGGCAGAGACAACGAATCTCCATTGCGCGCGCCATGCTCAAGAACGCGCCGATCCTGCTGCTGGATGAGCCGACCGCCGCCCTGGACACCATGTCCGAGCGCAAGGTTCTGGAAGCGATCGAACGGTTGATGCACGGACGCACTGTGGTTGTCATCGCGCACAGGCTCAGCACGATCCGCGATGCGGATGTCATTCACGTGCTGAACGAAGGTGCGTTGGTCGAAAGCGGCGATCACGAGGCGCTGATGGCGTCAGGCGGGCTTTACCGCCACCTGCACGACACCCAGTTTCGCAGCGACGCCTAGGTCGGGAAACGGTAGAATTTGTGATCGTCGATCCAGACGGTCCGTTCCAACCGGCTTGCCCAACCGGGATTGACGGAAACGGCATGGTAATGCGTCGCGCCTGCGGTCAGCATTCGCGGGCGACCATCCAGCATGACGCGGGCGATCTTCGCCATACGCTCCCACGCGGCGCGCTCGCTCATTACTTCGTTGCGGCCATCGCACATGAAGGAAAACTGGCAGGCGTTCATGCGGCTGGCCCCCTGCGAGACGACACCGCAGACGGAGTTGGGATAGCGGGAATGATCGACCCGGTTGAGGATAACCTCCGCCACCGCGATCTGACCGGCGATCGTCTCCCCACGTGCTTCGAAGTAGAGCGCCTTTGCCAGACACTCCCACTCCGCGCCGCCGGTGGCAGCGGGCATAGCGTCGAGGGTTAACAGATCCATCGGCTGTATGACCGTAACACGCCGCTCGGCAAAGCCGTTGGCATCGTCCTGCATTTCAAGGGCAAGCTCACTGCGCACATCCGCCCCGATCGCGGCGTCGGTCGGCAGCGACACGCTGATTCGCGCATCCCCCGCGCCACCCAGCTCACGCAGACGGTCGGACGTGGTGGCATTGAGCACAGCTCGTTCCTGCGTCAGCATCTGCGAAATCTGGCGGCTGATCTGATCCTCAACCTGCTGTTGCGCCAACACTGGCACGCTGAAAGCAGAAGAAACGATAGCTGCGGCAAGCGCAGATTTCACAATCCGTAGTACAAACATGGGCGATCGATCCGGGTTTTACCTAGAAGGCGCTGAGGCCCATAACGGATAGGGCCGGGACAATTTCCGCTGTTTTACGGTTTTTTCCGAAAAAGTCTACCCTTGAGCATTGCGCGCAAGACATAGCCACCAGTCATGCCTGACCGGACTTCCGCGACAGCAATGTCGCCTGTGCAGCAGCGAGCCGTGCTATGGGCGCACGGAAGGGTGAACAAGACACGTAATCGAAGCCTGCAAGCTTGCAGAAGTGAATCGAGCCCGGATCCCCACCATGCTCCCCACACAGCCCAAGCACAAGGTCTGGATCTGTCTTACGACCGCGTTTTGCGGCAATTAACAACAATTCACCCACACCCTCGATGTCGAGGGAGTGGAATGGATCCTCCGCAAAGACGCCCTGATTGACGTAATCACGCATGAAACGTCCAGCGTCGTCCCGGCTGAGGCCATAGGTCATCTGCGTCAGATCGTTCGTTCCGAAGGAAAAGAAGGCCGAATCGGCGGCCAGATCGGCGGCACGCAGGGCGGCGCGCGGGGTCTCGACCATGATGCCGAGCTTATAGGTCAACGTGACCTCCCTCTCCGCCATGACCTGTGCTGCCACGGCCTCGATGTTCTTGCGGACCACCTCAACCTCACGCTTGGCGGAAACAAGTGGGATCATGATCTCGGGCACGATCTGTTCCAGATTGCGGGTGTTCACGATGGCGGCGGCCTCGAAAATCGCGCGGGCCTGCATCTCGTAGATCTCGGGCATGGTGACGCCCAGACGCACGCCGCGTTTGCCCAGCATCGGGTTGAACTCCCCCAGCGCCTTGGCCCGCTCGACAACCTGCGAAACGGGAATGTCCATCGCCTCCGCCAGATCATGCATTTCCTCACGGCTGTGCGGCAGGAACTCGTGCAAGGGCGGGTCGAGCAGGCGAATACAGACGGGTAAACCGCGCATGATGTCGAACAGATCGACAAAATCGCCCCGTTGCATCGGTAGAAGTGCGGCCAGCGCGCGGCGGCGATCCTCAGACGAATCGGCCAAGATCATTTCACGCATCGAGGTGATGCGATCCTCCTGGAAAAACATGTGTTCCGTGCGGCACAGGCCGATTCCGTCCACCTCGAACCCGCGGGCGACGCGGGCGTCCTGCGGCGTGTCGGCATTGGCCCTCACCCCCATTTCGCGCGCCTGATCGGCCCAGCTCATCAAGGTGGCAAACGCGCCGTCCAGTTCCGGCTGAATCATCTCGGGCGCGCCGGCCAGCACTTCGCCACGCGTGCCGTCGATCGTGATGAGGGAGCCTTCGGCGAAGCTGCGCCCGTCCTGACTGATGATCTGACGGTTGCGGATGTCGAGGCGCAGATCCCCGGCGCCAACCACACAAGGCAGGCCGAGCCCCCGCGCGATCACTGCCGCATGGCTGGTCATGCCGCCACGCACTGTCAGAACCGCGCAGGCGGAGTGCATGCCGCGAATATCCTCGGGGCTGGTTTCCATGCGCACCAGAACGGCATTGTCGCCTTGAGCCTCGGCTTGCATCGCCGCCTCGGGCGAGAAAACGATGCGCCCCGTCGCGGCACCGGGGCTGGCGGGAAGGCCGGAGCCGAAGACATCGCGCGGCGCGCGCGGGTCGATCTGCGGGTGCAGATGTTCGATCAGGGTGCGCGGTTCGATCCGCAACAGCGCATCATCACGCGATATTGCGCCGTTGCGGGCCAGATCGGTGGCGATGCGCACCGCCGCACGGGCGGAGCGAGGGGTCAACACGGCATCGAGCAACCACAGCTTGCCGTCCTCCAGCGTAAACTCGAACCCGTGAATATCGCCCAGACCGGCGGCGACGGTGCTGCCATGCGTTCGCAGATCGGTCAGGGCGTCGGGGGCGATCTCCTCCAGCGAGGGGGCGGATTGGCGAGCTGTCTCACGCGCCTCACGCGTGATGAGATGCGGCGTGCGCATCCCCATCAGCGCGTCATAGCCCTGCGCCTGGGTCAGGAACCGGCCCGAGAGCGCAGGCGTGCCCGTCCGCTCATCCACCAGATGCACGACACCTGCGCCGCACACACCCTGCCCGATGCCGAACGCCATCCGTTGCACGATCAGGCCCAGACCGGCCTCGGGCGGGGCGCCATGGCTTTCGCGCAGGATGCGGGCGCTGACGCCGTTCCAGCCGCGCGCCATCGCATCCACGGCGGCGCATAACTGGTCCACCGGGTCCTGCGGAAACGGTTGCATGACCTCGTCCAGATACAGCGCTTTGGCCTGATCGACGAGGGTGACGCGTGCATCCTCGGGCAGGTCCCCCTCGGAGGCGACGGACCAGTATTTCACCTGATCGGCCATCAGATTCTCGAAATCTTCGGGGTCTACCCCTTCCACCATCGTGGCGTAGCCCTCGATCAGGCGGAAATACAGCTCCAGCGCGCCGGGCTTGCCCACGCGGGTCATCAGTGCGGGCAGCCGTGCGTCGGTGATCCCGATGTTGAGCAGCGCCTCCGGCCCGCCCCATTCGGGACGCGGGGGCGAGGCGCGCAGGCTGAGCAAAACCTCATCCCCCAGGGTCTGGAAGGTATCGCGCAACACGCCATCGAAATGCGTCCGTGCACCGTCCTGCGCGATCTGTCGGGTCAGATCGGTGGTCAGCAACAGACCGCGCGGCACCGGCAGGCCAAGTCCGGCCAGCCGGGCCAGACGCGCGCCCCGCGCACCCCATCTTTCCGGCGACAGGAGGCAGCCTTCAGGAACTTCGTGCAGGCGGATGTAATCGTGAGGAATGTCCATGACCGGACAGTAGGCCGCGGCCCCTGCCGGGTCATGCGGAAAGTGCGCGTGCCGCGAAAATTCGACGCCCGGCGCGGTGGCCGGGCATCGTTCTGAAACCGTGGTTCAGCCCTCGATCCGCCCGAAATCCGCGATGCGCGCGAACAGGGTGCGGATCCGGTTCAGCAGGCACAGGCGGTTGCGGCGGATGATCTGGTTGTCGGAGTTGATCAGCGTCGCCTCAAAGTAAGCATCCAGCGGCCCGCGCAGCGCTGCAATCGCGGCCATGGCGGCAGCGAAATCCTCGGCCGCCAAGCCCGCGTCGATCTGCGGATCGGTGACGTCGAGAGCGGCGAAAAGCGCCTTCTCGCTGTCATTCTCGGCCAGATCGGGATTGGGATCGAGGGAGTATTCAACCCCGTCCTTCGCCTCCTCCGCCCGCAGGATATTCGACGCGCGGGTATAGGCGGCGAGCAGGTTCGCCCCATCCTCGGTATCGAGGAACGCTTGCAGCGCACGGACCCGGTTGACGAGCAGAACGATATCCCCGTCCCAGTTTTCGGGGAGCGCGGCGTCGATCACGTCATGGCGAATGCCCTCGGCGCGCAGGTGAACCTTGAGGCGGTCTGCGAAGAAGGAGAGGAGGTTGGATGCTTCAACACGTGTTGTGTCCATCCATCCTTTAAGTAAAATAATATTTTCTCTCGCATTCGCAGTGCGGTCACGATCAGCCTGAAGTGCAGACAGGACTAAATCTGGGACATCAAGAGACATAATCTTTTTGACTTCACTTTGTATAACCTCAGAGCGCTTGAGCGTAACGCTTGCTTCACCCGTTTCAGATTCGAGTTCCGCCGCAACGTCTAGTACTTTGCGCCCAGACAAATGTGCAAAAATAAGGGCTAAGAAAAGGCCTTCCCAATTATTACGAGCACCAGATGATAAAATGAGGCGAATAACCCCCAACGCCGCTCGACGCAGCGCATAGGGATCCTTCGACCCCGTGGGCTTCTCATCAATCGCCCAGAAACCCGTCAGGGTGTCCAGCTTGTCCGCCAGCGCCACGGCGACGCTTACCGGCTCCCTCGGCACGTCGTCACTCGGCCCCAGCGGGGAGTAGTGGTATTGCGCGGCGTTCGCGACCTCCTGCGGCAGGCCCGCAGCTTCGGCGTAGTAGCGGCCCATCAGGCCTTGCAGTTCGGGGAATTCATAGACCATCTCGGACGACAGGTCCGCCTTGGCGATCTGCGCCGCCTGCTCCGCCATATCCGCGTCCGCGCCGACCAGCGGCGCGATTTCGCGGGCAAGCGCCGCGATGCGCGCGATCCGCTCCGCCTGAGAGCCGAGTTTGTTGTGGAAGGTGACGTTGGCCAGCGGCGCGGCCATGCCCTGCAACCCACGCTCCCGCACGGTTTGCAAATCGTTCTCCCAGAAGAACTTGGCGTCGGACAGGCGGGCGGTCAGGACCTTGCCGTTGCCCGCCAGAATCGTCGTGCCATCATCCGCCGTGGTGCGGTTCGCGACAGTGACGTATTTCACGATCTTGCCAGCGTGATCGCGGACCGAGAAGAACTTCTGATGCTCCTTCATCGAGGTTTGCAGCACCTCGGGCGGCAGGTCCAGAAACTGCTCACCGATGCTGCCCATCAGCGGCACGGGCCATTCGACCAGACCTGCAACCTCGGCCAGCAGGCCCTTATCCTCAACGATCTCCAGCCCTTGAGCGAAGGCCATGTTGGTCGCCTCGCCCCAGATGATGTCGGCGCGTTCCTTGGCATCCAGAATGACATGGGCGCGCTTGAGCTTGCTGGCGTAATCCTCGAACGAGGTCACCTTGATCGTGTCGGGTGCCATGAAACGATGCCCGCGCGTGGTGTCGCCGGACGCGATGCCATCAATGTCGAGCGGGACGACCTGCGCCCCCTCCTCATCCGTCAGGATCGCCAGGATGGAATGCAACGGGCGCACCCAGCGCAGGGAGCCGCTGCCCCAGCGCATGGATTTGGGCCACGGAAAATTGCGGATCGTGGATTCGAGCGTTTCGGCCACGATCTGCGCCGCCGGGCGGCCCGGCTTCTCGATCACGGCGAAATAGACCTGACCCTTCTTGTCGTCGCGCACCTCCAACTGATCCTTGGTCAAACCGGTGGAGCGCAGGAAGCCCGCCAGCGCCTTTTCCGGGGCGTCGGTGCGCGGGCCCTTGCGTTCCTCCCGCACGGTGGGGCTTTCATCGGTCAGCCCCTCCACGGCCAGGGTCAGACGGCGCGGCGTGGCAAAGGCGGCGGCCCCGCCATAGGTCAAGCCGGCCTCTACCATGCCGTCGGTCATCAGGCGGCGCAGATCGTCGGCGGCCTTGGCCTGCATGCGGGCGGGGATCTCCTCGGAGAACAGTTCGATCAGCAGGTCGGACATCAGCTTTGCTCGCGGTAGTGGCGCCACATATAGGCGCGGCCATCGGGGTAGACGGCGATCATGCGGAGGATTTCGTAGTCGTCGGCCCCGGCGGGAGTCTCATCCTCGGCCAGATAGGCGGTGGCGGCACCGGATTCGAGATCGGCGGCGATGGTCCGCGCGTCGAAACAGTCGAACCAGCCGGGGGCTAGCAGCGGTTCGGGGTAAGGGGCCAGTGCGACCCCCTCAAACGCCGCAGGATCGACGGTAAAGCAGGCGCGGATCTTGTTCGGAGAGGTGCCCGCGTCAATGCCCTGCCAGTCGGAAACGGGAACTTCCCGCCCCGCGACCGTGACCGCATCCGCCTGAGTTTCCTCGTAATACGCATAGACCTGCGCATAATACATCCCAGCGCCCAGTGCCGCGATGACGATGCCGGATATGCCGACGAGCCATTTGCCGTTCATGCCGCGTACCCCCCAGCAGTCGTGCGGACGAAGGCATCCGCGCAGGCCTTGGCCAATGTGCGCACCCGCCCGATATAGGCCTGCCGTTCGGTGACGGAGATGACGCCCCGCGCGTCGAGCAGGTTGAAGATGTGGCTGGCCTTGATGCACTGGTCATAGGCCGGGTGCGCCATGACGATGCGCTTGCCGGTCTTGGGGTCGTCATCCGCGGCGTCCAAAATGCGGGCGCATTCGGCCTCCGCCTCCTCGAAATGGCGCAGCAGAACGTCGGTATCGGCGATGTCGAAATTCCAGCGGGAATATTCCTGCTCGGTCTGCTTGAACACGTCGCCATAGCTGAGCTGGATGGCCGCGTCGGGATCGTTATAGGGCATGTCCATCACGTGATCGACACCCAGAACGTACATCGCCAACCGCTCCAACCCATAGGTCAGTTCGCCCGAGACAGGTTTGCAGTCGTGGCCGCCGACCTGTTGGAAATATGTGAACTGGCTGACCTCCATACCGTCGCACCAGACCTCCCATCCCAGGCCCCAGGCGCCAAGGGTCGGGCTTTCCCAATCATCCTCCACGAAGCGGATGTCGTGCAACTGCATGTCGATGCCGATCGCCTCCAGCGAACCGAGATACAGCTCCTGCAAGTTCGGCGGGCTGGGTTTGATCAGCACCTGATACTGGTAGTAATGCTGCAAGCGATTGGGATTCTCGCCGTAGCGGCCATCCGTCGGACGGCGCGAGGGCTGCACATAGGCGGCCGCCCAATGGTTCGTGCCGAGCGAACGCAGGGTCGTCGCCGGGTGGAAGGTCCCTGCCCCGACCTCCATATCATAGGGCTGCATGATCGCGCAGCCATGCGCGGCCCAATAGGCTTGCAGGCGCAGGATGATCTCCTGAAACGAGCGGGGACGGTCGGTGGCTGTGGGGGCGGTCATGGGTGCGAACTCCGCTTCAAAATCGCCGCCCTTATGCCTCTGCGCCTCCGGACGGTCAATGCGGCGGGGCACGCTCACCCGCGCCAGAACGCCGCCGTGAACAAGACGTAGACGCTCAGCAACTCCAACCGTCCGATCAGCATGGCGAAGGCCAGCACCCATTTTGCCTGATCGGGCAACCCAGCGAAGGTAGAGGCGGGGCCGATCTCTGGCCCCAGCCCCGGCCCGACATTGGCCAGCGCGGAGGCCGCACCGCTGAGCGCGGTCATGGTATCCAGCCCCATCAGGCCAAGAATCGCCGTGACCCCGGCCAGTGAGATCACGAACATCACGAAAAACGCCATAACGGAGGAAATCACGTCCTCCTCGATGGCGCGCCCTTGGTATCGGGGGCGAAACACTCCGGCGGGATGGTGCAACTGTCTGATCTGGGTCACGAGTGCCGCCACCAGAAGCTGGTAGCGAAACACCTTGACCGAACAGCACGTCGAACCCGCACATCCGCCGATCAGACCTATCAGAAAGAAGACCGTGACCGAAAAGCTGCCCCAACTGCCATAATCGGCACTGGCATAGCCGGTGCCGGTAATGATGGATGTGGCGTTGAACAGCGCCTTGCGAAAGGCCAGCTCGCTCAACTGATCGTTCATGAAGATTTGCCACGCGGTCAGGATCAGGACTACGGTCCCCAGAATGGCTAGAAAGGCATGGATCTGGGTGTCGCGCAGCAATGGCGTGGCGGAGCCTGCGACCAGTTGCACATAGCGAACGAATGGCAGGCTGGCGAGGATCATGAAACCTGTGGCGATGTATTCGGCCTGCGCGCTGAAGGCTCCGAACGATGCATTCTCGCTTGCAAAACCGCCCGTGCTGATCGTCGTCATGGCGTGGACGACGGATTCGAAGAGATCCATTCCCGACCAGTTATAGATGATCGCGCAGACCAAGGTCATGGACAGGTATATGGTGGAGATCGAGCCTGCAATCTCCGCCGCGCGAGGCAGAATTTTTCCAAAGGTATCAAATGCTTCCGAGCGGAACAGCTGCATGCCGCCAACCTTCAGCATCGGCAGGAACGCCACCGCGAACACGATCACCCCGATGCCGCCCATCCACTGCATCAGACCGCGCCACAGGTGAAGCCCACGGCTGAGGACGTCGAGATCGGGATATATCGTGGCACCGGTGGTCGTCAGCCCGCTGGTCGCCTCGAAAAACGCATCGGTATAACTGACCTGAGCCGGGCCGATCCAGAATGGCAATGCGCCGAAAATAGGCAGTGTGATCCAGCAGGCCACGGTCAGCAGAAAGGTCTGGCGGATCGACAGTCCCATGGATCGACTGTCGGAGCATCCCAAGTACAACATCGCACCAACCATTGCCGTGACGATGCCCGAAATACCGAACGCCACCGCCTCACCCCGCTGACCATCCAGCAGATCGAGCAGCATAGGCAGCATCATGGACGCCGCGAGCGCGAGCACCAACATCCCGACAACGTAACCGATGGGTCTAAAGGAGATCATCAGGGAGCCTTCGCCGCCGCGCACCATGCTGTCAAGCGGGCGGCATCGTGACCGCCCGGCTGTGTTGCCCTTTCGCCCGTCCACACATGGGGCACACATGGGGCGGTGCGGTCGGCGTCAGCTCATCCGGTTCGTGGGATTGCCGATTACCGACAGGAATTCCTTGCGCGTTGCCGGATCGTCGCGGAACGCGCCCAGCATCGTGGAGGTGACCATGCTGACACCAGGCTTATGAACGCCACGGGTGGCCATGCAATGATGCTCCGCCTCCAGCACGACGGCCACACCTTGCGGTTGCAACGTGTTCATCAAGACCTGCGCGATCTGCGCGTTCATCTTCTCCTGCACTTGCAGCCGTTTGGCAAAGGCATCGACGACCCGCGCCAGCTTCGAGATTCCCACAACGCGCCCCTGCGGAATATAGCCGACATGCGCCTTGCCGACGATAGGGGCCATGTGGTGCTCGCAATAAGATTCGAACCGGATGTCGCGCAACACGACCATTTCGTCGTATCCCTCGACCTCCTCGAAGGTGCGTTGCAACAATTGCTCGGCGTCCTCATCATAGCCGCGAAACCATTCGCCATAGGCCTTGGTCACTCGCTTGGGCGTGTCCAGCAGCCCCTCCCGGTTGGGGTCGTCGCCGGCCCAGCGCAACAGGGTGCGCACAGCTTCCTCAGCCTGTTCACGGGTGGGGCGGGAGCCGGGGATATCGTCACTGTCGGACTGAGGATCATGAACATTCATGGCGGGATTCCTGAATTCGAATTTATACCACTGATACGGCAAGCGTATCGTCACGGATCACCGATCCCGACGGGTTTCGACCAATATAGGCGCGTTTCGACGCATTTGCGAACCCGCGCACGCCACGGCTGCGAACGCCGCGATCACACCTGATCGAGGGCCGCGAGCAGGTCTGCCTCCAGATCCGCAACGCCCTCCAACCCGACGGAGAAGCGCACGAGGCCCGGCATGATGCCAAGCTCCACGCGGGTCCCCTCACTCAACCGTTGATGGGTCGTGGTGGATGGATGCGTCAGGATGCTGCGCGCATCGCCCAGGTTGTTGGAGATTACCGCAATGCTCGACGCGTTCAGGAACCGGAACGCCGCCGCCTTGTCGGCCAGGATCAGCGCCAGCATCGTGCCGCCCGTTTCCATCTGACGGGAGGAAATCGCGTGCTGCGGATGATCCGCGCGACCGGGATAGATCACCCGCTCGACTGCGGAATGGCCCGCCAGCGTATCGGCCAGCCGCGCCGCGCTGGCCGCCTGCGCGCGCACCCGCAGATCCAGCGTCGTCATGCCATTGAGCATCACCCAGGCGTTGAACGGGCTGAGCGCCCCACCAGTATGCTTGAGATAGGGCTCCAGCGTCCCGCGAATGAAGTCCTCGGCCCCGAGCACGACACCCCCCAGACAGCGCCCCTGCCCGTCGATATGCTTGGTCGCGGAATAGATCAGAACGTCCACACCCAGCGTCAGCGCGCGCATCAGAACCGGCGTGGCGAATACGTTGTCCGCCACGACCATCGCACCCTTCGCATGGGCGATTTCGGACACGGCGGCAATGTCGATCACCTCCAGCGTCGGGTTCGACATCGTTTCAAAAAACACCAGTTTCGTGTCGTCCCGAACGGCCTCGCGCCAGGCGTCCAGATCGGTGCCGTCCACGAATGTCACCTCGACACCGAAGCGTGGCAACAGGTTCTCCACGATATACAGGCAGGAGCCGAACAGCGCGCGGGAGCTGACGATGTGATCCCCCGCGCTAAGCATGGAAAACAGCGCGCCGTTGACGGCCGCCATGCCCGATGCGGTCGCGAACGCGGCCTCGGCCCCTTCGATCGCGGCGATGCGGTCCTCGAACGCGGCGACGGTGGGGTTGCCGTAGCGGGCATAGATGAATTCATCCTCGCCCAGTTCGACGAAGCGTTGCTCGGCAGCCTCCGCAGTGGGATAGACGAAGCCTTGCGTTAGATAGATCGCCTCGGCCACTTCGCCGTATTGCGAGCGGCGGGCCCCCGAATGCACCAGCTTGGTCCGGTCATTCCACGAGGCGTGAGTCTTTGTCGGTTCAGTCATCGGGGGGGTCCTTTCCCTGCGCGAATGATCGGGCCGCACGGGGTCCGACCTCTTTAGCGGCGTGTTTAACGTGGCCCGCAATCCGGTTCTACAAATCGCCACGGGACGTGTTTACGCCTGTGCCTTTGCCCGGTCAACGGCCCGCAGTCACGGCATCTTCATCGAATCTGAACCTTTCCGTCGCACATTCGTTCTACCCCTCAGTAAACAGCAACTCGACCCAAGGCAGGTACGATGCAATGTGTGGCGACACCCGAGCATCTGACGGCGGATGCCGCAGGTGCGCCGCTGGAACCGGCGCTGGACAGGCTTCTGAACCGTCAGGCCAGTCCGGTTACGCTATTGTTGCATGGGTACAAATACTGCCCGTTTCACCAGCCCAGCGCCGCCGATCCGACATTGCGCGATCCGCATCGCCTGATCTACGCCGAAACACCGGAAACCACCTGTGACAGGATCATCAGCTGGCCCGGGATGCTCGACCGGGCGGGTCCGACGCTGGGGATCGGCTGGCCGGGGATGCACACGGGTCACGGCACGCTGAACTCGATCCGGGGTTTTGCGGAAGTGTATGCGCGCGCGGACTCCATCGCGCGGCAGGTTGCCCGTCTTGCCGACCGTATCGCCACACTCGACCCGGATCGCCGGATCGATCTGATCGGTCATTCGCTGGGAGGCCGCATCGCCCTGGCGTCCCTGCCCCATATGAAGCTGGCCGAGCCGGGGCGTATTCTGCTGTGGGGGGCCGCGGAACGCGCGACAATCGCACGGATGCATATCGAGCGGGGCACCGGACGCACCGAAATCATCAATGTCCGCGCCCGCACCAACGCCCCGTTCGATCGGATGTTCGAATGGGCCGCCCCCGGTCAAGGCCCCGCGCTGGGTGCGGCCGGGCCCGTGGACGGCGTGGCGACGCTCACTCTGGACGATCCCAGAACCGAGCAGGCGTTGGAGGCACGGGGCCTTCCCCTCGGCGCAACGTCCCGCGGTCGTTGTCACTGGAGCTTTTATACCCGCCCGGGTACAGGCCCTCTGTACGCCGCGTTGCTGGACCAGCCGGGGGTCTGGACTGCCGACAGGATTGCGGCACTGTCTGACGAACCCGTCCCTGCACAGCAAACCGCGCGCAACGCGGTGGTCTCGACGCTCAGCGCCTTGTTGCCAACCAACAGGATGCGCGGCGCGTAGTCTTGCTTCGCTAACATCAGGGGGTTGCACGTCGTCTCATCCTCGGCATGCTGAACCCGACCTGTGCGGAGGAAGACATGAGCAGACCCATTGAGCTGTATTACTGGCCGACCCCGAACGGATGGAAGGTATCCATCGCGCTCGAAGAAATGGGACTGCCCTACAACGTCAATCTGATCGACATCGGCGCGGGCGACCAGTTCGCGCCGGAATATCTGAAGATCGCGCCCAACAACCGCATGCCAGCGATCATCGACCCCGACGGGCCGGATGGGGAGCCGATCTCGATCTTTGAAAGCGGCGCGATCCTGCAATACCTGGCCCGCAAGACCGGCACGTTCTGCGGCGACACCCAGCGTCAGCGTATCGAGGTCGATCAATGGTTGATGTGGCAGATGGGCGGACTGGGGCCCATGGCGGGACAGGCGCATCATTTCCTGAAATACGCGCCGGCGATGGAACCGCCCAACGACCTACCCTATGCCAAGGATCGCTACCGCAAGGAGACTTCGCGCCTCTACGGGGTGCTGGATAGACGGCTGGCGGATCGTGAATATGTTGCCGGAGATTTCTTTTCCATCGCAGATATGGCGATCTGGCCTTGGGCCTCGCTGTGGGAGGGGCAGCAGCACGACATCGCCTCAACCCCCCACATGCAAGCCTGGCTGGATCGTTGTAGCGCCCGTCCCGCACTGGATCGCGGCCGCAGGTTGAGGCTGGATCTGCGCGGAAACCTTCAGGACAAGAGGGAAACGCACAGCGTCCTGTTCGGTCAGAAGGGGAGAGACTCATGAAAAACGGTGAGCATATCCTCGCCCTGGATCAGGGCACCACGTCCTCACGCGCGATCGTGTTCGATGACAAGCTGCGGCCCATCGCGACCGGGCAGTACGAATTCACCCAGCATTTTCCGCAATCAGGCTGGGTCGAACATGACGCCCAGGAAATCTGGTCCACCACCCGTAAGGCCATCAGCACCGCGCTGGCCGATGCAGACCTGACCCCGCGCCAGATCGCGGCCATCGGCATCACGAACCAGCGCGAAACCGTCGTGGTCTGGGACAGGGACACCGGCGAAGCGATCCACCGCGCCATCGTCTGGCAGGACCGGCGCACCGCGCAGACCACCGACCGCCTGCGGGACGAGGGGCATGAGGAAGAGGTCATCACCCGCACCGGCCTGTTGCTGGACCCCTATTTTTCCGCCTCGAAACTGGCGTGGCTGCTCGACAATGTGGAGGGCGCGCGCGCCTCGGCGCGAGAGGGGCGTCTGGCCTTCGGCACGATCGACACGTGGTTGATCTGGAATCTTACGGACGGCAAGCGTCATGTAACGGACGCGACGAACGCGGCCCGCACGATGCTCTATAATATTCACGAGGGGCGATGGGACGATCACATGCTGGACATGTGGAACATTCCCGCCTCGATGATGCCCGAGGTGATGGACTGCGCCGCCGAGTTCGGCATGACCAGTGGTGAGACGCTGGGTGCCGCCGTTCCGATCCGGGGTGTCGCGGGCGATCAGCAGGCCGCAACCGTGGGTCAGGCCTGTTTCGAGAAGGGCATGATGAAATCGACCTATGGCACGGGTTGTTTCGCCCTGCTCAACACCGGCGATACCGCCGTGCGGTCACAGAACCGCCTGCTGACGACCATCGGATATCAGATCGGGGGCAAGCCGACCTACGCAGTGGAAGGGTCGATCTTCATGGCCGGGGCTGCGGTGCAGTGGTTGCGCGACGGGCTGGGTCTGATCGGATCGGCGGGGCAGACAGGCGGTCTGGCGCAGGATGCTGATCCCCATCAGAACGTTTATCTGGTTCCGGCCTTCACGGGCCTGGGCGCACCTTACTGGGACGCAGACGCGCGCGGTGCCCTTTTCGGCATGACGCGCAACACGGGGCCCAAGGAAATCGCGAAGGCAACGTTGGAAAGCGTGGCCTATCAGACCCGCGACCTGTTCGAGGCTATGAAAAAGGACGGTGCCGCGACCGATGCCACCGTTCTGCGCGTCGATGGCGGCATGACGGCCAGTGATTGGACCATGCAGGCGCTGGCAGATCAATTGCAGGCCCCCGTCGATCGCCCCATCGTGCGGGAGACTACGGCGCTGGGCGCCGCCTACCTCGCCGCGATGCAGAGCGATATCGCCGGTCCGCCCGAGGATTTCGCCAAGAGCTGGCAACGTGACAAGCAGTTCACGCCGCAGATGGATACCGAAACCGCCAACCGCAAATATGCCGGGTGGCGCGACGCCGTGCGCAGAACACTCTCCACCACTTAAACATGGTGAGGGATGGCGTGCATTTCGGGATACCCACGATCGCTGCCGGTGCAGGACGCATCGGCATCATGCCCCTGCCGGACGAAGAAACGATGCAGGACATTACCGATTGGGGCGCGACGCTGGTGGTGTCGTTGACGACCACGCGCGAAATGTCCGGACCGCTTGCGCCGACTCTCGCCGCGATTGGGGCGGCTTGGGCGCATCTGCCCATCCCCGACTTCGGCGCACCCGCCCCGCAGACCCGTCTGGACTGGGCGAAAATGGCTAAGGATATCAATGCCCGCCTCGATGCCGGTGAAGGTGTCATCGTGCATTGTCGCGGCGGCTGCGGGCGGTCGGGAATGATCCTTCTGCGGCTACTGGTGGAACGTGGGGAGGAGGCCGCCGTCGCTCTGAAACGTTTGCGCGCCGTTCGTCCCTGTGCGGTCGAGACGCGCGCACAATATGAGTGGGCTGCCTCCGGTGCTCCCTACCCCGACTGACTATCCTGTCTGAGCGATATGCCGCGTACCCGCGGACGGCGGTGCATTGCGCGGGCCGGCAAAACACTGCACCATCTGCATCCACCGTTGCGCCACGTCACCCATAACTGTCAGCGGGACATCTGCGATGCTGCGCGTCTGGGTGACGACCTGGGCGAAAGCCTCCGCCGGGCCCTCGATCCGTCCGACCGTCTGGTCGCCCCATTCGCGCACCTCCTGCCCCAATGTCAAACGCACCAGGGGCATGGCGGGCGGCACCTCGTAACCGTTGACCTGATGGCTCCACCCGAACGTATTCAGGCCCAGCGCCACGATATTCCACAACCGGGGTGTGGGGCTGCGCGAAACGCCGGCGATATCGAACACAGCCTGTCCATGCGCCCACACCTCCATGATACTGGCGGAAATCGAAGTCCGGGCAGACAGATCGGGACCGACCCATTTCAGGCGCAAGCGGGGGTCCACCAAGGCCCATTCAGCACCCATACGCTCATATCGGTCCTGCCAGGCCACGATGAGAGGTCGCCCGTGCAGCGTACAGACCTGACGCTCCACCTGCCGTGTCGTACCCGACATGATGCCTGCCCCGACATGTTCGATCTGTGCGGCAAAGGCCTCCGGATCGGTCCGCGAAAGATCGGCCATCACATTCCAGACGTGTAGGTGACGCACGATCTCCTCGACGGTCCAGCCCTTGAACAGGGTCGCCTCGTTCAGAAATGTCGTGGGACGCGCCGCGATCAGGCGGTGCAGGGCGCGGGCCTCTTGCAGGAAATCAAGAGCCTCCTGCTTCATTCAATTCCCCATTCGTGCAGGACATCGGCGAGGTCGGCGCCCTTCTCGGGCGGGGGGCGATTCAATGCGCCGGGCGTACGCGACAGGCGCGGCGCGGGTGCGGGCTGAACGATATCGTCGCGCCGCTCGAATATCTGCCGTGCGGCCATGTGCGGATGCTCAGGAGCGTCGTGCAGGGACAGGACCGGCGCGACACAGGCGTCCGTCCCCTCCATCAGATCCAGCCATTCGTCGCGCGGGCGACTGCGGAAAACCTCCTCCAACACTGCAGCACTGCGCGCCCAATCGGAAGGATCGAGCTGACCCTCGATCCCTTCGGCCTGACTATGCTCCAAAAGAAGGGCGTAGAACTGAGGCTCTATCGCCCCCACCGCCAGCCACTGGCCATCCGCACAGGCATAGCAGCGATAGTAATGCGCGCCGCCGTCCAGGAAATTGGCCTGCCGCGCGTCCCGCCACAGTCGATTTCCCTGCATGCCATAGATCATCGCCATCATGTGCGCGGTGCCATCGACGATCGCCGCATCCACGACCTGCCCTTCGCCGGACACGCCCCTTTCGACCAGTGCGGCCAGAATGCCTGCAATCAGGTACATTGATCCGCCGCCGAAATCCCCTACCAGATTGAGAGGCGGCTGCGGTCGATCCTCGCCGATCGCGTGCAACGCGCCGGTCAGGGCAATATAATTGATGTCGTGACCGGCGGTTTCCGCCAGAGGCCCATCCTGCCCCCAGCCGGTCATCCTGCCATAGATCAAGCGAGGGTTCTTCGCGCAGATCTCCTCCGGCCCCAGACCCAGACGCTCCATTACGCCGGGGCGGTATCCCTCGATCACAACGTCAGCCGCCTGCATCAGGCTGGCGGCACGGGCGCGCCCTTCGTCCGTTTTCAGATCCGCGGTGACGGACCTGCGGCCCCGGGCCAGCACGTCGTATTTCATCGGAAACGGAGCGCGACCGTCGGGCCTGTCGATGCGCACCACATCGGCCCCCATATCGGCCAGCCACATCGCGGCAAACGGCCCCGGACCCAAACCTGCGAACTCTACAACCCGAATACCCTTGAGCGGACCCATATGTCGCCTCCCCTTTTTCGTTTAACGTCACCCATCCTGACCGCATCTACAAGGCCCTCTATCACTGGGGCTTGACCCGATCGTCAGTGCGCCCTTGTGTGTTGCCATCAAGATAGGGAGCAGATGATGACCGGCGGCGAAATGGTGATGGAGTGTCTGTTGGCACAGGGGGCGCATATCGGATTCGGTGTGCCCGGGGAAAGCTATCTTGCCGTGCTCGACGCCATGCACGACCGCGATTTCCGTTTCGTCAATGCACGCCACGAAGGCGGCGCCGCGTTCATGGCCGAGGCTTGGGCCAAACTGACAGGTCAGGTCGGATTGTGCTTCGTCACGCGCGGGCCCGGTGCCACCAACGCCGCCATCGGTGTGCATTCGGCCATGCAAGCCTCCACTCCGATGATCCTGTTTGTCGGTCAGGTGGGCAGCGACATGAAGGGACGCGAGGCGTTTCAGGAACTCGACTACCGCGCCGTTTTCGGCAGCATGGCCAAATGGGCGGTCGAGATCGAGGACGCCCGTCGCATTCCCGAAATCATCGCTCGCGCCTATTCCGTTGCGACGCGCGGTCGACCCGGTCCGGTCGTCATCGCCCTGCCCGAGGATATTCTGCGTGCCGAGGTGGATGCCAGCCCGGTTCCCGCCCTGCCCCATGTCGAGGCCGCCCCGGACCCGGCCGATATTGCGCGGATCGCCGCCCTGCTCGAACAGGCGGAACGCCCGATCCTGCTGGCCGGCGGTGCCGGATGGTCCGATGCGTCCAGACATGATCTGAAACATTTGGCCGAGCGGCTGGACCTGCCTGTCGTCGTCTCGTTCCGGCGGCAGGACCTGATTGACAACACCTCACACTGTTATGCTGGTGATGCCGGCGTCGGCATGACGCCCGCCACCGCGAACCTGCTGCGCGAAGCCGATGTGATTCTGGCGATCAATGCCCGGTTCGGGGAAATGACGACGGACGGCTACACCTTGCTGCGCGTCCCCAGCCCGGATCAAACGCTGATCCATAGCCACGCAGCCGATAGCGAGCTGGGCAAGGTCTATGCGGCGGATCTCACCCTTCATGCCGGGCCCAACCGCATGATCGCCGCGCTGAAGGATATGAACCTGTCCGACAGCGATGCGCGGTCCGCCTGGCGCAAACAGGCCCGATCCGGCGTCGAAGCGGTCCTCGATACGCGCGCGCAACCCTCCCCCGTCGATATGGTCGAAGTGTGCGCCCATCTGCGCGAAGTCCTGCCCGACGATGCGATCCTGACCAATGGCGCGGGTAATTTCGCGGTCTGGCCCTCACGGCATATACCAGTCGGGGGTGCGCGCCGGCTGCTCGCGCCGCAATCGGGGGCAATGGGATACGGCATACCCGCCGCGATCGCCGCGTCGATCGAAGCACCGAACCGCCGCGTCATATGCTTTGCCGGTGACGGCGATTTTCAGATGACAGGTATGGAACTGGCCACCGCCGCCCAGGAAGGCGCGACACCGATCATCCTCGTCCTGGACAATCAGACCTACGGCACCATTCGGATGCATCAGGAGCGGACTTATCCCGCTCGGGTAAGCGGCACCGATCTGAAAAATCCCGATTTCGCGGCCTTCGCGCAGTCATGCGGACTGTTCGGACGTCGTGTGACGCAGACCGCAGATTTCGCCAGCGCATTTGCCGATGCCTGTAACAGCGGAACGGCGGCTGTGCTGCATCTCGATATCGCAACCGAGGCTCTGACACCGGGTCAGACTATATCGCAAATGCGTGCGGCCGCGCAAAAGTAGAGAAGTGCGCATTCCTGAAAATTAGCGCATTTTGGCCCTTGTTCTCCGCACGATACCCCTGATAGACCCATCTGCGGAGCTGTGGCCGAGTGGTCGAAGGCGCGCCCTTGCTAAGGGTGTGAACCGAAAGGTTCCGTGGGTTCGAATCCCATCGGCTCCGCCATTTATTCTAGCGAACATGCTGGGATTCCTTGGTTTTTTCTGATCCACATTATGTCGGGTACATTTCAAGGTACAGTTTTGCGAAACCTTGGTGTGGCTCTACATTTTGTAGAATAGCCGCTTCGGTGAAGATTTTCGGGACTGTTGCATTAATTCGGGCTACCTGCTGATGGTCCGTTCCGGAGGTCCACGATGCCGCGCAAATCACCGTTCAAACACCACCGTTTTCCCAGAGAGATCATCCTTTGCGCGATGCGCTGGTATCTGCGCTATCCGCTATCCTACCAGGATGTTGTGGATCTGCTGGCTGAGCGCGGCGTGGTGGTTGATCGATCCACGGTGTATCGTTGGGTTCAGAAGTTCGGCCCGGAACTGACGAAACGAACCGAGAGACACCTGCGCCGCGCAAGCGTCGATTGGCTCGTCGACGAAACTTACGTCCGCGTGGAAGGCAAATGGCGCTACCTCTGGCGGGCGATCGATGCGAACGGTCAGATGGTCGATTTCCGACTGACCGCCAGACGGGACGCGAGGGCGGCCAGGGCCTTCCTCAACAAGGCCATCGAGCGGGTCCGGCTGCATCGGCCAGTCACAATATGCACGGACAAAGCGCCTGCCTACCGGCGCGTCATTCGCGACATCAATCATCGGTATGACCCGCATTTCGACAGTATCCGACACATCAACCGGAAGTGGCGAAACAACCTGATCGAGAGCGATCACGCCGCGATGAAGCGTCTCCTGGGGTATCGTCAGAGCTTTCGTTCATTGCGAACCGCCAAAGCGACCCTGAGTGGCATCGAAACGATCCGATCCATCAAACGCGGTCACATCCACCACAAACAACCCGGCGTCAAAGGCGAGATCGCGTTCATCGCCAGCCTGTTCGCTGCGGCTGCCTGACCGAGCGGCATCCAGCAGCCGCAGATCAGCCTGCCAAAATTAATGCAACAGTCCCGGGGCAAAGATATGCTTGCAAAAATTGCAAGCAAGAGCTACATAACCTGATGAACAGCAAACACCGCAAGACTCTGGCCGTTGTCTTTACAGACCCGGTATCGGGAACAATCGAATGGTCAGCGGTCGAGCGTCTGCTTGTCGCCGCTGGCGCACAGGTAATTGAAGGGCGCGGCTCGCGGGTGCGGTTCGAGAAGGATGGCGAGGTCGAGACGTTTCACAGACCGCACCCCGCCAAGGAAGCCAAACGCTACCAAGTGCGCGCCGCGCGGGCGTTTCTGGAACGGATCGGAGTAACACCATGACCAATTCCATGACCTACAAAGGCTACTCGGCCCGCATCGAGTATGATGACGACGATGGAATCTTCACCGGACGTCTCGCCGGTATCCGTGATGGTGTTGGCTTTCATGCCGACACGGTTGAAGCATTGCGCGAAGCCTTCCATGAGGCTGTCGAAGACTACATCGAAACGTGCGCGAAAGTTGGCAAGGAACCGCAGAAGGCCTTTTCCGGCCAGGTCATGTTCCGTGTCGATCCCGAAGTGCATCGAAAGGCTGCGCTCGCGGCCGAGCTATCGGGAAAAAGCCTGAACCAGTGGGCCGAAGAGGTTCTTAATCGTGCGACAGGGTAGTGGCTTCAAAAATATCGTTGATGCTTGGAAAGCATGACACTCATTTGGCCTGATGTTCCTCAAAGGTCGAATATCGGCCTTGGCAGCGCGCCTTCCGGGTCTTGCCGAGGCGGGTGCTGTCAATCCGTTTCTGTAGGTAGCTGACTAGGGCTTCGAATCTCTCTTCGGGGAGGTTATCCGGGACTGTTGCGTTAATTCTGTTACCGCGGATCTACTCTGGGGCGCGCGTTGGGTTATGCAGCGGTCTCGAATAGTCTGCGGATGAATTCGATCTCACCTTTGACGCCTGATATCTTGTGATGGACGTGACCTCGCCTGATGGTTCGGATTGTCTCGATGCCGCTGAGGGTCGCCTTGGCCGATCGTAAGGATCGGAAGCTCTGCCGATATCCGAGTAGCCGTTTCATGGCTGCGTGATCGCTCTCGATGCGGTTGTTCCGCCATTTCTGATCGATGTGCCGGATGCTGTCAAAATGTGGATCGTAACGGTGATTGATCTCGCGGATGACACGTCGATAGCTTTGCGCTTTGTCTGTGACGATAGTCACCGGCCGATGTAGTCTTACGCGTTCAATCGCTTTATTCAAAAAGGCTTTTGCCGCCTTTGCATCTCGCTTAGTAGTCAGGCGAAAATCGATCATCTGGCCATTGGCATCAACGGCGCGCCACAAGTAACGCCACTTACCGCTAACACGGATGTAGGTCTCATCTACGTGCCAATCGACGCTGGCGCGGCGCAGATGTTTCTCTGTCCGTTTGGTGATCTGTGGGCCAAACTTGATCACCCAGCGATACACGGTTGACCGATCCACGTTGATCCCACGCTCCTCGAGCAGATCAACCACATCCTGATATGATAGCGGGTAACGCAGATACCACCGAACAGCGCAAAGGATGATCTGACGTGGAAACCGGTGGTGCTTAAATGGGGACTTACACGGCATGGCCGACCTCGAAAACATGAAATTTGTCATGGCTTTCTATTAATGCAACAGTCCCCTTGCCGCCGCCCTTGTTCAGCCGGATATAGAGACCATTGCCATCGGACAGGCGCACCGGGGAAACACCGTACCGCGCGGCTTCGATCTGCTTGACTGTCAACATGGCGTGGTCCCCCGGTTTGTGGTGCAAATCGAGGGTACAAAACCGCCTTGGCCTGTATCAGTGCCACCTCGGGGCGGGAGAGGGCACGCGGCGAATAATTTATATGAATTCCTATGGTTAAAAGGATTCGGGTGACGGCAGGTGGGGGCAGACGAAGCAGATCTCGCGCTTTCACCGCCTCCGCCATTTTACCAGTGTTTGCGTTCTGACGCGAACGCGTTTCACTGGCCCCTCGCGAAGGACTTGCCACAGGGCATATCAGCCGTCGCTGTCGGGCATGATCAGCGTCAGATCGCCCTTTTGCGCCAGTGCTTGAATTTCCGCGATCAAGTCGGCTTGAGCCTTCTCTCCGTCCTTGATCTTGATGTCCTGCATCTGTCCGATCTCCTCGACATACCTTTCTGCCAGTCTCTTGGAGATATTGGACAGAATGAACTCCACACTTTCGCGGCTGACCGTCTGACCTGATTTCAATGCCGCGAGTAGAACGGCCTCATCCATGTTGCGTACGACGTTGCCAACGTCGCGCGGCTCCACCCTTTTCACGATGTCCGTAAAGGTGAACATCACACGCTTCACTTCCGTGGTCAGGTCTGGGTCACGATTTTCCAGATGACCCAGCATGTCGCCGCGCATGGTCCCGGACACATTGTTCATTAGCCCAGCGATCAAGTCGGCCGGGCTGCGGGTGTTGCCCCCTTCCAGCGCGATGGACAGGAAGTCGCGCATGATCACGGATTCGACCATCGCGACGACCTTAGGCTCCAGCCGCGGTGCCCGCGACAGCCGCAACACCACGTTCTGCGCAAATGTGCTGTCGAGTAGTTCCAGAACTGCCGCGGCACGATCCGACCTCAATTCACTCAACACCACTGCTGCGGTCTGCGGATGTTCATTCTGAAGGAACCGGGCAACAGCCGCCGCCGGGGCCAGGCCCATCTTGTCCCATAACGAACGGTTCATCGAGCTGTCTACATCGCCCATGATGCGATTGACCTGCTTGGAATCGAGTGCTCCCTCCAGCATCCGCCGGGCCACCTCGGCACCGCCCGAGATGTCCGCACCGTCACCGAGTGTGCTCATGAATTCGTCGATCACATCCAGAATTGCGGATTGAGGAATGCGCTTCAATCCGCTGATCGTCACGGCAAACCGGCGCAGCTGAGCCTCATTCAAGTCGCTTATCAGAGGCGCTGACTGCTCCGGACCGAGTGCGGCGAGAATGATTGCGGCCTTTTGCGTAGGTGTGAAGTCGAGCTGCGCCCGGTCGGGAACAGGCAACGCGTGTGCCAATTTTGTGCTCACGGGGCATAACTCCTTATCAGTGCGCCCGCCAGCAGGGCCCAGCCGTCGGCGAGCACAAAAAAGGCAAGCTTGAAGGGCAGCGCGACGACGGCGGGCGGCACCATCATCATTCCCATGGACATCAGGATTGCGGCGATCACCAGGTCGATGACCAGAAAGGGCAGGAAAATCAGAAAGCCCACTTCGAACCCGCGCTGAACCTCCGTCAGCATGAACGCCGGCACCAGCATGTGAAGCGGGGGCGCGCCCTCCTCCAGCGTGATCCCGCGCGCATCCGCCAGTGTATCGAGCGTATCCACGTCTACTCGTGCCTGCATGAAGCCGCGAAAGGGTTCGATCGTGATCGGAATGGCGTCCCGCACCTCAAGCGTGCCCTCGATCACGGGCGATATTCCCTGCTCCCACGCGGCCTCCAGCGTCGGTTCCATCACGAACCAGGTCAGAAACAATGCGAGGCTGACGATCAGCATGTTCGGCGGCGCCTGCTGAACGCCGATCGCCTGCCGCAGGATCGACAGGACCGTCACGATAAACGGAAAGCAGGTCACCATCACCGCCAGCCCCGGCGCCAGGCTCAACACGCTCACCATGAGGAAAAGCTGTACCGTGCGCATCGAAACGCTGTCGCCGCCGAGGTCGACAGCGATGCTTTGCGCATGACCCGGAGCCGCCAGAAGCAGCAGAAACAGGACGGCGGCGCTAAACCGCATCTTCCAGATCCGCCACTTCCGTCAGCCGCACACCCAGTCTGCCGCTTCCGTCCTCCATTTCCTGCAACTCGCCCCGCGCGATCAGCCGATCCCCGACATACAGATCGACCGGATCGGTCAATGTCGTATCCAGCGACAGCACAGAATCGCGCCGCAATCGTGCGAGGTCCGCGATCATCGGGCGGGCCCGCCCCACAGCGACGATCACCTCGATCGGAACGCCACGAAAGGCCTGCGGCGACGGGCCGCCACTGCGCCGGGGGGTGAGTGTTTCAATCTCCCCCAGGCGGTTCATGTCATTTGCCTCAGGCGTGGTTTCGCTGGTCATATTCAGGTTCCTGTGTCGAATTTGGGTAAAGTGTCTGCGAGATGCGGGTGAGGACAGTAGAAATGTCGAGCTTGGTAAGTCCGCTATCGGTGGCGATGGTCGCACATCCAGGCGACAGGTCAGGCGCGCTGCGGATAACGATACCTTCCGGAATAGCCTCCGTGATCATACCGGCTTCTTCCGGGCAAAGGCTGACCGTGATGCTGGTCCCTGGCGCGAGATCGAGTTCGCGCCTTACCGCCGTTGCGACCTGCTCGGAAAAATCGCGTGCCGCAGCTTCGGACAACGCAGTCCGTGCTATCTCCGAAATCAGATCGAGAAGATCGGCCTCCGCCGTTGCCCGTGCGCTTTGCATTGTGATCTGGGCGTCGGACACAGCTTCGAATATCGCGGTGGTCACGCGTTCGGATTGCTGTGTGACCGCTTCCGTCGCGCGCGTAGCTGCGTCGGTGAACCCCTTGGCGTACCCCTCATCATAAGCCTTGCGCAATTGCTCACCGCAAACTGGTTCGGTGGTGGCAGCTGCGGCGGCGGGACGTTCGATGTCATCGAGGCGGAACAATCGGGCGCTCATCACGGCACTCCTTCGGTCATTCCGCTGTCGATCCAATTGCGCAGCAGATCGACGGATTCAGGTCTCCTGCCCTCGACCGTTCCGCGAAGACGCGCCAGCGGAGTCTCAGGTTTCTCGGCCTCCTGCTCGCTGGGCATGTTTTCCAGCATCAGAAGCTCCGGCGAGATAGCCGCCCCGTTTTCGGGTGACGGCAGCTCAGCCGGATTGGGCAAGGTATCCAGGTCGCGCCGCGTCAGCAGAATTGGACGCAGGACGAACAGGCCTAAAAGCAATACGACTGCCGAGAGAACGCCGAGTTGCAAAATCAGGCTCAAAGGTATCGTACCTCCAATAAATGCAGGCGCGTTGGCGACAGTCCCCACCTCACCGCGTTCGGGAAATTGCATCGATTCGATCGTCAGAACGTCGCCTCGGGCCGCATCGAAACCCACAGCAGCGCGGACAAGCTCCGCCATCGCGGCGATTTCGCTTTGGGGCCGCGGCTGCCATGTGGTCCCGTCAGGTCCGGCAGTTTCCATCCCATCGACCAGAACTGCGACGGACAGGCGGCTGATCCGGCCGGGATTGCTGGTCCTTTCCCTCAGGACTTCGGACACCTCGTAGTTCACACGCTCCCTCGTGCGGGTAACCTCTCGCGAATTGCTGTTGCCTTCGGCGGCGGCGTCCCCGTCGGGAAGGTTGCTGGCGACTGTTACGGCACCCGGCCCGGATCCGGTGGCCTGCTCCAAATCCTCCTCGACATCCGTGCTTATCGCGACACGGCTGTCCGGATCGATGACACGTTCCGTAACGATTTCAGTATCAAGAGTCGTATCTACATTGATCTCGACAAACGCCCGCCCGGGGCCCACGCGCGCCTCCAGCAAGCGCAGTACGTTCGCCCGCATCTGCGCTGCCCGATCGCTGGCATTGGCTGCGGGATCATCGGAATCCTCGCCAATGATGATGCCCGCCTGCGCGTCGATGATCGACACAGCCTCGGGCATCAGATCGGGCACCGACGATGCCACAAGATGTCTGAGCGCGCGGGCCCGGTCAGATGACAGCGGCGCATTGGCCATGGTCACCGTCACCGAGGCTGTCGCCTGCTGATTCCTGCGAAACGGAGAGTTCTCCGTTCGTGAAAGATGGACGCGCGCCGAACGTATGGCCGGGGCCGAGGCGATCGTACGGGCGATTTCGCCCTCCTGCGCGCGCCGATAGGCCGCATCGAACATCTGGGACGTGGTGCCGAATCCAGAAAGTTCGTCGAGAAGCTCATATCCCGCTCCGCCGCTCGCGGGCAATCCACGGCCCGCCAGCTGCAATCGCAAATTGTCGCGACGATCCTCGGACACATAAATCGCGTTGCCCCGCACGTCATGTTCGACCTGTTCCGCCTCAAGCGCGGTCAGCACCTCGGCGGCGACGCTCGGTTCCAGCCCGGAATACAGCAGCGCCATCTGCGGCGTGCCCGCCACACGAGCGAGAAGCAGGAGCAGCGCCATCACTGCTATGGCGGCCCCGCCGGCGATAAGACGAAAACGGCCCGGCATAGCCTCGAATCGGGAGATCAGATCGCTCACTTATATACCTCGTTCCAGGGTCTTCGACGGCGCTTCCGGCCTTCGTCCGTACTCATCGATAAGCTCCGGCTTCTTAAGAATTGGTTAGTGGTGCGCCGCTAGAACGGATCCCGAACACGATGAGGGTAATTTGATGAGCGAACCGTCGGACGAAACTGACCCCAAGGCCAAGAAGCGGTTTCCCGTGGTGGTGACCTTGATTCTATGCGTCCTGACGGGTGCGGGCAGCTTCGCCTTCGTCACGCTGGATCCTCTCCATCTGATGCCGGAGGAGGCTGAACCGGTGGAGGTTGCAGCCGCTGTCGACAGGCCGAGCCCGAATCAAACGTCCTTCGTTCCTCTGGACCCGCAAGTGATCAGCCTCGGCCCGAACTCACGCGCGGATCATCTGCGGTTTTCCGCCACGCTCGACATCCGGCCGCAATACGAAGCGGAGGTCATGGCGGTGAAACCTCGCATCGCCGATATGATCGCAACCTATCTGCGCGCGGTGGAGCCGACGATGCTGGAGCAGCCTGCCGCTTTGCTGACGCTGCGCGCCCAGATGCTGCGTCGGATTTCGGTAATCGTGGGCCCGGACAGGGTGCACGATCTTCTCATCGCGGAATTCATACTCAACTGAAGGTATCACCATGTCGCTACTTGCCGACGGACTTCTTATCCTCGCTACGGTGTCACTCGCCGTTTACTGCATGGTCGTATCTCGACGGCTAAAGGCTCTCGGCCGTCTGGATCGCGGCATGGGCGCTGCGATTGCAAGCCTCTCGCACAGGGTCGATGAAATGACATCGGCGGTCGCGACCGCTCAGAAACAATCGGTCGATGCGGTGGCGGACATGACCGTACAAACAGCGCGCGCGGAGCAAGCCGCCGGCCGGCTGGAGCTTCTGCTCGCCACGCTACATGATTCCCGCTCCGGCACAGCCGTTCCCGTAACGCGGCCGGAAAAGCCTACGCCGTCCTCCTTCGACGGCAGTTTGCGCGATGCCTACAAGGCTATGAAACGATGAGCCGCTCCAGAGTCCCGGCTCTTGTCCTGATCATCTGTATCTTCGCGGCATCCGCGGGATTGAGGATCGCCACCGAGGGCCCGCAATGGGCAAGCGCCCTGTCCGGGGCAATCGGGCCCGCACATGCCAATCTCGGGGAGCCTCCTGCAGACACCTCGCAGCAGGATGTCTTCCTCGAGTCGCTTCAAAGGCGTGAGGCCGAACTCGATCTGCTCGAACAGCAGGTAAATGAGCGAACCCGCGAACTTGCCGATGCGGAGCGTGCTTTGGCCCTGCAGATAGAACAGCTGGAGCAGGCCGAGCAAACGCTTCGCGATACGCTTTCCGTGGCCTCCGGCGCAGCGGAGACAGATGTCGTACGTCTGGTTTCCGTCTACGAAAGTATGCGTCCTGCCACCGCCGCCCCCCTTTTCGGCGCAATGGAGCCGAGTTTTGCAGCCGGTTTCCTGATGCGTATGGAGCCTGAGGCAGCAGGGGCTATCCTTTCCGCCGTTACGCCCGAACAGGCCTACGCGTTGAGCGCCGTCATGGCAGGGCGTCATGCCGCAGTCGTACAGGAATAGATCGTGTACAGCAGAGTTGGAGCAGATAAATGACCGGTTTTTTCGGCCTTGCGATCGTATTTGCCATGGTTATCGGAGGGTACCTTTGGGGGGGCGGAAAGCTCGGCATCATCTTTTCCTCGCTGCACTATGAAATGATGATTATCGGGGGCTCCGCTGTCGGTGCCTTCATCATTTCCAACGGAGGAGACACGATTCGCGGCAGTTTGCGCGATGTGGGACGGGTGTTTACCGGGCCAAAATGGAAAGCCGGTGATTATTCCGATGTTTTGATCCTGCTGTTCGAACTGCTCCGCATAGCGCGCAACAATCCCGTGCAGATCGAGGAGCATATCGAGCAACCGGAAGAAAGCGTTCACTTCCAACGGTTTCCTCGCATTTTGGCCGATGCGACGGCCGTCACCCTCATCTGCGACACGCTCCGCGCAGCCTCGATGAACTACGACGACCCGCATCAGGTTGAGGAGGTCATAGACAAGCGGTTGGAGGCGCATCTGCATCATGCTCTCAAGCCCAGTCATGCCTTGCAGAACATGGCGGACGGGCTTCCCGCATTGGGTATCGTCGCGGCGGTTCTGGGTGTGATCAAGACGATGTCGTCAATCGACCAACCGCCCGCGGTATTGGGCAAGATGATCGGTGGTGCCCTGGTCGGCACATTCCTCGGCGTGTTTCTCGCCTATGCGCTGGTGGGCCCATTCGCGACAAAGGCCAATGAACTGGCCGAGGCAGATCACAATTTCTACATGCTGATCCGTGAAGTTCTCGTGGCCAGCCTTCACGGTCATGCCCCGAATATGTGTGTGGAAATCGGACGGCAGTGCATGTCATCGGAACTCCGCCCCAGTTTCGACGACCTCGATACGGCGTTGCGAAGTGAGAGTGTTGCGGCATGAGGTGGCTCGCAATTGCTGTTTTCCTGATTGCCAATCAGGCCTGCGCACAGGATCTTACCACTGTACGCTCCGGTGAACACGCTACATTTACCAGGCTGGTCATAGACACGCCCCCTCCCGATGAGTGGTCCGCGATACAGAAAGATCGGATTGTTACGATCAATCTGCCTGACATAGGGAATCTGTCCCTCGACACTATCTTTGACCGCATTCCCCGTACGAGATTGCTGGATATAAACGTTGTTGGCGACGACCTCATTCTGCGGCTGGGCTGCAATTGCCCGGTTCAGGTTTTTCCCCAAGTGGACCGTAACCTCGTGGTCGATATTCGCGATACGGGAAGCGAACCCGCCGTGAAGGCACCGGATCTATCGCAGGCAGGGACAGTCATCGACGATTCAGCTTCGTATATGTTGCCGTCCGAACCGCCTGCTACCCCGGAGATTTTTTCCCGGCCTGACCTGAGCGACGTTCGCGATCGGCTCGTGGAGCAACTGACCCGCGCTGCGGATCAAGGGCTTCTCAAATTGTCGGAGGATGCGCCAAACACGCAGGATGTCGTGGAAGAACCCGTGCCGGAGCCGGAGCCTGAGCCTGAGCGCGAACCCGAGGAGTCGATCGAAGACGTCGTTGTGCCCGAACTTGCCTCGACGCCAAATGTCGATATCCGAACTGCATTCGATACGCCGACGCGCTCTTATCCGGCGAATGACCCAGGCTGCAACGCCCCCGTTCCCCAGACATTCGCAACTCTACAGGAGCAATATTCCACCTATGTGTCGAATCGGACTGCGCTCTACGGTGAGTTCGATGCGCTGAATGAACGCATTCTAAGCGATACGATCGAACAGGCGATCGGACTTGGATTGGGAGCGGAGAGTCTGGCGATCCTTGGTCGCCATAAGGGCATCCTAGGGGCGGAAGCTACCTATACAGATATGGCGCGGATCGTCGACGGCATGGAACCGGGCATCGCATTGCTCACCCATGTCGAATGCCCGGGCGTGTTGGGGCTTTGGGCACGGCTGGCGAACGATGAGGCATTTCTGGCGAGGCGCCATGTCGATGGCGATCTTGCGACCCTCGGCACGTTCCCTCCCGAACACCGCATACTGATCGCGCAGCGCGTTGCCGAAAAATGGCTGGAGCTTTCACTTCTCGCCAGTGCGCAACGGGCACTGGATTTCGCCAACCGTTCGGGAATCCCCGGGTCCCGCGAAATGCAACTGACCGCGTCCCGGATTGCACTGCGCCGTCGTGATGTTCAAACAGCCCGTACGGGGTTCGAGGCTCTTGCAGCCGGCACGGATCTGGTTGGTCATCATGCCAGGGCGCATCTGATCGAAATTGAGTTGAACGATGACATATCCGTGGACCGCGGGGCAGAGCTGGATCTCGCCGCCACGGCTTTCCAGATGCGGGGAACCCCACTCGGCCGCAAAGCGATCAGGCTACTGGCTTCGATCCGGGCGCGCGATGGGGCACTGTCGCAATCGTTGCAGCTGCTTACTGCCAGCGCGGACCGTGAGCCGGAAATGGCGGAGATCTGGCGAAGGGTTGCTGCCGACCTGATCGAGTCCACAGCACCGGGCAATCCGGACTACGCTCGTGCGGTTTTGCACCACGCGAATTTTTTGCCCGAAGGGGTCGCCGGGGATGCCGCGAGGGTAAGTGCGGCGCGTGGTCTACTCACGCTCGGTTTGCCCAGCGATGCGATCGAAATGGCATCTCCGGCGCACCTGAGGGGAAACGACGAAGCATCTGAAATCATTGCTTCGGCTAACCGTGTCACACCCCGCCCCGAGCCGTTCCGACCCAACGCGACGGAACTTGCGCCCAGAGTGGAAGAGCCCGTGACACTTGCCGCAGCCAGAGATCTGCTCGAAAGCGGAGGCTCGCTCAGATCCGCGACCCTGCAACTATTACAATCCTCGGCTCAAACGCTGGATTGATCACCTCGTCCAGCTCAACGACGCCCAGCTCGAATGCCAGGCGGTCGGTCCGGCATTGCTGACCGCATCCATATGCACCGCGTTGGCCAGATAGAACCCGGCTCCGCTCTCAGGCACCACGGCGATGCCCTGACTGTCGGTGGTCAACGGAACTTCGATGACGTCTCCACCAATGCTTCGATGAAACAGATTGATGCGGGCGTTCGATGCAGGCTCCCCACGAACGAAATACTGCAGCTGAATGTTGCCCTCGGTGGTGAAGGGATTGTCCAGCGCGACCAATTCGACCGGCAGACCGACCCGGAAATCATCACCTTCGGAGGAGCCGACACCGATCAAGGCTTTTACCGAGCGGGAATAAGTTTCGGAAAATCCGACCTCAGGCAAGCCACGCGCCCGATGCTCATCCAGAATATACTCGATACCTTCCGCTGCGAGGAAACTCTCGAACTTGCCCTCTTCCTCGTAGGTCAGGCGAGAGTCACGCGTTTCCTGAGCAACGATGTGAAGCCCTTCCTGCAGATCCGCCAAGCCCAAGGCCGGCATGTTGCCAATTCGCCCGGAAATGAACTGACCATCCTCACCCGGAGCATAATGCTGCAGGCTGCGAAATGCCTGAGGGAAATAGGGCATTTGCTGCCCCACAAGGTCTGATCCGACGAAAATGCCGACTTCGATCCCATCCCCGGTCTCGATCTGATGGCTCGGAGCTTCGAGCCAGTACTCGTGAGCACTCAACGGGCATGTGGCCCCGATAAGTGCCAGCGCCGCGATGATCCGCCTCATGATTTTGCCTCTTTGGATGGCAATTTACGCAGACGGTCGAACAGTTCAGTCTGGGACGTGACCCAGGCATTGATGTCAAACTTCTGAACGCTTTCACGCAGGCCCTTCATACGGCTACGCTTTTCTTCGTCATCCATGTCCAGCGCCTGTTGAATGCCGCGATCCATCGACGCGAAGCTGAACGGATTAACGGGAATGGCGCCTTTCAACAGAACGGCAGTTCCGGCAAATTCCGACAGGACCAGCGCTCCACCCAAATCGTCCCGCGCCATGCAGAATTCATTGGCAACCAGGTTCAAGCCATCCGCCAGAGGTGTGATCCAGGCGACATCCGCAGCACGATAATACGCGATCAGGTCACGGAAGGGTATCGCGGTCGAGATCAGCGAAACCGGTTGCCACTCGAACGAGCCGAACGTGCCGTTGATCCGGCCCGAGAGTTCCTCGATCCGCTGCTGTACCTCTTCATACGCCGTCATGTTGCGGTTCGCACCGACGGAGACATGCATCAGGCGAACCTTGCCGATCAGATCGGGGCGGGAAACCAGCAACCGCTCGTAAGCTTCAAGCTGTTCGACATTGCCCTTGGTGTAATCGGTTCGTGCCACGGACACGATCAGCTGCATATCCTCTCCGATTTCGGAGCGGATATCGGCAACCTTCGCCTGCACTTCCGGGTCAGCGACGACGGACGCGATATAGTCGGTATCGACGCCCACCGGAGAAGTGTCGATCAGGATATCGTGGTCGTGGTGGCGCATGGCGCGTACGGTATGGCGTTCGGACAGGGCCATTCCGCGCGGCGACATCGCCTCAGGCGTCGGTGTCTCATCCGTTGAGCGAGCGGAGGTGATGGAGCGCGCCACAGCTTTGAAATTGTTGGAATATCTCGGGATGTGGAATCCGACTGCATCTGCCTGAAGCAGGCTTTTCACGATCTCCTCCCGCCAGGGGAGGACGTTGAAGATGTCGGGATTCGGGAAGGGTGTGTGATGAAAGAACGCGATCTTCACGGACGGTTTCAACTGCCGCAGATAGCCTGGCACCAACCACAGGTTGTAGTCGTGTATCCAGACGACGCCATCGTCGCTGACCTCGGCCGCTGCAGCCTCGGCAAAGGCCCAGTTCACTTGACGGAAAGTGGGCCAGTCAACCGGATCGTAATTGTAGCGTTCCTTGAACCCGTGCAGGATAGGCCAGAAGGCTTCTTTGGAACTGACGTGATAGAAGCTCTGCACCTGCTCCTCGGTCAGGGGCAATCTGGACACGGAATATTTGCCGTAGCTGTCGTCAATCTCCACCACCCGTTCGAAATCGGGGTTCGAGGGGTCGTCGGCGTACTTCCACGCCACCCAACTGCCCTTTTCCACGCGACCGAAGAAACTCTTGAGGGTGGGGACGATCCCGTTGGGGCTGGAATTCTCCTTCAACTCGATCTTGCCGTCGACCTCGACCTCTTCGTAAGGTTGACGGTGATAGACTATGACCAGATCGGAACTCATTCCTGTTCTCCATTCGCGTCGGGGTGCAGGTTGAAGGCGGCAATCGCCTCCATGATTCCTGCGGCGCCGATCGCCTTGCATTTGCGGGCTGTCCGTATGTCCCTGGTCGCATCGAGCAAGGCTTGCTCCGCACCACCGACCACGGCTCCGTTCAGACCCGTCTTGAACATGGATAGGTCGTTAAGGGTATCCCCCGCAACCAATACGCGCCCGCGCGACATCCCGAAAGCGGTGATGAACCGCTCGAGCGTCGGGCCCTTGCTGATGCCACGTGGCAAGACATCGAAATAGCGATTGTCCGAGACCAGCCAGTCCAGCCCCATGCCCGTGACGACCTCACATGCGCCGGGATCGAATGCATCCGGGTCCATGTCATAGCTGACGCGGTAGCGGAATTTCGTCGGTTGAAGTTTCAGCCCGCGCGCATCTGCGAGGGCCTTGCGCACCTGCTCACCGGCATCGCCCCAGCGTGCGGCGATCTCATGCTCCAGCTCGGGCAGATGGGTCAGGGTTCGCTTGTCCTCATCGTGCCGGTCCACGCGGGCGACGGTGGTGCCGACGTCACCGATGACATAATCGGGCCAGGGCACCCAGTTGTCGGAACAAAGGGAGTGGATGAACTCGGGATCGCGCCCCGATACGAAGACCAGGCTGACACTGTCACGGCGCGCCTCGATCCAGTCATAAAGGGCAGCTCGGTCCGCGTCGCTGCCGCCCAGAAAGGTGCCGTCCAGATCCGTGGCGAGCGTGAAAGTCGCGTCTGAGGGTGGGGTGCTCATGTCTTCGATCCTCCGAAGCGGGAATGTGCGGCAGACGTCGCGGGATGCGCGATCTTGAAATCGAGGGCCCGAGGTTCGCCCTCAATCGGCGCGCTCCAATAATTGGCGAAGGCCTCGCCTATTGGGGCACCGTCAGCGACGATGGAGCGGACCATTTCGCAGACCGGCATGTGCAAACCCTTTTTGCGCGCCAGATCGGTCACGGTCACGGCGTTGGTGCGACCCTCGACAACGACAGGACGCCCTTCGAAAACCTCCGCATCGCTCAACCCCTGCCCGCGCTGCGTTCCGTAGGAGAAGTTGCGCGATTTCGGGGATGAACATGTCAGCATCAGGTCCCCGATACCGCTCAACCCCGTGACCGTCTCACGCGAGCCGCCCATGGTGACGGCCAGTTCCTTGATCTCACTGAGACCACGGGTGATCAGAGCGGCCCGCAGGTTCTCTCCGTATCCGGCGCCGTGCAACATGCCGCAGGCGATGGCGATGACGTTCTTCATGGCTCCGCCGATTTCCACGCCCGTCAGATCGTCCGAGATGTAGGGACGGAAACTGTAAGTGGTCAGTGCCGCTGCCAGACGCGCGGCCGCCATGCTGCCGGGCTGCGTCGCACGCGAAGTACATGCGATGGTGACTGCCGTCGGTTGATCGGCTGCGGTTTCAACCGCGAATGTGGGGCCGGAGATGGCGCCGATCACCCGGCCCGGCGCCTCCTCGGCCATGATGCCGGTCATCAGCAGACCACTGTCCGCCTCAATCCCTTTCGCCCCGGTAAAGATCGGGCAGTGCGGCGATGTCAGCGGCGCAATCGCACGGGTCATTTCCCGGATGCTGTGGGATGGTGTAATCAGCAGGACTGCCTCCGCCTCGTGCAGGGCTTGCGCCATATCGGTAGTGGCCTTGATACCGGAGGCCAGCTTGATCCCCTTGAGGTAGCGTGGATTTTCGGCCCGGTCCCGGATCGCCTCCGCCACCTCGGCACTGCGGCACCACAGCGATACATCGCGTCCGGCATGCCGCGCGACCGAGGCCAGCGCGGTCCCCCACGCGCCGCCACCCACAACACAGATACGCCGATAGGCCAATTCCTCCGCCGGCGGCTGAGCCTGGTTCGTACCCTGCATTCGTGATCATCTCCTTGAACATACCGTAGAGGCAACAATGGTGCGCGCCGCGTCCTTTTCAACACGGACGTGCAGGAATGTTGCATCGCACCAATAACATTGGAAGTTTAATCATGGTCCGGTGATCGAATGCTTGCTCCATGAGAGATCCGACGGTCTACTGGGTCAAGTCCAAAGGAGGAGTTTCAAGATGTGTTTGCGGATGTGGCCTTTGCTCGCTGCAGCGGGTGTTCTGGCCGGATGTGGCGGCGGTGGTGGCGGTTCAGCCAGCGCCCCCGGACCGACCCCTCCTACCAGTCTGACGCTGGCTCAGCTGTCTGAAGGGCAGTTTTCCAGTTCGCGGGCGAGCGGGGGAATCGGAAAATCCCTACGCTATCGCGAGGCGAATCCAGCGCCGCCGGCTGGCGATTCGCCCGATGCGGTTCTGGGCCGGATTCAGTCGGACGCGCGAAAGCTGCAGGGCATCCTGTTCACCGACGATTCCGAAACAGGGCTGATCAACGCCGCGTTCAACGACCGGGAAACATCCAGCGCCGTACAGTTGGTCAACCGCGTTTACGTTTCCACAGACTACGCAAACGGCGATCTGGAGCTTCAGGCGCTCGATCTGGGTGCCTACGATTCTGTTCTCGGCGGGATGTGGCGCTATGTGCCCCCCTCGTCCAACCCACAGACCTTCGTCGGGGGCTGGCATGCCGGGTCGCTGACGGATGTTGCGGATTTGCCGACGTCAAACAGCGTGACCTTCACCGGCAATGTTCTGGGCCTCTACGTGCGCAACGACAACGTCAATCCGGGCGATACGATCCCGCTGGTCATCAGTGAGGTCACGGGCAACGCCTCGGTTGAGATGAACTTCGTCACCGGCGATATCGTTGAGGGGGCCAACAGCTTTCTTACGAACCTCGTCCTGACCGACCTGCCCGGCGAGGAATTGAACGAGTTCAACATCGTCAACGGTTCGACTACGGCGATCGATGGCAACCAATGGGATGCGGAACTGGTCGCGACCAACCAGGACAACGATTCAACGGATTTCTCAGCGGCAGCCGACAGCGATATTTCCGGGCGCTTCTATGGCCCTGGCGGCGCGACGCAGGAGATGGGCGCCGCCTTCCGCGTTCGTGATGACAACGAGAGCGAGATCTTCTCGGGCATGTTCTTGGCAGTAGGCAACTGATCGTACCGGCCACCCTGCACGGTGGGGTGGCCACTTGCGAAGGATCTGGCAGAGGCAAGACCGCATCCGCATCGAGAGAAAAGTTGCGTGAAGAAAGTGGTCGGGGCGGCGAGATTCGAACTCACGGCCCCCTGTACCCAAATCTGCAAAAAATCGTTTGGGTTCAGGGAGCTGCAACAATACCAATAGTCAGGGAGCACGTATACGCTGCAAAGAGCTAGCCCCTTCAGCGAAGACGAATTTACGTAACACCTATCGCCTCGGCTTTGACGAGGTGATCGCGGTCTTCGAGCGCTGCTTCATTGCTATCGACGAACTCCACCATGTTCCGGCCTCGACAATAACCGCCTAGGGTGATCCTGCGCAGCCTGATTAATCGCACGTAGCGTCCTGTGATGACGATGACCGGGAGCTATTTCTCAGGCAATGCCGCTCTAGTGCTGCGCCCCGATGACGAAGGCAGCTTCACCAAAATCATCTATAGCTATTGCGAATTATAGGAGGCGACAAAATCCTCGACCTGCTGGGCACCCATGAGGGGCGTGATCCCGTGACAATGGTGCGCGGCCCGATCAGCCCGTCGATCGCCCCGACGGCATAGCCGCAATCGCGCAGCAGTTGCTGCAGCAGCCGCATCGCCCGCGATCCCGCATTGACCTACATATCAAACACTGCCGGTTGCAGCGGTGCTGGCAGCGCATCGATGCTGGGTTTCCACAGATATTCGGTCGCGAAGATCTGCGCGCCATCCCCATCGGCAGGGCGCGCACATCCTCGATATCGCCGTCGCGGTCCAGATCCAGCCCCAGGCGGCACATTGTATAGATCGTCACGCCCCAATTGGTCGGCCCGCCCGGATCATCGGGATCGTTCACAAAGCCGCCCTCGCTGAGCAAGATATCGCGGATCATTTCATCTACTGTCAGCATTCTAGCTCCCCAGTTTTCTGATGATTAAGTCCAGAGTTGTGGCGATACGCACCATCAAGTCGCCCAACCGCTCCACCTGATCGTCGATCACGGTCAACTTGCGGTGCAGTCCTGCGATCGCACGCTCCAGGTCGTGGCGCAGGCGCTCATCCTCGGTGCTGCGCTGAGGGTCGCGCTCCTTGCCCCCTTGCCGGATCGCAGCCCCGCTGATCGCCGCAATAATCGCGGCCAGCGCCGTCAGCAGACCCGCCTCCTCAGCGGCGGACAGCATGGGTGTCTCCGGCGTGAACGCTGTCCTTGATCGCGCCGTACAAACAAGTGCATGCCGCCACGCACAGCCCGCCATAGGTCGCCACGGCCGTGGTATGGGGATCCAGCAGCCAGAACCCCGCCAGTAGTAAGGTATAGGCCAGCAGGTTGCTGATCGTCATCGCGGCGCGCACATAAGGCGTCCACCAGCGGCGGCCATTTAAAAGCAGAGCCAAGCAATGCAGCGCGCCGGTCGCAGCAAAGGTCACGCCCCACCACGCCCCCGGCATCCACAGCTGCATAAAGGCAATCGCATCCATCGAGACCGCAGGCAGTGTCAGGAACAGGCCAAAGGCCAACGTTTGCAGCGCCAGACACCATTCAATGCGCCGATCCGGATGCGGCCTCACGATACCACCCCAGCGAACACATGGCGCGGTGTGCGGATATCCTCGATCAGCTCAATCCCCGATAGGACAGCGCGGTTTTCTTGCCGGTGGTGGCTTTCATCGCAGTGCCGCTCATGGCCCAGATCTGCAGCAGCGCATCGACTGCGACCATATTGGCGCTCTGAGCGGTTTGAGCATCGTGGAAGGTGGCGGTCAGTGCGTGGCCGGTCAGCAGCAGATCGCATGCTCGCGCGGGTCTACATCTGAAACTGCTGATTCAACAACCGTTGCAACGCTGTTGCAACCTCGGGAGCCTATCCCCCGCAAAGGCCTTATTTAACTGGTCGGGGCGGCGAGATTCGAACTCACGACCCCCTGTACCCAAAACAGGTGCGCTACCAGGCTGCGCCACACCCCGACCATGCAGCAGGGATTAGCGAATGCGCGCCGGGATGAAAAGGGTCAATCGCACGGCCAGATCGGGTTGGTGTCGAAAGCGGGATGTCGCAACTGCGCACCCGGTGTCAGACCCAGCATTTCCGTCAGGCCGCCATTGACCTCCAGCACCGCAAAAATATCGTTGGTTGCGGATGGGATCGGCGTTTCATCCAGCGGAGTGGCATTGACGTGAATATCACGGACGGTCCCGTCCGCCGCCACGAACAGCATATCCAGCGGGATGAGGGTATTGCGCATCCAGAAGCTGCGCTGACGCGGTTCGTCCTGATAGACGAACAACATGCCCTCCAGCTGCGCCATGTCCTCGACAAACATCAGTCCGCGCGCGCGTTCCTCATCGGTGTCCGCAATCTCGACCTCAATGGAAACACGCAGACCGTCCTGACGAATGTCCACCCGGTCCTCACGACATTGCTGTGCGGCAACGGGCGTAGCCAGCAGCAAGACAAGGCAAAGGGCACTACGAAACGACGCTGTCCCAGTCGCGAACATACATCACCATTCGACCACGCGGGCCGTCCCCGATATGGGCCGCGATGGCCTCGTTCGATTGCAGATCGACGATACCGCAGCGGCGCAGCGTTTCCATGTGGACAAAGACATCCTCATCATCCCCGAAGATGTTCAGAAAACCGAAGCCCTTGACCCTGTCGAACCATTTGACACGGGCCGGCACGTAGTCAACCTCCTGCGGGCCCGGAATGGCTTCGAGCAGGTCCGCCATCATTCCGTCGCCACCGTCTGGCACATCCGCCTCGATCACCGCGCAGGCCTGACGGCCCTTATCGGTTTCCTCAACCTCGACGGTTATCGCGATCCCCTCGACCAGATCGCGCAGGCCGGCGGCCTTCAACACACTTGCATGGATCATCACATCTCCGGCACCGTCTTCCGTCACCAGGAATCCGAACCCGCGCGTGGTGTCATACCACTTCACCTGTCCCGTAATCATCCAAATACCATTTTCTTATTGTCCGCCAAGCACATGCAACCCATGCGCATGACAGAGAAAGCGTCCAAAATCCGATCCGCACCCTACGCACCGCAGTCCCAAGCTACGTCGCGATCATGGTGGACCGCCCCCCGTAGAGACTGAAAAAAGGATAGATATCGCGCGACATGCGTGTCAAGCAAACCACCGGTCCCCATTGAATACCGGAGCATACATGCAACCGACCGTGGCAAATCGGCAACCTCGCACCCTGCTTTTCCTTGCGTTTCTGGCCCTGACCAGTTGCGCAACCGCACCTGTCGGCCCCTTGCCGGATGCAGACGGGGTGACGCGGGAGTTTTTGTATACACCGTTCCAGAGCGATCTGATTTCCACGACGACCGATGACATATCGCGGGTCGTGCAGGACGCCACCAGCCGCAGCTATGCCGAGATTGCCGAGCACCGGCGCACGCAGGAAATCCGGCTGGACCAACTCGCATATTTCTTCCGCTCCGCCGATGGTCGCGCCTATCTGCTGGCCGAGGGACCCAAGGCGATCGTACGCGGCGCACCGCAGGCGCAGTGCCCGGTCGAAGTCTCGGTTGTCGGCGGTGACAACGCGCAAGCCTCGATCACGCAGGCGCTGCAATCGTGCCATGAGGATCTGAGCGCGCTGGGGTTGCAGGACAGTTGCGATTGCCGGCTTCTGGCGCAGGGAACGATCCTGCACGCCGCACCTGCAACCTTCGAATATGCGGTCGATCTGCCCGTGCGCCTGTTTCGCGACGGAAGGCTGGACCCGATCACCTATTTCAGCCGCGCCGGCACGGATGGGTCCGGTACGCGCGCCATCCTCGTGGAGCTGGGAGATACGCAGTTAATGGCTGTCAGCTATTCCGACCCTGGGGCACGGCACGCTGTCGTCACCTATCCGGACGGCACGCAAATCCCTGCGGAGCGTGCGCCGGTAGGCTATGACAGAGGGCGCCTGCGTGAGAGTTTTACCACCACGCAACAGAACGGAACGCCGTTGCGGATTATCGTCGGCCCCTGAGGGGCGGGCGCTGTCACCCTCCTCCGGTCCGGCCACGACCGAAGCGCTAAGGATTCAATCGCTGCACCGTCCAGCCCTCATCCCCCAGCGTCCAGCGGAAGCGGTCGTGCAGGCGGAACGCGCCGTCTGCCCAGAACTCGATCTCGACCGGGCGGATGCGGATGCCGCCCCAGAATGGCGGACGGTCGGGGTTCAGACCTTTTTCAAGGCTCAACCGCGCTACCTTGCCCATCAGCGTCGCCCGACTATCGAGCGGTCGGGATTGTTCCGATGCCCAGGCACCGATGCGGCTTTGCAACGCACGGGAGTGATAATAGGCATCCGCCTGCGCGTCCTCGACCTGCTCGGTCAGGCCACGCACCCGGATCTGGCGGCGCAGGCTTTTCCAATGCAGCACGAACGCCGCCTTGCCAGTCGCCGCAATCTCCCGCCCCTTCGCGCTTTCGAAATTGGTATAGAAAACGAAGGCATCCGCCTCGATTTCCTTGAGCAGAACCATACGCACATTGGGCAGACCGTCGGGGTCTGCGGTCGCTAGGGCGATGGCATCGGGGTCGTTGGGTTCGGACTTCACCGCCTCCGCCAGCCATTGCCGTGCCAGCGCGAAAGGATCGTCGCCGGCGAAAATACCGGTCCGGGCCGTGTCGTCGCTCATCGCGTGATCCTCCGCCAAGTTGGTGCGAACACCGACATATTCTTGATGCTGCCGATCCTTTGACGTAAAGCGGACTGACCAGCAGAACAAGAGTGGAGCGCGAGGCGAAATGGCAGATATGTCGGGATTGATGACCGGGAAGCGCGGATTGATCATGGGTCTGGCCAATGACAAGTCCATCGCCTGGGGCGTCGCACGTGCCCTGCACGAGGCCGGGGCCGAAATGGCGTTCACCTATCAGGGCGATGCGCTGGGCAAACGGGTGAAACCCCTGGCGGAAAGCCTCGGCTCCAACATCGTGCTGCCCTGCGATGTGACGGATGCGGCCAGCATGGACGCCGTCTTCTCTGAGCTGAAGGACACATGGGGCAGCCTCGATTTCGTCGTGCACGCTATCGGCTTTTCCGACAAGAACGAATTGCGCGGCCGCTACGTGGACACCTCGCCCGACAACTTCCGCATGTCCATGGACATCTCCGTCTATTCGTTCACCGCGATCATGCAGCGCGCGGAAAAGATGATGAACGACGGCGCAGCCGCCCTGACACTGACCTATTACGGCGCCGAAAAGGTGATGCCGCATTACAACGTGATGGGCGTGGCCAAGGCGGCGCTGGAGGCTTCGGTCAAATACATGGCCATGGACCTGGGGCCAAAGAACATCCGCGTCAACGCGCTCAGCGCCGGCCCGATCAAGACGCTTGCCGCGTCAGGAATCGGTGATTTTCGGTATATCCTCAAGTGGAACGAGCTGAACTCCCCGCTGCGGCGCAACGTGACGACGATGGACGTGGGCAAATCCGCCCTCTACCTGCTCAGCGACCTATCCTCCGGTGTCACGGGTGAAAACCACCATGTCGACAGCGGCTATCACGTCGTCGGCATGAAGGCCGAGGACGCGCCCGACATCGACGTTGCCGTCGGCCGCAAACCCGCTGCCGAATAATCGAAAGGACGCCGCATGGCCGACCGTCTGCCCCACGAAAAGGGCTTCCATATTTCTTGGGATCAAATCCACCGTGACAGCCGCGCCCTTGCTTGGCGGCTGGAAAACGATGGTCCGGGTGCGGGCGGCAAATGGCGCGCCGTGGTGGCCATCACCCGCGGTGGCATGGCCCCTGCCATGATCGTGGCCCGGGAACTGGACATTCGCACGGTCGATACGATCAGCGTCAAATCCTACGCGCATCAGGATCAGGGCACGGCTGAGGTGCTCAAGAAACCCGACGATGCCCTGATGCGGAACGATGGCGAGGGCGTGCTGATCGTGGATGATCTGGTGGACAGCGGCAAGACGCTGGAACTGGTTCGGTCCCTGTATCCCAAGGCTCATTTCGCGACCGTCTACGCAAAACCGCAGGGGGAGCCGATGGTGGATACCTTCATCACCGGCGTCTCGCAGGATACGTGGATATTCTTCCCGTGGGACATGGCGCTGCAATACGTGCAACCGTATCGGGGCAAGGACTGATGTTCGCTGACCTGTTGAGAAAACTGACCGGCACCCCCGATGATACGACGCTGGATGCCAACGATGCCCGTCTGGCAATGGCGGCACTGCTGGTGCGCGTGGCGCGGGCGGACGATCTGTATCACCCGGCCGAGGTCGCGCGGATCGACGCGGTCCTGCGCCATCGCTACGACTTGATCGAGGCGGACGCGGTGAGCTTGCGCACCGAGGCGGAGGCCCTGGAAGCGCAAGCATCCGATACCGTACGCTTCACCCGTTTGATCAAGGACGCCGTCCCCTACGAGGAACGCGACGCCGTGATCGAGGCAATGTGGTATGTCGCCCTGTCCGACGATGATCGCAGCGAGGATGAAAACGCCCTGCTGCGCATGGTCGCAAACCTGATCGGCGTGACGGACCGTGACAGCGCGCTGGCCCGACAACGGGCGGCGAACAGGCTCTGAGCCGGTTCTGGCACGTTTGGCTGTTGTGCACCTTTCTGGGTGCGCCCGCCATGAGCGACTTTCTGGGTGCGCCCCCCGGGGACAACTTTCTGGATGCACCCCCCGGGGGCGACGCCCCGCAGCGCGTCGTGTCGCTGAACCTGTGCACGGATCAGCTTGCCATGCTGCTGGCCGCGCCCGGTCAGTTGATCAGCGTTTCGCGCCTCGCCTCCGATCCGCGACCCTCCGCCATGGCGCGGCAGGCTGCCTCCTGGCCGCGCAACGCGGGTCAGGCGGAGGAGATTTTTCTGCTGAACCCCGATCTGGTTCTGGCCGGTCGCTATACCGCGCGGGCCACCGTTTCGATGCTGGAGCGGCTGGGCATTCCCGTACAACGTTTCGACCCCGCCAGCGGTCTGGACGAGGTGCCTGACAGGATCACCAAAATGGGTGAGGCGCTGGGGCGCGAGGCTGCGGCGACCGCGCTGATCGCCCGGTTCGAGGCCGATCTGCTGTCCCTGCGCTATGAGGTCGGCGCGGTGCGCGCCGCGATCTATCAGGCGAATGGCTACACTCTGGGCAGCGGAACGATGGCGGCCGATATCATGGAGGCGGCCGGATTGCGCAACGTCATGGCTGATCGCCCCGGCGGGGGGCGTCTGCCGCTGGAGCTGCTGGTGACGCGCGCGCCCGACATGCTGATAACCTCCACCCCCTATCCGGGCGCGTCGCGATCCGAGGAAATCCTGTCCCATCCCGTGTTGCAGGCAATGGCCCTGCCCCGCGCGAATACCGGACCGGACTGGATTTGCGGCACACCCTACGTCCTGCGTGCCATTCGCGATTTGCAGGAAGCCGCGCGATGATACGGGTCTTCGCAGGACTTGGCGCGCTGGTGCTTTTGCTGTTCGCGGCGTCGCTTCTGATCGGACCGGCGGGGTTGCCCGTCTCCGACAGCATCGACGCCTTGTTTCGGGGTGAGGGGGAGGCGATCACCCTTGTGATGCGCGAAATTCGTCTGCCCCGTGCGCTGCTCGCGGTCATGGTTGGGGCATCTCTGGGTCTGTCGGGGGCGGCGTTGCAGGGCTATCTGCGAAACCCGCTGGCCGAACCGGGGCTGATCGGGGTCTCCGGCTCTGCCGCGCTGGGCGCGGTTCTGGCGATCCAGTCGGGTCTTGCAGCGGCTTTCGCCTTGGCCCTGCCCCTCGCGGCGTTGGGCGGCGCGGTTGGGGCGGTCGTCCTGATCCTGCTGCTGGCTGGACCGCGCGGGTCGGCATTGACGCTGATCCTCGCCGGGATCGCGATCAGTGCATTGGCGGGAGCGTGCACCTCTCTGGTTCTGAACCTCAGCCCGAACCCGTTCGCGGCAAGCGAGATCGTGTTCTGGCTGCTCGGCTCCCTCGCGGATCGCTCGATGCAGCATGTGGGGCTGGTCGCACCCTTCATGGCGGCGGGGGCCGTTGCGTTGCTCAGCCTCGGGCGGGGTCTGGACGCACTTACACTGGGCGAGGATGCGGCAGCGGCGCTGGGAATAGATCTGGCACGCTTGCGCCTGATGCTGATCCTCGGCGTTGCGGCGACGGTCGGGGCGGCGACGGCGGTGGCCGGGTCCATCGGCTTCGTCGGGCTGGTCGCACCGCATATTCTGCGCCGCGCGGTTGGCGCGAAACCCTCGCGGGTGTTGCCTGCCTCCGCGCTCGGCGGGGCGGCGATGGTTCTGGCGGCGGACATCGCCGTGCGCCTGATTGCACCGGAACGGGACCTGAAGCTGGGCGTTCTGATCGCCTTGGTCGGAGCGCCGTTTTTCCTGCGCCTGATCCTGACCCAGCGGAGGGAGATGTGAGCCTGCTGACCCTCACCGATCTCAAGTCATTCCGGCGTGACCGGATCGTTTTGGACGGCATATCGCTACACATCGCGGCGGGGGAGGTCGTGGGCCTGATCGGGCGGAATGGGGCGGGCAAGACGACGTTGATGCGCGCAGCACTCGGCTTGATCCCCTTTTCCGGCTACAGTTCACTGATGCAGATGGGGCCGCGACTACGTGCGCGGCATGTCGCGTGGCTGCCGCAATCGCGGGAAATTGCCTGGCCGATCAGTGTCGAGGCGCTCGTCGCCCTCGGTCGTCTGCCCCATGAGGACACCGATCCTGCCCCCGTAACCGCCGCTCTGCACCGGATGGATTTGGAGGCGCTACGCCACCGCCCCGCGACGGAGCTGTCAGGCGGTGAGCAGGCCCGCGTCCTGATCGCAAGGACACTGGCACAGCAAGCGCCGCTATTGATGGCGGATGAGCCCGTGGCGGGTCTGGACCCGGCGCATCAGATTGCCACGATGCAGGTTCTGGGCGATCTGGCGCGAGGCGGTCACGGGGTGCTGGTTTCGATCCACGATCTGGGCCTTGCCGTGCGTCATTGCACGCGGCTGATCGCGCTGGATCAGGGGCGCATTGCCGCCGACGGTCCGCCGCGGGAAGTTCTGACCCCTGCCCTGCTGCATCGGGTCTTCGGCATCACGGCGCATTTCGAGGAGACGCCCCAAGGCCCGATCTTCCAACCGCTCGGCACTGTCTAAGCCTGCGTTTCTAGGTCTGCGGTTTCGCCAGTCCGTTCAGAACATCGCCCTGCGTGATCCGGCCCACCACCGCGCCCTCCTCAACCACGGCGAGGCTTTGCGCCGTATCGAGTGCATGGATCACATCATTGACGCTGGCATCCGCCCCGATCCGACCATCCTCCGTCCCTTGCGCGGGGACCATGACCGACCGCGCGCGCAAAACGCCCAGCGGGTTCATATGCGCCACGAAATCAGCGACATATTCGTTTGCGGGATCGGCGTGAATATCCTGTGGCGTGCCCGATTGCACGATGCGCCCGCCCTCCATTATGGCGATGCGGTCGCCGATGCGAAACGCCTCATCCAGATCGTGACTGACGAACAGGATCGTGCGTTTCAGCCGTTGCTGCAATTCCAGCAGTTCATCCTGCAACCGGGTGCGGATCAGCGGGTCGAGCGCGGAGAAAGGTTCGTCCATCAGCAGGATCGGCGCCTGCGTGGCAAAGGCCCTCGCAAGCCCGACCCGCTGCTGCATTCCGCCCGACAACTCCCCAACCTTGCGGTCCGCCCACTCCGACAGGCCCACCAGATCGAGCTGTTCGCGCACGCGGTCTGCCCGCTCCGTCTTCTTCATTCCTGATAGCTCAAGGCCCAGTCCCACATTTTCTGCCACGCTGCGCCACGGCAGCAGGCCAAATTGCTGGAACACCATGGTGACGCATTCGCGGCGCACCTTCAGCAGGTCCGCCTTGCTGGCCGAGGTAACCTCCGCCGACCAGTCGCCAGCGCGCACCGTCACCGATCCGCGCACGACCGGGTTCAAGCCGTTGACCGCCCGCAGCAAGGTGGATTTTCCCGATCCCGACAGGCCCATCAGCACCAGAATTTCACCCACGTTCACGTCGAGCGTGCAATCGTGCACGCCCAGTACCTGCCCCGTCTGCTCCTGAATCTGCGCGCGGCTCTGCCCGGCATCCATCAGCGGCAGCGCGCTTTCCGGCTCCGCGCCAAAGACGATGTTCACCGCATCGAAAGAGATCGCAACGCTCATTTCCGTCCCCTGACCCGCAACATCCGGTCCAGCATGATGGCCACCACCACGATGATGAAGCCGCTTTCGAAGCCGAGCGCGGAATCCACGCGGTTCAGCGCCCGCAGCACCGGCACGCCTAACCCGTCCGCCCCGACCAGCGCGGCGATCACCACCATAGACAGCGACAGCATGATCGTCTGGTTCAGCCCGGCCATGATCTGCGGCACGGCGTAGGGCAGCTCGACCTTGAACAGTTTCTGTCGCGGCGTCGCGCCGAAGGCATCCGCCGCCTCCAGCAACGGCGCAGGGGTCGAGGATACGCCGAGTTGCGTCAGCCGGATCGGTGCGGGCAACACGAAGATCACAGTGGCCAACAATCCCGGCACCATCCCGATGCCAAAGAAGATCACCGCCGGAATCAGATAGACGAAGGTCGGCAGCGTCTGCATCAGGTCCAGCACGGGCCGCATCACGGCATAGAGCCGGGGCCGGTGTGCGGCGGCGATGCCGATGGGCACGCCGATGGCCATGCAGACGATACAGGCCGACAGGACCAGCGTCATGCTTTCGGTCATCTCCTCCCAGTAATCCTGATTGAGGATGAACAGGAACCCCGCGAACACCAGCAGACAGGTCTGCCAACTGCGTTGCAAAACCCATGTCAGCGCAACGAATACCGCGATGATGATCAGCGGATGCGGCGTCTGGAAAATCCACAGCAAGGTGTCGATCGTCGCTTCCATGCCGTCGGAAATCGCGTCGAACACCTCGGTGCCGTTGCGCTGCAACCAGTCGAACACGATCTCAGCCGTATCGCCGACGGGGATCTTGTTGTTGGTCAGCCACTCCATCCGTCGCTCCTGTCGTTCATCGTGAAAACGGCGCGAGGGGGCCCCGCGCCGTTTCTTTCAATGATTGGGTCAGTCTTCGATCACGGCCATGACGGCAGCTTTCGCATCACTCTCACCGTTCAGCGTGGTGACGTCCTTCAGCCAAGTGTCCAACACATCGGGGTTCGCGGCCAGCCAGGCCTTCGCGGCATCCTCGGGATCCTCACCATCGTTGAGGATCGCGCCCATGATCTCGTTCTCCATCTCAAGGGAGAATTCCAGGTTTTCCAGCAAGGTGCCGACATTCGGACATTCCGTGACATAGCCCGCGCGCGTGTTCGTCATCACGGATGCGCCGCCCAGATCGGGGCCGAACCAGTCGTCGCCCCCGGTCAGATAGGTCATGTCGAAATTGGCGTTCATCGGGTGCGGTTCCCAGCCGAGGAAGATGATCGGCTCACCCCGGCGGCTGGCCCGCTCCACCTGCGCCAGCATCCCCTGCTCCGAGCTTTCCGCGACCTCGAATTCGGTAAGGTCGAATGCCTCCGCCTCGATCATGTCGAGGATCAGGCGGTTGCCGTCATTGCCCGGCTCGATGCCGTAGATCGTGGAATCCAGCGCGTCGGCCTGCCCGGCAATGTCCGCGAAATCCGCGATGCCCAGTTCCGCGCCCGCCGCATTGGTGGCCAATGTGTATTTCGCGCCCGTCAGGTTGGTGCGCACGATGTCTACGGTTCCGGCCTCACGATAGGGGGCGATGTCGGCCTCCATCGTCGGCATCCAATTGCCGAGGAACACGTCGATATCGCCCTCGGCCAGCGAGGTATAGGTCACGGGCACGGAGAGGATCTTCACATCCGTCTCATAGCCCAGCGCCTGAAGCACGACCGATGCAGTCGCGGTCGTCGCCGTGATGTCCGTCCAGCCGACATCGGAGAAGGTGACGCTTTCGCACTGTGCTGCGGCCTGTGTGCCGATAGCGGCCAGTGCAATCGCGGACAGGGTGGTTTTGAAACGCATCTTGGAACTCCAGATTTCTTGAGTGATAAGCCATCAGACGGTGGACCTACAGGGCAATGCAACCCCATAATCCGCATGCGGGCCGTCTGTCACCCCCACCGGCGGGGGGAAATGCGCATCGAACGCGCACAAGCATCCTTCGGGAATGCGCGCATCCAAACCTTGCTCGCCTGCTTCGTTGGACACAATCGCAACAGATGAAAACTATTGAAAAATACAGGAATTTTCAGAGATGGTGGGACGTACTGGATTCGAACCAGTGACCCCAGCGATGTGAACACTGTGCTCTACCAACTGAGCTAACGTCCCGTCTCTGGCGGTGCATTTCGCACCTTGCGCGAAAGGGGTCAAGCCTAATCAGGCGGATTTCAGCGCGGCACCAATCCGTCCAGCAGATCGCCGAGTTCATCGTAATGCGTCAGGATCGCGTCCGGCTTCAACTCCGCGATCCCCGCCCCCAGCGGGCCGAACCCCACCAGCACCACCGGAACGCCGGCATTGCGCGCCGTGTCACGGTCGGTGGTGGTGTCGCCCATCAGCACGGTACGCGCCATGTTGCCTCCGGCGCGGCGCACCGTTTCGATCAGGTGTTCGGGGTCGGGTTTGCGCACCGGCAGCGTATCCGCGCCCAGCATCGCGGCGAACCGGTCGCGGATGCCGATCTTTTGCAGCAGGGTTTCGGCCAGCCATTCGGGCTTGTTGGTGCAGACGCCCAGAACCCATCCATCCGCCGCCAACCGGTCCAGTGCGGCCTCCACCCCCGGATAGAGACGCGTGTGCACGTCGATATGGGCGTCGTAATGATCCAGCAGCGTCTGGTATTCCTCGTCGATGGTCAGATCGGTCAGACCAAGTCGTTCGACCCCCAGTCCCAGCATGGCCCGCCCGCCGCGAAAAGCGGTCAACGCGTCGGTCGCATGATCCAGCGGCGCCGCGTGCCCGCGCCCGACGAAACAGGCGTTCGCCGCCGCAATCAGGTCTGCGCTGGTATCCGCCAGCGTGCCGTCCAGGTCGAATATTGCGGTGCGCATGGGAACTCCTCGAAATGGTGCCGATGCAATCGACTGAAACGAAACCTGATCGTCGGTGCGCTTTCCGGCACCGCATGCCGCTGTTATAAGCCCGCCAACACGAGGGACCACATCATAATGAAAACAGCCGCAATCATTCTCGCCGCCGGCCAGGGCACGCGGATGCAGTCCGACCTGCCCAAGGTTCTGCACCAGATCGGATGTGCGCCCATGGTGGTCCACGCCATGGCCAGCGCGAACACGCTTGAGCCAGAGCGGTTGATCGTCGTGACGGGTCACGGCGGCGATCTGGTCGAGGGGGCGGTGCGTGATTGGCGCGACGATGCGATCTTCGCAGTGCAGGCCGAACAGCTGGGCACCGCCCATGCCGTGCAGCAGGCGGCGGCGGGTCTGGAGGGGTTCGACGGCGACGCGGTGGTGCTCTACGGCGATACGCCGTTCATCTCGGGCGATACGTTGGCCGCAATGCGCGATGCGCGCGCAGATGGTACCGCAGTGGTGGTGCTGGGGTTCGAGGCGGCGAACCCAGGCGGCTACGGTCGCCTCGTCACCGGCCCCGATGGTTTGCAGGCCATCGTCGAGGCGAAGGAAGCCACGCCCGAACAACTCGCCATCACGCTTTGCAATTCCGGCGTCGTCATGGCCGATGCCGCCATCCTGCTTGATCTGGTCCGGGCGGTCGGCAACGATAATGCCAAGGGGGAATATTACCTCACCGATATCGTCGGCCTCGCCCGGTCGCGCGGGATGACTTGCGCCGCCGTGACCTGCGCCGAGCAGGAGACGATGGGCGTAAACTCCCGCACCGATCTGGCAGCGGCGGAGGCCGTGTTCCAGTGGACTCGCCGTGCCCGCGCGCTGGAGGAAGGCATCACCCTGACCGCCCCAGAAACCGTGCATTTCGCCTTTGACACGCATATCGGCCGCGATGTCACCATCGCGCCCAACGTGGTGTTCGGCCCCGGGGTCACGGTGGAAACCGGGGCGGAAATCCGTGCCTTCTGCCATCTTGAGGGCTGTCACATCGCCGAGGGAGCCCAGATCGGCCCCTATGCCCGCCTGCGCCCCGGCGCGGAGGTTGGCGGCGGCGCGCGCGTCGGCAATTTCGTCGAGGTCAAGAATGCCGTCCTGCACGCAGGCGCGAAGGTCAATCACCTGACCTATATCGGCGATGCCGAAATCGGTGAGCGTGCGAATATCGGCGCGGGCACCATTACCTGCAATTACGACGGGGTGTTCAAGCACAAGACGATCATAGGCGCGGATGCTTTCGTCGGTTCGAACTCCGCCCTGGTGGCACCCGTGACCATCGCGGATGGCGGCTATGTCGCCTCCGGCTCGGTCGTGACCAGCGATGTGGGACCGGGCGATCTGGCCATCGGGCGCGCGCGGCAAGTCAACAAGCCGGGCCTTGGCGCCCGCATGGTGGCGCGACTGCGCGCCCTTAAGGAGAAACGCTGATGTGCGGCATTATCGGTATCCTGGGTGAGCATTCCGCCGCCCCCCTGATGGTCGAGGCCCTGCGCCGTCTGGAATATCGTGGCTATGACAGCGCCGGCATCGCCACGGTGCACGACGGCGTTCTGGGCCGTCGTCGCGCGGTGGGAAAGCTGGGCGCGCTGGCCGATCTGCTGGTGGTCGATCCCATCCAGGGCCGTTCCGGCATCGGGCACACCCGCTGGGCGACCCACGGAAAACCGACGGTGGCAAACGCCCACCCCCACCGCTCCGGCCCCGTCGCGGTCGTGCACAATGGCATCATCGAGAATTTCCGCGAATTGCGGGCGGAGCTGGAGGGCAAGGGGCATACCTTCGTCACGGAAACGGATACCGAGACCGTGGCCGTCCTGTGCGCACAAAACCTGGCGGACGGATTGCCTCCTATCGAGGCTGCGGTGGCAACGCTCAAACGTCTCGAAGGGGCGTTCGCGCTGTGCTTCCTGTTCGAGGGGGAGGACGATTTGATCGTGGCGGCGCGACGCGGCTCCCCTCTGGCGATCGGTCATGGGGAGGGTGAAATGTTCGTCGGCTCCGACGCTCTGGCGCTGGCGCCGTTTACCCGCCGGATCACCTATCTGAACGATGGCGATCACGTCGTTCTGACCCGCGCCGGTGCGGAAATCTTCGACACCGATGGCGCCGCGACCGACCGGCCGACGAAAACCGTCGCGCTGGACAACATGATCGCGGAGAAGGGCGAGCATCGCCACTTCATGTCCAAAGAGGTGCACGAACAGCCCGAGGTGCTGTCCTACGCACTGCAACATTACGCCGGTCCGGGCCGTGACCGGATCGAAGGTGCAGCCGACGCGGTGGACTTCACCGGAACCGACCGGCTGATCATGGTGGCGTGCGGCACGGCCTTTTATGCCTGTCAGGTCGCGAAATACTGGTTCGAACAGATCGCGGGCATGGTCGTCGAAATCGACATCGCGTCCGAGTTCCGCTACCGCAACCCGCCGCTGCGAGACAGCGACATGGCACTGTTCGTATCACAATCGGGTGAGACGGCGGACACGCTGGCCGCCCTCAACTACTGCAAGGGCAAGGCTGGCAGCATCGTTTCCGTCGTCAACGCCATGGAAAGCTCCATCGCCCGTGCCTCGGACGCGGCGTTGCCGATCCATGCGGGGGTCGAAGTCGGCGTCGCCTCGACCAAGGCGTTCAGCTGCCAGCTTACCGTATTGTTGTCGCTGGCAATTCACGCGGGTCGCACGCGCGGACACCTGAGCGCGGCGGACGAGGCGCAGTTGGTCTCGCGCATGTTTGAACTGCCCCGCCTGATGAACGAAGCGATCGCGACCGAACCCCAGATTGCCAAGCTTGCCCAATGGCTTGCCGGTGCGCGCGACATTCTGTTCCTGGGCCGTGGCCTGATGTATCCCATGGCACTCGAAGGGGCGCTGAAGCTCAAGGAAATCAGCTATATCCACGCCGAGGGCTATGCCTCGGGCGAGTTGAAGCATGGCCCCATCGCCCTGATCGACGAAAACGTTCCCGTGATCGTTTTCGCGCCGCGCGACGCGCTGTTTGAAAAACTGGTCAGCAATATGCAGGAGGTCATGGCCCGCGGCGGGCGTGTCTTGCTGGTAACCGATGCCGAAGGCGCCGAAATTGCACGGCACGGCACGGCTGAGGTTCTGGTGATGCCGACGGTAGATCCCCGGCTCGCACCTATGGTTTATGCTATACCTGCGCAGTTGATTGCCTATCATACGGCCGTGACCAAGGGGACGGACGTGGACCAACCGCGAAACCTCGCCAAATCGGTCACGGTAGAGTAAAGTTCCATTCGTATCCGACGCCAAGATCGGGACGTTCGAGTAGTTCGAGGAGAGATTATGAAACGCATCGTGGCAAGCGCATCGCTGCTGGTTCTGCTGTCGGCATGTGTCGAACCGCAGGCAAGTCTGCCGGATTCCGCGCTCATCAGGGCGGGGTGCTATACTGTCGATCTGTATGACGATCCGTATCGGCGCAACGAGATTCAACCCGCCAAGGTCGGCCTGTCCGACAATTGGAACCGCTATCTGGGCGTCTGGGGTGAGGGTGCGTGGAACGGGGGCCAATGTCATGAAATTCACGTGACGGAGGTCAACCAGGACGGCTCCGTCGTGGTGATCGACACCGTCGCCCCATACGAGACGCTGCGCGCCGAGAGCCACCGACGCACCGGACGTATCGATCGCAATGGACGATTGATCGTACCGGGCAGCAATGGTCCGACCGTCTACAGCTATGAAAACGGTCGCCTGCGCGGCACCCGTTTCCGGCGGAGCGGTGGTACGGATCATGTCATTCTATCACCGCAATCGTCTTGATGCCGACCCCGGTCGAGGCGCTCGACGCTCTCATCTCCCGCGCGGATCCTGTCCGCGCGGCTGAAATGGCGACCTATCACAAGGTCGAACGCCGCTACCTCGGTCTGGGCAATGACACGGTGGAAAACCTCGTTCGCTCCTGGCGTGCCGATCTGGACCGCGATGCGAAGGTCACCTTGGCCGCGGCTTTATGGGACAGTAACATTTACGAGGCGCGGATTGCCGCGACCAAACTTCTGACCCAGGCGCGGATCAAACCGGATGACGCGCCGGTCTGGGACGAGGTGCAACGCTGGGTCGTTCAGTTCGACAGCTGGGCCATTGCCGATGCGGCTGCAAAGCCTATCGAGCGTCGCCTGATCGCAGACCCCTCTCGCCTTGATGCCGTGGCGATGTGGACGGAACATCAGAACATGTGGACGCGCCGCGCCGCCCTGGTCTGCACATTACATTGGGCAAAGGGACGACACCCCGACGCCGCGCATCTGGAACGGCGCGAGCAGGTGCTGACGTGGATCGCAGCGTTGGTTTCCGATCACGAATGGTTCACGCAAAAGGCGATCGGATGGTGGTTGCGGACCCTGTCCCGACAGGATCCCGCGCGCGTCGCTGAATTCCTGAGCCTGCATTCGGACGGAATGCGGGCAATCGCGCGCAAGGAGGCGGCAAAACACCTTTGAGTGTTGCCCCCACCCCGCGAAGGCGGGCCGCAGATCAGGACGAACCGGACCCGCGATCCTTATCCTTGTGATGAAATGCCAAAATCCGCGTTCCGGCAGGAATCTTCTCAGGTGGCTTACCATCGTAAAACAGCAAGCCGCTGTCATTGATCCGCCCCAGAATCCGGGCGTCCTCGTTGAGGGCGAGGTAATCGTCGAGCCCGAACTCCTCGGTCAGTCTGGTCACGCGAAACGCCCAGCCTGCTGCCTCCAGCCGCATGAAATCCTCATAGGGCATACCCGATCCAAAGGCGCGCCCCCCGATGGTGACCGGCAGGGCCGCGCGGCCCTCCGTCTCATCGCAGCGGCCAACCTGAAACACCTGTCTTCTGCCAAATTCCGGGCCCAGATCGGTGCAGACCAGCGCGTTGTAGCCATCGTTGTCCGTCGCGGCGAGAACGACACCATATGCGCTCAGATCCAGCGTATGCTCGACAGTCTCGGACAGGATCTCACCGTGATACACCTTCACCCCGGCCTCACGCGCGGCGCGCAGGCGGAACCAGTTGCGATCCACGATCATCGTAGGGATTTCCGCCTTCTCCAACGCCCGCGCCAGATTGACCGCCCAGCGTGAACCGCCGACGATCAACAGGCCCGGAACGGCCTCGGATGTCAGCTTCAACCGCCGCGCCAACGGACCGATCGAAAATCCGTGCAGCACCACCGTGCCCGCGACCAGCGCGAAGGACAGGGTCGTCAGGCTTCGCCCGTCCTCGATCCCCAGTTCGGCAAGTTGCGTTCCGAAAAGGCCTGACACAGCGACCAGAACGACGCCCCGCGGTCCGATCCAGGCGATCATCGACTTTTCGGTCCACGGCAGACCGCTGCCCATCAGCGACAGCAGCACGGTCAGGGGCCGGGCGATGAAGATCACGATGGCGACGAACAACACGATGCGAAGGTCGATGCTGGCCAGTTCCGCCATGGTCAGTGACGCCGCAAGCAGGATGAAAACGCCCGAGACCAGAATGACGGTCGCGTGTTCCTTGAACCGCCGGATTTCGTCCAGAGACGGCAAATGCGTGTTCGCCAGAACGACGCCCATGATGGTCACGGCCAGCAAGCCGCTTTCATGCAGGATATAGTCGGACGCCGCATAAATCGCCAGAAGCGCGCCAAACATCACAGGCACCTTCATATATTCCGGCACTTTGCCCCGGTTGAACGCCCATGCAATCACACGCCCCCCCAGATAGCCCAGCACACTGGCGACGACGATGCCCAGAACCATGTGCCAGATCGCGCCCCCCACGGTGGTGGAGGTTCGCAGCGCCACCACCATTTCATAGGCCAGAACGGCTGCCAGGGCACCGATGGGATCGTTGACGATCGCCTCCCATTTCAGGATTCTGGCGACGCGCGGCTCCATCCTCGCCTGTCGCAGCAGGGGCGTCACCACGGTGGGGCCGGTGACGATCATGATGCCACCGAACACGATGGCGGTCTCCCAACTCAGCCCGGCGATGTAGTGCACACTTATCGCGGAGAGCAGCCAGCCGACCGGCGCTCCGATCATAACCAACCGCAACACCGACGGGCCCGCATCACGCAAGCTCTTGAAGTTCAGGGTCAATCCGCCCTCGAACAGGATGACTGCGACCGCAACCGCAATGATGGGCTTGAGCAGAAATCCGAAGCTGGCCTCCGGATCTATCAGCCCGGTCAAGGGTCCTGCCAGGACGCCCGCCAGCAACATCAGGACGATCGCCGGCAACTGGAACCGCCACGCCAGCCATTGCGAGCCGATGCCCAGGACGCCGATCAGCGCGAATGTGGTAACGGGATCCATGGATTATCCTCAGGTCAGGGTTCGAATACGCCAATCGCGTGAGGCACCCAGCCCTCCGGCCAGCCCCCAGGCGATCAGCCGCAAGAGATTGATCGGTCCAGATAGTCCTTCACGCGCGAAGAACCATAGTGCACGCCGCATCCCACGACGATAAGTCGTGCCGCGCAGTGCCGTGACGGTATACCCATGCCCGCGAAACAGCATCGCCGCCCGGGCCAGATGAAAATTGTCGCTGACGATGACAACGGCGCGATCCCCGATGATGGGCTGCGAAAACAGGGCGTTCTGCTGTGTGGTGCGGCTTTCATGCTCCTGCGTGATCCTGTGCGATTCCACGCCCAGACGCATAGCCTCCGCCGCCATCAGCGCCGCCTCGGACCCGCCGCCCGCCAAGCCGCCGGTCAGGTGCAGGGTCTGGCCCGGTCCCAGTGACGCCACGCCGGCCGCAACGCGGGCCTGGCCGACCGGCTGCAACTGACCGCCGCGCGCGCCACCGCCCAGCACCACGACGACCTGCGTCCTTGGGTCGATTCCGCCTGTCGGTCTGGTCCAGCCATAGGCCGCCATCGTCAGGCACAACGCCGCGTAGCCACACAGTATGAACGCAATGGTGCTCACGTCCCGCGATGCGCCCTGTCGCGCAGTTCACGCCGCAGGATCTTGCCTGTGGCGGTCATCGGCAGCTCCGTGACAAAGACGACATCGCGCGGGGCGACATGCGGGCTGATCCTTTCGCGGACCCGTGCGATCAACGCTGCCGCCTTGCCCTGCTCGGCTGTACCGGCGCGTAGGACGACGTAGGCCCGCACCGCCTCGGTCCGGACGGGATCTGGCACGCCGATCACGCCTGCCATCGTCACGTCGGGGTCGGCGGTCAGACATTCCTCGATCTCGCTCGGCCCGATGCGATATCCGCTGGAGGTAATCACGTCGTCCAAGCGCGAGGCAAAGAAAACGAAGCCGTCCGCGTCCATCCGCGCGACGTCGCCGGTCAGCATCCAGTCACCGACAAATTTCTCCGCTGTCTTTGCTGGGTTGTTCCAGTATTCGAGGAACATCGCGGGGTCGGGCCGCTTGATGGCGATCTGCCCTTCCTCACCGGGTGGCAGTGCATTGCCGGAGCTGTCGAGGATGGCAACCTCATGCCCCGGCACCGCACGCCCCGTGGAACCCGGACGCGGCGGGTCCAGACTGCTCATGTTGCCCAACACCAGATTGCATTCGGTCTGGCCATAGATTTCGTTGATGGTCACGCCCAGACGCGATCGCCCCCAATCCAGCAGATCGGCACCCAGCGCCTCGCCCCCCGATCCGACCGTGCGCAGCTTCGCAGGGTCCCCCGAGGTCTGACGCATCAGTTTCAGCGCTGTCGGGGGCAGGAACACGTTGCGGATCGCCAGCCTGTCAATCAGGTCAAAGGCCTGATCCGGGTCGAATTTGGCCATCCGGTGCGCCACCAGCGGCACGCCCATGCTCAGCGCGGGCAACATGACATTGGTCAGCCCGCCCATCCAGGCCCAGTCGGCAGGCGTCCACATCCGGTCCCCGGCTTGCGGCAGGCCCTCGTGATGCGTCTCGACCCCCGGCAGATGGCCGAGCAGGACCTTATGCCCGTGCAGCGCCCCCTTGGGCGGCCCGGTCGTGCCAGAGGTGTAGGAGATGAACGCCGGATCGTTCAGCGTGGTGGGGGCGACGGGGCAATGATCCGCCGCCTTGCCCAGTTCCTGCCAGAACCCGAAGGACCCGGCATTGCGTTCGTCGATGGAATAGATGAACTCCAGATCCGGCAACCGGTCACGGATGTTGAGCAATTTCGGCAGGTTCGCGCCGTCCGTGACCACGACCTTGGCCCCGGAATCGTGGAGCCTGTAGTGTAGCCCGTCCTCGCCGAACAGGGTGAACAGCGGAACCGCGATCGCGCCCAGCTTGTAGGCCGCCAGATGGGTCAGAACCGTCTCGGGCGTCTGGGGCAGCAGTACCGCCACCCGGTCGCCTCGTTTCACGCCACGCGCTGCGAAGGCATTCGCCAGTCGAGACGATGCCCGGCTGAGCTGGATATAGCTGTAATCCCGCAACTCTCCGTCCGGGCGCAGATAGGTCAACGCCAGCCGATCCGGCTGCGCCCGCGCCCACCGTTCACAGGCCTGTTCTGCGATGTTGTAGAGCGCGGGGCGCGGCCACCGGAAATCTCGGCGCATCGCGGACCAGCTTTCGCGCGCAGGCACCAGTGGTTGATACAGGGTTTCAGTCATCGCGGCGGCTCCTCCCCTCGGTCATAGCGTATTCGACACGATCGGCGCCAGCAGACGTTCGCTCATCGCCCGGCCATAGCCGTCAATCTCGCGGTAGGTCATAGCCTCCACATACAGCGCGAATGTCAGTTGCGCCCGCCCCGGCGGCTGCATCCAGCCGACATACCATCCCCCGTATGGGCCGCCGAAGCCCCGTCCGTAAACCGGCCCGGCCCCCGACACCCCGTGCACGTCCACCCCTGCAATCGAACCGTCCTGCGCGATGGCGATCACGGTTTCGCTCGCGTCTATTGAGACATTGAGCGCCCCGGCCCCCAATGCGGCCAGAAAGCCCACCTGTTCCGTTACGCTGACCTCCAGCGTGCCATCCATCCAGAAGGCATCGCCCTGCCCCTGCGCGGTGCCATAGCCCCAGCGGCGCAGATACGCGGCATAGGCATCGCCAACCTCAACCGCCATGTCTTGAAAATACCACAGAACCGACGCTGCAAACGCAGAGGCCAGCGTGTGGTCCCGCCGCCATATGCCCGGCCAGTGTGGCGCGGAGGGGCGGCGAAAGCGATCCCACTCCCGCGCACCCTGCGCCCCGCTCTCAACCCCCAGATCCAGCGCGATCAGCGCGTTGGCAATGTCGAAGGTGCCATAGGGCCGGTGTCGCGCGCCCAGATCGCTGCCCTCCAGAATATGCGCGACACTGCCCGCGCCCTCGATGCACAGGAACGACACGGTGCGCCGCCCCAGCCAGCTTTGATGCGGCGCCCGCGCGATGACCCGCCGTTCCTGTGCGCGCAGGCTTGCCGGCAGGGCCATCCCGGACAACCCCGCCAGAAACGTCCTGCGCGAGGGCGCGAGCCTCACATCTTCGGCCGGGTTTGCGCGAAACAGGGGATCGCCTGCGCGTCCGCGATCAACCGGTCCAGATGCGGCAGGGGACCGGCGTCGATGCCGGGAAAGACCAGCCGCGCCATATCGGCCGAAACCACCGTGGCGATATCGCCACCGCCCGGCGCATCCGTGCCGGACATCCACCCCTCGATCGGAACGCGACCTTCCATCGCGCGCAAGCCCGCGATGATCTGCCCCTCCAGCCGTTCGATCCAGGCGGGATAGTGAAACTCGACGGGGCGGCGCAGCTTGTCATAGACCAGCGCGACGATCTTCTCCCCGGTTGAGGTGGCATAGGCGATGTCCTGCAACATCGACCGCCGGGCGGCACCGCTGGCCGGGATCAGGCGCCGATCCTCGGGCGCGGTTTCCTCCAGATAATCGGTGATGGCCCAAGTCTCCACCAGCACCTCCCCGTCGTCGAGGACCAGCGCAGGCACCCGGCCCAGCGGATTGACGGCCTTGACCTCCTCCCACTCAGGCCCTGCGACCTGTATCTGTCGCCGCTCGATCGTGCGATCCTGCAAGGCGCACCAGATCGCGACGCGGCGGGCAAAGGGCGACATATCGCGTCCGTAGAGTATCATGTTAAAAATCCTTTTCAGTTCAATCAGATAACCTGAGGGCGGAAACATCGTAATAGACATCGCCGATCACCAGACGGGCCTCTTCGATGCCCAGGGCCCGCAAAGCGTCGAGCGAGATGCGGTCGATCCCGTCGCCCTGCAAGGGGCGCAGTTCGACCTGCGTGCTGACCCCGGTTTCCTGATCGGTGATCCAGCCGGGAACGCGCCGGTCCACCGTTGCCATGGCAAGCCATTTTCCCGAACCCTCCGTCGATACCTCCGCTAGGGTCGATCCGATCAGTCGCGCGGTAACCGGGGACGGGCGCGATTCCTCCACCGCCGGGCCCAGCACCTGCTCCACCGTCGATCCAACAGGCGCGACGGGCGCGCATCCGATCACTGTGCCCGCCAGCGCCGGTACGATCCATTTACGCAGCATCCGCAACCCTCCTGCCCCTACACAACAGCGCCTTCGTCCAGCTTGCAAGAGAGGTCGGCCATGCATAGTCTTGGGCACATGAACACACAAAACGCCCCCTTGATCGACCCCTTCGCGCGAACCATCGACTACCTGCGCGTCAGCGTCACGGACCGCTGCGATTTCCGCTGCACCTATTGCATGTCGGAGCATATGACCTTCCTGCCCAAGGCGGAATTGCTGAGCCTTGAGGAGCTGGACCGTCTGTGCACGTCCTTCGTCGATCTGGGCGTCAAGAAGCTGCGCGTGACCGGGGGGGAGCCGCTGGTGCGGCGCGGAATCATGTCGTTTTTCGAGGGCATGTCGCGGCATCTGGACTCCGGCGCGCTGCATGAGCTGACGCTGACCACGAACGGTTCGCAACTGCGCCGCTTCGCGCAACCGCTGTTCGATGCGGGCGTGCGGCGGGTCAACGTCTCGCTCGACACGCTGGATGAGAAGAAGTTCGCCGCCGTCACCCGCTGGGGCCGTTTCGCGCAGGTCATGGACGGCATAGATGCGGCGTTGGAGGCTGGGCTGAAGGTCAAGATCAACGCCGTCGCGCTCAAGGGCATCAACGATGATGAGGCCGTGGACATGGTCCGCTGGTGTCACGCCCGCGGGCTGGACATGACCTTCATCGAGGTGATGCCGATGGGCGACGATATCGAACGGCTGGACGAATACTGGTCCCTGGACGATGTGCGCGCGACACTGGCCGAACAGTTCACCCTGACGGACATTCCGCTGAACACCGGCGGTCCGGCCCGTTACATGCGGGCGGAGGAAACCGGCGGGCGCATCGGCTTTATCACGCCGCTCAGCCATAATTTCTGCGAAAGCTGCAACCGGGTGCGGCTGACCTGCACGGGTCAGCTCTACATGTGTCTGGGGCAGGACGACGACGCCGATCTGCGCAAGGTGCTGCGCGCCTCGGACGACGACGCCCCCCTGCACGACGCCATCCGCCGCGCCATCGCGCGCAAGCCCAAGGGGCACGATTTCGACTATTCCCGTCAAACTGTCTCTGGCGAGATGGGCCGCCATATGAGCCATACCGGCGGATGATCCGCCAGACCCGCACGCGTCGCGCCCACCTCGCCCGGCTGGAACAGGCTTGGCCCGAAGGATTGCCCTTCGACAATGTACGCCTGCTGCGCGCCAAACCGGCAAAGACGGTTCTTGCGCTCGACAGTGCGCGCGGCCCTGTGGTGGCCAGCTTTTTTGGCCCGCAATCGCTCGACCAACGACCGGAGGGGGTTGCCGCCGCGCATGAGCTGCTGACCGAACGCCTGCCCGCCGGTGCCGTGCCCGCCCTGATCGCCCATGTCGAGCAGGCAGGTCTGGTCATCAGCGAACAGGTTCGGGGGCAAACGGCCGCAGATCTGATCCGCGCCGATTCCACCTCCAGCGACGCGGCGATCCGGGCTGCGGCGATCTGGCTCACCACTCTTCACGATCTGGTGGAGCGGCCCGATGCCGCGCACGACTTCACCGGGCGGGTGAAGGTCGCCACAGTTGACGCCCCACCGGCCATGGGGGTTGAGATCGCACGGCTGGCGCGGGAACTGACCGGCCTTCCCGTGCGTCAGGTCAAGTTTCACAACGATTACAAGCCAGACAACGTGATGCTCGCAGATGGGCGCACCTGCGCCATCGACTTTCGCAACACCCGCTTTCGCCCCGCCAGCGTGGACGCCGCGCAGTTCCTCACCCGTGCCGCCATCTATGCGCTGTCGGTGCGCGATCCGGGCCCGGTCAATCGCATCGGGCTGCCGTTATACGTGACGCAGCCATTCGATGAGGCCTATGGCCGCGCGATCAGTGCCGAACCGATGACGGAGCTGTTCATCCTGACCAATATTCTGCTGGCGGAAATCAAACGGTCATCGCGCCCCGCGACACGCCGCCTTTTGCTCGCCCGCCGGGGGCAGCACGGACGCGGGTTGCGCAAGTTGCTCAGTCTGAGCGAAGCGGCCCTTACCCCAACACCCGGTTGAGGAACGCCGCCTGCCGCGCATGAAACTGTGCCGCAATCTCGATGTCGAAGGCGTCGAGCACATGGATACCGCCGGGATAGACCGCCAGGTCCGTCTCGTTCCCCGCCCCGGCCCAGCGTGCGGCCATCATAAGCGTGTCGTCCTTCAGCGGATCAAACGTGCCGACCTGAAACAATGCGGCCGGCAATCCGGCCAGATCGGCATGAAGCGGCGACGCGGCGCGGCGCGCCTCGGCGTTCATTGCCAGATTGCCGACGAACCACTGGATCGTCGGGGTGGACAGCACCAGCGACCGGCTGCCCCACTGCGCGGCAGAGGGCGTCAAATCCAGATCGTAGATACCATAGTTCAGGCACAGCCCCGCGACCATGCCGCGCAATTCCAGCCCCAGCAGCGCGGCCAGATGGCCACCGGCGGATTCGCCGCCGATGAACAGGGGGCCTTCACCAAACGGTTTCTGACCGATCAGATGCACTGCTGCCGACCGGCAATCCTCCAGACAGGCGGGCCAGGGATGTTCGGGGGCCAGACGGTATTCGACCGATGCGACCGTCAGACCGGTCTTTGCGGCAATCGCCTGGTTCAGGCGATCGTAATGCGCGGGCCGCCCCAGCGTCCAGCCGCCGCCATGCACGTGCAGATACACCCCCCGCCCCGGAATCCCGGGCGAAATGCGCAACCGCCCGTTTTCGAATTCGTGCCAGTGGGAGCCATCGTCGGGACCGGCGGAGGGAAAGACCCCGCGCCCATCGTCGCGGGCCTTGCGCGTCACCTCGGGTGGGATCGTGTGGGTGGGGGGCAGGTTCGACACCTGCTCCACAAATCGCGCGACGAAGGCGCGGGTTTCCTCGGTAATCGCCTCATCCACGAACCAGTCCGGGTCGATCTCGATGCTCATATGCCCCTCCGCTTTGCTGGTGGAGGTTAGGGCCACGACGGCATCCGGTCCATCCCAAGGAGATGCTCCCTCGCACTTTTCCGAATCCGCGCGGCCCGATTTTACAGCGCGCTTGCGCGCAGCAGCTTTTGTCGCATGGGCGGAATGCCCTTGATCTCCAACCCGGTGAAGACGTGCAGCGTGTTCATGTCGTCATCCACCACCGCATGATCCGACACCCACCCCCCCATCAGAAGATAGGTCCGCAAGAGCGGCGGCATCCCCTTCATCGCCTTCTTGAGATCCGGCTTCTTCAACCGCTGACCAAAGGGGAAGATGCGCGGTGCCTTGACCCGGGGCAACCAACGCTTGGGCGCAAGGTGCCGCTCCCTCAGCAGGTCGAACGCATCCATGTAGGCCTCCTCCTGCACACCGGGAAACGATGAGCAGCCGAACAACATTTCCACATCGTGATCGTCGACATATCGCACCATCGCCCCCCAGGCGATGCGCAGGATATCGGGGTCCCTATGGGACGGAGCGATGCAGAATCGGCCCATCTCCACCATTGCGCCGGGATAGACGCTCAGCGCCTCCAACCCGTAATATTGCGCGGAATAGCTGGTCTGGATGTCGCCCCCCGTGGCGAAGGACATCAGGCGATAGCAACAGACAAGGGTGTCGGTGCGCTCCTCCTCGATCAGGACATGAGTGCACGACCTGTCGAAATCATCGGCATCGACGCCGCTTTGCTCACCACGAAAGGTTCTGGAGCGCAGGCGCTGTGCCGCAGAGACATCCGCCACATCCTGCGAGAACCTCACGCGATAGCGACCTTTCCTGAAGACCTTCATGGGGTGTCTCCCGCGATACATGACCTATGTATAGCAAAACTGGCGGGCCCGCCCCGCATTGCAAGGAAAAGGTCGATCATGAAAGAAAAGTTCACAAAGTCCGAGGCCCAGTGGCGCGAGGAGCTGGACGCGCTGGAATACAAGGTATTGCGCAAAAAGGGGACGGAACGTGCGGGAACACATGACGATTTTCCCAAACAGCCCGGCACGTTCTACTGTCGCGGGTGCGGCCAGCCCCTGTTTACGCAGGCCGACAAGTTCGAGAGCGGCACCGGCTGGCCCAGCTTCGTGCGCCCCGCGACCGAAGACGCGGTAGAGGAACATAACGACAGCAGTTTCTTTATGCGCCGGACGGAGGTCGTCTGCGCACGATGCGACGGTCATCTGGGCCATGTCTTTCCCGACGGACCGCAGCCGACGGGCCTGCGCTATTGCATGAACGGCGTGGCGCTGACCTTCGAGCCCGACGGAGGCGAGACGAAGGAAAGCTGACCTTTAACGCGCCCGGACCCTTAATGCGCGCCGGTAACGTGCGCCGGGACTGATCGGTCTCACTCGCCGATCAGGTTCCCCGGATTGAAGACGTTACCCAGAATCTGCTGAACCACGGACAGCTCGTTGCCGAACGTCTCGGTCGTGCGCGATACCAGCTCGACCGGCCGCCCGTCCTGAATGCCGTAGACGGAAACATCGCGCACGATCTGATCGTCGTCGAACTGCACGGCGACCACGCGACGTTCGGTCACTTCCTTGGCGCGATACAGATAGGTCTCGGTATTGGTCGCGACGTAATACCAGGCGTCGTCGGTCAGGATCCCGGTATCCCCAGGACGCCCCAACGCGGTGCCGACGGTGCGCTTGGTGTCCTGTCCGACAACGATGCGGTCCAGCTCGACATCGGGCGGGGCGTAGCCATGGCTCTGAAATCGCGGTGCACAGGCCCCCAGAACCAGGGCTGCGGCCAGCGCCACCCCCACCAAGTTGAGGCCGGGCACGTTAAAATCGGAAATACGGATCATAAGGTTGGCCTCCCACGGGCGTCAGGCTATTTCCAAACGTTGCTAACCTGCGCATCTTCGCAGGGCAAGCAGAACAGATGACAGGAGCGATCACATGGCTAACGCACCGCACCGGGGAACCAGGATCGAGTTTCCCCGCCCGCTCGCCACTCAACGGTTGATCCGCGACGGACAGCACAGCTTTGATGAGACCGCGACGGAGGAGGAGCGCGCCGCCCTGGCGGACCTGTTCGGCGCGATATCGGTCGATGAGCTGAGTTTCTCGGGCATGATCGAACGAGAGGGGCACGACGGTCTGCGCCTGAACGGCCGCCTGCGCGGCACCGTCGTGCAAAGCTGCGTCGTAACACTCGCCCCGGTCAAAACCAGATTGGATGAGAAGGTCGAGCGGGTCTATTCCCCCGATATCGACCCCGAAAACATCGACCTGGACAGCGACGAGGAGGACGCGCTGGAACCGCTGACCCGCACGCTGGACGTGGGTCTGGTCGCGACGGAGGCCGCCGCCCTGGCCCTGCCCGCCTACCCCAAGGCGAAGGGCGTGGGAACCGGCGATCACATCACCAATACAGCCGATGACGACCCCGAGAAGGAGAAGCCGTTTGCCGCTTTGGCAGCGTTGAAGGAGAAACTCTCGGACAAGTCGTAAGATTCCCCTTGCACCGCTGCGCGTGATGCGTATTTTGCCGCTCTCATTCAAGAGACGTTTTACGGGTGGAGTCGCGGCGCGATAATCCCTCCGGGCGCCACGAAACATATCAGGGTCACGCGAGACCCGCGAAAACGACCGAGGTTAGTCATGGCAGTTCCAAAGAGCAAGATCACGCGCTCCAAGCGCGGCATGCGTCGTTCCCACGATGCGCTGGTTGCATCCAACCCGAACGAGTGCGGCAATTGCGGCGAACTGCGTCGCCCCCACCACGTGTGCCCCTCCTGCGGTCACTATGCAGATCGTGAAGTCGTGGCACTTGCTGACGAAATCGATCTGGACGAAGACGCCGCGTAAGTTAGCTGGTAGTCAAACGGGGTGCGGTCAGACCGCACCCATGGGAGGCAGACCAGAACTATGGCCCGCGATATCGTAATCTCGATTGATGCCATGGGCGGCGACAGCGGCCCGGCAGCCATTGTTGGTGGGATGGTAATCTCCGCCAGCAAGAATGATGAAATCCGCTATATCGTCCATGGTGACGAGGCGGAGCTTCGCCCCCTCATCGAAAAACAGCAGGCCCTCGACGGTATTGTCGAGATCAGACACTGTGATGATGTCATCTCCATGACGGAGAAACCCTCCCGCGCCATGCGCTCGGGCAAGGACAGTTCCATGTGGGGTACGCTCCAGACGGTGGAAAAGGGCGATGCGACCGTCGCTGTGTCCTGTGGCAATACCGGCGCGCTGATGGCGATTTCCATGCTGCGGTTGCGGCGTGCACCTGGCGTGGACCGCCCCGCAATCGCGGTCCTGTGGCCGTCGCGCGGCAAGACGGGTCATACCGTCGTGCTGGACGTGGGTGCCGACATCCGGGCGGAGGCACGCGATCTGGTCCAATACGCAATCATGGGGACGGAATATGCCCGCCTCGATCTCAACCTCGACCAGCCGCGCGTCGGGCTTTTGAATGTCGGGACGGAGGAGCACAAGGGCCGTGCGGCCTTGCATGAGGCCGCGACCCTGCTCGAATCCCTTGCCGCCGAACCGGACAGTGGTATGCGCTTCGTCGGTTTTGCCGAAGGCAGCGACATCGGCACGGGTGAGGTGGATGTCATCGTGACCGACGGTTTTACCGGCAACGTGGCTCTGAAAACGGCCGAGGGCACGGCAACCCTGATTCACAGCTTCCTGCGTGAGGCGATGGGGCATTCAGTCTTCAGCCGCATCGGTGCCCTGTTCGCCCTGACCTCGCTGCGCCGACTGCAAAAACGCCTGGACCCGCGCCGCCGGAATGGCGGGGTGTTCCTCGGCCTAAACGGCGCCGTGGTAAAATCCCACGGCGGCGCGGACGCGACGGGCGTCTCTGCGGCGATCAAGCTGGCTTTCCGGCTGGCCCAGAACGGCTTCACCCAAAAGGTCGCGGAGCGAGTGGCGAAGGCAGCGGAGCCCAACGAATGACAATATTACGTGCGGTTCCCGTCGGTTGCGGCCACTATCTGCCAGAACGTGTCGTTTCGAACGCGGAGTTCGAGGCGACCTTGGACACCACGGATGAGTGGATTCGCGCCCGCACAGGCATCGAGCGCCGCCACTTCGCCGCCGATGATCAGAAAACCTCCGATCTCGCGATCGAGGCCGCACGGGCCGCGTTGAACGATGCCGGGCTGCAGGGGTCCGACATCGACGCCATCGTCCTGGCCACAGCGACGCCCGACCAGACATTCCCCTCTACCGCCACGCGCGTCCAGCATGCCATCGGCGCTGGCGGATTCGCCTTCGACATGCAGGCGGTTTGCGCGGGCTTCATCTATGCGCTCGCCAATGCGGACGCGATGATCAAGGCCGGGCAGGCCAAACGGATCATGGTGATCGGGGCGGAAACCTTCTCCCGCATTCTCGACTGGACCGACCGGGGAACTTGCGTCCTGTTCGGGGACGGCGCGGGAGCCGTGATTCTCGAAGCGCGTGAGGGTGACGGAACCAGCGCGGATGCCGGCATCCTCAGCACCGACCTGCACTCCGACGGAAAGTACAACCACCTGCTCTATGTCGATGGCGGCGTCTCATCCACCGGGACGATAGGCGTGTTGCGGATGCAGGGACCCGAGGTCTTCAAGCACGCGGTCGGCAAACTCTCGGCAGCTGGCAACACAGCGATGGAAAAGGCCGGCGTATCGCCCGACGACGTATCCTACGTGGTGCCGCATCAGGCCAATCTGCGCATCATCTCGGCTGTCGCAAACAAGATGTCGTTGCCTATCGATCGGATCGTGGTGACGGTCCAGGATCACGGAAACACGTCGGCCGCCTCGATACCTATGGCCATGTCCGTCGCGCGCGCGGATGGCCGAATCAAGTCTGGCGACCTGATTTTGATGGAGGCGATCGGCGGCGGCCTGGCATGGGGTGCCGCGCTGATGCGCTGGTAAAGCGCCGCTTTCGCATCGTCTTGCAAACCCCTGATATTGACTCTCTTTCGTGAATCCCAATACGCTTTCCGGAACGTTTCGCGGATTACGAAGGATTCCCCATGGGCGAGAAGACATTGACACGTATGGACCTCAGCGAGGCTGTCTATCGTGAGGTCGGGTTGAGCCGCAATGAATCCGCTCAACTGGTTGAGGACGTGCTCAAACACATGTCTGACGCACTGGTCAGCGGCCAGCAGGTCAAGATTTCGTCCTTCGGCACCTTTTCCGTCCGGGACAAGACCGCCCGCATCGGCAGGAACCCCAAGACCGGTGAGGAGGTCCCGATCGACCCGCGCCGCGTGCTGACCTTCCGCCCCTCTCACCTCATGAAGGACAGGGTGGACGCAGGCAACAAGGCCTGAGGTCGCCGCAGGGCATATGGAAAAATCATCGCAGGCCTTCAGGACGATCTCCGAAGTGTCGGAGACGGTCGCCGTCCCCGCGCATGTCCTGCGATTCTGGGAAAGCAAGTTCACCCAGATCAAACCCGTCAAGCGGGGCGGCGGACGTCGCTACTACCGCCCCGAGGACGTCCAGCTCCTCATCGCGATTCGCGAGCTGCTCTATACGCAGGGCATGACCATTCGCGGCGTTCAGAAAATGCTGCGCGAACAAGGAGTGAAATCCCTGTCAAAACGCTACGGAACCCCCGACGCCAGCCCTGATGCCGATGACGTGGTGGAGGAACCCGATCTGTGGAACGACGTGCCGGTCGAGGGGCTGGCCGAACAGGAGGATGACATGCCCGCCACGCCGACTGAATCAAAACCGTCCGATCCCGCCCGCGCCGCCGCGATGCGCTCGATCCTGACCCGTCTGGAAAACCTTCGACAGCGGATGGACACTCATCCTGCCCCCAATACCGAAGAATGATAGAAAACGCGCTTGAAGCCGCCCGCCGTTTGAGGCAATACCTCGCCCACGGTCGGGCTATAGCGCAGCCTGGTAGCGCGTCCGTCTGGGGGACGGAAGGTCGCAGGTTCGAGTCCTGCTAGCCCGACCAATTGATTTTTTGAACGCCGGTGCCCCCAGCCCCGGCGTTTCGCTTGCGAGGCTACCCGTATGACCCGGCCCGTGACGACCGACGCCAGCCCGATGAACGCCACCCCGATCAACGATGCCGTGGGTGTGCTGCCTTCGCAGGCGATATCCCGGCTGATCGCGGCAAATGCGATCACCGCGACCCAACCGATCCCGATGGAGCAGATTCAGCCCGCCAGCCTCGATCTGCGGCTGGGAACAGTGGCGCACCGGGTGCGCGCCTCGTTCCTGCCGGGAACCGCCACCGTGACCGAGCGTCTGGCCGATTTCGCCATGCACGACATAGCGCTGGAAAACGGCGCTGTGCTGGAAAAGGGCTGCGTCTATCTGGTGCCCCTGATGGAGAGCCTCGCCCTGCCCCCGGAAATCGACGCGGTGGCCAATGCCAAAAGCTCCACCGGCCGTCTGGACCTGTTCACCCGCCTGATCACCGATCAGGGGGAGGAGTTCGACCGGATCGACGCCGGGTATACCGGGCCGTTATGGGCGGAGATCAGCCCCCGCTCATTCTCCGTGCTGGTACGGCCCGGCCTGCGTCTGAACCAGATCAGGTTTCGCCAGGGCCAGGCCATGCTCGACGACGATGCCCTGAGGGTTCTGCACGCCTCCACACGGCTGGTCGATGGACCAGCCCATATCGACGGCGGGCTTGGCTTCTCCGTCGATCTCAGCCTTGAGGGGCCGGTGGGCTATCGGGCGAAGCCTCACACAGCTCTGATCGACCTCGATCGCCTGAATCACTACCCGGTCGATGCGTTCTGGGAGGAGGTGCACGCCACGGACGGCCATATCATCCTGGACCCCGGCGCGTTCTACATCCTCGTCAGCCGTGAGGCGGTGCACGTGCCGCCGGAATATGCCGCCGAAATGGCGCCCTACCTCGCCATGGTTGGGGAATTCCGCGTGCACTACGCGGGCTTCTTCGACCCAGGATTCGGCAATACCGATGCCGGCGGCGCAGGTTCACGCGGGGTATTGGAGGTTCGGTGCCACGAGGCCCCGTTCGCTCTGGAACACGGGCAGATCGTCGGGCGTCTGGTCTATGAGAAGATGCAGCAGCGGCCCGAGAAACTCTACGGTGCCGACATGAATTCAAACTATCAGGGTCAGGGTCTGAAGCTGGCGAAGCACTTCAAACTCTAGATTTTACTTTCTCGAAATATCCCCGTCGGAGACGCAGCCCTCAGCACGCGGCTTCGGCTGCTAATCTGACGGGTCCCGTTCAACGATTGCGCAATTCGGCCTCTCGCCGCGCGATCTCTTCCTCGCGCTGGCGCAGGGCATCCTCACGATCCATCTGGGCGAGGGCATCCTCACGCTCCTGCAAGGCCCGCTCCCGATCCGCCAATGGGTCGGGGCGTTGCCGGGTGCGCGACAGCAGTTGATCGGATTTCTTGAAGGCGGAGTTCACGCCCCGGCGCATCACCTGACGCATCACCATGTTGATAATCGAATTCATGTTCATTGCCGAACCTCTTCCATAAACCTACTCGAACATATCGTCCTGATCGTGGTCGTCGTCCACCTCCCGCTCCACCGAAGTGCCGGGTGGCGGGCGATTGTCGAGCAACCCCGCCGCGCGCAATTCCTTCAGATCGGGCAGATCACGGGCCGTTTCAAGGCCGAAATGCGCTAGAAATCCCGGCGTTGTGGTAAACGTGACGGGCCGGCCCGGCGTCTGTCGGCGGCGTCCCAGCCGGATCCAATCCAGTTCCATCAGCAAATCCACCGTCCCGCGTGAGACGGAGACGCCGCGAATTTCCTCGATCTCGGCGCGCGTTACCGGCTGGTGATAGGCCACGATTGCCAATGTCTCGATGGCAGCGCGGCTCAGCTTTCGCGTCTCGACCACTTCCTTCTGCATCAGGAACGACAGGTCCGCAGCGGTGCGGAACGCCCAGTTGTCGCCCGATCGCAGCAGATGCACGCCACGCCCCGCATATCGTTTCTGCAACAGCGCCAGCGCCTGCGCTACGTCGCATCCATGTGGCAACCGGGCGGCCAGCGCGCGCGTGTCGAGCGGTTCGGAGGACGCGAACAGGATCGCCTCCACCATGCGCTCCTGCTCCGCCATCGGCGGTGCCTCGAAGAGAGTTTCGGTGCTCATGCCCGCGCCCTCAACTCGATCCGGCCGAAGGTTTCGGCCTGCCGCATATCCACGGTTCCCGCCTTCACCATCTCCAGCGACGCGGCGAAGGTCGATGCCAGGGCCGAGCGGCGTTTCTTCGGGTCCAACCGCCATGCCTCGGGCAGGTACTCCTCCAGATCGGACCAGTCCAGAACCGCGCCGATCAGTCCTTTCATCCGCTCCAGCGCCTGTTCCATCGTGTAGATCGCGTCGCGCTGATAGTGCAGCGGCTGAAAATCCTCACGTGTTTTCACACCGGCATAGGCGCGCAGCAGTTCCACGAGGCTGGCATCATAGACGATGCGCCGCTTCATGGTGACATCCTCCGTCTGCCCGCGCGCCAGAAAATCGCGGCCCAGCCGGTCGCGCGCCATCAGCTTTGCCGCCGCGTTTCGCATCGCCTCCAGCCGCTCCAGCTGATAGGCCAGATGCGCGGCCAGCTCCTCACCACTCGGGCCGTCCTCGGTCGGGTCCGGCGGCAGCAGCAAGCGCGATTTGAGAAAGGCAAGCCAGGCCGCCATCACCAGATAATCCGCCGCCAGTTCGATCCGCAATTCCTTGGCGAGGTCCACGAAGCAGAGATACTGATCCGCAAGCTCCACCATCGAGATGCGCCGCAGGTCCACCTTTTGTGTCCTGCTCAACGTCAGCAGCACATCCAGCGGCCCCTCGTACCCGCCCACATCCACGACCAATGCCTCGGCTGCCAACCGTTCGTTGCGGTCGCGGATCAGCAGGTCGTCAGGCATCGCGCGCCTCCGCTTCCAGCGCGGCCAGGGCGATAGAAGCCGCCTGCGCGTCGAATGGTTCGGGAGGGCGACGTTCCGCCAAGGCAGCCTCAGCCCGCGCGGCGGCGGGGCCGCTCAAAACGGGGACGGCGGCTGCGATCTCCACCATTTCCGCCGGGTCGCCATTGCAATGCAGGATCATGTCGCACCCTGCGTCCAGCGATCCGCGCACCCGGTTTTCGAACGAGCCGCCCAGCGCGTGCATCGACAGATCGTCGGTCATCAGCAAGCCGCCGAAGCCTAGAACATCGCGGATATAGCGCACCACCACCGGGCTGAGGGTGGCGCAGGCCTGCGCGTCCAGCGCGGTGTAGACGACATGCGCGATCATCGCCATCCTGATGTCGGACAGGGCCGCGAAGGGCGCGAAATCCCGTTGCAGTTCATCCAGATCCGCCTCGACAACGGGCAGGCCGAAATGACTGTCCACGGTGCCGCGCCCATGGCCGGGAATATGCTTGGCGATGGGCAGGACGCCACCCGCAAGGTGCGCCTGCATGACCGCGCGACCGATTTCAGCTATTTCGCCCGGATCACGACTGTAGCAACGGTTCATCAGAAACGGATGCGTTTCGTCCTCCGGCACATCCAGCATCGGGGCGCAATTCACGTCGATCCCCAGATCGTGCAACTCGTATGCGATATGGCGATAGCGCAGGGCCATGGCCTGCGCACGCTTTCCCGCAGGCAGCCGCATGAAATCCAGCGGCGGCATCCGTTCCTCGGCCAGGGGGGGGCGCAATCGCTGCACGCGACCACCCTCCTGATCGATCAGGATCGGCGCATCCGTCCCGACTGCCTGTCGCAAGTCCGCGTTCAGTGCCCTGATCTGATCGGCATCCGTCAGATTGCGATCGAACAGGATAAAGCCCCAAGGCTGAGCCTCACGAATGAAATCCCGCTCCCACGCAGTCAAAACCGGGCCGGATACGCCCATGATGAAAGCTGTGGTCATCGCTTCTGCACCGGAATGCACTGCAACCCGCGGGCCGCGAGCGCGGCACAGGCCGCCCGCGTTTCCGTAGCGGAGCCATAGCCGACCGCGCGCAGGCGAAACAGGGTCCGCCCGCCGGAGGTCGTCTGTTCGATATAGCGTTGCTTGCCTTCCAGCAGATCGGGCTGAGCGTCGATCAGGCCCGCCCATTGCAGCAGCGCGACCTGTTCGCTGTCAAATGCGCCGAGCTGGATCATGTGCGCGCCTTGCGGAATGGCGCTGTCCTCGATTTCGACGGGCTGGGCCGGGGGCGCCTCCGTCACCACGGTGGACAGGTCGTCGGGCCGGGCGCGCGGGTTCAGGCTGGTCACGGGCGACAGGCGCGAACCGGGGGCTGCGGCGACATCCTCGGTCGCGGGCTCCTCCTGCTCCTCGGGCGTGTCGGTCTCGACCTCAGGCTCACCGGGGTCCATGGGCGCGGGGGCGAGGGTGACCTCATCGCGGATCAGCGGGGTGCCACCACCCGCGACCACGTCGTTGACCTCCAACCCCTGATGGGGGGCCTGCGTGCCGCCCGGGTCCTCCGGCTGCACACGCATCGGACCGTTCTGCGCCAGAATCACGGGAACCTGCGTCACGTCCTGCGTGCCGATACGCCATACCCACATGCCGAGCCCGACAACCAGCGCCAGCGAGACGAGCGCCGCGACCCCGCGGCCGATGCGCCCCCATAGTCCGGTCGATTCCGTGCCGTCAGATGCCTGTTTGCGCATACTCGATCCTCTGCCCACACCCTATCTGGTGCGCAGCCCTGCTCCAACCCCAAAACCCAGCGCCGAACGGGGCGCGAATTCTCTGCTTCGTGCGCTCAGCGCATCTCGTTCATCGGGGTAACGCCGAGGATACCAAGTCCAGCGCCGATCACAAGCTGACAGGCCCGGATCAGGGCCAGTCGCGGCGCGGTCGCGGCTGCGTCATCCTGCAGGAAACGCAATTCGGGTGCGTCATTGCCCCGGTTCCACAGCGCGTGGAAATCGGATGCCAGATCATAAAGGTAGAACGCGATCCGGTGCGGCTCATGAGTGCGCGCCGCCGTTTCCAGCAAGCGCGGCCATTCCGCGATCTTTCCGACCAACGCCAGTTCCGCCTCATGCGTCAGGGCGGACAGGTCCGTCTTAGCCAATGTCGCGTCATCCGTCGCGATCTCCGCCTTGCCCATGACGGAATTCACGCGGGCATAGGCGTACTGGACGTAGAATACCGGATTGTCCTTGGACTGTTCCAGGGCCTTGTCGAAATCGAAATCCAGCGGCGCGTCGTTCTTGCGCGTCAGCATCATGAAGCGGGTCACGTCGCGTCCGACCTCATCCACAACATCGCGCAGCAAGACGAAGGTGCCGGCCCGCTTGGACATCTTGAACGGCTCCCCGTTCTTGTAGAGCTTGACCAGTTGGCACAGCTTCACGTCCAGCGGCACCTTGCCATCGGACAGGGCGGAGACTGCGGCCTTCATCCGCTTGACGTAGCCGCCATGATCCGCGCCGAACACGTCGATCAGCTGGTCATAGCCGCGCTCGATCTTGTCGTAGTGATAGGCGATGTCGGGCGCAAAATAGGTCCACGCCCCGTCGGATTTGCGCACCGGACGGTCCACGTCATCGCCATGCGCGGTGGAGCGGAACAGGGTCTGCTCACGCGCCTCCCAATCCTCGGGCAGCTTGCCCTTGGGCGGTTCCAGCGTGCCCTGATAGATCAACCCCTTGTCGTCAAGCGCCTTCAGCGCATCCTCGATCCGGCCTGTGCCGTAGAGCGATTTTTCGCTGAACCAGTGGTCCATCGTGACGCCCAGCGCCGCGAGGTCAGCCTTGATCAGATTGAGCAGTGCATCCGTCGAGTACAGCCGCACGTCCTGCAACCAGACGTCCTCGGGCTGATCCACATAGGCGTCGCCGACGCGGTCCTTCAGTGCCTGCCCCACCGCGATCAGGTAATCGCCGGGATAGGTCCCATCGGGAAAGGCGACCTTCTGCCCGTGCGCCTCCAGATACCGCAGGTAAACCGAGCGGGCCAGCACATCGACCTGCCCGCCACCATCGTTGATGTAATATTCGCGGGTAACGTCGTAACCTGCAAAGTCCAGCAGGCTGGCCAGCGCATCGCCGAACACCGCCCCGCGCGTATGACCGACATGCAGCGGCCCCGTTGGATTGGCGGAGACGAACTCGATGTTCACCTTCTCCCCCCCGCCCATGTCCGAGCGTCCGAAATCGGTGCCTGCCGCGATGACCGAGGGGATGACCCGCTGCCACTGCCCTGCCGCCAGACGCAGGTTTAGGAAGCCCGGTCCCGCCACCTCGACCGAGGCGATGCGGCCGTCTGTTGCCAGCCGTGCCGACAGCCCGTCCGCGATTGCGCGCGGGTTCATCTTCGCCGGTTTCGCCAGGACCATCGCGGCATTGGTCGCCATGTCGCCATGCGAGGGATCGCGCGGCGGCTCGACCGAGACGTTTCGCAAGTCGAGACCTTCCGGCAGCACACCCTCGGCAGCCATGGCCCCAAGCGTTTCCAGCACCAGCGTCTTGATCTCGGCAAACAGGTTCATCGCATCTCTCCTTGTACCTGCGCGGTTTAGCACGGGCATATGGGAGGTCAACGCAAACGGCTATCCCCGCTTCATCTCTCCACGCAGGGCCCGGTGTTCCTCGATGGCGAAGCGGTCCGTCATGCCGGCGATGTAATCCGCCACGATCCGCGCGCGCAAGGTGTCGGATCGCGCCTCCAGTGCCGCCACGGACCAGTCCTGCGGCAACATACCCGGGTCTGCCATGAAATCCTCGAACAACTCACGCACGACCCGCGCTGCCTTGCGCCGCATCCGCCGCACGGTCCAGTGACGATACATGTTGGCGAACAGAAAGGCCCGGATCACCTTCAGATCGGCCCACATCGCGGGTGAAAACCGGATCACCGGCGCGCCCAGCGCGCGAACCTCCGCCGCCGATCCGGGCTGTGCCTCCCTCAGCAAACGCCGGCTTTCCTGCAAGACATCCTCGACCATTACCCCGAACACCCGGCGCAGCGCCTCGTGCCGCCGCCGGTCCGCATCCAGACCGGGCCACAGGCGATCCACCTGCGCAAAGCATCTGCCAATTATGGGCAGCCGAATGATATCCTCGGCAGTGAACAACCCCGCGCGCAATCCGTCATGCAGATCGTGATTGTTATAGGCGATATCGTCGGCCAGCGCCGCGACCTGCGCCTCCGCCCCGGCGTGGCTGTCCAGTTCCAGATCGTGACGCGCATCATATTCGGCCAGCGCGAAGGGCAGCGCGTCCCCGTCCGTCTGAACCGAAACCGGGCCGTTATGCTTCGCGATGCCTTCGAGAGTCTCCCAAGTCAGATTCAGCCCGTCCCATTCGGCGTAGTGCTGTTCCAGATCGGTCACGATCTTCAGCGCCTGCGCATTGTGATCGAAGCCGCCGTAAGGGGCCATCACCTCCGCCAAAGCATCCTCACCGGTATGGCCGAACGGCGGGTGGCCCAGATCGTGAGCCAGCGCCACCGCCTCGGCCAGATCCTCGTTCAGACCCAGGGTGCGAGAGATCGTGCGCGCCACCTGCGCCACCTCGATGGAATGGGTCAGGCGGGTGCGGAAATAATCACCCTCATGTTCCACGAAAACCTGCGTCTTGTGTTTGAGCCGCCGAAACGCCGAGCAGTGGATGATCCGGTCGCGATCCCGTTGAAAGGCGGAGCGGTGGGCGCTGCCGTCCTCGGCGTGCAAACGACCGCGGCTTTCGCGTTCGATGGTGGCATAGGGGGCCAGCATGATCCCTCTCCCTTGCGAGGCGACATATCCGCGCCTATTTCGATAAGGGAATCGCATGAGAGCCGAAGGGACGCAATGATGGACCTGACCTTGCCACCGAAAGTCTCGGACCGCGCCTTTGCGCGTCTGGCCGAGATCAATGAGGCCACGGACGCCCCGCAGGCGCTGCGCGTCGCGGTCGAGGGGGGCGGATGTTCCGGCTTCCAGTACGAGATCAAGTTGGAGGACAAGCCCGCCGATGATGATCTGGTGCTGGAAAAGGACGGCCAGCGCGTTTTCGTGGACAGCGTCTCTCTGCCGTTCCTGACCAATGCGGTGATCGACTACACACAGGAGCTGATCGGCGCACGTTTCGTGATCGAGAACCCGAATGCCACGTCCAGCTGCGGCTGCGGCACGTCTTTCTCGATGTAGGGACCTGTCATGCTGAACGTGGAACTGAAGGCGTCCAACCGCATTGAGATCACGGCCTCCGGTCGGGTCGAGATGCAGGCGATGAAAGCCGCGCTCGACCGGCTGATCACGCTTGCCGAACCGCTGAAACACGTCACCTGCCTGGCGGACATGACCGACGTCACTCTGCCCGACGCGGACGCCATTCGCGCCGAGATCGACCGCCTGCCCAAGGTGGAAGGCCTGCTGGGCAAGATCGACAAGGCGGCCGTCGTCACAAATCAGGCCTGGATCGCCGAGGCGGCAAAAGGTGAGGCTGACCGATTCCCCGCTCTCGACATCCGCATCTATCAGTCGCACGAACATGACCGTGCCCGCGCCTGGCTCAGCGGGACCGACAATCTGGTCTGATCCCCCTTCCCTACCGTCGCCCCGCGTCTTAAAGCTGAACCCCATTCAGCGGAGGGCCGGACCATGATCGTCGCAAGCTTCAACATCAACGGCGTAAAGGCCCGCCTGCCCGCCCTGCTGCAATGGCTGGAGGAGGCAAAACCCGACGTCGTCGTCCTGCAAGAGGTCAAATCGGTGGATGAGGGCTTCCCCCGCGAACCGATCGAGGATCTGGGCTACAACCTCGAAACCCACGGACAAAAGGGCTTCAACGGCGTCGCCATCCTGTCGAAATCCCCGATGGAGGATGTGATGCGCGGCCTGCCCGGAGACGAGGCGGACGAACAGGCCCGCTATATCGAGGCGACGGTGAACGGCCTGCGCATCTGCGGGCTGTACCTGCCCAACGGCAACCCGGCACCGGGGCCGAAATACGATTACAAACTGGCATGGATGGCCCGGCTTGAATCCCGTGCCCGTGACCTGCTCGCCACCGAGGAGCCTTTCCTGATGGCAGGCGATTACAACGTGATCCCGCAGGCCGAGGACGCGGCCCGCCCGGACGCATGGCGCGATGACGCGCTGTTCCTGCCGCAAACGCGCGACGCCTATCGCCGCCTGCTGAACCTCGGCCTGACCGACGCCTTACGCGCCAAGACCCGCGCGGCCCAAACCTACACGTTCTGGGATTATCAGGCCGGCGCACGACAAAGGAACGACGGCATTCGCATCGACCACTTCCTGCTCAGCCCGCAATGCGCCGACCGCCTGCAATCATGCGAGATCGATGCCCATGTGCGCGACCGGGAGAAACCTTCGGATCACGTGCCGATCAAGGTAACGCTGGATTTCTGACTGATGCCTCCGGCGGGGATATTTGGGGAAAGTGAAACCCGGTCCCACAACCCGGTACCGGTAGCTCAGTTCGGGATCGCCGTCCGCGTCACGTCATGCGCATAGAGCCAGTCGAAGCGCCGCGCCGCGAAATCCGGCGCGACCGCGCCCACGCCCCGCATTCCCAGATGCACGAAGGGCCGCCAGGGAAAGCCCACATGGTCGAGCCGCCCCTGCGCGCGCGCCGCCCGTTGTACCCGCGTCGCACGCGGTTTGCGCTCAGCCTCGTAGGCGGATACGGGGGCGCCCGCGGCCAGCGTCTCAGCCAGCACCCATGCATCTTCCAGACCCTGCGTGGCGCCCTGCGCCAGAAACGGCAGCATCGGATGGCAGGCATCGCCGACCAGCACCAGCTTGCCCCGTGACCAGCTCTGCAACGGAGCGTGGTCGAACAATCCCCACAGATAGGTTTCGCGCACCTGCGCCAGCACCGCATCGGCCATGTCGTTCCAGTTGGCGAAGGCTGCGCGCAAATTGTCGGGGTCGTCCTCCTGTGCCCAGCCCTCCCCGGTCCATTCGCGCCGTTTCACCACTGCCACGACGTTGAGCATTCGGCCGCCCCGGATCGGATAGGTCACCAGATGCCGGTCGCGGCCCACGGTCAGGTTTGTCACTGTGCCGGTACCCTCATGCGGGATCAGCGCGCGCCAGGCCGCGTGGCCGGTATAGCGCGGCTCGCTGACCCCGGCTATCTGCGCTCGCAGGCCGGATCGAACCCCGTCTGCGCCGACGATCAAATCGAAGCGTTCCGTTCGCCCGCCGACATGCAGCACGCCATCCGTGGCCTGCGCACCGCCGACATCCACACCCGTTACCAGCTGCACTTTGGCCGCGCGGGCGGCATCGGCCAGAAGCGCAATCAGATCCGCGCGGTGCAGATTGACCGGCACGTGGCCCCAGCGCCGCGCCGCATCCGCACCCATTGCGATCCGCATCAGGGGTGTCGCATCCGCGCTGCGCATCTGCACGGCGGAGGGGCTGACCCCCACCCGCCGCACGGCATCCGCCAGGCCGAAGGCGGTCAGCACGGCCATGCCGTTCGCGCCGATCTGGATGCCGGCACCGACCTCGCCCAGTTCGGGGGCGCGCTCGAATACCGTAACCTGCATGCCTCGACGGGCGCAGGCCACGGCGGTAGCCAGCCCGGCGATACCCGCTCCGACGATTGCGATCTGCATGTCAGCTCCCCTTCCCGCACCGGCCATATCCGGTGCGACCCAAACGCAAAAAGGCGGCCCTGTGCGGACCGCCCCCCTCGATCACCCGTCGCGATGCCTCTCAGCGGTCGTCACGATAGACCTTTTCCTTACGCTCGTGACGCTCCTGCGCCTCAAGGCTCAACGTGGCGATGGGGCGCGCGTCCAGCCGTTTCAGGCTGATCGGCTCTCCGGTCACGTCGCAATAGCCGTAGGAGCCATCCTCGATTCGGCGCAGGGCCGAGTCGATCTTGGAGACCAGCTTGCGTTGACGATCACGGGTGCGCAATTCCAGCGCGCGATCGGTTTCCTCGCTCGCGCGGTCCGACACGTCGGGAATGTTTCGGGTACCTTCCTGCATTCCGGTCACCGTGTCCTTGCTGTCGGACAACAACTGAGATTTCCAATCGAGCAGCTTGCGGCGGAAATACTCGACCTGCCGGTCGTTCATGAAGGGTTCGTCCTCGGCCGGTTTGTAGTCCGAATCCAGAACCGTTTCAGCTTTCATCGTTATCACCTTACGTTTTCAACGAAGCGAACGATCATTGCCTTGCAGGGCAATGTACATGCGCCCTATCCCTCTATAGGTCCGGGGCATAAAGCGTAAATCCGCCGATGTCACGCGCGAATTGGACAGGTTTCGTTCTCTCCCACGGAGGTACGAGACACGCACGAAAGGGTATGGAAGTGAAATTCGAAGGTACGAAAGACTACGTTGCCACAGGCGATCTGACGGTCGCGGTGAATGCAGCCATCGCATTGCAGCGCCCGCTGCTGGTCAAGGGTGAGCCGGGCACCGGCAAGACGGAACTGGCGCGTCAGATTGCCGGAGCGCTGGGGTTGCCGATCCTGGAATGGACGGTGAAATCCACGACAAAGGCGCAGCAGGGCCTGTACGAATACGATGCCGTGTCGCGCTTGCGTGACAGCCAGCTGGGCGATTCCCGCGTACAGGACGTCGCGAATTACATCCGCAAGGGGATGCTGTGGCAGGCCTTCGAGGCGGAGGAGCGTGTCGTTCTGCTGATCGACGAGATCGACAAGGCCGACATCGAATTTCCCAACGACTTGTTGCAGGAACTCGACCGGATGGAATTCCACGTCTACGAAACGGGGCAGACAATCCGGGCCAAACATCGCCCCATTGTCATCATCACGTCCAACAACGAGAAGGAACTGCCCGACGCGTTCCTGCGCCGCTGTTTCTTCCACTACATCCAGTTCCCCGAGGCAGACGTCATGGCGCGCATCGTCGATGTGCACTTCCCCGGCATCAAGAAAACCCTGATGCACGAGGCGCTGACGCAGTTCTATGACATTCGCGACACGCCTGGGCTGAAGAAGAAGCCCTCCACCTCCGAAGCGCTGGACTGGCTGAAGCTGCTGCTGGTTGAGGATCTGGACCCTGCCGACCTGAAACGTGACGGTAAGGATGCCCTGCCCAAGTTGCACGGCGCCTTGCTCAAGAACGAGCAGGACGTGCAGTTGTTCGAACGGCTGGCCTTCATGGCCCGGCGCGAGGGCCGATAGGTCCTTCGGGAATCGTAAGGTCGCGCGAGGGCCGATAGGCCCTACGGGAATCGTAAGGTGCCGCGAGGGCAGGTAGCGAGGACTTACGCGGCGTGAAGGACGGATGCTGCCCGTCGGGGCCGACTGGATGAGCACACGACGCCACCTATTGAAAGGTGGCGTCGTGTCCCTCACCTGATCCTCAACGCTGTTTATCCCCGAAAGGCTTGCAGAATGGTCAATCTCGCTCTGCTGCCACGCCGTCTGGTGCTGAGGACAGTCGGTGCCAGCCAGTCGAAAAACTGATCCGAAACCTTGGAACGCTCACGCCCGGTGCACGTTGATATGGTGACGGTTCAAGCCGTTGTGAGTTTAAGTATTTCGGGAGATTTCAGATGAACAACGATATTTTCAAAGGCAACTGGAAACAAGTCAAAGGCAACGCCAAGGCGAAGTGGGGCGAGCTGACTGACGACGATCTGGATCAGGCAGAGGGCAACCGCGAGGTGCTCGAAGGCAAGATTCAGGAGCGTTACGGCAAGTCCAAGGAAGAAGCCAAGCGCGATGTTGACGAATGGGTCAACTCGCTCTGATCGGCCCTTGATCGACCTGATATGATACGCCGTCCCGTTCACGCGGGGCGGCGTTCTGCATTGCAGTCGCGGCCCGGTTCCGCCCATATGATCGGGTAACATACGGACCTGTAATGCTTTCCACCTTCTCCGATCCCATCCTGCCGGTTTTCGTCATTCTGGCCCTCGGCGTTTTGGCCGGTTGGCGCGGATGGTTCGATGTGGACTTTGCCCGCAACCTCAACCGGTTCACCTATTACGTGGCGCAACCCGCGCTGGTGTATTTCGTGGTCGCCCGCGCCCCGTTCGCGGCGTTCGACTACCGTGCCCTCGGTTTGTATCTGGCATCCGAAATCGCGGTCTACGCCCTCGGCTACTGGGTGGTGCGGCGTTATTTCGGACGAACCCGACCCGAAGCGTTGCTGCTGGGCATGACCTGCGCCCTAGTCAATCACCTCTTCTACATCCTGCCAATCGCGGAGCGGATCTATGGCGAGGAAGCCTCCGCCACCGTCGCGGGCATTATCATCGTGGACATCGCATTGTTGTTCTGCGGCACGATCCTGATCCTCGACATCATGAAGGCAGGCAACGCTGCACCGGGCAAGGTGGCGAGGATGACAATAGGCAATCCGGCCTTGCTCGCTATCGTTGCCGGGCTGGGCACCTACGCGCTCGAACCGCTCACCCCGCAGGGCGCGTTTACCTTCGCCGAGTTTGTCGGTCGTGCCGCACCGCCAAGCGCCCTCTTCGCGTTGGGAATAATCGTGGCGGGCACCGATTTCCGCCGCCCCGGCGGTGCCACATGGTCCGTCGTGGCGATCAAGACGTTGGCGCATCCGATCCTGCTGATCAGCATGTTCGCCATGACCGAGGTGGATGTGGACAAGGCGGAAATTGCCCTGCTGGTCGCTGCGGGGCCATGCGGCGCCATGCCCTTCGTCATCGCGCTGCAATACGGGATCAAAACGGATACGATCGCCCGGGCGATCCTGATTTCGACTGGAATCACCCTGTTTACGCTTGCATGGCTGACCGCATGATCGCATCACGTCGCGAGGGAAGCCTTGCACCTCATCGCCGCACGGCCCACCCTGCCCGCTGCAACGAAAGGCACTTTCATGAAGGCACTCATCATCGGCATCGTCGGACTTCTGGTTGGCATCATCCGTGCGAAGCGGCGCAATGGCGGCTTCGGTGACATGATGACGTGGGGAATCGGACATGCCGTAGCCTTTACCATCGCAACGATCGTGGTCCTGATGACCTACGACTTTATCGCTTTTTATGTGCTCTAAATGTTTTTGAAATTTTTCGACAATCTCCGCTCCGCCAAGCTTCCCGTGTCCCTGCGCGAATACCTCACCCTGTTGGAGGCGATGGAACAGGGCGTCGTCATGTACGACGTCGATGCGTTCTACTACCTCGCCCGCGCCGCGCTGGTGAAGGATGAACGCCTGATCGACCGCTTCGATCAGGTCTTCGCCCACTCGTTCAAGGGGATGGAAGCGGTTGATCTGAAAGATATGATCGACCCGCAGGCCCTGCCCGAGGAATGGCTGCGCAAGATGGCCGAAAAGCACCTCACCCCCGAGGAAATGGCCGAGGTCGAGGCCGCCGGCGGGTTCGAGGCCCTGATGGAAAAGCTTCGCAAGCGTCTGGACGAGCAGGAGAAGCGGCATCAGGGCGGGTCGAAATGGATCGGCACCGCTGGCACCTCGCCCTTCGGCGCCTATGGCTACAACCCCGAGGGGGTGCGCATCGGCCAGAAGGAATCGCGCCATCAAAAGGCGACGAAGGTCTGGGACAAGCGTGAATTCCGTGACTTCGACGACACGCGAGAGCTTGGCACGCGCAACATCAAGGTCGCGTTGAAACGTCTGCGCCGCTGGGCACGCGACGGCGCGGCCGAGGAGCTGGACCTGCCCGGCACCATTCGCGCCACCGCGGAACATGGCTATATCGACGTGCAAACCCGGCCGGAGCGTCGCAATGCGGTCAAGGTCCTGTTGTTCCTCGATGTCGGCGGCTCGATGGATCCGCATATCCGCGTGGTGGAGGAACTGTTCTCCGCCGCCCGGACGGAGTTCAAGCATCTGGAACATTTCTACTTCCACAACTGCCTGTACGAAGGCGTGTGGAAGGACAATTCCCGCCGCTGGTCCGAGCAGATCCCGACATACGAAATCCTGCGAACCTATGGCTCGGATTACCGCTGCATCTTTGTCGGCGATGCCAGCATGTCGCCTTACGAGATCGCGCATCCCGGCGGTGCCAGCGAACACTGGAACGCGGAAGCAGGCCATGTCTGGCTGACCCGCGCACGTGAGCAATGGCCCGCGTCGCTGTGGATCAATCCGGTGCCTGAACGCATGTGGGGCTACACCCAGTCCATCCGCATGATTCAGGAGCTGTTCCCCGACCGTATGGTTCCGATGACGCTGGACGGGCTGGAACGCGGTATGCGGGAACTGGTGCGCTGACCGTCCGCTGATGCCGCAGGGTCGATATCGCCTCCTTTGCCCCAGTAGGTTTGGCCCAACTCCGTTTTTACCGCGCTACGCACAGACTGCCGTTTTACCGTCAACCGGTCGTTGCACGGGGCACTGAAACGCCCCACATTGGGATATGGCCCTGATCATTCCCATCCTCATAGCCGTGCTCGGCGGTCTCGTCATGATGCTCGTCTCGACCCGGGTAAGCGCACGGCAGCTGGACGCGCAATCGCGGCCCCTGACCGATCCGAAGCTGCTGCACCTGACGGATCGAATGGCGCGAGAGTTGGGCGTGGGGGAATTGCAGGTCTTCGTCCAGAATATTGCCACGATCAACGGGCTGGCGGCTCCGGACGGACGGGTGTTCATCACCCGAGGTTTCATGGAAAAGTACCGTGCGGGACAGGTCCAGGCCGAGGAAATCGCCTCCGTCATCGCGCACGAACTGGGGCATGTGGCGTTGGGCCATTCGCAACGGCGCATGATCGACTATACCGGGCAGAACGCGATCAGGATGGCGCTCATGCTGATGGTGGGGCGTGTCGTGCCGATTGTCGGCCCCTGGCTGATCGGCATGTTGACGCAACTTCTCGCGGCCCGCCTCAGCCGTCGCGACGAATACGAGGCGGACGCCTATGCCGCTGCCCTGCTTACGAAAATCGGCGTCGGGATCGGGCCGCAACGCAGCCTGTTCCGAAAACTCGACCACCTCGCCGGTGGCACGAACGGCACCCCCGCATGGCTGATGAGCCACCCCAAGGCCGAGGAACGGGTCGCCGCGATCGAGGCTCTGTCGCGCGGTTGGAACACGCGCCCCGTCATGCGCTGAGCGCCTTGCCCAATCGCGGCAGACCGGCACGTTTGAGCAGCGGCCGCAAAGGTTGCTCACGTCCTGAGATTTGCGCGGTGCGTGCCCGGACCACCTCGACGGGGTCTGCCAAAGAACGTTCTGCATGGCAGGCCATCAGAAACGCATCGGGATCAATGGCATAGAGGCCGTGCGGCATCAGCGCCCGCCTGGGAAAGTCCTTGAGGTTGCGGGTGACGATCAGTTCCGCCTGCCCCTCGATCGCGGCGGACAGGACGTGGATATCGTCCGGGTCCGGCAGGCGCAGATCGTCGCGCGGTGGTGCCGGGACGGCGGCATCCCCGCAGCGGTCGTTCAACAGCGCGATCTCGACCCGGGCCTGCCCTCCGACATCCGCGCCGGCACGTTCCGCGGCCCGCGCCCATTCCTCCAGAATCCGCGCGGACCACAGCGCGCGATAGTCGCCCCGCGCCGCCACACCCAACAGGATTTCCCGTTGTATCGTAGGGTACAGCACACAGGCGTCCAGCAGGGCGCGCATTATTCCAGCCGCAGGAACAGCGCCTTGAGATACGCGGTTTCCGCCAGCATCGCATGGGTCGGATGATCCGGTCCCGCGAAGCCCGTGGCGATCAGTTGCGCCACCCGCCCCCCGCGTGAGACGCCGCGCAGCGAGCTGTCGCGGAACTTGGCCAGATCGGCGGCGTGCGAGCAGGAGCACAGCACCAGATAACCCCCGGGCGCGACCAGCGCGGCCCCCATGCGCGCGACCCGTTCATAGGCCCGCAGCCCCTTGTCCACCGTCTGCTTGTTGGGCGCAAAGGCCGGCGGGTCGCAGATGACGAGGTCGAATTTCGCCCCCTCCGACGCCAGCGCGGCCATCGTGTCGAACGCATCGCCGCGACGTGTGGTGAAGCGGTCAGAAGCCCCCATCGCCTTCGCCCCATCCTCCGCCAGGGCCAGCGCAGGCGCGGAGCCATCGACCGCCAGTGCGGATGCCGCACCATTCGCCAGCGCCGCCAGCGCGAAGCCGCCGACATGGCTGAAAACGTCAAGCACCGCCCCGCCCTTCGCCAAGCCAGCCGCGAAGGCATGGTTCGCACGTTGATCGTAGAACAGCCCGGTTTTCTGTCCGCCCAGCAAATCGGCCATATAGGTCGCGCCGTTCATCTGCACGGGGATCGCAGCGTCGAGGGTGCCGGTGGTGACAGCGCTTTCCTCATCCAGACCGTCGAGCTTGCGCGCGCGGCCCGTCGCGTTTTTGACCACGGTGGACACACCTGTCACTGTGATCAGCGCGGTTTCGAGCTCGGCATACATCGCCTCCGCCCAGGCGGCGTTCGGCTGGATCACGGCAGCATCACCGAACCGATCGATAATGACACCGGGCAGGCCGTCGGCCTCCGCGTGGATCAGACGGTAGAACGGCGCGTCATACAGACGTTCGCGATGCGCATGGGCGAAGCGTATCTTGCGCTCCAGCCAGGCGGCGTCGATCACGGCCTCTGGATCGCGGTCCATCAGACGCGCGGGGATGCGGCTGTCGGAATTGACGGTCACGGTTCCGATGGGTGAACGCTCCGCGTCCTCCAACGTGGCAATCGTGCCCGGCTCCAGCGATTTTGACCGGCGATCGAGCACCAGTTCGTCGGCATAAACCCAAGGAAAGCCGAAACGGACGGTACGCGCACGGTTCGGACGCAGGCGCACCACGGGGCGGGAAATGTTCTGATCTGTCATGCGCATTCGCTATCCGGTTCGATGCGCCAAGGGAAGGGCGCAAAAGAAAGGGCCATCCCCGGCGGGATGACCCTGTCGCATCGGCAAGTTGCCGGATCAGACGTGGTGCACAACACCAGCATAGGCGTGGCGGACCCAGTTCACAGCGCTGCTGAACGCGCTGCGCATCGCCTCTGCGCGCATCTTGTTCGCGCGTTCGAGATAGGCGTTGATCTCGGCTTGGGTAAGGTTCTGATCGCTCATGACTTCATCCTTCGTGCTATGGCGTGCTGTCTTGCCCGCCGTCGAGGATGTAGTTAGGTCAGCATCGCTGCTCTTTCAGCAGCCAACACGGCCCATGCGCCATGCGCAGGATGCATGGCTAACGCATTCGCAGATGCTTGAGGAACTTGCCCTCCAATGCGCGGAAAATCAGCACGATCAGAAGCGTCAGCAGACCGTAGAGGACAGCAGCAGTCAGAAACCCCTCATCAGAGACATAGTAGCGGCCGTTGAACTCCCGCGCTGCGCCCAGAATATCCGTGATGGTGATCACACTGACGATGGCCGAACCGTGCATCATGAAGACGACCTCGTTGCCATATTGCGGGATTGCACGGCGCAGGGCCGAGGGGACGACGATCAGGGCATAGACCTGCCAGGTCCGCAGACCCAGCGCCTTGGCAGCCTCGATCTGTCCCTTCGGCGTTCGCTCGATCGCGCCGCGAATGATCTCCGTCGCGTAGGCGCCGGAATTGAGGGAGAAGGCGATCAGGGCGCACCACCATGGTTCTCGCAGATAACTCCACGCAAAACTGTCGCGAATGAAGTCGAACTGCGACAGGCCGTAATAGAAGACGTAGAGTTGCACGAGCAACGGCGTGCCACGGATCGCGTAGACATAACCGGCGATCAGCGGGCTGGCCACGGGCGTTCTGCGCGACCGCAGGATCGCGAAGGGCAGCGCGATACAGAACCCGATCGCGACCGACAGCGCGGTCAGTTGCACGGTGGTCCACACCCCCTCCGCGAACAGGGGCCAACGCTCGATCAGCAGGTCGTAGCGCATGATGCCCCCCTACCGCGTGGCGGTGAAGCCGCGGTCGAACCGCTGCTCCATCCGGTTGAAGATCAGTTGGCTGACCCAGGTAATCAGCAGGTAGCCCAGAAACGCCGCCATCAGGAACCAGAAAAACTCCCGCGTGGACCGGCCCGCATCGACCGCGACGCCGACCAGATCGCTCAACCCGATGATCGACACGACGGCGGTGGATTTCGTCAGCACCATCCAGACATTCATGGTTCCGGGCAGCGCCTGCCGCACGATCTGCGGTAACGTGACCAGCCGCAGGCGCTGCATCGGTTTCAGGCCAAGCGCGGTCGCGGCCTCCCCCTGTCCGACATCCACGGCCAGCGCGGCCCCGCGAAAAGTTTCGGTCAGGTAGGCGCCGTATAACAGCCCGATGGTGACCGTGCCCGAAACGAAGGGACTGACATCGACCCTCTCCCACCCCGCGGCGTTGGTCACGAGGTTCATCAGCGCCTGCATCTTGAAATAGAAAATCAGGATCATGACCAGATCCGGCACCCCGCGCACGACGGTGGTATAGGCCAGAACCAGCCAGCGAACCGCCCGCCATTTCGACAGTTGCCCCCACGCGCCAAGGCTGCCCATCACACAGGCGAGCACAAAGGCAAGCAGCGCCATGGACACGGTGATACCGAAGCCCCGCAACAGCAGCGGGAAATATGCGACGAGTTGATCCATCAGCCCCGTTCAAAAAAAGGCCGGCGACGAATGTCGCCAGCCTCTCGTTTCAGATAGGAGCGGGATCAGTTTCCGCCGCCGTAAACGTCGAAGTCGAAATACTGTGACGCGATCTGCTCGTACTCACCGCTCTCACGAATGGCCGCGATGGCCGCGCTGAAATCGTCACGCAGTTCGGTATCGGACTGACGCACACCGACGCCGACGCCTTCACCGTGATATTCGGGGATGGAGTACCCCTCACCGAAGAAGGCATATCCTTCGCCGTCCTCTGTCTGAAGAAAACCCTCATCCATGGTGACGCTGTCCGCCATGATCGCATCGATCCGACCCGAGGCCAGATCGAGATAGGTATCATCTTGCGAAGCATAGAGGCGCAGTTCGACCTCGGGGTATTCACCCACCATGAAGTTCTGGTGGATCGTGCCGCGCTGAACGCCGACCACGGCATCTGCCAGCGTCTCGGGGCTGTCATCGGCAAAGGCGCCTTCCTCGGCGAGGAAGATTGCAGGCGTGCTGTAGTACTTCTCGGAAAAGTCGATGACCTGCTTGCGTTCCTCGGTGATGGACATCGAGGCGATGATGGCGTCGCACTTATCCTCCTGAAGCGCGGGAATGATGCCGTCCCAGTCGGTCTTGACCATCGTGCAGGATGCGCCCATTTCCGCGCACAAGGCATTGGCGATGTCGATGTCGAACCCGGTGACGGAGCCGTCGGCCTCGGTCTGCGAGAACGGAGGATACGCACCTTCGACGCAGATATCGAGGTCCTGCGCCGTTGCGGCGCCTGCGGTCATCGTGGCCAGCGCCACGGCAATGATCTTTTTCATTTTTTCAGGTCCCTGTTCGTGAATTTACTGCCGTCAAACATCATCCAACCACCCCGACCCGTCAAGGCGAAGCCACGTGCCCTGACGTAAAGCATCCCGGCCAAAAACTCAGGTCAGGGGTTTCGCATGATACGCGACACTTGCGCCATATGCGGCGGCAACACTCAACCAGTCGAACACAAATTCGGCGACGGAGCGGAAGCAGACCAGTTCGGCGCTATCCTGCCCGGTCAGCCAGAACGCAACCGCGACCTGTCCCAGACGGGTGCGGCGAATGCTGCCCGGCTCGAACTTTCCGGGGGCCAGATCCACAGGGGCACCCTTGGCCAGCACATCACGCACGCTGGCCCCATGCAGGCGGATCACGGCGCGGGCGTCGGACAACACCGTCACCATGTTGCGGGCGTCGCCCAGTGCCGCAGTCAAACGGTCGGCCATTACGTTGGCCTGAGCATGGCCGCAAAACAGCATCAGGTCATCAGGGCTCATCCAGGCTAGGCCACCCGTCGCATCCCCGCGCATTTCGCGCTGGTCAGGCACGTCGTACCCGGTCACATCGCGAATGGCGCTGCGAAAACCGGAATCGGACTGGTCACCACGGATCGAGATCATGCCGATCAGTCCCGCATCCGTCACGGTCACGTCGCCAGCGAAATGCGCGCCTTGCAGCGCGGTTCTGGGATCAGACATCCTGACGCTCCCCCGCCTTGTCGTAGAAAACCGGATCGACGATTGTCGCACGGATCACGGTCTGGCTGTCCACAGGGAACTCCAGCACCTCCCCCATCCGGTTCGCCCCCCCTTCGATCAACGCCATGGCGATGGAGCGGTCCAGCGTTGGGCTGTAATAGCTCGAGGTAACATGTCCGATGGTTTTCGGACCGCCATATTCGTTGGTCCCGGCCACCGCATGGGCCCCGTCGGGCAGCACGGTTGCCGGATTCTCGGTAGCGAGGCCGACCAGTTGCTTGCGATCCGGGCGGGTCAGATCGGGGCGTTCTAGGGCCCGCTTGCCGATGAAATCCTGCTTTTTCTTCGAGACGGCCCAGCCAAGCGCCAAATCATGCGGGGTGACGGTTCCGTCCGTCTCATCCCCGATCATGATGAAGCCCTTCTCGGCCCGCATGACGTGCAACGCCTCGGTGCCGTAGGGCATCACGCCCAGCGGCGCGCCGTGCTGCATCAGCAAGTCCCAGAGCGCACGACCATAGCAGGCCGGAACCGCGACCTCGTAACTCAACTCGCCCGAGAACGAGATGCGGAACACGCGGGCGGGAATACCGGCCAGATCGCCCTCGGCCATGCCCATGAAGCTCAACCCCTCCCGGCTCAGATCCATCCCGCCAAGACTTTCCAGAAGCTGCCGCGCCTTGGGGCCGACTACTGCGATCTGCGCGTATTGTTCGGTGACATTCGCGGTATAGACGTCCAGAGCCCACCACTCGGTCTGCAACCATTCCTCCATCCAGGCGTGAACACGGTCGGACCCGCCGGAGGTCGTGTGGCACAGGAATTTGTCCTCGGCCAACCGGACCACGACGCCGTCGTCGAACAGGAATCCGTTCTCGGTGCACATCAGGCCATAGCGACAGCGCCCCGGCTTCAGGCTGGACATCATATTGGTGTAGATCAGGTCGAGGAACTTGCCCGCGTCCGGTCCCTGCACGACGATCTTGCCCAGGGTCGAGGCATCCAGCACGCCGACATTTCCGCGCGTGTTGCGGATTTCGCGGTGGACCGCCTCATGCTGCGCCTCACCGTCGCGCAGATAGGTATAGGGGCGGCGCCAGTCTGCCACAGGTTCCCACACCGCGCCGTTCGCATCGTGCCAGTCATCCATCGGGGACTTGCGCAGGGGCTTGAACAGCGGGCCGCGCGCGGCACCGGCGATCGACCCCATCGAGATCGGCGTATAGGGCGGACGGAACGTCGTCGTGCCGACCTGCGGGATGGTCGTGCCCAGACTGTCGGCCAGCACGGCGAGGCCGTTGATGTTGCTCAACTTTCCTTGATCGGTCGCCATACCCAGCGTCGTGTAGCGTTTCGCGTGCTCGACGCTTTCGAACCCCTCCCGCGCTGCGAGCTGCACGTCGGAGACCTTCACATCGTTCTGAAAGTCGAGAAACGCCTTGGATCGCAGCTTGTAGGATGCGCCGGCGGGCATCATCCACACGGGTTGCAACGGCTCCTCTGCTTCTGCATTTGCCGTCGGCACGGCGGTGTCCGAAGGGGTAAAGCCAAGCTCCCGCGCTGCGCGCCGTCCTGCGGCGACCGCATCGGGCATGGTATCGGCGGCGTGCAGAGCACCTGACGCCGCGCCTGCCGTCAGGACAAATCCCGCACCGTCATGCCCCGTGGGCGGACGGTCGGGATCGGGGCGGAAATGCGATTGATCCGTGTCCCAGACCAGCTTTCCACCGCAATGGGACCACAGATGCACCACTGGCGACCAGCCGCCCGACATGGCGACCGCATCGCAGGGTATGGTTTCCAAAACCGTGCCCTCGCCTGCCTGCGAACAGATCTCCACCGCCTCGACCTTCTTGCCGCCCTTTACGGTGGCGATGCCCTTTCCCAACTCCACCCGAATGCCCAGGTCGCGGGCCTGCCTCGGCAGGGGTCCGATCGCGGCATCGCGGGTGTCCAGTATGACCGGCACCTCAAGGCCCGCCCGTTTCAAAGCGATAGCTGTTCGATAGGCATCGTCGTTGTTCGTGACGATCACCGTGCGATCACCCGCCGTCACACCGTAAAGCGCGACGTAATCGCGCAGCGCAGCCGCCAGCATCACACCGGGCACGTCGTTGCCAGCAAAGGCCAGCGGACGCTCGATCGCCCCGGTGGCGGTAACGATCCGATCCGCACGGATGCGCCAGAGGCGATGGCGTGGTCTCTCGTCACTGGGCATGTGGTCGGACATGTGGTCAGTCAGCCGCTCATACCCGGTGACGTAGCCGTGATCGTAGACGCCCGCCCCCATCAGGCGGGTGCGGATTTCGACATTGGGCAGGGCCTGCAATTCAACGATAGTCCGGCTGAGCCATGCATCCGATGTCTCTTCGTCGATCTCGACCTCGTCGCTCAGCAATCGTCCGCCCAGATGCGGGGTCTGCTCCACCAGCAGGACACGTGCGCCAGCGCGTCCGGCCTCCAGCGCGGCTTGCAGACCAGCCATGCCGGCTCCAATGACCAGCACATCGGCATAGGCGTAGAAATGCTCGTAACGGTCTGCGTCAGCCTCGGTCGGGGCCTTGCCCAGACCCGCAGCCTTTCGGATTACCGGCTCAAAGACGTGTTTCCATGCGGCGCGAGGTGCCATGAAGGTCTTGTAGTAGAACCCGGCGGGAAAGAACCGCGAGAGGGCGGCATTCACCACACCCACGTCAATGCTCAGGCTGGGCCAGTGGTTCTGGCTCTCGGCCTGCAACCCGTCATGCAATTCCGCCGTGGTGGCCCGCTGGTTCGGCTCGAATGTCGGACCCTGCCCCAGCCCCATCAGGGCGTTCGGCTCCTCGCTTCCTGCACCGACAACGCCGCGGGGGCGGTGATACTTGAACGATCGGCCCATCAGGGTCTGACCGCTCCCAAGCAGCGCGGAGGCCAGCGTATCGTCGGAAAACCCCGACAGCCTGCTGCCGTTGAAGGTGAAGGATACCTTGCGGGTGCGGTCGATCAGACGCCCGCCGGACTTGATGCGCGTGCTCATGTTTCGGGCCGCCAATCGGTCCTGCGCGACTGTATCGCGTCTATGATATGTTCGGGAATGACTGCGGTTTGGGCCGTATAGGTGCCGAACACCTCAAGCGTAAGGGTGCACCGGGCAGCGTGGAACCACTTGCCGCAGCCGTACTGGTGGTGCCAACGCTCGAAATGCACCCCGCGCGGATTGCGGCGCTGGAACAGATAATCGCGGAAGGCCTCGTCTGTCGCGCCGGGTCCGGAGCGGGTCAGGTGCGCCTCGCCACCGGGGTGAAACTCCGTCTCCTCCCCCGTGACGCCGCAATATGGACAGGTCAGTCTCAGCATGTGGGCCTCCCGCCGGTGAGGCGGAGAGGCCTCGATAGCTTACTGGGTTTCTTCGACGGTCGGTGGTTCGACGTCGATGGCCCGTTCGTCGTCGAACAGAACCATGTAGATGATGAGGATGGCCAGCAGGCACGCCGCGCCACCTGCAAATATCGCGAGCCAGCGTCCCGCAGGATCGCGGCCGGTCTGGGCCATCTTTTCGCTCGGATGATCGTCTTTGTGATCGGACATGCTGTATCCTCTGCTCGTTTTGCGAATATTACAAAACGAACGCATGAGGTCGTGATACGGTTCACGCAGATCGACGCAATATCGCAAAACGCCGTGAAGATGCCTATTGCGGACGGCAGAGGCGGACGTGGATTACTGCCCCTCGACCGTTGCCTCTCCATCTGTCGGAACGCCGGTATTTTCCTCAAGTCCGGGAGCGGCCTCAGCCTCCGGTCGCGCGTCCTGACTGTCGGTGCCGATCTGCCCGGTTTCAACGGCGGGATCAACGGCAGTATCGGGCGCGTCGCCGCTGAACATGAACAGCGCGATAACCGCGACCGCCACGACCAGACCGCCGAGGATGAACCATTGCGCCCCGCTGCCGCGCTTCTGTTGCGGTGCGGGTGGGGGTGTATTCGGATCGTGAGCCATTTTGCAGCCTCCATCAGGATAACACTCCTGATGAAACGCCGCTGCGCCCGCTGCGTTCCGAAACCATACCGACGGACCGGGGCATCAGTGCGCCACCGCGGCTGCGACACTCTCGTCGATCATGCGCCCTTGGGTGAAACGATCCAGCGAAAATGGCGCGGCCAAGGCGCGCGGAGCACCGTCGGCCAACATTTCTGCCGTGGCCCAGCCCGAGCCGGGGATCGCCTTGAACCCGCCGGTTCCCCAACCGCAGTTGATGAAGATGCCGGGCACCGGCGTCGTGCCGATGATGGGGGATCGATCGCCGGTCATATCGACGATACCGCCCCAGTGGCGCAACATCTTGAGCCGGGAAATCATCGGGAAGGTTTCGATCAGGGCGCGAACCGTTTCCTCCAGATGATGAAAGGAGCCGCGCTGGGTGTAGTTGTTGAACCCGTCCGCGCCGCCGCCGATCACCATTTCGCCCTTGTCCGACTGGCTCATATAACCGTGCACGGTATTGGCCATGACCACGCAATCCATCACCGGCTTGATCGGTTCGGAGACGAGCGCCTGCAGGGCCACACTCTCTACCGGCAGGCGGAACCCGGCCATGTCGGCCAGCACACCGGAATTGCCGGCGACGACGATGCACAGCTTTCTCGTGCGGATCGCGCCCTCGCTCGTCTGGATGCCGGTGACGCCGTTTGCATCGCGATCAACGCCCGTCACTTCGCATTGCTGGATGATGTCCACACCTAGCGCACTGGCCGCGCGGGCATAGCCCCAGGCCACCGCATCGTGCCGCGCGGTTCCGCCGCGCGCCTGATACAGGCCGCCCAGGATCGGATAGCGCGGGCCACCCGTCTCGATGATCGGGACGATCTGCTTGATCTGCTCGGGTGTGACCATCTCACTGTCGATGCCGGCGATGCGGTTGGCGTGGGCCGTGCGTTTCCAAGCACGCAATTCATGTTCCGTCTGGGCCAGCATCAGCGTGCCACGGGGTGAGAACATCACGTTGTAGTTAATCCGCTGGCTGAGATCCTCGTACAGGCTGCGCGACTTTTCGAAGATCGCCATCGAGGACGGTTGCAGATAGTTCGAGCGGATGATCGTCGTGTTACGTCCGGTATTTCCCCCGCCCAGCCAGCCCTTTTCGACAACTGCGACATTGGTGATGCCGTGATTTTTCGCCAAATAGTAAGCTGTGGCCAGACCATGACCACCCGCGCCAACGATCACGACGTCGTATTCCGCCCTTGGTGGGGGTGAGCGCCAGGCACGCTCCCACCCGGTGTGATGGCGCAACGCCTCACGCGCGATGGCGAATGCGGAATAGCGTTTCATCGACCTCTCCTCCAGGGGGCACGGTGTGGACCCTTACCAGCGTGATGCCAAATCGACCTGCGCGACAACATCTAAAATACGTCTTATCACGGTCCGTTCACGACGCAGCACCGTGTCGCATTCGCGCATTGCGATGCGGGGCGGCGCACTTTACCTGTGTGCCAATGCAATTCGAGGTTCTGGAATGATGTTCTGGCTGATCTGCGGCGCGACCGCGCTGATCGTGACGGGCGTGCTGGTGTTGCCGCTGCTGCGGCGCGACGGTGCGACCACGGGACGTGAGGCGGACCTGTCCGTGTATCGCGATCAGCTGGCCACGCTCGACGCGGAGGTTGCGCGCGGGGCCGTTGCGCAGGAGGAAGCCGATGCGACCCGGATCGAGCTGTCCCGGCGCCTGATCGTCGCAGGTGCGCAGATCGAACGACGGGGGGCGATGGTTCCGGTCACCCTCAACCGCTGGGCGATCGGCGCGACGATGCTGACCGTTCTGCTGCTGGGAACGGGCGCTTATGTTTTGCTTGGTTCCCCCGGGCAGCCTGACGCGCCGCTCGCCCAACGTATTGTTGCAGCCGAGGCCATGCGTGAGGCGACGCAACGCCCGCCTCAGTCCTTCGTCGAAGCCTTGCACGCCGCGCAATCCCCTGCACCGGAGCTGTCGGAACGGGACGCCGATCTGATTGCGCAGCTGGCTGCGGTGGTCGCCGCGCGCCCGACCGATCTGGAGGGGCGCCGCCTGCTCGCCCGAAGCTATATGCAACTGGGCAAATATCTGGAGGGAAAGACAATTCAGGCGGAGGTCGTCGCACTGGCAGGTGAAACCGCATCCGCCGACGATCTGGCCGCCCTTGCGGAATTCATGATCGTCGCGGCCGGGGGCTATGTCTCACCCGAGGCAGAGGCCGTGCTGGAGCGCGCCCTGAGCGTCGCACCGGATGATCCTTGGGCGCGCTATTATCTGGGCCGCGCGCGGGCGCAGACCGGCGATATTGATGCGGCACGCTCGATTCTGGCGGAACTGGCCGGGGACGACGCCACGCCTGCGTATCTGCGGGACGCCGCGCGCAATGACCTGACGATGTTCACCGGACCTGATGCGCAGGACATCGACGCGGCGGCGCAACTGGATGCCGAGGCTCAGCGTGAAATGGTCGAAGGCATGGTCGGCGGTCTGGCCCAACGGCTGAATACGGAGGGTGGCACCCCCGCGGAATGGGCGCGGCTGATCCGCTCCTATGACGTGCTGGGACAGGATGCCGATGCCGACGCCGCCCATGCGAAGGCCCGAGCCATCTTCGCGCAGGACCCCGCCGCCCTGACAGTTCTGGGTGATCGCGAATGAGCGTCGTCGAACCTGCCGAGGCGCTCGCCCCCATGCTGCCCCGCTTCGGTGCGTTGCTGGGGCTGGACCTGGGAACCAAGACGATCGGCGTCGCATTGTCGGATCAGTTACGTACGGTTGCCTCGCCGCAGCTGACGATACGGCGCACGAAATTCGGCAAGGACGCGCAGACCTTGATCGAGTTCATCGCGGCACGCGAAGCCGTCGCCATCGTTCTGGGCCTGCCGCGCAACATGGATGGCTCCGAGGGGCCACGGGCGCAATCCACCCGCGCCTTCGCCCGCAACCTCGCAGCACTGACGCCGCTGCCCATCGCGTTCTGGGACGAGCGCCTGTCCACGGTGGCCGCCGAACGCGCGCTGATCGAGGCGGACACCTCACGCGCCAAACGGGCGGAGCGGATCGACAACATCGCGGCATCCTACATCTTACAGGGCTTCCTCGATCGCCTGCGTCATCTGGAGCGATCGCATGGATGAAATCTGGAAACGGGACGAAATCGAAAGCCCCTGCATCAAACTGTGCATCATCGACCCGGCCACGCGCCAATGCACTGGATGCCACAGAACCATTGATGAGATCGGCGGCTGGTCGCGCATGAAACCATCCGAACGCACCGAAATCATGGCGCAATTGCCTGACCGGGCAGAAGCGGCAAAACCGAAGCGAAGAGGTGGGCGCGCCGGCAGAACCCGTTGATGCGCGCATTTTTCGACAATAAAACTTTGAATTCGCGGGCGAGCACCCGACAATAGGCCCTGCGATTCGCAATCCTGAGTGTGGCGTACCTATGTTCTGGCCAATGACCCTGATCTTTGCCCTGCTTTTCAGTGCGCTGGTATTGACCGGTACGCTCGACGAATTTTCGCCCGTGGCGCAATTCGTACTCGCGCTGAGCGTCTGCACCTCGGTCGCGTGCATGGCAATCACACGCAGTTACATGCGCAGCGGCAAGTTTCAGATCCTGCCCGTTGTCTGGGCGATCAGCGCCATTGTGATTGTCGGGGCGTACAGCTTCAAGGATCAGGGGCATCTACTGGCGCTGTCCATGCTGGAACAGCCCGTCGCCGAACCGGCCGATCCGCCGCGCCTGAACCCGGAGGTCATGCTGATGCGGGCATGGGACGGGCATTTTCGTGCCGTCGCGGATGTAAACGACGTGCCGGTCGGATTGCTGATCGACACCGGGGCCTCCCTCGTCCTGCTGCGCCATGACGATGCGCGGCGGATCGGAATGCGGGATTACGAACTGGATTACACGATGGCTGTGACCACCGCGAACGGGCGTTCCTTCGTGGCACCCGTCACGTTTGAGGAGATCAGGATCGGCGGCGTGGTCGTGCGTGAGGTTGAGGGGGCCGTGGCCCGCCCGGATCAGCTTCATTCCAGCCTGCTGGGCATGTCCTTCATCGAACGGTTGACCGAAGCCTCCATCCGCAGCGACAGGATCATCCTGCGGAACTGACCCCCGCAGCGGCAGGGGCCAGACGGTGGCTCAGGCGTTCCAGGCGCGGTCGCCGTCGGCATCCCTGACGCGGGTTGGCAGGCCGATCCGGTCCAGAATGGTAAAGAACGGTTTGGGGTCCAGCTCCTCGACGTTGCGCATGGTCTTCGCGTCCCATTCCCCGCTGGCCACCAGCATCGCGGCCGCGACCGGCGGCACGCCGGCGGTGTAGGAAATGCCCTGCGATCCGACCTCCGCATAGGCGACCTCGTGATCGGCGACATTGTAGACGAAGACCTCGACCTCCTCACCGTTGCGGGTGCCCTTCACCAGATCTCCGATGCAGGTCTTGCCGGTATAATCCGGCGCGAGGGAGGAGGGATCGGGCAGGCAGGCCTTAACCACCTTCAGCGGCACGACCTCCCCCCCATCAGCCAGCTTTACCGGCTGCTCGGACAGCAGGCCGAGATTTTGCAGCACAGTAAAGACATTGATGTAATGCTCACCGAAGCCCATCCAGAACCGAACGTCGGCCTGCGGATAGTTTGCCGACAGCGAATGCACCTCATCATGGCCGGACATGTAGGCCCGCTGTGTGCCGACGACGGGCAGATCCCAGTCACGGCCCACCTCGAACATCGCGTTTTCCTGCCACGCCCCGTTCTGCCATGAATAGACCGTGCCGGTGAATTCGCGGAAATTGATCTCGGGGTCGAAATTGGTGGCGAAGTACTTGCCATGCGAGCCTGCGTTGATGTCCACGATGTCGATGCTCGTGACCTCGTCCATGAACTCGTCGATGGCAAAGCGGGCGAAAGCGTTCACAACGCCCGGATCGAAGCCAGCGCCCAGGATCGCCGTCACGCCCTTTTGTGCGCACAGATCACGCTTTTTCCACTCATAGTTCGCGTACCACGGCGGAGTTTCGCAGATCTTGTCCTGTTCCTCGTGAATCGCGGTGTCGATATAGGCGACGCCGGTTTCGATGCAGGCATCCAGAACGGTCATGTTGACGAAGGCGGAGCCGACATTGATGACGATCTGGACATTCGTCTCGCGGATCAGGGCGGCCACGGCGGGGGTGTCCATCGCATCGACCTCGTGCGCGGCCAGCGTGCCGGGTACCTTCATCGCGTCCTTCGCATGAACGCTCTCGATGATAGCCTCGCATTTGGAGAATGTGCGACTGGCGATATGAATATCTCCCAGCACGTCGTTGTTCTGCGCGCATTTGTGCGCAACCACCTGGGCGACGCCGCCGGCCCCGATAATCAAAACGTTCTTTTTCACTGCATCATCTCCATTCTGCGTCGGCCTTTACGATAGGGCAGACGTGAAATCTTCAAACGTGAAGTCGCGGACCAACCGCTCGGACCCGTCCAGTTCGCGGATCGCGATGGACGGCATCTGCACCCCGTTGAACCAGTTTTTCTTGACCATCGTGTAACCGGCGGCGTCCTGAATGCTGAGCCTGTCGCCCGGCTTCAGCGGCGCGGGAAAGCGGAACTCACCGAAGATATCGCCGGCGAGACAGGATTTGCCGCAGACCATCCATTCCTCGGGGCCGGTGTTCGGCGCGACCTTCGCGCTTTCGCGGTAGATCAGCAGGTCGAGCATGTGCGCCTCGATCGAGCTGTCCACGATGGCCAGGTTCTTGCCGTTGTGCAGCGTGTCGAGCACGGTCAGTTCCAGCGTGGTCGAGTTGGTGATCGCCGCCTCGCCCGGTTCCAGATAGACCTGCACCTCGTTCTGCCCGGCGAAGCGTTTCAGACGCTCCGTCAGTCGGTCCAGCGGGTAATCCGCGCCGGTGAAATGGATACCACCGCCAAGACTGATCCAGTCCATGCGCCGGATCAGGTGGCCGAAGCGCGCCTCGATATCGTTCAACATGGCATCGAAGCGATCAAAATCCGCGTTCTCGCAATTGTTGTGGAACATGAAGCCGCTGATCTGATCCACGAACGGCTCGATCACGGCGGGGTCATGCTCCCCCAACCGGCTGAACGGCCGGGCCGGGTCGGCCAGATCGAAGCTGGAGGTCGAGACGCCGGGATTAACCCGCAGGCCGCGAACGTGGTCGCGTGACTGCTCCTCGAACCGGCTCAACTGCCCCGTGGTATTGAAAATCACCTTATCGGAGTTCGCCAGAACCTCCGCGATTTCATGCTCCGCCCAGGCGACGGAATAGGCGTGGGTTTCACCGGGAAACTTCTCACGCCCCAGCTTCACCTCGAACAGGGAGGAGGACGTGGTGCCGTCCATGTAGTCGGACATGAAGTCAAAGACGGACCATGTGGCGAAGCATTTCAGCGCCAGCAGCGCCTTCGCGCCCGAGGCTTCGCGCAGCCGTGCGATCAGCTCCATGTTGTGTGCAAGCCGCGATTTGTCGATCAGGTAGTAGGGCGTTTGCATCGTGCACTCCGTTCCTGCGAGAGGAACGGGCGGTATAGAACCCGGCGCGCTGCGAAACAAGGGCGGGGGCGCGATGCTGCGCCCCCCCTTCCCTCTCAGCCCAAAGTGGCCTTGATTGCCTGCGTGGTCGCATCGACGATTTTGTCCGCCTCGCCCTGCGACAGGCAGAAGGGCGGCGCGAAGCCGATGATCTCCCCCTGCGGCATGACGCGGGCAATCACGCCCTGCTCCACCATCGCGCTGACGATGGAGGCCGTGACCTTGCGCGTGGGGTCAAGCGCCTTGCGCGTCGCCTTCTCCTCGACCAGTTCGACCGCGCAAAGCAGCCCCTCCCCCCGCACGTCACCGACATTGGGATGATCGCCAAGCGCGTCCTTCATCGCCGCGTTGAGATAGCCCCCGACCGAGCCGGCATTCGCGACCAGCCCCAGATCGTCGATCAGCTTGAGGTTGGCAACACCCGCCGCCGCGCAGATCGGATGGGCGGAATAGGTCCAGCCGTGCCCGATGGGGCCATTCTCATCCGTGCCCTGCTCCAAAACCTTCCAGACTTTATCCGACACGATGGAGCCGGACAGCGGCGCGTAGGCGGAGGTCAGCCCCTTGGCGATTGTGATGAAATCGGGCTTCAATCCGTAATGTTCCGACCCGAACATCGTGCCCAGACGGCCGAATCCGGTGATGACCTCATCCGCGACCAGCAGGATGTCGTGCTTCTCCAGAACCGCCTGGATCGCCTGCCAGTAACCGGCGGGCGGTGGGACGATGCCGCCGGTGCCCAGCACAGGCTCACCGATGAAGGCTGCGATCGTGTCGGCCCCCTCACGTTCGATCAGCGCCTCCAACTCCGCCGCGCAATGGGCCGAGAATTGCTCCTCGCTCATGCTGTCGTCCTGACGGCGGTAATAATACGGTGCCTCGGTATGGATCACCTGGCTCAGCGGCAGATCGAATTTCTTGTGAAACAGTTCCAGCCCGGTCAGCGATCCCGTCATCAGGCCGGAGCCATGATAGCCCCGCCAGCGTGAGATGATCTTCTTTTTCTCAGGCCGTCCCAGGATGTTGTTGTAATACCAGATCAACTTGATGTTGGTCTCGTTCGCGTCCGAGCCGGACAGCCCGAAATAGACCTTGGACATATGCGCAGGCGCGCGGTCCATGATCATCTTGGCTAGGGTGATCGACGCCTCCGTCCCGTGGCCGACATAGGAATGGTAGTAGGCCAGTTCACGGGCCTGATCCGCGATGGCATCCGCCACCTCCGTCCGGCCATAACCCGCATTTACGCAGTACAGTCCCGCAAAGGCGTCGAGCAGGCGCGTGCCGTCACGGTCCTCAATATACACGCCCGAGGCCTTGCTGATGATCCGCGTCGCACTTTCACCGCGAGCGTGTTGGCCGAGATGTGTGGAAGGGTGAAGAAAATTCTCACGGTCCCATTGGTCGAGCTGATCGTTGCGAAGCATGATACGTCCTTTGATACGTTTGAAAGTCAGGTGAGGGTTTCAACGGCCAGCACGGCGATGCAATCGCCTGCCTGAACCAGTCCGGGGTGGTGGCGGGCGGTCAGCAGACCGTCCCTTTGTGCCGCGATCGCCAGCGGCGCGCGGCCCGTATGACCTGTCGGCCAGATCTGGGCCAGCGTGTCCCCCTGCCGCACGACATCGCCGAGCGTCCGGGTAAATTCGATCAGGCCGGATTCGGGCGAGAAGTGAAAGCAGGCATCATCCGGCTGGGTCAGGGTACGGCTGGGGGCCATGTCCATTTGTCCATCCATGATGCCGGAATGGATCAGCAGGTTGCGCGCGCCCTTTCGTGCGATGGCAACGGTGCCGGGCGTAGCCGACCCCTGCCCGCCCAGTTCCGTCGTGACGAAAGTCTTGCCCAGCGCCTCCGCCGCCTCATCATACATGCCCAGCGCGTCGATCTCTCGCATTTCCATGCTGAACGGCGCGTTGAACGCATCGCGGGCCGCGCGGCACCGGGCCTGATGCTCGGCCGTATCCAGCACATGCGAGGCGGCGAAAGGCAGGAAATCCAGCGTCTTGCCGCCGGAATGGAAATCCAGCACCAGATCGGCCATGGGCAGCAGGCTGCGCTGGACGTAATCCGCGATCTTTTGCGTGGGTGAGCCGTCGGGCGCGCCGGGAAAGGCACGGTTCATGTTCACCTGGTCCAAGGGCGACACGCGCGTGCCCGCCAGAAAGGCCGGATAGTTGAGAAACGGAATGATGATGACCGTTCCGGCGATCTGTTCCGGGCGCAGGCTCTGCGCCAGATGGGTCAGGGCGAGCGGCCCCTCGTATTCGTCACCGTGGATCGCACCCGTGAACAAGGCCACCGGCCCGTTGCCATTGCGGATGACGCTGAGCGGAATCGGGATCGAGCCCCACGCGCTGTCATTCCGGCTATACGGCAGACGCAGATGACCGTGCTGCGCGCCATCCTTGGTGAAATCCACCGTGGGGGATATGGGATTGTCGCGCATTCTCACTCCTTCACGAACAGTTCACGCGGCGTCTGGCAGAAGCACTCCACCCCGGTTTCGGTGATCAGAATCGGTTCTGTGATTTCCAGACCGCCCTCGTCCAGCCAGAGGGCGGGCATGAAATGGAAGGTCATGCCCGGCTCCAGCACGGTCTTGTCCCCACGCCGGAAGGAGATCGTCCGCTCGCCCCAATCCGGGGGATAGGACATGCCGATCGCATAGCCGCAGCGGCTGTCCTTGACGAAGCCCAACTGGTTCAAACGTGTGTTGAACGCAATTGCGATATCCTCGGCGTGATTGCCGGGGCGGGCCTGCTCCAACCCGGCCTCGATCGCCTCCACCACGGCCTTTTCCGCGTCATAGAATTTCTGCGGTGGCTTGCCCAGATACACCGTGCGCGATTGCGGGCAGTGATAGCGGCGATAGGCGCCCGCGATCTCGAAGAAGGTATTCTCATCCACGCGCATCGGACGGTCGTCCCAAGTCAGATGCGGCGCAGTCGCATCCACACCCGACGGGGCCATCGGAACCATCGCGGGGTAGTCCCCCCAGTGCCCGTCGGCCCCGCAGATCGAGGCATGATAGATGTCCGCGATCAGGTCATGCTTGCAAATGCCGGGTGCCGCCCGCTCACGTATGATCCCGTGCATCCGCTCCACGATACGGGCGGCGCGGCGGATATAGTCGATTTCCGTCGGGGATTTCACCGCCCGCTGCCAGTTGACCAGCCCCGTCGCATCGTCAAATCGAACGTTCGGCAACTCCCTTTGCAGGGTGACGAAGGCCGAAGCGGTAAAATAGTAATTGTCCATCTCCAGCCCGATTGTCGCACACTCCAGCCCGCGCGCACGGATCAGGGCCGACAGGTCCTCCATCGGATGTTTGACCGGGTTCTGAACATAGGAATCCTCGTAGCCGACGATATTGTCGCTGTTCAGATATGTCGTGCGGATCGCCCCGTTCACATCCATGTCCCTGCCCCACCACACGGGTTCCCCCTCATGTGTCAGCAATACGCCCTGATGGACGTAGAAGGACCATCCGTCATAGCCGGTCAACCAACCCATATTCGACGGATCCGTGATGAAAACGGCATCCAGACCCCGTATCGCCATCGCGGCACGCGTCTTGGCCAGTCGGGTCGTGTATTCCGCATGGGTAAAGGGCAGATTGGCCATTCGGTAAGCTCCATCAGAGAACGCCCTAGGCTAGCCATTTTCGGCGTTTTTTTCCTGCAAATTTTTTCGTTGCGTGCTTATTATCTGCGTTATTGAGATCAACACCGCAGGAAATATACATGCTTGACGCGATAGACCGAAAAATCCTGCATCATGTGCAGCGCAACGCCCTGCTTACCAGCGCGGAGTTGTCCGATCTCGTGCGTCTGTCACCGACTTCGGTACAGCGCAGATTGCACCGCATGCGGCGGGACAAGGTGATCGAGGCTGATGTTTCTGTCGTTTCCCCCACCGCCGTGGAGCGACCTCTGACAATGCTGGTGGAGGTGACCCTGTCGCGCGATCGAGCCGATATCATTGACCGGTTCAAGCGCGATGTTCGCGATTGCCCCGAAATCATGAGCGCATATTACGTCACCGGCGACACTGATTTCGTGCTGATCGTCAGTGCCAGAGACATCCCGGATTACGAGTCTTTCACCCGTGCGTTTTTTTACAACAGCCCGGATATACAGAGCTTCAAGACAACCGTCGTAATGGACAGGATCAAGGCGTCGCAAGTCCTGCCCGTCTGAGCTATCACCTCGATCAACACGCGATCTATTAGTGATGAGTTGCAGAGTGTAGATGGGCCTATTTGCAAACGTGAACACTAGGATAACAGTCCCGAAACCCTTGCCCTAGGACTTTCCTCTGGGTATCCATCGCCTGCTACACATAGCCCGTAAATCCTTAGCGTTAGATGCTTATTGGTCCAACGACCACAGCCCCTTCGGTATCGCATTTACTGTACGATAAATTCCGCGTGCAACGCACCCGCAGCCTTTATAGCCTTGAGTATGTCAATCATATCACGTGGTGACACGCCCAGCGCGTTAAGCCCGGCGATGACTTCCGGCAAGGTCGTGGCCTCGTTCACGAGGGCGAGTTGAGTTCCCGGCTCCTCCTGCAAATCGACGGAGGTGCGGGGAACAACTACTGTATCGCCTTGCGAGCTGAATGGGTTGGGCTGCACGACCAGCGGCGCTTCCTCGACACGCAATGTCAGATTTCCCTGACTGACCGCCACCGCCGAGATGCGAACATCCGCACCCAGAACAATCGTCCCTGAGCGCTGATCCACCACGACACGCGCCCTCTGATCCGGCGTAACCTCTATATTCTCCAAACTGCTGACGATTTGCGATGGCGAAAGATCCGGTGCGGCCAGCAGGTCGAGGCGCACTGTACCCGAGTCGATCATTCTGGCGATCGCCCCACCATATCGGGCGTTAACAGTCGTCGCAATCCGCGCCGCCGTGGTAAAATCTGGTGTTCGAAGCGCAAGGTTGAGACTGGTCAGATCATTGAACACAAAGGGAACTTCGCGCTCGACGCGGGCCCCCGCGGGGATAACACCCGATGTCGGAACGCCGAACGTCACCGACCCGGCGTCACCTTCCGCCGTGGCACCACCCGATATTACGGGTCCTTGGGCCACGGCATAGATCTCACCATCCGCAGCGTTCAAAGGTGTCATGATCAATGTTCCACCCAGCAAACTGCGCGCATCGCCGATCGTGGAAACAGTCACGTCCATCTGCCCCCCCGCCCGTGCGAATGGCGGCAAGGCGCCAGTCACGAGGACTGCTGCCACGTTGCGCGGGCGAAATTGCTCCCCACTGACATTGATGCCCAATCGTTCGAGCAGGTTCGCCATGGCTTCTTCTGTAAACGGCGAATTGCGAAGCGTGTCTCCAGATCCGTCCAGCCCGACGACAAGCCCATAGCCGACCAAGTCATTCCCACGAACGCCCTCGAATTCGACGAGATCCTTTATGCGCACAGTCTCAGCCGCAGCCGCACAGAACATAAGCAGGAATAGTGGAAGGAGCCGGAATACGCGCACTACAGATACCTCGCCAGAGAAAGATCAGACATGCGTTTCGTCAGCACCAGCGTCATATCCAGAGTGTCCTGATATGCCTGCAACCGACTGGCGGCTTCGTATGGATCCACTCCGTCCAGGGCCTTGCGTTCTAAACTGAGAGCCGTGGCCCGACTGGCCATGTCGGTTTCTCGATTCTCGACTTGCGATATCTTGCTGCCCGTCACAGTTCTGATCGATATCAATCCGTCTTGCCCTTCGAGCATTCTTTCCAGGGCGTAGGTTTCGAATTGCTCGGTCTGAACCGCATCGCCGACCACAACAGAAACCAACCCCTCGATAGCAGCACGAATTCCGTCGGTGTCGAAGTCGGTAGGCGATACGGAGACGCTGCCGTCTGAAAGCCTTGGCCGCTCCGGCATTGGATTGGCAGGAAACTGGGTATCGAAGGCACCACCGCGCTCAAAATAAACCTGCATCGCCGCGACGGGATCGGCGGAGGTGCTGATCGCGGATTGAACACCAGCGAGCAGAGCGTCCGTATCGACATGCCGCGTCCCCGAAATACCCTCCTGCTTTCCCATTTGGCCAAGCAAATCATCCAGAGCATTCCGTGCCTTCGCTATCTGAACGGGGGATGTACCGAAATCCGTGGCATCGCCCAGCATCTCATCGGTCAGGGCAGAGGTCTGCGATTCCAGGTTCTTGAACGCAACTTCGGTCGTTTGCAGCTTGGACCGAAGAATCGTCAATGATTGCTGGTCAGATTGCAGCCGCGTCAGATCAAGATTTATCCTTTGGACTCTTTGAGTTGTGGCAAACCCTGATACCGCGACATTTTCACGCCTGCCTGACAGCAGTTCGCTTTCCGCAATACTCGCATCCGCTTTCGCCTGATTGAGTTGAGCGCCACGCGTGAGCAGTGCCGCGATATCGGAGGTATACGATGAAATCATGTTCAAAGCTCCAGCAAGCGTTGCATCATGGCGTCGGCGGTCGCGATAACGCGGGCGTTCGCGGCATAGGCATTCTCGATCTGCAAGAGTTTCTGTAGCTGCAAATCACTGTCCACACCCACGCTCTGTGCGTGGTTGGTCTCGGCGGACAAGGATTTTGCCGCTGCCTGTGTGCTGGATTCCTCTGCCCTATACGCTGCGACGTGCAAACCACTGGATATAGCGCTCGCATGGCCTGCGATATCACGCCTCGAAAGATCTCCGGATGCGCTGAGATCGGGATCCTGGCGCGTGAGTGCCGCGGTAAGTGCGCCCAACACTCCGGTATCAGGCCCCGGTAGAGAGCCGAGACCGGAATTCAGTTTTTCCCGTAACCCCGATGGGTCCTCGAAACCGGGATTGACCCTGACACGTGACGCAAGACCGGTGGTTCGGGAGGGATCGTACGCGGAGATTCCGTCGGTCAGTATGCCCCCCTCTCCGGGGCCAAGCGATGTATCTGCGGCATCCAATCTGGCGAGTAGAGCGCCCGCGATGTCGTCCAGCGACGTTTGCGCCTCCGGTACGATCACATCTCGCATATCGAAATCGGCGCTGAGACCACCGCCCGAAAGCAGCCCGGCCGAACCGCCATCCATCGGCAATCCGTTCATGGTTATCCCGCCAACAGTCCCATCCACTATCGTCGCGTCATCGCCGACGACACCTGATGCCTCAAATGCAAAGGTTGCCGGAGCGCCGTCCAGCAGTGTCGCGCCGCGCTCGGAGAAGAGGGCGACCCGACCATCCTGGCGGTTAACCACCGAAACGGGGATATGTTGCGACAACTCGAGGATATGTCCCTCACGCTGCTGCTGCAGTGCAGCCGTGTCCTGTCGTCTGGACATTGCGGTCACAATCTGCGCGTTCAGATCGTCGATGGACAGCAGACCTTCGTTGATTTGACTGGTGCGCTGTGCAATCGACGCATCGGCATCATTGCGCAAATCCCTCAACCCGGTCGCGGCCACATTTAAATCCTCAGTGACATCGTGTGCTGCGGACAGCACAGCCTCCAGCCCCGCGTGGTTCTCGGGCGAGACAGAAGCCTGCGACAGGGCAACCCCGAACGCGTTCAGTGACGGTGCAAGTCCGGAAGAGCCGTCGGCGCTGCCGAGCAGGTTCGCGATCTGCACCCTGCCCTGCGATGTCGTACGCGCCGCCGCTGCTTGCGCGGATGTAGACAGCTTCGCAGCCATCGCCACCGCATCGCTTGCCCGGACGACCTGTCCGGAATCGACGCCCCCGGTGCGCATCGTCTTGGCGACGATTTCCTGACGCGCGTGATTTGGCGTCAGGGCATTCGCGATATTCGAGCTGACCAGCTCCGCCGCTCGTGCGTTCAGGGTCAGACCGCTTCGTGCGTTCGCAAAGGCACCGGAGATACTCATAGTGCGCTCCTATCGTTTGATATTGGTGGTTTCCTGAAGCATTTCGTCCACGGTCTGGATGATTTTTGCGTTCGAGGAATAGGCACGTTGAGTTTCGATCAAGGCGGTCAACTCCCCCGCGATATCGGTTGTCGAGCTTTCACGGGCAAAGCCGATTGTGGAGCCGGTCGGACCGGACCCCGCGTCCCAAAGGTACATCGATCCGCTCTTATCCGTCAGCGCAAAGGCCTGATTGTCGAGCGCGCGCAAACCGTTCAGGTTGGGCACATCCGCAAGCGGCACCTGGTAGAGGCTGCGTGAAAAACCTGTGTCATAGACAGCGCGCAGGATACCACCCTCGTCAATCTCGATTGTGGACAGATTCCCCACCGGGGCACCATCCTTCGTAATCGCGTGGGGCGCGAATTCCGATGACAGCTGCGACAGTTGCCCGTCATGACCGGGTCTGCCGATCAGGATCGACATCGGGCCGCCGTCGAGATTTATCGTCAGCTCACCGGTATCGGCATCATAACTCTCACCATTAACGGCACCGGTCGAGGCAAGGGAAACGCTGCTGATCGCGCCACCGCCAGTGCGCGAGGCATCGAAGGCGATTTCGAATGTGGCGACGGGATTCGCGGCGCTCGCGGAATCCGTAAGTTGCAATTGCCACGAATTTGATTGACCCGATTCCGGTATTTGCGGTGTGAAGGTCGCGGTCAGGGTTTCCGACGTTCCCAGATTGCCGAAATATTCGATGCTGATGGGTAGCGGCGACGCAGGCTCACCCGCAGCCGTGGCCGAGGCAGGCAGGTTGGCGCCGAAGCTGATGTTCTCCGTCGCCTCAGCCGCGAGTTGGTTGGAGGTGACACGCACGGGTTCCAGTCCGCTCGCACTGTCACGTGCACGCGGAGAGACGGTCCCATCGACATTGGCGGGCCATCCGAGCAGGGCGAGCCCGCTCTGGGTACGTAGGATACCATTCTTGTCAGGCTCGAACGATCCTGTGCTGACCAGCATCAGCGGTTGATCGTCGCCCGAGCCCACATCGACGACCGATGTCACGGGCAGCATTCCACGCCCCGCGATCGATATGTCCGTCGCATTTCCCGTCGTGACCAGCGTTCCCTGCCCCTCGACGTTGCGGAATGTGGAGACTGTCACACCCCCGGCTGTGTAGGTTCCGCCGCCGGAATCCAGAGCGATGGAAGAGAAGTCGCTTTCCGCCGTCTTGTACCCGAAGGTAGACGAGTTCGCGATATTGTCCGAAATCGTTGCCAGCCTGCTGGCATTCACATTCAAACCGGTAACGCCTGCATTCATGGAGGAGGAGATGCTCACGATGTGTCCTTTCGACCTGTCTGAATGGACTATTCACGCAACTCCTTTAAGAATCTCCTAATTCCGCAGGATCGTCAGTTTTACACGATCATCGGGCCGTGTTCCGGTTACGAGGTTTCCGGTTTCGCGTGTCGCATGACCGGTAACGCGCTCGATTCGCTCAGGCGACAGACCGTGCCGTGTCAATAGCCCTGCCACCGCCTCGGCCCTGTCCGAGCCTGAGACCGGCGTGATTCCGTCCTGCCGATATGCGATGACCGCGATGTCATTCTGCACCAGCGGCAGCACCGATCCGATCATGTCGAGCAGGATTGCCAGCCGGTCCGTGGGTTGATCGCCTCCACGCTCGAACAGGGCAGCATCCGGCAGACCGGAAATTTCGATGAGAACCCCCTCGTCGCTGACCTCGGTACGGATGTGCTGTAGCAACTCGTTCGCCAGATTGGTTTCGCCGCCGCTCGCCAATAGAGCCGATTCTATCGCGGCGGCGATGTCCACATCCTGCCGCGCGGCGGCGTCGTTGACCTCCGGAGCGGAGCCTGTGTCACCGCGCGCGGCCTGAGCTTCGGCCGGGCGAACCTCGGTCGCGCCGGTGCCCATCTGCGTGAGCGTATCCTCGGCAAAGATCGTGTCCCCGCCCAGGGAGCCGTCCCCGCCCCCCGAATTGTTGGAAATCGAGATTGTCGGCGTGAAATAGGTGGCGAGAGCGATCCGCTGATCCTCCGTTGTCGCGTTCAGCAGCCACATGAGCAGGAAGAAGGCCATCATCGCGGTTACGAAGTCGGCATACGCAACCTTCCATGCGCCGCCGTGATGCCCGCCGCCGGCAACGATTTTCTTTCGTTTGATGATGATGGGTCTGTCGGTTCCGCTCTGGCTGGTCATTGGTTCGCTCCTCACGCCCTGCATGGAGGAGAAACGCCGCACAGGCCTTAACGGCTCCGCCCGATATAGCGTCCATTTTAGCTTAATGCGGGTCGTAACCTGTCGTTAATACAGAACCCGGTATTGAGATCGCACGACGTTGGAATCGGAGTTGAGCGATTGGGCGAGAATGCGGGCACCATAATTGCGCGAAAGGTCGCGCAAAGACCGGAGGGCCGCGTGCCGATGCCGGAATTCTCCGCCATCGCCGCGCGATTTGCCGCCGCGATTGAGCGGACGGCCCGTGATTTGTTCAAGACCACGACCGGGGCCATCATCACCGTAACGGATGTTTCCAAGTTGACCGACACGGTGGAACGCATTCCCATTCCGTCCATGCTTGGCGTGGCGAGGATCGCGGGGCTGGACACAGCCGCGATGATCAACATGAGTTCGGAACTGGTGTTTCACCTCGTCGATCTTCGCATGGGAGGGGACCCGGCAGTATCGCCGGTGCCAACCACACGAACCCTGACGGCCATAGACATGGAGTTGTGTGAGGATTTTCTGGCGGGCGCCATCACCTGCTTCACACGCGCGATGGAGGAAACCATGGGCACGCCCGTCGCGCGCACATTCTCCCTCGCGTTTCTGGAGCAGAACGTCACTCAGGTCAGTATCGCGCCGCCCGGAGCGGATGTGATGACGATCGGCATAAACCTGGATATCGGAGAGGCCGCCAGGAACGCGGATTTCGAGCTTATCATACCGCTCTCCGTTCTCGACAGCCTGCAATCGATCCCGAAAAAGACCGAAGCACAGGTCCCGGAGAGCGCTGGCGGCATCTGGCAACACCACATGCATCAGGCCGCGCTGAACTGCCCTGTGGTCATGACAGCAGTGATGCACAGGGCCCGCATGACGATGGGTGAGATCGAACGCTGGAAGGTAGGGGACATGATCCCCGTTCCCCGAACGGCCGTGGACCAGATGGAGCTGGTGATAGGATCAGCCGATCACAACGTCAGCTTCGCCCCGGCCAAGCTGGGTGCGCGGGATGATGTGAAGGGTGTCAGATTGACGGACGACCCCTATGCCGAAGTCACCGAACATCTGAATCAGATCATCGCGGCGGTTTGAAATACACCCGCGCTCAAACGCGCGCAGACTGCATCCATGTGTCGAGAGCCAAAATCTGATCCGGCGTCATGCGCAGTCCGAGCTTGGAGCGACGCCAGACGACATCCTCCGCCGTCTGCGCCCATTCCTTGTCCATCAGCCAACGCACTTCGCGCTCCGTCAGACCCGCGCCGAAATCGCGGCCCAATGCCTCGACATTGTCTGCCCCGCCCAGCATCACGAGCGCATCAGTACCGTAGGCCCTGATGAGCCGGCGTATCGTCTTTTGGTCCAGGAACGGTGCCGCGGCGGTCAGGGTGGCGATCTGTTCTGGAACACCGTTCACGGGAAAATCCCCTCCGGGCAAGGGCACACCTGCGGTCCAGTCCGGCTTCACCAGCCTGAGATGCGGAGCCAGTTTCGTCAGCGCCGTTTCAGCCAGCTTCCGATATGTTGTGATCTTGCCGCCGAACACGCTGAGAAGCGGTGCCTTGTCGTCTGCCGTATCTACGGACAGGACGTAATCGCGCGTGGCGGCCGTCGCTGATTTTGCCCCGTCATCGTAGAGCGGACGCACCCCGGAGTAGGTCCAGACGATATCCTCCGCCTGAATGTCGGCTTCGAAATATTTGTTGACGAAATCGCGCATGTAATCCGCTTCGGCAGGGGTGCATTCGGCCGTTCCGGGGCCGCCCTGATGATCCTCATCCGTCGTGCCTATCAGGGTGAAATCCTCCTGATAGGGGATCGCGAACATGATCCGGCCATCCTCACCCTGAAGGAAGTAAGCGCGGTCGTGATCGAACAGTTTCCTGACGACGATATGGCTGCCGCGCACCAGTCGGACACCCTCGTCCGTGTGGACCCGCACGGTGTTGCGCACGATATCCTCAACCCACGGTCCGCCTGCGTTCACGAGAATGCGCGCGTGGCGTTGGAACAGTTCCCCCGTGTTCACGTCCTCCAGATCGATCACCCAATGATCGTCATGCCGTCTTGCACCGACACATTTGGTTCTGACGAGGATCTGCGCCCCGCGCTCGGCGGCGTCCCGCGCGTTCAGGGCGACCAGTCGGCTGTCCTCGACCCAGCAATCGGAATATTCATAGCCGCGCTCAAACCTGTTTTCGAGCGGTATACCCGCCGGATCGGTTCGCAGATCGAGCGTTCGGGTCGGTGGCAAGATCTTGCGACCGCCCAGATGATCGTAGAAAAACAGACCCAGCCGCACCAGCCAGGCGGGTCTGCTCCCCTTCGTCCATGGCATCAGTCGACCGACGATGCGACTGACCGGTGTTTCCCCCTCGAACCGCATATCTGGATGAAATGGCAGGACGAATCGCATCGGCCAGGAGATATGGGGCATGGCGCGCAACAGCGTTTCACGCTCGATCAGCGCCTTGCGAACCAGATTGACCTCCAGATATTCGAGATAACGCAAACCGCCATGGAACAGCTTGGTCGATGCGGACGAGGTGGCCCCGGCCAGATCGCCCTGCTCGCACAGCCCCACCTTCAAATCACGCCCCACCGCATCGCGCGCGATACCCACGCCGTTGATACCGCCCCCGATCACCCAAAGGTCGAAGATATCGTCCATGCTCCGCTCCAATCCGCGTTGCGTCCTCGCTTCGTTCGTACGGTCACGCACGGCAAGGGGACAAGCGTGAAAGCCCGACCCTGTCGTACACGCACTAATCAGGTATGTAGCGCCCTGCGCCGAACGTCACGGGGAAATGGTCAACTTGACACAATTCTGTGCTTCGTTTTGACTCTATAGTGAAACCATCGAGCGCCAAGGCGCATTATGACATTGTAACAATGCCATCGCGAGATCCTAGCGCAGGTGGGCGGCACGTATCGATGCTGTTGACTCGGCAACGCGCCACCGATCCCATCGAAGATGATCCGCACAGACAGGGAGGGTCCAGGTTGAGCGTTCTCAAGATGCTGTTCGGTGTCCTGGTCTCCGTGAATTCCATCCTGCTCGCATTGGGCCGGTCCATCGCCTGGGTATTGATAGGCCTCATGACAGTCACGATCCTGTATCAGGTCGTCATGCGATACGCCTTTAACGCTGCCCCGAACTGGACCGAGGAGTTCGCACGCTTCATGATGCTGTGGATGACGGGCCTGATTGCGGCGTCGGGCTATCGCTGGGGCGGCTTCGTCTCGATCGAGACGGCGGTGCGCTCACTGCCCCGGTTGCCGGCGCTGGTGCTGTCGCTGTTCCTGTTGATGCTGGCACAGACCGTCCTGGTCGTGGGGGCGCATATCGGCTGGAACGAGGTGACGGGGTTCGCCGGCACGTTCAGGACCGCCACGCTCAAAACATTCTTTTTTCCCAGCATCGAGGATGGCTGGCAGTTCGGGTGGGACAAGATGCCCCGCTCGCACATGATGGCATCGCTTCTGGTGGGGTTGTGGCTTCTGATCCTTGTGAACGTGGAACTTACGCTCAAGACCCTCATCCAGCTGTTCGAACCTCATGCGACCTTCCCTCGTGATCCCGCGATGATCTCCGCCGGGGCCGAATGACATGCTGATCTGGTTCCTGCCGGTGTTTCTGACGCTGCTGCTGATCGGGCTGCCGGTTTTCTTCGGCCTTCTGGCGGCTCCGGGTTTGTTGATCTGGTGGGATGCGCTGATACGGGGCGATACCACCTATATGCGCGATATCGCGCTGCTGTATCGCAATGTCTACAATGGGATGGATTCGACGCCACTTATGGCCATTCCCTTCTTCATGCTGGCGGGGGAGATGATGAACCGGGGGGGAATTACCCTGCGGCTCGTTGAATTCGCGCAAGCCTTGATGGGTCACTTTCGGGGCGGTCTGGCGCATGTGAATGTCTTCAGTTCGATGCTGTTCGCGGGGATGTCCGGCTCCGCTGTGGCGGATACGTCGGCATTGGGTTCGATGCTGATCCCCGCGATGGAAAAGCAAGGTTATCCCCGGCGTTTTGCGGCAGCGATCACTGCGGCGTCCTCCGTCATCGGGCCGATCATTCCGCCCTCCGGCATCATGATCATTTACGCCTATGTGATGGAGGTCAGCGTCAAGGATCTGTTCGCGGCGGGCCTGATACCCGGCATCATGGTCGGGGTGGGCCTGATGGTCATCACGAAGGTCATGGCCGACAGATACGACTTTCCGGTCGCGTCAGAACGCGCAAGCTGGACCGACCGGGGCCAGGCCAGCCTGAAGGCGTTTTTCCCACTGCTCACCCCGGTCATCATCCTCGGTTGCATTCTGTGGGGTATCACCACGCCGACGGAGGCCTCGGCCCTCGCGGCGGCCTATGCGCTGTTCATCAGCCTGTTCGTCCTGCGCACGATGACCTTGCGCGATGTGCCCGAGGTGCTGAAGCGCGCGGCGCTCGCCTCCGCTGTGGTCTTGCTGCTGGTCGGGGCCGCCATGGCGTTCAAGACGGTGGTCAGCCTGAGCCGGGTGCCGGAAAACATGGCAGATTTCGTCCTGACGCTCAGCTCGAACCCGCTGATGCTGCTGTTTCTGATCAACCTGCTGCTGTTTGTGGTGGGCATGTTTCTGGATGCTGGACCGGCGATCATCATCCTGGGGCCGATACTCGGCCCTATCTTCGTGAACATGGGGATCGACCCCGTTCATTTCGCCATGATCATGAGCGTCAACCTGACCGTAGGTCTCGCGACCCCGCCGATGGGTCTGGTATTGTTCGTGGCATCATCCGTATCGGGAGAGCGGGTGGAGACGATCTCGAAAGCCATACTTCCGTTTCTCGCGGTGGAAATCGTCGTGATTTTTCTGATTACCTACGTCCCCGCCCTATCTCTTACCGTGCCCCGGCTGCTCGGGTATGCGGGCTGAACCCTGACGAACGAAGATCACTCAACAGGAGGACCAAGCATGAACCAGAACCAAGGCTTCAAATCGCTGCTGCTGGCCGCCGCGATCGGCGTCAGCGCCGCGACGGGCGCGCACGCACAGGACTACACCATCCGCGCGACTGCAAATTCCAACGAAAACGACGAGGATTACGACGGACTGGTCGTGTTTGAAAACTACGTCGAGTCCGCTTCGAACGGTGCGATCGAAGTGGAGATATTCATGGGGACTCAGCTGTGTTCCAACGGCGCGGAATGCCTGCAAGGCGTGGCCGAGGGTGCCATCGACATCTACATGTCCACCTCGGGCGGTGCGGCGGGAATCTTTCCCTACGTTCAGGTTCTGGACCTGCCCTACCTGATGCGCGACGACCGCGTTGCGGAAACGGTGATGCAAGGGGACTTCGTGCGAACGATGCGCCAGATGGCGTTGGAGGACAGCGGCGACACAATCCGGCTGATGACAATCGGAAACACGGGCGGTTGGCGCAACTTCGCAAACACCCAGCACCGTATCGAAACGCCCGAAGACATCGAGGGGCTGAAGATTCGCACCGTCGTGGCCGATCTGCCGCAGGAACTGGTGCGTGCGCTGGGCGCGTCCCCCACCCCGATCCCGTGGGCGGAATTGTTCACCTCGTTCCAGACAGGCGTGGTCGAGGGGTCAAAGAACGGCATTACCGATATCATGGGGATGAAGTTTCCGGATGCCGGGCTGCAATACATGACATTGGACGGTCACGCCTATATGGGCGCGTTGTGGTGGATGTCGAACGAGACGTTCATGTCGATGCCCGAGGATCTGCGCCGCGTCGTCGTGGACGGATTCTATGCCCTGCAGCAAGCGACGTTCGCCTCTCCGAAACGCAAATCCATCGAAGCCTACGAGGCCTTCGTCGAGGGGGGCGGCGACCTCTATGTTCCCACGCCTGAGCAAAAGGCCGCATTCGCGCAAGCGGCGGAGCCTGTCTATGTCTGGTTCGAGGAGAATGTAGAGCGTGGTCCGTCAATCCTGGGCGCATTGCGTGAAGCGGTCTCCGAGGCGGAAACCAGCATCGACGAGGATCTTTCCGCTGATCTGAACTGATGCCGTGTCACGTGGCGGCCGGGATCGCCGCCACGTGGCCTATTGAATGCGTGGCGCTGCGCCATTCACAAATCGAAACCTTCCGGTAACCATCTGTCGCTAATCCTGTCTTCGCGAATATGCAGAAGCAGGAGAATCCGCTGATGAAGTTCCGACATCTGATGATGTTGATTTTCCTGTCGGGACCGGCACAGGCCAGTCCGGCAATTTGTGAGCAGGCCGCCGCCCGCGCGGCGCGGGACCATCAGATCCCGGTCGAGGTCATGCGCGCCATAACCTTGACCGAAACCGGCAGACGCCGCGACGGTGCCCTACAACCCTGGCCATGGACCATCAATCTGGAGGGGGCAGGCCACTGGTTCGACAACCGGGCGGAGGCGGAGGCCTTTGCGCAGCAGGCTCTTGCGCAAGACAGACCCAGTTTCGATGTCGGCTGCTTTCAACTGAACTGGCGCTGGCACGGTCAGGCCTTCGACAGCGTGACGGCCATGTTCGACCCCGCCGCCAATGCCGACTATGCCGCGACATATCTTAAGGGGCATTTTGAGGCGCTCGGCACGTGGAGCCTCGCCGCTGGCCGCTACCATTCGGGCACGCCCGAATTCGCCACCCGCTATGCTGCGCGGTTCGATGCCATTCTGGCGGATCTGCCCACGGTTCTGGCCGAGGTTGAGCCCTCCCGAAATGCCGGATCGGTGTTCTTTCTGACCCGCGCGACGGGCCCCCTGCTGACACGGGCCGCCGGCCCGCTGCACGGCTATTAGGATGGGCAGCACATTCGACCTGCGGGTTCTTTACCAACCGACAGTGCTGATGACACTGGCCCTGATGGCGGTCATCATCATGATGATCCTGCCGGTACCGGCAATCGTGCTCGACCTGGGGCTGGCCGCATCGTTCGGGCTGGCAATCCTGATCTTTGCGAACACGTTGTTCATCCAGCGCCCGCTGGATTTCTCCGCCTTTCCGACGATCCTGCTGGCCAGCCTGATGCTGCGTCTGTCGCTGAACATCTCATCGACCAAGCTGATCATCGGTCAGGGTCATAGCGGAACCCACGCCGCGGGGGGCGTGATCGAGGGCTTCGCGATGTTCGTGATGGGCGGCAGCGTCTATCTCGGCCTCGTCGTCTTCTGCGTATTGCTGATCGTCAACTTCATGGTGATCACCAAGGGCGCCGGGCGCATGGCGGAGGTCGGAGCCCGTTTCGCATTGGACGCGATGCCTGGGAAACAACTCGCGATCGACAGCGACATGGCCGCAGGCGCAATGACGCATGAGGAGGCAAGCACCCGCCGCAAGGTTGAGCAGGAGGAGACAACATTTTTCGGATCACTGGACGGCGCGTCGAAATTCGTCAAGGGCGACGCAATCGCGGGTTTGCTGATTACACTGCTGAACCTCGTCGTAGGCCTCGCCATCGGGATCTTTGCGCATTCGATGCCCGCCAGTCAGGCGTTCGAGACCTACGCGATACTGACGGTCGGTGACGGACTGGTCAGTCAGATCCCCGCCGTGATCATTTCCATCGCAACCGCGCTGCTGCTGGCAAAGGGCGGCGCCAGTGACAGCGCGGATCAGGCGATCCTGTCGCAATTGGGCGGGTATCCGGCGGCTCTGGGCACCGTGGCAGGTTTGATGGCGGTCTTCGCCGTCATCCCGGGTCTACCTTTCATTCCCTTCATGATCGGGGCGATCGGTCTGGCAGCCGCCGCCTATCTGGGGGTCGCCAAACAGCGCAAAATGGCACTGGAGGCCACGAAACAGGCCGCCGTACCCGTCCCGGTCGCAAAGGAGCGCCCGCTGGGCGACGTGCTTGATCTGGACGAAATCCATGTGACCGTCGCCCCCGACCTGATTCCGGTTGCGATGAATGCAGCAAGCGGTCTGGACGCGCGGATCGTCAACATGCGCAACCACATTGCCGAACTTTACGGTTTGATCCTGCCGGAAATTCGCCTGACGGACGACCCCGGCAGCCCTCTGGGCAGTTATTCCATTCGCATCCAGGGGGTCAGCGTCGCCGACAGCAGACTTCAGGCGCATAGCCTGCTCATGCTCTTGCCGGATGAGCGCACGGGCCTTCCCGCGGGTCAGGATGTGTCGGAGCCCGTATATGGCGCCCCTGCCCGCTGGATCGACCCGGACCAGCGCGATGCCGCGGATCTGGCCGGGCACACTGTCATTACTCCGGCAGAAGTGATCGCAACGCATCTTCTGGAGGTTATAAAAAGTCATTTTGGACGGCTGTTCACCCGTCGCGCATTGCGCAAGATTCTCGATGCTTTCGTCAGCCCCAGCGATCCGGCCCGCGCGGCGGCAAACCGCAAGATGCTGGATGAATACGTTCCCGACCGCATCAGTCTGGACACTCTTCAAACCGTCCTCAGGCTGCTGCTCGATGAACAGATGTCCATCCGCAATCTTCCCCTGATCCTCGAAGCGTTGAGCGAGGCCGGCCCGCAAACCACCGCTCCGGATATTCTGGCCGAGCATGTGCGACAGCGCCTCTCGTTCCAGATCACCGCCGAATTGAAGGAGCAGGATGGAGCCTTGCCGCTGATCCAGCTCGACCCGGCGTGGGAAACGCTTTTCGCGCAGAATGAAATCGGCACGACCGGTGGGGCGCACGATATCGCGCTGCCAGCGACGGACATCAACCGGCTGACAGAACGGATCGCCGCCGAAATCGCCCGCTTGGCCGAGGCAGGACGCACGCCCGCCATCATCACGGCTGCTCGCAGACGCCGGTTCGTCCGGGCCATTCTCGCGGCGCGTGGAATTCGCAGCACCGTTCTGTCTTACGACGAAATCGGGCCGGGCGACAAACCGGCTTTGCTAGGGACCGTAGCGGCCTGATGGATCCGATGGGCGATATCGCTATGTTGTCCGAAGAGGTGCTCACGGCCTTGATCCTCGTCTTCGCGCGGATAGCGGCGGCAGTGGGGCTGATGCCCGGGTTCGGTTCATCACTTCTGCCGATGCGTGTTCGACTGGCGGGGGCCGTGGCATTCACCATGATCGTCTGGCCGATGGTGCCCGATACGCAGGGCGTGCCGCTGCTTCCCGGTTTGCTCATCGAGATTGCTGTGGGGGTTGCGCTCGGCCTGTCCGTTCGGTTCCTCGTCATGGCCTTGCAGTTCGCCGGATCGATCGCCGCGCAGAGCACTTCCCTCGCGCAACTTCTTGGCCCCGGTGCGATGCCCGATCCAATGCCGGCGATCGGGGCATTGCTTTCCCTTGCCGGCGTAACTCTGGCGCTCGTTCTCGGCCTGCACATTCGGACCGCGGAGGCGTTGGTGCTCAGCTATGACCTCATCCCGCTGGGTAGATTGCCGGTTGCGGGTGAGCTTGCAGAGTGGAGCATCGCGCGAACCGGGCACGCCATAGCACTGGGCTTCACTCTCGCGGCACCCTTCGTCGTGGTTGCGCTTGCGTATAACGTGGCGCTGGGTGCGATAAATCGTGCGATGCCGCAGCTCATGGTTGCATTTATCGGCGCGCCCGCAATCACGGGCGCATCCATTCTGATGATGCTGATGGCTGCTCCAATGCTCCTGTATCACTGGAACGACCTGCTCGCGCGCGTGTTGTCCGCCCCATTTTCGGTTCTGCCATGAGCGGTGAGGCGAACGACAGCGGTGAGAAAATCCACGACCCGACACCCAAGAAACTGGAGGATGCGAGGCGCAAGGGCAACATCGCGCGAAGTCCCGACCTGCTCTCGGCCACATCATATCTGGGTCTGTGGATCGGCCTGCTCATTATCGGCGCCGCGCAAATCGACAGCCTGGGCGGCAGCTTATCCCAGATCTTTGCCCAAGCGGCTGGCCCTCAGGGGATCGCCGTTGCCAAGGGCGCGGTCATGACCGCTTTCGTGTCAGCGAGTACGCTGATCGTCCTGCCGATTACGATGATCCTCGCGGTTCTGATCGCGCAACGCGGTGTTCTTTTCACCGGCTCGAACCTGATGCCTAAACTTGAGCGGATCAGCGTTCTGAAAGGCTTTGGTCGTAAGTTCGGCGCAAAGGGCTTGTTCGAGTTCGGCAAAAGCTTCTCCAAACTGATCATCCTGTCGCTCGCCCTGGCGATCTGGTTCCGCCTCGAAAAGGATCGCTTCATCGGCCTCTCCGGGTCGAGCGGCGGGGCGCTGGCGATTTATATGGGGCGTACGGTCCTGTCCCTGTTGGGCGTGGCGACCGTTGTGGCGGGTGCAATTTCGGTTGTCGACATGCTCTGGCAGCGTTTCGAGCATCTTCGCAAACTGCGGATGAGCCATCAGGACCTCCGCGACGAATCCAAGGATGCCGAGGGCGACCCGCATCAGAAAGCGCAACGCAGGCGCCGCGCGCAAGAGCTTGCCAGCAACCGCATGCTGGCTGACGTGCCCGAAGCCGACGTGATTCTGGTCAATCCAACGGAAATAGCTGTGGCCTTGAAATGGGCGCGGGACCAAGGCTGCGCGCCCGTTTGCGTCGCGAAGGGTCAGGGCGAAATCGCAGCGCGGATACGGGAACTGGCCGCGGAAAACGGCATTCCGGTCTTCAGGGATGTACCCACCGCGCGAACCCTTTTCGCGGACCTGCCAGTGGGATCCGAGATACCTCAACAAACATATGTTGCCGTCGCAGCGGCAATCCGGTTTGCAGATCGGATGCGGGCCCGTGCGCGAGGCCAGGCCAGATGAAGCCGATTGACGCCGCCCGGGTACGCGCCTGTTTGGCGGCAATCATATCCAGCCGTGAGATCGGGGCGGCGCGTCTGGGTCAGAAAATAAGCGGCCTGCAACGGGACATCGACGATCTGGAGCGAGAAGCCCCCCCGTCAGACGTGATGATGAGAGCGGAAGCGGACCGGTCCCGCGCAGCACGTCTGAGGCACATGAAGACCACCCTACGGGCGCTTGAGGAAGAACGTCACCACCTCAGCCTTGAATTGGTGGGTTTGAGGCGGAAGGACCAGCTGATAGCAGATGCCGATAGAAAAACCCGCAAGCGTATGGATCAGCAGCGGGCACGCAAGCTCATTGATGAGTGATCAAAAGTCCTGGCGCGTAACGCTGGTAATCAGGACACCACTGACGATCTGTCCCAGATTGTCGAGAGCAGCGGCCGATAGCCGTGATCGAAGCTCCGCCATGCTCGTATCGTTGGTGAAATCGCCCTGAAATCCATCTGCCCGTGCATGCTCGAACAGGACACGCAGGAACGCATCCCTCAAACGGGGTTCAGCATGCAGGATCGTCTGCTCCTCACCCTTCTTGCCCTCGATCGCGAGTGATACGGCGACAAGACCGGTGACAGTGTCCCCTTCGGTCAGCGGAACCACGAACTGGTTCTGAAGCTCGACGTAGCTGTAATGCTCCAGATCCTGTGGATCCTCTGCGGCATTTCCAACCTCCATCACCTCGGAACCGGGTCTGAGAAACCAGGCACTGCCTGCTCCACCGCCGGCGGAGGCAAGGACGAGAAGCAATATAAAAAGCAAGCGCATACGGCTCTTCCCCTAAAATGGCAGGACGCGTTCCAGCATCTGTTGACCATAGCGCGGCTGCTGAACGTCCGTGATCTGACCCCGCCCGCCATAAATGATGCGCGCGCCGGCGATCTTGTCATATGTAATCTCGTTGCGACGCGAGATATCCTCGGGTCGTACGATTCCGGCGACCTGTAGATCGCGCAGTTCGAAATTCACGCGAACTTCCTGACTGCCCAGTACCACCAAATGACCGTTCGGCAGGATGTCCACCACGGTCGCCGCAACCCTCAGGGCAATTTCCTCCTGCCGGCGCGTGGTTCCGGAGCCGGAGGAGCCGGAGCTGGAGTTCGCGGCGACCCCCGGCTCTAGGGAAACACCACGATTTGCAAGGCTTTCAGGCAAACCGAACAAGGAGCTGACGCTCATCCCCTCCTGCCCTGAACGGGATCGATCCGTCGCATTCGTCATCTCGGCCTGCTCGTCAATCTCGATAACGACGGTCAGAATGTCACCCAGCACTCGGGCACGGCGATCACCGAACAGGCTGGTCGGGCCAGACCGCCAAAGCGACCCATCGGATGTCAGGGGCTCGGCTCGGGCAAGGGCTGCCTGGCTGAGCGCCAGCCTTTCCGGGCTTACCGCGGCAATGATCTGGTTTTCCGGCGCATCAATCGGCGTAACCGCCGGCGGCCGTCCGATATCGGATGAAGCACACCCCGTTAGCAGAGCCAGTATCGCGAGTGATCGCTTCATTGTGAAACCTCCAGGGTGCCGTCAGCTTGTACCGTGCCCCAGATCGTCATTCGAGACGCGACATTCATGGCGCGAATACGTTCGCCGGGACGGCCCCGAGAAAGAGCGCGCCCCTCCGCTATGATCGCCAGGCCTCCTGTCGAGTAATTCAGCAGGACGATCTGATTGCGATCCACGACAGCCCGTTCAGCAAGATCGCCCTGCAGGATCGGGCGGCCGGGATACAACGTTACCCGCGCCTCACGTCCGATCGCATCCTCCAACTGCGAAATCGCTCCGGGCCAACTGTCGCGCGCGGCCGATATGTCCGAGGGGCGCACGACCTGTTCGGCGCGGATCGCACGGATCGGAACAACCGATTGTGCGAAGCTCGGCACGCCGAACGCCATGGCGAGCATCAAGATACCTGCCTTGTTCATCGGATTTGTGTCGTCGCAGCGAGCATCTGATCCGCAGCCGTGATGACCTTCGCATTCAATTCGTAGCCACGCTGCGCCTCGATCAGCTCGGTCATTTCCCGCACCGCATCGACGGAGCTGTCCTCCAGATAGCCCTGCCGCATCGTGCCGAAGCCCGTGTCGCCAGGACTGCCGACCACGGCCCCGCCCGAAGCCTCGGTTTCGGCGAACAGGTTTCCGCCCAATGCCTCCAATCCCTTGACGTTGGTGAAATCAGCGAGCGTAAGCTGCCCCATCAACTGAGGCTGAACCTGATCGCTGAAATAGGCGTAGACCTCACCCTGAGCGTTGATCGAAATGCTTCGTGCATCGTCTGGAATCGTGATTTCCGGGATGACAGCGAAGCCGTCGGACGTAACGATCTGCCCCTCGCCGCTGCGTTTCAGAGCACCGTCACGAGTATAGGCCTGTTGCCCGGTCGGCAGTTCCACCTCCAGATATCCGCCGCCCTCGATCGCGATATCCAGCTCGCCCCCGGTGGCGCGAAGCGAGCCCTGCTCGACATGCATCGTCACGGCGGAGGCGCGAACCCCGAGGCCAAGTTGAACACCCGTCGGCAGCACCGTTCCGTCTGCGGCGTTGATGGTGCCCGCGCGGCTGACCTGTTGATAGTGGAGATCGGAAAATTCAGCCCGACGTGCGTTGTAGGCCGTCGTGCTCATGTTCGCGAGATTGTTGGATATGACCTCGACCCGCATTTGCTGGGCGTCCATACCCGTCGCCGCAATGGATAATGCTCTCATCTGCGTTCTCCTATATTATTGAGGGGCTTGCCCGAGTGTGCGTACGACCGCGCGTTGACGTTCATCTTCACGTTCCTGTAGGGCCTGACTGAATTCATAGGCGCGCTGAACCTCGATCATCCGGGTCATCTCGCCAACCGCGCTGACATTCGCGTCCTCGAGTTGCCCTTGCATGATCCGGGCATCCGGGGCCGGTTCGAACGGTTGGTCGGACCGAAAACGGACGCCGTCCTCCCGCTCGAAGCTGGCACCCTCGGCGGCAACGAACAGGCCAAGCTGCGCGACCGGATCGCCGCCGGCCGTCACGGTTCCATCGGCGGAGATTTCGACATCTATACTGCCCGGCGGCAGCAGGATCGGCGCACCGCCCCCGTCGAGCAGGAATTCACCTGCGGCATTTATCATCTGTCCGTTCGCATCCTTCATGAACGCGCCGGCACGGGTGAGGCGCGCGCCGGTTGGGCCCTCGACCTGAAAGAAGCCCTCTCCATCAATCGCCAGATCCAGCGCCCCCCCGGTCGAGCGCATCGCCCCGGGTGCCACGTCGGAATAGCGCGTATTCAGCGAAGACATCGAAATGCTGTCCGCCTCACCTTGCGCGGTCTTCACACTTTCGGAAAAAACGACCCCCTCGCGGCGGTAGCCGGTGGTAGACATATTCGCGAGATTGTTGGCGATCACTCGCATCTCCCGGTCGAGCCCGGATTGGCGTGAGAGTGCGACGGTTCCTGCTACATCCATGACTCAGGACCCCGCTATGGCAGGCAGGACGCTCTTGTCCCAGAAAACGAGGAGAACACGCCCGGAAAAATCCATCGTGATCCAGAACACTGCCAGAATCCCCGCCAGTTTCGGCACGAATGTCAGGGTCATTTCCTGAATGGATGTCAGCGCCTGAAGCAATCCGATCACGAGGCCGATCGTCAGCGCCACGGCCAGTACGGGCAAGGCCACGATCAGCGCGGCCCACAAGGCCTCTCGCAACAGATCGAGCAGCTCACCCTCCGTCATACCGGCATCCTCAGAATTTCCTGATAGGCCTCCACCACCTTGTCCCGCAAAGTGACAGCGGTTTCGATCGCAAGTTCCGTTTCGGCCAGTGCCTGCACCATCGCGTGGGGATCGACGGTTCCCGTCAATGCGCCGCTTGCCGCCTTTTCCGTCGCTTGCAGATCCGAGACCATGTCTGCCGCGACCTCGGCGAATGCCGCGCCCGTCTGGGACTGAGGTTCCACCGCGATCTGACGCGAAAGTCCGTATGCCTTTCCGGCGAGTGCAGATTGAATATCCATATCGATCCTCCTTAACGGCGCAGCAGATCGAGCAGCGAGGATGACATCGCACGCGCCTGATCGAACATTTTCAGATTGGCCTCATAGCTTCGCTGCGCCTCACGCGCGTCGGCTATTTCAACCATCAAATTGACGTTGGACCCGTCATAATATCCCTCGGCATCGGCCAGGGGATGACCGGGCGCATAAATGCGCTCCAAGGACGCATTGCTGAGCTCGGGTGGTCCGCTGACCACACGCGAGGTGCCGTCGCCAGCGGCAACCTGTGCGAACCGCACGATCTTGCCGTGATAGCCGGGCGTATCGGAGTTCGCGATATTCTCGGAACTGACGCGCAAACGCATGGATTGCGCGGTCATCCCGCTGACGGAACTTTGCATTGAAGACAGCAGATCGCTCATCGGGTTTCTCCCTTATCATCCACGGCCCAGGCCGATGCGGATCAAATCCAGTGATTTGCGATAGAGCGTCAGCGCCAGATCGTGCTGTCGCCGGGCATCGGCGGCCCGTACCATCTGATCCTCGATCGAAACCGAGTTCCCGTCGGGAGTGGTCGCGCCCTGTGCCGAACTGTCGATCAGCAGCCTGCCTTCGATACCGGCGGAACCAGCCATGTGGCCTGCCCTGGTGTGGCGAATATCGAATCCATCCGTGCCACCTGACACGACTTGAGAGAATGAGACGACGTCCTGCGCGACAAATCCGGGTGTATCGGCGTTTGCGATATTCTGCGCGATCACAGTTTGACGCACCGCTGCATGCCGCGAGGCAGATGCCGCTATGGATAAAAGTGAGTTGTTTTCGATCATTCAGGGCTTCTCCCTATACTCTTCAACCTCGGCTTAACCTTCGGAAGTGAACAAAGGGTAATCAAAGGACCGAAGAGGATCGCCCATGGCCCAGTTTGCAGAAATGTCGCGAATGATCCGCGAAATCCCCAAAAAGGTGCGTATGGGGACGCTGAAGCGCATAGAAGAAGGACTTTTGATCGCTTCGGGACTGGATCAGCACGTCGGAGTTGGCGATCTGTGCATGATCGAGGGAGGAACCCGGGCCGAGATTACCGCAGTTTCCCCGGGTGAAATCAGACTGATTCCCTTCGGCAGCGTGGCGGAGTTGTCGCCCGGGTTGCTGATTTGGAAGGAAGCGTCCGGGTCACTGTGCCCCGATTCGCGCTGGCTGGGCAGAATCGTCAACGCGTTTGGCGACCCCCTCGACGGACAGCCATTGAACGTTCGGATAACCCGAAATCCGTCGGCGCCACATCGCAACGTCTTGGCACGACGCGGTCTGGGCGACCGGCTGGATACGGGCGAACCCGCGATCGACACCATGCTTCCGATCGTCCGCGGGCAAAGAGTGGGGCTCTTTGCCGGATCGGGAGTCGGAAAAACCAGTCTGCTGAACTCCCTGGCGCGGGGTATACAGGCTGATGTCATCGTCTTTGCCATGATTGGGGAAAGGGGGCACGAACTCGCCAGCTTCCTGCGCGATGTGATGGACCCCGAGACGCGCGCTAGGTCGATTTGCGTTGCCGCTACGGCTGACTGTTCCGCCCTCGAACGCAGACGCGCCGCCCTGACCGCCATAGATATCGCTGAACACTTCAAACGTGAGGGGCGACACGTGTTAGTGTTGATGGACTCCCTCACCCGCTGGGCGGAGGCGCATCGTCAGATCGAAGCTGCGCAAAGCGGGCGTATGGTCAGTGTCGGGTTCCCAGCCAATACGGCGCAAGATCTCGCCAGGATGATGGAACGCCTCGGCCCCGGTGCCACCTCGGAAGGGGACATCACGGCAGTGCTGTCCATTCTGGTTGCCGGCTCCGACATGGACGAACCACTTGCAGACATGGTCCGGGGGATGCTCGACGGGCATATCGTTCTGGACCGTGACATTGCAGAGCGCGGTCGCTTCCCCGCGATAGATGTTCTGAAGTCAGTCTCCCGCTCTCTGCCGCAAGCCGCGACGAAGACGGAGAATGAGACCATCGCCACCGTACGCGAAACCTTGACCGCAGCCGCCCGGATCGCTCCGCTGAGAGATGCCGGACTGTCGTCAGCGGGTGCGGATCCGGAAGCGGATCGCATTCTGAGAGCAGCCGCCAAGATCGACGAAATATGGGCCGCCCGGGACTTGCCCGATGCGACCCTGTCCTTCGCGCGCTTGACCGCGCTGGTCGCGCGATCAGGTTAAGTGTCAGTGGGTTGGGGAACCCGACCCACATCGCTTTTCGCGAACAACGTGACTTCGATGGTGCGCAATGACTTCAGCGCACGCAGACATTGATAGATCATACTGGCCTTGGCGTGGGCCGTGGCCTCCATCAGAATATCGTGGGCGGAGCCATCGTTGAAAACGAAAGCCAGTTGTCCCAGCCCATCCAGAAGTTGAGCACGCCCTTTCTCCTCATCAGCCTCACCGGCTAGGATCAGCTGCGCGAGATAGCAGACGCGTGTGACCGGGGTGGATGCTTCGGAGGGGTGAATGGCGTCGCGAAGCCTCAGGATATTCGCGTTGGGCGTCAGGATATTCAATCGGGAACGTCGATCCCCATTTTCTATCACGACCCCGTTGATCAGCACGCGCTCCGCAGGTCGTAACTTCAGAACCAGGCCGCTCATAAACCCGCCTCAACCGGGTTGGATTGTCTGAGGCCTGTCAGAATATCATGATTGATCGCGCACAACTCCTCGGAGGTGGTGCCGTTCAATAATATCCGATTGGTTTCATCGTGCACAAAGCCCGCCAAGGCAAAAAGACCCCGACGCAATTCCAAGGGCAGACCATTGCCGATATCACTTAAATCCTGAGCGAAAATTCGCCACAGTTCTGCATTCGCTTGCAGCGCATCGACAAAGGCGGCGTATTCCGTTTCTCTCGCCGCCTCCGCCGCACGCAGCGTTCTCGTGATTTGCGCCAGAACGTCTATCTCCACCGCGCGCGGTGTGCCGACATTTCGTTGCGCAGTCCCATACCCGTTCTGGGCCACCCGAATATTCATTTCCTGAATTCCTTACCGCTCGATCGGTGTAGTTCGATCCCTCATGACAGCCGTGGTTCATCCGGGCCGCGCATCACGGGCCCGGATGAGATCTCCTTAGCGGAAGAGCGAAAGGATCGACTGCGGCGACTGGTTCGCGATCGACAGCGACTGAATGCCCAGCTGCTGTTGAACCTGCAACGATTGCAGACGCGCGGACGCCGCTTCCATGTTCGCATCGACGAGCGAACCCACTCCGGACATCAGCGAGTCAGTCAGGCTGGACACGAAGTCGGACTGGGTGGAAATCCGCCCCTGAGCGGAGCCGAACGAAGCGGCCGCATCAATTGCGGTGTTGATCAGGGATTCCACATCGGTCAACGCCTGAGCAGCGCCTTCCTCCGTTGTCACATCCATCCCGGCCAGTGCCGACAGACCGCCATCGACCGTACCGCCTGTAAACTCCGTAAAGCCGACATCAATGCTGTCAGTTCCTGCGCCACCCGCCAATGCAACCGTCAGGGCACCCGTCGCCCCATCCTGGGAGGTGGAGATGTTGGTCAGGCTATTGTCGGATATATAAGTATCCATCTGATCCTTGAGTGCAGTCGAAACGCTGAGTTCCGTATCGCTTTCCCCCGCAACATAGGTGAACGTCTGTTCGCCGGAAGTATCGGATCCGGCCGCGCCCGTGCCAGTCAGTGTAATGGTATAGGTCGCACCCAGTTCCACGCCACCGGAGGTGAAGCTGACAACCGCGTCTGGATCGGCGGCGTTTCCGGCGACTGCCGACCCCGTACGTGTTCCGGTCATCAACGCGCCCGCAGCGACCGCCGTGGTGCCTGCGGTTTCCTCAGTCGCGGAAAGGTCGTTGCGATTCACCGTGATACGCGATGCGCTGACACTGCCGTCAGCTGTACGGTCGAGGGAGGACAGGACCGTAATCGCCTGACTTCCCTGAAGAAGATTTACCCCCTTGAACTGCGCGGCGCCTACGATCGAACTGACCTGATCGCGCAGGGCGGAAATCTCGCTTTGGATCTTCGTTTTGTCGTTGCCGGATTCCTGTGCTGCGATGACCTGCGTCTTGATGTTGCCCAGCAGTTCCGTGATTGATTCCGATGCCTTTCGGGCGACGGCGACCGTGGAATTGCCGAGCGACAGGCTTTCGGAAATCGCGCCGAAACCATCGGCATCGGAGCGCATGACCTGCGAGATCGACCAGACTGCGGCATTGTCAGCGGCGGAGCTGATCTTGAGGCCTGTCGAAATTTCCTTTTGTGTTTCCGCCAGACCGGAGCTGATGTTGCGAAGTGTGCTGAGCGCGACCATTGCGCCATTGTTCGTCAGAATGCTGGACATATCATTTAACTCCATGTGCGGTGCATTCAGCACCGGCTTTGAGAAAATGGCCGGAGAACCGACCCTGAACGTCATTCTGACGAAAGCGGTCCCTCCATTCCGGTTGGAACCGCGCCGATCTCTTGGATCGCATGACCATCTGGCCCGCCGCATCCTAACAAGGGGTAAATGCGGCGGACTTAGTATCGTTAACAACGGGTTACCGCTTGATGAGGACCCCCGCCACCTCAGTCGGGGGCCGCAGGTTTCCTTGCGCCGTATATGTGCGCAACCCGGTGGCGGAGGGGGGCGCGCGCATTTCGGCAACGGCGTCCCGCGCAATTCCCAGCAATTCAAGGTTGCGCCTCAACGCTTCACTGATCGGGCCCAGTTCGCGTTCCGACAGCTTTTTGAGCATGGGGCCGATACGTTCTATCACCTCGGGATCGGGATAGTCCCCCGCTATGATCGCCTCGCGCTGACGGATGATGGCTTCGTTTATACGCCTCACAACGCGCGCCCTCATCGGACCGCCTCCGAACTTTGCACCAGGCTTTCGAATATTCGGTCGGCCAACCCGATTCCCCCCTTCTGGGCGAAAACCTTGGCGTGCTCTCTGGCAAGCAGGGAGGCAAAGGCGTCCTCCCCCGCTCCACCGCCCTGTTCAGTCCGCGCCGCGCCGAAACCGCTATGGCTCAACATTTCAGCTAGGAACGAAGCCTCGAATTCGACGGCGGTGCGGCGCAAGGCCGCCTCCTGAACCCTGGGTACGGCAGAATCGTGCAGTGTAATTTCTGACAGCATTTCTTTCTCTCCATTCTGGATGCCGCCTTTTTGTGGGGTGGAAGTAAAGAAATCGTAAGAATTCGCAGGCCCTATGATCCGGTATTGAGGAGACGGCAGTGCATCTTGCGAGTATCGAAAATGCAGCGCGCACCCTTCTGGGGCAGATCGCGAAAGAGGGTGAGGCTTCGCCGCCAAACAAGTTCGCGACTGTGGTTCGCGCTGATTCGTTCGATCAGATCGCATTGGCCGAAGACACACGTATCGTGCTCGACGATGAAGTCGCTTTCGCCATATTTCCTGATACTCCAAACACTCCGATCATGACAGAAGATGCCAATCCGCAGGGGATTGCGGACGATTCGCCTGGTGACCGCGCCTTGCCCGTTGAAGAATCAGGACCTCTAGTGGCTGAATTCGTGGCGCCGCAGGTGCCGAGACAAATTGATGCTTCGATCCCGCATCCGCAGAATCGCACACTTGTAAATCAGCAGTTTGAAAAATCGCGCGTTGCCATAAACCCACCGGCGAATCGCACGCTTGCGCCGCAAACTTCTGAAAGTACGGCGCCCCATGCCGGACTTGAGGCTGACGAATTTTCCAGCGAATCGTCGCGACGTGCGCCAGATATTCCACAGACAGGTAGGGGCGCAGACAGGCTCACGATTGGCCGCGCTGCTCACGTAACGGCATACGGCCTCACATCTGTTGCCTCGATACCGGTTCCGCCCCCCCCCCTACAGGCATCGCCGGAAAAGTCCGGTCCCGATATATCCGACCTCGAACTCGAAGCGCAGATGTCGAGCGCGATCGGCACCAGCTCACTCTCACGCAGTTCGGTGGAGCGGCCCATGCCTGCTGCGGCTCTACAGGCCGTGGCGGCAGGAACCGATGCCACCCTCGCCCAGATCAGAGGGCAGATGGCGATCGTGACGCTTGCACGGGATGGGACGCAAACGGAATTGCGACTGGACCCTGCCGAACTGGGGCGCGTTCGGATCTCGCTTGAAATCATCGACGGACATGTGACCGCACACCTTTCCCCCGACAGGCCGGAGGTGCTGGATCTGCTGCGTCGCTACGCCGATTCGCTGACCAGCGATCTGTTGGCTCAGGGTTTCGACAGTGCGCAAATGACCTTCGGACAGGGCGGCGATGCCGATCAAAATCCCGCCTTCGATAGCACTCTGGAAGAAAACGCCTTCGATACGGTCGAGATCGGCCTGACCCCGATCAGCGATCGGCTGGACATGAGGCTTTGACAAGGAACCGATATGGAAATTTCCGGAACGACACAATCTGCACCCGCTGGCGCGGCCACGCCCGCGCAATCCTCACCGACAACGGATTTCGAAACGTTTCTAACTCTGCTGACCACGCAGATGCGAAATCAGGACCCCCTCAACCCTATGGAATCGACACAGTTCGTGGAACAACTCGCCACATTCACCTCCGTCGAGCAGCAAATCGAGACAAACACCAAGCTCGACAACCTGACGGCGGCGTTGACGGCGAACGACACGAACGGACTTGCGGCGTGGCTGGGCAAATCAGTGTCGGTTCTGGGACAGGCGCATTATTCGGGCACTCCGGTGGAACTGAACTTTGACGCGCCACCGCCGGCCGGGGCGCGTCTGGTTGTGCGCGACACGATGGGCGACATCGTGGCGGATCAAGCATATTCCGGCGGAGCATGGAGCGGCACTCTGGCAACGGGTCGGGACTTGCCGCATGGCTTGTATGATTTTGAATTGCGAAGCGCGGTGGCCAACGGTGACAGATTGCTGGCACAACCCTTCGTCCACTCACGGGTTGAAGAGGCTCGGATGACTGCGTCGGGTCCGGTCCTGAAATTGGAGGACGGTCGCAGCATAGATGCCGATGCCGTCGCATCGATTCGAAACTAACGGGTTCACTGCGGAAACACCCAAAATCTGTACAATGCATAATTGAAGACAGGCAACAGAAAGACGACCAGCAGAACCGAGACCCAATCCGGCCACCCCATTGTGGGAGAGATCGTTGTGGTAACTGCGAAGCTGAACCCGAAACCGAACAGGATGACGCCGACAAAACGCGCCTGCTGGCGATGGTCGAGCAGCCTGCTGCGGAACGTCCAGAGAGTGTGTGCGACATATTGCACAGTGACGGAACCGACATGCGCGACTCCATTGGACTCCCACAAGTTCGCTCCCGTCGTTCGCAATCCCGTGAACAAGAGCGAATAGGTCAACGCCACCGCAGCGCCCACGGTCAGAAAGCGGACGAGGCGTCGGATCTCACGCTGGGTCAGAACCTTCCTTCTTCTGCTTCTGGAACTCATGTCCCCCCCGAACGGACGAATAGGGGGATTGCTTACGCGTCCGTGGCGGGCGCTGTCCACCCGCTTCACACGAAGCGGTTCACCCAGTTTTCCAACTGTTCCTGACGACCCGATACCGGTTCGGGATTGATACCATCGTTCAGGACCCGACTTTCGATGTCCTCAAGGGTTGCATCATACAGCATGTGCTGCGCGTCCGCGCCGTTCCAACCTGCGTAGCGGTCGACGCGGGCTGCTTCCAACCCGCCGTCTTCCAACATTGCCGCGGCCGCCTTGAACCCTCGGGCGCAGATATCCATGCCGCCGACATGCGCGGCGATCAGATCCTGCGGATCGAGACTTTGCCGTCGCAGCTTCGCATCGAAATTCGTGCCGCCGGTGGCAAAACCGCCCCCTTTGAGGATCTCATAGTATGCCAGTGCGACCTCAGGCACGTTGTTCGGAAACTGGTCCGTGTCCCACCCGGACTGATAATCATTGCGGTTCATGTCGATGGAGCCGAAGACGCCCAGTGCCTGCGCCAGCGCGATCTCATGCTCGAACGAATGCCCCGCCAGAATCGCATGGCCCTGCTCAAGGTTGAGTTTGACCTCTCCTTCCAATCCATAGGTCTTGAGGAAGCCGTACACCGTTGCGACGTCGTAATCGTACTGGTGCTTGGTCGGCTCCTGCGGCTTGGGTTCGATCAGGATCGTGCCCTTGAATCCGATCCTGTGCTTGTAATCCACGACCAGATGCAAAAGCCGTGCGAGGTGGTCCAACTCCGATTTCAGATCGGTGTTGAGCAGCGTCTCATACCCTTCGCGCCCTCCCCACAGAACGTAGTTCTCACCGCCCAGACGGTGGGTCGCATCCAGGCAGGTCTTGACCGTGGCCGCCCCGAAGGCAAAGACATCCGGGTCGGGATTTGTGGCGGCCCCGCTCATATAACGGCGGTGCGAAAACAGGTTGGCGGTGCCCCACAGAAGTTTCGGGCCGCCTTGCGCCATCTTCTGTTCAAACACATCGACGATAGCCTTCAGATTGTCGGAGTTTTCCGCGAAGGTCGCCCCATCTGGCCGGATATCCGCATCGTGAAAACAGAAATAGGGCACACCCAGAATGCGAAACATGTCGAAGGCGGCATCCGCCTTGGTTCGCGCGGCGTCCATCCCGCCATCGAACCAGGGCCGGTCGAAAGTGCGTCCTCCGAAGGGATCCCCGCCCTCCCACGCGAAGCTGTGCCAATAGGCCACGGCAAAGCGCAGATGCTCCTCCATCCGTTTGCCCAGCAGGACCTCATCTGGATCGTAGTGGTGAAAGGCGAGAGGATTGTCGCTGTCCGGACCCTCGAACGCGATGGGGGCGATGCCATCGAAATAGCTCATATGCTCAGACTCCTGATAGCGGCAGATGCGGCGCGATAACGGGCATGCGCATCTGCGAAGGCCGAGGCGAGTGCCGGATCCGGCTCGATCGTATGATGAATGTTCGGAGGCGTCGCGATCTCCACCCCCGCATGTTCGGCCGCCATCATGCCGAGGCGCGCGGCACCAAAGGCACCCCCGAAATCCCCCGATACCGGCACGTCGAGCGCCAGCCCCGTCGCATTTGCCATGATTTGCAGCCAATGCGGTGACAACGATCCGCCGCCCACCGCAGTCGCCCGTTCCAGCGTGGTGCCCGTTGCGATCAGGGCATCACGACAATCGGCAAAGGCGAATGCCACCCCCTCCAGCACTGCGCGGGTCATAGCGGCTCGATCGGCAGCATGTTCCAATCCGATGAAGGATCCGCGAACGCGCGCATCGTTATGGGGTGTCCGCTCCCCACCCAGATAGGGCATAAAAATCGCGCGTCCGGGGGCCTGCACGTTGCCAAGCGCCGACGTCAGATCCGCTGCCTTCGCTGCGCTGACCTTCGCGAACCAGTTCAACGCATCCCCCGCTGCCAGGATGACGCCCATCTGGTGCCAGCGACCCGGCAAGGCATGACAGAACGTGTGTACGGCCGAGGCCGCATCGGGTGAGTAGCTGTCATTCGCCGCAAACAACACGCCCGAGGTGCCGAGGGACAGAAACGCTTGTCCGTTCTGAACGGCCCCCATTCCGACGGCTGAGGCGGCATTGTCACCCCCACCCCCGGCCACAACGGTATCCGCGCTGAGCCCCCACCGCGCGCGCAGTTCGCGGCGCAGGGTTCCTGACACTTCCGACCCCTCGATCAGGCGTGGCATGTGGGTGCGGTCCAGCCCGGTCGCGCGCAGCAGTTCGTCCGACCAATCGCGTTTTGCAGTGTTCAGCCAGCCGGTTCCCGCCGCATCCGACATTTCCGCGACATGCTCCCCCGTCAGCCAGAGCCGCAGATAATCCTTTGGCAGCAACACCTTGGCAACGCGATCAAAAATCTCAGGCTCATGCTTCCGAATCCAGGCGAGTTTCGGGGCGGTAAAGCCCGGAAACATGATATTGCCCGTCAGATCACGAAACCGGGGATCGGCGTCCATGGCAGCAGCTTCGGCATGGGACCGCGTATCGTTCCACAGGATGCAGGGCCGCAACACCTCGTCTGCGTCGTTCAGCAAGGTTGCGCCATGCATCTGACCTGACAGACCGATCCCCTTTACCGCCGACAGGTCGTGTTTCGCGGCAAGTGCGTCGAGAACCTCCTCCGCCGCGCGCAGCCATTGCAACGGCTCTTGCTCGGACCATCCCGATTGAGACCGGGAAACGCTGAGCGCGGCAGTCGCGTGCCCGATGACAGCCTGCGCATCCCCGATCAGGACGCCTTTCAGACCGGAGGTGCCCAGGTCCAGACCCAGATACATGATACCGCTCCCACAGTTTTGCTTCGCCGATTCGACAAATGATCCTGCGGTCGAACATTTGCCGATTTAATTTGTCTGTCAAATTTATAAAGTATGATACATCCATAAACTGGCTGGGTTTTCGAGCTTACCACCAAATTTCGAGAAAATTCTTCCGATACCCCACGGCATTCGATGAAAGTACTAAATTAAATGAACGATCCATGTGACGGATACGGCCCCCGCGCCCCGCTGGGGAACGTCAGTGAGGGAACTGCGATCTCACGTATTTTCCAGCAGATCCGCGCCGAGGGGCAGATCGCGCGCATCGATATCGCCCGCGATCTAATGATCAGCCCAGCCACCGTGACCGCAATCACATCTGACCTGATCGCGCGCGGTCTGATCGAAGAAGCTGCGGCCATTTCGACCGAAACCCTAAGGGGGCGCCCCCGTGTCAAATTGCAACTACGCGCGAACGCGCATGTCGTCGCCGGGCTGAAACTGGGCGCGAACGTCACGACACTCGTATTGCTCGACTTTCAGGGCAGGCAACTAGCCAAAGCCGCGATATCGCAGCCGCTGCAAAACGCCGGTGCCGATGAAATCCTCGCGCTGATCGAGCGGGTTCTGGACAGCGCCCTTACCAAGGCCGATCTGAGCCGAAGCGACATCTCCGCCATCGGCGTCGGCCTGCCGGGTTTCGTGAACGCGGCGGAGGGGATGGTGCATTGGTCCCCCGTCCTCGACAGCCGGATGATTCCGCTGGGCGCACGCCTACAGGACGCGCTGAATTGCCCCGTGGTGATCGACAACGACGCGAACCTTCTGGCCTTGGCGGAATTGTGGTTCGGTGTCGGGCGCGAGCAGCGCGACTTTATCGTGGTGACGATCGAACAGGGTCTGGGCATGGGCATCGTCATCGCAAACCGCCTGTATCGCGGGACGCGCGGTCGCGGGGTGGAGTTTGGGCACATGAAAATTCAGCCCGACGGGGCACTGTGCCGGTGCGGGCAACGCGGATGTCTGGAGGCCTACCTCGCCGACTACGCCCTGCTGCGTGAGGCGGAGATGGCCCTCCCCGCCGATACATCCCAGCATCACGACAGGCTTGAGAACCTTTTCGCCGAGGCAAAGGCGGGCAACCTTGTCGCAAGGTCGATCTTTCACCGCGCGGGCCGATTGTTCGGGATCGGGCTGGCGAATATCGTCAACATCTTCGATCCTGCCCTCATCATTCTGTCGGGCGAGCAGCTACAATACGACTATCTGTACGACATCGAAGTCAGCGAGATGATGGAGGCCAATTCGATCGACCTAAGCGACAGGCCGGTGGAATTGCGCGTGCATAAATGGAACGATCAGCTGTGGGCCAAAGGCGCTGCCGCCTTCGCGCTGGATCATATCACGGGCGCGATTCTGGACACAGCGCCGCAGGCTCGGACCCGGGGCAGGCAGGATGCGATCAGAACGCCTTGAAGGTCAGCGTCGTCATCGACCGTTCGACATTCGCGATATTGGCGATGTTCTCGTTGATCCAGTGCCCGATATCGGCACCCTCGGGTGGGTAGAGCTTCAGCAGCAGATCCCATTCGCCCGAGGTCGAGTACAGTTCCGACACGATCTCACGCTCATACAATTCGTCAGCGACGGAATAGGTCGTACCGGGTTTGCAGCGGATCTGTACGAAAACGGCGCTCATGGGGTCATCCTCAAGGTATCGTCACGGATTTGGTTCAGGCCTAGCATCTCAAATGCGGCGCGTCACGTCACGGCTTGGCGTCGGTGAAATTCGGGGCGATCCCAGGAGGCGGTGTGCATAACATCCGCCAGGATCGCCGCGGCCTGCCGCACGTCGGCCTCACCGATATACAACGGGGTGAAGCCGAACCGCAGGATATCGGGCGCGCGAAAATCCCCGACAACGCCTCTTGCGATCAGGGCCTGCATGATTGCGTATCCCTCGGCGTGACGAAAACTGACTTGCGAGCCGCGCTGCGCCCCGTCCCGCGGTGATGCGAGCACGAGATTTGTGGCCGCCTCGACCTCGGCAATGAACAGATCGCACAGCGCGATGGAGCGGGCCCGCAAATCCTCCATATCGACGCCGTCCCAGATATCCAGCGCCGCGTCGAGGGATGCCATCTGGATCACCGACGGGGTGCCGACACGCATGCGTTCGATTCCACCAGCCGGGCGATAATCCCGGTCGAAGGCAAACGGCACCTCGTGCCCCAACCAGCCGCTCAGCGCGGGAACGACCTGATCCGCGTGGCGCGGCGCGACATAGATGAACGCCGGTGCCCCCGGCCCTCCGTTGAGATATTTGTAGGTACAGCCGACGGCAAAATCCGCGCCGGCGCCCGCCACATCCACGGCCAGCGCCCCGGCGGAATGGGCCAGATCCCAGATGGTCAGGACCCCGGCCGCCTGTGCCCTGGCGGTCAGAACTGCCATGTCATGCTTGCGGCCCGTGCGATAATCCACCTCGGTGATCAGGGTCACGGCGACAGTCTCGTCTATCGCGGCCTCGACCTCCTCGGGGGCTACGACGCGCAATTCGTGGCCCTGCCCCAACATGCGGATCAGCCCCTCAGCCATGTAGAGATCGGAGGGGAAATTGCCGCTGTCGCTGAGGATCACCTTGCGATCCGTCATGCGCAACGCGGAGGCGAGCGCCTGATAGACCTTGACCGAAAGGGTATCGCCCAGAACCACGTGACCCGGCTCCGCTCCGATCAAGCGTGCGATGCGATCGCCCAGCGCCATGGGCTGCGCCATCCATCCGGCCCGGTTCCAGCCGGTGATCAGCATATCGCCCCATTCGTCGCGCATCATCGACGCAACCCGCGACTGCGCGGCAACCGGCAAGGGACCAAGGGAATTTCCGTCGAGATAGATCACCCCGTCCGGCAGGTGGAACATCGCCCTGGTCGCCTCGAAATCGGTCACGTCGTCTCTCCCTCGCTACACGAAGGTGTTTCACGCAACGGAGGGGAAGGATCAAGGGGGCCTCTCGCGCGGAGCATCCATAGACGCACCGCGCGAGAGGACGCGCGTTACAGCGTGATGCGATAGCGCGCGAAGCCGTCGTCGCCTTCTCCGGCTGCTTCGATGTTCACACCGGTCACGGAGTCCATATGCTCCGCCCCTGCGGGCCCCGTGTCGAACAGAACGGTGGTGTCCTCCATCGGGACGAAGGTCCAGTTCGCGTCGGCCTTGGGGTCAATGGTTCCCTGATCGACGATATAGCGCACGATCACATCGCGGTTGGTATCCGGCCCGACGAAGATCGTCGTCGAACCGTCCGCACCGGGAAAGTTGCCACCACCGCCCGCGCGGTAGTTGTTCGTCGCCACGACGAACTTCTGCGTCGGATCGATCGGCGCGCCCTGATAGGTCAGGTTCACGATACGGTTTGCGTCCGGGTTCACGATCGCGCCGTCGCGGTCATATTTCGCAGGCTGACTGAGATCTATCTGATACTCGACCCCGTCCATGACGTCGAAGTTATAGGACGGCATGTCGGGATTGATCAGCGTGGCGTCCTGCGCGCCCGGCGCGACCTGATTGAACATCCCGGCGGAACGCTCCAGCCACTCCTTGACCGTTGCACCGTTAATCAGAACGGCACGGGCGGTGTTGGGGTACAGATACAGATCCGAGACGTTCTTGATCGCGACAGGGCCGACCGGCACGTCGGTGTAATAATCCGGTCCCCCTCGACCGCCCGCCTTGAACGGTGCGGCGGCGGACAGGATCGGCAGGCCCTCCCACTCCGTTCCCTTCATCATCTGCTCAATATACCAGGTCTGCGCCTGGCTGACGATCTGAACGGAGGGATCGTCCGCGACCAGCGCGAAATAGGAATGCAGCGGTGCCGCCGTTTCCCCAACGGCTCGCCGGATATAGGCGAGGGTTTCCTCATGCTCCTGCGCGGTGGCGGCGAGCACCGGCTCGAAACTTTCGACCAGCGGTTCGACCTCACGCTCCACCCGGGAATAGATCGGACGCGCCTCGGTGGTGGAGTTCACGACCCGCCATTCGCCGGCCTCATGCTCCAGCATCAGGTCGATCAGCCCCATATGGCTGCCCCAGAAACCGGCCATCACAGCAGGCTTGCCCATCAGGGTGTCCTGCCCGATGCCCTCGCCCGAATAATCCTCACCCGGAAAGACGAGGTGATGGTGCCCGGTCACGACCGCGTCGATCCCGTCGATTCCCGCCACGTAGAGCGAGGCGTTTTCCATCCCGTCGGTATGCGCCTCGGTCGAGATGCCCGAATGGCTCAACGCGACCACCAGATCGGCCCCCTGTTCGCGGATTTCAGGCACGAAGGCGCGGGCAGCTTGCAGGATGTCACGGGTGTTGGCCTTGCCCTCCAGATGGCGGCGATCCCAGTTCATGATCTGCGGTGGCAACAGGCCGATCAGCCCGATCCTGACCGTTTCCGTCGTGCCGTCGCCCAGGGTCACTGCACGCTCCACAATCGTGTAGGGCGGCACCAGATGATCGTCGGCCTGCGGCGTAGCGCCCAGCTCACCCTTCGCCACATTGGCGGACACGACGGGGAATTGCGCGCCGGCGACCGCCTTCATCAGGAAATCCAGCCCGTAGTTGAACTCATGATTGCCCAGCGTCGCGGCGTCATAGCCCAGGGTGTTCATAGCCATGATGACGGGATGCACGTCCCCGTCGGAGAGGCCCTTCTCATAGGCCATGTAGTCGCCCATCGGATTGCCTTGCAGGAAATCGCCGTTGTCCACCAGAACGGTGTTCGTCGCCTCGGCGCGAATGCCCTCGATCAGGCTGGCCGTCCGGGCGAGGCCGACCGTGTCCACCTGACGATCCGCGTAATAGTCGTAAGGGTACACATGCACATGCAAATCTGTCGTGGACATGATGCGCAAATGCGCCTGACGCCCCTGCGCCATGGCCGAAAAGGGATGCAGGACCACCAGCGCACCTGCGCTGGCCAAAAGGGTCCGCCGGCTGATGTTGAATGTTGCGGTCATGTGAATGCCTTTCGCGAAAGTGACTGGTTGCCCGATTGAATACCCCCGCTACACGACTGTCACGTGACATTCCTGCCAGAGGCGATGTTCGCATTTTGCGTACACGATCGGCGATTTTCTGCTATCGGTCGAGATGTGCACCGGAACGTCACAGACGTGAATCGCGCACTGGGGGCAGATGCGGTGGATACCAATGGACGGTTCGGATCTACAAAAGCATGACGATGTAGAAACATTCAGCGTCGCGTGGGAGGCTGCAACCGTCCTGCAGGCCGATCTTGTCGGGTTTTCCGGTTTGGCCGCGAACCTGTCGAAGCAGGGCCCGCAGGGTGCGGAAATCCTGTCCTCCGTTCTGGAAACGTTCTTCGATACGCTCATCCGCACCGTCGAAGCCAGAGGCGGATTGATCGCCGGGTTCGCGGGTGATGCCGTCATGGCGGTCTGGCCCGGCGCCGGAATGGACTTTACCGCGCATGACACCGCACGGATCATCCACAGCGAATTGCCCGATCAGATACGATGCCGCATCAGCGTCGCCTCCGGCCGTGCCGGTATCGACCGTTACACTCACGCCGGCACGGACGAGATCTGGGTGGCAACGGGCCCTGCGGCGGCGATCGCCGCACGTCTGAACTCCAGCGCGGCACCCGGCGCGACCATATCGAGCAGATCCCGCCGCCCATCTGCTGGCGAGCACGACCAGACCCGCGTTGCGCCCCGACATGACCGGACACCGCTGACCCGCGTCTGGACTCGGATCACAGGCGAGGACGGGACATCGACGTTTCGCGATCTGACGGTTCTGTCATGCGATCTGACGGCTGGCGCTCATGCCGAAGAATATCGCGCCGATCAGGTTGCCGAGCGCCTCGGCCGGATTTTCCGCCATATCGAGCCTTGGGCCGGCGTTCCCGTCAACATGATGGCCGAGGAAAAAGGCACGGTTCTGCACATCGTGTTTGGCCTGCCACCGCTTGGGCCATCGGGGCGCGAATTGCGCGCGATGCGGGCTGCTGTCTCCATCATGGCGGATCCGAAGCTCGGATGTCCGGTGGGTGTGGCCGATGGCCGGATGTTCCTGAGCCGTCATGGAACACGCACCACGCGAACCGTCTCGGCCATCGGATGGCCCAGTTCCCTCGCCACCCGTTTGATGCAGGCCGCGACGGACGCGCCTCTGGTCGATGCAGCAACAGCGGAACGTGCGGGCGTGGCAATCGACACTCAGCCGCTGCCGCCTCTCTCGGTAAAAGGCTGGTCCGACCCCGTAGCCATTGCCCGGATCAGGGATATGTCGCCCGCCAACGACCTGTCGCCCACCTCACCGTTGATCCATTGGCTGAAGGACCCGCGATTGCCCCACCCGGTTCATGTCCTCAGCGGACCCAGGGGGATCGGGCGATCGGAACATATGCGCGGGCTTTGCGCCATCGCGCAGGCGACCGACTGGCGTGTCATCCGTCCGGCCCTGCGTCCCGACGGGGCACAACTGGCATATGACGGCATCGCACGGGTCGCGGCGGAGCTGGCGTCATCCTTTCACGATCCGCCGCAATTTACAGCATCCCAGATCACGGCCTTGAGGCAGTTCGCCCCACTGCGTGAGCTGATCGCCCCACCGACCGTGACGCAAGCGTCCGTCCCAAGCGGGGAGCCACAACAATCCCTGCTGGAATCCGCCCTGAGCCAGCTGATCCTGCATGATCTGGCCAACCTGCCGCCTTTGCTGATCGCTCTGGACGATGCGCAGTGCCTCGACCGAAGTTCCGCCGCGATGCTGGAACGTGTCGCACGTGACGGGGTTCGGGTGGTGATTGCGGTCCGCACCGACGAGGCGGCTCCACCGTCCGAGGGGGGCTTCGCAATCGAACCTCTCGACCTGGACGGCGTCGATCGCGCGATTTGCCGCCTGATGAACGCGCCTGCATGCGAACCCGATACCGTGCGGGAGCTGTTTCGGCGCAGCGGTGGCAACCCCTTGTTCCTAAGGGAACTCGTTCGAGATCTGAGCGAAAGCGGGCGGCTGAGGATGACCGGCGGCGCATTGCGACTGCCAACGGCAGAGCCCGCGGACCCGGAACTGCGCAGCATGTCGCCCGCGACGCTGCGCGAACTAGCGGCAACCCGGCTCGACACATGCGAACCCGTGGAACGACAGGTCCTGTCGATTGCCAGCCTGTTGGGACAGCCGTTCAGCGCTCCTGACATCGCCGCCCTGCCGGACGCACCCCCTCTTGCACCTATCGAAGACGCGCTTGCCTCACTGTTGCAGCGGGAGTTTCTGAGGGAAGTCGAGCCCGGCCAGTTCGCCTTTCGCGACGATCTGGTTCGGGAGGTTTCGTACAGCGCCCTCCCCTTCGCGGCGCGGCGCAGGCTACACCGACATCTGGCAGAACGGTGCGGGCAGGACGACCTCGCCGATGCGGCCCGCCACTGGGCCGGGGCGGATCAGACGCAGAAGGCCTTCGCCTGCCATGAACGTCTTGCCCGGAATGCAAGCGCCCTGTTCGCCCATGACGAGGCCATCGCCCACGCCTCGCACGCACGTCTGATCGCGCAGCGCAACGGAATAACCCTTCCGATGCGCCGCAGGATCAAACTGTTGATGACCGAAGGCTCCGCCGCGTTGGAGGCGGTCGAGTTGCGAATGGCCGAGGCCCGTTTGTCCGAGGCGCTGACCGCCATGGGGCATCCGCAATCGCGCAGCACGGTGATCAAGACGCTGCAACTCTTTCCCGCGCTTGCCCGGCAGGTGCTGCACCGGGTCAGAGGGCGCGCGACGCCCGCGTCGATCCCCTATGCCGCAATGGCCGCGAGCGCGCACAAGGATCTGGCCGAAATCGCCTATTTTGAAGGCGAGTTGGGTGACGTTCTGCTGCACACGCTGAAATCGCTCAACATAGCGGAACGGGTCGGGCTGACGCGCGAAATGGTCGCGGGCTATACCGCACTATCCATCGGGTTCGAGACGAGCCGGTTGCCAAAACTCGCGGACACCTATGCCGGATATGCCAAACGCACCGCCTTGGCCGGGGGCGATCCGCATGACAGAGCCTTTACGTCACTGGTTGCGCTGGTCCTGTATTCAGGCCGGGGCGACTGGCTTCGCGCCGATCCGGCGGCCCGCGAGGCAATCCGGTTATACGGTGAACTGGGGGCGCGCGGTCGCTGGCGGCAGAGCGTCGCGACGGACATTCATTCTCGCCTCACCCGGTGGAAATTGCGCAGCGACGATCCCGCCTTGGGCGAACTGGAATCCGGTTTGGACAGCCGCGTCAGCGCGCAGATCCGTGTCTGGGTCAAGACAGCCCGGATCGGTGCCGCGCTGTCCGGTGGAGAACCCGTCCCGATCGAGGCACACAAGGCGCTGGCGGGACTGGTCGCACATCCGCAGCTCAACAAAGCGGACGAGACATTCGCATTGTGCACGCTGGCGCTGGCCGATGTCCTTATGGGTGAGACGGCGCTGGCCCGCCAGCGTGCCCGTCTTGCGCTGGATATAGCGGAGAAGAGCCCACCGGGCGCCTGGCATCTGGGCAATGCGTTGCGTTGGCTGTGTTGTGCGACGACCCTGCTGGACGACGCAGCAGCGGCCGCGCGTGCGCGCAAGGTCTTGCGCCGGTTCGCGCTGAAGATGCCCGTCGCGAAACCAGCCGCCATGTTCCACAGCGCATTCGACCAGACGAACGTATCGAAACGCACTGAAATGCTGGCCGACGCTGCCAGATTGGCACGACAAATGCACCTCGTCAGCGATGCCGAGGTCTTCACGAACTTTACCGAAGCTGTCGGTCGACCCATTCCGGTCTGGCTGCAAGATCCCTGAGGGCATCCGCATGGAGAAAGAGAAGATCGCGATCCTTGGGGGAGGATTCGGCGCATTGACCGCAGCATGGCATCTGAGCGCCACACCCGAACTACGGCGGCGATACGATGTGGAAATCTGGCAGATGGGTTGGCGGCTCGGCGGAAAATGCGCTACGGGCCGCGACGATCACAACCGCATTCTGGAACACGGCCTGCATTTCTGGTTCGGCTGCTACGACAATGCCTGGTCGATGTTGCGTGAGATATATGCCGAATGGGACCGCCCGGAAAACTGCCCGTTTCAAACGGGTCTCGATGCGTTCGAACCACAGAACTTCACCCCGTTATGGACGCAATCGTCCGATGGCTCCTGGGATTTCTGCAATATCGAATGGCCGACGAATAGCGATGAGCGTGGCTCGGGTGAATTGAACCTGTCGATCCGTGGAATGCTCAGTCAACTGGCCTCCCTGCTCAAACAACTTCTGCATGCCACCTTCGAGGACGACACCGATCCGACACATAGCGCCGTGGCCAGAGAGGACGTCGATCTGGGCTGTGCCGCGCAAAAGATCGAGGCGCCCGAGGGCTCCGATACCGAGGCGTTGGTACATCTGCGTGAGGTTCGAGAGTCTTTCCGTCCGAAAAGACAGCGCAGCCTGCCGCTGGGCGATCTGTTCAGGGATCTTCTGCATCTGGGAGCGACCTTCGCCGCGGGCATCACCTGGGACGTGCTGATTTGCGGCAAGAGCCTGGACGACCTGAACGAGATCGAGTTTCGCCAGTGGCTCAAGAATCACGGTGCCGACCCGGAGATCGTCGAGACCACATCACCTGTGCGGGCGATCTATGATTGCTGTTTCTGGTATCTTGAGGGCGACCACAATCGCCCGTCCGTGGGCACAGGCACGGCGCTGCGGGTGATCCTGCGGATCATCACCACCTACAAGGAATCGGTGATGTTCACGGTCAAGGCCGGCATGGCGGAGGTGGTCGTCGCGCCGATATATGACATCCTGCGCGCACGGGGGGTAAAGGTGAACTTCTTTCACAAGACGACAGGCCTGCATCTGGACGCCGCCGAAAACTCCATCGCCCGTATCACTCTGGCACGGCAGGCGCGGACCTTGGGCGACTACCGGCCAACCAAGGTCATCAACGGCGTGCCCACTTGGCCCGCGCATCCCTATTGGGAGCAGATCGAGGATGGCGAGGCACTGGCCAAGGCCGGCGTCGATTTCGAAAACCACTGGTCCCCCCCCTATCCGACGGAGGAGGTCATCCTGAAGAGGGGCCAGGATTTCGACAAGGTGATCCTCGGCATCGCAATGGGCGGGTACAAGCAGCTCAACCCGGACGAACCCGGTCTGGCGCGGGAACTGATTGCACAGCGCGGGCCCTTCGCGGATATGGTCGAAAATACCGGACTGGTCCCGACGCTGGCCGCGCAGGTCTGGCTGCCGCAAACCACCAGCGAGCTCGGCTGGGACGATCGCCCCGCCACCGTCGCGGGGCCTGAGCGGTTCGATATCTGGTCCGACATGAGCCAGCTTTTGCCGGTCGAGGGCGGGGCCGGGTCCATCCATTATTTCTGCGGTGCCTATGCCTCTACCACGTATAGCGCGCCTGCACATACGAATGCGCAGGCCGTGGCAAACGCCGACGTTACCGCGCAATTCGCCCAATGGATCGACGATTACGGCACCACCGCATGGTGCGCCCGCCCGCCTGAACCTCTGTCGCCGGAACAGGTCTATGTTCGCGCCAATATCGACCCCTCCGAATGCTGCGTCGGGGCGGCGGCCGGACAGGTGCAATACCGTCTGCCCGCAGATGGCAGCGGTTTTGACAACCTGTTCCTTGCCGGATGTCATATCCGCACGGGACTGAACACCACCTGCGTCGAATCCGCCGTGATGAGCGGTATGCAGGCCAGTCGCGCGATCAGCGGCCAACCGCGCGTCGTCATCGGCGAAGATTACCTGTGAGGATATGACATGACCGATACCAGCAACATGCCTGATTACGTGGACCGTCTGGGGCACGGCGAGATCTGCTTTCCACAGCCCCTGCGGCTGGAGGGGACAACCTCTTATGCCTTCGCGCTGGACGCGGATTCGCGCAGCGTTCAGGCCTTTGTGGACAGTCAGCTCAATGCAGCCTGCGCCCCAGAACTGCGATACGAGACGGTTGGCGACACGGTCCTTCTGACCTTTCTGGAGGTGGCCGCCGCGACATCCCTGTCACAGACCATCGGCGTGCAGGGCGACAGGGAGGCGATGTTCTGGGTCCCCTTGTGGGAATATCGCGAGGGACAGATCTTTCCCCGGCTGACCTTCTGGGTGCCCTATCTGTTTATCAACGTCGATACCGGGCTGGTCGTCGGGCGCGAAATCTGGGGATACCGCAAGACGCTGGGCGATATTCAGCTCGTCACCGATCCCGGTGACAGGTTCGTCGCACGCACCACCATCTTTCCGACATTTGCCGACACCACCCGCGCGGTCGAGAATGCGGAGCTGATCACCCTCACCGGCACCGACGTGCACGGCCCCTGGCGCGATGACTTTCAGGACATCGGCGGTATGCTCAGCGTTATCATGGACCAGATGCGCCACCCGCAAGGTCTGCTGGAAACCATGGTGGAGGGCGCGGCCTTCGTGTGGGATATCGGCAAGCTCGCGTTCGATTTCATCGTGCCTGTCGTGAACCTCAAGCAATTTCGCGCGGCGGAGGACTGGACCAAGGCCTGCTATCAGGCAATCACCGAAAGTCCCGCACATCTGGACGCCGTACATCGCGGCGGACTGATGCCGGGTCAATGGGCCTGTACGATCCGCGATTGCGAAAGCCACCAGATCGCCCGCGATCTGGGGCTGTCCGGTACGCGGGACGGCGATCTGCTGACCACGCAGGCGCGCTTCGCGTTCTGGGTGAACTTCGATTTCACCACCCGCAACGGAAAGACGCTGTGGCAGGCACCGGGCTGAGGCGTCTGGTCACGCCACCCCTGCGGCACGGGCCAACGCATCCGCTGCGGTCTTGCCGCTTTCCAGTGCGGCCTCCGCCGAGCCGCCATTGATCGAGGTGATCGTCCAGTCCCCCGCCAGGCTCATGTTTCGCACGCCGTCCCAATCGGGCGGCAAACGATCCACCACACTGCCGGGAGGGGTGCGGACATAACGCTCGCTGGGTGAGATATTGACGTGGTCGTAGGTGCTGACGATCCGCTGCCGGTCGAACGCGCCCGGTGTCGCGATCCCGGGCCACAGGATATGGGCATTTGCGTCCAGCCACATTTGGGTAAAGGCCTGCCCCGCCGTGTTCGCCTCGATCTGCACATGTGGCGCCTCGACCGTGATCGGTGGCAGGTCGGGCGGCAGTTCCGTGACGCTGACCAGATACTGACAGCTTTTCGCCTGTCCCGATGGCCATGTTTCATGGGCAATCAGATGCGTCATGTCGGCCCATGTTCCCAGGGGCGGCGCACAGGCGCCGGACACCGGCTCCACACTCTCGGCCCAACCGGCCTCGACCGTGGTTCGGTCCAGCCATAGCTGAACGGAATGCGTGGCGACCGACGCGGTGCCGACCGTGTTCAACATACGCGCCCAATCGGGGTTGGTCCGCGCCAGCCCGTCGGTCAACGGTGCGGCCGCGGCGGGGGGAATCGCCAGAATGATGTGATCGAAATCGCGCCCCACCTCCAGCACATGCTCCGCGATCGAAACATGCGTCCACGCATCCTCGAAGTTCACACGCGGCGTGTCAGCAGAGAGCTGATCCCAAAGCGGCGCACTGGGCCAACAATCCAGACCGTTGACCCGCACGAACGGATCATAGCCCTGCCCGGCCAGCGCGGCCTGAACCGACATACGCACCCGCACGACCCGGTCACCGTCGAATTCGATCTCCCTGACCCGTTGGAATAGTCTGATCTTGCCGCCTTGCCGTGCAATGCACTTCACCAGCGGGGTAAAGACCGTGTCGCCCATACCGGCGTTCATACGCCACATCGGCGCACCCCGATAGCCCGCCACCAGATCGAGGATCAGTTTGAGACATGCGCCCGCAGCGATATCCGCGTCGGAGAGATCGTCCCCGTCGCCGCCCCGATACGCAAAGGCCAGATCGTAGATGACGCGGATCGTCTCGGACCACGCGGCGGAGGCATTGGCCCCGTGCATCATCAGCCAAGCGCGAAAGTCCAGATGGTCGATTCGATGCCAGGCATTCCAGCCATGCGGCAACACGTCCGCGAAATATCCCCGCAACACCGCCCCCCCGATTTCGAGCAGATCCCTGAACACGTGCCAGCCCAGCGCCCAATCCATGTCGTGCAGCTCGTCCAGGAACCAGGCGAACAGGCTCTCCCGCTCCTCGGGCTTCGCATGGGCATGTCGGTCGGGGTCGAGCGGGGTGCGCAAACGGTCCGCGCCGACATGCGCGGCCTCGATCCGCATCAGTTCGGCCAGCCTGTCCGGGGCCTGGCGCAAATCGTCCTCGTCCGCATCCCATGGCAGGCCGGGCCATCGGGGGGCCATCAGGGTGTAATCCTTCCACCCCGCCCCCCCGCCATCGCCAGGGGCCGCCCATAACGTAACGTGGTGTTGGGGGGTAAATGCGTCCTCAATCGAGGGGAACACCCCGTCTTGCGCACCGCTCAATTGGGCATAGGCATCGCGCAGCATCGTGAAGGCCGTTCGGTAAAACCCGAGGAACAGATGCAGTCCGTGTTCCTCTATCCGCTGGTGATCGGCGACATTGCGTCCGCTGGCCCCCTTGCCGCCGATCCGCCATCCTTGCGAACACAGCGTGACATCGAAGGTCTCGCGCCGTTCGGGCGTCGCACCAAGCGTATAGGCCGCAGCAACGCCACCGCACCCGCCCCCCAGGATCAAAACCTTCGTTTTACTTGCTAGTGTCATCAGCTTTGTCCTAACTAACCGCGTCGCTGGCAGATAATCGTGTTCACTGCAATAGTACCAGTCTGTCAAAGGGACATAGGGGATGACCATGATAAAGCGTTGTGATCTGCCGTCATCACTGGCGGAGTTCGATATATTCGCATCACTCGACGCCGATGCATTGTCTGACCTGGCGAACCGCGTCGACATCGTGCGTCCGGAGCGTGGTGAACTGGTGGTGCAGCACCTGGACAAATCCGATGATTTCTATCTGGTGTTGAGCGGTCAACTGACGGCCATCCTGATTTCCGGGCGTGGTCGTGAAGTCGCCTTGGGCGAAATGCAGCGCGGCACCTATTTCGGAGAGATCGCCGCAATCGGCGGCGGCGAACGATCTGCCAGCATCTTCGCCCGCACCCCGGCGGAACTGGCGCGCCTGCCCGGCCGAACCTTGCGCGCCCTGATACGGGATCAGCCGGGTGTGGCACAGGTCCTGCTGGGCGATATGGTCGAGAAGGTGCGAAACCTGACGCAGCGCAGTTTCGAATTGACGGCACTGAAGCTGGCGGATCGTCTGACATTGTTTCTGGTGCGTGCGGGTCTGGAACAAAGCGTTCTGATCGAGGGTGGCGAACTGCGCCCCGCCCCAACCCATGCCGAGATCGCAGCGCAGGTCGGCGCAAACCGTGAAGCCGTCAGCCGGGAGTTGAGCGCCCTCGCCCAAATGGGCGTTATCGGCACACGGCGGGGCTGCATCACTTTTCTCGAACCGGACAGATTGATCCAGCATGCGCACGACATGGGGGATATCGACGTCTCGTAGGCAAAGTTCGGGGTGTAATGCCGGAACACGAATGGGGGGCATACCCGTGTTCCGGCGAAACCGAGCACCCCGGGGACGTCGGAGGGGTGCAAGGTCATTTATCGAGGCGATGGCATATACTTAGGCCGTTTAAGCTTCAGCATATTGGGACAGCCAAATCCGCCTTGCGATGACTGACAATTAATTCAGTTGTCCCGCAACGTCGGTACAAATACGCACGCTATCGGCAGAGTTTGCGAAATGTCTTTCCCCCACGGAAAGGCAGGTCTGATCGTCCGCACGAACAACGTTTTCACCCATGAAGGAACGGTCGGGGCAGATCCCCTCACCGCCGGTGAAGGTAGAAATCGCTCGGGCAGTGTCGCTGCCATCCGTTCAACCTATACGCCCAGATATCGGTCAGCCACCTGTGGGGTCACTGCGGATATCGTTTCGTTCAGGACGCTGCGCCCCCGCTCCAATATGACAACGCGCCGCGCGATATGCGACAGTTCGCGAAGCGACTTGTCCACGATGACGATAGATAGGCCGCTTTGCTCGCTCAAACCTGCGATCACCTCGCGAATCTCCTGCCGAACCAGAGGGGCCAGCCCCTCCGTCGCCTCGTCCAGGATCAACAAACGCGGGTTCGTCATCAGCGCGCGTCCGATGGCCAGCATCTGCTGCTCCCCGCCCGAGAGGGTGGCCGCGCTCTGACCGGAGCGTTCGGCCAGCCGGGGAAACAGCGTGGCGACCCGTGCCTCGTCCCAATGGCCGGGCCGGGCTGCGGCAATCAGGTTTTCGCGAACGCTCAGATTGGGGAAACATCGCCGCCCCTCCGGAACCAGGCCGATGCCGAGGCGAGCAACCGCATGGGAGGGCAGCGATCGCACATCCTGACCGGTGAAACTGAGCGTTCCGGCATCTATCGGCATCATCCGGCAGATACAGCGTATCGTCGTACTCTTGCCCATGCCATTGCGGCCCATCAGGGCGACGACCTCGCCTTCCTCCACGCTGAGGTCAACGCCGAACAGGGCCGGTGATCCGCCATAGGACGCCTTGAGATCACGCACTTCGAGCAAACTCATGCCTCATCCCCCAGATAGGCCTGCCGCACCAGGGGATCGCGCCGAATTTGCGCGACGGTGCCGGTGGCAATGATACGGCCGTAGACCAATACACTGACCCGATCGGCAAGCGCGAAGACCGCCTGCATGTCGTGTTCCACCAGCAAAATGGGGGCCTGCAACCGCAACGGGTCGAGGAGAGATGTCATGGCGCTGACACCCTCCGTCCCCATTCCGGCCATCGGTTCGTCCAGAACGAAGGCCTTGGGCCGCATCGCCAGCGCCATCGCGATTTCAAGGCGCCGACGCTCCCCATGTGCGATATCGGAGGCGGCGGCGCCCAGCCTGTCGGACAGACCCACCATATCGGCCCATCGCGCCACCTGATCGCTGGCCATATCGTCGGCCTTGCGCCACATCGTATAGCTGCGCCCCGCACGCGCCTGAACCGCCAGCAGGATATTCTGCGCCACGGTAAATCCCGGCACGACAGCGCTGATCTGGAACGAGCGTGCCAGCCCCAGCCGTGCCCGTGCGCTCGCCCCCAGATGGGTCACATCCTGTCCATCGAAATGGATCGACCCGCTGTCCGGTGCCAGACTGCCCGCGATCTGGGCGATCAGGGTCGATTTTCCGGCCCCGTTCGGCCCGATCAAGGCATGGATTTCACCGGCCCTCAGGTCGAGTGAAACGTGGTCGCTCGCCTTCAGGGCACCGAAACTCTTGCAGACGTCCCGCAACTCCAGAACCGGATCAGACATGCCCGACCCTCCGCCGGGCGAACAGGCCGATCAATCCGCCCCGTGCGAACAGGACGACTCCCAACAACAGTACGCCCAGAAACAGTTGCCAATACTCGCTGACGCCCCCCAGCCAGTGTTCGAGCATGATGAACACCGCAGCGCCGATCACCGGGCCATATAATCGCCCAACACCCCCCAGAATGACGAAGACCATGATCTCCCCACTGGTTTGCCAGCTGAACATCGTCGGACTGACGAACCGGTTGAGGTCGGCAAACAGGGCCCCGGCCAACGCGGTGATCGCGCCGGACAGGACGAACGCCGTCAGGCGCAGGCGAAGGGGCGACAGGCCCACCGTCTCCACCCGTTGGGCGCTTTGCCGCACCGCATTCAACGCCAGACCGAAGGGTGAGGCGTTGATCCGCGCGCACAGCACCAGCGCCACGATCAGCAAGGCATAGCACAAGGCAAAAAACTGGATCGGTTGCAGCGTATTGAGCCCCGGAAAACCGTTACGCACATAGATGCTCAACCCGTCCTCACCACCATAGGCAGGCCACGAGATCGCGAAATAGTAGAACATCTGACCAAAGGCGAGTGTGATCATGATGAAGTAGACGCCCGAGGTACGCAGGCTCAGCACCCCGATCGCCAGCGCCGATAACGCCCCGGATGCAATCGCGACCAGCCAGATCACCGGCATGGATTTCGTGCCCTCGATCAGAAAGGGCCACTCCATCAGCGGTTGATAGCTTTGCGCATGACTGGCCAGAATGCCCATCGCATAGCCCCCCGCACCGAAGAATGCCGCATGACCCAGGCTGACCAGCCCGCCGGAGCCGAGCGCCAGGTTCAACCCGACGCCGGCCAGGGCCAGCACCGCCACCCGCGTCGCCAGCGTCACGGTGTAGATTTCGCCCGCCAGCCAGGCCGCGACCGGCACGGCCAGCAGCACTGCCGCGATCAGCCAGTTGAGGTGTTTTTCCGCGATCATGCCCGCGCCCCATACAGGCCGGAGGGTCGCACCACCAGCACGACCGCCATCAGGATGTAGATCAGCATGGAGGCCAGAGCCGATCCGACAAGCATGGCGTTCGACGGCTGCATGATCTGGGCGAAGGCAACAGGCAGCAGCACCCCTCCCAGCGTATCCGTGACCCCGACCAGCAATGATGCGACCAGCGCCCCCTTGATCGAGCCAATGCCCCCGATCACGATCACGACGAAGGCGAGGATCATCACAGGTTCCCCCATCCCGACCTGCACCGACTGGATTGCCCCGACCAGCGCTCCGGCCAATCCGGCCAGGGCAGCCCCCAGCGCGAAAACCAGCGTGTACAGTTTCGAAATATCGACCCCCAATGCGGCGATCATCTCCCGATCACTCTCACCCGCGCGGATGCGGATGCCCAGACGCGTGCGCGCGATCAACGCCCACAATCCCAGCGCGACGGCCAGTCCGACCCCGATAATGGCCAGTCTGTAGGCCGGGTACAGGATACCACCGGGCAGACTGACCGGCCCGCGCAACCAGTCTGGCACGTCCAGAAACAGCGGGAACGATCCGAACAGCCAGCGGGTGCCTTCGGAAAAGATCAGAATCAAGGCGAAGGTCGCCAGCACCTGATCGAGGTGATCGCGGGCATAGAGCCTGCGGATCACCACGACCTCCACAATCGCGCCCGCCGCGGCCGCCGCCGCCAGACTGGCCGCCAGCGCCAGCAGGAATGATCCCGTCATCCCCGCCACAGTCGCCGCCGCGAAGGCGCCGATCATGTACAGCGATCCGTGGGCCAGATTGATCAGCCCCATCACCCCGAACACCAATGTCAGGCCAGCCGCCATCACGAACAGCATCACACCGAACTGAAGCCCGTTCAGGACCTGTTCGATCAACAGGATCATCGACATGCAGAACTCCAGTTGAACGGGCCCGCGATCAGGCCCGATACGGCATCAGATCAAAACTGGCATTCCGCCGCGTAGGCATCCGCATGATCCGTCAGGGCGGTGGCGACGATGACATTGGTGAAGATGTCCCCCTCCTGCACGACCTTTCGCACATGGATGTCCTGCACGGGATGGTGGTTCGGTCCGAACGCGAATTCGCCGCGCGTGCTGTCGAAATCGGCGGCCTCAAGTGCTGCGCGGAACGCGTCCTGATCGTCCACGTCAGCGACTTCCATCGCTGAAATCATCAGGTTCGCCGTGTCGAATCCCTGACTGGCATAAAGCGAAGGCAGACGGCCGAATTCCGCCTGAAAACTCTCGACAAAGGCGACATTGGTCGGGTTGTCGAGGTCCTTGCTCCATTGCGAGGTGTTGTGCACACCCAGCGCCGCCGCGCCCACCGCTTGCAATATGCCCTGGTCAAAGCTGAACGCGGGCCCGACCACCGGCAGATCGACGCCGCTGTCCGCATATTGTTTCAGGAACGAAATCCCCATGCCGCCGGGCAGGAAGAAGAACACGCTGTCCGCATCCGAGGCGCGGATCTGCGCGATTTCCGCCGCATAATCGGTCTGACCAAGCTGCGTGTAGATCTCGCCCCCCAGTTCGCCATCATACATGCGCTTGTACCCCATCAACGCATCCTGACCGGCAGGATAGTTCGGTGCCAGGATGAAGCTGTTCGTATATCCCGCATCGTTGGCATATGCGCCGGCTGCCTCATGCAGGTTGTCGTTCTGCCAGGCGATGTTGAAATAATTCGGGTCGCAGCCCCGTCCGGCCAGGGCCGAAGGGCCCGCATTGGGCGACAGGTAGAACTTACCCTGCGCCACTGCCGAGGGCACCACCGCCATGGCGAGGTTGGACCAGACGATGCCCGTCAGGATATCGACCTGTTCGGACTGGATCATCCGGTCGGCCAGCTGCACCGCAACATCCGGTTTGCGCTGGTCGTCCTCGATGATGACTTCGATATCGCCCCGACCCGACTGTTCAACCGCCAGCATGAATCCGTCCCGCACGTCGATACCCAGCCCCGCGCCACCGCCCGAAAGGGTGGTGATCATGCCGACCTTTACATCGGCAAGGGCTGTGGTCGCGCTCAACGCTGCAAGCGTGCCAGCCGTGATGAGAGTTCTGATGGTCATGGATCTGTTCCTCGCCCGGGTTCGTTTTTTGGTGGTTCGTTTTTTGGCACTGTGACAAGCCCGAGCCGATTTGTCAGCCCGCTTTCGCGCCCATCACACGGCGATGCGGCGCAGAACCTCATCCTCATCCATATCGGCGGCGGCACCTGCCAGCGTGATTTCCCCCCGGTCCATCACGACGTAATCGTCGGCCAGATCGCGGGCGAACTCGAAATATTGCTCAACCAGCACGATGGCCATGTCCCCCTTTGCGCGAAGATATGTGATGGCCCGTCCGATATCCTTGATGATCGAGGGCTGGATCCCCTCCGTCGGTTCGTCCAGAACCAGAAGGTCGGGCCGCATCACCAGCGCCCGCCCGATGGCAAGCTGTTGTTGCTGCCCGCCCGACAAATCACCGCCGCGACGGCCCAGCATATCCTTGAGCACGGGAAACAACTCGAACACATCGTCGGGAATGCTGCGGTCCCTGCGGGGCAGACGCGCATAGCCCGTTTCGAGGTTTTCCTTCACGCTGAGCAGCGGGAAAATCTCACGCCCTTGCGGCACCATGGCGATACCGCTGCGGGCCCGCGCCTCGGATCTGGTGCGGGTCACATCCTGCCCCTTGAACCGGATCGTTCCGGCGGAGACGGCATTTCGACCCGCGATCGCCCGCAACAATGTCGTCTTGCCCACACCGTTGCGGCCCAGAACGGTCATTACCCGCCCCGGCTTCGCGGTCAGGCTGACGCCGCGCAAGGCCTGCGCCGCGCCGTAATGCAGGTCGATCTTGTCCACGTTCAACATATCAGCGCCCCAGATAGACTTCGACGACTTCAGGATTGGCGGAAACATGGTCGATGGACCCCTCCGCCAGCACACGACCCTGATGCAGGACCGTCACCTTGCAGGCCAGCGCGCGGACGAACTCCATGTCGTGCTCGACGACGATGACAGTATGCTCGCCCGCCAGATCGCGCAGCAATTCGGCGGTACGCATCGTCTCATCATCAGTCATGCCGGCGGCGGGTTCGTCCACCAGCAGCAATTCCGGCTCCTGCGCCAGCAGCATCCCGATCTCCAGCCATTGTTTCTGCCCGTGGCTCAGATCCGCTGCGGGGCGCGAACGCTCTGCCACCAGCCGCACCAGTTCCAGCAACTCGGTAATCCGATCCTCCTGCGCTGCGGTTCGCCTGGCAAACAGCGTGGCGAAGACGGAGCGGTCGGTTTTCAAGGCAAGCGCGATATTGTCCTCAACGCTCAGGCTTTCGATGACCGTGGGTTTCTGGAACTTGCGTCCGATGCCCAGCCTGGCGGAGCCAGCTTCGTCCGTCTTGGTCAGATCGACCTTCTCGTTCCAGAAGACCTCGCCCTTGTCGGGGCGGGTCTTGCCCGTGATGATGTCCATCATCGTGGTCTTGCCCGCGCCGTTCGGCCCGATGATTGCGCGCAATTCGCCCTTGGTGACGTGCAGCGACAGGCCGTTGATCGCCTTGAACCCGTCGAAGCTACGCTCCACCCCGTTCAGATAGAGTTGCGCGGTCATGGCGTGACCTCCTTTCGAACGGTCGGTCGCCTGATACGGCCCCAGCCATCCTCGATCACGCCCAGGATGCCCTTGGGCATGAACAGCGTCACGAACACGAACAGACCGCCCAGCGCGAACAACCAGATTTCGGGGATCCAGCCGGTCAGGAAGGTTTTTGCCAGCGCCACGAAGATCGCACCGATCGCCGCACCAACCAACGTGCCGCGCCCGCCCAGGGCGACCCAGATCACGATTTCGATGGAGTTTGCGGGGCTGAACTCCCCCGGATTGATAATCCCGACCTGCGGGGTATACAGCGCGCCCGCAACCCCGGCCATCATGGCCGACACCACGAAGACGAAGAGCTTGTACCCCTCCACCCGGTAGCCGAGGAACCGCGTCCGGTCCTCCGCGTCGCGAATGCCGATCAGCACCTTGCCCAGTTGGCTGAGCGCGATGGCCTTCGCGATCAGCAGCCCCGCCACCAGCGCCACCGCGCTGGCCACGAACAGCCCGGCGCGCGTCGCATCCGATTGCAGGTCGAAGCCCAGAACGTCCTTGAAATCCGTCAGGCCGTTATTGCCGCCGAACCCCATTTCGTTGCGGAAAAACGCCAGCATCAGGGCGTAGGTCATGGCCTGCGTGATGATCGACAGATACACCCCCGACACGCGGGAGCGGAATGCGAACCAGCCGAACAGGAACGCCAGCGCCCCTGGCACAACCATCGCCATCAGCGCCGCGAACCAGAACTGGTCGAAGCCCAGCCAGAACCAGGGCAGCTCCTCATAGCTGAGAAAGACCATGAAGTCCGGCAGCACCGGGTCGCCATAGACGCCCCGCGTGCCGATCTCGCGCATCAGGTGCATCCCCATCGCGTAGCCACCGAGCGCGAAGAACGCCCCGTGGCCAAGGCTGAGGATGCCGCAATAGCCCCACACCAGATCAAGTGCCACCGCCAGCAGGGCATAGCACAGGTACTTGCCCGACAACTGCACGACGTAGGAGGCGACGGGCTTGCCCTCCATCACCAGATTGCCCACCGGGATTGCCACCACCGCGATGAACAGCGCAATCAGGAAAAACCCCATGCGCCTGTCGATAAGTCTGCTCATGAATCCACCGCCCGGCCCTTGAGCGCGAACAAACCGCGCGGCCGCTTTTGAATGAAAAGGATGATCGCGACGAGGATCAGGATCTTGGCCAGCACCGCGCCAACCCACGGCTCCATGAACTTGGTTGCGATGCCTAGGGTGAATGCCCCCGCGAACGCGCCCCACAGGTTCCCCGCCCCGCCGAAGACGACGACCATGAAGCTGTCCACGATGTAGCTTTGCCCCAGATTCGGTGACACGTTGTCGATCTGGCTCAACGCCACGCCGGCCAGCCCCGCGACCCCTGCCCCCAGACCGAATGTCATCGCATCGACCCAACCGGTGCGAATGCCCATATTGGCCGCCATGCTGCGGTTCTGCGTCACCGCGCGCATCTGCAAACCGATCGGCGTTCGATTGAGCACCAATAGCAGCGCCGCGAACACGGCCAGTGCGAAGACCAGTATCCAGATCCGGTTCCACGTCATCGCCATCTGCCCGACATCCACCGCTCCCGACATCCAGTCAGGGTTGCCGACCTCTCGGTTATTGGGGCCGAAGATCGAGCGGACGGCCTGTTGCAGGATCAGGCTGATCCCCCATGTGGCCAGCAACGTCTCCAACGGGCGACCGTAGAGATAGCGCACCACGCCCCGCTCGATCGCCACCCCGACCGCGCCTGCCGTCAGAAAGGCCAAGGGCACGGCGATCGCCAGCGACCAGCCGAACATTTCGGGAAAGGAATTGCGGATCGTTTCCTGCACCAGATAGGTCGTGTAAGCCCCGATCATCACCAATTCGCCATGCGCCATGTTGATGACACCCATCACGCCGAAGGTGATCGCCAACCCGATGGCCGCAAGCATCAGAACAGAGCCGAGGGAAATGCCGTACCACAGGTTTTGTGCCAGCCCCCATGACGCGATGGACCGTTCTATCTCATCGGTTGCGGCCTGTGCATCCGCGACCAAAGCCGGGTCCGACAAGGCGGGGGACAGCGCCGACAGGGCGTCCCTGTCCCCGCGCGCCGCCAATACGGCAATCGCCGCACGTTTTTCTGCCTGCGCAGCATCATCCGATTGCAGGATCGCCGCTGCGCGCGCCTGCTCGAACACCGTGGCGACATGCGGTTCGGACTCCGCCGACAGGGCGTCGGTCAAAGCCGCGATTTGTGCGGGATCACGGGCGCGAAACGCCCGCTGGGCCGCGTCAAGCCGCACAGCGGGATCCGGGCTTTGCAAACCCATGCGTCCGATGGCGGCGGCGATGTCGCGGCGCAAACCATTGTTCACGCGAATGTCGCGGGCGTCACGTCGCCCGACAACGCCGAGCCGCTCATCGCTCAACGCGTCGTAGGCAACATCGTCGTCGCCTTCCTCACGTATTGTCACGATGCGGCCGGTTTCACGCAGATAGCTCAGCTCACCATTGGTCAGCATCTCCAACAAGGGCAGCGCCCTGTCGTCGCCGCTTATCGCGATCTGGTTCACGACCCGTCCGCGATCATCGAAATCGCCCTCTGGCAACAGGGTCACTAGGTTTTCGAAATCCTGCGCCATCAGAAATGACGGTGTCAGCAGGAAGATCAGCAGCGTTCTGCGCAGCAGGCCAAGCATGATGAATTCCGGGAATTAAAGTCAGGTGCCACAGCACCGAAAACCGGGGGCGCGTCGTCCGCGCCCCCCGCAGATCACGCCTTACTCAGCCGCGCCGCCGCACGAGGCTGTCGCCACGTTGTAGTTGCCGCACGACAACGGCGCCCGCCAGTCCGAGATCAGGTCGGCGCTGTCGGGCAGATAGTCCGACCACGCATCGCCGGGGACCAGTCCCGACGTCTCCCAGACGATGGAGAACTGACCGTCGTCCTGGATCTCTCCGACCAGCACGGGCTTGGTGATATGGTGGTTCGGCATCATCGCGGAATAGCCGCCGCTCAGATTGGGCACGGTCTGTCCGATCAGAGAGTCGATGACCGTATCCACATCGGTGGTGCCTGCCGCCTCGACCGCCTGAACCCACATGTTGAAGCCGATGTAGTGGGCCTCCATCGGGTCGTTGGTCACGCGATTTTCGTCGCCGATGAATTCCACCCAATCGTCGATGAAATCGTAATTCGCGTCCGTATCCACCGACATGAAGTAGTTCCACGCGGCCAGATGGCCGACCAGAGGGGCCGTGTCCAGACCCGCCAGTTCTTCCTCCCCGACGGAGAACGCCACGACGGGGATATCCTCGGCGGAGATGCCCTGGTTGCCCAGTTCACGATAGAACGGCACGTTCGCGTCGCCATTGATGGTCGAGACGACGGCGGTCTTCTTCCCCTCGGAGCCGAAGGCGGCGATGTCGCTGACAATGGTCTGCCAGTCGGAGTGACCGAACGGCGTGTAGTTGATCATGATGTCTTCCTCAGCCACGCCGAGGGAGATCAGATATGCCTCCAGAATGCGGTTGGTGGTGCGAGGATAGACGTAATCGGTGCCGGCCAGAACCCAACGCTCCACGCCTTCCTCCGCGATCAGGTAATCCACTGCGGGGATCGCCTGCTGGTTGGGCGCGGCACCGGTGTAGAAGACGTTACGCTGCGATTCCTCGCCCTCGTACTGCACCGGGTAGAACAGAATGCCGTTGAGTTCCTCGAACACCGGTAGAACGGATTTGCGGCTGACCGAGGTCCAGTTGCCGAACACGGCGGCGACTTCCTCGACCTCCAGCAATTCGCGCGCCTTCTCGGCGAACAGGGGCCAGTCAGATGCGGGATCGACAACGACAGCCTCCAGCGGGCGACCAAGCACACCACCGGCGGCGTTCTGACGCTCGATCAGCATCAGCATCACGTCCTTGAGCGTCGTTTCCGAAATCGCCATCGTCCCCGACAGAGAATGCAGAATACCAACCTTGATGGGCTCACCTGACGGCGCGTCCTGAGCCATCGAGGGCGCGGCCACACTGATTGCGGCGGCACACAGCGTGGCCGTGAGGGGGAAAAGTTTCGTCATGTATCTGTCTCGCGATTGAGACGCGGACCCGCCAAAGCCGACAACCGGTATTGCCCACGCAATCGGTCCGTCCTACTTCAGTCAGGCAACGTCGCGTTGCACCCGTGTGGTGGCGGGGTCGGTTCCAAGCGTCTCGTCACCACACATTCCAATGCAGTCCCGGCTTAGCCCCGTTCTTGCGCCGCCTATCTTGAGCGACAACGCGAATGCGGCAAGAATTATTGCCCACAGAAACATCAGCAAATTGCAAAAGCACAGATTTAGGACAGAATTTTTCCAGTTTGATTAAATCCGCAGCAACTGTCAGTCGGGGTTTTTCCCGCTCTCGCCCCCTAACGGCGAAAGGTGCGACAGAAAAACGAACGGCACAGCTCTCGCAGGGCCGCTCATATCTCAGCTCAGTACAGCAAGACCGCTCTCATCAAAGAAGTGCAAGTGCGGGGCCTGAAAATTCAGGCTGCACGGATCGCCGGGGGCAAGGTCAGTATCCCCCGCGACGCGAACCGTAACCTTGCCCGCTTCACCGCATTCGACGATCACGAAAGTATCGGAGCCGAGATATTCCAGAACATCCACCACCCCGTCGAGGTGCCCCGCACCGACCGGTGCCATCTCGATATGCTCGGGGCGGATGCCCAGTGAGACTGCCGCACGCGAACGCCCATACGCGCCACCGCCCTGGCCGGGCAGCGCGAATGACGCCCCCTCTGCCGTGCAGGGCATGACGTTCATCCGCGGGCTGCCGATGAATTGCGCCACGAACAGGTTCGCGGGCCGTTCGTACAGTTCCCGAGGGGAGCCGACCTGCGCGATATGTCCGCCATCGAGCACCACGATCCGGTCAGCGAGCGTCATCGCCTCGACCTGATCGTGGGTCACGTAGATCATCGTTGCCTTCAGGGTCTGATGCAGCTTGGCGATTTCATACCGCATCTCGACGCGCAGGGCTGCGTCCAGGTTGGACAGCGGCTCATCGAACAGGAACGCCGTCGGCTCCCGCACGATGGATCGGCCGATGGCGACGCGCTGCCGCTGCCCGCCGGACAGATCGCGTGGGCGGCGATCGAGGAAGGGTTCCAGCTTCAGAACCTTGGCCGCCTCGTTTACCTGCCGGTCCAGCTCCGCCTTGGGCACGCCCGCGGCCTTCAGCGAGAATCCCATATTGTCGCGCACGGACATATGCGGGTAGAGCGCGTAGGACTGGAAGACCATCGCCAGCCCGCGCTTTGACGGCGGTTCGGCGGTGGCGTCGCGGCCGGCGATCATGATCTGGCCGCGGCTGGTTTCCTCCAACCCCGCGATCATGCGCAGCAGGGTGGACTTGCCACAGCCGGACGGGCCGACGAAAATGATGAACTCGCCCTGCTCGACTGCCAGATCGACGCCCTTGATGACCTGCACGGTGCCGAACCACTTCTCGACGGCTTTCAACTCGATGGATGACATCAGGCAGCCCCTCTTACAGCGTCGCTTTCAACGTCCCTGCCGGCCCAGGTCAACCAGATCGCAGCCGTCCAGGTGAAGTCCGCCCCGCCGCAGGGAGTAGCGTCGAGCGGATCGAAATATTCATAGAACCCGTGTTTGCGGATCAGGCTTGCCGTCTGCGCGCGCAACCGTTCGGCCAGATCGGCGCGACCCGCATCGCGCAACCCGATGGCGAGCAGCGCATTCACCACCGGCCAGGTCGGCCCGCGCCAGTATTTGCGGGGGTCAAAGGTCGCGGCCTCCGGATCGGCGGAGGGGATGCCGTAGTTGACCTTGTCCCACACCCGCATCAACTGCGCATCGAGCTGCGGATTTCCCGCATCTGCCAGATAGGCCATGAACGCACCCGATCCCAGGATGTTCGCAAATTCGCCGGTTTTGAGGTTCAGCGCATCATAGGCATTCAGCTCATCGTTCCAGATCGTGGGCAGCGCGGCACGCAGATCCTTGGCCCAGCCGAGCAATTTCGTCACATCTTCACCCAGTGCCCGCCCCATGACGGCCAGATCCTCATCCGCGCGCAGCAGCATGAAGGTGATCCCCGGATCGGCCATCAGGAACGGCCCGTCCCGCACGATCCTTGCCTGATCCCAATCGACGCTGCACCCAAACTTCACCATAGCGATGTAGCGGTCGTAGTCCTGCTTGGTCGGGCGCATCTCGGGATTGACGTGGCCTGTGTCGCGCCGCTGGTATTGCCCTGCGCTGGACCCGTCGACGCCCGCCATGCCGATATCCCAGTCGGGGCAGTTGTCACGCCCGGACTCCCACGGATGGGTGATCGCGGCGGGGCCATGGGTACAGCGGACCTCATGCCACCAACGGTGCCATGCCAGCAATTTGGGATAGAGCGCGGCCATCCGCGCCTGCCCTGCCTCGGGGTCCATCTCCCATACCTTGCGGGCCATGATCGCGGCCACCGGAGGCTGCGTGATGCCGGATGTCGCGGGGCTTTGCCCGGTTTGCCAGACATCGGGGCCGGGAAAATAACCCGGATCGGGTTTGTGAAAGATGATGTGCGGCACCATCCCGGTATCCCACTGACTGGCCATCAAAGTGTCCAGTTCATCCCATGCCCGCGCATTGTCGAAGGTGGCGAACCCCCACGCGGCAAAGGCGGAATCCCAGTTCCATTGATACGGATACAGCCCGTGCGTCGGCAGGGTATAGCCGCCCTGATCGTTGCCACGCAGGATCGCCCGCGCCTGTTCGTCCAGAGAAGTCATGGTCATCCTTTCACCGACCCCGCGGTCAGTCCTTTCGTCATGAAGCGTTCCAGCCCAAGGAACAGCACCATGATCGGTACGGTCGCGATCACGGAGCCCGCCATCAGGTGCTGGCGCGGAATTTCGGAGGAGTTCAACGACGCGATCCCCCGCGTCAGGGTGAATTTCGACGGATCGTCCAGCAGCATGAACGCCAGCAGGAACTCGTTCCACGCGATCATGAAGACGTAGAGCGAGACGCTGGCCATCGCCGGCAGGCTGAGCGGCAACGTAATCTTCCAGATCACGGCCAGACGGCTCAACCCGTCCATCAGGCCGGCTTCCTCGATCTCCGCCGGCAAGCCGCGGAAATAGCCCTGCAACATGTAGAGCGCGACCGGAATCGTGGTCACCGGATAGATCAGGATGATTCCACCCAGCGAGTTGCGCAAACCCGCCATCGAGAACGCGATATAGATCGGCAGCGCCAGAACGATCATCGGCACCATGTAGATCATCAGGATCGAGCGCGAAAACGTTGCCCGCCCACGAAACCGCAACCGCGCCACGGCATAGGCGCCTGGGATCGCGAACAGCAGCGTGATGAATACTGTCAGCACCGAAATGAAGAACGAGTTGAACAGATAGGTGCCGAAATTGAACTGCGTGAACAACTCGTCATATGAACGGAACAGCTCAAACCCCTTGCCAAGGTCGATGGAGAAGTCGAGCGGGTTCTGGATCAGCTCCGACTGGTTCTTCAGACTGGTCAGAACCATGACGTAGAACGGGATCAGCACAATCGCCGTAAAGAAGATGTAGCCAAATCCGGTCAGAAACCGCAGCACCGCTGCCTCGAACAGGTGACGGTTGTTTTCACCCAGTGCCACCTCGTCCAGTATCCTCCACAATCCGTAGGCCGCAAATCCTGCCGTGGCGATCGCGCCCAGCAGCATGGACACGACCGAAACCCCGTCCCCCGTCACCACCGGGCCAAAGCCCAGTGCCGTTACGACGACGACCAAAGCCGCCGCCAGGACCGGCCGCCACAACGCGCCGTGCAGGCAGGCGAGGCCGATAATTCCGCCCCACACCACCGATCCTGAGAGAGAGGGACGGAAAGCCGATCCGGTTGCGAAAGACATCGCGATTGCCACGGTCGTCGCGATGGCGAACATCCACAGGATGCCCAGCAACGGTGCGGTGACATATCCCCGTCTGAGCATGTCCATCACAGCCCCTCCTCTTGCGAAATGAAGCGCAGGAACAATAGCGAGAACACCAGCAGACAGCCAAAGATGACCACCGCCACAGCCGCCCCCGCGCCGATATTGGAGATCGCGAACGCCTGTTCATACACGTTGACAGTCAGCGTGCGCGTTCCGGCATTGCCGCCGGTCAGCAGAAAGATGTCGTCGAACTTGTTGAACGTCCATATGAAGCGCAGCAGGAACAGAACGCTCAGAATACCCAGCAATTGCGGTACGCTGAGATACCAGAACTTCTGGAACGGCGAGGCACCGTCCATGTCCGCTGCCTCATACATATCTGTGTCAATGCTCTGCATCCGGGCGAGGATGAACAGAAAGCTCAGCGGGAAGTAGCGCCAGATTTCGAACAGCGTCACCATGATCAGGGCCAGCGGCTTCTCACCAAAGAAATTGATGCTGTTCTGCGTCACGCCCATCTGGATCAGCAACGCATTGGCCGAGCCGGAAAATGGATCGAACAGCAGGATCCACGCGAACGCCACCGCAATAACGGGTGAGACATAGGGGAACAGGTACAGGCCGCGCAGAATGCCCTGCCCCTTGAAGGACTTGTTCAGCAGCATGGCCGCGAACAATCCGAACAGCAGCGCCCCCACCGTGCCAAAGACCGAATAGAACAGCGTCACCCCCAGAACGCCCCAGAATTCATCACCATCGAAGATGCGCGCGAAGTTATCCAGGGTGAACGTCGAATCCGTCAGTACGCTGGAGGCCCGCCCCCGCACCTGGGCTTCACTGTCCTGCGGACGCAACCCGGCGTCCAGATAGGCCTGTTCCACGGTAACCGGGATCATCAGGTTTTCCCGATAGCCCCCCTGCCAATCGCCCAGATCGCAGGCCAGCGCCGACCCGTTCAACGTACAGCGCGGGTCCAGTTGCGTAACCGTCAGACCCTCCGGCACGGTGTCGGTGAATCCCACCTGCGAGATCATCCGGTCCTGCGATGAATTGCGCAAACGATAGCGGATTTCGGCCGCGTCGCCCGCCTGTTCCGGCCCGCCGCGCAGATCTTCGCGCAGCACCACCTCGGGCGCGCGCAAATCGGCCAGCCCCACCGGCTTGACCGAGATCCAGAAGATCGCGAGCAACGGCAGAACGACGACGAGCGCCACGGCGGAAATTGTCGGCAGCAACAACCCCCATGCAAGACGCGCTTCGCGCCGTGCGAGGGGGCCGGAGCCCTTGGGTGGGGCGATATCGGTCATGGAACAGTGCTCCGCTCAGGATCACGCAGGACAGGAATGCGAGGCCGCGAACAGCCCCGCATCCGATCTTGATTTACTCGACGGACGCAATCGCATCGTTGAGTTCCGCCACGGTCGCGGCTGCATCCCGCTCCCCGTCGATATACTCACGGACCAGACGGTTGATGACCTGCGAGTTGATGATCTTGGACGCAGCGGCGAGCTGACCGTCCTCGACACCCCAACGCTGGGCCACGTCCAGACCGCCGACGATCTCGTCGATCATCTCCTGCGCGTAGAGATCACCCATCGGCGCACGGCGATCAACGCCGACATCCAGCGTCGCCCACAGATCGGAAAACTCCGTCGGATTGTCCGCTGTACCGCGGCGAACCGGGAACTTGCCCTCGGGGGCAATGGCCAGGGTTGCGCCATATCCCTCGCTCAACGAATATTCGACGAATTCCATCGCCGCATCGGTCGAAGCGTCCGACGTGATGCCGAAATAGCGGATGTCGCCCCATGCTGCGCCGTCCGGGTTCGATGGACCGGCGAAGTTGGTCACGATGCCCGTCGCCGCCGCCAGATCGGTGGAGGTCGGATCGTCGTTGATGGTGGGCGGGGCGCTGTCGCGCAGGCCGGCCAGCTCATCCAGAATGAACGGCGACCAGATGATCATCGCCGCATCGCCCGCAAAATACAGCGAGCGTGACTGATCCCAGTACAGATCACCCGGAGGGGACGCTTCCGCGATGGCCTTGTAGAACTCCAACACCTCGATGGTGGCGGCCTCGTCCAGCGGCTGCACACCGTCGGGCCCGACCGGGGAGACGCCATTTGCAAGGAACACATGTTCCAGCACCTGGCTCATGAAATTCTCGTCGATCTTGGTCGCGGCGACGAACCCGTACATCTCTGGCGGATTGTGCAGAGCCTCAACGGCGGCGATCACGTTGGCATAGGTGTTGGGCGGGGCCAGTCCGGCCTCCTCGAACAGATCGGAGCGATAGACGATCATCTGCGTCCAGCCATCGACCGGAACGGAGGCGTAGCCATCCATCGTCGCGGCCATGTTCAACGCGCCCGGTGCGAAGGTATCCGCGCCAAGCGCCTCGATCACGTCGGTCGCGGCGTCGGTGTCCAGAATGCCGGCCTCCGCCCAGGGCAGCGCGTATTGCAGCGTGTGGTAGATCACATCGGGCAGATCGCCCGCCGCATAGGCCGCCGTCGCGCGGGTGCCCAGATCGGATTCCGTCACCGGAATGACATCGACGCTGTGCCCGGACGCCTCCGAAAAATCGGCTGCCATCTGCTCCTGCAGGGCCAACCGCTCGGGCTGCTCCTCCGTCGTCCAGAAGCGCAGTTCCTCCGCGCTTGCGGTCGTGGCGGACAGGATCAGCGCCGTCGCTGCTCCGGACATCATGAGTGTTTTGAGTTTCATCTTAGTCTTTCTCCCTTTGAAGTTTTGTGCAGTCACGATGGGCCGGGATCTTGTGCCCCGGTCAGCCCCCTAGGCGGGTGGGCCGGTGGACCCCCTGTTCAGGAACCGGGCCTGCGCGGTTTCGCGCAGTGTCTCCACCGGCTCACCCATCACCCGTCGGATCAGCAATGCGCTGAGCCGTCGGCCCGAATGGGTATAATCGACGGAATAGGTCGTCAGTTGCGGCGTTACATGGGCGCCGTCCTGTATGCCGTCATAGGCAATGACCGACAGGTCATGCCCGATCTGCAATCCGCGCGTTGCCGCCGCGCGATACACCCCCAGCGCCGCCATATCGACAGCACACACGATGGCGGTCGGCGTAGGGCTGGAATCGAGAATTTCATGGGCACTGACCTCTCCATCCTGAATGGTCACCGCGTTTTCGCGCATATGCTCCGGCTCGATCTTCAGACCCGCCTCGGCCATGGCGGTCAGAAACCCCTCACGCCGCAGATGTCCGTAGGTGTACTGCATCCCGCCATTGATAAAGCCGATCCGCCGATGACCAAGCGCGACCAGATGTCGGACGGCGTCCTGCATCGCATCCTCACCCAGCACATCGTACCACGCGCACCCGGCGGGATCCTCGCAGCGACCGAACAGGACGAAAGGAATGCCGGAGGCACGCAGCAGCTTCACCCGCGGGTCGTCACTCATGGTGCGTGGCAGGATGAACCCGTCCGCCTTGCGATCCGCGATCATGGTCCTGAACGTTTCGAACGTGGTTTCCGGGCTGTCGCTGGCCGCGATCGTCAGGGTCCAGCCCTCCTCGCTCGCGCCTTGGGACAGGCCGGACAGGAATTCCGCCAGAAACGGCCGTTGGGCGTCATGGTCCGCCATCTGGATGACCAAACCCAGCGATTTCGTCCGCCCCGTGCGGATGGCCTGGGCGTGGCTCAAGGGTCGATAGCCCATCTTGTCCGCCGCGCGCCGCACGCGCAGTCGGGTGGATTCCGAAATATCGGCATAGCCGTTCAGGGCACGTGAAACCGTCGATTTGGTCAGACCCAGAGCTTCGGACACGTCGGAAATCGTCACGCGCAGGCGTTGCGATCCGGCCTTCATCTGGTCCGCGTCGATGCTCAACTTTTATCCTCCCACGACTCAGGCTCCGCTACGAAACCGGTTTCGGCAAGGAATTTGTTTCACCCACTGGCGTTCATTTTGAATCTGGCAAGCGCACGCAGCGAAAGCGGACCGCGTGGACGTTTCTGAAAACCAAGGCTTGATACCTGATGCCACGACCTGTACCCCACATTGTATCCAGGCGGATACAAGGATGGGAATATGTCGGAACTGACGAAACTATCGCAAGGCGAACTGGCCTATTCCCGGCTGTATGAAGCGATCTCGCGGGGCGACTTCTTGCCCGGCGACCGCTTGCGTGAAACGGAGATCGCAGACCGATTGAACATCTCACGCACTCCGATACGCGAGGCCCTGCGAAGGCTGGAGGCCGACGGCATCGTCGAACACCGCGCCCGCATCGGTGCCGTGATCCGACAGTTGGGTCATGGTGAAGTCGTCGAATTGTACGAAATGCGCGCGGTCCTCGAACGCACTGCCGCGCAGATGGCCGCGAAACACGCATTGCAGGCCGAGACGGAGGAGATGGAAGCGCTCAACGCCGAAATCGAAGCCGCCGGTACGCAGCCGCATCGCGCCGCCGCCATCAATCAGCAGTTTCACCGTTGTCTGTATCTGGCCACGCGCAACCGGTTCCTGTTGGGATCAACCCGGGCGCTGACCAACGCAATGCTCCTGCTGGGTCGAACGACGCTGGGCGATGAGGACCGCGTGCGGATCGTCTGTGCGCAACATGCGCAGATCATAGACGCCATTCGTCAGGGCGATGTCGAGCGTGCGGGCAACGCCGCCGAAGAACACCTGAAAACGTCCCTGCGACACCGCCTGATGACGATGCGCACATGATCCGCATCTTGGTAACATTCGCCATCGCCGGGCTGGGCGTCGCCGCGTTTTCCTATGTCGATCTGCCGCTGCCATGGTTGCTCGGGCCGATCATGGCCTGTCTGACGGCGGCATTGCTGGGCGTACCGCTGGACACCATCAAGGTTCTGAACACGGCGATGCGCGGCATTCTGGGCGTGGCGGTCGGCGCAACGTTCACCACGGCGCTTCTGGTGTCGATGGGCGCGATGTGGCCGACGCTGATCCTGATTCCGCTGATGACCGTGCTGATCGGTCTGGTCGGTGTTCCCTATTTTCAGAAGCTCTGGGGCTTCGACTTTCCCACCGCCTATTATTCGGCGATGCCCGGTGGATTGCAGGACATGTTGATCTTTGGTGAAGAAGCTGGCGGCGACGTGCGCGCCATGTCGCTGGTCCATGCGACCCGTGTGCTGTTCATCGTGGCGATCCTGCCGTTCATTCTGCGCGCCTACTGGGATGTCGATCTGTCGGTTCCGCCGGGGGCGCCGGCCTCGGAAATCGCGTGGCAGCAGCTGGTGCTGATGATCTTCTGCGGTCTGGTCGGCTGGAAACTAGCGGAGCGTGTGGGGCTGTTCGGTGCCTCCATCCTGGGGCCGATGATCCTGGCGGGAGCCTTCGCGCTGGCAGGCGTCCTGCATCATCGCCCCCCGGTCGAAGCGATCTGGGCCGCGCAATTCTTCATCGGAATGACCGTCGGCGCGAAATATGCCGGCATCACCATGCGCGAGGTCCGCATCGACCTGACGGCAGCCTTGGGATTCTGTGTGATCCTGCTGGCCCTGACGGTGGTGTTCGCGGAGGCGGTCCACCTGCTCGACCTGGCCCCTGCCCTTGAAACCCTGCTGGCTTTCGCGCCCGGCGGTCAGGCCGAAATGGCGATCCTCGCCCTGATCGTAGGGGCGGATATGGCCTTCGTCATTGCACACCACGTCCTGCGCATTCTGGTCGTCATCGTGGGCGCACCCGCGTTCGCAAGACTCTACCGTCTCTAGAAAATAAAAGCCGCGACGATTTGGCAGTAACTTCACCGTAAACAGATACTACGTTTCAGTGTATGCTTGCACTCTGACTTTACCGGGCTGAAATGAGCCTATGATAATCAAGCTTCTTCCCCCCCTTGTTTCGGAACACGCCAATGACCGAGTCCGAATTCACTATTTCCAGGCGTCCGACCAGTTTGCGCGTTCAGGTCGAGAACCAGCTTAGAACCGCCATAATCAGCGGTCAGTTCCCCCCGGGCGCCCGCCTTATCGAGCGGGAGCTTTGCGAATTGTTCGACGTCGGCAGAACGTCCGTTCGCGAGGCCCTGCGCCAGCTGGAGGCGGAGGGTATTGTCACCAGCCCGCCCCATCGTGGCCCCACAGTCGCGACCGTGACGGCAGAGGACGCGCGTCAGATATACGATCTGCGGCAACTTCTCGAAGGTTATTGCGCCCGGCAGATGGCCCTGCTCGGCAAGGATGCCGACATCGCGAAGCTGAAAAAGGCATTCGCGGCCTTCGAGGATGCGTGCACGGAACCGAATATCAAAACGGTGATCGCCAGGAAAAACCAGTTCTATGCCACGCTGTTCACCGGTGCGTGCAACATTCAGGTCGAGCGTATTCTGCAATCACTGCACAATCGGATTTCGCAACTGCGCGTCAGCTCACTGTCGGCACCAGGCCGGCTGGAAGTCAGCGTAGAAGAGGTGCGCGCGCTGGTCGATGCAATCAGTGCACGCGATCCTGACGGCGCCGAACGCGCCTGTCAGACCCATATTCAGGCAGCATATCTTATCGTATTGGATAGACTGACCCTGTAGCGGTGCGATACCCGGATTCGCGGTGGCGGCGCAGGACAGCAGCCTTTCCGCGTCTGGCCGCCCTTGCCATCAGATCGTGGCGATCCGCGTCGTGAATGCGGACAGATCGCGGGCCTCCTCCAGCACGCTCAGATCGTGCTGCAGATCCCGTGCCAGCGCGTCGCCCAGAAGTGACGTGGATTTCGCGTTCAGACGATCGCCGATCCGGGCGATGTCCGTCGCCTCCATCAGGTTGCTCCGCGCTTGATGGGTTTGCCCCCCGGCCACCACGGTCACCTGCGCCTCGGTATCCTCGAGCGTATCGTTGCCACGCACCTCCACCTTGTCACGCAGTGCGATCAGGTCCGGCAGCGCGCAGACTTCGTCGGTATAGGATTCCAGCGCCGCCGTATCGACACCGGACAGCATCATCGCGGCGGTCAATCTGTAGCTGAACTTGGCCGCAAGCCCTGTCGTGGGTGACGGTTGGTTGCACACCTTCAACCAGCGGGGATGCGTCTCGATGGAAACCGAGGTGACAGGACCCGACAGGTTCAGTGTCCGCAATGCCTCCAACATCGCGTGCAGGCCATGGCAGCAGGCGTGGAATTTGTAGGAGACATTTGGGAACAACCATTCCTGGCCCAGCCCCTCGAACGCGGCATGATCTTCAGCCGCGGCATGGGTCGGCCCGAACCCCTGCACGCCCTCGATCGCATCCAGCGCGGACGTCACTCCTCCCGCCGCGAGCAAGGCCGACGTGACGCCCACCTCCGCCGCGAAACCTGCATTGAGCGGTTTTCCCATGGTTCCAAACTGGCTTTTCAATCCCGCCGCCCGCGTCGAGGTCAGAGCGAGAGCGTGCGCCATCGCAGGCGCGTCCAGTCGCAGCACCCGCCCGGCCGCAGCCGTGGCCCCGAACGCACCCGACGTGCCTGTCTGGTGGAACCCCGCATCATAATGCGTCCGGCCCAGCCAGGTTCCGATCCGGCAGACGACCTCCATCCCGACGGTGATCGCATCGAGGAACCGGGCACCGCTCCCCCCCTCACGCTCCGCCATGGCGAGAGCGGCAGGTATGATCGCCACGCTGGGATGACCGACATAGCCGAAATGCGTGTCGTCGTAGTCGAGAGCATGGCTGATCGCGCCATTGGCCATCGCCACGGTTCGCGCCGACCCCTTGCCTCCCCCAAACAGCGTGGCCTGTTCGATCCCTTCGGCCAGTGCGAGTTGACGCGAAGCTTGCGCCACAGGCTCCGCCCGGCCCGCGATGCCAACGCTGGCCCAGTCCAACAGCGAGAAGCGCACGAACTGCGCCATCGTGTCGTTCCGCGATACGGGAGCCGAAGCAAAATCAGCGAGAATTTGGGCCAGCGTCATGTGGATGCTCCTTCGTCGGCGGTGGAGAAGTCGGGGGTGGAGAAATCGTCGATGCCCGCACGGCGCAGAAGTCCGTCGAGCCAGTCGGGTTCAACCTCGACCGCGCCCAATGGATCGCGTGGCGTCAGAATATGGCTCAACACCAGTGACGCAAGCCTCGACCTGTCGCGGGCCACCGCAGCGTCGTCCAGCTGCGCCCCCTCCCACGCGAGGAAGATCGCGGACGTTACGTGATACAATGCGCTGGCGGCGCGGCGGACTTCGGCCTCACCCTCGGCGGTCTGGCCCATCAGCGCAACCGCCCTGGTCAAGGCATCGTCCAGCTCCGCCGCGAGGGGGGCATCCACCCCTCCCAGGAGATCGCGCAAATACCGGGTGAGCGCGTCCAGCGCCCCGGTCCGGTGGCTCGCCCGTGCCACGTCGAGGGCTACGATATTGCTCGTCCCCTCCCAGATGGAGCCGAGATGGGCGTCGCGCAGAACCCGCGCATCCGAAAACTCCTCAATATAGCCGCAACCGCCGCGAACCTCCATCGCGTCTCCGGCAACCTTGCGCGCATCGCGGCAGGTCCGAAACTTGATGAGCGGTGTCAGGATGCGCACCACCTTCGCCATCTCGGCATCGCCCGCATCGGACTGCTGCAGAACCCTTGCGGTGTGGAACACCATGCTGCGCCCCTGCTCCGCCGGCAGCAGCATCTTGACCAACTGGCGGCGCATTAGCGGCATGTCGGAGAGGGATTTGCCGAACGCGGTCCGATGACGCGCGATGAACAGGGCCTCACCCACCGCGCGGCGCATCAATCCGGCGGACCGCACGCCATTGGCCAGACGTGACATGTTTATCATGTCCGTCATCTGCTTGAAGCCCTGCCCCGGATCACCGACGAGGTACGCCTCCGCCCCCTCCATCACGATCTCACCCGAGGCCATGGACCGCGTGCCCATCTTTTCCTTCAGCCGCACGATCCGGTAGTCGTTTCGCCGCCCGTCGGGCAAATGCCGCGGCAACAGGAAAAGCGACAGCCCGCGGGTGCCGGTGCCGCCCCCCTCGGGCCGGGCCAACACCATGGCAAGCGCGGCGTCGGGGTTGGAGCAGAACCACTTGTCACCTGACAAACGCCATGTCTCACCATCCTGACGGGCCGTCGTCTCGATCGCACCCACATCCGAGCCCGCGACCTGCTCCGTCATGAACATCGCGCCCTGGTAAAGCGCGTCCATGTCCTGCGAGGTCAGGCGATCCACATATCGCGCGATCAGCTCGTCCGAGCCGAACTTACGCAAGGTGCGGGTCAGCGAATCCGTCATGCTCAGCGGACAGCACAGGCCGAATTCCGCCTGCACGAAAAGATAGACCAGCGCGTATTTCGCAATTGGCGGCAGCGGCGCATCCGCCCCGAACACCCCGGCCCGGTGCGACATTGCGGCCAGTCCGAACTCACCGAAGGCAAATCGCTCCAGCTCCTGATAGTCGGGATGCTTCTCGATCCGTTCATCCGGAGCCCCGGTGCGCGCCCGCAACGCCAGCTTCGGTGTGTTCTGATCCGCGCTGAGCGCGAGAGTTTCCAGCCGGTCCCCGACCAGCGATCCCATCCTGTCCAACTGCGGCAGCAATACATCATGCAACGCCGGCGGCGCATACAGCCGGACCAGCGCGGCCAGCGCCGGGTCCGCGCGAAAGACGTTCAGCCCCCTGCTGTCAGGCACGTTGCAATAAGTGTCAGACCCTTCGATCCGGCTCATTTCGAAACCCTCCCGCATGCGTCCAGATATTCAGCGTGCAACCGGGCCACCACGTCGGCGGCGGGCTGCACGGATCTTGACTGACCTACGGCTTGCCCCGCGCCCCAGATTTCCTTCCACGTCTTGGGGCGATCTGGATGATCCTTCGCGACCATCGGGCGCGGTTCGGCGCGTCTGGCCTCCTCGGGATCGACACCGGCCTGCTCGATGCTCGCCGTCAGGTAGTTCGCGTGCGTGCCCGAAAACATCGGCGTGTAGACGATGCCCTCCGCCTCGGCTGCGACGATCATCTGCTTGTGTGCCTCGGGGGCGATCGCCTCACTTGTGGGGATGAAAACCGTGCCGGAATAGGCGAAATCGCAGCCCAGAACCTGCGCCGCCAACACGGCACGACCGTTGGCGATCGCGCCCGACAGGATCAGCGGGCCATCGTAGAAGGCGCGAACCTCCTCGATCAGTGCAAACGGGCTGAGCGTTCCGGCATGCCCCCCGGCACCCGCGCAGACCAGTATCAGGCCGTCCACTCCGGATTTGACCGCACGTTTGGCGTGCCGCGCCTTGATGACATCGTGAAAGACGATGCCGCCATATCCATGCACCGCCTCGACCACCTTGTCCGGGGCGGACAGGGACGTGATGACCAGCGGCACCCGGTGGCGGACGATGGTTGCCAGGTCTTCCTCCAGCCTTTCGTTGTAGTCGTTGACGATAAGGTTGACGCCATAGGGGGCGGGCTTGCGGCCTGTTTGCGCCTCGTGATCGGCCAGCCGCGTTTCGATCCGGGTCAGCCATTCATCCAGAACCGGCGCCGGACGTGCGTTGAGCGCCGGAAACGTGCCGATGATCCCGGCGCAACACTGCGCCACCACCAGATCAACGCCCGAGGTCAGAAACATCGGCGCGCCGATCAGCGGCAGGACAAGGTCCGATTTCAGCGCATCTACGTCGGCTCGGGCCATGGTGGTATCCTCAGAGCAGTGAATAACGGGCGTCGAAGGTGGCGGTGGCATCGGGCTTTTCCAGCCAGACATGCTTGTCGTCACGCTTGATCGAGACAGGCTGCCCCGCGATCAGCGGCGACAGGCCGCGATACTCGATCCGGATCGCGTCTTGCTGCGCGGCGGCGGCGGCGGCGTTCATCAGCAAGGTTGCCTGAATGGGGCCGTGAACAACCAGCCCGGAATAGCCCTCCTGCTGCGTGACATAGGGATAGTCGTAGTGGATCCGGTGGCCATTGAACGTCATGGCGGAGTAGCGAAACAACGTCACCGGATCGCCGACAAACGCATCCTCGGGAATGTCGTGCACGGCTTCGGGCTGTGCCGCCTCGACCGAGCGGGCCGGGCGATAGACGATGTCCTGACGCTCCTCGATCACCCGGCGATTGCCGACATGCAGTTCATGCTCGACCGTGACGAAGACCAGCGGCCCGCTGCGCCCGTTCTTGGGCGTGATCGCCGCGATGCGGGACGCGCGCGTAACCTCATCCCCGATCTGCAACGGCGCGTGGAAGCTGACGGCACCGCCTGCCCACATCCGGTTTTCCAGCGGAACCGGCGGCAGGAAGCCGCCCCGCGCAGGATGGCCATCGGGCCCGATCTCCTCCAACGGAACGGCCGGGGGGGCCAGGCACCAGTGCAGACCCAGCGGCACGCTCTGCGGATCGCCGTACAGACGCTTGCCGAAGGTGGCGCGGAACCGATCCACCAGTCCCGGTGTCACGATATCCGCCACGGTTTCGGTGCGGCCGATCCAACCGTTCAGATGATCGAAGTCGATTGCAGCTGTGTCGTTCATGTCAGGGCCCTTTCCCGAGCCAGAATTCTGCGGGCCCGCGCCACGATGGGGGCGTCAACCATTGCACCGTCGATGACCACGGTCGCCCCGCTCTTGGCGGCGGAAAGTACACGGCTGGCCCAGTCCAGATCCCCCGCATCAGGCCGGAACGCCGCACGTGAGGGCGCAATCTGATGAGGATGGATCAACAGCTTCCCGCCGAAGCCCATCTCATTGGAATGCTTGGCATCATCTGCCATCAGGGCGGTATCCGTGGTCGTCGGCGTGACGCCATCTATCGGCGCGGGCCGCCCGGCCAGCCGCGCTGCCATCACGACACGGCTGCGGATCGGCAACAGCGTCTGCCGGGTGTGCGCGCACCCCATGTCCTCGGCAAAGTCGATGGAGCCGAACGCGATCTGATCCGCGGCGCGCGCGATTTCGTCTATCGCGGCCAGACCGGCAACCGTCTCAACCAGGGCGAGGATCGTGCGCCCTGGCTCCAACGCCTCACGCAGGGCCGCGACCTGAGCCGCGCTTTCCGCCTTGGGCAGAACGACCCCGTCAAAGGCCATCGCCCGCGCGAAGGCGACATCGTCGCGATACCATGGGGTGTCCACGGCATTTACCCGCAGGTACAGCCGCACGGTACGCTCCCTTGGCAAGGCACCTTCGGGTATTCTGCGCACCGCCACCTTGCTATCCGGGGCGACGGCATCCTCGACATCTATGATGACGGTGTCGGTTCCCGCAGCGCAGGCCTTCGCGAACCGATCGGGGCGATCGGCAGGCACGAACAGCGGGAAACTCGGCACTGCGGTGATAGCGGTATCGGACATGGAGGTCTCCTAGAAGCTGCGGGGCATACCGAGGATATGTTCGGCCACATAGGACAGGATCAGATTGGTGGAGATCGGCGCGACCTGGTACAGCCGCGTTTCACGGAACTTGCGCTCGACATCGTATTCCTCCGCGAAGCCGAATCCGCCGAATGTCTGCATCGTGGCGTTCGCGGCCTCCCATGAGGCATCGGCGGCCAGCAGCTTCGCCATATTGGCCTGCGCGCCTGCGTCCTGAACCGCATCGAACCGGCGGCACGCCTCGAACCGCATCAGATTGGCAGCCTCCAGATGGGCGAAGGCCTTGGCCAGCGGGAACTGGATGCCTTGGTTCTGTCCGATGGGCCGGCCGAAGACCTCACGCTCCGAGGCGTATTGCGTGGCCTTGTCGATGAACCAGTACCCGTCACCGATACATTCCGCCGCGATCAGCGTCCGCTCGGCGTTCAGCCCGTCGAGGATGTAGCGAAAGCCCTTGCCCTCCTCACCGATCAGGCTTTCGGCGGGGATTTCCAGATTGTCGAAGAACAACTCGTTCGTCTCATGCCCGACCATGTTCGAGATGGGTTTGACCTCCATCCCCTTGCCGATCATCTGGTCCAGCTCGACGAGGAAAATGGAAAGCCCCTCGGACTTGCGCTTGACCTCGGCCAGTGGCGTGGTGCGGGCCAGCAGGATCATCAGGTCGGAATGCTGGATACGGCTGATCCAGACCTTCTGACCGTTGACGACATACCTGTCGCCCTTGCGCACAGCGGTGGTCTTCAGCTTCGTCGTATCGGTTCCGGTCGTAGGTTCGGTCACGGCCATGGATTGCAGGCGCAACTCACCCGATGCGATCTTGGGCAGGTACTTCGCCTTCTGCTCGGCCGATCCATGGCGCAGCAACGTGCCCATGTTGTACATCTGCCCGTGACAATGGCCGGCATTGCCGCCCGCGCGGTTGATCTCCTCCATCACGATGGACGCCTCGGTCAGCCCCAGGCCCGATCCGCCGAACTCCTCGGGGATCATCGCGGCCAGCCAGCCTGCCTGCGTCAGGGACGTCACGAATTCCTCGGGATATGTCTCCGCCGCGCCGTGCTTGCGGTGATATTCGGCGGGGAATTCCGCACATAGTGCGCGCAATGCATCGCGCAGGTCGTCATGGGACTCGGGGGCGCTGGTTTTCACAAGGCTCTCCTAAATTTTATCTGTGCCCGAAGGCGGTTGTCACTCGGCCGCAAGGCCGCGATTTCTTAGAATCTTACTGTCGGTGCGAACGATGTCCCGTCCGCCAGGCTCCACCCGATATCGGGCGGGATTTTTCTTGCGCTTGCTCATCTCTGCCCTTCAGGAATGAATTTTTGCGTCGGTCAGGGCCTGCACTTCTTCGAGCGTGTTGCCCGGTGTCAGTTCGACCAGACGAAAACCCTCGGGCGCCAGATCCAGAACAGCAAGGTCGGTGTAGACGCGACTGACGATACCCAGACCGGTCAGCGGATAGGTGCAGCTGCGCAGCAGTTTCGGTGTGCCGTCACGGTTCGTATGCCTCATCATGACGAAGATCGTCGGAACCCCGACGACCAGATCCATCGCACCGCCAACTGCAGGCGGAAACTTCTCATCCAGTGTCGCCCAGTTCGCGATATCGCCGTTTTCCGCCACCTGATAGGCGCCGAGGACCGCGATATCTATATGCCCGCCACGCATCATCGCGAAGCTGTCGGCATGCTCGAAAAACGCGGCACCGGGGGCCGTCGTGATGTAGCGTTTGCTGGCGTCGATCATCTCGAAATCTTCCTCGCCCTCAGGCGGGGTCGGGCCGACGCCGATAATGCCGTTCTCCGAATGATAGATGATTTCGCGCCCCTCGGGGACGTAGCTGGACACGTGGGTCGGCTTGCCGATCCCCAGATTGACGTAGGAGCCGTCGGGAATGTCGCGCGCAACCCGCGCCGCCAGTTGAGCGTCGGTGAGACTGTTCATGGCCGTACCCCATATTCCACCACGCCCTGCACAAAGATGCCCGGCGTCACCACCCGTTCCGGGTCGAGCGGCACGTCGGAAAGCTTCCGCACCTCCGCGACTGCGTATTTCGCAGCGGACGCCATGACCGGATTGAAGTTTCTTGCGGTGCCGTGGAACGTCAGATTGCCCCACTTGTCTGCGCGGTCGGCCCGCAACAACGCGACATCGGCGTGCAGGGGCATTTCCATGACATAGCCGCGTCCGTCGATGACCCGCGTTTCCTTGCCCTCCGCCAGCAATGTGCCATAGGCGGTCGGCGTCAGAAATCCGCCGATCCCGGCGCCGGCGGCACGAATGCGTTCGGCCAGCGTGCCCTGTGGCACGACCTCCAGCTCGATCTCTCCCGCCTCATAGCGCCGCTCGAACCAGATGGACCCAGGGGAACGGGGATAGGAGCAGATGACCTTTGCCACGCGCCCTTCCTTCAGCAGCTTCGCGATCCCGGTTTCCTGCGCGCCGGCATTGTTGGAAATCACGGTCAGACCCTTCGCACCATGATCGAGCAGCGCGTCGATCAGGCCGAACGGGATGCCGGCGGACCCAAAGCCACCGATCATCAGCCGTGCGCCATCCTCGATCCTGGCAACTGCGGTCGCCAAATCAGGCAATCTCTTGTCCATCATACGCTCCTCACATGCCCTGTGCCGGCTTGCGCCGCTTCAGCATCAGGTTGACGGCGATCACGACGCCCAGAACGATCGCGCCCGCAATGCTGGTCAAAAGCTCCGGCACGATGATCAGAACACCCCCGGCGGCGAAGGCGATACGGCTGACCACGCCGATCCGTCCGACCTTGTATATCCAGCTTTCGAATGCGGAGGTAACCGCCCAGATCGCCACCGTCGTCAGGAAGATCCGCTCCACGATATTTATCGCCGTCCCCTCCATGATCAGGGCGGGGTCATAGACGAAGATGAAGGGCAGGACGAACAGCGGCAGTCCCAGCCGCATGGCGCGGAATCCCGTCTCCATCGGTTTGGAACCCGCGACGTTCGCGGCGGTAATCGCAGCCAGCGCGACCGGCGGCGTGATATAGGACAGCATGCCCCAGTACAGGATGAACAGGTGGCTCGCGATCGGGTTCAGCCCGGCCTGAACCAGCGCGGGCGCCAGCAGGATCGACAGGAAGATATAGCACGCCGTCACCGTCATCCCCATGCCCAGAACGAAGCTGGTCACAGCACCGGCGAGCAGCATCAGCGCGGTGTTCCCACCGGCATAGAGCAGCAGCTCACGGCTGAAGGCACCGGCCACCCCGGTATAGGATAGCCCCCCCACGACCAGGCCGATCCCGGCCAGGATCGCGACCAGCTTGCCCACGTTCAACGAGATATCGAGAAGCAGCGCCTTGCACCGCTGATAGGTCAGGCGCGTTTCCTTGCGAAAGGACGTCGCGACGATCATCACAATCGAGGCATAATAGGGTGAGCGCGACTCCATCCGCAGAACCATCAGCACGAAGATCAGCACCGCGAGGCTCAGCAGATAGGGCCAGCCCTTGGCCAGAACCGGCAGGATCTTCGGCGTTTCGGAGCGCGGCAGACCGTGCAGCCCGCGACGCGCGGCGTACATGTCCACCTGAAAAAGCAGTGCCACATAGAACAGAATCGCGGGGATCACGGCGGCAATCACGATGGTGGAATATTGCACGCCCAGAAACGATGCCATGACGAAGGCAACCGTGCCCATGACCGGCGGCATCAACGTGGCCCCGGTCGACGCACATGCTTCAACCGCCGCGGCATAGCTGGCAGGATACCCCACGCGCCGCATTGTCGGCACGGAAAACGGTGCGGATGTCAGAATGTTCGAGATGACGCTGCCCGACAGAGAGCCGAGAATGCCCGAACCGATGACCGCCACCTTGGCCGGGCCACCACGGCTGTGCCCCAACAGCGCGGAGGCAAGCTCCATGAAGAAGTCGCTGCCCTTGGTGATGACCAGAACCGAGCCGAAGATCACGAAGCCGATGACCAGTTCCGCGACCACCTGCATCGGGATGCCGATGATGCTCTCCACCCCCAGAACGTGCGCGCGAACCGTCTCGATCGCGGAAAACTGCGTTCCCCAAAGGAAACCCGGCATATGCCCGGCATAGAGCGGAAAGGTTCCGAACAGCAGCGCCGTGGCCAGCAGGACCGGTCCGCCAGCGCGGCGCACGCCTTCAAGCACCAGGAAAATCAGGATCGTGGCCATGATGTCCGCCATCAGCGGTGCATCGTATTCCCACCCGCGTGAGATGATATCGAGCCCGTGCAGCCCCAACCAACCGCCGCTGACCAGCGCGGCGATCGCAAGCACGACGTTGACCCAGTGCAAACGCCCGGCAAGGTTGCTGGAAATCGGCAGCGCCAGGAAGGTCACTGCCAGAAAAATCCCGATCAGATAATAAAGATAGGCATTCCCCAGCGGTTGAAAGCCGAACAGGTTCAGCAGGAATTGCTGGTTGACGGCCAACAGGACACCCAGCGCGCCCAACGCCATGACAGGCCAGCGCATGATCGCGCTGGGTCCTGATGACGCATTCGTCGCGAAATCGGGCGCGTCGGCGCCTGGGGAAGTGCTCTCTGATTTCATTAGACCGTCCCTGACCTACTGATGAACTGTCCCCCGGCGCCGAAACGCCGGGGGGTATCGCGACTTGGGTCTCGATCAGTTCAGCGAGGAAACGACCTCGGCGCGCCGTTCCATCCACGCGGCGGAGAAATCCTCCTCCGACATGTCGATGTTCTCATCGTGGAATTCTGCCCACGCCTCGCTGAGCGTATTCAGCCGCGTCACACGCTGCTCGTTCCACGCATCGTCTTCCTCAGTCCACACGCCGATTTCGCGCAGGTAGCGGATTGCACCCTCGTGAAACGGAATGTCGATGGCTGGACGGCCGGACCTGTCCAGCGACCAGCGGCTCATCGCGGCGGTGCCGTCCTTGTACAGATCATAGGTCTCGTCCAACGCCTTGATGAAGGCATAGACATCATCCTCACCCTTGTCGTCTGTGGTGGTGATGACGGGATAGCGATAGGCCGCCATCTTGGCGACTTCACCTTCGGGCAGGCCGGCGGCGACGTCCTCATCCGATGGCGTCATGATGGGAAGAACCTCAAGCAGCTGCGCCCACCCGGCTTCGTTATCCGCCTCAAGCGGGGCGTAGTGGATGCCGCGCGGGCTCTCGGCCAGTTCGTACAGTTGGCTGGTGGTCGGCGTCGTGCAGGTCGCGTCGGATTCGTTGCGCGTCATCGATGACATCGCCGCGCCATAGGTCGGGAACATGATGATTTCGACATCGTCGAGCGTCAGCCCGCCAAAGGCCAGAATTGCTTCGCACTTCACGTTCACCGACGGGTTGCCCGCGACGAAGGCGATACGCTTGCCGCGCGCGTCCTCGACCGTTTCAATACCGGCGTCGCCAGCAGCGATCAGCGTGAGGCCGGCAGGACGGCCTGCGATGGCGCGCAACTGGTGCGGACCCCATTCCGGCGTCGAGAAATCGAACGCTCCTTCGGAGACGAAGAAAGCCTCCGTTGCGAGGAATGCATAATCAGCCCGCCCCTGCAGCAGCGGCTGAAGGCGTCCGATGCTGCTGCCCGACGGCTGGATGCGAACGCGCGTGCCGAATTCACGTCCGAATGCGTCTGCAATCGCCGATGCCTCGGCATATCCGGCGGAACCGACATCATACGACGTCCAGACCATCGTATCGGGCAGTTCCTGTGAAAATGCGGGCAGCGCCGCACATGTCATGAGCGCGCCGATCGTGGAACGCAGGATATTTTTCTTCATGTTCATTCTCCCTATGGCGAAGGCCCTTGCCTGCACACTGTTCCGACCGGCCTGTTGACCGTATCCGAACAGCAAAGCGGTCATCCGAGCCCGGGACGGGCCGGAAAGCGGACTTGCCTTCCCGCCCACCGTGAAAGATGGTCATTCATGTAGCAAATGCATTATGGCTATATCAGAGATACATATGAGGCATGAATGGATTTCCGCCAACTCCGCAATTTCGTACAGATCGTGGAATTGAGCAGCATCACCGCCGCCGCTGACCGCCTTCATATCGCGCAACCCGCGCTGAGCCGTCAGGTCAAGGCGCTGGAGGCAGAACTGGGCGTTTCCCTGCTGCGCCGTCACGGGCGTGGCGTCATGCCGACGGAGGAGGGGCTGCGACTTGCCCGGCGGGCCTCCGTCATTCTGGAAAGCATGGAGGATCTGGTCGGTGAATTCTCGAGCAATAAGAAGACCCTGTCCGGTACCCTGACGCTGGGATTGCCACCCACTGTGGCGGAGGTTCTGGCAACCCACCTGATCGAGCGCGCCCTCGACCTGTACCCCGATGTGAACCTGCGCATCGTCTCCGGCTTCAGCGGCCACGTACAGGACTGGCTGTTGCGGGGTAAGATCGATCTGGGAGTAGCTTACGAGGGGCAGAAATCTCCATCAATCAAGACACAACCCATTATTTTAGAACAGCTTTTCCTGATCCAGGCCGCGCAGTTTTCAGACGGGGGGGATGGCACGCCCATCCTGGCTCAGGACGCGCTGCGTCTGCCCCTCATCCTGCCAAACCCGGAACACGGTCTGCGCGGGCGCGTCGAATCCATTGCGCAAAGCGAGAAGATCGACCTCAACGTCGTTCTGGAAATTGATATCCTGCCGACCATGCTGGCCTTTGTCGAGCGCGGCCTCGGCTCCACCGTTCTGCCTTTGGTCAGCGTCATTCATCAGGTCCGGGCGGGGACACTGATCGCCCGTCCGATCATCCGCAGAACGATTGACAGGACGCTGGTTTTGATGACCCCGCTCAACCGTCCCGGATCGCGCGTATCGTCAGAATTCTCGGCATTCCTTACCTCCGAGGTGCACCATTTGGTGACTTCGGGCCAGTGGCCTGGCACCACGCTCTGACAATCATGCCGAAAAGGCATTTCTGAAATTTCCAATTGGCCTTACAAGCATGGTTTCGCTTGGTTTAAGCTATCGCGATGGTCACGCAAGGCCGGCAGAAAGGAAGCTCACATGTCCAAAGGTCCGCTGGACGGCGTTCTCGTCGTGTCGATCGAGCAAGCGGTGGCCGCGCCATATTGCACCTCCCGTCTGGCCGATGCGGGGGCGCGTGTGATCAAGGTTGAGCGACCCGAAGGTGATTTCGCCCGGGGCTACGACCAAGCGGCGGATGGCGAAAGCAGCTATTTCCTCTGGCTCAACCGTGGCAAGGAATCCGTCGTGATCGACATGGACGACGCCACGGATCACAAGCTTCTGCTGGCGATGATCGACAAGGCGGATGTCCTAGTCCACAACCTCAAACCCGGCGCACTGGAACGCAAGGGGCTGGGCCCTGAGGCAATGCGACAGCGCAACGACCGCCTGATAACCTGCGGCATCAGCGGATATGGCGATACCGGCCCCTATGCGACGCGCAAGGCTTACGACCTGCTGATTCAGGCGGAATCCGGGCTTTGCTCCATCACTGGCGGGCCTGATGAACCGGCCCGTGTTGGCATCTCCATCGTCGATATCGCCAGTGGCGCCGCGGCGCAATCCGCGGTTCTGGAGGCATTGATCCAGCGGGGCATCACCGGACGGGGCTGCGACATCCGCATCTCCATGTTCGACGTGATCGCAGACTGGCTGTCGGTTCCGTACCTCCATGCCGCATCGGGGCAAACGCCGCAGCGCATCGGCCTGGCCCATCCGTCCATCTCGCCATATGGCGTGTTTACCACTGCGGACGGGCAGGATGTTCTGCTGTCGATTCAGAATGACCGGGAATGGACACTGTTCGCGCAGAAGGTTCTGGAGGCACCGGAGATGGCCTCCGATCCGCAGTTTGCCACCAACAAGGCGCGCCTCGCCAATCGTGCCATTGTGGATGCCACGGTTGCCGCCGCCATCGCGCGGCGCAGCAACGAGGAAATCACCCGCGTATTGCTGGATGCGAATGTGGCCTTCGCTGGGGTGAAGGACATGACGGGTCTGATCGCGCATCCCCACCTCGCCACGACCCGTACAGCCACGCCTGCGGGGGCCAACGTCACCCACCCGGCCGCACCCGCCATCATAGACGGCGCGCGTCGCGGTCAGAACGCCAGCATACCGGCACTCGGCGAGCATACGGCCAGCATCCGCGCCGAATTCGGCAGCTAGACCGCGCCCGTCAGCATCAGAGTGATCAGGAACGCGCACCACAACGTCAGGATAGTTAGGGAATAGGCCCTGTTCCACTTCAGGCCGATCAGGATTGGCGGGCGTTCGATTATGGCGGCGCAGAAGATGATTGTCGTGATGAACGGCGAAAGCCCGATCACGGTCGTCCATCCACCGATGATGGAAAACGCGATTGCCGCATCGCTCAACCCCGGCACGGCAAGCTGTGACGCGACCGCTCCCAGAACCGAAGCGGAGACGATGGGATTGATCCCCAAAAATGCCATGAGCACGATGCCGAACACGATGCAAAGCGCCAGGGAGATTGCACCCAAACCGAAATCCGCGATGATCAGGCGCAAAGATTCCACCGGGATTAGCGCCAACAACATGACGGACAGGAACCCGGCGGAGGCGAATACGCCGACCTCCCCCGCGGAATTGGGCAGCCGCTGCATGACGATTTTTCCGGCCTCACGCAGCCCCGCCCGGGGGGCAGTTCTGGTTGACCAGATGACCCAGAAAAAGGCGTAGGTCGGAATCAGCGTCATCAACCCTTCCTGAAAGCTCAACGGGAAGATTCCATGCACCACGAATATCAGCAGACCCAGCGCCAGCACATGCCCCACCAGCATCACCGCCCCCAGCCACGACCCCGCAGGCGGTTTTGGCCGTGCTACGGCAACCGTGCCGATCCTGCGCCGTTCGACCTGGTCGAAGCTCCAGCCGATCGCGATGAAGACGAACGACATAACGAACCCTACCGGACCGAAATCCAGATAGGTCAGTCCGGGCAGCGTGATCAGGATCACATTCGCGGAGAAGCCCAGCGGCGACCATAGCGATATCAGCCCGAACCCCCGCACGATCGCCAGCGTCATGCGCTTGAGCTTTACCTCCCGTATCGCGGCGGGCAGATTCAGGCTCGCCTCCGACTTCATGGAGCGGGTCGCCATATCGAGCAGCAGCGCAAGACCGCCGAAATTGATCAAAACACCGAACAAATGCCCCCCGAAGGTTAGCGCGATATAGCGCCGCGAGGCGGGCTGCCCGGTCAGATACGTGCCCGCCTGGATCACCTCGGGTGCCAGCGCCGCAGCGGAGCGCAGCGTGCCCATCATCGAGATCAGCGCCGCCAGAAACAGCATCCGTCCCAGCGCATCCAGCAAGACCTCGGTTGAAACACCCTTCCACAAGGCCAACGCAAACGTCGCGAGTGACAGCAGCACCGGAACCCACGTACCTACACTGAAGCGTCGCCATCCCATCGCCAGAAAAACAACCAGTGCCAGGTTCGCCACGATCGTAAGCCAGACAGACTCGACGAAGATCAATGTGACGCCCGCGAACATGACAAACGGCATCAGGCCACGATGCAGCGTGGTCAGGGCCCCGGCAAGGGATGTGGAGTTCTGTGGTTTCGGCATTTGCCCCCGCAGGCGCCTAACGCCCCTTGTAGTTCGGGGCGCGTTTTTCCAGGAATGCCGCGCGACCCTCGGCAGCGTCGGCGCTGTTTAGAAGAATCGGCTGCAAGCTATGCTCATAGTCCAGTGCGGCGCTAACGTCACGTGCGAACCAATCGTTGATGAACTGCCGTGGCAGCGGCGCACCGGCAGCTTCTTGCGCCGCGATTGTGCAGGCAAGCTCCAATGCGCCGCCGGCCTCGGCAACTTCATCGACAATGCCGATTGCCAACGCGTCCTCCGCCCCGATCGGCCGATTGTTCAGGATGATCCGGCGCGCCCGCGCCGGGCCGACCCGCGCAGGCAACGTTCCCAACAGGCCCATGTCGGGGATCAGCCCCACCTTGGTAAAGCTGGCCACGAATTTCGCATCGCGGGCCGCAACGACCGTAGGGCACGCCACTGCCACCGAGAAGCCACCCCCCGCAGCCCACCCTTCGACCGCCGAGACCAAGGGCTTGGAGAAGCGAACCATCCGCTCGACCATATCCTTGACGCATGCAAACCGTTCACGCTGTTCGGCCATGCTGCGATCACGCTGGTCGCGGACATCCCCGCCGGCCGAAAATTGCCCACCCGCACCGGTCAGCACGACGGCACGAATGGTATCGTCGCCCTCGGCCTGCGACAGCGCGGCCACTATGGCGCGACGCACTTCATGCCCGATCGGATTGCGGCGCTCGGGCTGGTTCAACGTAATGACCATCACGCCGGTGTCGCGTATGTCTGTCTTGACGGTCATGTCGCATCCCTCCTGAGCTTGAACAACCCGTTGCCGATGGCGATCTTGTCCCGTTCGACGACATGGGTTCGGAACGATCCGTCGTTCCAGATTTCCGTGCGTAGCGTCTCACCAGGAAAGACATGCGCGGTAAATCGTCCGTCCATCGAGCCGAAGCGTGTTGCATCATAGGAGCACAGAACCGCCAGCAAGGCATGCGCCGCCGCGCCAAAGGTACACAGCCCGTGCAGGATGGGGCGCTCGAACCCGGCCTTTTGTGCGACACGGGGGTCCATGTGCAGCGGATTCGTGTCGCCGTTCCAGCGATAGTAGAGCGCCTGCTCGGGTCGGGTCGGCGTTTCAAAGACATGATCCGGCGCGGTGTCGGGAACGCGGTGCGGCTCCTTCGCGGGGCCCGTCGGACCGCCGAACCCGCCATCGCCGCGCAGGAAGGTCGTGCCGCGACAGGTGGCGAGCAAGACCCCGGACCGCGCGTCATGGATTTCCTTTTGCGAATAGAGCAAGGCCCCCTTGCCCGCTCCCTTGTCGATCAGGCCGACAACGCGGGTCTTCGCCCGGATATGCCCTTCGGATGGCAACGGTTCGTGTATGGTCATGCCCTGCTCGCCGTGAACCAGTCGTAGCGCATCGACCCCGGTTTCAGGGTTGCCCAGCCAGAATCCGGGATGCCCCAGCACGTTCGCCATGGCAGGCATGGCCCGAACGTCGTCACCCAACGCGCCGGTATAGGCAAGTTGTTGCAGGTCCATCGGATCCTGACCTAGGCCGACGGACAGGCCATAATGCGCGACCTCACGAAGTCCGTAATGCTGTTCGACCTCGGGAATGTCGAAATTCATCAGGTGATCATAGTCGATCGCCATGTCAGCGGTCCTCCATTTCGATCACCGCGTCCAGCGCATAGGCCCCCTCGGCCAGGGCCAGCACAGGGTTGAGGTCGACCGAAACCAGACGATCCCCTGCCCCGGCAGCGAACATCGACAATTGCGACAGCATCTGCGCCAGCGCGTCGATATCCACCGCAGACTGCCCGCGCGCCCCCTTCAGGATCGAGGCCCCGCGAATGGAAAGGATCATCTCACGGGCCGATTCCGCATCGAACGGGCAGGCCTGAACGGCAACATCGTTGAGCAGCTCGACGAAGATGCCGCCAAGCCCGAAGACCGCCACCGGTCCGAATGCCGGGTCGCGGTTGATGCCCATCAGGCATTCGACACCCCCCGACAGTTGCTTGGCAACCAACATTCCGCTGACCTTGGCATCTGGTGCATGTTTCGCCACCGCCGCGCCGATATCGGTATAGGCTGCACGAACCGCATCGGCATCGCCAAGGTCCAGTTTGACCGCGCCGATATCGGATTTATGCAGGATATCCGGCGAGAGGATTTTCATTACCACCGGATATCCGAATGTCTCGGCCGCGGCGACGGCCTCCTCGACGGTTTGCACGGCCAGTTCCGGGGCGCAGGCAATACCGCACCCGGCGAGGATTTGCTTCGCGCCCGCTTCGTCCGGTGTGGTGTCGGGCAATGTTACCGGGGGCGCAGATGGGATGGTACGGGGTGCGGCCTGGCGGAAGCCGCAAATCGCATGGATCGCCCGCGCCGCGCGACACGGATCGTTGAAGATCAGAATGCCCTGATCGTCATATTCCTTGAGCACCTCCGGCTCTCCCAATGCGCAAAAGGCGATAATGCGGTCCGGGTATGCCTCACGCAGGGGTTTCACAGCCTTGAGGATGATATCCGACATCGCGGGGCTGCCCGCCACATAGGTAAAGAAGCACAGCACCGCGCCATAGCCCCCTTCCTCCAGTGCGGCACGGGTGAACTTCTCCAACAAGGACGGATCGTTCAGCGCCTGCGCCGTACAGTCGAGAGGATTGACCGGGGAGCCATAGGGCAGCACAGCCTTGAGGCGGGTCTGCGCCTCGGTCGGCATGGGTGGCATCGCGAAACCGATCCGCTCCGCCTCGTCACTAATGACGATGCCGGCACCCCCGCTGACGGTGATGACACCGAACGTATCGCGGGTGGGGAAGATCTTTTTGGAGGCGACATAGGCAATGTCCATCATGGCCTCGGAATCGCGGACGATAATGGCACCATGTGCCCTCAGCACTGCATCAGCGACGACCGCATCCCCGGTCAGCGAGGCCGTGTGCGAAGCGGCGGCCTGCGCCCCCACGATGGAGCGCCCGGATTTCAGGGCAATCACGGGCTTGCCAGCCGCGCGTGCCGCGTCGAGCGCGTCCAGCAGGGCGGGCGCATCGTTGACGGCCTCCATGTAGGTGCAGATCACGTCGATGCCGTCGCTCTGCGCCATCCACCGGATCGCATCCGCGACGGTGATGTCCGCCTCGTTCCCCGTGGTCATCAGGATCGAGGATCCCAGCCCCCGATCCCGCGCCAAGGCACCTAGATGCGCCCCGAATGCACCGGACTGGCTGGCGATGCCGATATTGCCGGGCAATGGATACCCGGTGTCGAGAGAGGACGAAAACGTGCCATAATAACCGATATCCACATTGTAGACGCCCAGCGTATTCGGCCCCAGCAGGCGCATTCCGCAGGATTTCGCCAAGGCCACCAACTCACGCTGCGCGGCCTCGCCCTCCTCCCCGGTTTCTGCGAAGCCGGCGGAAAACAGCGTCGCGGCCTTGCACCCCTTGCGGCCCAGCGCCACGATCGTTTCGGGCACCAGCTTTGCCGGGACGGCGATCAGGGCGGCATCCGGCGCAACCGGCAATGCGTCTATATCGGCATAGCAGGGCAATCCCTGCACGGTTTCCCGCTTGGGGTTCACGGGCAAGATGCGGCCCTTGTATCCGGCCTTCAGCATCGCCGCGATGGGGCGGCCCCCGATGCGGGTGACATCCTCTGACGCCCCGATCACCGCAACGGATCGGGGGGTCAGCAATCCATCCACATGGCTTAGGTCCGTCATAATGCAGCCTCCGACCCCAGGATGGCGGTGCACTGGCTGGACAACGTGCCGCCGTTGCCGTGACACAGGGCCAGATTGCAGTCGTCGACCTGACGCTCCCCCGCGGTGCCGCGTATCTGCTCCACCGCCTCCGCGATCAGGAACAGGCCGTACATACCCGGATGGACGCAGGACAATCCCCCGCCATTGGTATTCACGGCCAGTTCGCCGCCGGGTGCGATGCGGCCATCCTCGACGAACCGCCCGCCCTCGCCCTTGGGGCAAAAGCCGAGGTCCTCGAGGAACAGGATCGTGTTGATCGTAAACGCGTCATACAGCATTACGAGGTCCAGATCGGAGCGTTGCACGCCCGCCATCTCGAACGCGCGCGGGCCACTGTCCACGGCCGCCGTGGTGGTCAGATCCGGCATTGCAACGATGGAGCGGTGATAATTCGCAGCGCCCGCGCCCATGAAATAAACCGGTTTCGCGTGGTGATCCTTGGCGCGATCCGCGCGGGTCAGGATGACGGCGGCGGCCCCGTCCGTCACCAGACAGCAATCCGCCTTGGTCAATGGGTCCGAGATCATCCGCGAAGACAGCAACTCATCCTTCGTCAGCGGCCCCCGGGCGAAGGCCTCGGGGTTCAGGTTCGCCCATCCGCGCGCCGCCAGTGCGACATCGGCCAGTTGTTCACGCGTGGTGCCGTACTGGTGCATATGCCGGCTGGCGGCCAGCCCATAGGCCGTGATCGGATGCCGGGGATTGTACGGCGTCTCATGCCATTGCGGCTCGCTCATCGACACGAGGCGCCCGCCCGCTGTGCGCTGGTTCGAGCCATAGCAAACCAGCGCCACGTCACACAGGCCCGCGTCCAGCGCCATCGTCGCCTGTAGCAGATGCAATTCAAAGCTGGAGCCGCCGACATTCGTGCCGTCGAAGAATTTCGGCTTCAGTCCCAGATATTCCACAACACTCATCGTCGGAAACGCGTGTGAGGATGTCGCCGCGAACACCGCGTCCACATCCTGCAACTTCAGGCCCGCATCGGCCACGGCCGCAACGGCGGCCTGTCCCAGCAGTTCCATTGCGGAATAGCCCGGTGCCTCTCCTATTCCGGCGGTGGCCATTCCGACGATGGCTGATTTTCCCCGCATGCTCATGCCGAGTCTCCTTTTGCCAGATCAAACACGACGCGCGGCGTCTCGCCTTCGCTCTCAATCCGCGCGGTCAGCCGGGATCCGATCTCGGCTGTTTCCACACCGGGCAGCGTGGACATCATGCGCACGCCCTCATCCAGATCGACCAGGGCCACGTTGCTCGATCCGCTGCGGGTACGGTTGACTGTGATCGCATAGAGCGTTCCACCTCCGCCTGACTCGACCCATTCCAGATCGGTCGCGCCGGTCGCGGTCGTTACGCGCGGATAGAACACGTATTCCCCGGTGGATTTCGCGCGTTGGATCATGAATTTCCCCTGTGCTAGGAAATCCTCGTATGTGGCCTGCGGGCCCTTGGTATCGGCGTGGGTCATTTGGATCGTTCCTCCGACCAGTTCAGGATCATGTGAGTTTGGGTGGTCACGGCGACGGCCTTGCCATCGCCGCGCGTCATTGTGATCTGCAACACGAAAGTCGTGCGCCCACGGTGCAGCGGCACGCAATGGGCCGTCACAATGTCGCCGACGCTGACGCTGCGCAGGAAGTTGGTCTTCGCCTCGACCGTCGTGTTGGATTTTTCCGCCGGAATATTGATGAAGACGAGTGTTCCGGCGGTATTGTCCGCCAGCGTCATCACCGCCCCGCCATGCAGCACGCCGTTACGATTGGTCAAATTGTCCGTCACCTTCATCCGGTAGACCACCTCGTCGGGGGTGGCGCTGACCAGCTCGATACCCGTTAGCACGGAATATGCGGATTGCGGCGGCATCTGGTCGAGCCTGCGTGGTGTGTTTTCGCTGCTCATGCCGCACGCTCCAACAGGGTGCGCTGACCCGGCTTGCGGTCCGGCGTGGCCACGGTGATGCCCGGCGTATCGGCTGGGACGAGGAAAGCGGTGACACCGTCGGCACCGGACTTGTCCGGGTCCGTCCGGGCAATCAGAGTGAAGACCCCGGCCTTCACCGCGTTCGTGATATAGCGTTTGGTGCCGTTGATGACGAAATCGGAGCCGTCGCGCCGGGCCGATGTGCGAATGCCCCCCGCGTCCGAACCGTTGTCAGGCTCGGTCAAGGCGAACGAAGTGATGACATCGCCCGCCGCGATACGATGCAGCCATTCGTCCTTTTGCTCGGGCGTGCCGTCCATGACGATGCCCTGTGCGCCGATCCCGACATTGGCGCCGATCAGCGACCGAAAGCTGAGAGAGGCATAGCACAGGGTTTCGATCAGCACCGCCTCCTGACTGGCACTGACACCGATGCCGCCGAATTCCTGCGGTGTCGACAGACCGAACAGGCCCATATCCTTCATTTCCGCGACGATCTCGGCAGGAATTTCGTTTTCCTCCTCAACCTGACGCTCGGCCGGTATCAGCCTTTCCTTCGCGAATCGGTCCACCGCCGTAACCAACTGCGTGAATACGTCCTCTTCCACACCTGTCAGCATTTTTGGCTCTCCTCCCCGAGGCGCGGAGTACGCACCTCTTGTCGCATCACTGAAATTCTGTATACTGAATATTATTCCATAAGGGAAATATCATGTCCGATCACCTTCGTCAAAAATTTGTTCCTGCGGTGCAGAACGCAACGGTGATCCTGCGGCTGCTGGCGTCCCAGGGGCAGCCCATGGGCGCGACCCAGATTGCGCGCGAGACAGGTCTGAACGTATCGTCGGCCTTCAACATCCTGCGCACGCTGGCCCACGAAGGGTTGGTCAGTTTTGATCCATTGTCCAAAAACTACCTGCTGGGAATGGGCATCATGGAATTCGCGGCCCCCCTGCTCGGCGCAAATCCGACCCACCTGATACGTCCCTTGATGAACGAGATTGCGCAGGAGCATCAGGTGATGATCGCCCTGTGGCAGATCACGCAAAACGACCGGATCGTGCTGATCGACCGCTTCACGGCGGAGCGGATCGTGCAGGCCGTCATCTCCCGCAACAGCCGACTGCCTGTTTTCGGCGGTGCCATCGGGCGGGTCTATGCCGCGGCGATGAACCTGACGGAGCAACAGACCCGCACCGGTTATGACACCGTGCGCTGGCAGGATGCGCCGGGATTCGAGAGCTATTGGCAGGACGTGCAGACGGCGCGTGAAACCGGGCACGCCTATGATCGCAACCTTTTTCGCGGGCTCGAAATTGTCGCCACGCTCGCCTGCGATGCCGAGGGGACACCTCGCATCGGTATGAGCAGTATCACCATCGCCGGTCAGCAGGGCGCGGATAGCCTCGCCGCTGTGGCCTCATCGCTCAAGACGGCGGCCGAACAGATCGAACGCGGGGTCTTTGGCCGGAAGACCGAAGCGTGATTTCAAACTTCAAACAGACGGAGGATACATGTCGGAACAACTGCCCCTTGACGGAAAAGTCATCCTGGTAACCGGAGCAGGCGGCGGCATCGGCCGCGCCCTTGCCATTCAGGCCGCGAAGGCCGGCGCCAGTGTCGTGGTCAACGACCTAGGCGCATCTTTGGACGGCAAGCGCGAGTCGAGCGAAGCCGCCGAAACCGTGGTCGCCCAGATCGAGAAGCTGGGCGGAAAGGCCGTCGCCAACGGCGACAGCGTCGCGGAGCCGGATGGCGCGAAGGCTATGGTCACGCAGGCGACCGACAGCTTTGGCAGGCTGGACGCCGTCATCAACAACGCCGGCATTCTGCGCGACTGCTTCTTTCACAAGATGACCTACGAGGATTTCGATGCCGTGGTGAAGGTCCACCTCTACGGTGCGTTCAACACCAGCCGCGCCGCTGCCGACGTGTTTCGTCAGCAGGAGAGCGGCAGCCTGATCCACATGACCTCCACCTCCGGCCTGATCGGCAATCTGGCGCAGGCGAACTATTCCGCCGCCAAGCTGGGGATAGCCGCGCTGTCAAAATCCATCGCGCTGGACCTCAAGCGCTGGAACGTCCGGTCTAACTGCATCGCCCCCTTCGCGTGGAGCCGCATGACCTCCTCGATCAAGGTGGACAGCCCCGAGCAGGAGGAGCGCGTCAACCGGATGAAGGAAATGGTGCCGGAGAAAATCGCCCCCCTGGCCCTGCACCTCGCCTCGGATGCAGGGGCGGACATCACCGGACAGATTTTCGCCGTGCGCCACAACGAGATATTCCTGATGTCGCAACCGCGCCCGGTCCGCTCCGTCCATAGTGGGGACGGCTGGGATGTCGAAACTGTGCGCGATCGGGCCATTCCGGCGCTGCGATCCAGTTTCCAGCCGCTCGATGTATCGGGCGACATCTTCTGCTGGGATCCGGTCTGACTCAACGATCCGGGGCGCGTGCAGGCGCGCCCCGATCAAATGCCGGTGTCGTTGTCGCCCCGATCAGCCGCAATAGACCTGCACGATGGTTCCGCTGTCATCGAGGGTAAAGTTCAGCCGCTCCGGATTGAAATCCATCGTGAGGGCCTGACCCGGACGGATGATCCGCATGGGTGCGGGGAATGTCGATCGCGCAAAAATCTCCTCGTTTTGCCCGATGAACTCATCATATCCGGCAGGATCGCAGGTGGAGACCACGACCTCAGGCTCCACCGGCGGCGGCGGCGGTGCACATGCGGCGAGGAGAAGTGCGGGAAGAATGAGAAACTGGCGCATGGAACGCTCCCGAAATTGTTGGGCGTGGAAATCACGATACAGGATAAGGCGAAAGCACCGACTGTCCCGCGGAAATCAAAAATTCTCCCCCAAATGAAAAGGGGCGCCGCAGCGCCCCCTTCGATATATCGCCCCTTTTGATATATCAGGGGTTCAGGCGTCAGCCATCGGCCCGGTTCGCGATCAGGTCATCCACGACCGATGGGTCGGCCAACGTCGATGTGTCGCCCAGCGCACCATAATCGTTTTCAGCGATTTTGCGCAGGATGCGGCGCATGATCTTGCCGGACCGCGTCTTCGGCAGACCCGGCGCCCACTGGATCACGTCAGGCTTGGCAATCGGGCCGATCTCGGCACGTACGTGGTTCTGCAATTCGGCCCGCAACTCGTCCGACGGCTCACGCCCGTCCATCAGGGTGACATAGCAATAGATGCCCTGCCCCTTGATCTCATGCGGGAATCCGACGACCGCAGCCTCGGATACTGCGGAATGCGCGACGAGGGCGCTTTCAACCTCCGCCGTGCCCATCCGGTGGCCGGAGACGTTGATGACATCGTCCACGCGGCCCGTGATCCAGTAGTAGCCATCCGCATCGCGGCGACAGCCATCGCCCGAGAAATAGTAGCCCTTGTAGTCCGCGAAATAGGTCTTCACGAACCGGTTGTGATCGCCCCAGACGGTGCGCATCTGGCCGGGCCAGCTGTCCTTGATGACCAGCACGCCCTCGGCCTCCGTCTGCGTCTGGATCTCACCGGTCGCCGCGTCGAGGACCTCGGGCTGCACGCCGAAGAACGGCACCGTGGCAGAACCCGGTTTCGTGGGAATAGCGCCCGGCAGCGGCGTGATCAGATGGCCGCCTGTCTCCGTCTGCCACCACGTGTCGACGATGGGGCATTTCCCCTTGCCCACGACATCGTTGTACCAGGTCCAGGCCTCGGGATTGATCGGCTCCCCCACGGTGCCCAGGATACGGACCGATGACAGATCGCTGCCCTCGACCCATTTCGCGCCCTTGCCCATCAGCGCGCGGATCGCGGTCGGGGCGGTGTAGAACTGCGTGACCTTGTGCTTTTCGCAGACCTGCCAGAAGCGCGAGGCGTCCGGCCAGGTCGGCACGCCCTCGAACATCACGGTGGTCGCCCCGTTCGCCAGAGGACCGTAGACGATATAGCTGTGCCCCGTAACCCAGCCGACATCGGCGGTGCACCAGAACACGTCGCCATCGTGATAGTCGAACGTATACTGATGCGTCATCGCAGCGTAGAGCAGATAGCCGCCCGTCGTGTGCACGACCCCCTTGGGCATTCCGGTGGAGCCGGAGGTGTAGAGGATGAACAGCGGGTCCTCCGCGTTCATTGGTTCCGGCGCACAGGTGTCCGCGACGGACGCCTCGGCCTCATGCAGCCAGATGTCGTTCTCGGACCGCCAGGCGATCTGCTGGCCCGTCCGCTTGACCACCAGGCATTGCACGCTGTCATCGCAATGCAGCAGCGCCTGGTTGACGTTGTCCTTGAGGTTCGTGGCCTTGCCGCCGCGCGGCGCCCCGTCAGAGGTGATGACCACCTTCGCCTGCGATCCGTTGATCCGGTTTGCCAGCGCGTCGGACGAGAATCCGGCGAACACGACGGAGTGGATCGCGCCGATCCGCGCGCAGGCCAGCATCGCATAGGCCGCCTGCGGTATCATCGGCATATAGAGGATGACGCGGTCGCCCTTGCCCACGCCCAGATCCTTGAGCACATTGGCCATCCGGCAGACATTCGCGTGCAGATCACGATAGGTGATGTGCTGCGCGTCCTCCTGCGGGTCGTCGGGTTCCCAGATGATCGCGGTCTGATCCGGGCGGGTTTCCAGGTGCCGGTCGATGCAGTTCGCGGCGACGTTCAATTCGCCATCCTCGAACCATTTGATCGAGACATCCGGGTAGGCGAAGGTCGTGTTCTTGATTTTCGTCGGAGCCTTGATCCAGTCGAGGCGCTTTGCCTCCTCGGCCCAGAACGCCTCCGGATCGGCAACGGACGCGGCGTATTTTTCCTTGTATCCCGCGGCATCGATATGCGCATTTGCGATCAGATCGGCGGCAGGTTCGTAGATATCCTTCATCGGATCCCTCCAGAACTTTTCTTGCGCTTCGGGACAGGGCCGAAGCGATGCAGGTCAAATGGCGAGGTATTGCTCACGCATGTCCTTGTTATCCAGCAGGTGCTGGGCCGTGTCATCATAGACAACAGTACCGGTATCGAGAATTATCGCCCGGTCTGCCAGCTTCAGCGCTGCCACTGCATTTTGTTCCACAATGACCGTGGTGATGCCCAGACTGCGGATTTCGCGCAGTGTGCGTTCGATTTCGTGCACGATCACGGGGGCCAGCCCCTCATACGGTTCGTCCAGCAACAGCAACTTGATGTCGCGGGCCAGGGCGCGACCGATGGCCAGCATTTGCTGCTCACCGCCCGACAGGGTCACACCCTCCTGCTTGCGCCGCTCACCCAGACGGGGGAACAACTCGTAGATACGCTCGATGGACCAGCCCCTGGGCGGGGCGATCTGGGCCAGTTGCAGGTTTTCCTCGACGGTCAGGCCTTGAATGATGCGGCGATCCTCGGGCACCAGCGCCACGCCTGCACGTGCGGCCTCATGCGCGCTCATCTCATGGATCGGCTGGTGATCCAGCCAGATTTCGCCATGCGTGACCAGGGGTGAGCCCGCCCGCGCAATGGCCCTGAGCGTGGAGGTCTTCCCAGCGCCGTTACGCCCGAGCAGGGCGAGGATCTCCCCCTCCCGGATGTTCATGCTGATGCCCTGCACGATGTAGCTTTCACCGTAATAGGCGTGGATGTCGACGCAGGAGAAATAGGCAGGCGAGGAAGGATGCTCCGGCGCTCTCAGAGTAGAAGTTTCAGTCATGTTTCGTCCTCACTCGTGCGCATCGCCCAGATACGCTTCGCGCACCTTGGGGTTGCCCTTGATGTTGCTCGGGTGGTCCTCGACGATCACGTGACCCTGTGCGAGCACGCTGATCCGATCGGCGAGAGAGAACACGACGTGCATGTCGTGCTCGATGACCACGAAGGTGATCGGACGGCTGTCTGCGATCTGCTTGAGCAGGTCGATCGTCGCGTTCGTGTCCGCCCGCGCCATGCCGGCCGTCGGCTCATCCAGCAGCAGCAGCTTGGGGCTTTGCGCCAGACACATTGCCATCTCCAGCCGCCGCTTGTCACCGCGTGACATGGCGGAGGCCACCATATGACGCTTTTCCAGCATTCCGACCTGACCCAGCATATCCTCGGCATGATCACGAATGGCGCTTTCGGCCTTCACCGCCGCGAAGGGGGAGAGTTTGAATGCCCCGTCACGCTTGGCAAAGGACGGGATCATCACGTTTTCCAGAATGGTCAGATCGGTGAAGATCTCCGGCGTCTGAAAAACGCGGCTGACGCCCATCTGGTTGATCTCGTGTGGTTTGCGCCCGATCAGGCTCTGCCCGTCGAACATCACGGTGCCGGTGTCGGGCGTCAACCGCCCGACGAAGCAGTTGAGCAGCGTGGACTTGCCCGCGCCGTTCGGCCCGATGATGGCGTGGACCGTGTTTTCCTCAACATTCAAATTGACATCGTCGAGCGCCTGCAAGCCGCCGAAGCGCTTGTTTACGTTCTGGACTTCGAGAATACCCATCGTCCTCTCCCTTATTCCGCAGCGGTGGTCTTGCCACCCTGCACGTTGGAGCCGAGCTGTTCGAGGTCTTCCTTCTGACCACGCCGCCCCAGATAGCCGCCGATGCGGCGTGCGCCCTCGACCAAGCCGCCGGGCAGGAACGTCACGACCAGCATGAAGACCAGACCCAGCGTCAGGTGCCAGCCGTCACCGACGAATTTCGCCACGACCCATGTCAGCACGTCCGCCAGCCCGTCAGGCAGGAAATCGAACCAGCCATGCACGACGCCCTCGTTGAACTTGGACAGCTTGGCCTCCGCGAACTTGATGACGGTCGCGCCGATGATCGGCCCCAGCAAGGTGCCCGCCCCGCCCAGGATCGTCATCAGAACGATCTCTCCCGATGCGGTCCAGACCATGCGCTCCGCCCCTGCGAGGGGGTCCATGCAGGCCAGCAATCCGCCCGCCAGCCCCGCATACATGCCGGAGATGACGAACGCTGCCAGCGTGTAGGGCCGGGTATTGACGCCGGTATAGTTCAGCCGGTTCTGGTTGGTCTTCACCGCCTTGAGCATCAGACCGAAGGGCGAGCGGAAGATGCGCATCGCGATCCAGAACGCCAGCACCAAAAACGCCGCTGAAAAGAAGTAGCCGAAGTTCAGCTGCACTTCGAGACCCAGGACATCGACCACGCGCGTCGCGTTCATATCCAGACCGAACAGGTTGGGCGTCGGCAATTGACCACTGGTGCGAGCACTGTCCAGAATTCGCGGATCGTCCAGCGCCAGTTGCAGACCTGTTTCACCGTTGGTGATCGGGGTCAGCACCGAATAGGCCAGCTTGTAGCTCATCTGCGCGAAGGCCAGCGTCAGGATCGAAAAGTAGATGCCGGACCGGCGCAAGCTGACGAACCCGATGATGAGAGCGAACACGCCCGCGATCAGGATCGACAGGATCAGCGCCGGGATCACGTTCATGCTCAACAGCTTGAACATCCACACCGCCGAATAGGAACCGACCCCCAGAAAGGCCGCATGCCCGAAGCTGAGATAGCCGGTCAGGCCGAACAGGATGTTAAACCCGATCGCCAGGATGCCAAAAATCGCGAAGAACTGCATCAGCGCAGGGTAGCCCGCGCCCAACGGTGCCGCGAGCAGCGGAATCAAGGCGACCACGATCACGAACAGGATCAGCGTCGTAGTGTCGGAGATCTTGGATCCGAACATGGCTCAGTCCTCCATCACGCCCGCGCGGCCCAGCAGGCCCCGGGGTCGGGTAAGCAGAATGATGACGGCGACGAGATAGATGATGATCTGGTCGATGCCCGGAATGATCTCCTTTACCTCGTTCATCGAGGCGAAGGATTGCAGGATGCCCAGCAGGAACCCCGCTGCCACCGCGCCGGGCAGCGAACCCATGCCCCCGACCACGACCACGATGAAGCTCAATACAAGGAAATCCATGCCCAGTTGATAGTTGGGTGACAGGATCGGCGTGTACATCACCCCCGCCAGACCCGCGACCGTGGCCGCCAGACCGAACATGAAGGTGAACCGCTTGTCGATGTCGATGCCCAGCAGGCCCACGGTTTCCCGATCCGCCATGCCGGCCCGCACGACCATTCCGAAGGTGGTGAATTGCAGAAAGGCAAAGACGCCACCGATGACCACCACCGCGAAGAAGAAATAGACGAAACGCCATGTGGGATAGGGCACCATGCCCGGCTCGAATCCCAGAACGACCCCGAAATCCATCATTCCGCGCAACGCGTCGGGTGCCGATTGCGAGATCGAGTTCGCGCCATAGAACGTGCGCACGATTTCCTGCAACACGATGGCAAGGCCGAAGGTGACGAGGATCTGTTCCGCATGGGGGCGGGAATAAAAATGCTTGATAAGCCCGCGTTCCATCACCACTCCGATGATGAACATGATCGGGATCGCGACGAGGATCGACACCAGCACCGAATAGTCGATCAACCACAGACCGAAATCCCCGAACCATGCCTGAAGCACGGGCTCGCGGATTTCCAGCGGGGATCCCCAGGCCGTCGTTTCCGTCTCGGACAGGGTGACGCTTTCGAAGCTGAGCAGGTTGGTGAACGTAACGGTGACGAATGCGCCCAGCATGAACAATGCGCCATGGGCGAAGTTCACTACGCCGAGCGTTCCGAAAATAAGGGTGAGGCCAAGGGCGATCAACGCATATGCGGAACCCTTGTCGAGGCCATTGAGAATTTGCAGGACGATATCGCCCATCTGATGCTCCCGGTGTTGAATGAGGGGGATGGGCCGCCCCGAGGCAAGGCGGCCCGAAGGTGCTTACGCGCCCGGGTTGCACTCACCCAGCTCACCACCGGCGAACATGGGGTGATCGGGTGCATAGGTAACCTGATCGGCCGGGGTGACATCCACCACTTCCAGAAGGTCGAACTGATTGGAGGGGTTGTCCTTGCCCTTCACCACCAGAACGTCCTTGAAGCATTGGTGATCGGCGGCACGGTACAGGGTCGGCCCGTTGCCCATACCGTCGAACTCAAACCCTTCGAGGGCTTCGGCCACCGCGCACGGGTTGAAGTCGCCACCGCGCTGCACCGCATCCGCATAGAGCAGCGTCTGCACGTAGCAGGTATGCGCGGCCTGGGACGGCGGGAAGCCGTATTCCTGACCGAACGCGCGCACAAAGGCCTGCGAAGCCTCATCCTGAAGCGACCAGTGCCAGTTGGTGGACCCGAAGATGCCCTTCACGTTTTCGCCCGCACCCTGCGCCATCAGGCGGGAGTAGAGGGGAACGACGATCTGGAAGTCCTTGCCGTTGACCTGACGGTCGCGCAGACCGAACTGAACCGCCTGCGTCAGCGAATTCACCATGTCATTGCCATAGTGGTTCAGGATCAGCGTATCGGCGCCGGAGTTCAGGATCGGCGTGATGTACTGCGAGAAATCGCCGGCGCCCAGCGGGGTGCGCACCTTGTTGATCGTCTCCCAGCCCAGGTTTTCGGTCGCGGCCGCGATGGATTCTTCCTGCGTCCAGCCCCAAGTGTAATCTGCCGTCAGGTGATACGCCTTGCGGTCATTGCCATAGTTGGCCGACAGCACGGGTGCCAAGGCAGCTGCGGACATGTAGGCGTTGAAGAAGTGGCGGAAGCCGTTCGCCTTCTTGTCCTTGCCGGTCGTGTCGTTGGAGTGGGTCAGACCCGCCATGAAGATCACGCCAGCTTCCTGGCACAGACCCTGAACCGCCACGGCTACGCCCGAGGACGAACCACCGGTGATCATGATCGCGCCGTCCTGCTCGATCATCGAGCGGGCAGAGGCACGCGCAGCGTCTGATTTGGTCTGCGTGTCGCCCGTAACATATTCGACCTTGCGACCCAGAATGCCGGTGCCGTCCAGCGCGCGGGACGAAAACGTGTTGAGCATTCCGCCGTCGCCCTCACCGTTCAGGTGCTTCACGGCCAACTGATATGCGCGCAGCTCGTCCGCGCCTTCGTCGGCATAGGCGCCGGACTGCGGCACGTTGAAGCCGAATGTCACGGAAGACGCGCCCGGCGCGTTGGTGAACGCGTTGGCCGCGGACGTGAAGAATGTCGGCGCTGCGAGAACGCCGCCAAAGGCCGCGCCAGTCTTGAGCACACCGCGACGGCTGAAGTTCGATTTCGACATGAGGTTCCTCCCTTTGTGTCGGATCGCCTGCGTCGGTCGTTCTTGATGCGACTGAACGGCGCAGGCAGGCCATTTCTGACCTGACGTCACTATTCGGGGTCGGTGTAAACAAATCAACAAGTGGTTGCTTTTGCATATTAATTTTGTAAAATATTTACAGTTGCAATATGTCGATCTGTGAAGAACATTACATTGCGGCGCGGTAAGACGCTTTTGCGAAAGGATTTTCCCCATGGTGCGGTCGTTCGCAGGGCTGCGGATTCGCGAGCGTCGACTCGTCCTTGGCCTGTCCCAGACCGCCCTGGCGCGAGAGGCCGGGATTTCCCCGTCCTACCTCAATCTTATCGAGCACAACCGCCGCCCCGTCGCGGGAAAGGTGCTGTTGGCGCTGGCGCGGGCGCTGGATGTGCCGCCCTCCGCACTGGGCGAACAAGCGACCCTCGGCCTGGTCGCGGCCCTGCGCGAGGCTGCCGCCGATCTGCCGGTCCATGACCCCGAAACGCATCAGATAGAGGAATTCGTCGGGCGCTATCCCGGCTGGGCCCGCATGATTTCCACGCTCGATCAAACGAACCGTGAATTGCGCACCACGGTCGAGGCGCTGGGTGATCGGCTGACCCATGACCCGGTGCTGCAATCGGACATGCATGAGATGCTGACCACCATCACCGCGATCCGCTCCACCGCTTCGATCCTGGCCACGGTGGACGACATAGAAGCGCCACAGCGCCAGCGGTTCACCCGCGCCATCCATGACGAGAGCCAGCGATTGAGCGAGGTTGCAGGTGCCCTGACAGATTACTTCGACCGAACCGCCTCCTCCGACCGCCCCCCCGCAACGCCCGAGGAAGAGGTCGCCCGCATCCTGGAAACGGCGGGCTACAGCTTCACACAGTTGGAGCATGGCGGTGAGGTGGAGCCATTGCTGGACACGTTGCTGCCAAAGGGGGCCGCCGCGCGGGCCGAACTGCGCCACTGGCTGACCCGATGGCGAAACGATGCCGAAGCTGTTCCGGAGGCGGTGCTCACCGATCTGCTTGCCACGCCGCTCGACTTGACTGTGGCGGCGCGTAAGCTGGGCGTTGGTGTCGCGCAACTGATGCGCAGGCTGGCCTTCCGACAGGGGCAGGCGCCGTTGGGACTGATCGCGATCAACGGCGCGGGCCAGATATTGCTGCGTCGTCCCCTGCCCGACTGGCCGATCTCACGTCAGATGGCGGCCTGTCCGCTGCTGCCGGTCTTCGACGCGCTTTGGCAACCCGGCACGACCTGGCCTGTCGATGTTCAGATGCCCGGCGGTCAGAGCACGCTGGCGATCTGCACTGCCGAAATAGACCCGCCCCACCGTATGGGCGAACGCGGACGCCCGTCCGCCACGATGCTGATCGTTCCCGATTCCGCGCGACATCTGTTTGCGCCCACCGATCCGGGCACCGTTGCCGCAGGCCCGGGATGCCGGGTCTGCTCCCGGACGCGCTGTACCGCCCGCATCGCGGAGCCGGTGATCGCGCATCAGCTTTGACGTTGCCGCATGACCGTTCGCGGCGCTAAGGTATCCCACGCGCCAAGGGTCACGACAGATGACGCATATGCGCCGGGGAGGGAAGGAGACCTATGCCCAAACGCATTCTTATCGTCGAGGATGAAGCTAATATCATGGAATCGCTGGCGTTCCTGCTGCGCCGCGACGGGTTCGAGGTGTCCACCATGCCCGACGGCGCCCGCGCCATGGGTGAGGCGGAGCGTGTTTCACCCGATCTGATGATACTGGACGTGATGCTTCCAAACCTTTCGGGCTTCGACGTGCTGCGCGATCTGCGCGCCCATGACGGGCTGAGCGCGACCCCGGTGATGATGCTGACAGCCAAGGGCCAGACCCGTGACCGCGATCAGGCAGAACAGCTGGGTGCCGATCTGTTCATGACCAAGCCGTTCTCGAACGCCGCCATCATCGCGGAGGCACGCCGGCTTACCGGACTGGATCCGTGAGCCAGCCGGAGGACATTCCGCGCGCGCGCAAGCGACGCTATGACGGAGCGGTCATTCTGCCAATCTTCGCCGCGATGCTGATCCTGCCGCCCTTCGTCGGGTTGTTCGCCGTCCCCGTCACGGTATTCGGAATTCCGCTGATCGTGCTGTGGCTGTTCGGCCAGTGGCTGGTGCTGATTGCCATCGCCCGACGGCTGGCGCATCTGCTGTCGCACCCGGACGACGAATAATCATGCCCAGTTGGAACACGATCGTCATAACGTGCCTATTGTACGTCACCCTGTTGTTCTGCATCGCATTCTGGGCGGAACAACGGGCGAAGCGCGGGCAGTTCGGCTGGATCAGATCGCCCTGGGTCTACACCCTGTCGCTGTCCGTCTATTGCACGACCTGGACCTATTACGGGGCAGTCGGGTCCGCCGCGCGCAGCGGCATGGAGTTCGTGACGATCTATCTGGGCCCGACGCTAACATTTCTGGGCTGGTGGCTGATCCTGCGCAAACTGGTGCGGATTTCGCGGGAACAGCGCATCACCTCGGTCGCGGATCTGCTGTCATCCCGCTATGGCAAGAGCACGTCCATCGGCGTCGTCGTGACGCTGATCGCCGTGCTCGCCTCCACCCCCTATATCGCGCTGCAATTGCAATCGTTGAGTCTGAGCTTCACGCTGTTCTCGGATGTTGGCACGCGCCCCGCGCAGACGGCGTTCTGGATCGCGAGCGGGTTGGCCGCCTTCACCATCCTGTTCGGCACCCGGCATGTCGATGCCAATGAACAGCATTACGGCGTCGTGACCGCCATCGCGGTGGAGGCTGTCGTGAAACTTGTCGCGCTGACCTCCGTCGGTCTGTTCGTGGTCTTTGGTATCGCCGATGGCCCGGCGGATATCTTTGCGCGGCTGCCCGACCCCGACCTGTTGAGCGCGGATGTCTTCGGTCCGCGATGGGTCACGCTGCTGTTCCTGTCCGCCACCGCCGTGATCTGCCTGCCCCGGATGTTTCAGGTCGCCGTGGTCGAGAATGTGGACGAGCGTCATCTGGCGACGGCCAGTTGGGCATTCCCTTTCTATGTCTTCCTGATGTCCCTGTTCGTCATGCCCATCGCGATCATGGGCATGACCGGTCTGCCCGCCGATGCGAATCCGGACATCTATGTTCTGACTGTGCCGCTGGGGGCCGGGAACGGTGGACTGGCGCTGCTGGCGTTTCTGGGCGGGTTTTCCGCCGCGACGTCCATGGTCATCGTCGCGGCCATCGCGCTCAGCACCATGGTATCGAACCACATCATCATGCCGCTCTGGCTGCGATCCACGCGGCATACAACTGCGGCGAGCGGCGATGTGCGCGGAATGCTGCTGCTGTCACGGCGGGCCAGCATCGTCGGAGTGTTGGCGCTGGGTTATATCTATTTCCGGGTCACGGGCGGCTCCACCTCGCTGGCCTCCATCGGATTGATCTCGTTTTTGGGGGCGGCGCAGTTGTTTCCCAGCATCATCGGCGCGTTGTACTGGCGCGGTGCAACGCGCACCGGGGCGATTACCGCAGTGATACTGGGCTTCGGGGTCTGGGCCTATGCGCTGTTCATACCCAGTTTCGACGGCGCGTTCCTGCTGTCACCCGAAGTGATCGCCAACGGGCCATGGGGTGTGGAGCTGCTGCGGCCGCAAGGATTGTTCGGTTCCGAATTTGAAGACCCCCTCGTCCACGCGACACTGTGGTCGATGGCGGTAAACGTCAGCGCGCTGGTGGTGGTATCGCTGCTGTCACGGCCCGGCGCGCTGGAGCAACTGCAGGCGAAACTGTTTGTCGATGTGTTCACCGGCACCGCCGACCGCCCCGGCATGGCCCTGCGACGTACCGCGAAATCCGAGGATTTGTTCGAGCTTGCCCAACGCATCCTAGGCCGTGAAACCGCGTGGCGGATGTTCACGCAGACGGCACGTGCGCAGGGTAAGGCAAGCGGTCTGCCCGACCCCTCCTCGGACCTGACGCAGAGGTTGGAGCGCGCCCTGGCCGGCGCGATCGGCGCGGCCTCCGCTCATGCGATGGTCAGCCAGATCGGCGGGCACGGTACGGTGTCAGTGTCGGAGCTGATGCGCATGGCCGATGAAACCGCCCAGATCATCGAATATTCCAACCGGATCGAGGAAAAGAGCCGCGAGTTGGAGGAGACAGCATCCCAGCTTCGCCACGCCAACGCGCAATTACACGAGATCGCAGAGCAGAAGGACGCCTTCCTCAGCCAGGTCAGTCATGAACTGCGCACGCCCATGACCTCCGTGCGGTCCTTCGCGGAGATCCTGCGCGACGGCGATGATCTGGAGCCGGACCAGGCCCGGCGCTTCGTCTCCATCATACACGAAGAAAGCCAGCGCCTGACCCGCTTGCTGGATGAGATCCTCGATGTCTCCGTACTGGAAAACGGTCAGGCGCAGATCGTGCAGGTTCCGGTCTCGCTCAACGCGACGATAGAACAGGCGCTGGCGGCGACGGAACCTTTGATGCGACGGGCGGGAGTGCAACTGATCCACGCGCCCGGACAGGACATTACCGTTTCAGCCGATCGCGACAGGCTGGCGCAGGTGCTGATAAATGTGTTGAGCAATGCGGTGAAATACGGGCAAGGCAGCCCCCCCGCGATCATCGTGCAGGTCAAGAAAACCGGACAGAGGGTAACCATTACCATAGCGGATAACGGCCCCGGCATCGCGCCTGAGGATCAGGAAAAGGTGTTCGAGAAATTCACCCGGCTCGGTCATCAGACCCTTGCGGGCAGTGCCGGGCTTGGCCTGCCGATCAGCAGGGAAATCATGCGCAATCTGGACGGTGATCTTACTCTCTCTCCGAACGGGCCGGGTGCAAGTTTCCAGATCAGCCTGAATGCGCATGAAGATGTTGCAGCCGCGCAGTGACGGCCCGAAGGTCAAACGATGCCGAGCAGGCTCAGAATAACCAGAACGACGACGACGAGACCGACAAGATAAATGATGCTGCGCATGGAAAGTTCCTTTTCATCTTCAATTACAATCACTCAACGTGACCGTATTGCGAAAAGTTCCTTAAACGCCGCAGATCGTCAAAATCAGATCGGCGGTCATCAGATCCAGATGCGCCCCGCCGCCATTCTTGAACACCGTGATCTCTTCCATACTGTCGCGCTTCACGCTGCCCGCAACCAGATCGCGCAGGTCGCCCTGTATGTCGGTACGACTGATGGTTCCCGCCGCCAGCGGGATCGTCAGCTCCCCGATATGATCCACTGTGGTTTCCCGCGCATCGACGAACAGGCGGCCGCGGCGCAGCACCTCGTCATCCGCCTCCCGCATGGTGTCGGTAAATGCCCCGATCAGATCAACATGGGTGCCGGGCCGCAGCAGGGCACCAGGCAGGACCGGTGCGCTGCTCATCGTCGCGGTGGACACGATATCCGCATCGGCCAGCGCCGCGTGCAGATCGGACGCGACCTCAACGCCGGAATGCGCGGCGGCCAAAGTCTGTGCCTTGGCTGTCGTGCGGTTCCAGATGGTGATCCGCTCGAGTCCCGGCAGAACGGCGGGATAGGCCTCGATCAGACTGGCCGCGACCGAGCCTGCGCCGACAATCAACAGGTGTTTTGCATCCTCGCGCGCCAGCAGACGCGCGCCCAGCACTGAATCCGCAGCCGTTTTCCAGCGTGTGATCAACTCGCTGTCGATCAGGGCACGCGGTGCGCCTGTTGCGTCGTCGAAGATCAGCATCGCGCCCTGCACGCTGGGCAGGCCCTTGCCCGTGTTGCCCGGCAGGACCGTGACCGACTTCACGCCTACGCCCAGTCCGTCGATCCAGGCGGCACGGCTCAACATCACATCGTCGCCGCGATGCAGGAACTGATCCGCGATTTCCGGCGCCGCACCGCGATGCCCCGCCTGCAGCGCATCGACCAGACGCGGCCAGTCGCATTTGCCGACGTCATCCGCCGTGATATAGGGCAGCGCGGCCATCAAATTCCCGCCTTTGCCGCCGCGCGTGCGAAATCGCGCAGCTTGTCGCTGGTCAGACCTGCGATGTTCATCCGGCTGTCGCCCACCATGTAGATGCCGCCCTCACGCATCGCGGCCACCTGTGCGGGGGTCGCCCCGAGACGCGAGAACATGCCGCGATGTTCCGCGATGAAATCGAACCTGCCGGAATTCGTCTCCTGCCGAAGCGCCTCTGCCAGACCGGTGCGCAGGCCGTTGATGCGATCGCGCATTGCTCCCAGTTCGGCCTCCCAATCGGCGCGAAGCTCGGGATCGCCCAGGATTTCCGCCACAACCGATGCAGGGTGGTCCGGCGCGAAGGAATAGAGCAACCGGTTCACCACACCCAGCGTCGCCGCGACCAGTGCCGCCTCGGCCGCGTTTTCACACTGAACGATGGCGCAGCCGGCCCGATCGCGGTAGAGGCCGAAATTCTTCGAGCACGACATGGCGATCATCAAACGCGAAAGCTTCGACGCCATGTGGCGCACGCCACGCGCGTCCTCCTCCAGCCCGTCCCCAAGACCTTGGTAGGCAAAATCCACCAGCGGCATCCAGCCATTGTCCTGCGCGCTTTGCGTCACACGCTCCCACTGCGCCTGAGTCAGGTTCGCGCCGGTGGGATTGTGGCAGCAGCCGTGCAGGATCACGATGTCGTCCGGGCCCAGCCCGTCCAGCGTCTCGATCATCGCATCGAACTTCACGCCCAGCGTATCGGTGTCGAAATACGGATAGGACTGGTGCGGAACCTTCATGCTGGTCAGCATCGCCTGATGGTTTGGCCAGCTGGGATCGGAATACCAGAACCGTGCATTCGGGTTCGCCCGCAGGGTCAGTTCGAACAGCACGCGCAATGCTCCGGTGCCGCCGGGGGCCTGCGCGCCGGTCAGACGCTCGTTCACATCACCCAAGGCAAGGCGCTGCATACCGGCGACAAAATCGGGGTTTCCGGTCAGTTTGGTATAGCTCTTGGTGTCCTGACGGGCCAGCAGGCGACGCTCCGCCTCCTTGACGCTGCGCATGACCGGGGTCTTGCCGGCATCGTCCTTGTAGACGCCGACCCCCAGATCGACCTTGTCCTCACGCGGATCGTCGGCAAAGGCCTGAATCAGCGCGATAATGGCGTCCGGCTTCGGCTCGGGAAGGGTGCTGAACATTGGAAAGCCTCCTTAGGGCATTTCGCGCGGTGCGCGCAGCACCATGGTCGCGATCTCTTGGCGCACGGGTGAAAACCCGTTTTTCTGATAGAGCGGCAGCGCACGCGGGTGGTCCAGCGTGCAGGTATTGATGGTCAGGAGCCGGGTTTCCGGGGCATCCCACGCGGAATGGATCGCCGTGCGCAGCAGCCAGGTGCCCAGACCGGCCCCCACGACCTCGGGCATCAACCCCAGATAGGCCAGATCGCAGATCTCATCCTGACGGTGGTCGAGCATGAAGAACCCCGACGGCCAGCCGTTTCGGATCAGGGTGTACAGATGCACCTTCGGATCGCAGACGAACGCCTCCAGTTCCGCATGGGGCTGACGCAGACGATCGTTCCACTCCCAATCGGAGCCGACACCGCGATACAGGTCGAGGAAATAGCGCACCGGCGGATCCTCCGCTCTCAGCAAGGCCACGGGGGGGCGGCTGGGCGCGGGAGGACGGGGAAAGCCGGGCCGTTCGTTCATTTCCAGAAAGGTGATGGTATATTCGACCTTCTCACCTGCCTCGCGCCTCATCCCTGAACGACCTTCAGATCCGGATACATCCCCCATTCGGCCCACGATCCATCGTAGAGCGCGACCTGACGATGCCCGATCACGGCGAGCGCGAGGCTGAGGATCGCGGCCGTCACGCCGGAGCCGCAGGTGGTGATGATCGGTTTGTTCAGATCGACGCCGGCGGCCTGGAACACGGTGCGCAGTTCGTCCTGCGACTTCATCGTCCCATCCCTCGTCAGCACGTCCCTGTAATAGACGTTCAACGAATTGGGGATATGGCCCGCGCGCAGACCGGGGCGCGGCTCCTCCTCCTCACCCTTGAACCGGGCGGGGGAACGGGCATCCACGATCTGCTCCTGGCCCAGCTTGACCTGTGCCGCGACCTGCGTGACGTCGCGCACTTTGGTCGTGTCGCGCCGTGCGGTGAAGTGGCGGTCACGCAGCAAGGGCAAGTCATCCTCGACAGGGTGACCGGCGGCCTTCCATGCGGGCAGGCCACCGTCCAGAACGGCGATGTCGCTCTTGCCCATCAGGCGGAACAGCCACCAGACGCGGGGTGCGGAAAACAGACCGGTGCTGTCATAAACCACAACACGGTGCCCATCGCCGATGCCCATCGCCCGCATGCGTGAGATGAACTTCTCGACCGGGGGGGCCATATGCGGCAAATCGGACGCACTGTCCGAAATCTCATCTATGTCAAAGAAACGAGCGCCGGGGATATGCTCGTCCTCATACTCGGCACGGGCATCGCGGCCCTGCGCGGGCAGAAACCAGCTGGCGTCGAGGATGCGCAGATCAGGTGCGCCCAGATGTTTGGCCAGCCATTCGACACTGACCAGATCGCCCGTCTCACCCACTGCCATAGAAATCCCTCCACGCTTTGAAAAGTGCTTACCGCGCGGTTCCTGTCAGTTCAAGCGCGGCCTATTGCGTAAACAGCATCATTCCGGCGCCGAACTGCCCATTGGGCCGACGTGTGAAGCCAAGGCTTTCATAGAATGGCTCCAACCCGGCAACCGCCAGCAGACCAATGGTCGTCATCGGCTGCGCCTGCGATTGCAGCCGCGCCAGCAGGTCGGCCACCATATCGCGGGCGATCCCGCAACCGCGCATGTCGGGATGAACCATCACATCCTGAATATAGAGGTTCAGCACGCCGTCCCCGACCGCGCGCGCCATTCCGATCAGGGTTCCGGCTTCGTCGCGCGCGGTCACATGCGCGCAGGAAGCATCCAGCGCGCTGGCCAACCGCTCTACGCTCGGCATGGGCCAGCCGGTAGTTTCACGCAGGGCGAAGGCTTCGCGCGCGGTGGGTGGGGCGGAATCGAGGGGGAGCCTCATTTCAATCCTGCCCCCGTTTACGGCGCACCTCTGCCCGGCGCATGATTTGCATGCCCACAACCAGCCCCACGCCGACGATGGCGATCACGATGGTGCCCAGCGCGTTCACATCCGGGCTGACGCCCAGCCGAACCTTGGAGTAGATCACCATCGGCAGGGTGGAGGACCCCTGCCCGCTGACGAAACTCGCGATGACCAGATCGTCCAGCGACAGGGTGAATGCCAGCAACCAGCCGGAAATCACTGCCGGCGCGATCACCGGCAAGGTGATCCCGACGAATATTTGCAGCGGGCGCGCGCCCAGGTCGCGGGCGGCTTCCTCGATACTCTTGTCGAACCCGGCCAGACGCGCCTGAATGACCACCGCGACGAAGGCCATGCCGAAGGTCGCGTGCGCGATCACGATGGTCAGGATCGACCGCCCCTCGGGCCAACCGAACCATTGCTCCATCGTGATGAACAGCAACAACAGCGAGAGGCCCGTCACGACCTCGGGCATCACGATGGGCGCGGTGGCCATCGCAGTGAACAGGATGCGCAGACGAAATCCGCCGAAGCGTGACAGGACATAGCCGATCACCGTGCCGAACGCCGTGCCCACCGTCGCGGACAGCACCGCCACTTGCAGCGAGACCACGGCCGCGTCCAGCACCGCTTCGTTGGACCACAACTCGACATACCATCTGGTGGACCACCCACCCCAGACGCTGACCAGCTGGCTGGCGTTGAACGAATAGATCACAAGGATCGTCAGCGGCACGTAGAGCAGCGCGAAACCAAGGATCGCCAGAAACCTCAACATCACGCCTCCTCACGCAGCGCCGGGGAGGAGCGCAGCAGCATGAACGGTATGACCAGCAATGCCAGCATCGCGATGGCCACCGCGCTGGCGACGGGCCAGTCGCGGTTGCGCGTGAACTCACCCCACAGGACATTTCCGATCATCGGGGAATCCTGAGCGCCCATAAGATCGGGGATCACGAACTCCCCCACTGCCGGAATGAACACCAGCAGGCACCCCGCGACGATGCCCGGTGCGCTCAGCGGCAAGGTCACGGTGCAGAACGTCGCGAATTTCGAGGCGCCCAGATCGGCGGATGCCTCCAACAACGCGCCGTCGAGCTTCTCCAGCGTGGAATAGAGCGGCAGCACCATCAGGGGCAGATAGGTAAACACGATGGTCAGATAGACGGCAAAATCCGTCTGCATCATCTGGATCGGTTGATCTATGACACCGACCCAGATCAGAACGGAATTGATGATGCCACCCTGCCGCAACATTCCCATCAGCGCATAGATCCGCAACAATGACGATGTCCAGAACGGCAGGATCACCAGCATCAGCAGCAGATTGCGCCGCGCGGGTTCGGCCCGCGCGATCATCCACGCCATCGGCCAGGCGACCAGCAGACACAGAAACGTCGCGCCCGCCGCAATCTTCACCGAGCCGAGATAGGCCCGCCAATACAGATCGTCCTCGGTCAGAAAGACGTAATTGCCGAAGGACCCGACGAACCGCGGCCACCAGCCGTCGAACTCGAAAGCGGCCGAATAGGGCGGCACGCTGAACTGCGGGCTGCCCAGCGACACCAGAAAGACGATGCCGAACGGGATCAGAAAGAACAGCAGCAACCAGAAGAACGGTACGCCGATCACCAGCCGCTTGCCCCAACCGCCGCCCAGCCTGCGTCGCGGCTTCGCCCTTGCCAGATCATTGACGGTCACGTCCGTGATGCGCTCCACCGGCTCGCTCATCGGGGCGGATCCGAAATGGATATTTCGAGACAGAAGAAAGCGGCCCTCTTCTGTCCTGCAAATATCCTCGCGCGGCAGCGCGAAATGATCCGGTTCCCGCTCATCCGATGCCCGCTCATTCGCGCAGCACCACGGCACCCTCGGGCGCGAAGTCGAACAGAACGGGGGTGTCCCAGGTGATGTCGCCCTCCCCCTCGCGGAAGCGGTTGGGGCGGGTTACGTCCAGCGTGCCGCCCCCCGGCAATGTCAGGCGATAGCGTGTGACGTCGCCGCGATAGGCGTAATCCTCGACCACTGCGGGAAACCCGGTGCCGAGGGTGATCTTCTCGGGCCGGATTGCGAGAGTGACAGGCGTACCGACCTCGGGCGGGGTCCCCTCGCAGGCGGCCAGAACCTGCTGCCCGATGGCGGGACAATCCAGCCGGACCCGATCACCGTCCATTCCCCTGACGGTCGCGTCCAGCATGTTCACGTTGCCGACGAAATCGGCGATCATCCTGTTGCGCGGGAATTCGTAGATGCGGCGCGGCGTGTCCACCTGCACCAGTTGGCCCCTGTCCATCACGCCGATCCGGGTGGCCAGCGTCATCGCTTCCTCCTGATCGTGGGTGACGACGACGAACGTGGTGCCGGTCTTGTCGAAGATATCCATCAATTCGAACTGCGTTTCCTCACGCAGCTTGCGATCCAGCGCGCTCAACGGCTCATCCAGCAACAGCAGTTTCGGCCCCCGGGCCAGCGCCCGTGCCAGGGCGACCCGCTGGCGTTGCCCACCCGACATCTGGTGCGGTTTGCGCGTGGCGAAACCTTCCATCCGCACGAGGCGCAACATCTCGCGCACACGCGCCTCCCGCTCCGCGCGGCCCATGCCCATCCGGCGCAATCCATAGGCGATGTTGTTTGCGACATTCATGTGGGGAAACAGGGCATAGCTCTGGAACATCATGTTCACGGGCCGGTCCGCCGGGTCGATGCCGATCATGTCGCGGCCTTCGATCTCGATCGAGCCGGAGGTCGGTCGTTCGAACCCTGCCAACATGCGCAGCAGGGTCGATTTTCCCGAACCGGAGCCGCCCAGCAGGCAGAACAGTTCCTTTCGGTGAATGTCGATCGACAGGTCATCGACGGCGCGCACGCCGTCGAATTCCTTCACCACATTGCGGATGCGCAGGAACGGTTCGTCCTGCGTCGGCACCGCGATCACTCGCCCGTCTTGACGGTGGTCCACAGCCGGTTGATCGTCCGGTCGGTCCGCGCGTCATAGACTTCGGAGGCCCACAGACGGTCCTTCGCAGCCTCCGTCGGGAAGATTCCGGGATCGCCGGTGATTTCGGGGTCCACCAGTTCCAGCGACGCGGCGTTGCCGTTGGCATACCAGACGTAGTTGGTGATATCGGCGGTGATGTCCGGGCGCATCACGAAGTTGATGAACTCATGCGCCAGATCGGGGTTCGGCGCATCGGCGGGGATCGCCATCATGTCGAACCATTGCAAGGCGCCTTCGGACGGAATCACGTAAGCGATCTCGACCCCGTTTTCCGCTTCCTCGGCGCGGTAGAGCGCCTGGAACACGTCACCGGACCAACCGACAGACAGGCAGACATCGCCATTCGCCAGATCGGAAATGTACTGGGATGAGTGGAAATAGCGTACATAAGGCCGGATCGAGGCCAGCAGCTCCGCCCCTGCCTCCAGATCGTCGGTATCGGTCGATCTCGGGTCGAGGCCGAGGTAATTCATCGCGGCGGGCAGCATCTCCGTCGGCGCGTCCAGCATGGTGACGCCGCAATCGGCCAGTTGCGAGATTACCTCCGGGTCGAATACCATGTCCCAACTGTCGGTCGGCGCATCTGCGCCCAGCCGTTCCTCGATCATCGCGGTGTTGTAGCCGATGCCGGTGGTGCCCCACATGTAGATCACGGAATGGGCGTTATCCGCGTCATAGACCGCAGCGGCCGCCATCAGGTCGGGATCCATGTTTTCGGCATTGGGCAGTTTGGAATAATCGAGCGGCTGATAAATGCCCGCCAAAACCTGTCTGCGCAGAAAATCCGATGTCGGCACCACGATGTCGAACCCGGTATTTCCGGCGAACAACCGGGCCTCCAGCACCTCGTTGCCGTCATACACGTCGTAGTTGACCGTCGCGTCGAATTCTTCCTCGAATTTCGCGATGGTGTCCTCGGCGATATAGTCCGACCAGTTGTATATGTTGAGCACCCGATCCTGCGCCATCAGCGCGGCCGGGACCGTCAGCGCCAGCGCGGCAAGGGCCGTGGTGGCGGTCAGCTTGGTCTTGAGCATGGTGCACTCCTCAGTTGGCGTTCTCGCTTGGTTTGAGCATATGCAGCATGTTCGCGGCTTGGGAAGAGCTTTCGTCGCACGGACCCACTACCGCGCGTATCGCGGCCATGTTAGCCAGTAAACGCAACGCTTCAGGAGCCTTACAATGCAACCGCGCAATCCGCTCAGCCTTACCGAGTCCCCCAACATCGACGGCGATGCGCCCGATGCGCTGGATCAGCTTCGCCAGTGGATCCGCGAACACCGGGTCGAGGAAATCGAATGCGTCATTCCCGATCTGGCCGGAATTGCACGTGGCAAGGTGATGCCGGCGGCGAAATTCCTGCGTGAGCCTGGCCTGCGTTTGCCGATGTCCACCTTCTTCGCCACCATCAACGGCGATTACACCGAGGAAGTCGGCCCGCAACTCTATACCGATCCGGATCTGGTGCTGACACCGGATTACGGTGCCATCCGCGCCGTGCCATGGGCCAACGACCGCTCGCTCCAGATCATGCATGACGCCCAGACCGAGGATGGCAAGGCGTTCGGCCTCGCCCCGCGTCAGGTGCTGCAACGGGTGGTGAGCCTTTATAACGAGCGTGGCTGGTATCCGATCGTGGCGCCCGAGATCGAATTCTACCTGGTCAAACCGAACCACGATCCCGACTATCCGTTGGAGCCGCCCGTGGGCCGATCGGGGCGGCAGTCCACCGGCAATCAGGCGTTTTCCCTGTCCGCGGTGGATGAATATGACGAGGTGATCGAACTGATCTACGATTACGCCGACGCCCAGAACCTGGCCATCGACACGATCATTCAGGAGGCCGGACCCGCCCAGCTTGAAATCAACATGATCCACGGCGATCCGGTGCGTCTGGCCGACGAGGTGTTCCTGTTCAAGCGTCTGATCCGCGAGGCCGCCCTGCGCTGCGGCTCCTACGCGACCTTCATGGCGAAGCCGTATGGCAATCAGGTCGGCTCCGCGATGCATATCCACATGAGCGTGACGGACGTGAACGGCAACAACATCTTTTCCGGCCCGGATGGAAAGGCCACGGCGCTGCACGATGCCTTTGTCGGCGGTCAGCAGGGGCATTTCCATGCGGCCACGGCGCTGGTCGCGCCTTACGTGAACTCCTACCGCCGCCTGATTCCGGGTTGGTCGGCCCCGATCAATCTGGACTGGGGCGAGGACAACCGGACAACCGGCCTGCGCAGCCCCCGCGCCACCCCCGCCGCGCGCCGCGTGGAAAACCGGGTCGCGGGTGCGGACGCCAACCCCTACCTCGCGCTGGCCGCAACGCTGGCCTGCGGATATCTGGGCCTGACCGAGGAGATCAAGCCGCGGGTCCGGGTCAAGGGCAACAGCTACAGCCGCGACCGCGATCTGCCCACCTCGCTACTGGACGCCATCGTCGCGCTGGACGAAAGCGTGGAGTTGCGAAACGTGTTGGGCGATTATTTCGTGGATACGTTCACGGCAGTAAAGCGGACGGAACACGACCAGTTCATGCAAGTCATCTCCCCCTGGGAGCGGCAGCACCTTCTGCTGAACGTGTAGCGATTTCGGGCAGGGGCGTGATCTTCGCGCCTCCGCCCCTTTTGTCAGGCTGTCTGGCCACGGATGTCCGCCGTTGCAGTCCCGCGTCACGCTGGTGTGGACAGTTTTCACATCTCTCGCTGCCCGCTGACAGGCAAACGAATCGCGTGTTCTCGCGGTCACGTTCCGCACGATTCGACAGGCCGGAGCAGATGTTTCTCCGTCGCGCCTTGATGTCGATCAACTGGTGTGTAGATGTGCGGCATGACCCGTATCGACCTCTCCCTCGCCGCGCCCAGCTGTTCGGCCTGCCCGATCCGCCACCGCGCCATCTGCGCGACCTGCGAGGACGATGAACTGTTGCGACTGGAACGGATGAAGACCTATCGCAGCTGGCGCGTCGGACAAACCATCGTGATGGAGGGTGACGTTCTGCCCTTCGTCGGGTCCATTGTATCAGGCTGCGCCACGCTGACCCGCTCGATGGAGGATGGGCGCACGCAGATGGTCGGTCTGCTGCTGCCGTCGGATTTTGTTGGACGGCATGACCGCGACCGTGCCGCGTATCAGATCGTCGCCGCCACCGATGTGACCTTCTGCCTGTTCCGGCGCGCGGAATTCCAGCAACTGGTTCGCGACACGCCGCATGTCATGGAACGCCTGCTGAAAATGTCGCTGGACGAACTGGATGCCGCCCGCGAGTGGATGATGGTTCTGGGTCGCAAGACCGCGCGGGAGAAAGTCGCCAGCCTGCTGGTCAACATCCTGCGTCGCACCGCAACGGACGTGCATCCCATACGCGCCGAATTGCCCCTCACGCGAGAAGCGATGGCGATCTATCTCGGCCTGACCATCGAAACCGTCAGCCGGCAGATGACCGCCCTGCGCCGCGACGGCCTGATCGGGCTGGAGGGGCGCCGCGGTATTTTATGTGCCGATCTGGCCGCCCTGCAGGCTGAGGCTGAAATCGACGCAGCCCCCTGATCGAATTCCAAACGGTTTGACCTGAATCAAGGCGCAGGTCCCGCGCATCTGCGATGCCCGATCCGAACTCCATCGGAAAGGGATCCCGTCCGCATGTCCTATTACCTCAGAGGCTCCTCGGGCGTCCTGCTGCTGATCGCGCTGGCCGCAATTGCGTTTTTCGCAGCCCTGGCCGCCGGCTGGTCACGCGATGTCGCCTATATGGTGCACGCACTCATCTTCATGACGGTGGCCGCAGGCCTGTTCGTCTGGACCTTGAAATCCCTGCCGGTGGGCGGTGGCCCTGCGCTGCCCCCCGTGGCACCGACCGGCTACATGGACGGTCCCGTCCGGGCGGGCGTGATCGCCACCGCGTTCTGGGGGGTCGTCGGATTTCTGGTCGGCACGTTTATCGCGTTCCAGCTGGCCTTTCCGGCGCTGAACATCGAATGGGCGCAGCCCTATGCGAATTTCGGACGCCTGCGCCCGCTGCACACCTCGGCTGTGATCTTCGCGTTCGGCGGCAATGCGCTGATCGCGACGTCCTTCTACGTGGTGCAGCGCACCTGCGCCGCACGTCTGTGGGGCGGACCTACGGCGTGGTTCGTGTTCTGGGGATATCAGATGTTCATCGTGCTGGCCGCCACGGGCTACCTCCTTGGGGCCACCCAGTCCAAGGAATATGCCGAGCCTGAATGGTATGTGGACATCTGGCTGACCATCGTCTGGCTGTCCTATCTGGCGGTGTTTTTCGGCACGATCCTGCGTCGGCGTGAGCGGCACATCTACGTCGCCAACTGGTTCTACCTCGCCTTCATCGTGACGATCGCGATGCTGCATGTGGTCAACAACCTGGCGCTTCCGGTCAGCATCTTCGGGTCGAAATCGGTCCAGGTCTTCGCCGGTGTGCAGGATGCGATGACGCAATGGTGGTACGGCCACAACGCGGTCGGTTTTTTCCTGACGGCGGGTTTTCTGGGCATGATGTACTATTTCGTGCCCAAGCAGGCTGGCCGCCCGATCTATTCATACAAGCTGAGCATCATCCACTTCTGGGCGCTGATCTTCCTGTATATCTGGGCGGGACCGCACCACCTGCACTATACCGCCCTGCCCGACTGGGCCGCGACGCTGGGGATGGTGTTCTCGATCATCCTGTGGATGCCCTCGTGGGGTGGCATGATCAATGGTCTGATGACGCTGCAAGGCGCCTGGGACAAGATCCGCACCGATCCGATCATCCGGATGTTCGTAGCCTCGCTGGCCTTTTACGGGATGAGCACGTTCGAAGGCCCAATGATGTCGATCCGCGCCGTGAACTCGCTGTCGCACTACACGGACTGGACCATCGGTCACGTGCATTCGGGGGCGTTGGGCTGGAACGGCTTGATCACCTTTGGCGCGCTGTATTTCCTGACGCCCAAACTGTGGGGCCGGCGCGAGATGTATTCGGTCCCCGCGATCAACGCCCATTTCTGGCTGGCGACGGTGGGTATCGTGCTCTACGCCGCGTCGATGTGGGTGTCGGGCATCATGGAAGGCCTGATGTGGCGCGAGGTCGATCCCAACGGCTTCCTCGTGAACTCCTTCGCGGACACAGTCGATGCGAAATTCCCGATGTATGTCGTGCGGGCCCTGGGTGGCGCGCTCTACCTGGCGGGCGGTGTGCTGATGGTCTGGAACATGTGGATGACCATCCGCGAGCCGCGCACCGCTGCCATCGCCACCCCTGCGGAGTAAGAATATGAGCAAGGACCCTCACAACCCCGACTACGATCCCGCGGACGACCCCAAGGTAAAGACCCTGTCGGACGTGCCCGGCGACGTCCCCAACGAGTTGCCGCCCGAAACGGCAACCATATCCTTCCATCAGCGGTTGGAGCGCAACGCCACCCTGCTGCTGATCGCCAGCTTCGCGGTGGTCACCGTCGGCGGCATCGTTGAGATCGCGCCACTGTTCTGGCTGGAAAACACCATCGAGGACGTCGAGGGGATGCGTCCCTATTCGCCGCTCGAACTGGCGGGGCGCGAGATCTATGTGCGCGAGGGGTGCTATACCTGCCACTCGCAGATGATCCGCCCCATGCGGGACGAGGTCGAACGCTACGGCCATTACAGTCTGGCCGCGGAATCGATGTATGACCACCCGCACCAGTGGGGCTCGAAACGCACAGGCCCCGATCTGGCGCGCATCGGCGGGCGCTATTCGGACGAATGGCATGTCGATCACCTGTCCGACCCGCAATCCGTCGTGCCGGAAAGCGTGATGCCGAAATACGCCTTCCTGGCCGATACCCGCCTGAACGGCGCGCATATCGAGGATCTGCTGTCCGCGCATCGCAGCGTTGGTGTGCCCTATACCGAGGATATGGTGATCGCGGCCCGCGCGGATTTCCTGGTCCAGACCAATCCCACCGGCGACATCGACGGGCTTTTGGAACGTTATCCGGGCGCACAGGTCCGCAATTTCGACGGGCTACCAGGCACGTCCGAGATGGACGCGCTGATCGCCTATCTGCAAATGCTCGGCACGTTGGTCGATTTCTCGACCTTCACGCCCGACCCTGATCGTTGAGGCGCACGTCATGGAAACATACTCCTTCCTTCGCCAACTGGCCGACAGTTGGGTCCTTCTGGTCCTGACGCTGATTTTCCTCGGTGTGGTGGCGTGGGCCTTCCGACCGGGATCGCGCGGAATGCACAACGATGCGGCGGCCGTACCCTTCCGTCACGACGATGCGCAGCTGACCCGCCACAACGCCCCCCGGACAAAAGGTGACGGCAATGACTGACAAGAAACGCATCGATGACGAAACCGGGACAGAGACGACCGGCCACAACTGGGACGGTATCGAGGAGCTGAACACCCCGCTGCCCCGGTGGTGGTTGTGGACGTTCTACGCCACCATCGTCTGGGGGATCATATACACGATCCTCTATCCGGCATGGCCCCTCGTGTCCGGAACGACCCGCGGCATTCTGGACTGGACCACCCGGGGCGAGGTCGCGGCACAGATCGAGGCCGTAAACCTGTCCAACGCCGAGATGACGCAGAGCCTGATCGAGGTGGACCTTGGCGCACTGGAACGCAACGAGACGCTGCACCGCTTCGCCGTATCGGCTGGGGCGGCGGTGTTTCGCACGAATTGCTCGCAATGCCACGGCGCGGGCGCGGCGGGTGTGCAGGCGGCGGGCTATCCCAACCTGCTCGACGATGCGTGGCTGTGGGGTGGACAAATCACCGACATTGCCGACACCGTCCGCCACGGCATCCGGTCCGAGGACGACCCCGCGACCCGCTGGTCCGCCATGCCCGCCTTCGGTGAGATGCTGTCGGAGGAAGAAATCGCGGCCCTGACCACCCATGTCCGCAGCCTGTCCGGGCTGGAGGAAGCAGATCCGCTGGGCGCGACCCTGTTCGCGGACCAATGCGCCTCGTGCCACGGGGATGAGGGTACGGGTGATCGCACCTTGGGCGCGCCGGATCTGACGGATGCGATCTGGCTTTATGGCGGCACTCCCGAGGATGTTACCTACACCATCGAGAACGCCCGCTTCGGCGTGATGCCCCCCTGGGGAGAGCGCTTGGGCGAAGCGCAGGTCCGCGCCGTCGCCGCCTATGTTCACGGTCTGGGCGGCGGTGAGGCACAGGTCGGCGCCGCTGACTGACAGAACGCCGCACCCGCCCGCGCCTTGATCCATCTCAAGGCGCGGGCGGGTGCGGTGCGCGATACAGGCCGCGAAACATCCCTTCGACGGAAGCCGCGCCCATGTCCGATGCCCCCCTCTTCGCTGCACGCGAACCCATCTTTCCCAAAAGGGTCTCCGGCTTTTACCGGCGGTTGAAATGGTGGATAATGGGGATCACCCTAGGCATCTACTATCTGGTGCCTTGGCTGCGCTGGGACCGCGGCCCCGCCCTGCCCGATCAGGCAGTTCTGATCGACTTGGCAAACCGGCGATTCTATTTCTTCTTCATCGAGATCTGGCCCCATGAATTCTATTTCGTGGCGGGCCTGCTGATCATGGCGGGGCTGGGGCTGTTCCTGTTCACCTCAGCCCTTGGTCGGGTCTGGTGCGGCTATGCCTGTCCGCAAACCGTGTGGACCGACCTGTTCCTGAAGGTCGAACGCTGGATCGAGGGCGACCGCAACGCCCGCGTACGTCTGTGGAAAGCACCGTGGAGCCTGCATAAATGGCGGCTGCGCGTCACCAAATGGGTGATCTGGCTGCTGATCGCCATGGCCACGGGCGGTGCGTGGGTGTTCTACTTCGCGGATGCGCCGACATTGCTGCGCGATCTGGTAACATTCGAAGCGGCCCCCGTCGCCTATGTCACCATCGCGATCCTGACCGCCACGACCTTCATATTCGGCGGTTTCATGCGCGAACAGGTCTGCATCTACATGTGCCCCTGGCCGCGCATACAGGGCGCCATGATGGACGAGGGCACCCTGACCGTCGGTTATCGCGACTGGCGGGGGGAGCCGCGTGGAAAGGGCAACGCACGACGCCGCGCTGTCGCGGCGGAGGTCGGCCCCGCCCTGCCCGTACGCTACGGCGCGGGCGCGGGCGCGGACAAGGATTCCGCGGCACCCAGACTGTCGCGCGAGGGCGAGGTGCTGGGCGATTGCATCGACTGCATGGCCTGCGTCAACGTCTGCCCCATGGGCATCGACATCCGCGAGGGCCAGCAGTTGGAATGCATCACCTGCGCCCTGTGCATCGACGCCTGTGATGAGGTAATGGCCCGGATCGGTCGCCCGCGCGGGTTGATCGACTACCTCGCCCTCGACGACCGCCCGCCGGTTCTGCCGGGCGAACACGCCCCGGTCCGTCCCTTCGGAAACGAGGCGCCGGAGGATCAGGGTGCCGCGACCGGCGTACCGGCCCCCACCGCCGCCGCCTGTGCCGGGCTGGATGCGGACGCGACGGCCACCACACCGATTGAGGGCGACCCGGCCCCTGCGCCAAATGCAGCGGAACAGCCCTTCACCACGTCTCACAGCCAAGATTGGACGCCCACCGCGAACTGGCGGCACGTGCTGCGGCCGCGCACGATCCTTTACACCATCGTATGGGCGGCTATCGGCGCGGGATTGCTGGCGGCCCTGTACCTGCGCCCGGATATCGAGCTGACGATCGCCCCCGTGCGCAACCCGACCTTCGTGACGCTTTCCGACGGCGCGGTGCGCAACACCTACGACATTCGTCTGCGCAACAAGCATGGGGAGCCGCGCGACTTTGCGTTCTCCCTCACCTCTGACGACGACTTGGCGCTGATGCTCGAAGGACATGCGGGCGTGACCGTGACGGTTCCCCCCGACGCGACAATGCTGCAACGTGCATACGTTATCGCACCACCCGAAACCGACGCCGCGCAGGACGAGCGCACCACGATCGGCTTCACGATCCGCGACACCGCCTCGGGCGAGGAGGCGCACCGTGAAACCATCTTCAACGGACGAGGCAACAATGCACGCTGAACCCTTGCACACCAGACGCCCTCACAACCGCACGCTGACCGGCTGGCACGTATTGGCCATGTTCATCGGCGGGTTCGGCATCATCATCGCCGTGAACCTGCTGCTGGCCTATAGCGCCGTGAGAACCTTTCCCGGTCTGGAGACGGACAGTTCCTACGTCGCCAGCCAGACATTCGACGCCGACCGGGCTGCGCAGGACGCCCTGGGCTGGACCGTCGATCTGACTTACGCAGATGAGGATCTGAGCCTGCACATCGTCGGTCCGAATGGGCGGAATGTGCACCCCGAAATCGTCAGCGCCACGCTGGGCCGCGCGACGACGGTGGCCTCGGACATGACGCCCGACTTCGTGTGGACGGGAAGCTATCTGTCGGCGCACACGCCCCTCGCCCCGGGGAACTGGAACCTGCGCTTGGATCTGCGCAGCGCGGACGGCACGCCGTTTCGCCGTCGCATACCCCTGCATGTGCTGCCATGACCGCCGCCTGCGCAGCCTGTGTCGCGGTCCCTTCCGCGCAGGACATCGCCCGCGATGCGGCGGGTGAGGTGGTGCATCTGTCCCTGCCGGGCATTCACTGCGCCGCCTGCATCGCCGGGGTCGAACGTACCCTGACCTCGGTGCCCGGCATCCGCGCCGCCCGGGTCAATCTGGGCCGCCGCCGCGTGCGCATCGTCACCGCGCCCGATATCGGAGCCGCCCCGGCCCTCGCGGCCCTGACCGCCGCCGGGTTCGAGGCCCACCAGTTGGACGACAGCATCGCGACCCCTACGGGCGACGATACGGGCCGCACCCTGCTGGCGCGGATTGCGGTCGCGGGCTTTGCCATGATGAATGTCATGGCGTTGTCGGTCGCCGTATGGTCGGGGGCCTCGCAAACCACAGAAGCCATGTTCCATTGGGTTTCAGCCGCCATCGCCCTGCCCGCGCTGGCCTACGCGGCGGTGCCGTTCTTTAGCTCGGCCCTCGGCGCGATCCGGGGGGGGCGCGTCAACATGGACGTGCCCATCGCCCTGGCGATCCTGCTGGCCAGCGTCACCTCGCTGCATGAAACGATCTATTCCGCCGGGGCGGACACATGGTTCGACGCGGCGCTGTCGTTGACGTTCTTTCTGTTGGCGGGGCGGTATCTGGATCACCGCGCCCGCGCCACGGCCAGATCCGCGGCGGCGGAACTGACGGCGCTGGAACTGCCCCGCGCCACCCTGATCGAAGGCACCACACGGCGTACCGTCGATGTGGCCCGCATTCTGCCCGGCGATCATATCGCGTTGAGCGTCGGAGCGCGTGCGCCGGTGGACGGCACCACGCTGGGACCGGCCATACTCGACCGCTCTGCCCTGACGGGCGAATCCGCGCCGGTCGCAATCGAGGCGGGTGCGTCGATCTGCGCGGGCGAAACCGTCCTCGACGCTCCCGTGACTCTGCGCGCCACCGCCCGTGCGGCGGACAGCACCTTGCGCCGTCTTGCCGCGTTGGTCGAGGTGGCCGAAACCGGTCGCCACCGCTATTCCGGGATCGCGGACCGCGCCGCGCGGCTCTATGCGCCGTTGGTGCATGGGCTTGCCGCGTTGGCGTTTCTGGGCTGGTGGTGGAGCACGGGTGACGCGCATCTGGCCATTGGTATTGCGACCGCCGTCCTGATCATCACCTGCCCCTGCGCCTTGGGCCTGGCCGTGCCTGCCGTCACGGCCAGTGTGACCGGCCGGTTGTTCCGGGCGGGCATCCTGCTGAAATCCGGTACGGCACTGGAGCGTCTAGCCGAGGTCGATTGCATCCTGATCGACAAGACCGGAACCTTGACCGAGGGCACGCCACGATTGCCCGAACTGGACGCGACTGCGGCCGGAATCGCGCTGACCCTGGCGCAGGCCTCCAGCCATCCTGTCTCACGAGCCATTGCCGCCGCGCTGACGGGCCACACGCCGGTTGCGCTCGACGATATTCATGAGACGGCGGGTCAGGGAATGACCGCCACATGGAATGGTTCCCCCGTGGCGCTGGGTCGCGGCCCCGATGGCACGGTCCTGACGCTGCCCGACCGTCAGATCGCGCTGAATATGGCCGAGCATTTGCGCCCCGGCGCTGCCGATATGATCGAGAGCCTGCGGTCCGACGGATACGACGTCCACATGTTGACCGGCGACCGGCAGCAGGCCGCCGATCTTCTGGCGGCACGGTTGGGGATCTCGCATGTACATGCCGGGATGCAGCCACAGGACAAGGCCGCGCTGGTCGCTGAACTGACCGCGCAGGGTCGAAGGGTGCTGATGATCGGGGACGGGCTGAACGATACGGCGGCGCTGGCGGCGGCGCATGTCTCCCTTGCCCCGGCCACCGCGCTGGACGCCGCCCGGGTCGCCTCGGACGGAGTGGTCCTTGCCAGCGATCTGCGGGCCGTGCCCCAATCGCTGCGCGCGGCGCGAAGGGCGCTGCGACGCATCCGGCAGAATCTGGCGATCGCGGCGGGATACAATGCCATCGCCATACCCATCGCGCTGGCCGGGCTCGCCTCACCGCTGGCCGCAGCAATCGCGATGTCGCTGTCGTCGGTCACTGTCGTTGGAAATGCGGTGCGCCGATGAACATTCTCATCGTTCTCATCCCCGTTTCCATCACGTTGGGCGCTGCCGGGCTGGCGGCGTGCATCTGGACGTTGCGACATGGACAATACGAGGATTTGGAAGGTGACGCCGCCCGGATTTTGCTGGATGACCGCGAGCCGGACGAGCCGCAATAGACAGGCGTTTCACATGCGGATGAAAAAACGGCCCCGCTGAGGGGGCCGTTTCACGTTTCAAATCAGGTGCTGGGATCAGGGCTTGGGAACGCTGCCGCCCAGATTTTGATTGTCAGCCTCATCCGCGACGGCATCCTTGACCCGTTCCGCGGCGTCCTTGGCCTTGTCGCCGACAGCTTTGGCGGCGTTCTTGTCACCTTCTGCCTTGGCGTCGATATCGGCCTTGGTGTCGGAAATGACCGTCTTGGCTTCCTTCAACGCGGCATCCGCGACCTTGCTGGCACGGGCCTTCTCCGTCTCGAAGATGCGCTCCGCCTCGTCGAACAGCTCATCCGAGCGGGAGCCGAGATACTCGTCCTCCGTCCGGGTCCGCGGCAGGGCACCTGCAACAGCGGCACCGATGGCGAATGCGAAAGCGCCTACGACGAGGGGATGATCCTCATAGAAGTCAGCAGCCTTGTCCCCACTGTTCCGAAGAGCGCGCGCCGCGTCGTCACGGGCCTGCATCGCACGTTCACGCGCGGCAATCACACGCTCACGCGCGTCCTCGGACAGGGATTCGGTCCCCGCCGCCATACGCTCACGCATCAGCCGTGCACGTGCGCTGGCATCGGAATACGCACCACGCGCCCGATCCCGCACCGCGCCTGCGGCACCGGAAGTCGAGGAAGCAGCCGAAGACGCGGCCCCGCCAACAGCGGACTTTGCATTCGCGACGCTGTCCCCGGCGGAGGACAAACCGCTCTTCACGGCATCGCCCGCAGCGGAGGCCTTGTCCTTCGCCTTGTCCATCATGCCAGGACCGGAATCCTCATCATGGTCGTCGAAATCGGAGGGCGTTACCGGACGCGACCATTCAGGGCCGGCGGGCAGTGGCACGGGGCGCGCAGGACGCTGTGTGTGCGTGGTCCGGGCGACCGCGACGCGGTCATCATAATCGTAGTCGTCATCATCCAGATCAGTGGAATGCGCGACGTGGCGATTCTGGTGCAGATGCCGGGGGCGATGCGCCTCGACCGAACGCGGCGCGGGCCGGTTCTGACCGAAGATCATCCACGCCAGCCCGACACCGGTAAGTGCCAGTGCCATCGGGTTTTCCTTGACCGAACGGCTTACCGTACGACCGATGTCGCCACCATGCTCACGCAATTGGTCGGAGACTTCACGCACGACGCCATCGACCGAGAACCGATCCTGGATGCCGTTGATGGTCTGCTTGAGATCCATGCGCTCACGCTCGATGTCGCGCTCGATCTGCTCGGGGGTGCGGTTTTCATTTTGCATCGTATGCGTCCTTTACAGCTTGCGCGTCACGCTTGACGTTGTCGGCGGTGCGGCTGGGGGCGAGGCTCGAAAGCTTCAGGTCGTTCAGGCCCTTGTTCATCAGCACGAATGCGATGATGGCCAGCACGACACCGACGAGCAGTGCGCTCCACCCAGCGGGGATGCCCGCCTCGGTCAATGCGGCGGTCAGTGCGGCGGCCAGAACGTTCAGCGCGGTCAGCGCGATCACGACGGCCCCTACGATCAGTCCGATCGCCACACCGGCGCGGTTGAGGTTTTCGTTCACTTCGGCGCGCGCCAGATCGACTTCCTTACGGACGAGCGAGCTGACATGGCTCAGCGCATCACCGATCAGATCGGTCGTGGAGCGGCTGGCGGGCTGCTGCGGCGGAGTGGTATCGGTATAGATGGGATCGGTCATGCGTTATCTCCCGATGTGTTGGCTTTGGCCCCCGGCAAACCAGGCTGGATGGCTGGTGTCGGACGGGTCACTGGTGGCGTGGTGGACGTCGTGACGGGCTGGCGCTCACTGCCATGGGCACTTCCACGAGCGGACGCCCCGGTCGAACCGGAATAATCCGCCTCGTTCCGTGCGGATGCCGTCGCAAACCGTGTTGCAGCGAAACCGACCAACGCGGCACCGCCGAGGAAGACCAGCGGATTGCGCTTGGCGAAGCGGGACACATCGCTGGCGATCTCACCCAGGTCCTTGTCCTTGATGCTGTCGGACGCATCGGCCAGACCGTCCGCGATCTGGGCGAATGTACGTTCCTGGGGGGAACCGTCGCGCATCTCGCTTGCCGCTGTGCGCAGCGCACCCGCCATGTTGGAGACTTCGGCAGCAACGTTGCCTTTCGCGGTCTCGGCGTGGCTCTGGGCTTCGTCGCGAACAGCGTTGGCTGCATCCTGCGCCACTTCGCGCGCGGAGCCTGCAACATCGCGTGCCGCATCCTTGACTTCGGTCTTGGCCTCGTTCGCGGTGTCATTGGCGGAACCGGACGAGGTGTCTTTATACATATCGGTCATAATCGGGCCTCCGATAGAATTTTCAAAATACAAGGTTAATGATGGCCAGAACGATCACGATCAGACCAATCAGATAGAATACGCTACCCATCTATTTTCCCTCGAAATTACCTATTGTTTGAGTACCCGACCAACCTCCCGGCAATGTGATGGTTCCATGAGCGGCCAAAAATCGCACCTCGGGAAGGGGAAGCGAACCGCCCGCGCGCGTTAACTTTTGATTTCGCGCCGATTGCGACTAACTGTCCCTGCGAACGGGGAGGTGCCAATGGAAGAAGCGGGTTTCATTACTCTGATCATGGATCAGATCAGCGGATACGGGACGGCCCTGATCGCCGCCCTGCCCCGCATAGCAGCGGCTATCCTGCTGATAATTGTCACCTGGCTGACAGTCATCGCATCACGCTGGATCATTCGCCGCGTTGCCAACCGGGCGCGGATGCGGCGGAACCTGCGTGAAGTGCTGATGATGCTCACGTCCATTGTAATCTGGCTGATCGGTCTGCTGATCGCCTGCACGATCGTCTTCCCTTCGATCACCCCCGGCCGCGCGCTGACCACACTCGGTCTGGGCTCTGTCGCCATCGGTTTCGCGTTCAAGGATATATTCGAGAACTTTCTGGCCGGTTTGCTGATCCTGCTGCGCGAACCCTTCAAGATCGGGGACTATATCTGGACGGAGGAATCCGGGATCGAAGGTCAGGTCGAGGAGATCACCATCCGTGACACCCATATTCGCCAGACCGACGGGCAGCTTGCCGTGGTGCCGAATGCAGAGCTGTTCCAGAACCCCGTGGTTGTCAGAACCGATGCCGAGCTGCGCCGAACCAGTATCATCTGCGGCGTCGCTTATGGTGAGGATGTGGATATATCGCGCACGGTGATCGAGGACGCGGTGCGTAGCGTCGATACCGTGCGCAATGACGTGCGCGATGTGCAGGTCTTCGCCCATGCCTTCGGCGCTTCGTCCATAGATTTCGAGATCACCTGGTGGACTGGCTCCCGCCCGATCGATATCCGGGCCTCCCGCGATCAGGTGGTGTCCGCCGTCAAGCGTGCGCTGGACGATGCAGGCATCGAAATTCCGTTCCCGTACAGGACCTTGACGTTCAAGTCCGACAGCCCGGTTCCCCTGCCGCCTCAGTCGGGGGAGAGCTCCCCGGACAGTTGAGGGAGGCACGTTTCCGGCCCGATGCCTCTTTCTTCGCCTCGTGCGTGGCGCGGCCTAGCGGCTCCACAACAGACGGCTCAGATTGCTCAGCACGAACAGGATCGCCGCGACGCTGACGATCGTGGGACCGGTCGGCGTGTCTAGTTGATAGGCCGCGACCATGCCAAGCACGGCGGAGGCCACCCCGATCACCACCGCGCCCAGCGCCATCGCCTCGGGCGTGCGGCCAAAGGGGCGGGCGGCGGCGGCGGGAATGATAAGCAGGGCCGTGATCAGCAAGGCACCCACAACCTTGATCGACACGGCGACCACAATGGCCAGTGCAAGCGTCAGGACCAGTTGCTCGCGCCGGGGATGAATGCCCGACGCAAAGGCAAGGTCCGCATTCAGCGTCGCCATCAGCAAACGCGACCAACGCCATGCAATCAGCCCGACCACCGCCAGCGCGCCGATCCAGATCACGGCCAGATCAGCCTTGCCCACCGCCAGGATATCTCCGAACAGATAGGCGCCCAGATCAACCCGCACGTCCGGGATGAACGACACCGCGACCAGACCGAAGGCCAGCGCCGAATGCGCCAGAACGCCGAGCAGCGTATCCTCGGCATAGCCGCGACCGCTCAAACCCGCGACGATCAGCGCCATGATGACGGCCACCGCCATCGCCCCCGCAAAGATCGAGATAGACAGCCCCAGCGACAGGGCCACACCCAGGATCGCGGCATGGGCCGTCGCGTCCCCGAAATAGGCCATGCGACGCCAGACGACGAAACATCCAAGCACCGCAGCCGCCATCGCGACGGCGACACCGGCCAGGGTGGCGCGAACCAGAAAATCGTCGAACACGGGTCTAATCCTCGGGGTTGTGGTGATGTGCGTGGTCGTGTTCATGGCGGTAGAGCGCCAAGGCCCCACCGGTGCCGGTTCCGAACAACTCACGATATTCAGGGGCGGAGGAGACGACATCCGGCGTCCCCTCGCAACAGACATGACCGTTCAGGCAGATGACCCGGTCCGATGCGCTCATCACCACGTGCAGTTCGTGGCTGACCATCAGGACGCCGCATCCCAGTTTATCACGCACCGCCTCGATCCTTTGGTAGAACGCGGCGGAGCCGGGCTGATCCAGGCCCTGCGTCGCCTCGTCCAAAATCAGCAGGTCAGGTTGGTTGAGCAGGGCACGCGCCAGCAGGACACGTTGAAACTGACCGCCGGACAGCTCGGACATCTGCCTGTCGGCGGCGGGGCTTACCCCGGCTTCCTCCAACGCGACCAGCGCCGTGGCATCGTCACAGCGGCGCGGCAGATCAAGGAACCGGCGGACGGTCATGGGCAGTGTGGGGTCCAATTGCAGCTTTTGCGGAACATAGCCGATCCGCAGACCGGGGCGGCGCACGACCTGACCGTGATCGGGTTTTACCGCCCCCGCGATCAAGCGCAGCAATGTCGATTTTCCCGAACCGTTCGGGCCAACGATGGTGACGATCTCACCCGGATTGATGGTGATGGCCACATGCGAGAGGACCTGCCGCCCGCCGAAGCCGACGGCGATGTCGTGGGTCTGTACGAGAGATTGCATCAGGATACCTTTACGCAGCGGTGACACAAGCCCTCCGCCTCCAGAACGGTACGCTCGACCTCGAAGCCGGACAGATCGGCGGATCGATCCAGTTCCGCCGTCTCGATCCGGGCCTCACCGATCCGCCCGCAGGTGCGGCAGATCAGAAAGGCGGGCTCGTGCCGCTCCCCGGGATGTGCGCAAGCAACGAAACCGTTGCGCCCCTCGATGCGGTGGGCGAACCCGTGATCCACCAGAAACCCCAGCGCACGGTAGGCTATGGGCGGCTTGGAGCCCAACCCCTCCGCCGCCAGACGCTCCAACACATCGTAAGCGCCCAGCGCGGTGTGCGTCTCCAGCAGGATCTCCAATACGCGCCGACGCACGGGCGTCAGGTTCAGGCCCTCCGCCGCGCAGGTCCGCTCGACCACGTCCAGCGCATCAGCGATACAGGCAGAGTGGTCGTGCCGCGCCAGTCCGGCGGCCTGTTCTGCCTTGTGCTCACTCATTTTTGCACTCACTCATCAGGGCAGCCTGAAATTGCGGCTGCAATGCTGCGGATCATATCGGGATAAAGCGTGGCGCCCAACGGCAGATCCGATCCCATCGCGTCAATCTGTCTGATCGTTACCCCCTGCGGCACGACCGCCTCCGCTAGGCCGGAGTTGAATTGAGGCTCCACCAGAACGCAGCGCACATCCGCCTCGCGCGCGGCATCGCGCAGCGCGGCGACACGGGCGGGACCGGGGGCCGACGCATCTGCACCCGCGATCGAGCCGAGGGCGTGCGCATCGAAACGATCCTCGAAATATCCAAACGCGTCATGGGACACGATAAATGGGCGGGCAAGGTCGCCCTGCGCCAGTTCGTCCAGCAACTGATCGAGCATGTCTGCGGCGTTTGCAGCATTCGCGGAATAGAGCGGGCCGTTCTGCGGATCCTGCCTGGTCAGCGCGCTTGCGATCTCCGGCAACCATGCGATGGCGTTCACCGGGTCCAGCCAGACATGCGGATCGTGGGAACCATGCATTTCCTCGTCGTGATCGTCGTGATCGTCGTGATCGTCGTGATCGTCGTCGGGATGGGCGGCCGCGTCCAGTGTATCATGCTCATGCCCGCCCTCACGCAGCAAGGTCACGGGCAATTCAATCAGGGGCATGTTCACCGCGCCCTCAGCTACGATGCTGAGTGGACGGGCGAGCCAAGGGGTCAGATCCTCGCCGATCCAGACAATCAGGTCCGCGTCCTGAAGCCGGGCAGCATCCGAGGGTCGCAGCGAAAAATCATGCGGTGACGATCCAGCCGGGATCAGCAGATCGGGCTGCCCCACGCCCTGCATCACCATGGAGACCAGCGAGTGCACCGGCGCGATATCGGTCACGACAAGTGGCACCTCGGCCATGGCGGGTGTCGCGAGCAGACTGAAAACAGCGAGGGTGGGACGCAGGTGCGGCATGGGTGACTCCTTTTTGATGGTGCTGTTATGTTATAACAACCTTCCCCTGTCAATTCCTACATTCCGGTTACGGTCATCAGAGCCGGTACCACTCCCCACCACCTTGACGTGCACGCCGAGGATGACAGTCTGCGCATCTGATTGCGATCCGTGCGTTGTGCAGCAATCCGAGCCAGCGACACCGACGACCGAACGGAGGACATGAGTCGTGACCGCAAAGGACCATGACACCATACGAAACGCAGATTCGAGCGCGAGGGCCTTCGTCGTGATGGGTGTGTCGGGCTGCGGCAAATCCTCCATCGGCGCGGCGGTCGCGAGGGCCTTGGGCGGCACCTTCATCGACGGCGACGCTTTGCATCCAGCCAGCAATATCGCGAAGATGGCACGAGGCGAACCACTGAACGACGCCGACCGTGCCCCTTGGTTGATCGAGGTTGGAAAGGCGCTGGCGCGGCATGATGAGACGACGCTCATCGCATGTTCGGCCCTGAAAAAACAGTATCGCGACGCAATAGCGCAGGCCGCCGGGAAACATGTCACGTACCTGTTTTTGGACGGTTCGCCGGAAGTCATCGCGAAACGCCTTACCAAGCGAGAGGGCCATTTCATGCCGGCCGCGCTGTTGGCCAGTCAATTCGAAACCTTGCAGCCCCCCACCCCGCCCGAGGATGCGATTACCGTCGATATCGACCAGCCCTTCGACGCGGTGGTGCAAGACTTGCTGGCGGGCATTCACGAGACATCCTGAACGGGCACTGCCCCCCCGATGAGCGGGTCCTGAGGACCGTCGTCAGCTCATCCACTGACCGCCATCGACATTGTATGTCTGGGAAACGATGTAGTCGGAATCGCGGGATGCGAGGAAGACCGCCATACCGGTCAAATCCTCCGGAACGGCGAACCGACCGGCAGGAACGCCGGCGGCCACTTCGGCTTTCTTCTGACCCGGTTGCTTGCCCTCCAGCTTGGCGAACATCGCGTCCACATGTTCCCAATGCTCACCATCCACGACACCGGGCGCGATGGCATTCACGTTGATTCCGTGCTGGATCAGGTTCAGTCCTGCCGATTGCGTCATCGAGATGACGGCAGCCTTAGTGGAGCAGTAGATCAGAACGAGGCTTTCACCCCGGCGGCCCGCCTGAGAGGCCATGTTGATGATCTTACCGCCATGACCTTGCGCGATCATCTGGCGCGCCGCGGCCTGCATGGTGAACAGGGTTCCCGCCACGTTCACGGCGTATAGCCGATCATAGCTGGCGCGGGTGATATCCACCGTTTCCGCCGCATCGAACAGGGCGGCGTTGTTTATCAGAATGTCCAGCTTGCCCGTTCGCGCGATCACGCAAGCCATCGCGGCGTCGATACTCGTCTGATCCGCCACATCGATATGGACCGCATAGGCCCCGGCACCCAGATCGCCAGCCGTGTGTTCCGCCGCTGACATGTCGATATCCCCGATGCCGACCGTCGCCCCCTCGGCCAGATAGGCCTGCGCGAAGGCGCGACCGATGCCACGCGCCGCGCCGGTTATCAGAGCCGATTTTCCTTCCAGACGTTTCATATCAGACTTTCCCTTGGCATCGGCATGATGCCCCCGCGGCGGGTCATACCGGTTGAGTTGGCGAAGGGGCGCAAACCGGGCCGCCCCGAGAAATCACCCCATTCTTTCGGAACTGTAGCTGCCGGGCGAGGCCGGGAAAACCACCGTCTTGTTTCCATTCAGGAACACGCGTCGATGCGCGTGGGCGTGGATGGCGCGGGCCAGTACGCTCGCCTCGACGTCCCGGCCCAGGCTGACGTAATCCTCCGCACTTTGCGCATGGGTGACGCGCACTGTGTCCTGCTCGATGATCGGTCCCTCGTCCAGATCGGCAGTGACGTAGTGCGAGGTGGCCCCGATCAGCTTCACCCCGCGCGCGAAGGCCTGCTTGTACGGGTTCGCGCCCTTGAAGCTGGGCAGAAACGAGTGATGGATATTGATGATGCGCCCCGACATTTCCCGGCACATCCGATCGCTGAGGATTTGCATGTACCGGGCGAGGACCACCAGTTCCGCGCCGGTCTCCTCAACCACCTGCATGATGCGGGCCTCGGCCTCGGGTTTGTTTTCCTTGGTCACGCGGATCAGATGAAAGGGGATGTCGTTGTTCACGACCACCTTTTGATAATCCATGTGGTTCGAGATCACGGCGACAATCTCGATCGGCAGGGCACCGATGCGCACCCGGTAGAGCAGATCGTTCAGGCAGTGCCCGAAACGGGAGACCATGACGACGACCTTCATCTTGCTCATCTCATCATGGAAAAGATAATCCATCTCGAACGTGTGGGCGAGTTCGGCAAAGCGTTCGGTCAATTCGTCGCGCGTGGTGCCCGTCTCGGCTACCGCGCTGATGCGCATGAAGAACTGGCCGTTGTCGAGGTCGTCGAACTGGGCGCTGTCAGTGATGTTGCAGCCCTGCTCCGCGATGAAACCGGCGATGGCCGCGACGATGCCCCGGCGGGACGGGCAGGCGACAGTCAGACAGAACTTGGTCATGGAATCTCCGAATACTCTCAGGTGGTCGTGTCATGGCTCGGCGGCTGGGGCAGGCCATATCCGGTATCTGGTTGAATGCTGGGCGTTCGTTCGGGTCGGTTGAATACCGTATGTTCTTTAGGGGCTGGCGGTCAGTGCCGCCAGACCTCTGTGAGCAAATGCCGCCGATTTCGCATTCAGATCGCTGCAAGCGATCTGACCGCCCTGTGGCCGCAAGGGCGATGTGCTAGCCGATCTGTTTTTCAAGCGCGGCTCGCAACGCGCGGACCGAGGCCGCGTTGTCGGCATGTTGACGATCAAAACAATCCGTAAGACTGTTTTCAAAGCCGACCCGCAGGTCACCGCCCCGCCGTGCCGCCGCCAGCAGACATTCATGTTCGTGCGGGCCAAATGCGCAGACCATCCAGTCGCGCATGTCGGGCGCGGCGTCCAGGAACTCCTCCAGATCGAGTGGAGCGGCGACCTGTCCCGCTGTATAACGCCCCAGAACGAACAGGACCGAGGTTTGCCCCGCCGCGACGACAGACCTCGCCCGCCAATCGCGCAGCAGGGCAATATCGGCACTGTCGTACAGGATATGCTGCACCTGGGTGCCCTGCGCGGCGCAGGTGCCGTAGATCGCGCTGGCACGGGCAGGATCGCGGGCGATTTCACGGATCGAGATCGACGCCCAATCAGGCCGCACACGGGTCAGACAATCGAGCTGCGTGGCAACGTCGAAGAGGCCTGCCGCCTCGGTCGTGATCTGGACGCGCAGGTCTGGCACTGCGCGGCTCAACTCTGCCAGGGTCTCGATATAGCGGCCGGGATCCAGCGAATGGCGCCCCTCAGCGTCACGCACATGCAGGTGCAGCGCGTCGGCCCCTGCCCCGGCGCAGGCCACCGCCGTGGCGACGATCTGCGGCAAAGTTACAGGCAACGCGGGATGATCCGACCGGCCGCGCCGTGCACCGTTCGGCGCAACCATGATATAGGCGCGTCTCATGGCGCGGACCTCCGATCCATTGCGGCCCGCAGCGGAATGGGGACCGCGTTACCAATTCCGGCTTATCAATACCGGCGTCAGGTGAACAGCAGGATAAGCATCGTGATGGACATGGCCATCATGCCCAGATTCTCGGTAAGGGAAACGAACCCCAGCGGCACGTTGGAATCCCCGCCCACACAGGCACATTTCAGCTCACGCTTGTCGATATAGACCGCCTTGAAAACGCTGACCGCTCCGACGGTGCCGATGAACAGCGCGGCGGGTGCTGCCAGCCAGATGCCGACCATCGCCGTCATCAGAATTCCCGCGCCCGTCTCCACGAATGGATAGATGTAGCCATACCGCACCCAGCGTTTCGCCAGCAGATCGTAATTGAGGAACATGGTCGAGAAGCTCTCGATATCCTTCAGCTTTTGCAGCCCCAGCAATATCATCGAGATCGAGACGAACCAGCCCAGCGTCTGCCATGCGAACAGGGTGTCCAGCGCGTACCAGCTGAAGGCGAGTGCGGTCAGTGCCGCCACGGCAAACAGAGCAATGACCGGCGTATAGCTGGTGTCATCCGCGTTCGGATCCCTCTTGCCGAAATGCACCTCCAGATCGTCATATCCGCCGATCCGCTTGCCATTGATAAAGGTTTGCGGCGTGGTTTCGACATTGTGTTTCGCCATGAAGGCGTCGGTTTCTTCACGCGTGGTCAGGGGGTGATCCTCGACGTCGTAACCTTGCCTTTCGAGGAGGTCCTTCGATTTCAGGCCATAGGGGCACGTGTGCTCGGGCATCACCATGCGGTAAAGTTCCGCGGTCTTTCCAGTATCTGTTCCAGACATCGTATTTTCCTTTGCAAAGTCGGTTATGAAATTTCGAGTCTCGTATTCATGGTATGTCGCGGCATCGGCTCGGCAACTTGGCCGCCTCCACCGCATCGACTGGGGTGGAAGCGACCGAGTATGAATGCCGCACCGGCCAGAACGATCGGCCTAGCCGTTCGCGGCGCGCGCATTGATGTCGTCATGGGTTGCCCGAATATCCTCGGGCCACGTCGATTTGATATAGGACAGCACGTCCACGATCTCCTCATCCGTCAGAGTGTCGCCAAAGGCCGGCATGGCCGAGGTATAGGACGCGTTTTCACCCAGAACCGCCCCCAGCCCATCGCGGGTCAGCGTGAACAGCACCGCGTCGGGATGGTGCCAGGTATGGCCCGTCTCATCATGCGGTGGGGCGGGCATCAGACCGTCGGGGCCCGCTTTCCTCCACTCGGGCTGCCCCTCCAGCTCGCGACCATGGCACGAGGCGCAGGACTGCCGATAGATCAGCCGCCCGTTCGCGGTTCTTTGCCGGTCGTCCGGATACAATTGCACCGTCGGTGACGAACCGTCGGAAGCGGACATGGCCCAATAGCCCGCCCCCGCGATCAAGGCGAGGGCGGCCAGTGAAACGACTGCGATACGCATCCACTCACCCCGCGAACGGGGCTTCGAAGCCCGCGCGATAGAACACCCGCCCGTCTGCCGCGTCGCCTCCGAATGCGATCACGTCGAAGCGTGCGTTCGGATCGTCACCCATTCCCGGGGACCCCACGGGCATGCCCGGTACGGCCAGACCGGTGATGGCAGGGCGGTCCCGCAACACAGCGGCAAGTGCTGAGAAGGGCACATGCCCCTCAAAGACATATCCCCCCGACAGTGCAGTATGACAGGAGGCCAACCGCAGCGGCACACCCAGCGCCGATTTTTGCGCATCGGGTTCCACCAGATCGCTGATCGTCACATCATAGCCATGCAATCGCGCCAGATCGGCCCAGGCATGGCAACAGCCACAGCCCGGTGCCGCCAGCACGTGAATCTTGTTACCCGGCAGTGCGGACGCGGCATTTGCCAGCGCCGGTGTGAATGCGCTCGTCAGGGCGCCACCGCCCAGCAGGGTCAGAAAAGCTCGTCGATTTGTCATTGAAGATCCTCATATCTACAGATGCCCCGCCACTGGCGCGACAGATCAGGTTCGATAGGGATCAGGCTTTGGGAGGGTCGATAGGGCCATCGGGGCTGAACGTGACAGGCGTGCGCCCCTGAAACGGGCTGAACCTTACGACGCGCGTTCCCGATGCGGTGATCGCAGTGTACTGAGGGTTCGCAATATCGCTCAGGCAAGAATTCGCATGCGCGCCTGTCGTCTCGCAACAGGACTCATCCGCATTCAGTTGATGCATAAACGTTTGAGCAGAGATGGGCATTTGAGCAGAGACAGGCATATCGCCATGCCCTTGGTCCAACGCATGTACGACATCCATTTGAACCGCAAGGAGCAGAGCGAAAACCAGCAGAGAGGTGAGGAACCTGCGCATTCCCGATAGCTAGGTCGGCGGGGTGGGCATGACAAGTTCAGACCATGCCCCCACGCCGGCATATATAGGACCGATCCGGCCCAGCACTCTGTCAGCCCTTACTCCCGCGCCCCTGAAACAGCAGGGACATAAGGCCCAAAATGGCGGAACAGACGATCAGCAGCAGCGAAACCGCGTTCAGGACCGGGGTCGAGCCATGCTTGAGCTTGTCGAACATCGTGATGGTTAGCGGCGAATCCGACCCGACCAGCATCAGCGTCGTGTTGAAGTTCTCAAAGCTCATCAACACCGAAACGACACCGGCCCCCAGAATGGCGGGCAGCAGGAACGGTAGAGTGACCTGCCGGACCGCGCCCCATTTCGTGGCGCCCAGATTCAGGGCCGCTTCCTCCAGGCTTTGATCGAATTTCTGCAAACGAGCGGAAATAACCAGTGTCGCAAAGGTCGTGATGAACGAGAACTGCCCCAGAATGACGAGGATCAGCCCCGGCCGCAGACCGTCGAACCACAGGCCGGTCGCATCCTCCAACGTGTTGGCGACAGAGCTGGAAAAGACCAGGATCGAAATCCCCAGAATGACGCCCGGAATAATCAGCGGCAGCAGCATCAGAATATAAAGAACCCCCTGCCCGCGAAAGCTGTGCCGCACGAACAGGAACGCGTTGCAGGTTCCCACGGAAACCGCCATGCCCGCCACCCAGACCGCGACGAAGGCCGACGTCCCGATGGATCGCAGGATCGAGCGTTCGTGGAACACGCCGATGAAAGGTGCCTCATCGCCAAAGAACCAGTCCAGCGTGAAGCCCTCCCACGGCAGGGAGGGAAACACGCTGTCGTTGAACGCGAAGGCGCACACCACGCTGAGCGGCAGGGCGAGATAGACGAAGAACAGCGTCACATAGGCCCGGTAGGACCATTTCAGAACGCCCGATTGCGGTACGGTCGGAATCATCTCACCGCCCCATTGTTTCTGACAAGGTCTGACGCGACAGCTTCAACCCGACGAAGACGATACCCGAGGACAGCGCCAGCAGCAGGAACCCGAAGGCGGAGCCGAGCTCCCAGTTGAAGCGTGTGATGAACTGCGTGTAGATCAGCCCGGTGAACCACAGGCTGTCCTTTCCCCCCAGCAGGATCGGCGTCAGGTAGTTGCCCAGCGACAGCATGAACACAACGATGCAGCCCGAAACGATGCCCGGCATGGCATGGGGGATGATGATCTCACGCAGGATCGAAACGCCGGTGCCTCCCAGATCGTATCCCGCCTCAATCATGCTGTCGTCGAGGCTGTCCAGCGTCGTGACCAGCGGTACGATCATGAACAGGATCGAGGTATAGACCAACCCCACCATGATCGCCGCGTCATTGTACAAAAACTCGACCGGCCCCGCCGTCAGGCCAAGATATTGCAGCGCATTGGACACAATTCCCGTTTCGCGCAACAGGATCATCCACCCGAATGTGCGCACCAGTTCGGACACCCAGAACGGGATCAGGCACATCAGGAACAAGGTGGTCTTCGTGCGCCCGCGTGTCATCTTCGCGATGTAATACGCGATGGGAAAACCCAGTATCAGCGTCAGCGCGGTGGTCGAAATCGACATGATCGCGGTGCGTGCGAATGTCCGCCAATAGAGCGGCTCATTGAAAAAGACAGCGTAGTTGCCCAAGCCCGTCTCATACTGCCGGACGCCCACCTTCTCACTTATGGAGACGAAGAACAGTCCGATATGCGGCAGGATGATCAGCAGGACCAGCCATAGCAAAAGCGGCGCCAGCAGCAGGTAGAATCCCAGTTTCGATCTGTCCGAGGCCATCCTAGCGACCCTCGCCCGGATAGCATCTGGCCTGCTGCGGATCCCATCGCGCATGAACTCTGTCGCCCTTGCCCAATACCAGAAACGCCCCGGTTTGCGGCAGCGTGACGTTGAGCAGATCACCCGTGGCCGGATCGCGCAGGATGGCCAGGCTGTTGGCCCCGTTGAACAGAACGCTCTCGATCATGTACTCATCAGCATCCGCAACGGCCTCAAGCGTCAGTTGGATCGCCTCGGGCCGGATGAAGATCTGTACGTGCTGTCCCTCGGTCACACGCTCCGTGATCGTGCGGGCCTTCAGGTGCGATCCGTTGTCGGTGATCATCGTCACGGCGTCCCCGTTCACGGCGGTGATCTTCCCCTCGAACCGGTTCGCATCCCCGACGAAGCCGGCCACGAAGGCACTGTTGGGGTCGTAGTACAATTCGCGCGCCGTGCCGATCTGGTCGAAACGGCCCTTGTTCATCACGGCGATCTTGTCGCTCATCACCAACGCCTCGGACTGGTCATGGGTGATATAGACGAATGTGGTGTTGAAGGCCGATTGCAGCGATTTCAGCTCGATCTTCATATGCTCGCGCAGCTTCAGATCCAGCGCGCCCAGCGGTTCATCCAGCAGCAGGACGTCCGGCTCCAACACCATACACCGCGCGATGGCGACGCGCTGCTTCTGCCCGCCGGACAACTGGCTAACCTGCCGTTCGGTGATGCCGGGCAGGCCGACCCTGTCCAGCACACGCTCCACCCGCTGCTTGATCTCCGTCTTGTTCACGCCGCGCTGTCGCAGGCCGAAGCCGACATTCTCCCCAATATTCATCATCGGGAACAGCGCCAGATGCTGAAACACCATCGAGACCGGACGCTTGTTCGGCCCGACGCCGATCATTGACTTGCCCTTGATCTTCAGATCGCCGCTGGTGGGGAACTGAAACCCCGCGATCATCCGCAGCAAGGTTGTCTTGCCACACCCGGACGGGCCCAGGATCGAGAAGAAGGAACCGGGGGGAACATCGAAGCTCACCTGATCGACAGCACGAAAGTCGCTGAAATCCTTGGTCAGTTCGATGCATTGCAGGTCGGGGGTCGCGGGCATGTGCAGTGTCTTTCCTTCAACGAAGAAGGGCGCGGATTGCGCCCTTCCCGTCATCATATTTTCGGATCGCTCAGTTCGCGGCGTTGATCCGGTCCAGCGCGGCACCTTCGAGCGTTTCCAACCCGGCGGGAACCGGCGGATACCACTTGATGTTGTCGATCGCAGCCTGATCGAAGCTGCCCTGATAGCGGGCCTTCAACTCGGCGCTGACACCTTCGTCGCCACCGACGGCAGCGGTGAAGTTTCCTGCGGTGTTCGTGATCATCGCGGCCACGTCAGGCCGCATCACAAAGTTGATCCAATCATAAGCCGCATCATCCGCCCGACCGCGCGCCGGCAGGACGAATGTGTCGATCCAGCCCAGGGCACCAGCCTCGGGCGCGACGAAGGTGATATCAGGGTTGTCGGCGTTCAATTGCCAACCGCCCGTGTCCCATGCCATCGCCGCGACCACCTCACCTGACCGCAGCAGGTTCTTGATCTCATCACCGCCATCCCAATAGGTTTTGACGTTGTCCTTGCAGTCGATCAAGGTCTGCTCGACCTCATCCAGAATGGCCTGATAGCTGTCGGTGTCGCCATATGCCGCAAAGGGGTCGAGCCCCATCGAATAGGCAAAGCCGATCAGCGTCGGCCGCTTCAACCGATACGACACGCGGCCTGCGACCGCCTCATCGCACAGATCCATGTAATCCGTCACGTCGCCCGCCTCGGCAGTGTTCACCACCAGACCGCTGGTGCCCCAAACATGCGGCAGGCCGTAAACCTCACCGTCGAGCGTGGTGTTGTCCGCGGTCGCGCTCAGCATCGAAGGGATGAACTGCTCGGCATCGACACGTGACATATCGATGGGTTTGTAGATGCCGAACTCCTCCTGCGCGCTGGTAATGCGATCCTGGCTGGGTTGCGCCAGATCGAAACCGCCGCCATTCGTGGCCCGCAGCTTCGCGATCATTTCTTCGTTGTTAGAGGTCGTAACCTCGACAGAATGACCGGTTTCCGCCTCGAACATCTCGATCACATCATCAGGTGCATACCCGCCCCAGGTCAGCAAACGCAGCGTTTCCGCATTGGCAGCAGCCACAGACATCGCCGTGATCACAACCGTCGTGGTCAGCAAGCCGGATTTCGTACCCATGATAAGTTCCTTTGATTTGAAGTTGCCGCATTAATGCAAGGCCGACGCGCAATGTCCACTTTTTACGTGACGAAGCCATGACGCGCTCATGTATTGAGCGATTAAGGCTGAAAGTCTGGCAACGCGGCCCGCAAGGAGCGCAGCAGATCTTCTCGGAACACCGGTTCACCAATCGGATAAACCGCGCCAGAACCACCTCCCCGGCGGCGGTGGCCTGATTCATATAGCCAGACATGAACATCACCGACAGCTTCGGGCACCTCTTGCGCAACATCTTTGCCAGCTAGTTCCCCTCTCGGTGACGACATGGACCTAAGCCGAAGCGCAACGCAGAGAACCACCCGAAGGTGGCTATTAGTGTTTGCATTTGTTAGTTATTTTTGTTGCGGGGGCTTGCTTTGTCCCACCCTAGCAGCTTCGAAAGCTGCCAAGGGAACCATGGTTGCGGGAGGGCGCTCAAATCTCAACTTTGACCTGCTCCCCAATGTGTCCGCTAATTTAGGTTAGCTCTGTTCAGGTTTTGGTCTTCCTTTGACCGGTTAGCATATTCTGCTGGCGTCAAGCCAGCGAGGTTTGTGTGTGGGCGGTGGTGGTCAAAGTCGTTGCGCCACGCCGCGATGAGATTGCGGGTATGGCGTAGACTATCGAACAGGTGTTCGTTCAAACACTCATCCCGCATCCTGCCGTTGAAGCTTTCCACAAAACCGTTTTGCATGGGTTTACCCCCTCTCGGGATCATGCTTTGCATGACCCTGCCAGGCAGTGGGACGCGATGTAATGCCATTCGACATTGCGGTCTTCCTGCCACTTCAGGATCGCATTCGAAGTCAGTTCTGTGCCGTTATCGCTGACCACCATGCAAGGATAGCCCCGCATCTCGGCAATCCGATCAAGTTCCCGAGCGACGCGGCCCCCAGACAAAGACGTATCAACGACCGCCGCCAGACATTCTCGGCTGAAATCGTCGATCACATTCAGAATCCGGAACCGACGATCGCAAGTCAGGCTGTCAGACACGAAGTCCAAGCTCCACCGTTGGTTTGGACCTTGGGGGATCGCCCTGGTGCCCACTGCGCGCTTGCGTCCGCCCCGTTTACGGACAGTTAACCCTTTTTCGCGGTAAATCCGGTACAGCTTCTTCCAATTCACATGCCACCCCTCGCGCTTCAGCAGAATGTGCAGGCGTCGATATCCAAACCGCCGTCGTTCAGATGACAGCTCCTTCAGCCGCCCGCGCAGTTCGGCATCCGCTGGCCGCTTCGACACACGCCGATAAACGCGTGGATCAATAAACGCGTGGATCAATCCCGGCCAAAGCACAGGCGCGTTTCTGATTGTACCGTTTCTCTGTCATGGCCCAGCTCGCAGCTCTACGTCGCGCACCGGGCCTCAAAAGTTTTTTCCCAGCATCTCTTTCAGCGTCGACACATCCATCATCTGTTCCGCCAACAACTACTTGAGCTTGGCGTTCTCAACCTCAAGCGACTTCAACTTCTTGGCGTCGGACACTTCCATACCGCCATATTTCGAGCGCTATTTGTAAAAAGTCGCATCGCTGACGCCGTGCTTGCGACACAGCTCTTTCGCATTTGTTTGCTCCTTCAAAAGCTTGAGCAAACTCTACATCAAACTGAGGGACGTTTCGGGGGGCAGGTCAAAGCTCGCAACATCAAAAACAAGCAGCATAATCAATCAAACAAACGAGCCAGAGCCTCCAATACTCAAGCCGCTCTGACCTCCAACTTTATATGACGACGGACAGATTATCCCGATCCCTCAACTCGCTGTCCGCTTTGCTGGTCAAAGAAATGCAGGTTATCCTGATCGACGCTGAACCGAACCGTTTCACCGGAAACGGCATGATGCACCCCGGGCAGGCTGATAGTGAATGCCTCCTTGCTGCCTGCAATACGCCCGTGCAGCAGCGTATTCGCGCCCAGAGGTTCGCCCATCTGAACCGTCATCGACAGCGGTCCGTTTGGATCGGCGACCACGTGTTCGGGTCGGATACCGACTGTGACGTTGCCCATAGCCTTCATATGGGTTGGTACGATTGTATCGACGATGGAAAGGCCTTCGTCCGTCACCTTGCCATTGAGAACATTCATCGACGGGCTGCCGATGAACTGCGCCGCGAACAGGGTTTGCGGGCGTTCGTAAACCTCCAGTGGCGTGCCGATCTGTTCGGCGCGACCTGCATTCATGACGATCATCCGATCCGCCATTGTCATAGCCTCGACCTGATCATGTGTGACATAGAGCGACGTGATGCCAAGGCGGCTCTGCAAATCGCGGATTTCAAGACGCATCTGTACGCGCAGCTTTGCATCCAGGTTCGACAGCGGCTCATCAAACAGGAACACCGCCGGTTCACGCACGATGGCCCGCCCCATGGCGACACGCTGGCGCTGGCCGCCAGATAAATCACGAGGGCGTCGATCAAGGTAATCGGTCAGTTGCAAAAGTGTTGCTGCGGCCTCGACCTTTTGAGCGATCTCGGCCTTCGGAAATTTCGCGATCTTCAGCCCGTACCCCATATTTTCGCGCACGGACATATGCGGATAAAGCGCGTAATTCTGAAACACCATCGCGATGTCGCGATCCATTGGTTCGAGCTCATTGACGCGCTTGCCGCCGATCCTGATCTCACCCTCAGACACGCTTTCCAGCCCTGCCACCATGCGCAGAAGCGTGGATTTTCCGCAGCCGGACGGGCCGACGATGACGATGAACTCACCGTGCTCAATCGCCGTGCTGACACCATGGATAACCTGGGTGCTGCCAAAGCGTTTCTTGATATCGAGGAGCTCTACAGTTGCCATGGTTGCCTACTTCTCACTGTCCACGAGACCGCGGATAAACAGTTTTTGCATTGAAATGACGACGATGATCGGAGGGATCATTGCCAAAATGGACGTCGCCATAATGACCGGCCAGTTTGCCGTGTCATCGCCTGACGGAAACATCTGTTTGATGCCCATCACAATGGTGTTCATCGACGGGTCCGTCGTGATCAGCAGCGGCCAAAGGTACTGGTTCCAGCCGTAGATAAACAAGATCACGAACAATGCGGCGATGTTTGTGCGGCTCATCGGAAAAAGGATATCCCGGAAGAACCGCATGGGTGAGGCACCATCCACGCGGGCGGCCTCGGCCAGTTCATCGGGCACGGTCATATAAAACTGGCGGAACAGAAACGTTGCTGTGGCTGATGCGATGAGCGGCAGGATAAGCCCGCCATAGCTGTTGAGCATTCCAAAGCCCGCGACGACCTCATAGGTGGGCACGATACGCACCTCGACGGGGAGCATCAGCGTCAGGAAGATCAGCCAGAAGAAGATCATCTTGCCGGGAAACTTGAAGTAAACGATCGCAAACGCCGACAGCAGCGAGATTATGATTTTGCCGACCGCGATGCCCATGGCCATAACCAGAGAGTTAAACAGCATCGTTGCGACGGGCACGTTCACACCCGACAGCAAGGCCTCGCGATAGTTGGCAAGGAACTGATCGCCGGGCCACAGCGGCATGGGGGGCTGCGTGATTTCCGGTTGGGTGACGGTCGATGCGACGAAGGCCAGCCAGATCGGGAAAAACACGATGAGAACGCCACCGATCATGATGACGTGGCTAAGCCACAATGACGCGCCGCGCCTTTCGACCATGCCGGGGGGGGGATCATTATATTGGGTCAATAATGCACCCTCCGCTCAATGAATTTAAACTGGAAGATTGTCAGCGCCCCGACGACCACCAGCAAGATTACCGACTGCGCGGCAGAGGAGCCGAGGTCCTGGCCCACGAACCCGTCCGAGAAGACTTTGTAGACCAGAATGGTCGTGGATTGTTGCGGGCCGCCTGACGTGATCGTGTGGATCACGCCGAAAGTTTCAAAGAAGGCGTAGACGATATTGACGACCAGCAAGAAGAACGTCGTCGGCGACAACAGCGGCAAAACGATGGTCCAGAACCGGCGCCAGAACCGCGCGCCGTCAATCGCCGCGGCTTCTATGACAGATTTTGGTATCGCCTGAAGCGCCGCGAAAAAGAACAGGAAGTTGTAGCTGATGCGCCCCCAGGCGGAGGCCACGACAACCAGGCCCATGGCCTCTCCACCGTTCAGCACGTGGTTCCAATCATATCCCAAATGGCCCAGATACCACGAGACGACGCCGACACGCGTGTTGAACATGAACAGCCACAACACGCCCGCGATGGCGGGCGCCACGGCATAGGGCCAGATCAGCATGGTACGGTACACGCCTGCGCCCTTGATCAAACGATCCGCGACAACCGCCAGAAACAGGGCTGGAACCATGGAACACAGCGTGACCAAGGTCGAGAAGATTGCCGTCGTCAGGAATGAGGCGCGATAGTAGGGGTCAGACAGCAGGTATTCAAAGTTGCCTAGGCCGACATATTGCATCGACAGCCCGAACGGGTCCGGAATGAACAAGGACTGCCAAACGGCCTGTCCTGCGGGGTAAAAAAAGAACACCGCAGACACCAGGACCTGCGGCGCGATCAGGCACAGCGGCAATAGCCAGCCTTTGAACGTGACCCGTTTTTCCATAAATAGAGCGCCTCAATAAACATGCGGGCGACCACAATCGGCCGCCCGCATCATATGCTTGATTAGTTCGCCTGCTCAAAGCGGCGCAGCAACTGATTGCCACGTGCCACGGCGCTATCGAGTGCGGATTGCGCGTCCTTGTCACCGGCCCAGACGGCCTCAAACTCTTCGTCAATGATCCCGCGGATCTGGTCGAATGAGCCAAGACGCAGGCCCTTGGAGTTCGAGGTCGGCTCATTCGCGGTCATCTGAAGGACGGCCACTTCGGTGCCGAGGTTGTCGGCGTAAAAACCGGATTCACGTGTGGCCTCGGCGGCGTCGTTGGTGATTGGCAAATAGCCGGTGTCCTGATGCCATTGCGCTTGCACCGGTGTGGATGACAGATATGCGAGGAACTGTGCCGCACCTTCGTATTCCTCCGGTTCATGACCCTCCATCACCCAGAGGGAAGCACCACCGATAATGGTGTTTTGCGGGCTGTTGCCGACACCTTCCCAATACGGAAGGGGGCGCACGTCAAAATCGAACTCTGCTTCTGCCTCGATACCCGCATACCCAGCAGAGCTTTCGGTGAACAGGGCACATTCGCCGGCACGGAAGTTTGCGCCGCTTTCATTGCGTCGGCCCAGATAGATGAATTTTCCGTCCTGCGCCCATTCGCCCATGGCCGAGATATGCGCAACCTGCGCTTCGCCGTTGAACACCAATTCAACATCAGTCCCTGCAAATCCGTTCTCTTGCGTGGCGAAGGGAACGTCATGGTAAGCAGAGAGGTTTTCGAGGTGAATCCAGCTCTGCCAAGCAGTGGTCAGGGGGCAAGTGCTGCCACCGTCCTTAAGCGCGGTCAGCACCTCACCGACGTTTTGCCAGGTGGACAGATCAGTGTCAGGATCGACGCCAGCAGCCTCGAACGCATCACGGTTTACCCACAGGACGGGCGTGGACGCGTTGAACGGCAAGGACAGCATCTCGCCCTCGGTGTTGGTGTAATATCCATTGACCGCACCGATATAGGCATCGGGATCAAACTCAGCGCCAGAGGCTTCCATGACTTCAGTGACGGAGCGTACCGCCCCTTCGGCGGCCATCATCGTGGCTGTTCCGACCTCAAACACCATCAGGATTTGCGGCTGTTCACCGGCGCGGAACGCCGCAATGCCTGCATTCAACGTCTCGGAATAGTTTCCCTTGTGGGATGCAACGACGGTAAACTCGTCCTGGCTCGCGTTGAAATCTTCCACTTGGTCCGCAACCAGTTCACCAAGCCGACCGGTAAAGGCATGCCAGAATTGGATTTCGGTTTCGGCATAGGCCGCAAACGGCGAAAGGATCGTTGATCCGGCGATCAAGGCGCCAGTTGTCAGATTTTTCATGTGTTTCTCCCGAGTATCGCACCGACATTTTCGTTGATGCTGAATTTCTACACGTTATCCGAGCGTTCGCATGGTTCAAGACTATTCCTGTGCCAAGCTCCATAACAAAAGACTATGGAAATTCACATGGAACGGATGCGCGATGACATCATGACCAAGTCTACGACAACTCGCGGTCCTCAAATCAGTCCTACATCACAGGAGTATGACACGCGGGCGAAAACCTCGAAATTTCTCAACCTGAACCGCCCCGACTTTACCGCAGAATAAAAAACAAGGGGTCAGCCCTTTAATGAAGAGCCGAACCGCCGCTCGTCGACCGGTCCACGTAACAGGTAAAAATGAGCGGTCAGGGAGCTGTCATCACCAAGGCTACAACTTTTGTCCCGCCGGACGCTGTTCAGGTCCGGCGGAATCTTCGCGCGCGCGAGTAGATTGCAAACACTGACTTAGTGGGCGTGGCCGTCGTGCGACGCCGGGATAACCATGACGCCCGATGCGGGTTCATCCAGATCGTGACTGTCCTGCCCCTCAGCCGGGATTTCGATCCAGCGCGCGACGCCGCTGGCGCATTCCTGAATTGCCGGGATATACAACATCTCGTTCGCGGCCACCTTGTCCGTCACCCGTGCACGGAACACAAACTCGTCGTAATAGGGGGAGGACAACTCCCCTGACCAGATGATCTCGCGCACGCCTTCGGTAAGGGTATTGCCGTAATATTCGTAGCTGTTCTCATAGGGACCCGTCACTGTTTCCAGCTCCCAATCAGCCTTGACCATCGGCTGCGCTGCGATGAGACCTTCCGGGATTTGGATGCGCACGCGCAGCGTGGCCTCGTCGCCACATCCATGCGGCACGCGCAGCGTCAGACGGGCGGTCTCACCCTGGGTGACCTCACTCTCTGCGTAGGTAGCATGGGCCAAAACCTGAGTCCCCATGACGAGTGGTGCAATGAGAGTTGCTGTTGCCAGGATGTGAAGTGGTCCCAGAAAACTGGACAGTTGGCTAAGGTGTATCCCGAACCTTTGAAGGGATACGAGAATGGCGAAGCGCCGGAAGTTTACAGACCAGTTTAAGGCCAAGATCGCGTTGGAAGCGCTGCGTGGCGACAAGACGATCCAGGAGATCGCCGCGAAGCATCAGTTGCATCCGAACCAGATCAGCACGTGGAAGCGTCAGGCTGTCGAAGGCATGGCCGATGTGTTTGCGCGTGGCGGCAGGCCGGAAGGGCCGACAGAAGCAGAAATCAAGGAGCTCCATGCCAAGATCGGGAGGCTGGCCGTCGAGAACGATTTTTTGTCCGAAGGGCTGAAGCGGTGAGCCCGGAGAAGAAACGCGCGATGATCAAACGGGATCATCCTGAACTGAGCATAAGCCAGCAGTGCAAACTGGTGCGGCTGAGCCGGTCGGCCTTCTACTACACGCCGGTCGGTGTTGATGCGGACACGCTGGGATGATGAAAGAGATCGACCGGATATTCACCAAATACCCGTTCTTCGGCAGCCGCCAGATCGCTGCCTACATGCGGCGGGAAGGAACCATTGTCGGACGTCATCGCATCAGGCGGCTGATGGCCAAGATGGGCCTGCAAGCGATTTACAAACGCCCTCGGACCAGCCAGCCCCATCCTCAGCACCCGGTCTATCCGTACCTGCTCAGAGAGATGCAGATCGACCGGCCCAACCAGGTCTGGTGCGCCGACATTACCTTCATGCCGGTGCGAAACGGGTTCTTGTATCTGGTCGCCATCATGGATTGGGCGTCGCGCAAGGTTCTGAGCTGGCGCTTGTCGAACACAATGCACGCCGACTTCTGTGTGGAGGCCCTGCACGAGGCCATCGCCAAACACGGCCCTCCCGAGATCATGAATACCGATCAGGGCAGCCAGTTCACCGGTTCGGCCTGGATCACGACGCTGACCGAAGCGGGCATACGTATCTCAATGGACGGTCGCGGTAGATACCTCGACAACATCTTCATTGAGCGCCTGTGGCGGAGCTTGAAACAGGAAGCGATCTACCTCGAAGAGATCAATGACGGCTTCCAGGCCCGAAAGGTCGTCAAAAACTGGATGGCATTCTACAACAGCGAACGCCCCCATTCCGCGCGTGATCGGCTGACGCCCGAGGACGCATATTGGGCAGGCTTGGAAGAGCAAAGAGCAGCATGAAATCTAAACCCGATACACCTTAGAAAAGCTGCAAAACTGTCCGAAAAGGTGGGACCACTTCAGTGTGGACTTCACAGCCGAACTGCGGATAGAAGATACTGCGTATCGAATGTTGTCTCACGACGAGATGATGCTCGCGCACCGCAACGAGGGTTGGATGAAATCCGACCCGCGTAAACTCGAAGACTGGTTTGTCGATGCCGTGAAACAATACGGCGAACAGGTCCGAACCGTTAGCCGCTATCTCAAGGGCTGGAAAGACTTCCAATGGCCCAAGGGTAGGCTGGCATCGATCACACTCATGGCCGCAGTGGTGTCTGTCTTTGAGAAGACGTCGGCGGCAATTGCCAGCGACAGGGATGATCTGGCGTTGTTGCGCGTCGCGCAAGACCTGCCATGGTGCATTCTGCCTTTACCCGCCGGGCACAGAGCACAATCCCTTGAACCCCAAAGGGTTAATATGGGACGCTATCAAAGAAGCTACTCGATTGATCGTAGCTTCATACGACGACGCGTTTATCAATGATTTCGCGGACGAGTTCGATTCCTATTGGAGCAAAACAGAGGGTGGCAAAAACATCGTCAGCCTTCTGTCTCCCGGGGGCGCCTCTCGTAGGGTATGCCTGTGGCGCAGCACAGTTGACTACTATCTAGCGGATGACGACGCGGCTTTGGATAATTGGTTTCGCAACCGATTTCCGGGGAACAAGAAGAACTACCGCTTCACAACCGCAACGCACATCGTCCTCGAAAGGCCTATTCTGCCTTCGGAATACCCGAAGTCGGGTGCGACGGTTCTACGCTTTTTACGGGATCTGGCACCCGAATCCATAGAGCTTCTGGAAGAAGCTGCGGAAACTGCTGATGACAAGTTCACCATTTCCTTCGAGGGGCGCACGGATGATGGGCCGGTGTTTTTTGCCGTCGAAGTTATGCCTCCCGTCAAACAGGGTATGAAAGCCGAGCGACGCCCAGACATGGTGCAGAAGGGCTTCCGGCCTGGAAAGGTACCGACCCATATCCGGATGCAGCGGCTGTTCGGGGGGAACAAGGTTGAGCGCCTCGAGACTATGCGCGCGGATGCATCGTGGATACATGGGCGTGACACCCCTACTGTCACCCCTTTGTTTGGCAAGCGTGTTCTGATGATCGGCGCGGGGTCATTGGGAAGCGAGGTTGCTCTGCTACTGGCAAAGACAGGTGTTGGCTCGATCACATTGGTCGACCCAGAACTTCTGGATTATCCCAATGTTGGACGTCATATGCTCGGGGTCACGCAAGTCCGAACGTCTAAAGCTAAGTCACTTACACAAAAATTGGCTGGTGACTTCCCGCATATGCGCTCGATTAAGTACTTTGCTGAGGACTGGCAATCGCTCTACGGCAAACGTTTTAACGTTTTCAAGAACACCGATTTGATTGTGTCCACGGTTGGCAGTTGGGTGGCTGAAGGCAGGCTTAACCAAGTGGCGAGGAGCGAAGCGGGTTTCCCCCCTGTGATCTACGGGTGGGCAGGGCCGTTTTCTGTTGCAGGACACGCCGTATTGATCGGCGCCAACGGCCCATGTTTTGCTTGCGGCATGGACCATTTCGGGAAGGCACTA
>NZ_CP049811.1:1037500-1400000 GCF_011290545.1 Pontivivens nitratireducens | reverse complement strand
TCTACACGGTGCGCATCGCGATGGGGGCACCGTCCATGGAAGTTCACGCTTTCGAACCTGTCTCGACCACGAGGGCGAAGCTGGAGCGGAACCTCGCACAAAACGCATTGCAGGATCGAGTGACGGTTCACGGTGTCGCCCTGTCCAACAGGGAAGGCAGGGCCGAGATCTCGATCGACCCGACTTCCAGCGGACTGTCGACCCTTGCTCCCGATGACGAGGCGCAGCGGCATCGCGATTACAGTTATATTGAAACCGTGCCGACCGCGAGGTTGGACGATACGGTCCCCCTGCAGGATCGCCGAATTGCCATAAAGATGGATGTGGAGGGGTTCGAACTTACTGCGCTCGAAGGCATGGTTCGCACGCTCCAATCGAACGAGGCAGTCGTGCAGATAGAAACGCGTCCGGCAAATGCGGAACGCCTGGACGCGAGGATGCTCGAACTGAGCTATCGGTTCCGGGACGCGATCGGTGAGGATCGCTACTACACCAAGAGCTAGGGGCCTCAGCCTTTGCGCGTCCAAGCCTGCATCAACTGCCGGTCCAATTCGACATAGGGTGCGACCACGCCTTCGATGGATCGCGCATCCACCTTCGGCGGAACCACCCCCTTAGCCAGATTGCGACGCCCCTCGCCGTCCGTTCGATTGCGAACCTCTATCGGGCGACGGCGGGTCAGGCCGCAATCGTCGAGCACAGCGTCCACACCTGCATTCAGGTCGCTCAAATCTATAACCCGGTCCATGGCACGTAACGCGTCCAGTGCGTTGTCGACCCAGATTTTCCGTGGAACCTTGGCAGCCTCGGTCAGTTCGTGGCCAGCACCGTATTGCCGTGCGAACACGTTATCGAATGCATATCGAACCGGTTCCGAGCCGGAACTCAAAGCTTCCTCAAGCGTGTCGTAAGGAAGATGCAGCTCCAGCCGCCTGTGGCTCTGCAAAAACCGCCAGTGGGAGATGATCCGTTCAACGGGATCGCGCAACACGGTGAAGACATAGCCGTCGTCGCGCACCGCACTCCGGATCCTGGGCCCGAAATGCCCACCTACGAAACGAGCGCCACGCGCGTATTCGATCAGCTGCGGGTTGCTTAACGCATGATCGGTGAGCAGGACGGATTGGCCGAAACGCGAGCCACGAAACAGACCCTTGAAAACCGCGTTCACCGAGGATCCCCCCGATTTGGGCACATGCTGGAAAATAATCCGGCGTCGGGGCTTGGGAACGAACAGTCCGGTTATCGGTCGAGCAACACGGCGGGACAATGCTGGAACGCGCCGGCTCATCCTTTCAAAACCGCCTGAAACTCACGCCATTCCCCTGCCGACATGCCGCTGGAGGCCTGATCGACCTGTTCGCCTGCGATCATGCGGCGGATGCAGTCCACTCCCTTGCCGGAGAACTGGACGCCGCCCAGACGGTAATCCTCGAACGCGGCATAGGCATGCGGCACCCAATCCGCGACGATCTTGCAGATCGCGTCTGCATAGACCCTGATTTCATATTGCGCATGTGCATCGGCACGCAGGCGCAGGAAGTGAAACAGGTTGTGCAGGTCCACCTTCCAGTACCATTGGGTATAGATATTCGCGGGCAGGTTCATCCGCGCAAGCTCCCGCGCCAGACCGTCCTGGCCGTCCTGCTCCAGCATCTGCTGATAATGATCGTAGGCGCGGTTCGAATCCGCGCGCAGGATGTCGAGGACGCGGGCGGCTTCCTCTCCCTCCAGAACACCGCCGCGGCCCTGATTGTTGATCTTGGATTGAGCGGCCAGATTCTCCGGCGCGGGAATATAGAACTCGCGGTCCAGTATGGAGTATCGCGCCGAATATTCGTTCACGTTCGCGGTGCGGTGCCGAATCCACTGGCGGGCCACGAAAACGGGCAGCTTCACGTGCAGCTTGATCTCGCACATCTCAAAGGGCGTCGAATGCCAGTGGCGCATCAGGTAGCGGATCAGGCCGGCATCGTTCTGCACAGCCTTGGTCCCCCGTCCGTAGGAGACGCGGGCCGCCTGCACGATGGCGTTGTCGTCACCCATATAGTCGATGACGCGCACGAATCCGTGGTCCAGAACCTCATGCGCATTGTAGAGGTGCGCCTCCATGCCCGGAACCGTGGCGCGGCGCGTCGTGCGCTCTTCGCTGCGGGCCGTTTCGATTTCAGCCTGCTGATCGGGGGTGAGGGGCATTGCGGTCTCCATCCTAAGTCTCGGCGTATGTATAGCGCGCGGTGCGCACAGCGCCACCACTTCGTTAGTGGTGAACCGATGATTGGACCGCACAGCCATCACACCTATGTCTCCATCGTGCGACGGCGGGCGACATGCCCAGCCGCGTCTGTACCCAAGGAGACAGCTCATGACCCTGAAATACCTCCACACCATGGTGCGCGTCCGCGACATCGAACAAAGCAAGGCGTTCTATTGCGATCTGCTGGGACTGGAAGAGACCCGGCGCATCGAAAGCGAAGAAGGCCGGTTCTCCCTCGTCTTTCTTTCCCCTCCCGGACAGGAAAACGCGGACGTGGAACTGACATATAACTGGGATGGCGACGACGCCCTGCCCGATGACAGCCGGCATTTCGGCCATCTGGCGTACCGTGTCGGCAATATCTACGAGCTTTGCCAGAAGATGATGGACGCAGGCGTCACCATCAACCGCCCGCCGCGCGACGGCCACATGGCCTTCGTACGCTCGCCCGACAACATCTCTATCGAATTGCTGCAGGAGGGCGACCCCCTGCCCGCGCAGGAGCCTTGGGCCTCGATGGAGAACACCGGAAAGTGGTGATTGCTCAGCGCCGGGCCTGTTGCCCGGCGCCATGACATCTGTGCCGGGAAATCGCGGCGCGCTCTTGATAATCGGGTTGCCACGCTCTACTTCTAACAGTGCCTCGCTTGCGGGGATATGGCGATAAACGCGCATGTAATAAGCGGTTCGGACCCGGGGGCGGTACCCGGCGACTCCACCAATCACCCTGTCATTTGCAGGGCAGACGGGGTCGAAACAGTATCGACGGACGTCTAAAGATGTAGCCTTCGCTCGGTGAGATACCACCGTTATCGGTTCGCAAAGTATAGTTGCAAATGACAACCATGCTCCGGTCGCAGTCGCCGCGTAAGCGGTGCCTAAGATCGAAACTTAAGTCCTTGCGCCTAGCCGCGTAAGGCGGGGTTCGCAGGCACCTGGCAACAGAAGCCTGCACTTGATCCCCTCAGCTGCATCTTTGTTCGATCTGATCCCTGCTCGGTCGGATCACTCTGCGTATCCATCGGAATGTCCTGTCATACGGCCCTGTTCACCGCGACAGAATCGTCTATTGTCGAACCCGACACTGAGTGGGGGATGGAATGTCGAGCCAGATCAACTACGGACAGCTTATGCATCGTGCCCTTCAGGGGCTGTTGCGCGATGTTCTGCAACGCGTGGCCGAACACGGGCTGCCCGGGTCACATCATTTCTTCATTACCTTCGACACCACCCATCCTGGCGTCGATCTGGCCGATTGGCTGCGCGAACGCTATCCGCAGGAAATGACCATCGTCATGCAGGAATGGTTCGACAACCTGACCGTGATGGACGACCGGTTCGCGATCACCCTGAACTTCGGCAATTCCCCCGAACCGATGGTCGTGCCGTTCGACGCGGTCCAGACCTTTGTCGATCCCTCGGTCGAGTTCGGATTGCGGTTCGAGGCTCAGGACACGCCTGTGACGGATGTCGAGACAGAGGATGAGGTCGAGGACGCCCCTCAGGCCGACGAACCCACGACGGCGAAGTCTGGTGCAGAAGTCGTCAGCCTCGACAGTTTCCGCAAGAGCTAGCCCTCCCGGCGCGGCAGGCGTCGATTGCGACGCGCGTCCGGTACGGCTATGAAACGCCCAACCGACGTTCAACGAAAAGGCCCTGCCATGACCACGACCCGTACCGAAACCGACAGTTTTGGCCCTCTCGAAGTTCCTTCCGACAAGTATTGGGGCGCACAGACCCAGCGCAGTCTGATGAATTTCCCCATCGGCTGGGAAAAACAGCCCGTCGCGCTGGTCCGCGCCTTGGGCACCATCAAGCAGGCGGCCGCGCAGGCGAACATGGATCTCGGCTCGCTGGAACCGAAGATCGGAAATGCCATCGTCTCCGCCGCGTCCGAGGTGGTCGAGGGCAAACTTGACGACCATTTCCCCCTGGTCGTATGGCAGACGGGGTCCGGCACGCAGTCGAACATGAACGCCAACGAGGTGATCGCGAACCGCGCGATCGAGTTGCTGGGCGGTGAGATCGGCTCCAAATCGCCGGTTCACCCGAACGATCACTGCAACATGTCGCAAAGCTCGAACGACACATTCCCCACCGCGATGCACATCGCCGCCGCGATGACGGCCACGCAGGTGCTGATCCCCGGTCTGGAAAAGCTGCAAAAGGCGCTCGCGGCGAAGTCCGAGGCGTTCAAGGACATCATCAAGATCGGCCGCACCCATACCCAGGATGCGACCCCGATGACGCTGGGACAGGAATTTGGCGGCTACGCCTTTCAGGTCGAGCAGGGCATTCGCCGCGTGAAGCACGCGCTCGGCAATATCTATCCGTTGGCGCAGGGCGGCACGGCTGTCGGCACCGGCCTGAACACCAAGGTCGGCTTTGCCGAGAAGGTCGCGGCGAATATCGCTGAAATCTCGGGCCTGCCCTTCATCACCGCCCCCAACAAGTTCGAGGCGCTGGCCGCCCATGACGCCGTGGTCGAGATGTCGGGCGCGCTGAAGACCGTCGCCGCATCTCTGTTCAAGATCGCCAACGACATTCGCCTGCTCGGCTCCGGCCCGCGATGCGGTCTGGGCGAGTTGATGCTGCCTGAAAACGAGCCGGGCTCATCGATCATGCCGGGCAAGGTCAACCCGACTCAATGCGAGGCGCTGACGCAGGTTTGCGCGCATGTCATGGGCAACGATGCGGCGATCGGATTTGCGGGTTCGCAGGGTCATTTCGAACTGAACGTCTACAAGCCGATGATGATCTACAACCTTTTGCAGTCCATGCAGTTGCTGGGCGACGCCTCCGTCGCGTTCACCGACAATTGCGTCTCGGGGATCGAGGCGGACGAGGATCGGATCTCGAAACTGATGTGGGAGAGCCTGATGCTGGTCACCGCCCTCGCGCCCGAGATCGGCTATGACAACGCTACCAAGGTTGCCAAGACCGCACACAAGAACGGCACCACCCTGAAGGAAGAGGCAATCGCCCTCGGCTTCGTCGATGCGGAAACCTTTGATCGTGTCGTGCAGCCCAAGGATATGCTCGGCCCGAAGTGATGGATCAGCCCCCCTGCGAGCAGGGGGGCTTGCCCGCATCAAGTGAACGCGTCAAACTTACCCGATGAGCAAGATCGTCACTTTCTCCAAGGTCCGTAAGGCCAAATCCCGCGCCGAAAAGCGTGCGCAGGCCGACGCCAATTCGGTGCGCTTCGGTCGCACTAAATCCCAGCGGAAACTCGAATCGAGCCTGGCTGAGAAGGCGGAACGCGCCCTCGACCGGCATGAGCGCGAATGAGCCGTCCCACGAAACACTCCGTCACATTGCGCGGTCACCGCACGTCGATCTCGCTTGAGCCGGAATTCTGGTCCGCCTTTCGGGACATCGCCCGGCGACGGTCGCTGTCCACGAACGCGCTGGTCAGTGTGGTGGATGAGGGGCGCGACCCGGATACCGGCCTCGCCTCTGCGATCCGGGTCTACGTGCTCAAATCCGCGTTTTCCGCCGACTGAACCTGATTCTGATCCCCGATTCCGAACGAACGGTCAAATGAGCCACCGGGCGCGGCACGTCGCCTTCAACCACGTCCAGCCGCCAGTTCTGAAGGATGAGAGCGAGGAATATGATCCCCTCCGCTGTCGCGAATCCCGCGCCGGGGCAAATGCGCGGCCCTGCGGAAAACGGAAACCAGGCATGATGCGGAACGGTTCGCGACCACCGCGACGGATCGAATTCATGGGGCCGGTCCCAATGCCGTTCATGTCGTCCGCTGTGCCATGGCGACAGGATCACGGGATCACCCGGACGCACGGGCCGCCCGCGCAGGCTGTGCGCTTTACTGGCCTCACGCGGCAACATCGGAACCGGGGGGTACAGGCGCAAGGCTTCGCGCCAGACATCGCGCAGGAACGGCATCTTGGCGAATTCGGTGGGCGCGCAGGATGCGACCTCAGCCGCCGCGCGCAGCTGGTCGGCGGGCGACAGGGCCAGGCAGTACAGCGCCCAACTCAACCCGGATGCCGACGTCTCATGCCCGGCGAGCAGGAACATCACCGCCTGATCGACCAGTTCCTCGGCTGAGAAAGCGGCACCCGTCCCGCTGTCCTTCGGCCCCGACAGGCGCGACAGCAGATCATCCTCCGTACCATCGCGATCCGCGATCAGATCGGCAACCATCAGGCGCAACTGACGGGCCGCGCGGCGCCCCCGGCGACGGCGCGGAATCCATTTCGGCAGCCGCAACAGATCGACCGGAGACGCCAGCGGTTGCGCGCGCTGATAGGTCTGGAACGTGCCGAAGATCGCCCGCGCGCGCGCGTCGTCAATGGTGCGGGAGAATACGGCGCGCAAGATGACATCCGCCGTCGCCCGCGCGGTCATCGCCTCGACCTCCACGATTCCGGCCCAGATGCCTGAGAGCATGACCTGCCCTGCCGCATGGATTTGCGGCGTCATCTCGCGCACGCGGCCCCCGGAAAAGGCCGGATCGATCACCGCACGGGCCCGCGCCCACTCCGCCCCGTTGGTCACGAAAACCGCCCGTCCCAGCAGCGGCCCCAATGTGTCGGCCAGAAACGCGCTCTTAGGATAAGCCTCATGATCGTCGAGGATCTGGCGCGCAAGCGCGGGGTCGGGAACGGTGAAGCTGCGATAGAACGGGGCCTTCATCTCCGCCATTTTGGCATGGTAGAGCCGCGCGGGCTGGGACGCGAACATGTCACGACGAAAGGCGCGCCACCGGGCCAGCCGGCCCATTCCAGCCGGCCTGCTGGGCGGTATCGGCGGGATCACGGGCATGGATCGACGCCCGTATGCCCACTGACGGGCGCGGTCTTTCGGCTGGCAGTTGATCCGCGTGAACCGAACCGGGCCCGCAGGGTCATTGCCCCGGCAGTGATGCGGAAATAGTCGTATACATCCGGCCTGCCGAACGCGCACAGATACTGGACGTGTTTGCGAAAATAGCGGCGCTTGTAAGCCTTGATCTGCTCCTCCGACATCGTGCGCAGAAAGGTTGCGGAGATCACGACGGGGTTCGGGTCAGCCTCCCGTGCGACACCGGCCGTTGCGACGGGATCGACCAGAGCGAAGCACGCTCCGTCCGACGGTGCCGTCACGTCGAGCCAGTAAACATCGGACGCGCCCGCCACAGTACGCAAATCACGCCGTAGATCCCCGGCGGTCGGCAGAAAGCTGACCATCGGAATGACTTGCCCCAGGGTAAGAAGGCTGACGGCCCCCACGCCGCGCCGCTGCAATCGCGCGACCACATGCACCGCCAGCGCCGCGCCCGAGGAATGGCCCACGATCAGCACTTCATCGACGGTGCCGACCCGCTGCGCGATCAGATCGGTCCATTCCTCGACCCGGCGGGAAAGCGGTTCCGGCATCCGACCGCGCGCCCGGGCCGCGAAGGCATAATCGCTCATCAGGTAAAAGGCATAGAGGTTCTTTTGATCGTAGGATCGGGTCAGGCGTATGATCGTCAGAAACACCGCCATCCCGACCACGAAATCAATCCCCGGCGGGCTGAGCCGGCTGGCCGCCGTCCCCAGCCAGAATGCCAGATTGAAATACAGGACCAGCATGAAGATCGGATAGAGCGCGATAACCATCGGCACCGTCCGCAGCCGGATCAGACGAAACAAGGCGCCGGAGAAGATGTATATTCCGGCAGTGCGCAGCATCTGCCAATAGGCCTGCAAGGCGCTGTCGCTCATCGCATCGCGCACCAGATCATTCCAACCCAGAAAGCGGATATCCGCCTGACTTTCCACCCCACCGTCGCGCAACTCGGCTGTCCAGCCGTACACTCCGTCCCCGCGAGGTTTACCATCCACATGCAGGTCGTAGCCCGATATTCCGGCCTGCTCCGCGCCCTGACTGCGGTACAGCTCACGATATCGCCGCGCACCGATCGGATCGAAGCCGGGAATGAAGAAAACCGCCCGCCTGCGGACATTCTGCTCAGGTGGGGCGGTTGTCTGGGTCATGGGATCAGATAACGCCGTCTCGATGTACTTGGAAAGCCCGGACGCTCATTGAGCACAAACACAGTGCGCCCCGGCCCGTCGAGGCAGATTTACCCGAAGGTCGCGAGAACAGGGAACCGTTCCAGCAGCCAGAAGGACAGATCCGTGAACGCGCCGGTCAGCATCATCACGCCGACCACGATCAGCAGCACGCCCATCGCCTTCTCGATCATGCCCATATACGGGCGTATGCGCTGCATCGCGCCCATGAAACGCCGCAGGAAAATCGCCGCTGCCAGAAACGGTATGCCCAGCCCGGCAGCGTATAGCGCCATCAACGCGATTCCGCGCCCGACACTGGCCTCCTGCGCGGCAAGGCTGAGGATCGAGCCCAGAATCGGCCCGATGCACGGTGTCCAACCGAAGGCAAAGGCAAGACCAAGCACATATGCCCCCACCGCGCTGCCCCCACGGTCCCCGACATCCAGCCGCGCCTCTCGGTACAAAAGGCCGATCCGGAACACGCCCAGGAAGTGCAAGCCGAACACCGTGACGACCGCCCCGGCGACCATTGCGAATTCGCGCTGATAGACCAGCAGAGCGCGCCCGATCTGCGATGCGGCCGCCCCCATGATCAGAAAGACGGTAGACAGGCCCAGAACGAAAAACAGGGCCGCCAGTATGACGTTGCGCCGGGGCCGTGCGGACGTGTCGCTCGTCAAATCATCCATCGAGGCCCCGGCCATGTAGGCCAGGTATGGCGGCACGATCGGCAACACGCACGGGCTGAGAAAGCTCATCAGACCAGCGATCAACGCGATGACCAGAGCGCCCCCCATCGAGGCATCCAGGATTTCCAGTCCGAACATTCCGGCACTCCTATACTTCCAGCATCCCTAGCCTGATTTTTTTCCTCCGCACAAGGGATGCGCCGTCACGAAACCGTTTGCCGGTCGGCACGACACCGCGCTAACTGACCGTATGGAACAGAGACTCGACGCCACCGGCCTGTTGTGCCCCCTGCCCGTTCTGCGCACCAGAAAGCGACTTCGGTCCCTGCAAGTCGGGGAGGTCCTGCATGTCAGGACCGACGATCCAGCTGCGGTCGTGGACATGCCCCATTTTTGTGCCGAGCAAGGCCACGTGCTGCATGACGCCGGGGCCGACGGTGCGGCGCATCTGTGGCGGATCGTCAAGGGCGGCGGCTAAGGGTCAAGCGGCGCTCTTGCCGCTCTGGCCAGCGCGGCGTAGAACCGCCACGACACTGCGAGACGCGGAGAGCCTTGAGATGAGCGAACTGAGCTATACTGAGCCGAAACCAAAGGTCTATGCCGGGGCCACCGGCGATTGGGAACTGGTCATCGGGCTGGAGGTTCACGCCCAGGTCGCGTCCAAGGCCAAGCTGTTTTCCGGCGCCTCTACCTCCTTCGGGGCGGAGCCGAACTCCAACGTGGCGCTGGTGGATGCGGGTCTGCCCGGCATGTTGCCGGTCATCAACCAGTTCTGCATCGAACAGGCCATCCGTACCGGGCTGGGGCTGAAGGCGCAGATCAATCTGGAAAGCGCCTTCGACCGCAAGAACTACTTCTATCCCGATCTGCCGCAGGGCTATCAGATCAGCCAGCTATACCACCCCATCGTGGGTGAGGGCGAAATTCTGGTCGATATGGCGCCGGGTGTCGGGCGCAAGGTGCGGGTGGAGCGGATCCATCTGGAACAGGATGCGGGCAAGTCGATCCACGACATGGATCCGACGATGTCCTTCGTCGATCTGAACCGCACAGGCGTCGCCCTGATGGAGATCGTGTCCAAGCCCGACATTCGCGGACCCGAGGAAGCAGCCGAATACGTGCGCAAACTGCGCCAGATCCTTCGCTATCTGGGAACCTGCGACGGCAACATGCAGAACGGAAACATGCGCGCGGATGTCAACGTCTCCGTCTGTCGTCCGGGCCAGTACGAGAAATATCAGGAGACGCAGGATTTCAGCCATCTGGGAACGCGCTGCGAGTTGAAGAACATGAACTCCATGCGTTTCATTCAGCAGGCCATTGATTTCGAAGCCAAGCGCCAGATCGCGATTCTGGAGGATGGCGGCTCCATCGATCAGGAAACCCGCCTCTACGATCCGACCAAGGGTGAGACACGCTCGATGCGGTCCAAGGAGGAGGCGCACGATTACCGCTACTTCCCCGACCCCGACCTGCTGCCGCTGGTCGTGACGCAAAAACTGGTGGACGACATCGCCGCCGCTCAACCCGAATTGCCGGATGAGAAGCGCGCCCGCTTCGTCCTGTCCTTCGGCATGACGGAATACGATGCCAGTGTCCTGACGGCGGAGGTCGAGAGCGCCGATTATTTCGAAGCGGTGGCCGATAGGCGCGACGGAAAGATGGCCGCGAACTGGGTCATCAACGAGTTGTTCGGCCGCCTCAACAAGGAAGGCCTGTCCCTGTCGGACAGCCCGGTCGGAGCCACGCAGCTTGGCGGCATCATCGACATGATCGCGAATGGCGATATCTCGGGCAAGATCGCCAAGGACGTGTTCGAAATCGTCTGGAACGAGGGCGGCGACCCCGCCGAGATCGTCGAATCGCGCGGCATGAAACAGGTCACGGATACCGGCGCCATCGAATCCGCCGTGGATGAGGTCATCGCGGCAAACCCGGCACAGGTGGAAAAGGCCAAGGCGAATCCTAAACTTGCAGGATGGTTCGTCGGTCAGGTCATGAAATCCACCGGCGGAAAGGCAAACCCGCAGGCCGTACAGGCCATCGTGCGGGCCAAACTGGGGTTGGAGGACGACTGATGGGCGATATGGAATACAAGACGGTTCCACTGCCGGCCGAGCCGCGCAAGTTCAAGGGCCTGAAAAATCCCGTAGATCGTGCGAGCCGGACGATGACCGAGATCCTCAACGAGGAATCCAGGGGCGGCTGGTCCTTCGTCCGGGCAGAACGGATCGAGCTGGAGATGCGCACCGGCTTGTTGCGCCGTCATGATGAGGTTGACGTCACGCTGCTGATCTTTAGCCGTGAAACCACCGAAAGCGGGCGGGCGGGATCGGCACAGCGGATCGAACCTCGATCCGTGCGCTCCCCCCAGCCCGCGTCCGACCGCATGGAACGACCGATACCGCCATCCGCAACAGGGCACCTCGACGCGGTGCCGAGAGACCCCGAACGCACCGCGGACTGATCGCGGCCATATCTGATTTGTGACCATATCTGATCCGTGACCATATCTGATTTGTGACAGGCCCCGCATTCATGTCGGGGCCTGTTTCACATGGACCGGTTCCTGGCATCAGGACCGTCGCAAGTCGCCGCAGGACGGAACCCTGCAGCGGTCCCCCGTGTTTATTCTTCATTGAGATATAATTCATTGGAGGTAGCCATGGCTGAGAAAACACCCCCCGAAGCACCTGAAAGCAAAGGCGAACGTGAACGCCGGCGTGAGCTTGAAACGGAAATGGGCGCCGAAGGCACGATCAGTCAGGGTGGCCGCGAGGGCGGACGCCTCGCCCGCAAGATCGGCACCAAGGACGAATTGAAGCGCGCGCAGGAGCGCCCCGCCGGTGTCACCCGCGTCACGAAATCGGATGAGCAGGAGGACGACGAATGAAGGATCTTCAACTCAAGCCCCAAACCTGGGTCGTGATCGCAGACGGTGAAAAGGCCCTGTTCATGGTCAACAAGGGCGACGCGGAATATCCCAATCTGCACGTGTTCCGTGAGGAGGAGCAGGACAATCCGCCGAACCGTGAGCAGGCCGCGAACCGGCCCGGACGGTTCAACGACGGAACCGGCCCCCAACGCTCCGCCGTGGATGATACCGACTGGCATCAGCTTGCCAAGGATCGGTTTGCCAAGGACTTGGCCGAGATCCTCTACAAGCGGGCACATGCCAACAAGTTTGAGGCGCTGGTCCTGGCCGCTGACCCCTCCACCTTGGGCGAACTGCGCAAGGAATTGCATCAAAGCGTCACCGAGCGGATCGTTGCGGAGCTGGACAAGGATCTGACAAAACACCCGATTGACGAGATTGAGAAGATGCTCTCTTGGAGCCGACCGGACAATTTCGACAAGGATCTTTGATATGAGCGATACGAGACAGGCGAGCACCGAACCTGAAGCCCAACTCTGGGAGCAGTTAGACGGGCACACCGCCGGGATGCTGGGCGTGTCCGGTTCCGGCCAGCACATGCAGCCGATGGTGCACATGTCGGCCCCGGATGAGAAGGCGCTGTATTTCTTTACCAGCAAGAGCAGCGATCTGGTGAAAACGCTCAAACCCGGTGCGATCGCGCACTATACCTATGTTGCGAAGGATCACGATTATTACGCCTGCATGAAGGGCAATCTGACAATCTCCAACGATCCGGAAAAGAAGGATGAGTACTGGTCGCCAATTGTGGGCGCATGGTTCGAGGGCGGCAAGACAGATCCCGATCTGGCGCTGTTGCGCCTCGATCTGGAGGATGCTGCGATCTGGGCCTCCACCGATTCTTCGCTGAAATTCGGATGGGAGATGGCAAAGGCCAATCTGGCATCCGACACGCAGCCGGACGTTGGCGTCAGCAATCACATCTGGTTCCGCAAACGCCCGACCTGATCTGAGCTAAGCGAACAATACGAAAATACGTCCTTCAGGTCCGCTTCGGCGGGCCTGTCGTGTTTTGGCCGACAAAAGTGGCGCCGCGTCGTCTTTGACTCAATCCGCATTCAGCATGAAGATCGAAAGCGGGAGGATCGGTCATGCAATACGCGAAACAGTTTCTGTCTTCTGAGGACATCCGCGCGCTTTCGAAGCGTTCGGATTGGATGGGTGCGTGGATGCTGCTCCACTGCTGGGGCATCATCTTCGGCGCGCTGGCGCTTTTTGGCATCTGGCCGAATCCTCTGACGTTCATACTGGCCGTTATGCTGATCGGCTCACGCCAGTTGGGCCTCGCCATTTTGATGCATGAAGCGGCGCATTCCGCCTTGTTCAAGAGCAGGCGGCTCAACGAGTTTGCCGGTATCTGGCTGTGCGGCCATCCGATCCTAGCCGATATGCCAGCATACAGGCACTATCACCTGGCCCACCACCGCTATACCCAGACAGAGCGCGATCCCGATCTGGCGCTGTCACTTCCCTTTCCGACCACCCGCGCCAGCCTCATTCGAAAGTTCCTGCGCGATCTTACCGGACAAACCGGCGTCAAGCAGCTGGTCGGCCAGATCGTGCTGTGGTTCCGCATGGCCGGCGATCACGACGCGGTCGAGGAAGCCGAGGCGAAGGAAAAGATGGCGCAGGCGTTCAAGGGGCTCGATTTCGGCACGTCACTTGGGGTCAACGCCGTGATCATCATCGCCTTCGGTCTGATCGGGGACTGGTGGTGGGGGCTGGCGTTCTGGCTGTTGCCCCTGCTGACGTGGTTCCAGCTCGTCCTGCGGATCCGCAACATTGCGGAGCATGGAGCCGTCGAGCATTCCGAGAATCCCCTGCAAAACGTCCGCACCACTGCGGCCGGGCCGTTGTGGCGGCTGTTTGTCGCGCCCTACTGGGTCAACTACCATCTGGAACATCATCTGGTGATGCACCTTCCCGCCCGAAATCTGCCAAAGCTGCACCGTTTGATGATCGAACGGGGCCACGGGGCGGCCATGCGACTGTCATCATCTTACTGGAGCGTCCTGGGTGACGTGGGCTGGCGACGCAAGGTCCGCTAACAGCAATCGACGCCACCAGTTTGCTCGGCTAGGCTGAGCTCATCACAGCGGAAAGGCGTACCGATGAAACTTGCCACTCTGGACGACGACAGCCGCGATGGCCGACTGGTCGTCGTTTCGAACGACCTGACACGCTGCACCGATGCACGTCGCATCGCGCCCACCTTGCAGGCCGCATTAGACGATTGGTCCAGATTGAGGCCAGAACTGGCCGCGCTTGCCCGCGCGCTTGAAAGCGGCTCCGTTCCCATCGAGCGGTTTCATGAGCGCAACGCCCTCTCCCCCCTTCCCCGGGCTTACGAGTTCCTCGACGGGTCCGCCTATATCAATCATGTGGAGTTGGTGCGGAAAGCACGCGGCGCGCAGATGCCGCCCTCCTTCCACACGGATCCGCTGATGTATCAAGGAACCGCCAGCGGCTTTCTGCCGCCACGTGGTGCAATCGCGTCGCATTCCGATTGGGGCACCGATTTCGAGGGGGAGATCGCCGTCATCACGGACGACGTTCCGATGGGAACCGATGCAGAGACTGCGCGCGATCTGGTCGCGCTGGTCATTTTGCTCAACGACATCTCACTGCGCAGCCTGATCCAGCCTGAATTGACGAAAGGATTCGGGTTCGTGCAATCGAAACCCGCCAGCGCCTGTTCCCCCGTCGCAGTTACGCCCGATGCCCTGATAGGCTGGGCCGAGGGAAAGCTGACCGGCATTCTGGAGGTCGATCTGAACGGCGTTCCGTTCGGGCGCGTTCGTTCAGGCGACGACATGACGTTCGATTTCGGTGAATTGATCGCCCATGCCGCCAAGACCCGGCATCTGGTGGCCGGTACGATCATCGGTTCGGGCACGGTCTCCAACAAGCTCGACGACGGCCCCATGACCACTGTGGGAGAGGGCGGCGCCGGATATTCCTGCATAGCGGAATTGCGCATGATCGAAACCATCGCAGAGGGCACGGCGTACACTCCTTGGCTGGGTGAGGACGATGTCGTGCGGATGGATATGAAAGACGAACAGGGGCACTCGATCTTCGGTGCGATCGAGCAGACGGTCGTCGAAACCTGATATCGTATTGGACCTTTCGGCCCCCGACCGGCCCTGTCCCGACCGCCGGGCAGGTTATGCGCCGCTCCGCTCCTCACCTCCGCGCAGCAGAAGGCGCATGATGTCGGAGCGGGTAAGAATGCCTACAAGCCGCCCCTCGCGGATCACGGGAACCACTTCACTGCCCTGCGTGGCCAACCGATTGAGCAAGACGCCAACGGGCAGGTCATGCGGCGCGGTCCCCCCGGCGGGGCGCATGACGCTCGACACACCACGGCGCAGAAGGCGCGACTTCGACGCCACCGCGTTCAGCAAATCCGCCTGAAGAACGATGCCTCGCAACGTCATGTACCCATCCACGACCGGCAGGCTCTTGATGGCGTGACGGCGGAACAAACGCGATGCTTCGGACAGCGGCGTATCGGGGCCCACTGTGACCAGATCGCTGGTCATGACATCCGCACAGGTCGTTCCCTCGAACCGATGACGGGCCGCTTCCGCCTCGGCTGCGGCGAACAACCGGCCCAGATCAGCGACACCAAGGTTCGTGGATTGATTGAAACGATCGAGCAATGCGCGCAACTGCTCGCTCGACAGCCCCAGCCGCAGCGCAGAATCGCCCGTGGTATCACTGGCGGACTGACGGAACGGATAAACGCGCCCCGTTGCTCTGTTGTAGACAATGGCGACCAGGACCAGCCCCGTCGTGGTCAGGCCGACCGGCATCAGCGCGAAGAGCGGCCCCGCCTCCAACGCAGGTGCGGGATCGAGGGCGGCCAGCAGCGCCACGGCCCCGCCCGGCGGGTGCAGCGCCCGGACGAACATCATCGCCGTGATCGCCACACCAACGGCCACGGCGGTCGAGAATGGCGCGGGGATGATCTGAACCGTCACAAGCGCGGCGAGTGCGGCTGTCACGTTGCCGACGATGGCCGACCATGGCTGCGCAAGAGGTGAGTTCGGAACGCAGAACACCAACACTGCCGTCGCACCCAGGGGGGCAATCATGTAAAGTCCGGATACTCCGAACGACACGCCGAGGTGCACGCCCAGGACGCACAGCCCGATCCCGAGGAGCGCGCCGATTCCGGCTCGCAACTGTTCCAGCCCGTGAAACGCCGGCAGCGCCGGATAGAAATGGTGCCATGCCCGCATATGTACCCTCCTCCGGAAACGCCGGGATGTCGCGCAACTGCCGTGTGCTATGCCTTGGAATCAGCTGGCAGTAAAACGGTCGCGGCAGAACAAAGGAGATTATTCTCATCTCTTTCTGGTTCGGGGAATGAAGGTGTCCCGCGTGGTCCAGGGACAGTCTTTAAGACTAGGCGAAACTGTCCGTCACGGCGCGCAAATATCTCCAGCCGAGCTGGACGACTCGGGCGAGACTCGGTGCAAATCGGAGGTGCTCGAACGGGCCCACGAATTAGAGCAGGTCCCGCGCGATCAGCTTGCATATCACAGCGGATAACTAAGAGCGCTACCGCCTTAGCTGCGAACTCGGCGGGCGGTCAGCCTTCCCGAACGGTTCTGATAAGGTCCTTGTTGAGGCAGTAGTCCGGCGGGGACCCGACATGTGAGCCTGCATTTTCAGCGAGCCATCCCTGACAGTCGTCGGCGTTCAAACAACGTCCACAGCGCAGCATCGCAGTTCGCATTCTGCTGGCGCCGTTCGCGTGACCAACCAGTTCGGCCTCAATGTCGATCCCGGAGGTTTCCATCATTTGCACGACGAGCTTCTCGTCATGGTTCTTCTTGCGACATATGGACATTGGATTATTCCTTTCGCAATTGTGCGGGTTAAAGAGGTTTGTTGGTTCCCACCAATCGAACCTCATCTCGACCCCAATCCGCAATCTCGCCATCCAGACCGCCGGTGAAGATACCATACCATACGGCTGGCTTCATCTTCATGGCCTTGCGGCTGAAAGAGAGCTGGGTGGGGGCTTCGATTGTCCAGTAGCCCTTGGTTGGCCCACTGATCTTGACCCCCTCGACATCGCGTGTCGTTTCCACCATCGGGCGAAACTCCGGCACATCCAGTACGAATACCGCGATCATGTGTCGGACTCCTGATACGCGCGGACATAGGCGGCCTTGCGACGCCAGACTGTGTCGATGTCGGCAAGCAGTTGCCCTTCGTCACGGGCTTCGCGCTCCACTTCCATGGCAGCCTTGAGGGTTAGCATCGCGTCAACTTCGTCGATCTTTTCGGTTTCGCGCAGACGGCGCGTGATCTCGACAGGATAGCCGTTGGGATCGAGGAAATAGATCGATTCAAGGATCTCATGCTTGGTGTAGGGGGACACCTTCACCCCCCGTTCGGTTAGGGCTTCCTTCCACGCAATCAGTTCTTCCTCCGTATCGACAGCCCAGGCGGTGTGGGTGGCGAAGTAGAAATGATGTTCCTCAGGGATATAACGTTCCGGCTGCTCGCTGCCGATATAGTAGAAAAATGCGATGGTCGCGTCTTTTCCCGCATCGAAAAAGAAGTGCAGGAAATCGTGGTGACCGGGAGGGCCCCAGCCACGGGCGCTGATCGCGTGGACCAGCGGCAGGCCCAGCACATCGCGATAGAACTCGACTGTCTCATTCAGCTTCCACGTCGGTCGCGCGGTGTGATCGACACCCGAAAGCGTGAGAGAGTCCGGCCCATCGACCTTCTTCATTGCGGATACATCGCTCGACGCGATGCCCATCGCGCTGTTGAAGGTCACCGCCGATGAGGCATCTTCGCGTTTGCCAAGTTTTTCGCTCATGTTCGCATCCTCCCGATTTCATTCTTGAACATGTAGCGTTTTATTGAGATACTATCAATAACTATTTTCTCTGGCCCGGAAAGAACATTCATGCCATCGGTACCGCCATGACTGAGCAAGTGAAATCCAAGCGCCGCAGCCGGGGACGCCCCCGTTCCACAGGGGATGATGACAACGGAATAGTCACGCGCGAGGCGATCATTGATCTTGCCTATGCCGAGGCCCGGACCACCCCATTGTCCTCCATCTCGTTTGTTCAGCTGGCCAAGTCGCTGGGCGTGGTGCCCGGATCGCTGCACTATCACATCGGCACCAAGGATGACCTGAACTCCGCCATTCTGAACCGCTTCTACAAGGGTTTGCTGAACAGGATGGTTGCCGAGATCTCCGATGGATCATGGCGCGACAGAATTTCCAGCGCCGGCTGGATTCTGCTGGAAAGCTGGAGAGAGCACAGAGGTGCTGCCGAGCATATTCAGACGCGCGCGAAATATCGTGTCTTTCAAAAGGTCAAGGAAGGGGAGCGGGATTACGGCGCCCTGTTTCTGGACCACGTTTTCACCTTGTTCAGGGAGGCGGGATTTACCGCCCATCAAACCGCCCTTTATTATCACACGCTGGCGCTGCACTGCCTCGCCTCGGCCAATAGCGACAACCGACGGCTGGAGCCGGCGGAGCACGGAACGTTCCTGAAAGAACGCGCCGCTACCAGCGACGCAGACAGCTTTCCAGGGCTGGGCTACGCGCTGAACGACTTCGCGGATATTCGCGCGGACGAAGCGTTCAGGTTGGGGCTTGAGGCACTGCTCGACCGCTTCGCCGCCGAGAGGTCATAGCTGCGAAGGCAGCCATGTCGCCAGCCCAGGAACAGCCCAGACGAGCACGAGTGTCAGCAGGATCAGACCGATAAAGGGCCACGACGCCCCGTAGATGTCGCGCAGACTGACCTCACGCGGGCTTGCCGAACCCAGCGCAAACAAGGCGTAGCCAAATGGCGGCGTGATCGCGCCCAGCGTCAGGTTCAGCAGGAAAAGTGTCCAGAACACCAGTGGATCGAAACCGAAGGTATCCAGCAACGGCGTGTAGATCGGAATCAGGATCAGCAGCAGCGCGATCTGGTCCAGAAACATGCACAACACGAAAGGGATGATCATAAGTAGGATCAGAACCATTACCGTCGGCATATCCAGCGCGGTCAGGAACGCCACCAGATCGCGCGTCAGCCCCGAAAATGCCAGAAGCTGTGTCAGAACCTTTGAGGCGGCCATGATCAGCAAAATCATTGCCGACATGAGGATGGCCCCCTTGAGCGAGTTCAGGATCATCCGCACTGACAACTTGCCATAGATCGCGGCAACCGCCAGCGCACCGAACACCCCGCAGGCTGCCGCCTCGTTCGGCGTGGCGATGCCCAACAGGATCAACCCCAGCACCGCGAAAATGACGATCGAGAATGGAAGCAACGATATCACGGCCTTCCACATCGGTCCGCGCAGTTTGCCCGGGCTGGACGTCATGTCACGGGACGGATCGCGCCACAGCAGAAATTGCACATAGGCAAAAAACAACAGACCTGCCACCAGCCCGGGCAGCACACCGGCTGCCAGCAAGGCCGAGATCGAAGTGCCCGAGAGCATGCCGATCAGAACGATGAGAAAACTTGGCGGGATGATCGGCGCAAGGCACGCCCCGCCCAGGACCAGGCCCGCGAGCAGGCGTTTGTCCCCGCCACGCTCCATCGCCTCGGACATGACCGTCTTGCCCAGCATTGCGGCAACCGCGACGGCAGATCCGGACAGCGCCCCCAACAGGACGGAGATCAGCACGACGATGACATATTGACGCCCGCGGATGCGCCCTACGATGTCGTCAACCGCATCGAACAGGATGGTTATACAGCCTGAGCGGAACAGCAGCTCCCCCAGCAGAATGAAGAGCGGCACTGTAACCAGTTCCGACGTCATCGACGTATCCAGAATGCTGGCGGCAAAGATCGACAATCCTTGCGGCCCCATCAGGCCCAGCGCGGCGATGATGTTGAAGCCGAAAAAGGCGGCGAAGACCGGGACGCCAATGATGAACAATAGCGCCAATGCGCCGAAACCGATTGCGATGGGCATCAGTTGGCTTCCCTGCTTATGTGAAGGTCACTAAATTTCTCTTTGCCCAGAAAGGCCGTGAGCGCAGTCCGAAGAAAGTGAACAGCTGACGACCCGAACCCGTAGGTGATGAACGACAACAGCCACCAGCGGGGGATCGGGTATCCCGCAGCCGTTCCGGTGCCTGAGCGGAAGGCGGCCAGCAGGCTGTCAGTCACGATCCATGTCATCGTCGCCAGAACGATGAAAGTCATTGCGGCAGCGATTCCGGTCAGAAACCGAACCACCGTTCGAGATGTCGCGGCGGCGGCTATGAAATCCATCGCCACGTGTTGTCCGTGTTTGGTGACAGCCGGTGCGGTGATGAATATGGAGGCCGCGAGGGTGTATCCCGTCCAGTCAGGCACCCAGCCAAGCGGTGTCGACAGCAAATAGCGCGACATCGTTCCCGCGAATGAGAGCGTGGCAAGCGCGGCAAGCGCCATCATGCCCAGCCATAGGCCCAGTTCGCTCAGATGATCGTGAAACAGGCCTAGGGATCGCAGCATGACGGTAGCTCCAATGACTGGGGATTCGCCACTTCCAGCGTACCGGAAGTGGCTGGGGTGCGCGTATTACTCGCGCAACAATCCGGCATTTTCGACCGCTTCACGCATACGCGCGGCTTCGTCGGGATTGCGCGAGCCGGCAAAGGCCCAGGATCCACTGACGACTGCGGCTGCAAGGCGTCCGGCAGCCTCGTCACTCAGCTCGATCAACTCCATTCCGGCGGCAGCCATCTTCTCCGCTTCCTCCGCATTGAGACGATCGTAGACGCCTGGAGTCTCATCCTCCAAAACTATTGCCTGAGACTCGAACACTTCACGCGTTGCATCATCCAGACCGTCCCAGAACGATTGGTTGGCGAGGATGATGTGCGGCGAAGTGGTCTTGGTGTCGAAGTAGAGTTTCGTCACTTCGGCAAAGCCGTAGCCGGTCGCACCGGCGGCAGGGAAATACGCCCCTTCAACCACCCCACGCTCCAACGCGCTGAACATCTCCGCCGGTGGCAGAACGACCGGCGTTCCGCCCAGCGATGCGACATAGGGATGTTGCGGCGGCAAGGCGCGGACTTGCAGGCCAGTCAGATCGCCCTGATCCGAAAGATCACGGTTGAGGTAGATCCAGTAACCATGCGCCAATGGAACAGACAGGGTCTGAACGCCGAGCGCACCGTAGGCTTCGTCGATCACATCGCGCGCACCGCTGTCACGAAAGGCCTCAGCTTCGGGACGGATACTTTCGAGGCCAGTCAGCAATGTGATCGCCCCGGTGTGGAAGCCGGGATAGGTGCAGAGCACCTGAAACAGTCCGTTCTGGACAGGCTCAAGCTGGTCGAGCGGCGGGATCGTTTCGGGTCCAAACATCTGAACACTGATTTCGCCGCCGGATGCTTCTTCCAGCATCTCGGCATAGCGGTCACAAATCGCGCTTGAGCCGGCATAGCGGTCATCCCAAGTCTTGAGCATCCGAACCGAGGTTTCCGCAGATGCGGCAAACGCCGATACCGTAATTACGCAGGTCGCCAGCAAAGTGGTTATCTGTTGTTTCATTTTGGGTCTCCTCCCGTTCGAGTGCCGGTACGTCCGGCCCCGTTATTGTGCGTCAACTGTCAGGCAGCGGGCGCAAATTTCTCTTCCAGAATGGTGCCGGCGCCTTGCGTCACCGGCTCAAGGTTCATTGACTTGAGCATCGCGCGGACCGTGCAGGCGGCAGCTGACGTGACGGGCAGGCCCAACTGCTGCTCCACCGGGGTCAGCGCCGCGAGCGACGGCATCTGCACACAGGCCGACAGCACCACGACATCGACGCCCTTGGTATCGAGCCGTTTGACGTCTTCGATCAAGGCCATCGGATCACGTGCTCCGACCTCCAGGTTGTCGGCGATCTCCAGCGCGAGGCTGTCGTGAACTTCGAATCCCTCGCTGGCGATGTAATCTGTTACCTTCGCCGCCAGCGGTTTCATGTAGGGCATCAGCAGACTGACCCGCTTTGCCCCCATTTCGTGCAGCCCTTCGACCAGGGCACCGGCAGAGGAGACCACGGGAATGTCCTTGCCCTCATCCGCGACAACTCCTTCGAGGTTCTTGCGCGAAATCCGGTGATAACCCAGGCTCTGCGCCATGATGGCGACCAGACAGGCATAGCCCATCACGTCCACCTCGGCATCCGCCAGTTCACGGGCGCACCGCAGACTGTCCGCATCCATTGCGGATAGCTCCTCGGCGGTGACTTTCTTCATCCGCATCCGGCTGGAATGAAAGGTAAACCGTTCAGGCCTGATCGCCTCACGCGCCCGCAGCATGGCAGGAATCTCGGTTTCCATCGTGACGTTCGAGCTTGGGACGATCTGTCCGATGCGATACGTGGCTTTCATGGCTGTTTCTCCTGATGGGGGTGGCGCGCGGCGTATTCTTCTACGCGCTCTTTGAGTTTTTCAGGCAGCGCCACGGCAGCACGCGTTTCGGGGTCCACCAACACTGGGGTCAGCCGCGCGAGGAACGCGATGGGGCCTTCGCGCTTACCCTCCTCAACGACATGACGCGCGGTGATGTGCAGATCGAACGTCCGGCTGCGAATGGCTCCGACCCTGACCTCCATGGTAAATACTGCGTCCAGCGGCAGCGGGGATCGAAAATCAAGTTCCGCGCCGCGAACCGGGAAATCGACGCCCATGCTGTGCTTTGTCGCATGCAGGGGGCCGCCCAGCATCTGTCCCAGAAACGCCTCATAGGCCGTGACGCAATAGTCGAGGAACCGGGGCGTATACACGATGCCCGCAGGATCGCATTCGCCCCAGCGCACAACCCGACGGATCACCAAAGGCGCGTCGGACACGACAGCATCCGTCGCATCGTAAAAGGCGGCTGGCATCGTCATGATGCAGCCTTTGCGCAATCAAGCTGCGCCATGAAACCGGGATATTCCACCGTCGCCCGCGCCACGTCCATGTTGGAGGTGCGCGTCAGGTAATCGAGAGCGAAATCGTGCACAGGCTTACCTTCCATGCGCTTTGCCATGTCCTCGTACCAGGTGTAGCTTTCCCGAGCGGCAGAAAGCAGATTGTCGGCCTTCGGCTTGCGCCGCGCGACGTAGGTTTCCAGCGCCGAAGGAATATCCTGACATTCCGCGATTGCATCGACCAGTGCGATGGAATCCTCCATCGCGATCCGGGTGCCAGACCCGATCGAGAAATGCGCACGCCGCACCGCGTCACCGATCAGCACCCGGTGGCCATGCACCCAGTTGCGGTTGCCCACAGGCTCGAAATTCCGCCAGACCGAATTGTTTGAAATCAGCTTACGACCGCCCAGATCCTCTTGGAACAGTTCTTCGCAAAAGGCCTGCCGCTCATCATCGGATTTCTCTTCGAAACCGCAGCTTTGCCAGGCGGCTATGTCGCATTCCATTACGAATGTGCACATCGTATCCGTGTAGGGATAGTAATGGGCACAGAAGGCGCCCTTTCCTGCGGTCCGAAAACTTAAGGTCGGTCCATTGCCATCACATTCCGCCCCATACCATGAGAATGCGTTGGTCAGGCTCGAACTATAGGTGCCAAACTCTTCGTTATACGCATTTCGCAGGGTGGAGTTTGCGCCGTCAGCGCCAACAACCAGATCGGCTTCCTCCAGCAGGGTCGGATCCGTGACATCATCGTGATAGCTGATCCTGACGCCCTGCTCCTCGCAAAGCGTTTGCAGTACGTTCAACAGTTTCAGACGCTCGACCGCGCCGCCATATTCTGCGCCCTCAATCTCGATCGCCTCGCCGTCCAGAATGATGCGCTGATGGCCGAGCATCCTGCTGATCGCCTTGATACGCTCGAAACTCTCGACATCGGCCGCTTCCAGTTTGGCCATTCCGCGACCCGCGAGAACCACGCCAAAGCCAAAGGTAGCGTCGGCGGCGTTGCGTTCATGCACATGCACCTCGCAGCCCGGAATACGTTTGCGTGCAAGATAGGCGAGGTACAGACCCGCTGGCCCACCGCCTAGGACATTGATCTTCATATCGAGACTCCCTCAATTTTAACCGGTGAAAAATCGGTCATTCCGCCATCGTCTCGCCAGCTGCTTCACGGTGCACCATTTCCGCGATGAGTGTGCGCAATGGTGCCTTGTCCAGTTTGCCCACCTTGGTCAGCGGCAGCGCATCAATGCGTTCGATCCGCTCGGGCCATTTGAAAATTGCGAGGCCTGCATCCTTGAGGAACGCACCCAGTTCCTTGACGCTCGGCAGAGCGGTGCCCTCCGGTGCCACGGCAAACAGGCAAATCCGCTCCCCATGCGTCGGACAAGGCATGCCGACCACAGCGACATCCGTGAACGCGGGATGAGCCATTACGGCGCGTTCGACTTCCTCGCAGTTCACCTTTTCGTTCGCGCGGTCCACGACATCCTTAATCCTGCCCTCGAACGAATAATATGCCTTCCCGTCCTCCCGGATCCTGCGCATCAGATCGCCGGAGCGGTAGAAGCCGTCGGATGTGAATGCTTCGGCATTGCGCTCCTCGGCATTGTAATAGCCGCGGATCGTGTAAGGGCCGCGAGTTACCATCTCACCGATTTCACCGTCCGGGACATCGGTTTCCGTACCGGGTTTGAGTATCCGAACCTCATCGAATTCCGATATTGGCTGCCCGCAGGTGTTGTAGCGTATCGCCTCACTGTCCCCCTCACGGGTGAACATGCACGTGCCCTCGGTCATGCCGAAGATCTGGTGGCCCGGAACACCCATGGTTTTCGTTACAGTTTCGGCCGCATCGGTCGAGAAGATCTCCTTCAGGCTGCTGATATCTATCTGACCTTCGAGGACTTCGGATTTCATCCGCATCACGATCGGCTTGGCCGCACCCATCACCGTGGGGCGCAGGGTATTATGCACGGCACGGATCGAGGCTGGATCGACCTGCGGCGTGGCAATCACCGCACCACCTGACAAAATCATGGATCCCCAGCCGCATCCCATGTTCAGGTTGTGCGCGAATGGCATCGGCACAAAGATGCGATCCTCGGATGACCAGCCTTTGAACGCGAAAACTGAGCGCATATTATACGCGTATTCCGAATTGAGCCGGGGAATGATCTTGGGCACGCCTGTTGTCCCGCCGGACAGTTGGAACGCGCCAACTTGCATGGGATCGCGCGGCACCTTGGCCAATGCCTCTGCCACGCCCTCACGCTTTGCCTGCAAATCGGCCAGATCAACAGCGCCCTTCCCGGCTGTGCCGCGAGTGGAGATGATCAGGCGCAGGTTTTCAACCTCGCCCTGCATTTTCTGTGCAAATGCGTGAAAGTCGAACTTGGGCGTGTCGGATTCGATAAAGTGCGCCTTGGCCCCACCGAATTTGGCCAGATAGCCAATCTCCATCTCCCGATGTGCGGACAATGTGCAGATCGGAATGATGCCCGCCTTCCAGCAGGCAATGTAGGCGATCAGGGTTTCAGGCGTATTGGATAGCTGAAAGATCACCCGATCCAGCGGCGCCAGCCCCAGATCCAGAAGCCCCGCCGCCACCCGGTCACTTGCCTCATCCAGTTGCGCGTAGGTCATCTTTCCGCCAACCCACAGGATCGCATCACGGGTCGCGTGTTTCCTGGCGGCGGACCGGAATCCTTCGGCCAACGTCTCATCCCTGAGTGCACCGGCCTCATGCCAACTTTGCACATCGGCTGGATCCGGATAGACGACACCGGCAAGCCGCTCATTTGGTTCGTATTTCATGACCTCTCCTCCCAGAGTTTTTTTGTTCAGGTCGTCAACCGCCCCGCCAGGAAATCACGTATCGCCTCACCCGCCAGGGCCTGGCCGCTCGGCTCTCCCGGCTCCAGCGGTTGCCCGTGATGGGTGCCGCGAATGACAGCGATTTCCTTGTCGCTCGTTCCGAGAGCTTGCCAGATCTCCTCCAGATCGGCGGGGAAAACGCAGGCATCGGCTGTGTAGCGGATAACGAGTGTCGGCTGGTCGATCGCAGGTGCGCACCGCACGATCGAGGCGCGGGAGGTCAGCCCTGACCACGTCGAAAGCCAGCTTTCCGGCGTACACACCCGGCCAAAGCCGACGCCGTTCATGTTTGTCTTGAACGGATCGTTGCCCCACAGCGAGCCGATCTTGCGATCCGTAGGGTCCAGGGAGAGGTCCCAGTTCCGCAGGTCCGCATCGGTGCGCGGGACTTCGAATATCTGCTGCCAGCCCGCAATCAGCTTTTCCTGCATGGACGGATCACTCAATTTTCGTGCAAGCATGCGTGAGCGGATCATGTCCTTTGCGGCGACATCAATCCGGGCGGTCCGTGCCCTTTGCGCGGCGCGATAGCGGGTCACGAAATCGGGGGCGTATGTCGCTCCTTTGGGATCAAAGCCATTTTCGGATGCGAACGGAAACAGGGACTGATCCATCGACAGGGGGTCGCGTTCGTCGGTCACCGACGGGTCGACGGAGTTCATCAGCAAGATGCCCTGCCCCGGATGCGGCGCGACGAAGATCATCAGATCGGGCCGGGCCAACGGGGCCTGCGCCAGCTTGACCGGCCGCCCGCCTGGCGTGCGCTTCTCCCGTGCCTCCGGGTCGAGCGATGCCTGCTCAGCGTAATAGGCGTAAAGCCCGCCACCACCGGAATTTCCCACCAACACGATCTGTTCGAAGCCCGCGTTCTTGAGGAATGAAGTGCCCGCATCCACGTCGAGCACAGCCAGCTCATGCTCAAGACGCAGGTCGTTGCCCGCACTGCGCGACCCTTGAACCCACACGGCGGCCCCCGCGCGCAGCAGTTCCGGCACGAGATAATGACTGGCCAGAATCTCCCGCGGGTGCATCAGGCAGCACACGGCCTTTTCACCCCCGCGCGAGTACAGAAAACCGTTGAGATTGGCCCCGTCCACGGTGGTCAACGAATGTACGCTTGCGCGCATGTCAGCCGGTAATTGAGCTTCGTTCCACTGGGCGCCGCGCAATCCTGCCAACGGCTTTACGGTTTGATTCTGCACTCTGTCCTCCTTGGGTTAAACGGGCATACAGTATTTATTGATATAGTGTCAATTAAGATTCTCACCTCGACTGAGGCGGTTGAAACTGGCCCCGGATATGCTGCAATATGCCTTGAGCGGGCAAAGCGGTCGAACCATCCTTGTTTGCCGGGCCAGAAAACGCTGGTCGAATGGGCCGGTGCGGCGCTTCTAACCAGTAAGCCCGCATTGCGCCCAGCTTCGGAACGTTCGACATACCGCCGCGTTTCATAACGAGCACCGCTACGCGAAGGAGGCACGAAATGCCGCATGACCACGGCCACGCGCATATCAGCGCGCAATCAGGCGACCGGCGCGTCTCCGTCGCGATCTGGGCGAACGCGCTTCTGACCGTCGCGCAAATCATCGGCGGTATCCTGTCCGGCAGCCTCGCCCTGATTGCCGATGCGCTGCACAATTTCTCTGACATGGCGTCGTTGGTAATCGCCTTCGCAGCGCGTAAGATTGCGCGGCGGCCAGCGGACGAAAACATGACCTTCGGCTATGGCCGGATCGAGATCGTGGCCGCCCTGATCAATTACACGACGCTGATCCTCATCGGCTTCTATCTGATCTACGAAGGTGGGATGCGCATGATCGACCCGCCCCAGGTGCAAGGCTGGACGGTCGTGATACTCGGCACCGTCGCGTTGGTCGTGGACAGCCTGACGGCCTGGCTTACCTGGTCGATGCAAAAGGACAGCGTGAACATCCGCGCACTCTTTCTGCACAACCTGTCGGACGCGCTCGCCTCGATCGCGGTTATCGTCGGGGGGACGCTGATCATTCTCTACGATCTGCGCTGGGTCGATCCGGCGATAACCATCGGTATCGCGGTTTATATATTGTGGCTGGCCTTCACCGAAATCGGCGGTCCGATCCGAACACTGATGCTGGGCAGCCCGCCAGAGATGGATGGCAGCAAGGTGGTGGAAACAGTGCGGAGCGTCGAAGGCGTAAGCGACGTGCACCATGTTCATCTATGGCAAATGCAGGAGCATGAGACAGCGCTTGATTGCCACGTCGTCCTGACGGCGGAGGCCTGGTCGCGCATCGAGACTGTGAAGCGAGAAATCAAGGATCGCCTGCGTGACCGCTTTGCCATCAACCATTCAAGTCTGGAGTTCGAGCATCAGGACCGCGCGCATGATAATGCTGAACTCTACGGTCACGGCTAACCAACTAATCCACATTCCCGAAAGGGCCGAAGCGAACGTGACTGCCCTCGGCCCCCGCCCTGCCGCACGCCACCAGTTTCATAGGTCACCGCGCCCAACTCTGAAGCGGGAACGGTTCGATCCGGTCTGCCGACAGGGCATATCCAATCTCTGCCAGTTGAGTCACGGTGGCCGATGTACCGAACATCCCGATGACGTTCACAGGCTCGAACAGGCCCTGAGCCTCGTAAGGCGTCTGTGTCGTGACAAGCACCAGTTGATTTGCGGGGGGCGGCGGCACGTGCACACACGCGCCCACAAACGGAACGAGGATGAACGTCGTCACGCCACTGCCGGAATATTCAAGTGGCACGATGAATCCCGGCAGCCTGATGATCTGACCGTTCCAGTCCGTCCGCACACCACTTGATGCGCGCTGTTGGCTCGGCAACGCGGATTGATCGTGTGCGCCCAGAGCCTGTAGCGCCGGGGGCAGTACCGTATCGCCCTCGGGCAGCAGGTCCGACCAGTCGATATCTATATACTCCTCCGCCCGCACATACTGCGGAAGCAGAGAAAGCGCGCCGAGAGCAGCAAGGAAGCACCTGCGATCCATCCGGGAATTCACCATACATAGACCTCCATTTCTTCGGCAGTCAGGGCGTAGCCGGTTTCAGCGACCTCGGTTGATTGCAACTGGTGGCGCATGTGCCCCGTTACCCAGACCGCATCCCACAGCTTGTCGCCCGGCCATGGGGTGGAGGTCGTGACAAACACAAGCTGGTTCGGCGGCGGCGGCGGCGTATGGATGCAGGCCCCTACATAGGGCACGAGCACGAATTCGGTCACACCGTCAGCGGTCAGATCGAGAGGGATGATATATCCAGGCATTTTGATATAGGCACCATCGAGCGCCGTGTTCAGCCTGGTGGCGTTGGCATCGAAGATCGGTCGCCAGTAATCGTTTTCCTCATCCAGCTCCCCCTCCCCGATGATTTCGGAGTAAGGAACACCGGGGGGGATCAGATCATCCCATGTGATCTCCAGAGGGGTCGCAGCGAAGGCGGTTGACGGAACCAGCGCGCCGGGCGCAGCAGACAAGATCAGTGTGCGACGTGAAATGTTCACAGTGGCCCCCCTCCCCTTCAAATTCTGACCATCATACCATCGGCCAATGACAGACGGTAGGCGCGCATGGCGGGAAGCAAGCTCACGATTACGCCAGCCGCCATCACTCCGCTCAAAATCCACACCTCCCGGATTGATGGCGGATCAATCGGCAACCACAGTCCGAATGCACTGTCGATCATCGGTTGCGCGACAAACAGGCCGAGATAAAGCAGTCCAAGGCCCAGAACGGCACCGAACGCAGCCATGAGTGAGGCCTCCAAAACCAGCATACCGAAAATGACGGCCGGCCGCGCGCCTATTGCTCGAAAGATCGCCATCTCGCGGCGCCGCTCGTTAAGACTGGAAAATATCGTTGCCATCATACCGATGAGAGCCGTCACGACGACCATTGCCGATACGCCGATCAGCGCCACTTCGGCAATACCGACGATCTGCCATAACTCTTGCAGCGCAACGCCGGGCAGGATCGCCAGAAGGGGTTCCTCACCATATTCGTTGATCGCACGTTGCAAGCCGAAGATTTGCAGGCGGCTCTCGACACCGATCAATGCTGCGGTCACGGCCTGTGGCCTCAATTGCATTTGCCGGATCGTATCGACAGATGTAACCTGTCCCGGAATTTGCGCACCACTGCGCCAATCGACATGAATCGCTTCGATGGCTTCAAGGCTCACGATCACAGTCCGATCGACCGGTGTGCCGGTCTTTTTCAGAATGCCCGACACTTGGAAGGGTTGATTTTCATGCTCTGAAAAGGATGCCAGGCCGTGTGCCACCACGATCGGATCTCCGACTTCGTATCTCAGTGTGGCGGCCACATCCGCCCCGATCACCGTATCGAACAGGTCGGACATGATCGCACCCTCCGCCACGTCGAGCGATTGGCCGGAGCGATATTTATAACGTTCGAAAAAAGTGGACGTCGTCCCCATCACCCGGAACTGACGATGGCTGTCGCCCAGTGAGATCGGCACGATCCAGTCCACCTCCGGTCGTGCCGCGATGTCCTGATAGCTCTCCCACGTCATATTGTTCGTGGCATTGCCGATCCGAAACACTGAATAGAGCAAAAGCTGCACGGAGCCGGAACGGGCACCCACGATGAGGTCCGTGCCGGATATGGTGTCGGCGAAGCTGGCCTTCGCGCCGGTGCGCACCTTCTCAACCCCCAGAAACAGACCGACCGATAGGGCGATGGCAAGGATCGTCATCCCGACCGTCAGCGCCCGCGCCATCAATGACCCCATGGCAAGTCGCAGGATCATGTCACCACCTCTTGCATACGAACGATCTGGGACATTTCAACGACGCGGTCGAAGTGATCCGCCAGACGCGCATCGTGGCTGACCATCAGCAAGGATGTTCCGTTCGCGCGCGATTGAGCAAACAGCAGTTCGAGGAACGTGGCCTGGGTCGCAGCATCCAATGCCGAAGTCGGTTCATCAGCGATGATCAGCGACGGGTTGCCGATCAGGGCACGCGCCGCCGCGACCCGCTGCTGCTGCCCGACACTCAGCTTCCCCGCCCGGGCCTGCACAAGCTCTGCCGGCAAGCCCAGACTTCGGATCAACTGCTCAGCCTGCGTTTTCGGATCCGCGACTCTCGCCCTGCGTTCGGGCGCGAACCTGAGGGGCAGAAGGATGTTGTCCAGCACACTGCCGAAGGGCAGCAGATTGAATTGCTGAAAGATCACTCCGATATGCTCGGCCCGAAATCGGTCGCGCCCCGCTGCTGTAAGCTTCGCGAGATTCTCACCCTGCACCAGAACGACACCGGACTGCGCCGTCACCGTTCCGCAGATCAGTGACAGAAGCGTCGATTTTCCTGACCCGCTTTCACCAAGCAGCAGGACCGTTTCGCCCGCTCGCACCGCGAAATCCGGAACGTTGAGCGCAAAGGACGCTCGCCCCGGCCAACGGTAGTGAACATCGTGCAGTTCCAAGATTGGGGCGGAGTTCATATTGCCATGATGTCCAAGGATCAGCGCGTGGTGTTTAAATCGAGCGTCGGTTCGGCTCGATCAACGTCAAACGATGTGGCGCCGGTGTCTGAAATTAATTGCACCTCCAGCTTCATCGCGTTTGGAAACGTCTCGAAATAGGCAAATGTGATCTCATTGAAGGCCGCCGGACCCGCGCATTCCAGCAGATATTCCGCATGGAATTCCGTATGACCCACTTCCCCTTCGTGATCCGCTCCGTCATGCTCGTCATGCTCGTCATGCTCGTCGTGCTCGTCATCATGATGCGCGTCCTCAGCTTCCAGTTCAGCACTGGCGCGTATCACACTGCAGGCAGCGTCCGCCGACGGGACAAACAGATCAAGAGGTTTGGAGAGGCGCGTCACAGCGGCATCCACCGCGGCGCGGTCTTCATCACCATTCGCCGCATACTCAAACCCCACGATATCCGCGCCGGGTGCGTGCAGCTCCATCGCGACCCTGTCGCCATCTATCGCGATGTCAAGCTGACCGACACCATGCTCATGCGCATCGAGTTGGCGTGTTTCCTGCGCGGACAAGGGCGTGGTCATGCAGGTTGCCAGCAGGAGACAGGAAAGTTTTCTCATAATCAGATGCTCCGTCTTTCAGATGTTAAGCACAGTCACGACACTGTCCCTGGATTTCGATGATATGACGCGCTCCGGCGAACCCGATGCGAGAGGAGATTTCCCGCAGGCCGGACAGCAGAGGTGATCCGTCCTGCTCCTCGACCGCTCCGCAATCCTCGCAAACGGCCAGAACGGGCAAAGAGTCCGCATGCTCGCAGCGGCATGGAACAAATGATTTCATCGATTCGAGCCGATGCGCACGCCCCTGGTCCGTCAAAGCCGCAAGTGCACGGTAGATTGTCGGTGCCGCCAGATCCGGCTCATCCGTCTTCATCCGACCCAGGATTTCATACGCAGTCATAGGTTTGTCGTGCCTTTGCAGCACGCTGAGTACATCTGACTGCCGCAAGGCGGCGTGCTTTCGCATCGGCAAAACCTCCATTCCTTAATCTCATTGTAATTTTATAAAGTAACATACGGCAAGCGATTGCAGCGCGAAGCCAAAGAACTCCGCTTCACCTGAGAAGAAAATCAATCCGACGACTCTTCGTCCTTCGCAGCTTTCGGCGCGCCACGGATCAGCGTGATGACGACATAGACCAGCAACACCCCGGTCATCCCCAGGATCGTCGCGCTGATCGGGCGGTCAATGAAGATCTGCAACCCATCGCGTGAGATCAGCAGCGACCGGCGAAGGTTGTTCTCCAACACGGAGCCGAGGATCATGCCGATGATGATCGGCGGAAGCGGATAATTTGCGCGGCGCAACAGATAGCCGACCGCCCCGAACACCAGCATGACCCACAGATCGAAGACCGAGTTCTGCAACGCGTATGTCCCCATCGTCGAAAGTAGGATCACGGCGGGCAGCAGCCACGCCTTAGGTAGCTTCAGCACGCTGCCGAAGAACGGGACCAGCACGATCCCGGCGATCAGCAGCACGACATTCCCGATGAGATAGGCGATGAAGATGCCCCCCGCGATGTCCGCGTTGTACTGGAACAACTCCGGCCCGGGAAAGAACCCCAGAAGAAAAAGCGCCGCCAGCAAAACGGCTGTCGAGGCGTCGCCGGGGATGCCAAGCGACAGGGCGGGGATCAGCGCGCCACCGCAGCAGCCATTATTGGCCGCCTCGGTCGCGACGACACCGCCCTCCGCGCCCTCACCGTACCCTTCGTCCGGCCCTGCAAGACGGCGCGCAACGGCGTAGGAAACAAAGGCGCTGACATCCCCGCCAGCGCCCGGAATGGCGCCCATGAACGTGCCGATCAGCGCCGAGCGGACGAGGTTGACCTTATGCGCCAGGATCAGCCGCAATGCCCGGAACGAGACCCTGAGCCGCTGGATCTTCGGGCTGGCGGTAAGGTCGCCGCCTTCGATCTGCACGAAGACCTCGGAGAGCGCGAACAGGCCGACCACAACGGGAACGATATGCGGGCCGCTCGTCAGATTGAAATTTCCGAAGGTGAACCGATAGGCGTTGGTGAACTCATCCGTGCCCATCGTAGCGATGGCCAGTCCGAAGGCCCCCGTGACCATCCCCTTGATCGTCGAACCCTCGGATACGATCGCGATGGTCAGAAGCCCGAAGAGCGCCATCGCCGCATATTCCGGCGGGCCGAAGCGCAGCGCGAACGCCGCAAGAAGAGGAGAGAAAAACAATAGCACGCAACCGGCGAGCAGCCCGCCCAGCGACGAAGCGATGATCGACAGCCCGATAGCATCCTGCGACCGGCCCTTCTGCGCCATCGGGTAGCCGTCGAACAGCGTGGCAGCGGCCAGGGGCGTGCCCGGGATCCGCAGCAGGATAGCCGAGATCGAACCGCCGGCCGATCCGCCGACATAGATCGCGATCAGCATCCCCATCGCCGGAATCGGCGGCAGGTGAAATGCCACCGGCAGCATCAGAACGATGCCCATCAGCGGCCCCAACCCGGGCAGGACTCCGATGAACAGGCCGGCGACAATCCCCGCCGCTGTCAGCAGCACCGCCTGCCACGTGAAGAACAGCGGCGCACCCTGAATGAGAAGATCGAGCATCCGGTCAGCCGAACAATGTGATCTCGAAGAGACCGACCGGCAGCACGACGTTCAGCAGCCCTTGGAACACCGCCGCCACGAGCAGGGATATCGCCACCCCGCCCGCGACTGCGACGGGGATCGAGAGTCCGAGCAACATCATCGTCGTCGCCATCATGACCGGTGTGGCGAGGTGATACCCCAGCCACGGCAGCAAGAGCAGGTAGGCGACGAAGACCGCCGTCACGACACAGGCCAGCCGCGTCGTGGGCGTCGGCGCCAGCGGGGACGGCGCGGAAATGCGGCAAAGCGCGATGCGAACCCCGTTCACCGCCGCGAGGCCGAGGAGCAACCAAGCGATCAGCCTTGGAAAGCTGGCGGCGTTTTCCATCGGGCCGCCGCCGGCCACGCCCTGTTCTTCGAGTGAGGTGGCGGCCTGCCAGAAAATGACGAGTGGCAGCGCCAGAAACAGCCCCCACACGATCCAGTCATAGGAATAAGCCCGTAGACGCATGATTTCCTCCTCCCTCAGACGCGGCGGCCACGCCACAACTTACATGTTGTCGAGTTGCTCCTTCTCCCACGCGATGGCGTCGATGCCGCCTTGCAACTGGTCCGCGACCGGGCCGACAATCTCCTCATACTGCTCGGGGGAGAACAGCGTCGGCACATAGCCCATTTCGAGAAGCCGGTTCTGTGTTTCCTCGTCGTTCATCACCGTGCCCATGGCCTCACGCAGGGTGGCAACCACGTCTTCGGGCGTGTCGCTGCGCACGAGCCACCAGTTCCAGCCCATCGGGGACAGATCGGTCATGCCCATGTCCAGCCCGAACGACCCGATCAGCGGCGCACCGCCATAGGTCTCGGACGACCGTTCGAGGGTCGAGAGGACGCCGAGAATCTTCACGCTGTCCTTGTTGACGGTGTAGACCCCCGGATTGATCACAATGAAGTCGAGGATGCCGCTGCGCAGATCGCGGACCGCGTTGTCGATTTCCGGGTAGGGGACAAGTTGTGCGACGGCGTCGCTGTTCTGCATGACCTTGGCCACCACCATATGCGGCAGCGCCCCGGCATTGCCCGGCGAATAGCGCAGATCGCCCGGATTCTGAGCCGCATAATCGAGCAGCGCAGGCAGATCCTCGAAGCGGTCCTCATCCGCGCGCACGGCAATGGCGAAGGCGTTGGAGGTGGCGGACCACAGCGGCGTGAAATCCGTATAGCTCCAGTCCGCGTTGCCCTGCATCGGCTGCAAGACGAGAGGTGCGACATAGCCGTCGAAGATCGTGTAGCCGTCCGCCGGGCGTGACATCGCCGTCTCGAACGCCTTCACACCGCCAGCGCCCGGAGTTGAGACGACCGAAATGTTGACGCCAAGCTCACCCCCCATCGCGTCGGCGATCACCTGGCTCGCCGCCATGGTCGCGCCGGGCGCCCAGGGGTATATGTTCTCGATATTCCGTTCAGGGAATTCGGCCAGCGCGGGGCTGGCCAGTACCGTGGCGCTGAGCGCGACGGCTGCAATCTTGTTAAACAGTGTCATGTAGTTCCTCCCTTTTTTTGATCTGTGTGGAAACGTCGAGGTTGTACCAGCGGTACACCTCCTCGGGCGTGTCGTGGTCTTGTAGAACCGCGATAGCTTGCGCCCGCAGGCGCGCAACGATGTCCGGGGCGTCGATGGGGCACTCCTGGTCAGGATCTTCGACCAGATCGTAAAGACGTGTGCCGACATCGTCGAAGCCCAGACCGTCATTCATCGGCACGCGGGGCGCGTCCGGCAGAGCGGCAATCGACAAAAGCGGCACGCCCTTGGTGAAGTCGAACCCCTGCGAGAGTTCCGCCGTCTTCAACTCCGCGACCGAAAACGGGCCGTTCATGTGCTGTGGCGCCAGCGTGTATTCGCGCAGTCCCGGCGCGCGCCAGTCGGCGGGGTAATGGTAAAGGACATGCTGACCGTCCGTCATCCCGATCGGCCCCCCGAAAACGCCAAACACCGCGACATCGCGACCACCGGCGGCGGGTAGTGCCAGCACATTCGCCAGATCATGCGAGCGGGCTTCGGGCGGCACTGGCGCATCGTGCAGCCCAAGAAGCGTCGACATCAGGTCCATTGTCTGGGTCAACGCATCGGTCCGCTGCCCCGCCGCCTGTGGAAAGCGCGGGTCATGGATCATCAACGGGATGTGGCTGACTTCTTCGTAATAGGGCATTCGGCATTTGCCCCACCAGTCATGCTCCGACAACAGGAAGCCATGATCCGTGGTCAGGATCAGCGCCGTGTCCTCCCACATCTCGTGGCGGTCCAGATAATCCAGCAACTTGCCGAAATAGGCATCGCACATCGCCACAAGTGCCGCGTAATTGGCGCGGATCGTTTCGATCTCTTCCGGGTTTTCCGCCACGCGTTCGTAGCGCGGCCAGTCCAGAACCTTGCCCGCCGCCTCAACATAGGCGTCGTGATAGTCGGCGGGGGCGTGAAAGGGCTCATGCGGGTCGAAGCATTCCAACATCAGCAGCCAGTCATCGGCCTCGCGGTTCCTGTCGAGAAACTCGAACCCTGACGCGAAGCATTTCGGCCCGGGAAAATCGGCCTCATCCCGGATCGTTTCACGGTTGACCATTGACTGAAAACGCTTGCTATCACGGGTTATCGGATAGTGACGCGCGTCATACATCTCACGAAAGCGATCCAGGGGCGGTTTCACCATGGCGACCCAGGGATCGTATTCCTGCCCGCGGACGAAGTCCCAGCTGTTGAAACGCGTGTGAAACCCCGCACCGCCATCCTCGAAATAATGCAGGTGATCGCTGATCAGGTGGCTATAGGTGCCGTTGGATTTGAGGATCTCAGCGAAGGAATTGTCGAACGGTTCCAGCGGCCCCCAGCTGCGATGCGTGAAATTCAGCCGCCCGGAGTGCAGGTCGCGACGCGCTGGCATACATGGCAACGATCCGACGTAATGCCGGTCGAAGGTCATGGCTCGTTCGGCAAACCGGTCGAAATTCGGTGTTTTGACGGATGTGCCGCCATAAGCGCCCAACGCGCTCCGGTTCAAGCTGTCGAAAAGTACGAAAATCGTGCGCATCTGTCCCCCTTGCGGGAACGGTCTCACGGTGTATGAGTAAAGAAAAGTATATATTTTCAGCGTTGGTATAAGTAATATTTATTGATGATAAACCCTCTCGTAACTCGCAAACTACTTCATTTCGTCGCGGTCTACGAAAGCGGCAACATCGCGCATGCCGCGGCGCAGATTGGAATTTCCCAGCCCGCGCTCAGCATGAGCCTGCGCCAACTGGAGGACGAATTCGGCGCGGAACTGTTTCGCAGGCAACCGCGCGGGGTTTCCCCCACCGCAGCGGGTGAGGTGCTGTATCGCTACGCCATCAGCATCCAGCAGGGCGCGCGGCTCGCGAGGGAGGAAGTCGCCGCCATGGGAGAGGGCAAACTGAGCCGCCTGCGATTGGGGGCCGGGGTTGCCTGGACCACGACGGTTCTGCCCGATGTCCTGATCGACTTGCAGGCACAGTTCGCCGGGATGACGATCGACATGATTACCGGCGTGGGGGATCAACTTGCCGGGCTTTTCCTTGCTGGTGAGATCGACGTGTTTCTTGCGGCCGGGTCGATCCCGGCGCTCAACTCGCACGAAATCGAAACCGAATTCATCGCCAATCTGCCCATGCGGGCAGTGGCGGACAGCGACCACGCCCTGGCACGGATGGACCGGGTGACACCCTCCGATCTGGCCGCGTGGTCCTGGGCAGGATTTTACGAAGACGAAGGTTTCTTCCACCTTTCGCAACATTACATGGCCTTGCGCAATCTGCCAGCACCGAAGATCGCGATCCGCACGAATTCAGCCGCAGCGCTGACCTCGCTGGTGCGCGCGTCGGACATGGTGGCGGTGCTGATTTCGCCGCTGGCCCGTTCGGCCTGCCGTGTTGGACTGAGCGAACTTCGCTTGGAGGAGCCGCTTTGGGACATGCCGGTCAACATCTACTATCGCCAGGTGGCGGCCGACCTGCTTCCGATACGGTTTTTCCGTGAACAGATAGGCCAGAGGATCCGAAGCCTGGTTCGAGAGCCGTCTTTCGAGGAACCAGATCCATGAAATGCAGTTGCGCATTCGTGATGCCGACACATATTGCACGCGCTGGCAATGCTGCACGTGCGCGTATACAAATCTGTCTCCGAACCATCCGCCTGAACGAGGTTGTCCTGTGAACATATCCCTCTGCGACCGCCGTCGTTTCCTCACGCTTGCAGGCGCGGCCGCGCTGACCGGATGCACACCGCGGGGCAGTTTTTCCGTCGCGCCGCAATCCGACGTCGCGGCGGGCATTCAGGAACTGTTGGTCGCCACGGCACGTGTCGCCGACCCTGCGCCGATCGCCTATGGCAAAGCCCGGGCGGAGGAGATGGAATTTGCCCGGCTCGCGATCTCGATCCCGCCGACCCACCAGCCTGGAAAAATAGAATGGCCGCCCGTGCGCTTCGTCGATCCCGCCCGGCACTTCGCTCTTACCAGCGCGGACACCATGCCGGATATCGACGCTCTCATCCAGGCCGCGCGGACCGCTGCGGCACAGTCCGATGAAGAAACGGTGCTGTTCGTCCATGGCTACAACAACAATTTCGCCGAAGCCGCCTATCGTCACGCCCAGATCGCCTGGGATTACGAGATGCGGGGGCCACAGATCCACTTTGCCTGGCCGTCGGCCGGGGATCCCCTGGAATACGCCTATGATCGCGACAGCGTGCTCATTGCGCGCGATGCTCTTGCTACTTTGCTTACGGCGCTTCTGAAAGAAGATGGGCTAAAGGTATCCCTCGTCGGCCACTCGATGGGATGCCATCTGATCATGGAAAGCTTGCGGCAAATCGCACTGAGCGGCGGGCGCGATATGCTCGACAATCTGGCCTCTATCGCATTGATCTCACCCGATATCGATCTGGATCTGTTTCGGTCCCAGATTCGCGCATTGGGAGAACCTCCGCAGCCCTTCATTGTCGCGGTAGCGCGCAACGACCGACTGCTGCTCCTTTCCTCCGGTATTTCGGGGGGGGCGGAGAAGCTTGGCTCCGTTGAGGATCTCGATCAGCTTGATGAACTCGGAGTTTCCACAATTGATATGACCGGGCTGGGGAACAGGGGCGGAAATCACTTTCTGCCCGGAACATCGCCCGCAGCAATCGCCCTGATAAAGGGGCTGCGCGATATCGAACCGATTCCTTCCAACTCCCTGTCTGTCGGACCGGTCAGCATAACTTTGGGCAACTGAAGATGCGCTGACCTGTCCGAGGGCGTGAAATCCGCAACCACGATTCAGACCGCGCGTGCAACCCTTGCGGCTTCGCACTTGCACCTTTACTTCGCGCGCGCAGCATGGCTACTTTTACCCTCATGGCTCAGAATTTATCCATCGTTGTCGTCGAGGAGGATCGCGAGCGTGCGCTCGTCATCGTCGATGCGCTGCGTGAGGCGGGGGATTATGAGATCCACGTGCTCGGCTCACGCACCGGGCTTGCCCGACAGATCAAGGCGCTGTCGCCCGATGTGGTGTTGATCGACATCGAAAACCCCTCCCGCGATATGCTCGAAGAGCTTGCCATAGCCTCCGACCCGATGGAACGTGCGGTGGCGATGTTCGTCGACCGCTCAGACGAGGGCCTGTCGGACACGGCGATCGAGGCGGGCGTGTCGACCTATGTGGTGGACGGGCTGCAACCGCAGCGGCTCAAACCCATTCTGGACGCGGCCATCGCGCGCTTTCGCATGTTCCAGCGGATGCGCACAGAACTGGCCGAAACCAAGAAGGCGCTGGAGGAACGCAAATTGATCGACCGCGCCAAGGGCATGGTGATGAAGGCCCGCGGCGTCGATGAGGACGAGGCCTACGCCATTCTGCGCAAAGCGGCCATGGATCAAGGCAAACGATTGGCTGACATCGCTGCCGCTCTGGTCACTGCGGCGGGACTGCTATCATGAGAAGCCATCCCGTGTCGCTCGGCTTCATTCCATTGATAGACGCGGCCCCGCTGATTATCGCCCACGAAATGGGCTACGCGCATGAGGAAGGGCTGGATCTGACCCTGTCGCGGGCGCCGTCCTGGTCTGCCTTGCGCGATATGCTGCGGCTCGGCCGGGTCGATGCCGCGCACATGCTCGCCCCCGTGCCGGTGGCCGCCGCCCTTGGCCTTGGCGGTGTCGAGGAAAAGCTGTCGGCGGTTTCGGTGCTCAGCGTGAACGGCAATGTGATCGGTGTAAGCCGCGCGTTGGCCGCGCGCCTGCGCGATCAGGGGCACAGTTTCGGTTTTGACGACGCGTGGGATGCGGGCCGCGCGCTGATCGCGGCGGCGGACAAGCCATTGCGCATCGGGGTACCGTTTCCGTTCTCCATGCATGCGGAGCTTGTCTATTACTGGCTCAAGGCGCTCGGCATGCCCGCGCCCGAGGGGCTGATCGTTCGCGTTGTGCCCCCTCCTCACATGGGTGAAGCAATCCGTGCGGGAGAGATCGACGCCTTTTGCGTAGGTGAGCCATGGGGCAGCCATTCCGTGGAAAGCGGCGTCGGGGAGCTGCTGTTGCCCTGCTCACGCATCTGGGCCTTCGCGCCGGAAAAGGTGCTGGCGGTGCGCGACGCCTGGATTGAGCAGGAACCTCGGGTCGTGCAGGCACTGATCCGCGCGCTGTGGCGGGCGGGGCGTTGGCTGGCCAATCCATCTTCGCGCGCATTGGCGACGGAGCTTCTCTCGCGCTCGCAATGGCTGAACCTGCCTGCCGAACTTCTGGATCGTGCCCTCAGCGGTACTTTCGTGACGTCTCCCGATGGTACGATGCGGCGCACGTCGGGGTTTGTCGAGTTCCACCGGGGTGCCGCGAATTTTCCGTGGCGCAGTCAGGCTGAATGGATCGCCTCGCGCCTTGCCAATCGCGTCGGCCTCGACCCGGATCAGGCGGCGGAAAAGGCGCGCTCAACCTTTCGCAGTGATATTTATCGTGCTGCGATGGCGAACACCGGCGCTGATCTGCCCGGCGCATCCGCAAAACTGGAAGGTGCCCTGAGCGAGGATACGCCTGTCGCCTCCCGCGCGGGCCGCCTGATTCTGCCGCGCGACTGCTTCTTTAACGGTGAGATTTTCGAGCCGCTGCTTAAATAGCGATCAATCAAGCCCCAATTTTCGCCCATAAATTATACAATTCAGGTAAGATGCACGCATAGGTGCATTTTTCTGTTGCGACTGCGAAGTCCTGTCGGTTTAATGAAGGTGTTGGAAGGCAATGGCGCCTCCGGCACGAAATTCGCCCGGTAGCAGGGCAGTATCAGAGCAAAGCCGCTCGACACGTTTGCCCACTCCCGGGCGAGGCGTGTCGGCGGCTTTTTTTATTGCCCGACGGATCGGGCGATCCACCAACGTTTCGGAGAATCTCCATGAAGAAACTGCTCATTGCATTGGCCGCGACCACAGGCATCGGCTCCCCCAGCTTTGCCCAAATGCTGGAGCTTGAGACCGATATCCTGACCTTCGGGTTCATCAAGTTGACTGACATGGCGCCCCTCGCGGTTGCCTACGAGCAGGGTTATTTCTTTGATGAGGGCCTGTTCGTGACCCTTGAGGCGCAGGCCAACTGGAAGGTTCTGCTCGATGGCGTGATCGACGGTCAGCTTCAGGGCGCGCATATGCTCGCGGGCCAACCGCTCGCCGCCACGATCGGCTACGGAACCGAGGCGCATATCGTCACGCCCTTCTCGATGGACCTGAACGGCAACGGCATCACCGTCTCAAACGAGGTGTGGGAAATGATGCGCCCGCACGTCCCCTCGATGGAGGATGGACGCCCCCAGCACCCGATCAGCGCCGAGGCTTTGATCCCGGTGATCGAGGATTTCAACGCGCGCGGGGAAGCGTTCAACATGGGCATGGTGTTCCCTGTCTCCACCCACAATTACGAGCTGCGCTACTGGCTGGCCGCAGGCGGGATCAGCCCCGGCTACTACTCCCCCGATAACATCACCGGCCAGATCGGAGCGGATGCATATCTCTCCGTCACCCCGCCGCCGCAGATGCCCGCCACGTTGGAGGCTGGCACGATCTCCGGCTACGCCGTGGGTGAGCCGTGGAACCAGCAGGCCGTGCGCATGGGAATCGGGGTGCCGGTCATCACCGATTACCAGCTCTGGCGCAACAACCCCGAGAAGGTCTTCGGCATGTCCGCCGAGTTCGTGGAGGAAAACCCCAACACGACCCTGGCCGTCACCCGCGCCCTGATCCGGGCCGCGATGTGGCTCGACGCGGATGACAACGCCAACCGGGAGGAAGCGGTCCAGATCCTCAGCCGCCCGGATTATGTCGGCGCCGATGCAGAGGTGATTGCCGCCTCCATGACCGGCACGTTCGAGTTCGAGCCGGGCGACGTGCGCGACATTCCCGATTTCAACGTCTTCTTCCGCTACAATGCGACCTATCCCTATTATTCCGACGCGGTCTGGTATCTGACCCAGATGCGCCGCTGGGGTCAGATCGCCGAGCAGCAGCCCGACAGCTGGTATGATGAGGTCGCCCGCTCAGTCTATCGCCCCGACATCTATCTTGAGGCCGCACGCTCCCTGGTGGACGACGGTCTGGCAGATGAGGCGGACTTCCCATGGGACACCGATGGCTACCGCGCGCCGACACCTGCGGCCGATATCATCGACGGCATTCCCTATGACGGTCGTGCACCGAACGCCTATCTCGACAGCCTGCCCATAGGTCTGCACGGCGATCAGCGCGTCGTTGGCGATGAAGTGCAGGGCTAAGGCCCGCTGCGTGTCCGGGCCGCACCGCTGGCCCGGACCTGTCCCCTTGAGCCGGAAGGTATTTGAACGATGATCACCGCCGACCCACAAGTCGAGATCGAGGCCGCCCGCACGGCGCGGCGCGCCCGTCTTTTCACGCGCATCAACGCCGTGGATAAATGGCTGCAGGTTCTGGGCCTTGCCTGGCTGACCCCTGTTTTCAAGGCGGCAGCGGGCGATAATCCCCGCGCGCAGATGGGCGAGATCTGGCGACAGCTTGGCGTGCCGCTTCTGGCCATTGCCGCCTTCCTGATGATGTGGGCCACGCTGGCCCCCACGGTGCAGACCTCGCTGGGCGCGATCCCCGGTCCGGGCGCAGTGTGGGAGGAAGCCGTCAACCTGCACGAAGATGCGCGCGCCAAGGCCGCACGCGCCGAGCAGTTCCAGACCCAGGTCGATGCCCGCAACCAACGCATGATCGAGGCGGGTCGCCCCGAGGACGTGCGCGATGTGCCCTATACCGGCGCACCCAGCTATTACCAGCAGATCTGGACCTCAATCCAGACGGTGTTCTTCGGCTTTCTGATTGCCACGGCCATCGCAGTGCCTCTGGGCATCGCCGCGGGCCTGTCGGCGACGGCAAATGCAGCCCTGAACCCGCTGATCCAGATTTTCAAGCCGGTCAGCCCGCTTGCCTGGCTGCCCATCGTCACCATGGTGGTCTCGGCGGTTTACACCACGAATGACGGTCTGTTCGCGAAATCGTTCCTCGTCTCCGCGATCACCGTGACGCTGTGTTCGCTTTGGCCGACGCTGATCAATACGGCGCTTGGCGTGGCCTCCATCGACAAGGATCTCGTCTCCGTTTCCAAGGTGCTCAAGATGAACACCTGGACCAAGATCACCAAGCTGGTGTTGCCCTCGTCGCTGCCGCTGATCTTCACCGGCTTGCGGCTCAGCCTCGGTGTGGGTTGGATGGTGCTGATCGCGGCGGAGATGCTTGCCCAGAACCCCGGCCTCGGCAAATTTGTCTGGGACGAGTTCCAGAACGGGTCATCGTCGAGCCTGGCCAAGATCATGGTGGCGGTCTTCACCATCGGGATCATCGGCTTCCTGCTCGACCGGGTGATGTATGCGCTGCAATCGCTCTTCACCTTCTCGAAAAATCGGTGAGCGCGATGGGTATCCTGACATTCGAAAATGTTTCCAAGGGGTTTGGAGGGGGCGCCCATCGGGTGGAGGTGTTGAAAAACATCTCCCTCGATGTGGCGGAGGGCGAATTCGTCGCGATCCTCGGCTTCTCGGGCACCGGCAAATCCACCCTCATGAACCTCATCGCGGGACTGGAATCCCCCGACAGCGGCACCGTCACCTTCAAAGGCGCGCCGATCACCGGGCCGGGGCCGGAGCGGGGATTGGTCTTTCAGTCCTATTCGCTGATGCCGTGGCTGACGGTGCAAGGCAATGTGATGCTCGCGGTGGAGGCGGTCTATCCCAAGCTTTCCAAGGCCGAAAAGACAACCAAGGCAGATCACTATATCCAAATGGTGGGTCTGAGCCACGCGGCGACGCGCCGCCCGGCCGAACTGTCAGGCGGGATGCGTCAGCGCGTCTCCGTCGCTCGTGCGCTGGCCATGGACCCTGAAATGCTGCTGCTCGATGAGCCGCTTTCGGCGCTCGATGCGCTGACGCGGGCCAATCTGGCGGATGAGATCCTCGATATCTGGGAGCAGGACAAGAAGACCTGCATCCTCATCACCAATGACGTGGACGAAGCCATTCTGCTGGCCGATCGTATCGTGCCGCTCAACCCCGACGGAACCTTGGGGGAGCCGGTGAGCGTCACCATTCCCCGCCCGCGCGACCGCATCGCGATGAACAGCGATGAAACGTTCAAGGCGTTGCGCGCGCAGGTCACATCCTACCTTGTGGACGTGGGCATAGAGGCGAAGATCGAGGAAACCCGGACCCTGCCCAGCGTAACCCCGATCCACGGGTTGCCCAGCGCGGTGGCGACTGCCGGTGCCTCCGGCGTGACCGAGCGCTATGTCGATTTCTCGCAGGTGCACAAGGTTTATCCCACCCCGAAGGGGCCGCTTACGGTGGTCGAGGATTTCAACCTCAAGCTTCGCAAGGGGGAGTTCGTCTCGCTTATCGGGCATTCGGGCTGCGGCAAGTCCACGGTGCTGACCATGGCCGCGGGACTGAACGAAATCTCGAAGGGCGTGATCGCCCTCGACGGGCGCGGCGTGCTGGGCGCGGATCCCGAGCGGGCCGTGGTCTTCCAGTCACCCAACCTGTTCCCATGGCTCAGCGCGAAGGAAAACGTCGCCATCGGCGTGGACAAGGTCTATCCCCGTGCATCGCGCGCCGAACGGCAGGACGTGATCGAATACTACCTCGAACGGGTCGGACTGGCCGATGCGATGGACAAGCAGGCCAGCTCCCTCTCCAACGGTATGAGGCAGCGGGTCGGCATCGCCCGGGCCTTCGCGCTCAGCCCCAAGCTGCTGCTTCTGGATGAACCGTTCGGCATGCTCGACAGCCTGACCCGTTGGGAGCTGCAGGAGGTCCTGATGGAGGTCTGGTCCCGCACCAAGGTCACGGCGATCTGCGTGACCCATGACGTGGACGAGGCGATCCTGCTGGCCGACCGCGTGGTGATGATGACCAACGGTCCGCAAGCGACCATCGGCAAGATCACCGAGGTCGATCTGCCCCGTCCCCGCACGCGCAAGGCGCTGCTGGAGCATCCCGATTACTACACCTACCGGCAGGAAGTGTTGGATTTCCTCAAGGAATATGAGCACGGCACCAAGCCGAAGACATCACCCGCCCCCGCGGCGGTAGCAGCGGAGTGAACGATATGAGCAAACAGAAACTCGTTATCATCGGCGCGGGCATGGCCACGGGCCGCGTGCTTGAACACCTCACCGATTCAGGCGCGGACGGGGATTCAGGCGTGGACTGGGACATCACCCTGTTCAACGCCGAGCCGCGCGGAAACTACAACCGCATCATGCTGTCCCCTGTCCTGTCGGGCGAGAAAACCTATGAGGACATCATCACCCATGATGAGGCCTGGTATGTCGAGCGCGGGGTGACCTGCCGCTTTGGCGAGCGTGTGATGCAGATCGACCGCGAGGCCAAGGTCGTGCGCGCGCCGAACGGCGATGTGCCCTATGACAAACTGGTGCTGGGCACCGGCTCCGACCCATTCATCATCCCCCTGCCCGGTCATGATCTGGACGGCGTGATCGCCTATCGCGACCTGGAAGACACCCAGAAGATGATGGAGACGGGCGCAGGCAAGCGCGTCGTCGTCATCGGCGGCGGATTGCTGGGGCTGGAGGCGGCAGCCGGCATGGCCGCACGCGGTGCCGAGGTCACGGTGGTGCACATCATGGGCCACCTGATGGAGCGGCAGCTGGACGAGGCGGCAAGCTATCTGCTCAAAACCTCGCTGGAGAAAAAGGGCATCACCATCCGGCTGATGGCGAACTCCACTGCCATTCTGGGCGAAAACGGCCATGTCCGCGCCCTGCAACTGGACGGGGGTGAGGAATTGCCCTGCGACCTGCTGGTCATGGCGGTGGGCATCCGGCCCTCCGTCACGCTTGCCAAGGACGCAGGCTTGGCCGTCGGGCGCGGCGTGCATGTGGACGATCAGCTTGTCACTTCGGACGAGGACATCCTCGCCGTGGGTGAGTGTGTCGAGCATGACGGCGCGGTCTTCGGCCTCGTGGCGCCGCTCTACGATCAGGCGAAGGTCGCGGCGCAAACGCTGATGGGTCAGCAGGCGGTGTTCATGCAGAAAACCCTCTCCACTAAGCTGAAGGTGACAGGCTGCGATCTGTTCAGCGCCGGTGATTTCGCAGAGGGCGAAGGTCGCGAGGATATCGTCTTTCGCGACCCCGCGCGCGGCATCTACAAACGCCTCGTGATCGAGAATGACACGCTGGTCGGCGCTGTGATGTATGGCGACACGGCGGATGGCAACTGGTTCTTCGGGCTGATCAAGGACGGCACAGACATCGCGGAGATGCGCGAAACCCTGATCTTCGGGCCGGCCTTTCAGGGGGGCTCCCCCGCGGACCCTCTCTCAGCCGTTGCAGCCTTGCCGCTTGATGCGGAAATCTGTGGCTGCAACGGCATTTGCAAAGGCAAGATCGTGGATGCGATCGGGGCGGGATCAGGCGATCTGGCAGCCGTGCGCGCAACGACCAAGGCCAGTGCGTCCTGCGGGACCTGCACGGGATTGGTGGAACAATTGCTCGAAGTCACGCTCGGCGATGACTACGCCGCACCCCAATCCGCCGCGATTTGCGGCTGCACCGATCTCAGCCATGAGGATGTGCGCCTGCTTATCAGAACCAAGGAGCTGAAATCACAGCCCGCCGTCTGGCAGGAACTTGGCTGGAGCACGCCCAATGGCTGCCATGTCTGTCGCCCGGCAGTGAATTTCTATCTGATCGCAGATTGGCCGGTGGAATATCAGGACGACCCGCAAAGTCGCTTCATCAATGAGCGTAAGCACGCCAACATCCAGAAGGACGGCACCTTCAGCGTCGTGCCGCGCATGTGGGGCGGGATCACCAACGCGGCTGAATTGCGCGCAATCGCCGATGCGGCGGACAAATACAATGTGCCCACGGTGAAGGTGACCGGCGGCCAGCGCATCGACCTGCTGGGCGTCAAGGGCGAGGATCTGCCCGCCATGTGGGCCGATCTGGGCCGCGCGGGCCTCGTATCGGGCCACGCCTATTCCAAGGGTCTGCGCACGGTAAAAACCTGCGTCGGCACCGATCATTGCCGCTTTGGAACGCAGGATTCCACCGGCCTGGGCATCCGGCTTGAACGCGCATTGTGGGGCAGCTGGACGCCGCACAAGGTCAAGCTTGGCGTATCGGGTTGCCCGCGCAATTGCGCGGAGGCGACCTGCAAGGATATCGGCATCGTCTGCGTGGACAGCGGATATCAGATCGGCGTCGGCGGGGCCGCTGGCATGGACCTCAAGGAAATCCAGCGCCTGGCCGAGGTGGAGACGGAGGAAGAGGCGATGGACGTCATCATCGCCTTTGTCCAGCTCTACCGCGAGCAGGCCAAATATCTCGACCGGATCTACAAGTGGATCGACAAGGTCAGCCTCGATTGGACGCGTGAGCGGGTCGTCGATGATATCGAGGAGCGTGCTGCACTGGTCGCGCGGTTCGAACTCTCCCAATCCATCTATCGCCGCGATCCGTGGGCGGATGAGGCCAAGAAGGCTCAGACAAAATACGAACCTCTCGCAGATCTGACATTGGAGGCGGCGGAATGAACTGGCTCGACATAGGCGCGGTGGACGACATCCCCCTGCGCGGCGCACGCATCGTAAAGACCAAGGCAGGCTGCGTGGCCGTTTTTCGCACGGACGTGGAGGAGGTCTTCGCGGCCTCCAACACCTGCCCGCACAAGGCCGGCCCGCTGGCCGAGGGGATCGTGCACGGGCAAAAGGTCACTTGCCCGCTGCACAACTGGGTGTTCGACCTGAACACCGGGAAGGCGCAGGGCGCGGACGAAGGCCGGATCGACACCTATCCGGTGCGGATCGAGACGGGCCGCATCCTGCTCGACGCGACGAAGCTGCTGGCCCGGCAAGCGGCATGAGCACGCCGTGCGACATCCGTTCCACCTGCCCCTATTGCGGCGTGGGATGCGGGGTTTTGTTGAGCCCGGACGGTGCGGGCGGCCTGGCCGTGCGCGGCGATCCGGAACACCCGGCCAATCATGGGCGGCTCTGCTCAAAAGGCACCGCCCTGGGTGAGACGCTCGGGTCCGATGGCCGCCTGCTGACCCCCCGGATCGGTGGGCAAACAGCCGACTGGGACACCGCGCTCAATCTGGTGGCGGGCAAGTTTACGGACGCGATTGCCGAACACGGGCCCGACAGCGTGGCCTTCTACGTCTCCGGCCAGTTGCTGACGGAGGATTACTACGTCGCGAACAAGCTGATGAAGGGTTTCATCGGTTCTGCGAATATCGACACGAATTCACGGCTTTGCATGTCCTCTACCGTGGCGGGACATAAACGTGCCTTCGGGACGGACACGGTGCCGGGCACCTATGAGGATCTTGATCAGGCCGACCTTGTGGTGCTGGTCGGCTCCAACCTCGCGTGGTGCCACCCGGTGCTACACCAACGTCTGCTGGCCGCGCGGCAAAGGCGCGGCACCAGGATCGTCGTCATCGACCCCCGCCGCACGGCAACCTGCGACGGGGCGGACCTGCATCTTGCTCTTGCACCCGGCTCTGACGTGGCCCTGTTCAACCACCTTCTGGCCGAGATCGACCGCACGGGCCACGTCTCCACCGACCTTGCCGCCACGGTCACCGGGTTCGAGGCGGCTCTGGCAGCCGCGCTTGCGGATGATGTCGGGGTCACCGGCCTCAACCCCGACGACCTCGCCACATTTTGCAAGCTGTGGATCGGCACCGAAAGGGTCGTCACCGTCTTCTCCCAAGGCGTGAACCAGTCCAGTTCCGGCTCCGACAAGGTGAACGCGATCCTAAATTGCCATCTGGCGACGGGGCGGATCGGCAAGCCGGGGATGGGGCCGTTCTCCGTCACCGGTCAACCCAACGCGATGGGCGGGCGTGAGGTCGGCGGGCTGGCCAACATGCTTGCCTGTCATCTCGATCTCGAAAACACCTCCCACCGTGCGGCGGTGAGCGGGTTCTGGGACGCGCCCGTACCGCTTCCCGATGCACCGGGGCTCAAGGCAGTGGATATGTTCAGGGCCGTGGGCGACGGGCGCATCAAGGCCCTGTGGATCGTCCACACCAATCCCGCCGTGACCATGCCGGATGCCGACGCCGTGGCCGACGCCATCGCGGCCTGCCCCTTCGTCGTGGTCAGCGACATCACGGGCGATACCGACACCGCGCGACTGGCCGATGTGCTGCTGCCCGCCGCCTGTTGGGCCGAGAAATCAGGCACCGTCACCAATTCCGACCGCACCATCAGCCGCCAGCGCGCAGCTTTGCCCGCCCCCGGCGCGGCTCGCCCCGACTGGCGGATCATGGCGCAGGTCGCACAGCGCATGGGCTGGCGTGACGCCTTCGATTGGCAGAGCGAGGCGGAGATTTTTCGCGAATATGCACGTCTTTCTGCGGTCGCAGCCAGCTTCGGCCGCGACTTCGACATTTCTGCCCTCGCCGATCTGGATGAGCCGGGCTACGGCGCCCTGCCTCCCACCCGCTGGCCCGTAACCGGGCGCGACGATGCGGAACGTTTCTTCGCGGATGGGCGGTATTTCCACCCTGACGGAAAGGCCCGGATGCTACCGCTGACCCATCGTGCGCCAGCCGCGCGGACCAGCCCAAAATATCCGTTTCGCCTCAACACCGGCCGGATTCGCGATCAGTGGCATACCATGACACGCACGGCACGCGCGCCGCGCCTGTCAGCGCATCTGGGCGAACCCTTTCTGGACATTCATCCCGATGATGCGGCAGACCTCAACCTCATCCCCGGTGCGCTGGTCACGGTGGCCAGCCCCACCGGTCGCACGATTTTCCGCGCCCGCCAGACCGATGCCGTGGCACCCGGTCAGGTCTTCGCCCCCATCCACTGGACCGGCGACACGGCCCCGAGTGCCCGCGTCGATACACTGATCCCGGCGGCATATGACCCCGTGTCAGGCCAACCGGAAAGCAAGGCGGCAGTGGTTTCGGTCACACCCTTCAGGGCCGCCTGGTACGGCTTTGCCATCTCTGCCGGCCCCATCACACCCGACAGCACCTATTGGGCCCGCGCCCGCACACCCCACGGGTGGCGGGCGGAGCTGGCAGGCGCTGCACCATTGGGTGATGTAGAGACGATGGCGCGCGCGCTCTTTGCGCTGCCCGACAGTGACCTTCAGCAGATCAGCGACCCTGCAAAGGGCCAGCACCGGCTCGCCTTTCACCGCGATGGCGTGCTGGAGGCCGCGCTATTCCTCTCACCCACCCCGGTGGTGGCGATGCGCGATTACCTGGCCCAGCTACCGGGCACGGACGCGCCGACCGTGCTGTCGGGCCGCCGCCCCGGCGATCAGGCCGACCCCGGCCCAGTGCTGTGCGCCTGCCTTTCAGTCGGGGTGAACACGATCCTGTCCGCCGTCGAGACCGGCGAGCATCTCACCGTGGAATCGATCGGAGAGGCGCTTGGAGCAGGCACCAATTGCGGCTCCTGCCGCCCCGAAATCGCCGAACTGATCTCGCGTGCCCGCCGCCCGCTCGCCGCTGAATAAGTCCTGCCAAGGAGTATTGTGATGAAAAGCTTTCCCATGTTCATCCGCACCACCGACCGCCGGGTCGTCATCGTCGGCGGGGGGGAGCAGGCGGCACAAAAGACACGCCTGATCCTCAAGACCGATGCACGCATCATCCTGGCCGCGCCCAGGCTGGAGGACGAACTGGCAGGCGCCGTCGCGCAAGGCACCGTGGAATGGAGCGCAGGCCCCGTCACGCTGGCCACGTTCGAGGGAGCCGCCATGGCCTTCATCGCCACCGGTTGCCCGGCTCACGATGCCGCGCTTCATGCATTGGCCACGGCGGCGCGCTGCCCGGTCAATGTCGTAGACCGCCCTGATCTTTGCGACATCACCACGCCGTCCCTCGTGGATCGCGATCCGGTCGTGGTCGCCATCGGGACGGAGGGCACCGCCCCCGTGCTCGCCCGGCAGATAAAGACGCAGATCGAGCAATCTCTGGCCCCCTCTCTGGGTGGACTTGCCGCCTTTTCCGGTCGATTGCGCGGGGCCGTGGCGCGCGATATCCCGCGCGCGCGGCGTCGTGCCTTCTGGGCCTGGGTTTTCAACGGCTCCCCGCGCCGCAAGTGGATCGCGGGGCAGGAACATCACGCAATCACCGAGGTGAAATCGGCGCTGGAGGCAGGCGGCACATTCCAGCAGGAGGCCAAAGGCTCCATTGCGCTGGTCGGTGCCGGGCCGGGCGCGCGCGACCTGCTGACCCTGCGCGCGGTGGAGCGGTTGCAGGAGGCGGATGTGATCTTCTACGACCGGCTCGTCAGCGAAGACGTGCTGGAGCTTGCCCGCCGCGATGCCGAGCGTGTCTTCGTCGGCAAGGTCGTGGGCGCACATGCCTGGCCGCAGGAGCGGATCAACGCCATCATCGTGGCCGAAGCGCGCAAGGGGCGCCGGGTCGTCCGCCTGAAATCCGGCGATCCGGGCATTTTCGGGCGCGCGGCTGAGGAAATCGACGCGGCCCGTGAGGCCGGAATAGACGTGGAGATCGTGCCGGGCATCACTGCGGCCTGCGGGGCCGCCGCCGCCGCCGGGCTACCCCTGACGGAGCGTGGCGTTGCCGATACGCTGGTGCTGGCCACCGGCATGGCGCGGGAGGGCGCGGCCCTGCCCGATACGCTGCGCCATACCGGCCCCGGCACGACCACCGTGCTCTACATGGCCGTGGCCCAGGCCCCACGCCTGAGGGATGAGTTGATGGCAAGCGGTCTGCCCGCACAGGCGCAGGTGACCATCGGGGCCGACATCTCCAAGGGGTCGCAGCAGATTCTCAAGACCACGATCACGATCCTGCCCGACACCTTGGCCGAACATGGCATCACCGGCTGCGCCGTGCTGATCATCACTTGGCCGGCGGCAGAAGTGACGCAACAGGGCATACCGGCGGCTCGCCCCATGCTCGCAACCGTTTGAAAGTTGGCGAAGACCTTCACCGCCCACGGGCTGTAATGTCTCAGGCGAAATACTCCGCCTGAGACAATGCCGAAATTAGCCGACCAATGCGTTGTCCACCCGCTTCACCGTCACAATGGACGAGCGGGGAAGCGCCCCCTCACCATCAGGAAACGGCGCGGCAGGGTGCTGGATGCCCACGAACATCGTGCGGCGATCAGCGGACCAGGTAAGGCCAGTGACCTCTGATCCATTGGGGCCGGTGAGGAAGCGGCGAATCTCACCCGTCACAGGATCACCAGCCAACATCTGGTTGTTGCCCATGCCCAGGAAATCACCTTCGTTATCGTCGTTTCCATCTGTCTGGATCCAGATCATGCCCGTGCTGTCGATCTGCATGCCGTCAGGGGAATTGAACAGGTTGCCAGCGTTGATATTGGCCGTGCCTGCATACAGCCCCTCGGTATAGACCGTGGGATTGCCCGCCATGACATAGAGATCCCAGTCAAAGGTCGACGCCGCGTGATCATCGTGATGCGGCCGCCAGCGTACGATCTGGCCATAATTGTTGACCTCACGCGGATTGGGCGCGTTCACCACCATCGGCTCACCCGCAGCGTTGGTGCGGACGGACCCATCATCGTTCGTCGCGCCCCGCCGTGAGTTGTTGGTCAGGCAGCAATACGCCTCGATCGCAGTGGGGTTCACGGCGATCCACTCAGGACGATCCATGGTGGTCGCGCTGACCTGAGTCGCCGCGATCCGGGTGAAGATCGCGATTTCAGCGGCAGACATGCCGGTATCCTCTGGCGTCAGGGCGATCCATGTGCCGGTCATATCGTCATTGAATTTGGCAACATAAAGCTGACCTTCGCTCAGCAAGGTCGAGGTATCCCCGCCCGGGGTGTACACATCGCGGCTCACCCACTTGTACATGTATTCGCCACGTTCATCATCGCCCATGTAGACCACAACGCGACCATCCGGTGCGACGACCGAAGCTGCGTTCTCATGCTTGAAACGGCCCAGAGCGGTGCGTTTGATCGGTGTCGAGGTGGGGTCTGAGGGGTCAATCTCCACGATATATCCGGCGCGGTGCGGCTCGTTCGGCTCCTTCGACAGATCGAAGCGCGCGTCGAAGCCATGATAGTTGTAGCGACCCGGGTCGATCTCGGTATTGACGCCGTAGCGTGCGAAACCGTCGGCTGTTGCGTCCTCCAGAGTCAGTTCAGATGTGGTTCCGAAATAGCTGTTGAAGTTTTCCTCGCAGGTCAGATAGGTGCCCCACGGCGTGCGCCCCGAGCCGCAGTTGTTGAATGTGCCTAGTGACGTGGTACCGGTGGGGTCGGCGCTGGTTTTCATCAGGTCGTGGCCAGCAGCCGGGCCGTCGATCTGCATTGGCGTGCGGTGGTGAATGCGACGGTTATAGGGGCTGTCGACAACGACCTTCCATCCTTCGTCGCCCTCGGTCACCTCCATCACGGTCACGCCCTGAAAGTTCTGTAGCCGTGTCACATCATCGGCTGAGGCTGGTTGGCCATTCTGCTCCGCAGGCAGGTTGATCCCTCCGTTTACGTATTCGGAGTTCACAACCAGCAGCTCCTTCCCGCCGATCACGAACAGCTCCATCCCATCGGTGTTCTCACCGAAGACACGATCGGAACCTTCGGTGGGGATACCCGTGGCCGCATCGAAGGCGGGCGCGTCCGAGAACAGCGGATCGCCCCAGCGCGCCAGCACGTCCCAGCGATAGCCATTGGGGACGTGGACGGTGCCGTCAGTCTGCGGGGTGATTTGCTCGAAAGCGAACCGAGACGTTTGCTGCGCCTCTGCGGCAGTGCCCGTCAGCACGCCGGCACCCATGACAGCGGCGCCAGAGCCAAAGGCCAATGCCCCGCCCAGAAAGCCCCTGCGTGAGATCGCGCTTTCGACCACAGCGTCGAAACCCTGTATGGTGGGACGCGGGAACTTCAGCTCGTCTTCATCGTCAAAAGACAATTCATCATAGTTAATGTGGGACATATCCTGGCTTCCTGATCGGGTGCTACTGACGCGAAAACTAGGAGGTGATATCGACAGTTTTGTAACAGGAATGTTTGGGATTTGTGAAAGCACGGTCCAAGCGCGGTTTCAGCCGCCACGTGAGGTGCCGCTAGATTTGTAGACGCTTTGCTTGGTAATTTTTAAGCCAAGGAGAGACGGATATGAGCAAGGGCATTCGATTTACGGATGAGTTCAAGAAAGACGCTGTGGCACAGGTTGTCGAGCGTGGATATGCGGTCAGCGAGGTGGCTGAGCGGCTCGGGATCAGCACCAAGTCACTGTACACGTGGAAGGCGCAGTTTGCGAAGTCACCACGCGTCCGATCTGAGATTGCGCAACAGGCTGCTGAGATCAAGCGGCTGAAGCGAGAGCTGGCCCGGGTGACCGAGGAACGCACCATTCTAAAAAAGGCGACCGCGTACTTCGTGCGAGAGTCTCCTCTCTCGTGGTTTGCCAGCAAAGGAATCGCCCCGAGTTTGCCGGAGACCTATAGCTTCATTTCACGCGACCATATCGAGCACGTCGCACTGTGCATAGAAGTTTTCTTCGGCCTCGGCTGGCGGGATATTCTTTTCGAACAGATTAGCAGGGGTAATCCCCCCATCTTTAATAGGGTTCAGCCGTAAAATTCAGGCGGCTGTTTTCAGTTGCATTGCGGGTGTTATGCCGCCGATGCCCATGTTGGGTCGCTCATTGTTGTGAGTCCGGAGCCATACCGTGGCCTGCTCCTGTGCCTCCTCGATGGTTTCAAAGATGTACTGGCTGAGCCATTCGCCGCGAACCGCGCGGTTGTAGCGCTCGATGTAGGTATTTTGTTGGGGCTTTCCGGGTTGGATGTATTCGAGCCTAACGCCTTTTTTTTCGGCCCATTCCATGAGCTTTCCGCGCCACTCCATGATCTGGCGCAAGCTGCGCACGATCCGCTCGGCGGGCAGTGAGAAGTCCACTTCCGTGCACAAACCCTCGCGATTGAAGTCATCCAGTACGTTCAATGTCCGGATCGACCTGCCGTCAGAGAGCTGATCGGCCATAAAATCCATCGACCACGTCTCATTTGGCTTGTCACGCTTCAGCCGTTTCTTAGGTTTGATCCATAGATTCAGCTCCAGTTCGCAGTAAATCCGGTACACGCGTTTATGGTTCCAATAGCCCTGCACGTTGCGCAGATATAGAAAGCACAGGCCAAAGCCCTAGGTGCGCTTGTTTGCCGTCAGACGTTCCAACCAATCGGCGATCTCCTCGTTCTCAGTGCTCATGGTTGGACTGTAGCGATATCAGGTCTCACTGATCTGGAACGTGCGGCACGCCAGCGCGACACACACCCCATGCACCGCCACCACTTTCACGACCATCTCTCGTCGATGAGACGGCCTCAAGACTTTTTCCGAGAGCTTCCTTGCACAACTCATCTGCATGCTCATCTCCGCATACATCTTCTTGAGGCCGCGGTTCTGCTCGGCCATGTCCTTTATCTCTGCGATAAGTGACGCGTCCATACCGCCAAATTTCGCCCGCCATTTGTAAAAGCTGGCACTGCTCATCCCATACTCCCGGCAAAGCTCAGAGACCGGCACACCACCCTCCGCCTGCTTCAACACAGCCATGATCTGCGCCTCGCTAAATCGTCCCGTTCTTCATCGTAAATATCCTCAGATATCTTGCCGAGAAAATTCGGCTTCCGCATCCCCTTAAGATCGGGGGGGATTACCCAAACCTGTCCGAAAAGATGAGACCACTTTACTGTTTGTCTGACGTCAGCACCCATGGCACAGATTTGTGGATTTGAATAAGGAAGGATTTCTGGTTCATCTTATCGATTAGGAGATCGAGATGACAAAGAAACCCCAGACGTCGAAAGACGCCGCCGAAAAGGTGGTTAAGAACATCCGCCGCAAGACGCGGCAAACCTATTCATCTGAAGAAAAGATCCGCATTGTATTGGCAGGCCTGCGCGGCGAGGAAAGCATCTCGGTGCTATGCCGCAGGGAGGGTATTGCTGAAAGCCTGTATTATAGCTGGTCGAAGGAATTTCTCGAAGCTGGCAAGCGCCGGTTATCTGGCGACACGGCGCGACAGGCCACATCGCCTGAGGTAAAGGATTTGCGTTCTGAGGCTTTGGCCCTGAAAGAATGCGTCGCTGATCTGACCCTTGAAAACCGTCTGCTCAAAAAAAGCATGACAGGGGCTGGGGAGTTCGCGGAATGAGGTACCCTGCATCTGAGAAGCTTGAGATTATCCGCACCGTTGAGGGGTCACATCTGCCAGTCAAGCAGACCCTCGACATGCTGGGTATCCCACGCACAACATTCTATCGATGGTATGATCTCTATGTCGACTTTGGCCTGGATGGGCTGGCTGATAGGTCCCCACGCCCAGGATCGGTCTGGAACCGCATTCCTAATGTCCGTCGTGATGACCTGATTGGAACATGAGGCCCTGACCACACGGGAACTTGCCGTCAAATACACCGATGAGAAGCGGTATTTTATCTCTGAGTCATCGGCTTACCGTATTTTGAAAGCGGCTGATCTAATCACCGCACCGGACTACGTGGTGATCAAGGCCGCTGATGAGTTCACAGACAAAACGACGGCAATCAACGAGATGTGGCAGACTGACTTCACCTACTTCAAGATCATTGGCTGGGGTTGGTATTATCTCAGCACGATCCTGGACGATTACAGCCGCTACATCATCGCCTGGAAGCTCTGCACAAATATGCGGGCCGAAGATGTGACAGACACGATTGAACTGGCTCTGACAGCATCAGGCTGCGACCAGGCCATTGTGCGGCACAAGCCACGTCTGCTCAGCGACAACGGCTCATGCTACATCTCAGCCGATCTGGCCAAGTGGTTGGAGGATCAGAAAATGACGCATGTCCGCGGCGCGCCATTCCACCCGCAGACCCAAGGCAAGATCGAACGCTGGCACCAGACCATGAAGAACAGGGTTCTGCTCGAGAACTACTACCTACCCGGTGATCTCGAACGCCAAATAGGGGCCTTCGTCGATTACTACAACAACCAACGCTACCACGAGAGCCTAAACAACGTCACACCGGCCGACGTCTACTTCGGGCGAGACAAAGCCATTCTAAGGGAAAGGGCAAAGATCAAGAAACAGACAATCCGACAACGCCGCTTGCAACATCAAAAACAAGCAGCATAATCAATCATACAAACGAGCCAGAGCCTCCAATGCTCAAGCCGCTCTGATGTCCCATTTTATATGACGACGGACACGCTGCATCAACTGTTCCTCTCGCGCATCTTGCGGGCCACGACCTAAGGTTCGCCCAGCCGATTGCGCGACAGTCTCCCGCGCTTCGGAGGCCGAAAGCCAGCCCTTCAAGGTTTCGACCTCCGTGGAAATCCGGCCGAGGTCTTCTAACCTCAAACCTTCCAGTGACAATCGCTCCGCATCCTCTGGCAGCAGGATCGACGCTGTTCCACGTGCCGCAACCAATTCAAACGCGGCCCTCTTGACCCTCTCATCTGCCATCCGCTCGAGCCATTCCTTCGGACATTGATCCAGCGATGGACATGGGTCGGCAATCTCATTCTCTAGACTCCTGATGGAGCCGAAAGGATCGTGTCGCTTAGAACTGAAAGCGGGAGTATCGCACAAATGAATCACACCCATGTATCGCAGTGGGAGAATATGGGATGGCAAAAACCCGTTTTTATTAAGCATTGCAATGGCTTGGAAAGCCTGGCTGGGGTGGTAGGATTCGAACCTACGATACACGGTACCAAAAACCGATGCCTTACCGCTTGGCTACACCCCAACAGGTCAGGGGGTTATTAGTGGTGGCGGAACGGGGCTGCAAGTGGAAAATGCCCTCAGAAAGGTGCGATCGGTCTTGAGGGTCGTATCTGCGGACAGGGAGCCTACGACATGCAGGAATTTACCTTCTCAACGACAGGACGGATCGTCTTTGCGGCAGGGGCGTCGGATCGGCTGGGTGCCCTTGCAGCAGAATTGGGCGTGCAGCATGTGGGCCTGGTGACAGACCGCACTGTGAGGGAGCTGAACCTCACGAAATCCGCTGAAAAATCAATGCACTCTGCCGGGTTGAAGGTGAGCGTCTATGACGGGACCAGTCCTGATCCGACCGAGGATATGCTGGAGGATGCGTTAAAGCAGCTTGCCGGTTGCGACGGAATCGTGTCGATCGGTGGGGGGTCTTCGCTGGACATCGCGAAGCTGGTCGCGGTGCGATTGTGCAGTTCTCAGCCTTTGGCGCAGATGTACGGCGTGGGAAATGTCACCGGCGCGCGATTGCCGTTGATTCTTGTGCCTACGACGGCGGGCACGGGATCGGAGGTTACACCGATTTCGATCCTGACGACGCGCACGCAGGAAAAAATGGGCGTGGTCAGTGAGGTTCTGCTGCCGGACATTGCGCTGCTCGATCCTGATCTGACCCTTGGGCTGCCCCGCTCGGTGACTGCGGCGACGGGTGTGGACGCGATGGTTCATGCGATTGAGGCCTATACCTCGAAATTGAAAAAGAACCCGGTTTCGGACGCTCTCGCGCGGGAGGCTTTGCGGCTGTTGGGGGGCAATATCAAGCGCGTGTGCAGCCATCCCGATGATGCGGACGCGCGCGGCGCCATGCTTTTGGGCTCCTGCCTCGCCGGGCAGGCATTTGCCAACGCGCCGGTGGCGGCGGTCCATGCGCTGGCCTATCCGCTGGGCGGTCAGTTTCATGTGCCGCACGGGTTGTCCAACTGCCTCGTCCTGCCGGAGGTGCTGGCGTTCAACGCTCCTCAGGCCTCAGAGCTATATGATGAATTGGCGCGGATCCTCTTCGAGGACGGGGTTACGCTGGCCGACGGATTTCGTGCGCTCGCGCCGGAAATAGGGCTGGTCACGACCCTGCGCGATGTCGGTGTCGGGGAACATCATCTGGAAGGTCTGGCCCGTGATGCCATGAAGCAAACGCGCCTTCTGGTGAACAATCCGCGTGAAGTGACCTATGCGGACGCGCTTGAAATTTATCGCGCGGTTTTCTAGCGGTTCGGGTGCCATGAGGCGGCTGCCCTGCGCATGATTAACCGTATCGCAGGGTTTCCAGGTCAAGGTGAAGCGGTACGGGGCCTCCCTGCCCGTGCAAACTTGGAAGGGGCGCGATATGCCCCTTCCGATATTTCGTCTAGCCGATCCCGGCGGGGCTAGAATTCCTCGACATAGACCACGCCCTGCGCCGATTTGATTGCCGCCTTGATCTGCGGCGTGACGCGGTATTCGTCCTTGAGCCTGATCTCCACATCGCCCGGCAAATCCGGGTGTTGCAGAATCAGGTTGACCGGCCCCCTGCCCCGGCGCGGGCCCGTGGCGCTGTCGGCCAGACGCGCGGCGACGGAGCCGAGGGCGTCCTGATCGTTTAGATAGATCTTCAGACCGGCGGTTCCGGCCTCCGCCACGATATCCTCGGCTGAGGTGACACTACGCGCGAGCAGTTTCAGGCTGTCCCCCTCCATCGTGGCCTCAACGCTCATCACGATGTTCTGGCCCACGTCGAACAGATCGCCCGCCTGTTCCAGCGTGTCGCCGAACACGGTCACCTCGTAGAGGCCCGTCGGATCCGAGCAGGAAACGAAGGCGAAGCGGTTGCCCCGCGCCGATTTGCGCACCTGCTTTGCCGAAACGGTGCCCGCCAGTTTCGCAGCAACGGGCCCGCCCTTTGCCTTGGCCGTGATGTCCGCCAAAGTCATCACACGCTTGCGCCGCAGGGGCGGCATATAATCGTCGAGGGGGTGGCCTGACAGGTAGAAGCCGATGGCCTGATGCTCCTGCGCCAAGCGTTCCGTCGGCAGCCAATCCTCGGGCATGGGCAGGCGCGGCGCGGGCAAATCCTCACCCGCGTCACCGAACAGACCACCCTGACTGGAGTTCTTTTCCTCATGCGTGGCGGCGGAGTAAGCCACCAGCTTGTCCAGACTGGCGAAGACCTTGTGCCGGTTCGCGTCCAGCAGGTCGAACGCGCCCGCACGGGCCAGCATTTCCAGCGGGCGCTTGCCCACCCGTTTCAGATCGACCCGGCGGGCGAAGTCGAACAGATCGAGGAAGGGCTTGTCCGCGCCGTCCGCCCGCCGCGCATCCGTTATCAGGCGCATCGCCTCGACCCCGACGTTTTTCAGACCGCCCAGGGCGTAGACGACCTGCCCGTCCTTGACCGTGAACGTCGCCTCGGCCCGGTTGACGCAAGGCGGGATCAGACCGATTTTCAGGCGGTCGATCTCCTGCTTGTAGATGCTGAGCTTATCGGTCAGGTGGATGTCGCAATTCATCACACCGGCCATGAATTCGACCGGATGGTTCGCCTTCAGCCACGCGGTCTGGTAGCTGACCACGGCATAGGCGGCGGCGTGGGATTTGTTGAAGCCGTAATTAGCGAACTTGTCCAGCAGGTCCCAGACTTCCTGCGCCTTGGCCTGATCCACGTTGTTTTCGGCAGCACCGGCGAGGAATTTCGGGCGCTCGGCGTCCATCGCCTCCTGAATCTTCTTGCCCATCGCGCGGCGCAGCATGTCGGCACCGCCCAGCGTATAGCCGGCCATGTCCTGCGCGATCTGCATCACCTGTTCCTGATAGACGATGATGCCCTGCGTCTCATCCAGGATATGATCCACGGTGGGGTGCAGCAGGGCGCGCTCCTTGCGCCCGTTCTTCACGTCGCAGAAGGTCGGGATATTCTCCATCGGGCCGGGGCGGTAGAGGGCGACCAGCGCGATGATATCCTCGATGCAGGTGGGCTTCATCTGGCGCAGAGCGTCGCGCATGCCTGAGCTTTCCACCTGAAACACCGCCACCGTCTGCGCCGAGGCGTAGAGTTCGTAGCTGAGCGGATCGTCGATCGGAATGGCGGAGATGTCGTAGGGATTGATTTCGAGCGCCGCGCGCCGGGCCTTGCTGGCGTTGTCGTCGCCCTCGGGCGGGTCCATCAACGGGGTGCCCTGCCCCTTGAGCAGATCAAGCGCGTTCTGGATCACCGTCAAGGTCTTCAGGCCGAGGAAGTCGAATTTCACCAGCCCGGCCTGTTCGACCCATTTCATGTTGAACTGGGTGGCCGGCATGTCGGAGCGGGGATCCTTGAACAGCGGCACCAGCCGGTCCAGCGGACGGTCCCCGATCACCACGCCCGCCGCGTGGGTGGATGCGTTGCGCAACAGCCCCTCCAGCGCCGAACCGATGGTCAGCAGGCGGTTGACGACCTCCTCCTGCCTGGCCTCTTCCTTCAGCCGCGGCTCATCCACCAGCGCCTGCTGGATCGAGACGGGCTTGACCCCCTCAACCGGGATCAGCTTGGACAGTCGATCCACTTGCATGTAGGGCATTTGCAAGACACGGCCCACGTCGCGCACGGCCGCCTTGGACAGCAACGCGCCAAAGGTGATGATCTGCCCGACCTTGTCGCGCCCGTATTTCTGCTGGACGTAGCGGATGACCTCCTCACGCCGGTCCATGCAGAAATCGATGTCGAAATCGGGCATGGAGACCCGTTCGGGATTCAGGAACCGCTCGAACAGCAGGGAATAGCGCAAGGGATCCAGATCGGTGATGGTCAGCGCGTAGGCGACCAGACTGCCCGCGCCCGAACCCCGGCCCGGACCGACGGGAATGTCGTGATCCTTGGCCCATTTGATGAAGTCCGCAACGATCAGGAAATAACCGGGGAAGCCCATCCCCTCGATAATCTCCAACTCGAAATCGAGACGTTTCTGGTATTCCTCTACCGGGACGGCGTGGGGAATCACGGCGAGGCGGTTTTGCAGGCCCTCGTTCGCCTGACGGCGCAGTTCGTCCACCTCGTCATCGGCGAATTTCGGCAGAATCGGATCGCGTGTCGTCACACGGAAGGCACAGCGGTGGGCGATCTCGACGGTGTTTTCCAGCGCCTCGGGCAGATCCGCGAACAGGGCGGCCATCTCGTCCGCGCTCTTGAAATAATGTTCCTCGGTCAGACGGCGGCGCGGCTCCGCCTGATCGACATAGTTGCCATCGGCGATACAGATCAGAGCGTCGTGCGCCTCGTACATCTCTCTGACAGGGAAGTGCACGTCGTTGGTGGCGACCAGCGGCAGGTTCTTGGCGTAGGCGAGTTGCACCAGACCGGGCTCGCTGGCGGATTCCTCCTGCGTCCGGGTCGCGTCTCCTACGGGGTGGCGCTGCAGTTCGATGTACAGCCGGTCGGGGAACATGTCGACCAGTTGATCGGCAAGCGTCGCGGCGCTGGGTGCGTGACCGTCGCGGATCAGTTGCCCCAGCGGGCCCAGTGCACCGCCGGTCAGGCAGATCAGCCCGTCCGAATGTCGGGCCAACTCCTCCAGCGTCAGGTGCGGCAGCAGATCGCCACTGTCCAGATAGGCGCATGAATTGAGCTGCATCAGGTTTTCCCAGCCCGTGTCGTTCTGCGCCAGCAATACGATCGAGCGAGGCTCCACCGGCTTTTCACCCGGTCGGGGCGGGCCGGCATAGGCCAGCGGAAACTGCGTGCCGATGATCGGATGCAGGCCGGCCTTTGCCGCGACCTCGGAAAACTCCAGCGCGGCGAAATTGTTACAGGTATCGGTGACGGCCAGCGCGGGCATACCTGCGGCCTTGGCCATCTCGGGCAGTTTCTTGACCTGCAACGCACCTTCAAGCAGCGAATAGGCCGAGTGGACGCGCAGGTGGATGAATCGGGGGGATGTGGTCATCCTTCGACCTTATCGTGTGCCGTGCCCGTGAACCAGCGGCCCCGTGGGATGCCTGCGGAAATTATGCCGGGCTTTACCCCGCCGGTCCCCGGGCGTTAGGTATCGTTGGGAACCAAATGAAAGGGCGTTTGCCGGGTGAATGCACTGTTCGTGAAGATTTTTGCCGAGCGAAATTGCGGCGCTGCGGAACTGGGGCGTGATATCCGCAAGGCGTGGCACGTCACCGAAATGCGCGGCGCACCCGAACTGGACCGCGCGAGCCTTCGCTCCATCCTCAAATCCGTCCCCCCGCGAGAGCGGGCCGCGCTGCACAACCACATGCTGGATACCGAGCATGACCGGATCCTGTATTCTGATTTCGGCTGGAGCGCTACGGCCCCCTCACCGGACATCATCCAATCTGCGGCCCATGCGGCGGACACATTGTTCGTGGGCGTGACGATGCATCCCGCCGCCTTCGCCGCCGCGTTGAACGCCAGGCCGCGCACACCGGGTGCCGCGACCAGCCAGATGCCCCTGCCCGACTGGTTGGCACAACCCTTTCCGATCCACCGGCGGGACGGGTTGCGCGATGCGGAACCGCTCCTGCCCCTGGCGTTGTGGACGGCCAAGGCACGCGCGCTGCTGAAGCTCGCCGATACGGATCGTGAGGTGGTGCTGTTGCAGGCCGCCAATCTGCGAGAGACTGCCGAGGCCGCCCTGACCCCCCACATGATGCGCAAGGAGGACACGAAGCCCGGCTTTGCCAGGATCGAGGTGCCGAACTGGGAGCCCGCCCTGCGCCGTCTGCCGGGGCGTGATCTGCGCGAATTCCGCCTGCAACTCGACGATGGCATCATGCGGGCGCTGGGCTACGATCCTCTTTGACGGCCATTAGCGGGGTGCGGATGCTGGCAGTCCTGTCGTGGGCGGCTTGCGGCCCCCGTGATTTTACCGTTTGATAAAAACCGTTGAAGGCAGCTTCGACGGTTAGAGGAAAGCTTTGCTATGATCCGGTTCATGCTCAACGGAGAGATCGTCACGGTCGAGGGGGCCGCGCCCACGGTCACCCTGCTCGATTGGCTGCGCGAAACGCGGGGCCTGACCGGCACCAAGGAAGGCTGCAACGAGGGCGATTGCGGCGCCTGTACCGTCACGGTCAGCACGCTGGATGACACGGGCGTGACGCATCAGGCCCTGAACGCGTGCATCCTTTTCCTGCCGCAACTGGCCGGGAAGGCCCTGCGAACGGTTGAGGGAATCGCCGCGCCTGACGGTGAATTGCACCCGGTTCAGGACGCCATGGTCGCGGAGCACGGATCGCAATGCGGGTTCTGCACCCCCGGCTTCGTGATGTCGATGTACACCGCACACCGAACCGGGCGGGTCGATCACGACGATGTCTTGGCCGGAAATCTATGCCGCTGCACCGGATATGCCCCGATTGTTCGCGCGGCCCAGCGCGCGGCCTCCCGCCCCGTTCCGGCATGGGAAATCGACGAACGCGCCATGCTGGAGGCGTTGGCGCTATCGGGGGACATGAGCGGCGAGGGCCTGCACCTGCCGGGATCCACCGCGTCACTGGCCGCGATCTATGCCGCGCACCCCAACGCCACAATCGTGGCCGGTGCCACCGATGTGGGCCTGTGGGTGACGAAACAGTTCCGCCCGGTCGGTCCGGTGATCTTCACCCACCGCGTCGGCGATCTGGCCCGCATCGAGCGTGTGCAGGGCGGTCTGCGTATCGGGGCGGGCGTCACGCTCAGCAGGCTGCGTGGCGCGATGGCCGACCGCCATCCCGACTTTGCCGAACTGATCCGCCGCTATGGCTCGGTTCAGGTGCGCAATGCCGCGACCATCGGCGGCAACATCGCCAATGGCTCCCCCATCGGGGACGGGCCGCCCGCGCTGATCGCGCTGGGGGCAGAGCTGACGCTGCGCCACGGTGAGGATCGCAGACGTATGCCGCTCGAAGACTTCTTCCTCGACTATGGCAAGCAGGACCGGATGCCCGGCGAATTCGTCGAGAGTATCTTCGTGCCCGATCAGGAGGATACGCTGGCCTGCTACAAGCTGAGCAAGCGGTTCGACCAGGATATTTCCGCAGTGTGCGGTTGTTTTGCGCTGCACATGGATGGGGATGTCGTGGCCGGGGCGCGCATCGCCTTCGGCGGCATGGCGGGCACGCCAAAGCGGGCACATGCGGCGGAGGCAGCCCTGACAGGACAGGTGCTGAGCGCGCAGGCGGTGCGGGATGCACAGGACGCATTGACCCAGGACTTCCAACCCCTCAGCGACATGCGGGCCAGCGCGGCCTACAGGATGCAGGCGGCACGCAACATGATCCGGCGCTATTGGCTGGAGCGGGTGGAGGGGGTGCCGACGCGCCTCGTCGGTCCGAAATCCGAAACGGGGGTCGCGTGATGGCGAGCGTTCACCAGCCCAAACCGCACGATTCAGGACCCCTGCACGTCACCGGGGCCGCCCGCTATACCGATGACATTCCCGCACCTGCCGGAACGCTGCATCTGGCCTTTGGCCTTGCGGCGGTCGCTCATGGGGTGGTCACGTCGCTCGATCTGGCGCCGGTTCGCGCCATGCCCGGCGTGCGGCTGGTTCTGGGGCCGGATGATTTCGCGCGAATGCCCGATGTCTCCCCCTCGCCCGCGCCGGAACCCCTGCTGTGCACGGGCGAGGTACAGTTCCACGGCCAGCCGCTGTTCGTCGTTGCTGCGGATACGCATTTGCAGGCCCGCCACGCCGCCCGCGCCGCCAAGGTCACGTTCGAGGAACGGGAACCGATCCTGACGATAGATCAGGCGCTTGCGGCAGGGCGTCTGCTGGAGGACCCGCTGGAGTGGGAGAAAGGCAGCCCCGACGACGCACTGGGCACCGCCCCACACCGCGCGCAGGGCCGGATCGAGGTCGGCGGTCAGGAACATTTCTATCTGGAGGGTCAGGCCGCCATGGCGGTTCCCGGCGACGGGGACGAAATGCTCGTCCATGCCTCCACCCAGCACCCGAGCGAGATCCAGCACAAGGTCGCACAGGCGCTGGACGTCCCCTTCGCCGAGGTGACGGTACAGGTGCGCCGGATGGGCGGCGGCTTCGGTGGCAAGGAATCGCAGGGCAACGCACTGGCCGTCGCCTGCGCCCTGGTCGCGCAGCGGACCGGGCGCGCGGTCAAGATGCGCTATGACCGCGACGACGACATGACCATCACCGGCAAACGGCACGAGATCCGCATCGACTACGACGTCGGGTTCGACGACACGGGCCGGATCGCAGCTGTCGTCTTTGACCAATATGTGCGCTGCGGCTGGTCCGCCGACCTCAGCCTGCCGGTGGCTGACCGCGCGATGCTGCATGCGGACAACGCCTATGACCTGTCCGCCGCGCGCATCAGATCGACCCGGCTGCTGACGCATACCTGTTCCAACACGGCATTTCGCGGCTTCGGTGGCCCGCAGGGCATGGTGGGGATCGAGCGGGTGATCGAGCATATCGCCGCCCATCTGGACCGCGATCCGCTGGAGGTGCGCCGCGCGAATTTCTATGCGCCGGGCAATACCGGTCAGACCACCCCCTACGGAATGCAGGTCGAGGATAACGTGATTCACGGCATCGTCGATCAGTTGACCGAAACCAGCGACTATTCCGCCCGCCGCGCACAGATCGCCGAGTTCAACGCGACCAGCCCGGTCATCAAGCGCGGCATCGCACTGACCCCTGTGAAGTTCGGCATTTCGTTCACGCTGACGCAGCTCAATCAGGCAGGCGCGTTGGTCAATGTCTATACTGACGGCTCGATTCGGTTGAACCACGGCGGCACGGAAATGGGTCAGGGCCTTTTCACCAAGGTCGCCGCCGTTGCCGCCGATGCGTTCGGCGTGGATGCCACGCATGTGAAGATCACGGCGACGGACACTGCGAAGGTCCCCAACACCTCCGCCACTGCGGCGTCCAGCGGTTCGGATATGAACGGCATGGCGGTCAAGGCGGCTTGCGAAACGGTACGGGATCGCATGGCGCAACACCTGTGCACGGCCAAGGTGCTGTGGCACGACCGCGATGAGGAAGGCAAAGGCATCATCGACCGTGACGGACATCCGGTGATCCGCGAACACGCCTTCGACTGCGCGCCTGACGATCTGGTCTTCGCCGCTGATCAGGTGAGCGACGGGACACATTCGATCCCGTTCTGGGCGGCGGTTCAGGCCTGCTACGTCGCGCGAATCTCGCTCAGTTCGACCGGCTATTACGCCACGCCGAAGCTGGCCTGGGACCGCACGCAGCGCAGCGGACCCCGGCGGCCGTTCTACTACTTCGCCTATGGTGCGGCGGTGACGGAGGTGGCACTGGACACCCTGACCGGGGAAAACCGCATCCTGCGCACGGATATCCTGCACGATTGCGGCAAGTCGCTGAACCCCGCGCTGGACATCGGCCAGATCGAGGGCGGCTACGTACAGGGCGCGGGATGGCTGACGACGGAGGAACTGGTCTGGACCCCGCCGGGCCCCGCGACCATGGGCGGCAGGCTGGCCACTCATGCGCCCTCGACCTACAAGATTCCGGGCTGCGCGGATCGACCACGGGTTTTCAACGTCGCCCTTTATGAAAATGAGAACGTCGAGGCTACGATTCACCGGTCCAAGGCGGTGGGCGAACCGCCTTTGATGTTGGGAATCTCGGCGTTGATGGCCTTGCAAGACGCGGTTCGGGCCGCAGGCTCGGACGTGCTGCTCGACGCGCCAGCCACAGCCGAACGCCTGCTGAACGCAATAGAGACGCCACGCGGGTCAGGCTGGTGACGTCGGGCGCGCATTCCGGGCGGATTTCGATGGCGGCCTCATGAGCGGGTTCGACATCGAGGCGCTGCGCAGGGCCTGTGCCGGCGGACCCGTCGTGCGGGTGCTGGTCGCCCGGCATCGCGGATCGGTGCCACGAGAGGCCGGGACCGCCATGCTTGTCACACCGACGGGTCAGCACGGCACCATCGGCGGCGGCACATTGGAATTCGAGGCGGTGGCGCAAGCGCGCCGCATGTTGAAGAGTGGGCGCGCGACCGCCTTGCGCGCCGTGCCGCTGGGCCCCGCGCTGGGGCAGTGTTGCGGCGGTCACGTCGATCTGGTTTTTGAACGGTTCACCCGCGATACCTTGCCCGCCGAACCCTCGGGCACAGTGTTCGCACGTGCTCTTGATGGCGCAGAACAGATGCCTTTCCCCGTTGCACGCGCCGTGCAGGCGTTGCGAGAGGGGCGCGAGGTTCCCGTGATGCAGGATCGCTGGATAGTCGAACGGATTGCCCCTGCACAAACACCCCTTTGGCTGTACGGCGCGGGTCATGTCGGGCGTGCGGTGGTGCGGGTGTTCACCGGGCTGCCCTTCGCAATCACCTGGATCGACGATGCTGCCGACAGGTTCCCCGAAGACATTCCCGATCACGCGGCCCCGCTGATGGCGGCGAACCCGGCGGACGCGGTGGGTCGCGCCCCGCTGGACGCGATCCACATCGTGCTGACCTATTCGCACGCCCTGGATCTGGAGATCTGCCACCGGGTGTTGCTGCGCCCCCACGCGCATCTGGGCCTGATCGGATCAGCGACCAAGGCCGCGCGGTTTGCGAAACGGTTGCGTGAACTCGGCCATGCCCCTGCCACAATCGCCCGTCTAAATTGCCCTATAGGCGACAAGTCCCTTGGAAAAGAACCTGCCCAGATCGCGATTGGACTTGCGTCAGAACTTTTGCAGTTGCGAAATAACGTAACGCAGCTTACCGAATCGAGAGCATGAATATGCTTCTGGACATCTCAGGACTGAGGAAGGCCTATCCGGGCGTCGTCGCGAATGACGATGTCGCGTTCGATATCGCGCCCGGTGAAGTCCACGCGCTGCTGGGTGAGAACGGCGCCGGAAAATCGACCTTGGTCAAGATGATTTACGGTCTGGTGCAACCCGATGCGGGCCACATGCGGCTGCACGGGCGGGACTATGCGCCAACCTCGCCCAAGGACGCGCGCGCCGCCGGTGTGTCGATGGTGTTCCAGCATTTCAGCCTGTTCGAGGCCTTGAGCGTGCGTGAAAACATCGCGCTGGGGCTGGACGAGGCGGTCGCGCCGCGCACCCTGTCGGATCGTATCCGCACCGTCAGCCGCGACTACGGCCTGCCGCTGGACCCCGACCGCCTGATCGGTGATCTGAGCGTGGGCGAGCGGCAGCGGGTCGAGATCGTGCGCTGCCTGTTGCAGGATCCACGCCTGTTGATCATGGACGAACCGACATCCGTCCTGACCCCGCAGGAGGTCGAAACCCTGTTCGACACGCTGCGCCTGCTGTCGAAACGCGGGGTGGCGATCCTCTATATCTCGCACAAGCTGGATGAAATCAGAGTGCTTTGCGATCGCGCCACGATCCTGCGCGGCGGGAAGGTTGTGGCGACCTGTCTGCCACGGGATGAGACACCGCGTTCGCTGGCCGAAATGATGATCGGCACCACGCTGGCGGACCCGCCGGTGCGCCGCGCGATTCCCGGCCGCACCCTGCTGAAGCTGACGGGTTTGAGCCTGCCGACCGATGATCCGTTCGGCGTGACGTTGAGCGGCATCGACCTGACGCTTCGTGCCGGCGAAGTCACCGGGATCGCCGGGGTTGCGGGCAACGGTCAGGACGAGCTGGTCGCGGTCCTGTCCGGCGAAGCTCTGGTCGAGGCGGGTATGATCCGCTTCGACAATGCGCCCATCGGCACGCTCGGCCCGAACCGTCGCCGCTCACTGGGACTGCTCAGCGCGCCCGAGGAACGGCTGGGCCATGCCGCCGCGCCCGAGATGAGCCTGACCGACAACACCATGCTGACCGGACGTGTGCGTCAGCGGCTGTCCACGCAGGGCTTTCTGAAATGGAACGTCGCCGCGAACTTCGCCCGGGCGGTGATCGCGCAATTCGACGTGCGCACCCCGGGGGTGGATACGCCCGCGCGCGCCCTGTCCGGCGGAAACCTGCAAAAATTCGTCATCGGGCGTGAGGTGATGCAAAAGCCGCGCGTTCTGGTGGTCAATCAGCCCACCTGGGGCGTGGACGCCGCCGCCGCCGCCGCAATCCGGCAGAGCCTGCGTGATCTGGCCGCGACAGGCGCCAGCGTTCTGGTGATTTCACAGGATCTGGATGAGTTGATGGAAATGTCGGACCAGTTCGCGGTCATCGCCGGTGGAAGGTTAAGCGCCACCCGCCCCGCCGGCAGCATCAGCATCGAGGAAATCGGCCGCATGATGGGTGGGGGAGAAGCCGCATGATCCGTCTGGAACCCCGGCTCGCCCCGTCGCGCACCATGATGTGGGGCACCCCCGTTCTGGCGGTGATCGCTACGATGATCGCGGGGGGCATCCTGTTCGCCATTCTGGGCAAGAACCCGGTGGAGGCGATCTGGACCATCTTCGTCGATCCGATCCTGGATCCCTACAGCCGGGACGAGCTGTTCGTGAAGGCGGCGCCGCTGGTGCTGATCGCGATCGGGCTGTCCTTCGGATTCCGGGCCGGGGTCTGGAATATCGGGGCCGAGGGGCAATTCATCGTCGGGGCCATCGCGGGCGCGGCGGTGGGGCTGGCATTCTATGGCACGTCGACGATCTGGCTGTTGCCCCTGATGGCGCTGGCTGGCATGGCCGCGGGCACGTTCTGGGCGATGATCCCAGCGTTCCTGAAGGTCCGCTACAACGCCAATGAAATTCTGGTCAGCCTGATGCTGGTCTATGTCGCCGATCAGTTGCTGCGTGCGATGGTCGCGGGTCCGCTGCGCAATCCGGCAGGCTTCAATTTCCCCGAAAGCCGCCTGTTCCACGACAGTGCGGTTCTGCCGCTGTTGCAGGGAATGCCCGGTCTGACGCAATACACCCGCGTGCATCTGGGGGTGCTGATCGCGCTGATCCTCGTACCGCTGGCCTGGGTTCTGCTGCGCAAGCATGTGCTGGGCTTCAACATTCAGGTCATGGGCTCCGCCCCGCGCGCGGCACGGTTTTCGGGCGTGCGCCCGTCCTCCATCGTCTATATCTGCCTGGGTCTGTCCGGGGCGTTGGCCGGGCTGGCGGGGTTGTTCGAAGTCGCCGGTCCCGCCGGACAGCTGGTGCCTGCGCTGCCGCAGGGCTATGGTTTCACTGCGATCATCGTCGCCTTTCTGGGCCGCCTGAACCCGCTGGGCATTCTGGCGGCGGGGCTGGTGATGGCGCTGACCTATATCGGCGGTGAGAATGCGCAGCTCGACCTGAACCTGCCGCGTGCGGCGATCAGCGTGTTTCAGGGAATGTTGCTGTTCTTCCTGCTGGGGCTGGACATTCTGGTGCGCTACCGCATCCGCTTCAGCGCACGGGGGATCGCCCAATGATGGATGTTATCGGGCTGAGCGCCGATCTGTCGCTGGTCACGGCGCTGAGCTATCTGCTGACCGTGCTGCTGCCCACGATGATCATCGCGGCGACGCCGCTGGTTCTGGCCTCGACCGGGGAACTGGTGGTGGAAAAGTCCGGCGTGCTGAACCTCGGCGTCGAGGGGATGATGATCATGGGCGCGGTCGTCGGCTTCATCGTCGCCGTGGAAAGCGGCACGCCCGTCGCGGGATTTGTCATCGCGGCGCTGGCGGGGGCGCTGCTGGCGCTGATCTTCGGATTTCTGACGCAGGTATTGCTGAGCAATCAGGTGGCGACGGGACTGGCGCTGACGTTGTTCGGGCTGGGACTGGCGGCGCTGATGGGACAGACCTATACCGGCATTCGCCCGCCGCAGACGACGCGGCTGGACATTTCCGAAGTGTCGAATTTTCCCATCCTCGGCGATATGCTGTTTTCCTATGACTGGATCGTCTATTTCGCGCTGGCGCTGGTCGGGGCAGTCTGGTGGTTCCTCAATCACACCCGCCCCGGTCTGGTACTGCGTGCTGTGGGCGAAAACCACGATGCGGCGCATGCGCTGGGCTACCGTGTGATCACGATCCGTCTGGCGGCCATCGCCTTTGGCGGGGCCTGTGCGGGGATGGGGGGGGCGTATCTCAGCCTCGTGCGCGTGCCGAACTGGTCCGAGGGGATGACAGCGGGCATCGGCTGGATCGCCCTGGCCATCGTGGTGTTTGCCAGCTGGAAACCGGGGCGCGTCATCATCGGCGCGTGGCTGTTCGGGGGCGTCACGATCCTGCAAATCAACATTCAGGCCGCGAATCTCAACATACTGGCCATCGCCGCAATCGTGCTGGCGCTGGTCACGGTCGTGATGATCGCATTCAACCTCCGCACAAAATCGCGGCAGGGCTGGATCAGGGTGGCGTTTTTAGGGGCACTGGCGCTGCTTGGCTGGGCGATGGCCCTGACATGGCCGGATTTCCGTCTCGACTCCGCCTATCTGTCGATGACACCTTACCTCACGACGATCGTGGTGCTGGTTGCCATTTCCGGCGACCGCACGCGCGCGGCCCTCAACGCCCCGGCCTCACTGGGTCGGGTGTTCCACGCCTCCAACTGAACGAGGGGCGGGCGGGACGACCATATCAACAAGGAGACAGCTATGAAACTTCTCAAGTCACTGGGTCTGGCCACGGCGCTGACCCTCGCCACCGGGGGCGTGATGGCCGAGAGCCATTCCGAGGATCCGCTGAAGGTCGGCTTCATCTATGTCGGCCCGATCGGCGATTTCGGCTGGTCCTATCAGCATGAGCAGGGGCGCCTCGCCGTGGAGGAGGAGTTCGGCGATGCGGTGGAGACCACCTATATCGAGAGTGTCCCCGAGGGCGACAGCGAGCGTGTGATCCGTCGTATGGCACAGGATGGCACGGACCTGATCTTCACCACCTCGTTCGGCTATATGACACCGACCCTGCGCGTGGCGGAACAGTTCCCCGACACGATGTTCGAACATGCGACCGGCTATCAGCGTGCCGACAATGTCTCAACCTATTCGGGCCGATTCTACGAGGGTCGCACCGTGCAGGGCATCCTGGCCGGGCATATGACGGAATCGAACGTGGTGGGCTACATCGCGTCCTTCCCCATCCCCGAGGTTATCCGCGGCATCAATGCCTCCTACCTCGCCGCGAAATCGGTGAACCCCGATGTGGAGTTCAAGATCGTCTGGGTCTCCACCTGGTTCGACCCCGCGAAGGAGGCCGACGCCGCGAACGCCCTGATCGAGCAGGGCGCTGACGTCATCATGCAGCACACCGACTCCACCGCCCCCATGACCATCGCAGAGGCGACATGGGACGGGCTGGAGGAAGGCGAGACGGGCATCTACGCCTTCGGTCAGGCCTCCGACATGATGGAGTTCGGACCCAATGCGCGTCTCTCCTCGATCATCGACAACTGGGCCCCTTACTATATCGAGCGCGTTCAGGCAGTGATGGACGGCACGTGGGAGAGCGCCGACGCATGGCACGGCATCGCCCAGGGCACGACCACTATCGGCGCGTTCAATGAGAACATCCCCGAGGATGTCGCAGCCGAGGCGACTGCCGCGATGGAGGCGATCGCAGCCGGCGAGCTGCACCCGTTCACCGGCCCGATCAACAAGCAGGACGGCTCCGTCTGGCTGGAAGAAGGCGAAACCGCCGATGACGGCACGCTGCTGGGCATGAACTTCTATGTTGAGGGCATCGAGGGCGCGATCCCGAACTGATCCTTCGCAGAGCAAGTGAATGTGACAGGCCCCGGCACCCCGCCGGGGCCTTTTGCGTTCCGGCCCACCGGTCGGGCGGCGAACTGAAGCGGGATGCGGTGGATGAATCGGGGCGGAGTGCCATCCGCTCATGAGGGCACAGGCATACCGGCCATACGCATGGCAGACGCCCTGATCCGCCCCCTGTTTCCTGCGTTAACCGTCGTTCGGGAAAGGCACGGCTCTTGCCCTCGGCCCGCCGCGCCAATATGCCTTTGACCCAAGCAATGCGCACGACGCCACCTTGAGGGAGCCACCCATGACCATCGACAAATCCCGCCTGCCCTCCCGCCATGTGACCGAGGGTCCGGCGCGGGCACCGCACCGTTCGTACCTCTATGCAATGGGGTTGAGCGAGGAGGAAATCCATCAGCCGCTGGTCGGCGTCGCGACCTGCTGGAACGAGGCCGCGCCGTGCAACATCGCGCTGAACCGTCAGGCGCAAAGCGTCAAGCAGGGCGTCAAGGTCGCCCGCGGCACCCCGCGTGAGTTCACCACCATCACCGTGACGGACGGTATCGCGATGGGGCACGAGGGAATGCGCTCCTCTCTCGCCAGTCGTGAGGCCATCGCGGACACCGTCGAGCTGACCATGCGCGGCCACTGCTATGACGCGCTCGTCGGGTTGGCGGGCTGCGACAAGTCCCTGCCCGGCATGATGATGGCGATGATCCGCCTGAACGTGCCGTCGGTCTTCGTCTATGGCGGCTCGATCCTGCCGGGCCGGTTTGAGGGCAAGGACGTCACCGTTCAGGACGTGTTTGAGGCTGTCGGTCAGCATCAGGCGGGCAATCTGTCCACCTGCGAGCTGGAAAAGCTGGAACAGGTCGCCTGCCCCTCCGCCGGAGCGTGTGGCGGTCAGTTCACCGCGAACACCATGGCCTGCGTGTCCGAGGCGATCGGTCTCGCGCTGCCCAACTCCTCGGGCGCGCCGGCCCCCTATGAGAGCCGCGACCAGTATGGTGAGGCCTCGGGCCGCGCGGTCATGAACCTGATCGAGAAGAACATCCGCGCCCGTGACATCGTCACCCGTGAATCGCTGATCAATGCCGCGCGAGTCGTCGCCTGCACCGGCGGTTCCACCAATGCGGGCCTGCATCTGCCTGCGATGGCGCATGAGGCGGGGATCGACTTCTTCTTGCAGGACGTCACCGACATCTTCCGCGAGACGCCCTATTTCGTCGATCTCAAGCCCGGCGGGCAATACGTCGCCAAGGATCTGTACGAGGCTGGCGGCGTGCCCGTCATCCTCAAGGAACTGGACAAGGCCGGCCTGATCTACCGCGACTGCATGACCGCCACCGGCTATTCCATCGGTGAGGAGATCGACAAGGTCACGCGTGAGGCGGACGGCAAGGTGATCCACCCGGTCGCGACACCGCTCAGCTCCACCGGCGGTGTCGTCGGGCTGACCGGCAACATCGCCCCCGAAGGGGCCATCGTGAAAATCGCGGGCATGAGCGAGGAGCAATTGCAGTTCAGCGGCCCTGCCCGTGTCTTCGAGTGTGAGGAAGACGCCTTCGAAGCCGTGCAGAAACGCGAATACGAGGAAGGCGACGTGATCGTCATCCGCAACGAAGGCCCCTCGGGCGGCCCCGGCATGCGTGAGATGTTGTCCACCACGGCAGCGCTGTCGGGTCAGGGCATGGGCAAGAAGGTCGCGCTGATCACCGATGGGCGATTCTCGGGCGCGACGCGGGGGTTCTGCGTCGGCCATGTCGGACCGGAATCCGCTCATGGCGGCCCTATCGCGCTGCTGCGCAACGGTGACATCATCACGCTGAACGCGCGGGCGGGGACCATCTCCGTCGATCTGAGCGATGAGGAACTGGCTCAACGCAAAGCCGACTGGCCCGGCCCGCGCGCGACGAACTACGCTTCGGGCGCGCTGTGGAAATATGCGCAGCAGGTCGGCTCCACCTACAAGGGCGCGGTGACCCATCCGGGCGCAAATGCGGAAACGCATGTCTATGTCGATCTGTGACGTCACGAGAGCTCTGTGCGCAGGGCTGATCCTGCTGCTCGGCGCGTGTGTCGAGCAGCAGGGCGCTGGCGTGGCCGGGGGCGAGACCTCACGCAGCGAAGCCGAAATTCGCAGCGTCGTGCTGGAGCGTAGCGGAAACGCCGTCACGATCGCGGCGCCTCAGGGCTATTGCATTGATCCGCAAGTGGCCCATGAGGGCGCAGTCGTCATGGGGGGCTGTGCGGCCCTGGGGGTCGAGGCGCCCCTGCCCGCCGGTGACGCCAGCGAAACGCTGGTCATGATGACCGCCAGCGTCGCAGATGCGGCGATCCCCGGCGATGGCAATCTGGCCGCGCGGGCCGCGCGACTGGAGCGCGCCTTGCAGACCGAGCGGATCGCAGGCCTGCTGGCCGAACACCGGGGCGAGGCCCGACTGATCGAAACCCGCCTGCACGGCGACACCGTCTATGCCTTGGTCGAGGATAACGAAGCCACCGCCTTCGATGGGGCGGACCGGCGATTCTGGCGCGCGATGAGCGAGGAAAACAGCCGTATGGTTATCCTGACAGTGCGCGCGCTCGAAATGTTCTGGCCCGGCGAACAGGCGCTGCTGGAACGTGCGATCGCCCTGCGTGAGAGCATCCGGGCCGCCAATACCGGGCCGGTCTAGGCCGGTGCGCAGGCCGAGACGCGGCATCATCGGGAATCTGGTCATCCAGTGGGCGGCCCGCATCATGCGCCGTCGTCACAGACGCATCATGACAGCACATAACGATCTGGCCACCCGGTGGACACGGCAAGCGCGAAAACTGGGCCGGATCGCGCGTGAGATCGAGATGGACGGCGGCGTGCGTCTGGCCAGCAGATCGCAACGCCCCACCGGCATGCCCGACGACGCAGAAATCCTGCATCGTCCCAGCATCCTGGCCATACGCCAGACCCCCGGCGGGCATGTCAGCCCGCCGAGCGGGGCGCAACTGGCCGCGGATGTCAGCCTGCACCACGACATGAACCCACCCCGCATCGTGACGCGCCAGATACAGCGCGACGAGGGGCATCACGACTTTGCTCTGGATATCTGGAACACTCAGGGCAGTTTCATGTCGCTGGCCCTGGCCCTGCCGTCGGAGCAGATGGCCAAGATCGCGCGTGAGGACTTGATCCGACTGGACTACACCATCGAACTGGAACAGCGCTGCGATGTGTTCGCACGGCTCAATCTGGTGCATGGTCCGAATACGGAACAGGTGGTGCGGCAGCTGGATCTGCGCAATCAAGGGGACGTGCTGGAATTCGACGTGCATTATACTGCCTTCGACCCGACACGGGCGCGCGAGATCTGGATCGACCTCATCTTCAACACGCGCCCGCTGAACCGGGTGGTGGTGCGCGATCTGGTCATCTCTCGCCGTCCGCGCCTGTCGCTCTAACCCTATCGAGGATGTCATGACCCCGCAGACCGAAGACCGCTTCTGGATCGACAATGGTGTGGTGCACGCCCAGGTAAAGGCGGGCGGCTTCGTTCCGCTGGAACTGGTTCTGGACGGCACGGTCATCGCCCGCCCCGTGCCCCGACCGGTCGAGACGATGCCGGGATATGTCGAAATCGAGCATCCGCTGCCGGTCGAGGTCGTGTCCAGCGGTGTCAGCGTGATATTTCTGCGCAAGCAGGGCGAGGAAACTCCTCTGGCCGCGCTGCCCGTCATCATCGGCAAGGGCGCGGACGAGATATTGCTGGCAGAGGTCGCCCTGCTGCGCGGTGAGCTGGAACTGGTCAAGACCGTACTGCGCGAACGCCTGCGCCGCGGCATCTGATCCCCCTCGCCTTGCGCCCGCGCCGCCCTATCGTTCTGTCCTGAAAGAGAGGGCGCGATGAAGCCGCACGACGTCTTGCAGGTCCGGCCCGACGGGCTGTATTGCCCCGCCGGAGATTTCTACATCGACCCCTCCCGCCCTGTGGACCGTGCGCTGGTCACGCACGGGCATGGCGATCATTGCGCGCCCGGTGCGCGATCCCTGCTGGCCACACCCGAAACCGTCGCGATCGCCCGCACCCGCTATGGCGAGCAGGCATTCGAGAATTTTCAGGAGGCCCCGGTCGGGCAAACCATTCGCATCGGTGATGTCGAAGTGCGCTTCGTGCCTGCGGGGCATGTGCTCGGCTCCGCGCAGATCGTGCTGGAAACCGGTGGCGCGCGTGTCGTCGTCTCTGGCGATTACAAACGCGCGGCGGACCCGACCTGCGCCCCGTTCGAGCCGGTAGAATGCGACCTGTTCGTGACCGAGGCGACATTCGGCCTTCCGGTGTTCCGCCATCCGCCCCTGCAAGGGGAACTGGACCGGTTGCTCGCCTCTCTCGCCGCGTTCCCGCAGCGGGCGCATGTGCTGGGGGTCTATGCGCTGGGCAAGGCGCAGCGCATCATGGCGGAACTGCGGGCACGCGGCTATGACCGCCCTGTCTATCTGCATGGCGCGCTGCTCAAGCTGACGCAGTTATACGAGACGCTGGGCGTGCCCCTGGGCCCGTGGAAACAGGTGATGGAGGTGGAGAAGGCAGAATTGCGCGGTCAAATCGTCCTCGCCCCGCCCGGTGCCATTCAGGATCGCTGGGCGCGCCGGCTTCCCGATGCCCTGCCGGTCGGCGTGTCCGGCTGGATGCAGGTTCGCGCCCGTGCGCGGCAACGGCGCGTCGAACTGCCGTTGATCGTGTCGGACCATTGCGATTGGGACGCGCTGTGCCGCACCGTGACCGAGGTCAAGGCCCAGACCATCTGGGTGACCCATGGCGCGGAGGAGGCGCTGGTGCACTGGTGCCGTCAGCAGGGACTGGAGGCCGCCCCGCTCAGCATTGCCGGGCGGGGTGAGGAGGATTGACCGCGACCTCGCGTCCCGCTTCCCCCCGCGCGCGGGTTGGACTAGAAGTCAGGCAAACCATCAGGAGACGAATATGATCGGACGCCTCAATCACGTTGCAATCGCAGTGCCCGACCTGGACGCCGCCGTCGCGCAATACCGCGATACGCTGGGCGCGGATGTCGGTGCGCCGCAGGATGAGCCGGATCACGGTGTGACCGTGGTCTTCATCACGCTGCCCAATACCAAGATCGAGCTGCTGCATCCGCTGGGTGAGGGGTCGCCCATTCAGGGTTTCCTCGACAAGAATCCTTCGGGCGGGATTCACCATATTTGCTACGAGGTGGACGACATCATCGCCGCACGCGACAAATTGCGGGACAGCGGCGCGCGGGTGCTGGGCAGTGGTGAACCGAAGATCGGTGCCCACGGCAAACCCGTGCTGTTCCTGCACCCCAAGGATTTCACCGGCACCCTGGTCGAGTTGGAGCAGGCATGACCATCACCTCCATCATCGTGGTATTCGCGGTTCTGTGGTTTCTGACCCTGTTCATCGTGCTGCCCATCGGTGAGGTCAGTCAGGCGGAGGATGGCCGCGTCGTGCCCGGAACGCCCGAGGGCGCGCCCGCCCATCCGCACATGAAACGCAAGCTGATCATCACCACCCTCGTGGCCAGCATCCTGTCCGCGATCATCTGCGGGATCATCATATCGGGTGCCATCACCATCGAGATGCTGGACGTGTTCGACCCGACGGAGTGAGAGCGCCGCCTTCCCAGAACCGAGGGCGCGTAAGGCGCCATCGGCGGGAAGTCTGGAGAACCTCGAAAACCTGCGCCCACTGGGCGAGCCCCTAGGCCGTCATTGCGAAGCCGAGCGGCGGCAGGATCAACTCACCGCCCGCCTGCTTTGCCAGCAGGTCACGCGCGGCGGGGAAATCCGCGATGTCGTCCAGTGACATGGCGATCCGCCGTTCCTCACGCGCGAAGTTGAACACGCACGTCCGGCGGGTGCCCTCATGCTCGCGGGTGAACGCCAGCACATCGTGCGGTAATCCGTCGATGAACGCGACATCCCCCTTGACCAGAGCCGGATCGCCCTGTCGCGCGGCGATGGCATCACGGTAATGGGCCAGCACGCTGCCGTCGCCTTGCTGATCGACAGCCAGTTCAATGTGCTCCTGCGGGACGGGCAGCCACGGCTTGTCCGCATTCGTCTCGGAAAAGCCGCCGAAAGGCCGGTCGCCCTCCCACACCATGGGGGTGCGGCAGCCGTCACGCCCCTTGAAACCGGGCCAGAAACGAATGCCATAAGGGTCGGTCAGATCCTCATAGGCCACGTCGGCCTCGGGCAGGCCCAGTTCCTCACCCTGATACAGGCAGATCGAGCCACGCAGCGAGGTCAGAAGCGAAATGCAGAACTTGGCGAGCCTCTGCCGGTCGTCGCCCGGCTCGGCCCAGCGGGTGACATGGCGCGTCACATCATGGTTCGAGAAAGAGTGGCACACCCAGCCATCCGAGACCTTGTCCCCGATCCGCTCGATCGTCTGGCGAATGAACCCGGCGGTAAACTGATCCGCCAGCAAATCGAACGTATAGGCCATGTGCAGGCGACCGTCGCGCGTATAGGCGGCGACCGTGTCATAGCTGCGATGCTCATCCCCCACCTCGCCCACCGAGGTGCGGGCATCGTATTCATCCAGCAGGGCGCGGACCCGTTGCAGGAAGGCCAGGTTTTCCGGCTGCGACTTGTCGTAGAGGTGATCCTGAAAGGAATAGGGGTTGGACGCCTCGATGAAGCTGGAGCCGCTGCCTCGCTGTGCCGGAGGGTTGTTGCGCAACTGGTTGTCGTGGAAATGATAGTTGCACGCATCGAAGCGGAAGCCATCCACGCCGCGATCCAGCCAGAACCGGATCTCCCCCAGCATCGCGTCCTGAACGTCGGGGTTGTGGTAGTTCAGGTCGGGCTGACTGGCGAGGAAGTTGTGCAGGTAGTACTGCCTGCGCACGCTGTCCCATTCCCAGCTTGGCCCGCCAAAAACGCTGAGCCAGTTGGTCGGCGCGGAGCCGTCCTCCAACGCATCGGCCCAGATGAACCAGTCGGCCTTGGGATTGTCGCGCGACTGGCGGCTTTCCCGGAACCACTCGTGCTGATCCGAGCAATGGGACATCACCATGTCCATCGTCACCTTCAGCCCCAGTTCGTGCGCACGCGCGATCAGCGCATCGAAATCATCCAGAGTGCCGAACATCGGGTCCACGTCGCGGTAATCGCTGACATCGTAGCCGAAATCCTTCATCGGGGATCGGTTGAACGGGCTGATCCAGATCGCATCCACCCCCAGCGCCGCGATATGATCGAGCCGCCGGGTGATCCCCTTGAAATCACCGATGCCGTCGCCGGTCGTGTCCTGATAGGAGCGTGGATAAATCTGATAGATCGTGGCACCGCGCCACCAGTCGTTGTCGGTCATGTCTCGTCCTTGATCCAGTAATCGACACTGCGCGCCGGCATCTCACCGTTCCAGCCATTGAGCGAGCGCCAGTCCCCCTCAGGCGGGGTGAAGGTGATGGGCGCATCGGCACCGTTCACGTCGATGATGACGGTTTCCATCGCCTTGCGCATCGCGCGGGCGTCGTGCCAATCCTCATCCTGCTTGGGGCTGCCATCGGGGCGGCACCAGTCCACCTCGTCATCCGACAGGCGCGCGACGTCGCGCAGTTCAGGGGTTTCGGCCCGCGCATGGGCATAGGCCTGCGACTGGGCCAGAAGCTCGGGGTCCAGCCCCTGCCAGTCCACCCAGCCGATTTCGTTGTCCTGACAATAGGCGTTGTTGTTGCCGCCCTGCGTGCGGCCGAACTCATCCCCGGCGGTCAGCATGACGCTGCCCCGACTGGCCAGCAGCGTGCCGATCATCGCGGCCACGTCGCGGCGGCGGGCGGCATTCACCGCCTCGTCGTCGGTCACGCCCTCGACCCCGTTGTTCCAACTGAGGTTATCGTTGTGGCCGTCGCGGTTATCCTCACCGTTTGCGGCGTTGTGTTTCTCGACATAGGCGGTGGTGTCCCACAACGTATAGCCGTCATGGGCGGCGATGAAGTTGACCACCCGCGTCCTATCCCCCGGAAACGTGTCGGAGGATCCGGCCATGCGCGTCGCCAGCACGCCCATCTTGTGCGGCTGCCCCTGCCAGAACGCCCGCAGATCGTCGCGGTAGCGGTCGGACCATTCCAGGAACGGATCGGGGAAGTTGCCCACCTGATAACCGCCCGGCCCTATGTCCCACGGCTCCGCGATCAGGACGGACTTGCCGATCACCGGATCGTCGATCATGGCGCGCAGGGTCTGCGCCTGCGGATCGTAGCCCTCGGCCGTGCGGCCCAGAATCGGCCCCAGATCGAAGCGGAAGCCATCGATGCCGGTCTGGGTCAGGAAGTGGCGCAGGCTGTCCACAATCATCCGGCGTATGACCGGGTGGTCACAGGCGACGGTGTTGCCGCACCCGCTGTCGTTGATCATCACGCCATCGATATGGCGGTAATATTCCTCATTCGCGAGGCCGCGGAAGCTGACGGTCGGGCCGCCATTGTCGCCCTCACCCGTATGGTTGAACACCAGATCGAGCAGAACGCCGATGCCTGCCTCACGCAGTTTCGACACCGTTTCGCGCAGTTCCGCCACACCACCGGGACAAAGGCGCGGGTCCAGCGCCATGAATGTCACCGGATTGTAACCCCAGAAGTTGCTGAGGCCGAGCGGACCAAGGTGCCGCTCATCTATCCAGGCCGTGATCGGCATCAATTCGATCGCGTCGATATGCATCGCCTTGAGGTGGTCGATAATGGACGGATGCGCCAGCGCCGCAACGGTGCCGCGAATATCCTCGGGCACGTCGGGATGGGTGGCGGTGTAGCCCTTGACGTTGGTCTCATAGATCAGGCCACCGGGCTGGAACAGCGGGGCGAAGTCCAACGGTTCCATCGGGGCGCGCAGGATCGAATAGGGCGTGCGTTCGCCGGTATCCATCCCCTCGATCCCCATTGAGGGGTCATAGGAATAGGGCCGGTCCAGTTCCACCGCCCAAGGGTCCACCAACAACTTCGAGAAGTCGAACCATGTGCCAGCCTCGGGGTCGTAGGCCCCTTCGGCGCGGTAGCCGTACCGCGTGCCGTCGCCCAGGCCCTCGACCTCCAATTGCCACCAGCCCTCATGTTCGAGGGATCGCAGCATCTCCTGCCGATCCTCGACCTGATCGCCGGCCGTGCACAGCCACATATGATCCGCGCGAGGCGCATAGACGGTAAAGCGTGCGCCGGTGTCGGTCAGCGTCGCGCCGGGGCGAAGGTCGTCCTGCATGTCATCTCCTAAAAGGCGCGCACCGATTCGGCACTGCCGCGATGACACCTATGGTGCAATGCACAATTGGCAAGGTCGTGTCAGAGCGCAATGGTTTTGTAGAGGGCGGCATACTCTTCGGCCGAGGCGTTCCAGCTTACATCCGCACGCATGGCGTTGCGCTGCATCACACCCCATTCTGGCGTGCCGTACAACGCCACCGCATCTGTGATCGCATCCCCCAGCGCGGGGCCGCTGTCGGTATCGTGAACGAAGCCGGTTGCAACCGCTGCGCGACGGGCCGCACCGTTTGCATGAATCACGGTGTCGGCCAAACCACCCGTGCGCGCCACAACCGGCAGGCAGCCATAGCGCAGGGCGTATAGCTGCGTCAGCCCGCAAGGCTCGAACCGCGACGGCAGCAGGATCGCGTCGGACCCCGCCTGAACACGGTGGCTCAGCTTCTCATCGAAGCCGATATGGGTCGCCACATGACCGGGATGCCGCCGCGCCGCCTTGCGAAACGCATCCTCCAGCCCCGGTTCCCCCGTACCCAGCACCATCAGCTTGCCGCCCAAGCCCACGAGGTGGTCGATATTGTCCGCCAGCAGGTCGAGCCCCTTTTGCCAGGTCAGGCGAGAGATCACGCAGAACAGCGGACCGCCGGGCGTCAGGCCGAACTCATCGTTCAGCGCCTGGCGATTCACCCGCCTGCGTGCCAGCGTGCGGGCCGTATAGTTGCGGGCAAGAGCGTCGTCCGTTTCGGGGTTCCACACGTCAGTGTCGATGCCGTTGACGATGCCGCGCACCAGATGGGCGCGGGGTGCGATCACGCCCTCCATGCCCATACCGAAATGCGGGGTCAGGATTTCCCGCGCGTAAGTCGGACTGACGGTGGTGATGACATCCGCGGTGACCAGCCCCCCCTTGAGGAAGCTGACATCGCCGTAATATTCGACTCCATCGACGGACCATGCGGAATCGGGCAGGCCCAGTTCGCCAAAGACCTGTCCGCCGAACCGGCCCTGAAACGCGATATTGTGGATCGTCAGAACACTGGGCGGCCCCCCGCCGAAGCGCAGATGCACCGGCACCAGCGCCGCCTGCCAGTCATGCGCGTGCACGACATCGGGTTGCCACCCGGCCTCACCCCGCGCGATGCGGGCGGCGACATGCGCAAAGGTTGCGAACCGCCGGGCGTTGTCGTCCCAGTCGCGGCCAGAGGCATCGCCATACGGCCCGCCTTCACGGTCGAACAGTGCCGGAATGTCCAGCACGTATAGCGACAGCCCGTCCTGCGTTGCGTGGCGCACCTGACCGCCATCGACCTTCATCACGGTCTTGGTCCTGCCCAGCGCGGCCATCACCTTGGGATAGCCGGGCACCAGCGTGCGCATCTCGACCCCGGCGCCGACCAGCGCGGCGGGCAAGGCGCCCGCCACATCGGCCAGTCCACCGGTCTTGATGAGAGGATAAACTTCCGACGCGACGGACAGGACCTTCATCGTTCAGCCTTCCAACGCGTCGATCATCTTTTGCGTGATGAGCACGACCCCGCTATCCGTGCGCCGGAACCGGCGGGCGTCCAGTTCAGGATCCTCGCCCACGATCATGCCGTCGGGGATGCGCACCCCGCGATCCAGCACGACCTTGGTCAGCTTCGCATGACGGCCGATCTCGCACCCGGGCAGGATTACCGCCTGATCGAGACGGGAGAAGGAATTGGTGCGCACACCGGTAAAGCATAGCGAATTCGACATCTCCGTCCCCGAGATGATGCAATCCCCTGCGACAAGCGATTGCACCGCGTAACCGCGCCGGCCTTCCTCGTTGTGCACGAATTTCGCGGGCGGCAACGTTTCCGCATAGGTCCAGATCGGCCAATCACGGTCGTACAGGTCCAGTTCCGGCACCGTGGTTGTCAGATCGACATTGGCTTGCCAGTAGGCATCCACGGTGCCGACATCCTTCCAATAGGACGTTGCCTCGGACGAGGAGCGTACACAGGATTGGCTGAACCGGTGCGCCTGCGCGTGGCCGTGCTTGACGATATGGGGAATGATGTCGCCACCGAAATCGCGGTTCGAACCGGGCGTCTCCGCGTCGCGGCGCAATTCTTCCATCAGGAACGACGTGGTAAAGACGTAGATCCCCATCGAGGCCAGCGCCATGTCGGGCTGACCCGGGATCGCGGGCGGGTCGGAGGGTTTTTCCACGAAATCGGTGATGCGGTCCGTCTCATCCACATGCATGACGCCGAAGCCGCTGGCCTCAGAACGCGGAACCTCCAGACAGCCAACCGTGACGTCCGCGCCGGAGTTCACGTGCTGTTGCAGCATGATCTCGTAGTCCATCTTGTAGATATGGTCGCCCGCCAGGATCACCATGTATAGCGGGGCGTAATCCTCGATAATGTCGATGTTCTGGAACACGGCATCGGCCGTCCCCTCGTACCAGCTGTCCGAGGTGCGTTGCGAGGCGGGCAGGATGTCGAAGCTCTCGTTCCGCTCCGTTCGCAGGAATCCCCAGCCGCGTTGCAGGTGACGGATCAGGGAATGCGCCTTGTACTGGGTCGCCACGCCCATGCGACGGATCCCGGAATTCAGCGCATTGGACAAGGCGAAGTCGATGATGCGGGTTTTTCCGCCGAAATAGACGGCGGGTTTTGCACGGATATCCGTAAGCTCCTTCAGCCTGGATCCACGGCCTCCGGCCAGAACGTACGCCATAGCATCGCGGCTCAACGGTCCTTGTCTTTGCATTGTCTTCCTCCTGTTATGGCGCCCCCCGTCGTCGCGCGAGGTAGCTTCGTTTTCTTTAACCCTAGTGCAAAGTCGGCAAATCGCATCCGCTAATTTCCATCGAGCGGAATGTAGCGGTCTCAATCGCTTCTGCGCGCGCATCCCATGCGTGTGATCGGCGCGCAGATGCACGCGCCGGGAAAACTCTACCACGGCGGGGGATGCCAGCAGAGGGCCGGAAAGACCCCTGCATCGCGATCTAGCCTTCGTATTCGAAAAACAGGGTGGCCAGAGGCGGCAACGTCATGGTTGCCGCACCGTCCGATGAATCGACGGCCCCCATATTGCCTACGCCGGACCCGCCATAAATCGGGGCATCGGTGTTCAACACCTCACGCCAGCGACCCGACAACCGGTCAGGAACCGGAACGCGGTAATCGTGATGCACGTTCGGGGTCATGTTGCTGACCACCAACACCGGATTGCCACCCGGCGCGTGGCGTAACCAGGCGAAGACGGAATTTTCGGCATCGTCGCCCAGCACCACCTCGACGCCGTCGGCCTCGTTATCGCGGCCGTGCAGCGCGGGCAGCGATTTGTAGATGCCGTTCAGATCGCGGACCAGATCACGCATTCCCCGCTTGAGAGGCTGATCCATGAGATACCAGTCCAGGCTGCGGCTCTCGGACCATTCCTGCTCCTGCGCGAATTCCTGCCCCATGAACAGCAGCTTCTTGCCCGGATAACCCCACATCAGACCATAGTAAGCCCGCAGATTGGCGTGTTTCTGCCACGTATCGCCGGGCATCTTGGCCAGCAGCGATCCCTTGCCGTGCACGACCTCATCATGGCTGATGGGCAGCACGAAATTCTCGGACATGGCGTAATGGAACGTGAACATCATGTCGCCGTGATGATGTTTGCGATGGATCGGATCCTTGGACATGTATTCCAGCGTGTCGTGCATCCAGCCCATGTTCCATTTGAACCCGAAGCCGAGGCCCCCCGCACTGGTCGGTTGAGAGACGCCGGGAAAGGCCGTGCTTTCCTCCGCGATCGTCATGATGTTGGGGTGCGCACCATAGACGGCGGCATTCATTCGGCGAACGAAGGCCACGGCCTCCTTGTTGATATTGCCGCCCTCATCGTTGGGGATCCACTCCCCCTCCTCACGCGAGTAATCAAGGTACAGCATCGAGGCCACCGCATCCACGCGCAGCCCGTCCACATGGTATTTCTCAGCCCAGAAAAGCGCGTTGTTCACGAGGTAATTCTCCACCTCCTTGCGCCCGAAATTATAGATCAGCGTGTTCCAGTCGGGGTGGTAGCCCTGCTTGGGATCGGCATGTTCGTACAGCGCGGTGCCATCGAAATTGCCAAGCCCGTGCGCATCGGTGGGAAAGTGTGCCGGAACCCAATCGAGGATCACGCCAAGCCCCGCGCCGTGCGCACCCTCCATGAACCGAGCGAAGCCGTCAGGCTCACCGAACCGGGCAGTCGGCGCGTAGAGGCCTGTCGTCTGATAGCCCCAGGACGGATCGTAGGGATGTTCGGACACCGGCAGGAATTCGATATGGGTAAAGCCCATCTCGACGCAATACGGGATCAGGCGGTCCGCCATCGCATCCCAGCTGAGGAACCCGCCATCGTCCGCGCGCTGCCAACTGCCCGGATGCACCTCATAGATCGAAACGGGTGTGCGGCGCTTGTCCGTTCCGGCCCAATGCGCAATATGGCCCTGATCGTGCCAATCCTGATTGCCCAGCCGGTGCACAATGCTGGCCGTGGCGGGGCGGTATTCGGCGGCGAAGGCGAAGGGGTCGGCCTTCAGCGGCAGCAGCCCGCCATCGGGTCCGATCAACTCGAATTTATACGAGGTGCCGGGGCCGATTTCCGGTATGAAGATCTCCCACACGCCGGTGCTCTGACGCAGACGCATCGCGTGCTTGCGCCCGTCCCACATGTTGAATTCTCCGACAACGGAAACCCGGCGGGCATTGGGCGCCCAGACCGCGAAGTTGGTCCCCTCCACGCCCTCATGCGTCATCACCTGCGCGCCCATGCGGTCGAACAGGCGAGAATGTGACCCCTCATTATAAAGATAATCGTCCATCTCACCCAGAACCGGCGAAAAGGAATAGGTGTCGATCAGCCGCCACGACGCCTCCTTGTTCGAGGCGTGATAGCGAACCGGCTGGCGTTCGGTCAGGCTCACCGGCCCGTCAAAAAAGCCTTGCACATCGCGGCAGGTCAGCTCCCCCACGACCGTTCCGTCGAGCATTTCAACTTCCACCCGCCTGGCACCGGGGATAAAGGCGCGGGCGATGAAACCTGCGCTGGTCTGGTGTACGCCCAACAATCCGAACAGGTCGGAATGTGTTCCCGAAAGCACCGCGGAAATGGCGCCGGGTTCGGTCAACTGGGTGTCTGCCATGCGAATGCTCCTTGGGTCTCTTTGAGCGTCACCTAGTGCCACGCGCGGTACAATCAAAACCGGAACAGGCAAAACCGGAACAGGCCCCGGTTCGCCTGAATGTTCGCGGTTCCGGCGATCCGGGTGCAAGACCGGATCGCCGGAAACCCCATCAGGGCAGCACGGACCAGATTTCCCGTCCGTACTGGCGGATCGTGCGGTCAGAGCTGAAATATCCCATACGCGCGGTGTTGCGGATGGAGATCGCGTTCCAGCGCGACCGGTCACGCCAGATGTCGTCCACCTCACGCTGAGCGGCAGCGTAGGCGTCGAAATCTGCGGCCAGCATGAACCAGTCGCTCATCCTGATGCCGCCGATCAGATCGTGGTAGCGGCTTGGATCATCGGGTGAGAAAATCCCGCTTTCGATTGCCCTCAAGGCCTGCGCCAGTTCGGGAGAGGCTGCGATGACCTCCTCGGGGACATACCCGTCGGCACGTTTCTGGGCGACTTCGCTGGCGGTCATGCCGAAGATAACGATGTTGTCCGCGCCCAGATGTTCGCGCATTTCGACATTCGCACCGTCCAGCGTACCGATGGTCAGCGCGCCGTTCAGGCCGAATTTCATGTTGCCGGTGCCCGACGCCTCCATCCCGGCGGTGGAGATTTGCTCGCTCAGATCCGCAGCGGGGACCATGACCTCGGCCAGGGAGACGTTGTAGTTCGGCAGGAACGCAACCTTGAGGACATCACGTGTGGCGGGATCGGCGTTGACGACCTTCGCCACGTCGTTCGCCAGCTTGATGATCAGCTTGGCGTTGTGATAGCTCGCCGCCGCCTTGCCCGCGAACAGCTTGACCCGTGGCACCCAGGGCCGCTCCGGATGGGAGCGGATCTCATCGTAGAGCGCCACCGTCTCCACTATGTTGAGCAACTGGCGCTTGTATTCGTGGATACGCTTGATCTGGATGTCGAACATCATCGCAGGGTCGATGGACAGGCCCATGCGATCCTGAATCAGATTGGACAGGGCGGCCTTGTTCTCAGCCTTGATCGCGGCAACGCGCTGTTGCACCTGCGCGTCTTCGGCCACGTCGTTCAGCGCGGTCAGCCGGTCCAGATCCGTCATGATGCCGTCGCCCGCGACCTCACGCGCCAGATTATAGAGCTTAGGGTTCACCTGCATCAGCCAGCGGCGCGGCGTCACGCCGTTCGTCTTGTTGTTGATGCGCAGCGGGTAAAGCTGATGCAGATCGCGAAACACGGTCTGCTTCATCAGGTCGGTATGCAGTCCGGACACGCCGTTGATCGAATGCGCCCCGACAAAGGCCAGGTTGCCCATCCGCACCCGGCGACTGCCATTTTCGTCGATCAGACTCATCGCGGAGATCTGCTCAGGCTCGAAGGTCCCCACGGAGCGCGCTTCCTGCAGCACACGCGCGTTGATCGCATAGATCAACTGCATGTGACGCGGCAGCAGACGCTCGAACAGGGGGATCGGCCAGCTTTCCAGCGCCTCGGGCAGCAGGGTGTGGTTGGTATAGGCGAAGGTCCGCTTCGTGATGTCCCATGCCAGATCGAAATCGAGGTGATGAACGTCGATCAGCAGCCGCATCAGTTCCGCGACACTGACCGCAGGGTGGGTGTCGTTAAGCTGGATCGCCGCCTTGTCGGGCAGCGAGGTTATGCGCCCGAATTGCGACAGATGCCGGCGCAGGATGTCCTGAAGCGATGCGGATGAGAAAAAATACTCCTGCCGCAGACGCAGCTCCTGACCGGCCTCCGTCTCATCCGCGGGATACAACACGCGGCTCAGCGCCTCGGCCTTGTTGCTTTCGCGCAGGGCGCCGATATGGTCGCCCGCGTTGAACTTGCCCAGCAGGATCGGGTCCACCGGCTCCGCCCGCCAAAGGCGCAGAGTGTTCACGCGCTTGGCCTGCCAGCCGACGATGGGGGTGTCGAATGCCTCGGCCACGAAGCGTTCCGCCGGGGTCCAGGTGCAGGCGTCCCCTTCGCCGGTCTCGATGCTGCCACCGAAACCGATATCATATGCGCTTTCGCGCCGGCCGAACTCCCACGGATTTCCATGCTCCAGCCACGTCTCGGGCAGTTCGACCTGCCAGCCGTCGCTGATCTCCTGCCGGAACATGCCGTTCTGATAGCGGATGCCATATCCGTAGGCGGGAATGTCCACGCTGGCCATCGATTCCATGAAACAGGCCGCCAGACGGCCAAGCCCGCCATTGCCGAGTGCTGCATCCGGTTCCAACTGGCGAATCACGTCTAGATCGACGCCCAGATCGTCCAGCGCCTGCTGCAGCTCGTCCACCAGTTCCAGATTGGTCATGGCATCGCGCATCAGGCGCCCGATCAGGAATTCGAGGCTGAGGTAATAGACCCGCTTGCCCTCGCGCCGATAGGTGTCGCGCGTGCTTTCCATCCACTTCGTCACGACCCTGTCACGCACCACCAGTATAACGGCCGTCAGCCAATCGTCCTGCGTGGCCACGGTCGCATCCTTGCCGATGCGATAGGTCAGGCGGTTGACGATGTCGGTGGCCAGAAGCGCGGGATCGGACGACTTGGGTGTCGGCTCCAGGGCACCTCCGTGCGGCTTCATATCTGGGTCTTGCGACGTTTGGGTCATGCGTATGTATTCCCGGAATAGGCCCGGGTTAGCCGGGGCGTGGATGTACCACTTCGTTATGCGCGGTTTATGCTGCAATGCAAGAGAATCAACTCAAACCGCTTTGATACTATGGGGCGAAATACGGAAAAGTCGTTTGACGCAACCCGCCCCACGGGCCATCTGTGGAACGAAACGGACCAAGGAGCGCATCATGATCGACCGCAACGAAACCGCGAGCGAGGCACTGCGCGACTGGCTTGAAACGACCCTGAACGGCACAGATGCGGCGTTCGAGGTGCAACAGCAGATCGCGCCACGGGTCGGCGCCCATCTGCGCGATGACCACGCGGAGGTCATTTTCTGGACGCCCGAGCTGCTGGAACAGCGGGTTCCGGCCGGCGATGTCTTTCTGGAATGCCTGCAACCGGATAGCACGCCCGACCTGACCCGTGCCCGACAGAACATCCGGTTCACGCGCACCTGGATCGCCATGGACCGGGTTCATGATTATTCCTGCGTCAGCATCGACGGCATGGATGCGGGCACCCGTGACCGGATCGGCACGTTCTACCGCCTGGCCTGGCGCGACGCGGCGGGCGACTGGCACCATATCCTGGACCCGATGGCCTGGTCCCTGCCCTTCGGCGCGTTCGCACCAGCCGAGTTCTATGATGTGGAGGGGATGCTGGCGGCCCGCACCGATGGCGACTACTGGACCCAGCGCCGCGAAGGCGAGGTCGCGAAGTTCGGACCGCCCGTGAACATCCAGCAAATTCACGTCCCGACCGCCACCGCTGGCGGAACGCTCGCATCGCTGACCGCACTGTATGAGCGGCTGGCCGAGAAGGTCGCCGCAGGTGCTGAACTGGAACCGGCCGAGGAATTGTTCGCAGGCTACGACGCCGTGCAGTTGCTGCCGGTCGAACCGACCACGGTGTATGAAGCCGGACCCGCCTTTTGGGAGGAGGAGGACCACGGCAGCGACAGTCTGACCGTCGATCTGACGCGGCCCGACACCACGAACTGGGGCTATGACGTGGTGATCGCGGGCATGGGCACGGTCAACCCGGTGCTGCTGGAATCAGGTCGCCCGGATGAATTGCTGGATTTCGCCTGCGCGCTGCACAACTTTCCCCGGCCCAAGAAGCTGGTGCTGGACGTAGTGTTCGGGCATTCGGACAATCAGGGCACGAATGTGCTGAACTCCAACTGGTTCGCCGGGCCGAACATGTATGGCCAGAACATGAACTACCGCCACCCCACCGTGCGCGCGCTGATGCTGGAGATGCAGCGGCGCAAGGTGAATTTCGGTGCCGATGGCGTGCGGGTGGACGGGGCGCAGGACTTCAAGTGGTGGGATCCCGAGGTCGAGGCGATGCGCCATGACGACGAATATCTGCAATCCATGTCCGATATCGTGCAGCAGGTCGCGGGCACGTCCTATCGTCCGTGGTTCGTGTTCGAGGACGGCCGCCCCTGGCCGCAAGAGGATTGGGAACTGTCCTCCACCTATCGCGCGGTGATCGAGGGGCAGCGCGATTCCGATGTCTTCCAATGGGGACCGCTGACATTCGCGCACAACACGCCGTTCCTATACGGTTTCTGGCTGTCGAAATGGTGGCGGATTCGGGAGATTCTCAATCACGGCTCCAACTGGATTTCGGGCTGCGCCAATCATGACACGCTGCGGCGGGGAACCCAGGTCGATACCAAACTGAACGTGAACACGCGACTGGGTCACACCCGTATGGAGATCCTGGACAAGGCCTATGACAACCCGGCCATCCAGCTGGTGACATACGCCGCGTTTCCCGGCGTGCCGATGGATTTTGTGAATGCCTCTGCCCGGGCCTCGTGGGGGTTCATCCGCAATCAGGATGACAAATACGGGGTCAAGGTCGTGGCGGAGGAAGCTATCAGCCTGAAATGGCAGGTCGATGAATACAGCTACTCCCTGCCGCAGAGCTTTCCACGGCTCAAGGCCATGGGCTTCGAGGATCGCGAAAGTCTGGTAAGGTTCATGGAATTCCTGCCCGCCCTGGTCGAGGTTACGGATTACGACCTGAACGTCATCGCGAAATTGCTCAGCGAAGTGGATCCGGCGCTGGACGGCCCGCGACCGCTCAATGTCAGTGCTCTGAAGGATATCGCGCGGGCGTGGATGGACGACATGCACGAATATTGCAACGTTGCCCGCCACCACGCGGGTTTGAGCGCGACCCAGACCCACTTCAACCACCAACTGCGCGAATTCCGCCGGGACCGTCCATGGCTGCGCGACAATCTGGGTGAGAGGGACCGATTCGACTACCGCCGCCCGGTGGACGGAACCGTGCTGTTTACATCCTTGCGTCATGCGCCGGATGGCGAACAGGTCTTCATGGTCGCCCATATGGAAGGCGGCGAAACCGGTGAGTTCGATCCGCTGCGCCTGCCGATACAGGGTTTGGAGGGCTTCGGCTGGGAGGTAGCGTTGCGCACCGCGCAGGTCGGGTCCGATTTCATCGGCGGCCCCCTGTCACTGCACGATTCGATGGGGCTGGTTTATACCCGCCGACCGCGCTAGCGGCGCACCCCGTCCAACATCATATCCCAATCCAGCGCGGGGCCATCCGCGTCGCCGTGCAGAACGCTGACATCGCCGGTCGTTTCCAGTACGACCGCGCGCACCTGACCCGTATGCAGCACGTTGGCCTCTCGCAGCTTCGCGATCAGATCGGAACGTGTCATTCGCGCGGCCAGCAGGTTCTCCTCAAGGATATGAGGGCCCTTCATCAGCAGCAGCGGGGTATTGTCGATCACCTTGCGCACCGGCTCGAACGAGGAACGCAACCGCGCCGCGGACCATTGCACGGCGAAGATCATTACCAGCCCGGCCACACCGCGCAGCACCGGCATATCCGGTGACAGCAATGCGGATGCCACGATAGAGCCGGTCGCAACCGTCAGCGCGAAGTCGAAGCCGGACATCTTGGTAAAGCTGCGCAGGCCGACAATTCGTGTAATCACCACGATCGCCACAAGCAGCACCACGGCGCTGCCCGCCAGATTTAACAGTTCGGAAATATACTCATTCATGTCCAGCGAGATAGCGCAGAAACACGATCGGTCGATATCAATCTTCGAAAAGCAGGATTCTGTCGTTGCCCTCCCCATTGGCCAGCTACATAAAGCTTCAACCCCATGCCAAATCCGGACACGCCATGACCGAAGAATTCTACCGCATCAAACGCCTGCCGCCCTACGTGTTCGCGGAGGTCAATCGGCTCAAGGCGGAATACCGTGCAGGCGGCATGGATATCATCGACTTCGGCATGGGCAATCCGGACATGAATACGCCCAGCCATATCGTCGATAAACTGGTGGAGACGGTGCGCCGCCCCCGGACGCATCGCTACTCCTCCTCCAAGGGCATTCCGGGTCTGCGCAAGGCTCAGGCCGGCTATTACGCGCGACGCTTCGGGGTGAAGCTGGATCCCGAAACGGAGGTGATTGCCACCCTCGGATCGAAGGAAGGCCTGGCCAACCTTGCCATGGCGATCACGGCCCCCGGCGATGTGATGCTGGTGCCCAACCCCTCGTATCCCATCCACCCTTACGGCTTCATGATCGCGGGCGGCACCCTGCGCCATATCCAGACGCTGGTGGACGGTCAGTTCAAGCCCGAGGCATATCTGCGCCAGCTCGAACAGGCCGTGGTGCATTCGGTGCCCAAACCGGTCGCGGTCGTCGTCAGCTTCCCCTCGAACCCGACGGCGCAGGTGACGGACCTCGATTTCTACCGCGATCTGGTGAAGTTCGCGAAGAAGCACCACCTGTGGCTGCTGTCCGATCTGGCCTATTCCGAGATCTACTTCGACGACAATCCGCCCCCCTCCCTCTTGCAGATCGAAGGCGCGAAGGACATCGCGGTCGAGTTTACGTCCCTGTCCAAGACCTATGCCATGCCCGGCTGGCGCATGGGCTTCGCCGTGGGCAATGAGCGGTTGATCGGCGCACTGGCGCGCATCAAGTCCTATCTGGACTACGGTGCCTTTACCCCCATCCAGGTGGCCGCCGCCGCCGCGCTGAACGGGCCGGACGATTGTATCGGGGAAATCCGCGATACATACCGCTCACGCCGCGACACCCTGGTGGAATCCTTCGCACGCGCGGGGATGGATATCCCCTCACCGCCCGCGACGATGTTCGCCTGGGCGCCGGTGCCCGAGAAGTTCCGCCATCTGGGTTCCATGGAGTTCTCGAAGATCCTGCTGCGTGAGGCAGAGGTCGCGGTATCACCCGGCGTCGGATTCGGGGAATACGGTGAGGGCTACATCCGCCTGGGACTGGTGGAAAACGAACAACGGATCCGGCAGGCCGCACGCAATGTGCGCAAGGTGATGGAGGATGCCGACCGCATCCTTGCGCAATATCAGGGGGCAGAGACATGAGCTGGGACTATGAATTCCAAAAAAACGTGACCGCCGTCACCCTCAAGGAACTGCGCGATAGCGGCGATCTGGCCACCGGGGCGCAGGTAACGCTGGATCTGGAATTCCTGCCCACAGACACTGCGGATGCCGACGCCTGCGCCAAGGCGCTGCGTACCTTCGGATATGAGGTCGAGATTCACGAGGATGGCATGATCGCCGCCTCCATCGGCAATGTTCCCCTGACGCTGGAGGGTGTCTGGCAGCAGGAGGAGCGCGCCACCAAGATCGCGCTGGATCGTGGATACGAACCCGATGGGTGGGGCTTTTGGGAGCCGTGAATCCCTCCAACGATCCGGACTGAACGACATCCGTCGATCTGGCCTCAATCGCTCACTGGCCTCAATCGCTCAGCAAGGTCCGCGCGGCGGCCCGCGCCTCATCCGTCACACGGTCGCCTGACAACATCCGGGCAATTTCATCCACCCGTTCCTCGGGCCCCAAGGGGGTGACATCCGTCGTCGTCATCCCGTCCGTGACCGATTTCGCAATCCGCCAGTGATGCCCGCCCCGCGCCGCAACCTGGGGCGAGTGGGTGACGACCAGAACCTGCGCCTTTTGCGCGATGGAGCTGAGCCTGCGCCCGACCGCATCCGCCGTCGCCCCGCCGACGCCACGGTCGATTTCATCGAAGATCATCGTCAGACTGTCTGCCCGTGTCGTCAGACAGACCTTGAGCGCCAGCAGGAACCGTGACAGCTCCCCACCACTGGCGATCTTGTTGATCGGGCCGGAGGGGGCACCGGGATTCGTGGCGACAGTGAAGACGACGGTATCCGTGCCCTCGGCTGAAGGGGGGGCTTGCGTGATTTCCGTCGCGAAGACCGCCCGCTCCATCTTCAACGGGGCCAGTTCCGCCGCCATGGCCGCGTCAAGCCGGGCGGCTGCCGCGACGCGATGTGCGTGCAATGCCTGCGCCGCCGTGTCGAAATCGTGCTGTGCGCGGGTCAGGTCAGCCTCCAGCCCGGCAATCTGATCGGCGCCGCTGTCAATCTCGACCAGCTTGCTCCGCATATCTTCGGCAAAAGCGGCCAGATCATCCGCCAGAATGCCGTGCTTGCGGGCCAGGCCACGGATCGCGAACAACCGTTCCTCGATCCGTTCCAGTTCCAGCGGATCGAAATCGAGTGTATCCAGCAGCGCACTGACACCTGATTGCGCGTCGGACAGTTCCGACAGCACCCGTTCCAGGGCCGCGACGGAGGGATCGGCCAGACCGTCCAGCGCGGCCGCCGCCCCCTCAATCCAGCGCAAAGCATCGTTCAGCGGACCCTCCGCGCCCTGCGGACCGATGGCGGTGTCGGCGCGCTGCACATCCTCCCGCAGCCGTCCCGCCGCCTGCATTTGCCGGCGCACGATGTCCAGTTCGGCGTCCTCACCCTTTTGCGGGTCTAGGCTGTCCAGCTCCGTGATGGCGTGGCGCAGGAATTCCTCATCCTTTCGCGCCTCCTCCAACTGCGCACGAGCCTCCCGCAATGCCCGTTGTGCCTTGGCCAGGGCGAGCCAGCTTGCGCGCGTCGCCTCAACCAAGGGGGCGGACCCGGCGTAGTCATCAAGCAGATCGCGGTGGCCCTTGGGGTCCAGCAGGCCGCGGTCGTCATGCTGGCCGTGGATTTCCACCAAAGCGGCGGACAGGGTGCGCAGAACCTCACCACTGCATCGGCTGTCGTTGACCCAAGCAGTCTTGCGCCCATCGCGGGTGTTCGTGCGTCGGATCAACAGGCTGTCTTCGTCGCCGGGCAGACCGGCCTGCGCCAGCACATCCGCCACGGTCGCATTGCCGCGTACGTCGAACTCCGCCACGACCTCGCCCTGCTCCGCCCCGCTGCGGACCAGATCGGCCCGCCCGCGATGCCCCAAAGCAAAGCCGAGCGCATCGAGCAAGATCGACTTGCCGGCCCCGGTCTCCCCGGTCAGCACGTTAAGCCCCGGGCGAAAGGTCAGATCCAGCCGGTCGATAAGGATGATGTCACGAACCGCAAGGCTCAACAGCATGAGCTTATAGCCACTCGCCCAGGATCACCTGCCGATAGATGCGGCCCAGAACACCCCCTTCGTCCGAGGCATTCAGCGCACCATCGGTTTCCAGCAATCGGTAGCTGTCCGCATACCACTCGGAGCCGGGAAAGTTGTGCCCCAGAACGGAGGCCGATTTGATCGCCTCATCATCCAGACCCAGCGCCAGATAGGATTCGACCAGCCTGTGCAACGCTTCGGGCGTGTGCGAGGTCGTCTGATACTCATCCACCACGGCCTTGAACCGACCGATGGCGGCGATGTACTGACCCCGCTTGAGGTAATAGCGCCCGACCTCCATCTCCTTGCCGGCGAGGTGATCGAGGGCGAGGTCGAACTGCAATTCCGCCTCACGTGTGTATTCGGAGTTGGGGTAACGCTCGATCAGAACGCGCAGCGCCTGCAAGGCCTCCAGCGTGTTGCCCTGATCGCGACCCACATCGTTGATCTGATCGTACCAGCTTTGCGCGATGAGATATTGCGCATATGCGGCATCGGGATCGGCGGGATAGAAACTGATGAACCGTTCCGCCGCCGAACGCGCCTCGACGAAATCCGTGGCCTCGTAATAGGAAAAGGCGGACATGATCAGCGCGCGCTTGGCCCATTGCGAATAGGGATACAGCCGCTCGACCTCACTAAAGGTCCGCGCGGCCTCACGCTCCGCCCCGCGGTCCAGATCCGCCTGGGCCATATCGAAAATCTCCTGCGCGGAGCGGGCTTCGATGGGAACTTCTTCTTCACTGCTGAAAACGCCACAGGACGAGAGTGTGGCCGTAACCAAAAATGCACTGAGCAATGTCATAGCACGCATCATCTTCGACGATCCTAACTGTCCTCACGAGCGCCGCGGCACCCAGTTTCACGAGCAATAGCATAGATCGAAACCAAGGGGAAAGGCCGCCTGCGCACCGCGATCAGGCGATGCGCCGCAGGGCCTCCTCGCCCCGCGCGACGCCGGGCAGGCCGTCCACATCCGTGGCGGCACAACTGTCCAGCCGATATGCACCGGGTGTGGCGAAAAGCTTGCGCAACAGTCGGTTGGTGACACCGTGACCCGCACGGATCCCGGTATACTTTCCGATGATCGGCGCACCGGCCAAGGCCAGATCACCGACCGCGTCCAGCATCTTGTGCCGCACGGCCTCATCCGGGTGACGGAACCCTTCCGGATTTTCGACGACGTTGCCGTTGACCACCACCGCATTCGCGTGGGAGCCACCCAGCGCCAGACCGTTTTCACGCAGGCGGGTGACATCGCCGCTGCGCACGAAAGTCCGGCTGTCCATCAGGTGTTCGACAAACGCGCCGTTCACCACGGCGAGGCGTTTGGCCTGCCGTCCGATCGCCGTGCCGGGAAAATCGATGTGGAAATCCACCTCGAACTGGCGCGCGGGTTCGAGCGATGCGCGCGCCGCGTCCTCGATCAACTCGACCTTCTTGAGGATACGCAGAACGCTGCGATGCTCCATCTGCTCAGCGAAGCCGGCGGCCAGGATGTGGCGCACGAAGGGCGCGGAACTGCCGTCCATGATGGGCACTTCCGGTCCGTCCACCTCGATCAGCGCGTTCGAGATACCGGTGCCCTGAAGCGCCGCCATCAAATGCTCGATCGTGGAGACGGTGACGCCAGCCGCGTTCGAAATCCGGGTGTTGAGCATCGTATCGCTGACCGAATCCCAGCTTGCCGGGATCATCGTGTCGACACCGATCAAATCAGTGCGGCGAAACCAAATTCCATGAAAGGCGGGCGCAGGGCGGATGCACAGCGTCGAACTGACGCCGGAGTGAAGTCCGATGCCCTGAATGCGTACTGGCCGACGCAAGGTCGTCTGATAGATCGATTGCATATCTGCCTCATTCCCACTGTGACGCTCTTCGTCGTCCGATCGTTAACGCTCTGCGCGTCTGTCGTTCCCTGGGTAGTAACGAAGTAATAGCCTTTTGCGCCTCAGACCGGCAAATCAATGAATGTGACGGTTTATGTCACATGATGAGCGCTCGAAGACAAACACCTGTTTTCATAAAGAAAAAGCCGCCCCGCTTATGGCGGGACGGCTCAATTCGATATGTTGTGACGTCAGGTTCAGTTGGCCTGACGGCGCAAGAATGCGGGGATCTCGATGCGCTGACGCTCATCATCGTCCAGCCGGTCCGCCGGGCGCGGGGCGCTTTGCACCACGCGCGGTTTCGGCGCTGCCGCCGGGGCGGGCGCTGCCGGGCGTTCCGCCACAGGCTGTTGACGCGGCGCCGGGGCCGCATCGCTGTGACCCGTCATGCGGTTGATCAGCGAGTTGATGCCGAAAGCGGGCTTGCGCTCCTCACCGGTCCGGGTCGTAGGCCGGGGCGGGGTCGAATGGCTCGGCTGTTTGGCAACGGCGGCCTGAAGACGGCGCATCGTGTCCGGTGTCGGTTCAGCGGTGGGCTCGCCTGCGGTAGCGGGCTGTTGCACGGGCAATTCAGGCTGCCGTGCGTCGGAGGCAGGTGCCAGCGGCTGTTCCTCCGCAATCACGTGACGGGCGCGGACCAGATCAGCAACGGTTGTGGGCGACGCGGCGGCTGCCTGCGAAACGGGTGCCGGTGCAGCATCCGCAGCCGACCGGTTAACCGGTTGGGGTGCAGGCTCGGCAATGGCCGCAGGTGCAGGCTGCGAAGCTGCGGCGGGAAGCGGCTTCTCATGTGCCACAGCCTCGATGCCGGTTGCCACGACGGAGACACGCAGGATGCCGTCCAGCGACGGGTCCATGGTGGAACCGACGATGATGTTGGCGTCGTCGTCCACTTCCTTGCGGATGCGACCTGCCGCCTCATCCAGCTCGAACAGGGTCATGTCGGGGCCGCCGGTAACGTTGATGAGCACGCCGCGCGCGCCCTTCAGGCTGATTTCATCCAGCAGCGGGTTGGCGATGGCACGTTCGGCGGCCTCGATGGCGCGGTTTTCGCCCTCGGCTTCTCCGGTGCCCATCATCGCCTTGCCCATCTCATCCATAACGGACCGGACATCCGCGAAGTCGAGGTTGATCAGGCCCGGACGCACCATCAGATCGGTCACGCCCTTTACGCCCTGATACAGCACGTCGTCGGCCATCATGAACGCTTCGGTGAAGGTGGTCTTCTCGTTAGCCAGCCGGAACAAGTTCTGGTTGGGAATGATGATCAGCGTATCGACATGCTGCTGCAGCTCGGCGATGCCCTCATCCGCCTGACGCATCCGCTTCGAGCCTTCGAACTGGAACGGCTTGGTCACGACGCCAACGGTCAGGATGCCCATCTCCCGCGCGGCCTGCGCGATGATCGGCGCACCGCCCGTACCGGTTCCGCCGCCCATGCCGGCAGTGATAAAGCACATATGCGATCCGGCGAGGTGATCGACGATTTCCTCGATGCTCTCCTCGGCTGCGGCGGCGCCGACGGTCGGCTTGGCGCCAGCGCCCAACCCCTCCGTCACCAGCGCGCCGAGCTGGACCTGACGTTGCGCGCGTGACTGTGTCAGCGCCTGCGCATCGGTGTTCGCGACGACGAATTCAGCACCTTCGAGCTGTTTGTCGATCATGTTGTTGACCGCGTTGCCGCCCGCACCGCCCACGCCGAAGACGAGGATGCGCGGCTTCAGCTCGGTCTGCTCGGGCATCCGAAGATTCAGACTCATGGTGTAATCCGCCTGTGTTTGCTCTGCTCTACCTACAGCGGGGCCCTCATTTGTCAGGGGCACCCTACTGATTCGTTAGCGTAACCCATAGGGTTGAATCGGTCACGGATTAATAGGTTAAAATCCTGATGACACGCTGCGAAGTTATCGCTCAGGTGGATCAGATAGGCGAAACTCCGCCGAAATGGCACCTGGATGCGTGCGCCGTGCGGCCGCGCAGCGTTTGGTCTGCGGTCCTGCACCTACCAGTTGTCGCGAAACCAGCGCATCGCCTTGCGAATCCGCTGTTTTCCGGTTCGGTCCGCGGGCATTTCGAAATCCCAGCATTCGTCCTGCGGCTTGGCCAGATGCAATGCCATGCCGACGGCGGCCGAAAACTGCGCCGCCGTCTGGGCCTGTGGCAATCCCGGGATGCGCAGTGGACGCCCCGGACGCACCTGACGGCCGAGGATACGGGTCGCGATCTCCTCAAGCCCCGGAATCTGGCTGCCCCCGCCTGTCAGCACGATGCGCCGTCCCGGCATATGCTCAAAACTCGCCGCGTCCAGACGGTCGCGCGCGGCCTCCAGAATCTCCTCGACGCGGGGGCGCATGACGCCGATCAGTTCGGCGCGTGAAATCATCTGTCTCCCCGGTGCGTGATCGTTGCTGTCGCGCGGCAATTCGATCAGGTCGCGATCATCGCGGGAGGTAGCGACCAGTCCGCCATGCACGGTCTTGATCCGCTCCGCCGTCTGCGCGGAAATCTCCAGTCCCTTGCAGATGTCGAGCGTGACGTGATCGCCACCCAGCCGCACCGCATCGGAATAGATCATCTGACGCTTCATGAAGATCGACAACCCGGTCGAGCCGCCGCCCAGATCAATGCACGCGCCGCCCAGTTCCAGCTCATCCTCGGTCATCGCCGCCAGCCCGGCGGCGTAGCTGGAATGCACCAGCCCCGACAGTTCCAGATCGCAGCGCCGCATGACCTGCACCAGATTCAGGATGCTTTCCTGACTGACGGTCATCATGTGCATGTCCACGCTCAACTGCGCGCCCGTCAGGCCGCGCGGATCGGTCAGGCCGGTGCGATGGTCCAGCGTGAAGTTCACCGGCAGCGCATGGATCACCTCACGCGCGGCGCCGTAATCGGGAATTTCACCATCGGCCAGCGCCGCGCCGATATCGCTTTCGCTGACCTCGCCATGCTCGACCTCCGCCGTGCCGAGCAGCCCGTAGGAGCGGGGCTGCCCGCCGGAATAGCACGCGATGACGTGGTCCACGCGGACCTCTGCCATCTTCTGCGCCGACTGGATGACGGTGCGCACACCACGCTCCACCTCCTCCATCGAGGCGATCTCACCCAATTCGATACCGCGCGAGCGGGTGGTGGCGGCACCGATCACCTTCAGCCCCGCATGACCATCGAGCCGCCCGACCCCGTCGGCACGCGGCGCGCGCAACAGGGCCGGGTCGATGGCCAGGATCAGGCATGTGATCTTGGACGAACCCAGATCGACGATCGCGACCAGCCCCTTGCGCAGCGCGCTTTCGCGGCGGGCGCGCATGATGCGCTGGCTGATGAAAAGGTCACTGTCACTCACGCGTCTTCCCCCGATTCCATGGCGCGCAGGCGCCGCATTTCATGAACAGCGTGTTCGCCCAGCCGCACGGTAGGGCGCGCACGGTTGCGCATGTCAAAGACGGCCACGTCGCGTTCCATCACTTCCTCGCTCAACTGCAAGGCCAGCACATGCATCAGCGCGTCCACAGCCCCCGTTTCGGGCAGCATGATCCGTTTATCGTCGTCCAGCACCACGTCCCAGCGCCGTTCGCCCACACGCACGACACCCTCGATCCGTGCTGCCAGCGGGCCGGCAGCCTCGGCCAGGGCAAGGGCCTCGCGAACATGCCGCTGCGCCCCTCGCCCCACGACTAGGGGCAGGTCCGAACGAAGGTCTCGTCTTTCCAGCGATCCGATCACGACGCCCTCGGCATCCAGCAGCCACAGCCCGTCCGCGCGACGCCACGCCGCCACCGGCGTGCGGGCGCGGACGCGAACGACCAGTTGGCGATCCGCGCCGACGGCGATCTGCGCGCTGGCGATGGGTGGCAGGCCCTCGACCCGATCACGGGCGGCGTTCAGATCCAGCGTCAGGGAGCTTGCCGGAAGGTCCACCGCCAGAGCCGCCCGAATCCTGTCGGACAGGACCGGACCCGCACCGTCGATGCGCACACCGGTGACGGCGAATTCGGGGCGGGCCTCGATATAGGCCCAGGTCTGCTGATACCGTTCCACCGCGTAGGCCTGATTGGCGGGATCGGTCGCGACCAGCCCCACGATTCCGGCCAGCGCCCCCAGCGGAACCCAGCGCGTCACCGTTCTGCGCACACGGGGCGACAGCCACCACCGCGCCAGGCGATAGCGCAACCGCGAGGGCGCGTAATCTCTCTTTACCTGTCGCATGAAGCATCCTCGATCAGCATCCTGCACAACTGCGCGAAGGCAATCCCCTCATGCGCGGCTTGCTCGGGCGAGAGGGATGTCGGCGTCATGCCCGGCTGGGTGTTCGTCTCCAGCAGGAACAGGCCGTCGGCGCCCCGGCTTTCGTCCCAGCGCAGATCGGTGCGCGAGACACCACGACAGCCCAGCACCTGATGCGCGCGCAGGGCGTAATCGCGACACAGCGCCGTGATTTCATCCGGCAGGTCGGCGGGCAGAACGTGGCGCGAGCCGCCATCGCCGTATTTCGCCTCGTAATCGTACCAGCCGGTATTGCTGATGATGTCCGTCACGCACATCGCGCGCACCGGTCCGCCTGCATCCAGCACTGAAACGGTCAGCTCACGCCCCGGCACGAACTGTTCGGCCATCAGCATGTCGGGCATCTTCTCATCAATCACGGCAGGACCGTTCGCGCCCTCATCCACGATATAGATGCCGACGGAGGACCCTTCGTTATAGGGCTTGATGACATAGGGCGGGTCCATCGGATGCGCGTCCATCGCCTCCGCCTTGGTCACGCGCCGGTCGGGAACCACCGGCAGACCGGCCCGGCGATAGGCGGCCTTGGTCCGCAGCTTGTCCATGGCGAGCGCCGAGGCCAGAACCCCGGAATGCGTATAAGGGATGCGCAGCCATTCCAGCAGCCCCTGCACGCAACCATCCTCGCCCCAGCGCCCGTGCAGGGCGTTGAACACAACATCAGGTTTGATGCGCTGCAAATCCGACACCAGGTCCGGGCCTGCGTCGATTTCGAATACTTCGCTACCGTCTTCCCGCAATGCGTCCGCGCACAGCCGACCGGACACGAGCGATACGTCACGCTCCGCCGAAGGGCCGCCCAGAAGGACCGCAATACGGGGCTGTCCACTGCTCGACATACCCGCCTCACTCAAATGGTCGCCCCGGTTGGTCCGGGGTCGCCGTCATGCGCCGACGTGTTCGCCTATCCGCATGATTTCCCACTCTAGCTCAATGCCCGAGTGGTCCAAAACCCTTTTTCGCACTTCTTCGCCAAGTCCCTCCAGATCGGCGGAGGTCGCGGTGCCCGTGTTGACCAGAAAGTTCGGATGCTTGGGGCTCATGATCGCGCCCCCCAGGGTCAGGCCCCGGCATCCGGCATCGTCGATCACCTTCCACGCCTTCAGATCGTGCACATCGTCGTCGCGCCCGGTTGAGGAATATCCCGCCGGGTTGCGAAAGGTCGAACCGCACGACAGATCGTCCACCGGCTGGCTGTCGGCGCGCTTGGCCAGTTGCTCGGTCATCTTGGCGGTCAGCGCATCCGGATCGCCAGCAGGGCCGCGCAGCAGGGCGGACACCACGATCGCCCCGTCCGGCAGGGCGGAGGATCGATAGCCGAACCCCAGATCGCCCCCCGCGATGGTCTGCCGCGACCCGTCGCGCAGCAGCACGTCCACCTCCACCACCGCATCGGCGGTATAGGTGCCGTAACAGCCCGCGTTCATCCGCACCGCGCCGCCGATGGCACCGGGGATGGTGCGCAGAAATGTCAGGTCGATCCCCGCCTCCGCCGCGCGCTTGGCCACCTGCGCATCCAGCGCCGCACATCCGGCGCGGACCTGCCCGTCGGCGATGTCCACTTCGTTGAAGCCGCGCCCCATGCGAATCACTACGCCGCGCACACCGCCGTCGCGCACGATCATGTTCGAGCAGACGCCGACCGGCAGCAGCGGCACGTCATCGGGACAATCGCGCAGAAACCCGGCCAGATCGTTCACATCCGCCGGCATGAACAGAACGTCAGCCGGGCCACCAGTGCGAAGCCAGCTCATCGCGGACATGTCGCGGTCCGGCATGTAGCGGCCACGTATCGGGGGCAATCGGTCGATCAGGCTCATGATCCGCCCTCAGGTCAGGCTGCGCGGCAGGGCATGCGCCCATTGCGTAATGGTCCCCGCACCCAGGAAGACGACCATGTCCCCGGCTTCGGCCACCTCACGCACGAAAGCGGGGATGCTCTTCGGCGCGTCCAGCGCGCGCACGTCGCGGTGGCCATGCGCCGCGATCCCCTCGACTAGGGCGCCCTGATCGGCACCGGGGATCGGATCCTCTCCGGCTGCGTAGACGGAGGAGATCGCAACCACGTCCGCCTCGTTGAAGCAGGTGCAGAACTCGTCGAACAGGCTTTCGACGCGGCTGTAACGGTGGGGCTGGTGGATGGCGATGACCTTGCCTTTGGTGGAGTTGCGCGCGGCCTTCAACACGGCGGAAATCTCGACCGGATGGTGGCCGTAATCGTCGATGATGGTGATGCCGCCAACCTCGGCCACATGGGTGAAGCGTCGGTTCACGCCGCCGAAACCGCTTAACCCCTTGCGGATTGCATCATCGGGAATTTGCAGATCCAGCGCCACGGCAATGGCCGCCAGCGCGTTCTGAACGTTGTGATCGCCCGGCATGGGCAGCCGCAGGTTTTCGATCCGGCGCTCACCATGACGGTGCCGCGCGATCACGTCGAAACAGGCGACTGGCCCGTCATAGCTCAGGTTCACCGCGCAGATATCTGCTTGCAGGCTGAACCCGTAGGTGATGACCCGCTTGTCCTGCACCCGCCCCTTCAAGGCCTGACATTCCGGATGGTCGATGCAGATTACCGCCGCGCCATAAAACGGAATGTTCGACACGAAGCTGTCGAACGCCGCGCGGATCGCATCGAAGCTGCCGTAGTGGTCCATATGCTCGGGGTCGATATTGGTAATGATCCCAATGGTTGCGGGCAGTTTCAGGAAAGTGCCGTCGCTCTCATCCGCCTCGACCACCATCCAGTCGCTGGCCCCCATCCGCGCGTTTGAGCCGTAGGCGTGAATGATCCCGCCATTGATGACCGTCGGATCGACCCCACCCGCATCCAGAATGGCCGATACGAGCGACGTCGTCGTCGTCTTGCCATGCGTGCCCGCCACCGCGACATTGGACTTCAGGCGCATCAGTTCGGCCAGCATTTCCGCCCGCCGCACGATGGGCAGACCCCGCTTACGCGCGCCGTCCAGTTCCGGGTTGCCCCTCTTGATCGCGGTGGAGATCACGACGACCTCCGCGTTGGTCAGGTTGTCCTCGGACTGGCCGATGAAAGTCGTGGCCCCCTTGCTGCGCAACCGCTCCAGAATCGGGCCGTCCTTCAGATCCGACCCCTGAACCTTGTAGCCGTGGTTCAGCATCACCTCGGCGATGCCGGACATGCCGATACCGCCCAGTCCGACGAAATGGATAGAGCCGATATCCTGCGGCAATCGTGTGGGGCGTTCGCTCATGTGGCGGTTCCTTTAGACATGCGTTCGACCAGATCGGCCAGGCGTTGCACCGCATCGGGGCGTGAGACATTCCGCGCCGCCTCCGCCATGGACGCCGCCCGCGTCGGGTCGCCGAGTATTGCCGCGATTTCAGTCGAGAGGCCACCACTGTCAAGCGTATCCTCACGTATCATCAGCGCCGCACCCGCCTGGACCAGTCCACGTGCATTTGCCGCCTGATGGTCGTCGGTGGCCAGCGCATAGGGGATCAGGATCGAGGGGCGCCCGACCACCGCGATATCCGCGACGGAGGACGCGCCCGCACGGCTGATCACCAGATGACAGTCGGCCAGACGCTGCGGAACGTCGTCGAAAAAGCTCCGCACATCCGCTTCGATACCGGCGGCGGCATAGGCCCCGCGCACGTGGGTCTCATCCTCGCCACGGGCCTGATGCGCAACCTTCAGCTTCGCACGCAATTCATCCGGCAGCGCGGCCAGCGCCGCAGGCACGACCCGTGACAGGATCGCGGCCCCCTGTGATCCGCCGATCACCAGCACGTTTCGCGTATCGGATCGGGCCAGATCGTAATCCGCGCCCGCCATGGCAAAGACCGATCCACGCACCGGGTTGCCTGTATGCTCCGCCTTCGCCCCCTTGGGCAAAACCGTCGGCTCGACCGAGCAGGCAACGATATCGACGCGCGGCGCGAACAGCCGGTTCACGCGGCCCGGCACGCCGTTCTGCTCATGTATCAACGTGGGTATGCCCAGCATCTTCGCGGCGCTCATCGCGGGAACGGCAGGATACCCGCCAAAGCCGGCGACAACGGCAGGCCGGTCCCTGCGCATCGCGCGCCAGGTGTCCCAGACCCCCCGCGCGATCGACAGGGGGGCCGTCAGCTTACCCCGCAACCCGCCCCGTGCAGGCGTTGCGGCGCGCACGACCTCACGCGTGACGGCATCGGGAAACGCCCCGGCATATCGTGCACCCCGTGCATCGGTTGACAGCGACACCTGCCAGCCCCGCCGCAGCATCTCCTCCGCCAGGGCCTGTGCGGGAAACATATGTCCCCCCGTACCGCCCGCTGCGATCACCAGTTTGCGCGGTTTCATCCCGCCCCCTTCACTTTCTTCAAATATCCCCGTCGGAGGCGACCGCCTCAAGCATTCGACCAGACCCGACTCAACCCGAAATGGCCCGATCGCGTGAGAACCCAACCAGATCACCGAAATCATCCTGCGGGCGACGACGTGTCAGCGCCATCAACATGCCTAGCGCGATTCCCGCCGCAACCACCGATGATCCGCCATAGCTGACGAAGGGCAGCGTCATCCCCTTTGCGGGCAGCAGACGCACCGCCACCCCCATGTTGATGATTGCCTGCATTCCGAACAATGCCGCCAGACCGGTTCCGGCAAGGCGAATGAACGGATCACGTTCACGGCTCAACCGAAACAGCGCGCGCAAGGTGACAAACCCGAACAGGCCGATGATGATCCAGACCAGCAGCAGGCCGTATTCCTCCGCCGCGACGGCAATGATGAAATCGGTGTGCGCGTCGGGCAGGCGCCACTTTACCTGCCCCTCTCCGATGCCGACGCCCAGAAAGCCCCCCTCGCGGATGGCGGCGGTTGCGTAGCCGATCTGGGTGTTGGGGTCGATGTTCGGCGTCAGATAGCCGTCGATGCGCCGGGCGAAGTGCTCGGAATTCTCGTATGCGAAGGTTCCTGCCGCAACCACCGCGCCCGCCAGCCCCAGCAACAGCGGCATCGGCGCACCGGCCACGAAATACATCAGGCCCCATGCCGCTAGGATCAAGCTGGCCTGTCCGAAATCCGGTTGCAGCGCCAGACAGGCCGTCACCGCCAGCGCGACCGCGAAGGACAGCGTCTTGCCCGGCGGACCGCCGCGCACCATCGACCCTGTCATCAACCATGCGGCAAAGACGACAAAGACCGGCTTGAGGAACTCGGACGGCTGCACGCTTGCAAACCCCAACGAGTACCAGCGCACCGCGCCCTTTCCGAAATCCGTGCCCAGCACCGGCAGCAACAGGATCGCCACGAACGCCCCGGCAAAGCCCAATGTCGCCCACCGGCGAATCTGGCGCGGGCTCATCATCGACACGATCAGCATCGTCCCCATGCCCATCACACCGAACACCGCCTGACGGGTAACGTAGTGAAAAGGATCCAGCCCGTTGCGTGCAGCCAGCGGCGGCGACGCGGCCAGGCCCAGCAGCAATCCGACCAGAAACAGGATCGCCACGGCGGACAGGGTCCACCTGTCCACGGTCCGCCACCAATGCGACAGGATCGGTTCTTCTTCGGGCGCGTCCTGCGCTCCGAACACCATATCGGTCATCGGCTTGCCTCACACTGCCGCGGTACTCTGCTCCGGCATCCGATCTTATGAGTGACACGGTATGCCCTGCCCTCACCCTATCCTGAATTTCGCCGTCGGACCAGATATCTGTGCGTGCACGCTATTTCGCCGCAAAACCCGCGATGAACCGGCCGTGCGAGGGGGTGCCCCACGCTCGGCCAGCCCCGGTCACAAGGTCGTTCCTACAGCCCCATGGTTGCATAGCTCGCGGCGACACGCTGGATGCTGACCAGATAGGCCGCGGTGCGCAGATCCTTCACATCCGCCCGTTCGTGCCAGATCGCCTGCATGGACTGATATGCGTCGCGCATCGTATCGTCGAGGCCGGAGCGGACCAGCTCCAACTCCCCCGCCCCATGCAGGTATTGCTTCTTGAAGTTCTCGGACAGGACCAGATTGTTGCCGCCTGCGGTCTTTACCTTCTCCAGCTCGTCGACCAGCAATTCGTGGCGCGCCTCCTCCTGACGCCGCTCCATCCGGCCAAAGCGGATGTGGCTCAGGTTCTTGACCCACTCGAAGTAGGAGACCGTCACACCGCCCGCATTCGCGTACATGTCAGGGATGATGACCGTTCCCCGCTCACGCAGAATGTCGTCGGCACCGGCGGTAATGGGGCCGTTCGCGGCCTCGATGATCAGGGCGGCCTTTATTCGCTCGGCATTGTCGAGGTTGATGACCCCCTCCAGCGCCGCGGGAATCAGGATATCGCATTCCAGTTCCAGCCCGGCCGCGCCGTTCTCGATAAACTTGGAACCGGGAAAGCCCCTGACGCTGCCGGTTTCCCTGAGGTGGTTGCGCACGTCCTCGACCTTCAGACCGGTGTCACAGATGATTGCGCCGTCCCGCTCGACAATGCAGGTGATGCAGCAACCGTCCTGCTCCTCAAGGAACTTCGCCGCGTGATAGCCCACATTGCCAAGCCCCTGGATGACGACGCGCTTGCCGTCCAGCTTGCCAGACAGGCCAGCCTTTGCCACGTCCTGCGGATGGCGGAAGAATTCGCGCAGTGCGTATTGCACGCCGCGCCCCGTCGCCTCGACCCGGCCGGCAATGCCGCCGGCGTTCAGCGGTTTTCCGGTGACGCAGGCCCGCGCGTTGATGTCGGTCGTGTTCATGCGGCGGTACTGATCCGCGATCCAGGCCATTTCGCGCGCGCCGGTGCCCATGTCGGGTGCCGGAACGTTCTGCGCGGGGTTGATCATGTCGCGCTTGATCAGTTCGTAGGCGAAGCGGCGGGTGATCCGTTCCAGCTCCTCCTCATTCCAGTCCAGCGGGTTGATGGCCACGCCCCCCTTGGAGCCGCCGAACGGCGTCTGGACAAGAGCACATTTGTAAGTCATCAGCGCGGCCAGTGCCTCAACCTCATCCTGATTGACGTTTCCGGCGTAGCGGATGCCGCCCTTGACTGGCTCCATATGCTCCGAGTGTACCGCGCGATATCCGGTGAAGGTCTGGATGCCGCCGCGCAGGCGCACGCCGAACCGGACGGTATATGTCGCGTTGCACACGCGTATCTTCTCAACCATTCCGGAGGGCAGGTCCATCAGCGCGACCGCGCGATTGAACATGATATCGACGGATTGGCGAAAGCTCGGCTCTGACGTGGTATTCATCGGTTTGTTACCTCCAAACCTTGTGATTTCCCCTTTGGAAGACCTAAGCGTAGGGGGGTTTTGCATGATTGAAAGGCACGCGAAGCGATATTCGACATTGCGTGCGCAGCGCCCCGGTAAAACCTCCGTGTCCTCCCCCGAACGGTCGGGGTGGGGCCGCCGCTTCCAGAAACATCGCCGCCGGGTGCAAAAGTGCGGTTGACGACCCCCCCGACTCGTGGCAATTACCGCGTCAATTCCGGCGGGGCAACTTCCCGGTCGGACGGATGGGCGTATAGCTCAGCGGGAGAGCACTTCGTTGACATCGAAGGGGTCACAGGTTCAATCCCTGTTACGCCCACCATCCATTCCGCCGCTGCCGATACGCGACAGTGGTCATCGCAACCGAGGCGCCGGGTCCGCTCGCGCCGCTGAAATTGGAGAGATGCCATGAAGGTCAAGAACTCGCTTCGCTCCCTGAAGCAGCGCCACCGCGATTGTCGTGTCGTGCGCCGCAAGGGTCGAGTCTACGTGATCAACAAGACCCAGCCTCGTTTCAAGGCACGTCAGGGCTGATCGCCCTGCTTCCCGCCTGAGCTGCGCGGCCAGATCTGCACAATTGGCTGGACAGCCTGCGGTTGCTGAACACACTTACAAATACGACACAAATATAAAAGGGCCGCTCCTGATGGAGCGGCCCTTTCGCTGTGCATCGCAGGCAGGGATCAGTTTCCGGCCAGCGTGATCAACTGACGCACGGTTGCCTGATCGACATATCCGGTCGCGTTCAAGCCGAAATCGCGCTGGAACTGGCGCAGACCCTGACGTGTCGTCTCATCAAAACTGCCCGAGATATTGCCCACGGAATAGCCCTGCGATTGCAGGCGGATCTGGACGAGCGCCCGGTTGATCGAGTTCAGGCCCAGTGCCTGCTCGGTCGCTTGCGGGTCCTGCGCCGGGTCGGGTTGTTGCGTTTCCTGCGAGGCCCGCAAAGTCTCGATCTGAGCACGGGCGGTTGCAGCGAACTCACTGTTCGGGAAGTTGGCGACGAAGGTTTCGTACCCCTCGATCGTGTTCGCGTTCCGGGCCCGCTGCCAGGCCGCATTCACGTTTGCGTTCGCATTCGCGCGGTTGTTCTCGGCCTCGATCGCGTTCAGCTCGCTGCGGGCGCGCTCGGCGAAAACGCCGTTGGGGAACGAGTCGAGATAGCGGCGCAACGCGGCCTCTTCTCCGCTTGCCCCTGTCGCATCCCAGAATGCGCGATCCTCACGCTCCCTCTCCGCTTGTTCGGCTGCCTGAGCGGCCTCCTGCTCGGCGCGCGCATTGTCGGCCTGAACGCCCAGCAGGTCGATCTGACCGCGTGACAGGAACCCGCTCGCCGTGAAATCCTCGGACTGTTGCCATGCCGCGATGGCACTGCGCGATCCGGGCCCGAAGATACCGTCAACGCCGCGCGTGTTGTATCCAAGTGCCACTAGATTCTGCTGGATCTGGCGCCGTTCGCTCCGCTCCAGATTCAGCTGCTGCTCCCGCGCCTCCGCCGGATTTTCCTCAACTTCAGGCTGCGGCTGCGGAGTCACAGTCGCAGGCTCCGGCTGGGCCGCGGGCAGTGGGGCAGGCTCTACCCGCTCTTCCACCAGAACGGCATCGCGCGGTGCAAAGCCAAAGCGGTTCAGATCGTCGGGCAGATCATTGCCCATCTCACGCATTGTCATTCCCGGCTCCAACGCGGTGTTGCGCACCAGCGACGACACGCCCGCGATTGATCCGGTGACGACCATCGTATCGCGCGGGGCGAACAGACGCCCGATACCCGCCTCATAGCCTTCGCCCTCGAATCCGCCATCGTCGTCACTGCCAACGAAAACGACGCCCAGTTCCTCGGCCTCGTCCACCAGCGACACGAAGAAATCTATCGTCGGCGCGGTCAGCCCGATTCGCACCACGCTGTCACCGTTGATATCGACGGGCATGAACCAGCTTTCGGTATCCGTTGTGACGGTGTGCCCGTTGAGGTGGACGACAATCCGTTCCGCCCCGTCGATATCGTCCATGAAGCCACCCAGCAGGCTGAACAGCTGTGTACGCGTCAGATCCTCGCCCTGTGTCACGTCAAATCCAGCCGCGCGATAGGCATCGACCAGCCGGTCATGCTCACGCGAAGTCACATCATCGGCGTTGGCGTAGTCTGAATTTCCGATGACCAACGCGACATCCTGCGCAAATGCAGGTGCGGCAACGGCCAGCAATGCCGTGCTGGCGAGCAAAGTCTTGAGTGTGGATCTCATACCTGTGAACCTCCCGATATTAGGTCAAATATCAGGTAGAACGCCTGATGCAGCGTCCCAGTTGCGTATTAAGACGCTCAGCTAATCGTGATCGCCTGCCCCGCAGGGGAATAAAGGGCCCAATGCGCGCGAACCTGCTCACCGCAATGGCGCGCCAGTTCCTTGCGGCCCGCGAAATCAGCGGCTTCGACAGCGGGCGCGAAGCTGAGGTGCAGTGTGCCGCCATAGGAATGCGCCAGCAGGGTCCACAAACTGCCTCCCAGGCTCATATCCCCCCACCAGCCATAGAACGTTGCCGGCAGGTGCGGCGCGGGCACGTAGATCGCGGCGACCGGCTGAATCTTGACGCTGCTTTCCATGTCTGCAAATGCGGCGAACAGCGGGGATTTGAAGGGCAGGACTCGCTGGCCGTCGGTGCTGGTCCCCTCGGGGAAGAACAGCAATTGCTGCCCTTGCGCCAGACGCTCGGCCATTTCAAGCTTCTGCCTGGCCGCTGCGCTGGACCTGCGTTCGACGAACATCGCGTCCATCATGCGGGCACACCACCCGATAGCAGGCCAGTCCGCGACCTCGGACTTCGCGACGAAGACCGTGCGCCCGATGGAACAGAACGCCATGATGTCCAGCCAGCTGGAGTGATTGGCAACCAGCGCCGCCCCGTCGGGCGGGGGGGTGCCGTGCACGATCCGCCGCAACCCGATCAAGCGCAGACTGCCCCGGGCCCACAACCGCATGACGGCATAGCGAGGACGCATGCCCCCCAGCAAAGGCTGCACCCATTTCAAGGGCAGATAGATCGCGATCGCCAGCACCAGCCACAGGATGAGCAATACCCCGCGCAGGGCTGCGACGACGGCGCGCAACGGGCCGGTGGGCGGAGGTGCCGGCGGCTCAGCTTCGTCCCACGTGCTCACGCAATGCCTTTTCCGGTCGTGCGGGTGTACATGTCCTTGTAACGCTCCGTCATTGCTGCCGTGTCCATCAGCAGGCAGACATCTATGGTGTTGAAATCGTGGTCGATAAATGCCCCCTCACCCACGACACCGCCCAAACGCAGATACGCCTTGATCAACGGCGGCATCTGCCGCATCGCCTGCCGCGCGTCGATCTGCGAGGCCGGCATGCGGTTCATCTCGACATAATGATCGGCCAGCGTGCGGACCCGCAACGCAGGTGGGGCCAGATGGCTATGATACAGATGGGACAGGGGTTGCGCCACCGCGTCCAAATCCGTTCCGGGGAAACTGGCCACACCGAAAAGCACTTCGATACCGTGGCTCAGGACATATTCGCCCAAACCGGACCACAACAGATGCATTGCCACACCGCCGCGATAGTCAGGATGCACGCAGGAACGGCCCAGTTCGACCGTTTCGCGCCCCAGTCTGGTCAGCGGTTCCAGATCGTACTCGCTTTGGCCGTAAAACCCCGGCCCTGCCTGCGCGACCGAGCCGCGCAGCAGGCGATAGACGCCGACAACATTTATCCCATCCTCACCCGGGTGAAGCAGATCAATCAGCAACAGATGGTCGAAGAAGGGGTCGAAGCGGTCACGCTCCAGCCGCAGGGCGTGCTCCTCAGCCGAGGCGGACGCGCCCATCTCCTCAACGAACACAGTATATCTGAGACGTTGAGCGGCGCGGATCTCGCCTTCGTCACGGGCGAGCCTTACCTGAAATCGCTTGGCATCGACCTTCATCATAGGATCCGTACTGGCGCCGGTATGCGCTCCGGCAGTCGAGGGGAACCTATTAGGACCACGCGCCGACTTCAACGCGATAGGTCACCTGCCGGCAAAAGCGCCGCAGGGCTGCGCATTAACCTTTTGTGCACTTTTTGTTAAGCATATCGTGTAAGATTGGATCCACGTTATAGCTGATCGTGGATCTGGTGGAGGACGATGCGCGACCCGTCGATCACCACCTTGCCGCGATTTTGAAAGTTTACAGTGATCTTCTGCCCGATCACGGATTGCACCTGGCCGATACCCCAGTCCGGCTCATCAGGATGGCGCACCAGCGCGCCCGGTTCGAGGAATTCATTCATGGCCACTGCACCCCTGCTTCAAAACTCAAACATCTCCTCGCGGATCGAGGACGATCTGATCGGCTTGGTGACATCGCGTATCTGCCATGATCTGGTCAGCCCCATCGGCGCGATCGACAATGGGGTCGAGCTGATGACTGCGCTGTCCGGCACCTCACACTCCGCCGAAATGGGCCTGATCGGGCAAAGCGCAAGGGCGGCGGGCCTGAAACTCAGGCTGTTTCGCATCGCGTTCGGTGCCGCATCCCCAGACGCGGTCAGCCGGGGTGAGGATCTGCGGCAGGTGTTCGAGGAGACCTTCAACCGATCCCGTTTGAAATTCAGCTGGGTGGATCAGACGGCGGCGATGTCCCGTCCGCAGGCAAAACTGCTCGCCCTGTCACTGCTGTGCGCGGACACGGCGATGCCTTTCGGCGGATTGCTGACGCTAACTGTACACGACAGCGAAGTGACGCTGACGATGAGCAGCGAGCGGTTCCGCTGGCAGGACGATCTGTGGGCCGCGCTGTGCGGCGAGGGCACGTTCACGGATGTCGGTGCCGGGAACGTCCAGTTTCCCCTTGCCCGACTGCACGCCGATCAGATGGGGCGCCAGTTCGCCTTGCATGAGGATACACAGGGTTGGCTCCTCAGCGTCTAGCGATCATTCCGCCGCGATCCGGGCGGCGTTGAGCCAGCTCCACATACGCACCGGGGTGATCGGCATGTCCACATGCCGCACGCCCGCATCCCAGACCGCATCCAGTGCGGCATTTGTCACGGCGGCCAGCGCTCCGACAGTTCCCGCTTCGCCACAGCCCTTCATACCGATCTCGTTCGCGGTGGAGGGGACCAGTTCCGCGTGAAAATCCATCCACGGCACGTCGTAGGCACGCGGCATCGCATAATCCATGAAGCTGCCTGACAGCAATTGCCCGTCCGCGTCATAAACCACCTGTTCGGTGATCGCCTGCCCGATGCCCTGCGCGACGCCGCCATGCACCTGCCCCTCGGCCAGCATCGGGTTCATCAGCACGCCGAAATCATCCACCACGGTGTATTTGACGACCAGCGTCTTGCCGGTATCGGGATCGACCTCGACCTCGCAGAAATGCGCCCCGTTGGGATAGGAGCGGCCCCCGACCGTGTTTTCCAGTTCGGTGACCAGCAGGTCGGCCTTGCCGCGCTTGCGGGCGACATCGCTCAATTCCATCAGGCTGATGGATCTGTCGGTGCCTGTGATCTGGAAGGCGCCGTTCTGGAATCTCAGATCGGCGCCCGCAACCTCCAGCTCCTCCTCCGCCAGAGGGCGGAAGCGGCGGATCATTTCGTCCGCGGCAGCATTGATGGAATTGCCCTGCATGGTGACGGAGCGGGAGCCGCCGGTGCCACCGCCCTTCGCGATGCGGTCGCTGTCGCCCTGAACGAAACTGATACGATCGAACGGAATGCCGGCCCGCTCATTCAGGATCTGGGCGAAGACCGTCTCATGCCCCTGCCCGTTCGACTGGGTGCCTACATAGAGGTTCACGCGGCCGTCGTCGTCGAACTCGATCTTCGTCGTCTCATCCTGCGAGCCGAGGATGGACTCGATATAATAGGCCAGTCCCAATCCGCGATATTTACCCGCCTGCGCGCTCTGCTTCCGACGCTCCTCGAACCCGTCGATATCCGCCTCGCGCAGGGCGCGGTCGAGAACCTTGTGAAAATCACCGACGTCGTATGTCTCACCACTGGCGGAGGTATAGGGGAAGCTGTCGCGCGGAATGAAGTTTATCCGCCGCAATTCGACCGGGCTGATCCCCAGTTCGCGTGCGCACTGATCCATCAGCCGCTCCACCGCATAGATCGCCTCGGGCCGCCCGGCGCCGCGATAGGAATCCAGCGGCGTTGTGTTCGTATAAACCCCTTCGACGTGGAAAAACGTGGTCTGCACGTCATAGCTTCCCGGCATGACCTTCAACGCCAGTTCGGACTGGATCAACTGGCCGTGAGGCGAATTGTAGGCACCCAGATTGCTGATCGTGTGAAACCGAAGGGCCAGCAGCTTGTGATCCGCATCGAAGGCCGCCTCAGCCGTCGTGACCAGATCGCGGCCCCCGGCATCGGTCAGGTGCCCCTCGCCCCGATCCGCCATCCAGCGCAACGCCAGTCCCGTTTCGCGCGCGGCAAAGGCCAGAACGAAATATTCGGGGTAATCGAAGCTCTTCATCCCGAAACCGCCCCCGACATCCGGGTTGGTGACACGAACCTGCGTCCTGTCCATGCCCAGCTTGCGCGCCAGATTGTCGCGCAACCCCCAGACACCCTGACCGTTCACGGTAAAATGCAGACGGCCATCGACCATGCGGGCCAGCGCACCGCGCGGCTCCACCGGATTTGCGATCACCCGGTTATCGACCAGTTCGAGAGATACCGTGCGCGCGGCTTTGGCAAAGGCGGCCTCGGTCGCGGCCTCGTCACCATGCGCCCAGTCATAGGCGCGGTTGTCCGGTGCCTCGGGGTGGATCGTCTCACCCCCCACGGCAGTCGCGACATGCACGGGCAGATCCTCATAATCCACTTCGACCAGATCCGCGGCATCCAGTGCGTTCTGACGGGTTCGGGCGATCACCACGGCGACCGCCTCACCGACGTAGCGCACGCGCCCGGTTGCCAACATCGGGCGTACCGGTGCCGCCGCCTTGGTTGCGTCACGGTTGTTCACGAGCGCGAAGTTCATCGCGTTCTTCAGCTTTCCCTCCAGATCGGCGGCAGTGTAGACCGCGACGACCCCTTCGGCCTCACATGCGTCGGCGGTGTCCAGCTTCACGATATCGGCATGCGCGACAGGCGCCCGGACAAAGACGGCGAAGGCATCCGCCCCGATCGAGAGATCATCGACATATTGGCCCTGTCCGGTCAGGAAGCGGTTGTCTTCCTTGCGTCGCACGGATTGGCTGATACCGAACTTTGTCATGACCTGGCCCTTTCGAAAGGTTACCTTGCGAACCTAACATTTCGCGGTGCGCTGTCCATGCCGCCATTGACGCGGCCAGGATTTACGCGGGCAGACCAAATCCGGGTTGGCAGACTGTCCGATCAGACGAATTGATGGTGATAGCCTTGACCCGCATGGTCCAAGCTGCCGGCCAGCGATGATCCTGACGCCGCATTCGACTTGACCTGAGCCGGTCGATGGGCATCGTGCGCGCAAAGACAACAGAAGGAAACGTCTATGACCCGAGAAATCGTCATCCTGGGCGGTGCACGCACCGCAATCGGAACCTTCGGCGGCGCGCTGGCCTCCACCCCGCCGATCGATCTTGCCGCTATAGCAACCAAGGCAGCGCTGGAGCGCAGCGGTGTCGAGGGCGACCGCATCGGTCATGTCGTCTTCGGTCACGTCATCAACACCGAACCGCGCGACATGTACCTCAGCCGTGTGGCCGCAATGCAGGCTGGCATCCCCGACACGACCCCCGCGATGAACGTGAACCGTCTGTGCGGTTCGGGCGCGCAGGCCATTGTTTCGGCAGCGCAATCGCTGATGCTGGGGGACGCCGATTTCGCCGTTGCCGGTGGTGCGGAAAACATGAGCCGTTCGCCCTACATCCTGCCCGAGGCCCGCTGGGGCCAGAAGATGGGCGATACCCGCGCACTGGACATGATGCTGGGCGCGCTGAACTGTCCGTTCGGCACCGGCCATATGGGTGTGACGGCGGAAAACGTCGCGGATGAGCACGACGTGACCCGCGAGCAGATGGACGACTTCGCCCTGCAATCGCAGGAGCGTGCGGCCAACGCCATCGCGAAAGGCTATTTCAAGGATCAGATCGTGCCGGTCGATGTGAAGGTCAAGCGTGACACCGTCGCCTTCGACACGGATGAGCATCCCAAGGCAAGCACGGCTGAGACTCTCGCCGGTCTGCGCCCGGTGTTTCGTAAGGACGGCCGGGTCACGGCGGGCAACGCGTCGGGCATCAATGACGGCGCGGCGGCGATGGTGCTTGCAACCGCAGATGCGGCAAAGGAAGCGGGTCTGACCCCGCGCGCGCGCATCGTAGGCTACGCCCATGCAGGTGTGCGCCCCGAAGTGATGGGAATCGGGCCAATTCCGGCCGTCGAGAACCTGTTGGCTAAAACCGGCCTGAAGGGCTCCGATTTCGACGTGATCGAATCGAACGAGGCATTCGCGTCACAGGCCATCGCAGTCAATCGCGGCCTGGGCCTCGACCCGGCCAAGGTCAACGTGAACGGCGGCGCGATCGCTCTGGGCCATCCGGTCGGCGCGACCGGTGCCATCATCACGATCAAGACGCTCTATGAGCTGGAGCGGACCGGCGGACGCTACGGCCTGATCACTATGTGCATCGGCGGCGGTCAGGGTATCGCCATCGCCATCGAACGCATTTGATCCCCTAGTCGCGCCGCCGCCACCGGCGGCGCGACTTGCTCAGGCGGCGTAGGGGCAGTCGTCCTTGTGCGTCAGATGCTCCACATCCTCAGCAATTGCACCGCATTCCACACATCGCAGCCCGTCGGGCGTGCTTTGCAGGAAATCCGGCAACGTGCCGTCCGGGTCATGCCCGGCCGTCAGGTCGGGCGCCCCGGCCCGCGCCAGACTGGTCTTTTGGGAAAAATCACTCATCTCCGCCTCCTGTCTCTCCTACCTCTCCAACGTCTGAGGGCCGGGCACAGTTGCGTCAGGAATAAGAGCTTTCCATAGTTCCCGTGGGTTGCCTGCTGTATTTCGGAAACCCCAAGGAATGTGATCTCTCGCCTCGTTCCGCAAACGCGCTAAATGTGGGGCGAGGCAGAACAGGCAAGCGATGACCGCACTGGATCAGTATCAACGGCTCGAAGCCGTCGCATTGTGGCGCTCGTCGCCAGATGAGGACCCGCGCGAGGTCGTGGTCAGTTTCGGCAATGCCACCCTGACCCTGATGAGCATGGAGGAGGAGCCGTGGGGTCACTGGTCCCTCGCCGCGCTGGAGGAGCTGGGAAGCGATGAGCACGGCCTAGTCCTGACCCCGGACCCCGACTGTCAGGAAACGCTGTCGCTCGACGATCGCGACATGATCTCCGCGATTCGGGCGGTGCGCGGCGATGCACTGCGTGAGATAGTCGAGCGTCGCCGGATCAAGCTTCTGGCACCAGCGCTGCTGTTTCTGGTGGTGCTGATCGGTGCCGTGCTGCTGGCACGACAGCCCATCGCCACATTCCTGATGCAACGCGTGGACGATGTAACATGGGAACGGGTCGCCATCGCGCTGGCGACCGACCGGATGCAGGCCGAGGATGCGCGGTTCTGCCGGGTGAACGGAACGGCCGGGTTACGTACCTCGCGCGGTCATCCGCTGCTGCTGCGCATCCACGGGCGGCTCGACCCCGGCGCGACGGCCATCCGCCCGGTTCTGGCCCGGTTCGACGGGCCACCCGTGCTCAGCCTGCCCGGTGCGTTGGTCTTGCTGAACGCCAATGCCGTCGATCTAAGCGATCAACCCGAGCAGATTGCCGGACTGCTGGCACTGGCTCAGGCCCGCTATGATCTGAAACTGGATCGACAGGTTGTAACGCAGACGCTGGGCCTGATCGGTACGGTCCGTCTGGCCGCGTCCGAGGTGTTGCCCCGCGCGCGTCATGACGATGTTCTAGAGGCGCTGATCAGCGCCGGCCTGCGCGACCCTCAGGCCGACAGCGCGGCCCTGCGCCTGCTGACAGTGGCGCAACTGCCCAGTCTGCCGGTCAGCCTGCTGCTGAACGAATATGGCGCACCCCGCGCCCGGATCGAGACCTTGCAGGCGGGCGACAGCATTGGCCCCGCCGTCTACACTCCTGCATTGGACGACGCGGACTGGCTGCGTCTCAAGGCGGCCTGCGACTGAAAACCACCTGGGGCTAGACCGGTTGAACCGCCCCCGATGTCAGGCGCAGCGTCCGATCCATCCGACCGGCCAGTTCCAGATTATGCGTCGCGATCACCGCCGACAGACCAGTGTCGCGCACCAGACCCATCAGGACTGCGAAGACCTGTTCGGACGTGTCCGGGTCCAGATTGCCCGTCGGTTCATCCGCCAGCAGGAGGCCGGGATTGTTGGCCAGCGCCCGACAGAAGGCCACACGCTGCTGTTCCCCGCCCGACATTTCCGAGGGGCGATGGCCCATCCGATCCGCCAGACCGACAGAACTGAGCAATTCGCGCGCCCGCGCCCGTGCGTCGGACGTGCCGACACCGGCGGCGCGTTGGGGCAGCTCGATATTCTCGCTCGCCGTGAATTCGGGCAGCAGGTGGTGGAACTGATAGACGAACCCGATGGTGGACCGGCGCAGCCGCGTACGGGCACGGTCGCCCAGCCGCGTGGCGTCCTGTCCCTCGATCTCTACCGTGCCGCTATCGGTGGAATCGAGCAGGCCCGCGATGTGCAGCAGCGTCGATTTTCCCGAACCGGATGGCGCAACCAGTCCGACGATCTCACCCCGTCCGACGCTCAGATCCAGATCGCGCAAGACGCGAATTTCACCGGGCTCCCCCTCGTTGTAGGTCTTGGAGATGCCTGTCAGCTTCAGAACCGGATCACTCATAGCGCAACGCCTCCACCGGGTTCATGCGCGCGGCACGGCGCGCCGGAAAATAGGTTACGACGAAGGACAGCCCCAGCGACAGCGCCGCCGCACGCAGCACGTCCACCAGCCGCAATTCGGCGGGCAGTTCGCTGATGAACCGGACCGAGGGGTCCCAGACCCCGCCGCCCAGCAACCAGTTCACGAACCCGAATATCGGGTCGATATAGATCGCGAACGCACAGCCCAGAATCACGCCCAGTGTCGTGCCGATCAGCCCGATCCCTGATCCGCAGATGAAGAACACCCGCAGGATCGACCCCTGCGACAGCCCCATCGTGCGCAGGATGCCCACGTCGCGGCCCTTGTTCTTGACCAGCATGATCAGGCCCGAAGTGATGTTCAGCGTCGCGATCAGCACCAGAATGGACAGGATGACAAACATGATGTTGTCCTCCATCTCCAACGCGCGCAGGAACCCGCCCGACGATTGCAGCCATGTCCACGAATAGGTGCCCGCCCCTGCGGCGGCCAGGATCGGCGTCACCAGATCGTCGATATCCTCGGGATCCTCGACCAGAACTTCCAGTTCATCCACGACGCCATCACGGTTGAAGAATCGCTGCGCCTCGGCCAGCGGCATGTAGACCCGGATGCGGTCGATGTCATAGCGCCCGACCTGAAAGATATGGACGACCTCGTAGGTCGATGTACGCGGCGTGGTCCCCATCAGCCCCTGCACCCCGTCGGGGGAAATGATCTGTACGCGGTCCCCGACCAGTACGCCCAATTGGTTGGCGACCCCGGTGCCGATGGCGATCCCGTTCGCCAGATCGTCGATGCTGCCATAGCTGACCTCCGGATCGGCCAGCAGCGGCAGGGTCTTGATGTCCGCGATGGTCTGGCCCAGCACCTGCACACCGGCATTGCGCCCGTTGGCCGAGGCCAGAACCTCACCCCGCACGGTGGGGGCCACACGGGTGACGCCCGGAACCTGCCGGACAGCATCCGCCCTGGCGTCATAGTCGTCCAGCGTGCGGATCACTTGCCCCGTCTCGGTCGCATAGGGCGTTTGCAGAACCTGGACATGCGCGTTGGCCCCCAGGATCGTCGCCACGAACTCACTGCGAAAGCCGGAGCGGACGGACAGCGTCGCGATCAGCGCGAACACGGCCAGCGCGATGCCGATCAGGCTGATCCAGGTCATGACGCTGACGCCACCCTCGCGCCTGCGCGCGCGCAGGTAACGCCACGCGATCAACCATTCGAAAGATGCAAAGGGGGTGGCACTGCCTGCCATGATGTCCTCCGGCCTTGATGCCCGCGCGGACAATGCGTTCGCCCCTGTCCGGGGTCAAGGGGCTGCGAGGCTGCTGGTTGACGGGGCCCGCGCAGCATCATCGCCGCGCGGGCCCCGCCTGATGGGTCAGTTTGCGGGGGTGACCCGCAGTACCGCGCCGTCATCCGCGTCGATCAGAACCAGCAAGGACCCGTCCGCGTCCACCGCGACGTCGCGCACCCGGCCCACATCGTTCAGCAGGCGTTCCTCACCCACCACAGTATTGCCGTCCATCTCCAGCCGCACCAGCGCACCGGGGTTGAGCGAGCCGATCAGCACATCGCCCTGCCAATCCGCGAAGACGTCACCCTGATAGAAAACCATGCCCCCCGGCGCGATCACCGGGTCCCAGTAATAGCGCGGCTCGGTAAAGCCTTCCGCCGCGTGGTCGGCACCGCCGGTGCCCACAGGGGTTTCGTCGTAATTCTCACCGTAACTGACGACGGGCCAGCCGTAGTTTTCACCCGGCGCAATCAGGTTCAACTCATCCCCCCCTGCCGGACCATGCTCGATCGCCCACAACTCCCCGGTATCGGGCCGGATTGCCGCCCCCTGAATGTTGCGATGACCGTAGCTGAAGATCTCGGGCAGCGCGTCGTCCTGACCGATGAACGGATTGCCCTCCACCGCGTCGCCGTCAGCGGTGACGCGCACGATCTTGCCATAGGTCTTGTTCAGGTCCTGAGCGAAGACACGCTCCTGCGGCACGAAATGTTCACCGGTGGTGACATAGATTTCATCCCCATTCGGCACGACCCGCGACCCGTAATGCATCGGGTTGGGTGAGGGCGGCGACTGCACGAAGATATCGACCACATCGTTGAGCGCGGTCAGATCGTCCGACAGGGTCGCGCGCGCGGCGGCGGTGGACGATCCGCCATCAGGATGCGGTTTTGAATAGGTGAAGTAGATGTGGCGCGTCTGTGCAAAATCCGGGGCCAGTTCGACATCCAGCAGGCCACCTTGCTGTTCGGCCAGCAAGTCCGGCAGCCCGCTGACAGGCTCCGCCACCAGATTGCCGTCCGCATCGATGACGCGCAGTTGCCCGCTGCGCTCCGTCACCAGATAGCCGCCACCGGGCAGCACCGCGATGCCCCAGGGGTGGCTCAAACCAGCCGCGACCTCGGTGGTTTGCAACTCGATACCGCTCAGACTTTCGGGGGCGCGGGTCTGCTCAGGAAAGGCGGGGGTGAATTCCGGAACATTCGGCGCGCTCTGCGCTACGGGATTGTTGGATTGGGCCAAGGCGGGGGCAGCCACGATCATTGCCGTGAACAATGCATATTTCATATCAAATCCTCCTCTGTATGAGGGGGAGGTAGTGCGGCCCGGCCGGCTTTCACCAACCGGGCCGGAAACGTCACAGCCCCGTGAAGATGTCCTTCAGCCGCTCCACCGCCGCCTGCGGGTCGAGCGTTTGCGCATCGCCCGTGCGGCGCGAGGTCAGTTCGACCACGCCGTCCTTCAACCCGCGCGGCCCGACGGTGATCCGCCACGGTGCGCCCATCAGATCGGCGGTCGCGAACTTGGTCCCGGCCCGTTCCTCACGGTCGTCGTACAACACTTCGATCCCGGCCTTGCCAAGGGTCGCGTACAATTCCTCGCACACCCGGTCGGTATCGGTGTTGCCTTGCTTGAGGTTCACGATCGACACGCCGTAGGGGGCGACGCTTTCGGGCCAGATGATGCCGTTCTCATCGTGATTGGCCTCGATCAACGCACCCACCAGACGTGAGACGCCGATGCCGTGGCTGCCCATGTGCACCGGCACCGGTTTGCCGTCCGGCCCCTGAACGGTGGCGCCCATCGGCTCGGAATACTTGGTGCCGAAATAGAAGATCTGCCCCACTTCGATGCCGCGCGCGGTCTTGCGACGATCCTCGGGCACCTCGGCGAAGGTGGCCTCGTCATGCGTCTCGTCCGTACGGGCATAGGGGGTGGTGAACTCCTGCATGATGGCGCGGCACTGGTCCACGTCGTCATAGTCCACGTCCCGCGCGCCCAGGCTCAGATCGGTGACGGCGCTGTCATAGAAGACCTCGCTTTCGCCAGTGTCGGCCAGAACCAGAAACTCATGCGTGTTCTCACCACCGATCGGGCCGGAATCCGCCCGCATCGGGATCGCCTTCAGGCCCATCCGCTCATAGGTCCGCAGATACGTGACCATGTGACGGTTATAAGCGTGCATCGCGTCTTCTTTGGTCAGGTCGAAGTTGTAGCCATCCTTCATCAGGAATTCCCGACCCCGCATGACGCCGAAGCGCGGGCGCACCTCATCGCGGAACTTCCACTGGATGTGATAGAGCGTCAGCGGCAACTGCTTGTAGGAGCCGACATCGCGACGGAAAATGTCGGTGATCAACTCCTCGTTCGTGGGGCCGTACAGCATGTCGCGGTCATGCCGGTCGGTGATGCGCAGCATTTCCTTGCCGTAATCCTCGTAGCGGCCCGATTCCTTCCACAGGTCCGCGGACTGGATCGTGGGCATCAGCATCGGCAGGTGGCCCGCGCGCTGCTGTTCCTCATGCACGATCTGCTCCAACCGTCGCAGCACCTTGAGGCCCAGCGGCAGCCAGGAATATATTCCGGCGCTGGCCTGCCGGATCATTCCGGCCCGCAGCATCAGGCGATGACTGGCGATCTGCGCCTCGGCCGGCGTTTCCTTGAGGACAGGCATGAAGTATCGCGACAGACGCATCCGTATTCTCCGACAATCGGTTTCGGACCCGGTCTAGTGCAGCCCGCACGATGGAGCAATGGGGCAGCAACGGGCCGCATGCGCGGCATCTGTCGCCGTCATTTCATCTGCCTGTTAATAGGGCATCCCTGCCCATCATCTCGCCAGTTTTTACACCGGAAAGAAAGTTTCGGGGTGACGTGAGGGAAAAGTCCGTTTATTGTTGGTTGATACACCGCATAGACGGCCCAAGTCTGGGGAGACTTTCTGAACGGATCGGCATTGCCGGTCCGTTTTGCTTTTTGGGACAAACTGCCGGTTTTGCACGGTTATTCGACCTGAATGCTGAAGTTTCGGCCCAGATTCGCCGCTAATTTGGCCAAACGCTTCTCCACCACCTCACCGCGCAGGGCGCCCATCGTGCCATCCAGAACCAGAACCAGCTTGCTGTCGGACAGAATCAGTCGTGACTGTTTCAGGGCATCGACCGACGCCCCGGTCAGCATCGCGCCCAATCGCAACGCCCTGCCGACCGTTTCCGCAAGCTGTTGCTGCTCCGGCTCCAGCAACGCAACCAGATCGTCATCCGGCCTGACCCTGCGCCCACTTTTATAGCGATTGGTCAGCATCAGACCCAGAAAGACCCGGCCCCGATGCGTGATGCCGCCCAGATTGGCCCGCGTCACGGATTCGAAACTGGCGGTGGGCCGGAAATCGGGATGGGTCCGCCAATTCACGTCGTGCAGCAGGCAGGCGGCATGGATCAGACGCAGCGTCCATTCCTCCTCCAGCGCGAAGATCGGCCTGACCCAGTCGAACAGCGCCTCACCGAATCCGGGGAACCGGGCGGCCGCGATCTCCGTGTGGCGACAGGCCTCGATCAGAGGGTCCAGTTGCCGGGCTTCGGGTGACATCTGTTCATAGAGCACCCCCTCGCGCAGGCCATAGGACGACACGGCGATACGCTCCGGCTGGAACACCGTGACCACCTGCCGCAAGACCTGCGAGGCGAGCGGAACCAGCGACAGCCGCGCCTCGGAGGTCGTGACCAGTTCGCTGAAGGCCGCCACATCCTGCCCCACCGCCCATTCGGCGGTCTCCAGCAAATCCTCGGGCGCGACCTCGTAGGCGTGCAACACATTCAGCGGATAGGCCCGGCGCGCCATGTGCAGGTTCGCGATCGCCCGCCACGAGCCGCCGACCAGAAACATCTCCTCCACCCGGCCCGGCAGTTTCTGCCGTAAATCGCGCAAGGTTTCCGCGATCACCTTCTCGCGCTTCTTTTCGGGAATGTCCGCCAAGGACAGCGGCGCCAGATTGGACGTGACGCAGGTGCCGATCCGACCGCCGTGAACGCGGGCCAGTTCCATGGACGCGCCGCCGATATCCACCGTCAGGCCCACCGCATCGGGCCAGCCGACCAGCACGCCCTGCGCGGAGAGCCGAGCCTCCTCGATCCCCTCGATCACGCGCAGTTCCAGTCCTGTTTCACGCGCGACCTGCTTGACGAAATCGGGGCCATCCTTCGCCTCACGCACGGCGGCGGTGGCGACGCAGGTCAGCGAGGACAGGTTCATCCGCTCCGCCAGCGCCACGAATCGTTTCAGCGTGGACAGGGCGGAGCGGCGACCCTCGGGGTTCAGCTTGCCCGTGGCCCCGACCCCCGCGCCCAGTCCACACAGCACCTTTTCGTTGAAGAAATACGCAGGTGACCGCGCCGCGCCGTCGAACACCACCAGCCGGACCGAGTTCGAGCCGACATCCACCACGCCCACGCGGGACAGGTCCAACCCCTCGAACTGCTTGATCCGCTTCGCCATCGCGCTTCCCCTCATCTTATTCGAGGACACGATAGCCTGCTGATCGCCCGTGACCACGGCAAAAGCCCTGAGGCCCGGCTCAGCGACCGCCGGACAGCCGCAATTTCGTCAGCAGCGGCGCATCGCCGGCCCCGGCCCGGCCCCGACCGCTCAACGAAGGATTGCGCATGAAGAATTCGTGGCAGTTGAACGGCTTGTCCCCGTCGATCGCACCGGGGCGCACATAGTCGCCATTGGCGTCCAGCACCCAAGTCTGCGCCTCATCCGCCAGATTGGCCGCCATCACCTGATGGATGATCTGGGCGTGCACGGTGGGATTCTTGATCTCCACCAGCGTTTCAACCCGCCGGTTGAGGTTGCGCCCCATCAGATCGGCGGAGGAGATATAGACCCGCGCCCCGTCCGAGGGCAGGCCGTGACCATTGCCAAAACACGCGATCCGGCTGTGTTCCAGAAACCGCCCGACGATGGATTTCACGCGGATATTCTCGGACAATCCGGTGATGCCGGGACGCACGCCGCAAATGCCGCGGATCACCATGTCGATCCGCACTCCGGCCTGACTGGCGCGGTACATGGCGTCGATGATGTCCGGCTCGATCACCGAATTGCACTTGAACCACGCTGCGGCGGGCCGTCCGGCGCGGGCGTGCTCGCTCTCCCACTCCAGGCTGTCGATGATGTGGCTTTTCAAGTTGTGGGGGGAGACGTACAGATTCTCCAGCATTTCGGGCATCGCATAGCCCGAGACATAGTTGAACACCCGCGTCGCATCCCGGCCCAGTGCCTTGTCGCAGGTCATGAGGCTCAGATCGGTGTAGAAATTCGCCGTGATCGGGTGGTAGTTGCCGGTGCCGAAATGCGAATATGTGACCAGATCCTCCCCCTCGCGCCGCACGACGGTGGACATCTTGGCATGGGTTTTCCAGTCGATGAAGCCATAGACGACCTGCGCACCGGCGCGTTCCAACTGACGGGACAGGCGGATGTTCGCGGCCTCGTCGAAACGGGCCTTCAATTCGACCAGCGCGGTGACGCTCTTGCCATCCTCCGCCGCCTCACACAGGGCCGTCACGATGGGGGAGTTCTTGGACGTGCGGTACAATGTCTGCTTGATGGCCAGCACGTCCGGGTCGTGCGCGGCCTGCTGAACGAACCGCACCACGGTGTCGAAACTCTCATACGGGTGGTGCAGCAGCATGTCCTTCTGCCGGATGGCGGCAAAGATATCGCCTTCGAAATCCTGAACCCGCTCGGGCGTGCGGGGCTTGTATTTTTTCCACAGCAGGTCGGGATAATCGTCGACCACCAGTTCGCTGAGGTCCGCGATCCCGATAACGCCGCCCAGCTCGATCACTTCGTCGGCATTGGCGTGCAGTTCCTCGATGATCATCGCGCGCAGGTCCGGGGGGGCGTTCATCGAGATTTTCAGCCGGATCACCTCCCCCCGTCGCCGCCGTTTCAGCGCGCTCTCAAACTCGCGCACCAGATCCTCGGCCTCCTCCTCGACCTCCAGATCGCTGTCGCGCAACACGCGGAAGGTACAAAGGCCCGCTGTCTCATAGCCCGGAAACAGTCGCGTCAGGAACAGTTCCAGCAGACCCTCCAACGGCAGAAACCGCAGAACACCGGGGCGTCCGCCTTCCAGCCGGATGAAGCGATTGACCTGATTGGGCACTGGCAACAGCGCCTCCAGCGGGGCGCCATCGGCCACGCGCCGCAGTTGCAGCGCCATGGCGAAACCGGCATTGGGGATGAACGGAAAGGGATGCGCCGGGTCGATGGCCAGCGGCGTCAGGACCGGGAACACCTGATCCATGAAGACCTGCTCCAACCGCTCCGCATCCACCTTGGTCAGATCGTCCACGCCGACGACATCGATATTGACGTCCTTCAGCAGACGCTTGAGCGTGGCCCAGCATTCCTGCTGGCGCAGCATCAGCGCGCGGGCATCCGCGTCGATCCGCTCCAACTGCTGCGCGGGGGTCAGCCCGTCTGCCGAGGGTTTGACCACCCCTGCCCGCACCAACCCGCGCAGACCCGCGACGCGGACGGTAAAGAACTCATCCAGGTTGGACCCCGAAATGGACAGGAAGCGCACCCGCTCCAACAACGGAACGGCAGGGTTCTCCGCCTCCTCCAGCACGCGCCAGTTGAATGACAGCCATGACAGCTCCCGGTTGAAGAACCGCTGAGGTCCGGTGACGTCGAAGTCGGAAAGCTCGACCGACGGGCCGGGCGCGGAATTGAGAAAATCTGGATCAATCATGCGGGTTTGTATCGTATGCAGGTGTGACAGGTAAATGACGCCGCGCACAGCTTGCTGCGCCGGTCACGGCGACGCAAGCCGTTAGCGCCCTTACGGAACTTCAACAGCCTCAACTTGTCGCGCCCCTGTCGGCACAGTACATATTCAGGCAACACTCCATTCACATGAGGAACAACATGCTAAAGGGACTGGGACAGCTGGGCGACATCGGCAAGCTGATGAAGCAGGCGCAGGAAATGCAGGGCAAGGTCGAGGAGGCGCAGGAGCGTCTGAACACCATCGAGGTCGAAGGACAGTCCGGCGGCGGTCTGGTCACGGCCCGTGCCACCGCCAAGGGGGAGCTGACCAGCCTGACCATCTCGGACGATCTGTTCAAGCCGGAGGAGCGTGAGGTGGTCGAGGATCTGATCCTCGCCGCGATCAAGGATGCACAATCGCGCGCATCCGATGCAGCACAGGCCGAAATGGCCAAGGTGACAGAGGGCATGGAACTGCCCCCCGGCATGAAGATGCCCTTCTGATCACTACCGCCGCTTTCGGCCCATAAAACATGAGGAAACGTTCCATGCACCAACCCGCCATTACGGGAACCGGCGTGTTCACTCCGTCGCAGATCATCACGAATGACGAGTTGGTGGTGGCATTCAACGCCTATGTGGACCTTTTCAATGCGGAACATGCCGATGCCATCGCGGCGGGGGACATACCGGCCAAGACCCATTCCAACGCCGATTTCATCTTTGCCGCATCGGGTATCGAACAGCGTTATGTGTTGGACAAGGAAGGCGTGCTGGACCCCACCCGCATGTTTCCCCGCTTTCGTGAACGCGCTGACGACGAACCCTCGCTGATGGCGGAAATCGCGGTCAAGGCAGCGACCACCGCCCTGGAACAGGCCGGGCGCACCGCTGACGACGTGGACGCCGTGATCTGCGCCGCGTCCAACATGGAGCGCGCCTATCCCGCGATGGCGGTCGAAATTCAGCAGCTTCTGGGGATCGAGGGGTTTGCCTTCGACATGAACGTCGCGTGCTCCTCCGCCACGTTCGGCATCCAGCAGGCGGCGGACATGATCCGCTCCGGCTCCGCCCGATCGGTGTTGATGGTCAACCCCGAGATCACCTCGGGCCATCTGGAATGGCGCGACCGCGACTGTCACTTCATCTTCGGCGATGTGTGCACCGCCGTGTTGGTCGAACGGGCCGAGGATGCCACCGGCATTCGCTTCGACATCGTCGACACCCGCCTGTTGACGCAGTTTTCCAGCAATATCCGCAACAATAACGGCTTCCTGCGCCGCACCCGCCCTTACGGGGTCGAGGATCGCCGCGACATGCAATTCATGCAGGAGGGGCGCAAGGTCTTCAAACAGGTGGTGCCCATCGTGGCGACATTGATGACCGCGCATCTGGCCGATAACGGCATCGCACCCGAGGATCTGAAGCGGATGTGGTTGCATCAGGCCAACAAGTCGATGAATGACCTGATCGGCAAGAAGGTCATGGGGCGTGAGCCGACCCGCGACGAACAGCCGAACATCCTTCAGGATTACGCCAACACCTCCTCCGCCGGATCAATCATCGCGTTCTCGAAACACTCCGACGATTTCGAACCGGGGGATCTGGGCGTGATCTGCTCGTTCGGGGCGGGCTATTCCGTCGGCTCCGTCATCGTGCGCCGCGCCGGAGCATAGGAGCGGGGATGAGCAGTGGTCCCCTTGATGAGCTGATCGGCCTGCTGGCCCGGCTGCCCGGCCTCGGCCCCCGCTCCGCCCGGCGGGCGGCGCTGGCGCTGGTGCAAAAACGGCGCGTGCTGCTCGAACCGCTGGCCGAGGCGATGACCGAGGTTGCCCGCACCGCCCGCGAATGTCTGATCTGCGGCAATATCGGCACGTCGGAGCAATGCGATATCTGTAGCGATCCGAAACGCGACGGCTCAACCATCTGCGTGGTCGAGAGCGTCGCGGACCTGTGGGCGATGGAACGCGCGCAGGTGTTTCGCGGGCGCTATCACGTCATGGGCGGCACGCTCAGCGCGCTGGACGGGATCGGGCCAGAGGATCTCAACCTGCCCCGCCTGGCCGACCGCATCGCGCAGGACGGTGTGACGGAGGTCATTCTGGCGCTGGGCGCGACCGTAGATGGCCAGACCACCGCGCACTACATCGCGGACATGCTGGCGGATCGCGGTATCCCCGTCACGTCGCTGGCACAGGGTGTGCCCGTGGGCGGGGAACTGGATTATCTGGACGACGGCACGATTACCGCTGCCCTCAGCGCCCGGCGGCAGATGCGTTAGAGCCACCACAGGATTGCACCGGTTGCCAGTGCGCCGGTGCTGAATATGGCGGTAAGCAACGTGATACCCTTGGTGTTTTGCGGCTCCGCCCGATGGGAATCGAGCCGGGTCTGGACCTTGCACGCGGCACGCCGCGCCATCTGAAAGATGATGAGCGCGATCAGAATAAAGATCATCGCGACCGATTTCGCCACCCAGGTCGGCTCCGCCTCCTTGAACACCGCCGACAGACCGATCGCGATGCCCAGCGACGCCATGCCGGTCCGCATCCAGCCCGCGAACGTGCGCTCGTTCGCCATGACCGTGCGGTCCTCGGCCCAATCGGTTCTGTCCTCGGCCAGTTTGTCTGTATCCGTCATGCGGATCAAATTGGACCGGGACGCGGGTTTGGCAAAACTTTTGTGAACGGGCGCGCCCCGGTCTATTCATACTCCGGTCTAATCATCGCGTGCCACGCGATACTCAACCACGGGATCCCTCACATGATCAGTTATGTCTGCGTCGGAGCCGATGACATTCCACGGGCGAAGCGGTTCTATGCCGCCATCCTGCCCGCGCTGGGCTACAGGGTGAAGGAAGGGCCGGAGGGGTTGAGCTATGCGCTGGCCCAACCATCCGACCAGCTGGCCCTCCTGCCGGAATTCTACGTCAAACCGCCCTTCGACGGCAGCCCGGCATCCGCAGGCAACGGCACGATGGTTGCGTTTCAGGCGCGCGACCGGCAACAGGTCCGCACGCTGCACAGCGCCGCGTTGCAGGCCGGTGGTTCGGATGAGGGGCAACCGGGATTGCGCGATGCCTACGGGGCGAATTTCTACGTCTGCTACCTGCGTGATCCGCAGGGCAACAAGATCGCGCTGTTCGCCAACGATCCGAACGACGCATGATTTTCGAAGGGGGAATACCTATCCACGCGGGAAGGTGGGTGAGAGGCTGGACGACGACCCAAGCGAGTCTCGTTGTGGCTGCTGCCTTCCGGCTCTGACCAGGTTGGCGAGGTGCCTGCCCGCGCCAACCTCTCGACTCACCAGATAGGGCAAAGTTGCGCGGGTCGCAAGACGTTGACCATTGACCTTTCGACGGCGCTGCTGACATCGTCGTCACAGCGTTGCCTAAGGCTGCGGGCCAGGGCGTCAGCCTTCGCAGCCGCAGCATCCCCCTTGACGATTTGATCGCACGGAAATATCCCTCCAGGTAAGCGCTACGCAACATTATGTCCCAAAGGAGAACCCGTGTCCTTCAAGGTCCAGCCACAAGCCCCCGCCGTTCCCAACCGATGCCAACTGTTCGGCCCCGGTTCGCGTCCTGCTATCTTCGAAAAGATGGCCAGCTCCGCCGCCGATGTCATCAACCTCGACCTAGAGGATTCCGTCAGCCCGTCGGACAAGGACAACGCGCGCAAGAACGTTATCGAGGCGATCAACGACATCGACTGGGGCACCAAGACGCTGAGCGTGCGGATCAACGGTCTGGACACGCCTTACTGGTATCGTGATGTGGTCGATGTGCTTGAAAAGGCCGGCGACCGCATTGACCGATTCATGATTCCCAAGGTCGGAAATGCCGGTGATATCTACGCCGTGGACGCGCTGGCCAGTGCCGTGGAAATGGCCAAGGGCCGCAGCAAGAAGGTCGGCTTCGAGGTCATCATCGAAACCGCAGCCGGTCTGGCCCATGTCGAGGAGATCGCCGCCGCCTCCCCCCGGATGCAGGCGATGAGCTTGGGTGCCGCAGATTATGCCGCCAGCATGGGAATGCAGACCACCGGCATCGGCGGAACGCAGGAAAACTACTACATGCTGACCCCCGATGGGCAAAAGCACTGGGGCGATCCCTGGGTCATGCCCATCACCGCCATCGTCGCCGCCTGCCGCACGCACGGCCTGCTGCCCGTCGATGGTCCGTTCGGTGATTTCTCGGACGATCAGGGCTTCATGGCGCAGGCACGCCGCTCCGCCACGCTGGGCATGGTCGGAAAATGGGCGATCCACCCCAAGCAGGTCGCGCTGGCGAATGAGGTGTTTACCCCGTCTGAGGCGCAGATCACCGAAGCCCGCGAAATCCTCGCCGCGATGGAGGAGGCGGAAAAAACCGGTCAGGGTGCCGCCGTCTACAAGGGGCGTCTGGTCGATCTCGCCTCGATCCGTCAGGCCGAAGTGATCGTCAAGCAATCCGAGATGATCGCCGGGTAAAATCGGGGTGGCCCGGGCGACCGGGCCCCCCGCATCTACATTGCATCTACACGGGGGGAATTGCATTTCGGTCCCCCAGCCGCCTATATCCCCCATAGTAACGCACGAGGGGCCATATGCAGAACTATCTCGACTTCGAAAAGGGTTTGGCTGAAATCGAAGGCAAGGCGGAGGAGCTGCGCGCCCTCGGCAGGCAGGACCCGACTATGAAGGTCGATGAGGAAGCGGCCGGCCTGGACAAGAAGGCCAAGACGATGCTCGCCGACCTCTACGGCGACCTGTCCCCCTGGCGCAAGGCGCAGGTGGCGCGCCATCCCAACCGTCCGCACTGCAAGGATTATATCGACGCACTGTTCACGGAATACACGCCCTTGGCGGGCGACCGTAACTTCGCAGACGATCCCGCCGTCATGGGCGGTCTGGCCCGCCTCGACGATCGCCCGGTCGTGGTGATCGGTCAGGAAAAGGGCAATGACACGGCCAGCCGCATTGCCCGCAACTTCGGCATGATGCGGCCCGAGGGCTATCGCAAGGTCGTGCGCCTGATGGATCTGGCCGACCGGTTCGGCCTGCCCGTCATCACCCTCGTCGATACACCCGGCGCCTATCCCGGCAAGGGCGCGGAGGAACGCGGCCAGTCCGAGGCCATCGCCCGCTCCACAGAGAAATGTCTGTCGCTGCGTGTTCCGCTGATCTCCGTCATCATCGGTGAGGGCATGTCGGGCGGTGCCATCGCACTGACCACCGGCAACCGTGTCGCGATGCTGGAACACGCGATCTACACCGTCATTTCGCCCGAGGGCTGCGCCTCGATCCTATGGAAAAACGCCGAGAAAATGCGCGAGGCCGCCGAGGCCCTGCGGCTGACCGCGCAGAACCTGCTGAAATTGCGCGTCATAGATCGCGTGATCGCGGAGCCGGTCGGCGGCGCGCAGCGCGATCCCGATGCGGCGATTGCATCCGTTGGTCAGGCGTTGAGCGCAATGCTGGCGGATTTCGACGGCAAGAGTGGCGACCAGATCCGCGATGACCGTCGCAAGAAGTTCCTCGACATGGGCATGGTCGCGCTATAGCGCAGATGCTACGCCCAAAGCCTGAAAAGCCCATTTATGGACGTTCGCCCCCTATCGCCGGGGGGCGATCTCAACTTGTAGCCAGAGGCGATTTCAAAGGTCGAGCAATCGGTCCGAAGCCGGCTCTATTTCCGCTTCGAGCTGGGTGATAAACGCCGCCGGGTCTAGCCCTACGGGAATTTCCGGCAGGAACTCGACCACCGCGACGCCGGGTTTGCGCAGCAGGGAATTGCGGCCCCAGAACACGCCTGCATTGGTCGCCGCTGGTACGCAGGGCAGCGCGAAGCTCTGATAGAGCGCCGCCGCGCCCCGCTTGTACCGCGCCACCACACCGGGCGCGACCCGCGTTCCCTGCGGATAGATCACGATCTGTCCGGGATCGGCGCGTTCCTCCGCGACATTTTCCAACATCGCGCCCATCGCGCCTCTGGACTGCCGGTCCACTGGCGCGCAACCGATCTGCATGGCGTAAAAACCGACGATCGGGGTCCACTTCACGGATTTTTTCATCACGAATTTCGGGCGGGGCAAGGTGCCCATCAGGATGATGATGTCCAGAAAGCTCTGGTGTTTTGCCGCCACGATGCATTCGCCCTGGGGGACATGCCCCCGAATCTCGACCTTCAGTCCGACGATGGTTCGCATCAGCCAGAACACCACGTGGCAGTAACGGCTCATGAACCAATAGGCCCAATCCTTGGACAGCATGGCAGGTATCGCGCCCGCCACTCCCATGACCAGCAGGGCGAAGTACATCGCGGCGGTAAAGATCAGGGATCGGATCAGAAGCATGGAATGTCCTCAGCGGTCTTCGAGGTGACGCAGCGCGCGGAACGCGGCCATTCGGGTTGCGATAAACGCGGTCGCCGCAGCGATCAAGGGCACGGTGAGCAACAGCGCCCATTGTGCGCCCTGCGGGCCCAGCCGCGTGACGAAGGCCGCCTCCCGCGCCATGTCGGGCATGAACAGCAATCCCAGCGCAGCCAGCACGGTTCCGGCCACGCCACCGCCCAGGGCCCGCAGCGTGAAGCGGCGCACGAAGGCACCGGCGATGTAGTTGTCCTGCGCCCCGATCAGACGCAGCGTTCCGATGATCTGTTCGTTCGCGGCCAGTGAGGCCTGTGCGGCCAGCGTGATCATGCCCGCCGTGGCCAGCGCGATCAGTCCCAGCGCGCCCAGCCCGAACAGACGCAGACGTTGCGCCGCCGCCACCATCGGCCGCCGCCAGCGGGTGTGGTCGTCATAGACGGCATCAGGTGCCTCTCCCTCCAGCCGCAGGCGCAGGCTGTCGGCGTCGGGTCCGGCGACCGTCTCCTCCATCACGATGACGCGGGGCACGGGCAGCACGTCCAGCGTCAGGTCGCTACCCAACCAGGGGGCCAGAAGGGCGCTTTGCTCCTCCTCGCTCAACAGCCGTGCGGACTGGATGCCGGGGGTCGTGCGCACAGCAATCAGGGCTGCCTCGGCCTGCGCGTCCATCTGCCCCTCGGGGACCATGATCGTCACGGTGGAGGAGCGCGCCAGCTCCGCCGACCATCTGTCGGCCAGCCGGTCCGTGGCGAAGCAGACCGCCAGCGCCGCCACGCCCAGCGCCGCCATGGCCAGCGACACCAGCGACACCAGCCAAGCTGTGAAGCCGGAGGTCGGGACGATACCGTCCGCCGCCCCGCCCGAAAGCAAGCGATGCAGTTTCACAGGTCCGCCCCCGCCATTTGCAACCGCCCCCTGGCCAAGCGCAAGACGCGGGCGTTCACGTCCGCCTTCGCGGTTCGAATCAGATTCATGTCATGGGTCGCGATCACCACGGCCTTACCCAGCCTGTTCAACTCGACCAGCAGACGCAGAACCCTCTCAGCCATCGCCCAGTCCAGATTGCCCGTCGGCTCATCCGCCAGCACGATGTCCGGCGCACTGATGACTGCGCGCGCCAGGGCGGCCCGCTGGCGTTCCCCGCCCGACAATTCAGGCGGCAGGGCGTAGGCGCGACTGGCCAGACCGACCCAATCGAGCAGATCGTCCAGATCCCGCTCAACCTCCGGCCCGACGCGGCCTGCGACCTGCAATGGCAGCACGACGTTTTCGCGCAGCGTCAGATGATCCAGAAAGACGCAGTTCTGATGCATCACACCGATCCGGCGGCGGGTCAGCGCGACATCGTTCCGGTCAAACGTCATCACATCGCGATCGAACAATTGCATGCGGCCGTCGGTAGGTCGCAGCGCCAGATAACACATCTTGAGGAACGTGGTCTTGCCTGCTCCCGACGGACCGGTCAGGAAATGGAAGGACCCAGGCGCGATGTCGAGCGTTACATCCGACAGGATGCGATCTTGCCCGTAGCTGAAGCCAGCCTGCTCGAAACCGATCACGTTCTTCCCCCAAACCGTTGCTTGCGGACCATTGCAGATGCGTATCGCGGGAACAATAGTTCGGCACGGGGGTTGGGGCCTAGGCACCGTCGGAATTGCAGGTTAATGTCCGTCATTGCGGTCGATCCTGAGGGGGGGCGACCAGCTTGAAACAGTATTTCCGGGGGAATGACGTGCGCCTGATCTGTCCGAACTGCGCAACCCAGTACGAAGTTGCGGATGCCGATGTTCCGGTAACAGGCCGCGTGGTTCAATGTGGTGTCTGCGACAATGAATGGACCGCCACGCGACCCGTGAGCACGCAGGATTCGGCCGCGCCGGACTCCCCGGATGACACCCCCGAAATGATCACCCCGGACTTCGCGGCGCCGGAGGAGATCGCCAGCGCCATTTCCGATGCCTTGGGGGAGCGGCCCGATTCCACACCCGAAGCTGTGCCTGATACTGCGGAAGAATATGCCGTAGATGACCGGTTGAGCATGGACCTCGATGAAGAGGAGGAGCAGCCGGATATGGCCGGGGCCTCCGATTTCGACGTCGAGGCATTGCGCTCCCTTCTGTCGCGACAGGTCTCCTCCCGTCAGGATCCTGCGGAAGCGCCCACTGATCAGGCGACGAACGCGGTTGAGCCGGAACGCACCGACAGCGCCCCCACGATCGACGCGACCCCAGTGCCAATGCAGCACGAATATGCCGACGAACCGCATCCACCTGCCGCGCAGCCCGAGGAACCGGACACATCCGCCGATTTCAGCATTCCGCCGGTGCCGCAAAGCGATACGATCCGCGCCGGGGCCGATGCCGCGTTCGAGGCGATGCGCGCGCGCCGCGCCGAACGGCGAGCCGCGCGCCAGTCGGACGCAACGCCACCGACATCACAAACCCTGATTGAGGAACCCGCAAGCGAGATTGACGAGGCGGATTCGGTTCTGAACGATCTGCGCCGCATCCTTGATGAGCCATCGCAGCCCGCAGCGACGTTGACACATGAGTTGACACATGAGGCGGAGCCCGATGGGGATGCCGACGCTCTGGCGCCTCCGCCTGCCGCGCGGATCGAGCCGGAAACTTCCGATGTAATGCCCTTCCCCCCGTCGCGGGCCCGTCCACAACGCCCGGGCCGCCCTGGCGCGCATCCGGTATCCGATCATCCGGTGGCGCCTGCCGCCCCGCGAACCGCGCGTCCTGCGCGACCCGGGCGACCTGGCGCCACCCCACCACCTGCCACCACCCTTCCTGCGGCTGCGAACGACAATGTGCCGCAGGAAAATGTGCCGGAGGATGAGCGCGAACTACAGGAACAGACCTCCCCGACGACCGGTGGTCGAGGTGGTCTGGGTTTCGTGATGGCGCTGATGCTCGCCCTGATCGCGGCGGCGGTCTATTTTCTGGCGGCCGATCTGGCCGCCGCCCTGCCGCCCATCGCGCCAGCGCTGGAGGCCTACGTTTCGACCATCAACTCGTTGCGGGCGTCCATCGCGGCCCTTGTGAACGGCTGACCCCTCAGAAGCGGTCGAGCAGGCGGCGCAGGTAGTCGCGCTCCTCCACCGTTCTGTCGCGGTCGCCTGACCTGCGCCGGATTTCGTCGAGCAGATCGCGTGCGGACCCGATGGAGCCGCCCTCGGGGACCATATCCTCACCGCTGTGCAGGGCCTGACCATTCTGGGTCGGACGCCCCAGCGGGTCGCGGCTTGCCGATTGCTGATCGGCCTCCGCTGCGGGATCGCCCTCACGCGGGGGCGCATCCTCATCGTTGCCTTTGTTGTCGAGCGCGCGAAGTGCCTCGCGCAATGCATCCATCGCCTGGGCCTGACTGTCGAGGGCACCGCGCCCGTCGCCACGTTCCAGCGCATCGCGGGCATCGGCCATGTTGCGTTCCGCCTGATCCAGACGCTCCTGCGCCTCGGCGCTGCTCTGCCCGTCATCGGAACCTTCGAGCATTTCGCGCAAGGCCTCCTGCGTCTCGGCAAGACCCTCCAGCCCCGAACCGCCCTCGGAACCGGGGCCCTCACGGAACTGGCGCTGCAATTCTTCGAACGAACGGTCGGCAAGCTCCTGCTGTTGTCGCAAGGTGTCCTGCACACCGCCCTGACCTGTGCCGCCCTCGCCCCCCTGCTGCGGTTCGCCGCCCTGTCCCTGACCGTTCAGGGTCATTTGCATGTTTTCCATCATCTGCGCGAGTTGATCGAGCAGGCGTTGCGCTTCCTCACGCTGGCCGCTTTCGGACAGTTCCTGAATGCGATCCATCAGATCCTGAATGTCCTGACGGCTCATCTCCATCCCGTCGTCGCCCTGCTCCTGCGCGCGCTGCTGGGCGTCCGGGTCGTTTTGCAAAGCCTCGGCCATCTGGCGCATATACTCACGCGTGGCCTCACGCAGGTCCTGCATCAGATCCGCAATTTCGGCGTCACTGGCGCCGTCCTGCAAGGCCTGGCTCAACCGCTGCTGTGCGCGGCGCATTTCAGCGGCGGCATCGGCAAGGCGGCCATCCTCGATCATCAGCGCGATGTCCCAAAGCTGCTGGGCCAGGGTGTCGATCTGCTCCAATGTCGGGGTGCCCTGACGGGCGATATCTATCGCGGCGATGGTGTCGCGCAGGGCGTCCGTGACCCCGTCGGGCGTGTTCAGTTCATCCGGCTGATACGAGACCGCACGCAACAACTGACCGACACGGCGGATGTTCTCCTCAGGGGCCCACAGCAGGTCGCGACGCTGTTCGACAATGGCACGGGCAAGCGGGTCGTAAAAGGCGCGTTGCGGCAGCACCAGTTCGCGCGCTTCGCTGCGCCCGGTCTGGCCTGCGCCGTCCGTCGCCTCAAGCACCATCCGGACGGGAAGCCCGGCAAAGGGATGTGTGGACAGATCGCGGGTAAAGACTTCGGCTCCGCTGCCCTGATCGCGCGACGGCAGATCCAGATCGACGGTCAAATCAGGGCGCGTCACGGGATCGGGGATCAAGCCATGTCGGCGATCGACCGCATCCAGATCGCGGGTGACGATCATCCTGGCGGAGGCAACTTGAAAATCATCCGCGACAGCGAAGGGAACCTCGGTCGCACCGGCGCGCGCGCGGGTCACGTCACCATCGAACCGTATCGTCGGGGCCTGATCGCCACTGACCGAGAAATCCCATTTCGCCAGTTGTGCCCCGCCCCGGCTGAGCGTGATCGCGCCATCCTCATTCAACAGCAGACGCGCATCGTTCAGGCCGGGGGCGACCTGACGCAGGGTGCCGTCGCTGCCGACGCTGTGATCCAGCTCGAACCCCTCGCCATAGGCGCGCAGGGCAATTTCGGTGCCTGTGGGCAGGGACAGCAGATCGCCCTCACGCTCGGTCAGATAGATGGTGGGCAGCCCGGTATAGGCCGGCGGGGTGGCCCAGGCCTCGAATGTCGGTCCGGCGGCACGGGCACCGCCGATCTTGCCCAGACCTCCCGGATCGGTGCCCTGCACGAACAGCACCCCCGCCATCGCAGCCGTTGCCGCGACCAGCCGCAATGCGTAGCGGTCCTGACGCGAAACTTGCAGGTTCGGCGCGGGAACGCCGACGCCCTGCGCCGCAGCCTGCGCCCGTGCCATATGCGCGGACCAGACGGCGGCCTGCGCGGGATCGGTGGGCATGGCGGGGCGGTCGGTCAGCGTGGTCAGCAGGTTTCGGGCCGTGCCGCGATCCAGCCGCGCAATTGCATCGCCGGTCGTGGGCCAGCGAAAGCGGCGCAAGCCCATGGCGATGAGCAACGCGGCGACGAGAGCAAATCCGGCGACAACCGGCCACAGGCCGACATGCCCCGCCAACCAGGCGACGCCCCCGAATCGCAGCGCCGCGTAGCCGCCCAACAACAATGTGCTGACCGGCCAAAAGGCCCGCGCCCCCCGTTCCGCCGCGATGACCAGACGCGTTGCGCGCAGGCGTCCGCGAAAGGCGTGCAGCGGGTCGAACTGAGGATCAGGCTGGCGATCGGTCTGGCGCATGAATGCTCCCTTCGCCATGGAAGGTAGCGTCTTGCCGCCCGATGGCCAAGCGTCCGGCAGCGTCACCCGCGATGACGTGATCGTGGGGCCGGTTCAGCCCTCGTCTTGCAACCAGTCGGGCACCGTGTCGCGGGCCAGCATTTCCTCAAATGTCGGACGCGCCCGCACCACGGCGAAGCGGTCGCCGCTGACCAGAACCTCGGGTATCAGGGGCCGCGAATTGTACTCCGATGACATGACCGCGCCATAGGCCCCGGCGGATCTGAACGCGATCAGATCGCCCGCCGCCATACCCGGCAGATCGCGCCCCTTGGCAAAGGTATCGCCGCTCTCGCAAATCGGGCCGACCACGTCGTAGCGGTGCGGCTCCAACCCCGGCTCAGGCTCGTTGACCGGAACGATATCGTGCCAGGCCTCGTACATCGCGGGGCGGATCAGGTCGTTCATCGCGGCATCCACGATCAGGAAGGATCGGTCGGCGCCGGTCTTGTCATAGATCACTTCGCTGACCAGAAGTCCGGCATTGCCCGCGATCAGGCGGCCCGGCTCGATCTCGATCTCGCAGTCCAGATCACCGACGGTGCGGCGCACGACCTCACCGTAATCGAAGGGCAGCGGCGGGGCCTCGTTCGCGCGGACATAGGGAATGCCCAGCCCGCCCCCCAGATCCAGCCGCTTGATCGTATGGCCATCGGCGCGCAATTGCCGGGTCAGTTCCGCGACCTTGCCGAACGCGGCCTCGTAGGGGGCCAGATCGACCAGTTGCGAGCCGATATGAACGTCGATGCCGACAACCTCGATTCCCGGCAGGGCGGCGGCGCGGGCATAGGTGTCACGCGCGTTGGCGATGGGGATGCCGAACTTGTTCTCGGACTTGCCCGTCGCGATCTTGGCGTGGGTCTTCGCATCCACATCGGGGTTCACCCGCACGGTGATCGGCGCGACCTTGCCCAGGGCGGTGGCCACGGCGGACAGACGCTCCAGCTCCGGCAGGCTCTCAACGTTGAACTGGCGGATGCCGTGTTCCAGCGCGTAGGTCATCTCATCGGCAGTTTTTCCAACGCCCGAGAACACGATTTTCTCACCCGGCACCCCGGCGGCGCGGGCACGGCGATACTCGCCGATGCTGACCACGTCCATGCCCGCGCCCAGCCGCGCCATGATGCGCAAGACGGCAAGGTTGGAGTTTGCCTTCATCGCATAGCAGATCAGATGCGGCAGACCGGCCAGCGCCTCCTCGAACACCTTGAAGTGACGCTCGAACGTCGCGGTGGAGTAGACGTAGAACGGCGTGCCGACGCTGCGCGCGATCTCCGTCAGGGGGACATCCTCGGCGTGCAGGACACCGTCGCGGTATAGAAAATGGTCCATGTCGATGCGCCTTTCAGTCCTGCCCGCGTGAGCGCAGGAGGAGATAGAGGGGCAATGCACATGACACCCCGATGCAGAAGATCGCGGGGATCGCCACCAGCGACGACCAGTCGCGGCGCACGCGCACCTCTGCCACGATCCAGATGATCAGGGCGGCCGCCGTGACGTTCAGATCGTAGACGAGGCCGGTCGTCGCATCCGAGACATTCCACGCGCCGATCATCGCCGCCATCGACCAGTCGTTTTTCGCCAGCCATGGCAGGAAATACGCCATCGGCAGGATCGTCCCCACCAGCGTCAGGATCAGATAGGTAATGCGCAGCGCAGACATCTCGCCCTCCGAATTTCGATTGCGCCCCGACCTAGCCACGCGTCCCGCGCATTGCAAGCAAACACCGCCGGCGCACGGGATCAGTCGGTTGGCTGTACCTGCGCCCCCAACGCGGTGGAGGCTTCGGACGGTGGCAGCGGGTCGCCCTTGCGCCCACAGGCGACGGGGGCTGTCAGCAGGGCCGCGACAATCAGGATACGGATCATGCGAGGGCCTCCTTCCACCGGGCGATCTGTTCGCGCACACGCTCGGGCGACGTGCCGCCATAGCTGATGCGCGACGCGACCGAAGCCTCGACCGTCAGCACGTCGAACACGCCCGACGTGATCGAGGGGTTCACGGACTGCATGTCCTCCAGCGTCAGGTCAGCGAGGTCACAACCGCGATCCTCCGCCATTTTCACCAGCGCACCCGTCGCGTGATGCGCATCGCGAAACGGCAGGTTCGCCTCACGCACCAGCCAGTCGGCAAGGTCCGTGGCGGTGGAGAAGCCCGAGGCCGCAGCGGCGCGCAGCACCTCGGCGTTGGGGCGCAGATCGGCCACCATGCCGGTCATCGCGGCGAGGCTGAGCATCATGGAATCGGCGGCGTCGAACACCTGTTCCTTGTCCTCCTGCATGTCCTTGGAATAGGCCAGCGGCAACCCCTTCATCACGGTCAGCAGGGCCACGGTCGCACCGACGATGCGGCCCACCTTGGCGCGCAGCAACTCGGCCGCATCGGGGTTCTTTTTCTGCGGCATGATGGATGACCCCGTGGAGAACCGATCGCTCAGCGTCACGAACCGGAACTGCGCCGAGGCCCAGATCACCAGCTCCTCCGCGAAGCGGCTGAGGTGCATGGCACAGATCGAGGAGGTCGTCAGGAACTCCAACGCGAAATCCCGGTCGCTGACCGCATCCAGCGAATTGGCCGAGGGCCGGTCGAAGCCCAGCGTTTCCGCCGTCATGTGCCGGTCGATGGCAAAGCCGGTGCCCGCCAGTGCCGCCGCCCCCAGCGGACTTTCGTTCATGCGCGCACGGGCATCGCGCACGCGGCTACGGTCGCGGGCGAACATCTCCACATAGGCCATCATGTGATGGCCCCACGTTACGGGCTGGGCGGTTTGCAGATGGGTAAAGCCCGGCATCACCATGTCCGGCCCGGCCTCCGCCTGGGCGACGAAAACCTTCATCAGCGCGGTCAGCCCCGCATCCATCGCGTCGAACTGATCGCGGGTCCACAGCTTGAAATCCGTGGCGACCTGATCGTTGCGGCTGCGCGCGGTGTGCAGACGCCCGGCAGGTTCGCCCAACAGCTCCTTCAACCGCGCCTCGATGTTCATGTGGATGTCTTCGAGCGCGGTGGAAAACGCAAAGTTTCCGGCCTCGATCTCTGACAAGACCGTGAGCAGCCCTTCCCGAATGAGCTCGGCGTCGCTATCCGTCAGTATACCGGTGGCGGCCAGCATGGCGGCGTGGGCGCGTGAACCCTCGACATCCTGCGGGGCAAGTCGCCGGTCGTATCCGATGGAGGCATTGATCGCCTCCATCAACGCATCGGGGCCGTCGGCGAAACGGCCGCCCCACATGGCATTCGACGATTTGGTTCCAGTGTTCTGGTCGGACATTCGGGGCCTCTAAACGGGGAGATGGCGGGATGAGCGCTTGGATGACGGGACGCGGCGGCAGGATGCTGGCCGCAGTTGGATTGTTCTCGGGCCTGTTCTACGCAGGCTTTGGCGGCATGGCAAACCACGCTGTCGCACAGGGTGCATCGCAACTGGAACAAATCCGCCGCGATGACATGCGCAAACTGGACGTTCATGCCGAACCGCAGCAATTGCCGGGTGAGACGTTCACCGATCCCGACGGCAATGCCTATACCCTGGCCGATTATGCCGGAAAGATCGTTCTGGTGAACTTCTGGGCCACGTGGTGCGCCCCCTGTCGTGAGGAAATGCCCGATCTCGACGCGCTCAACGCCGATATGGCGGGTGAGGATTTCGAGGTCGTGACCATCGCCAGCGGGCGCAACAGCCTCAGCGGGATCCGGGCCTTCTTCGAGGAGGAGCAGATTGAAACCCTGCCGATCCTGCTGGATCCGCAGGGGCAACTGTCGCGCCGCGCGGGTGTTCTGGGCCTGCCTGTCAGCATTCTGATGAACCGTGAGGGGCACGAAATCGCGCGTCTGCAAGGCGGCGCCCATTGGAACGACGCCCCCGCACGTGAGATCATCGCAGCAGCAATCGCGGCGGACTAGACCTCGCTCAGCTCCCGGATAACCTCGGCCCGGTGGCAGTCGCGCACGTGGTCGTTCACCATGCCCGATGCCTGCATGAAGGCATAAACGATGGTCGGGCCGCAGAACTTGAACCCTGCCTTCTTGAGATCCTTGGAAAGCTGTCTGCTCACCGGCGTTTCGGCGGGCACATCCGCCATCGTGCGGGGGGCGTTCTGTTGCGGATCGCCATCGACATAAGACCAGATGAAGGACGCGAATCCCTCTCGCTCCTCAAGCGCGATGAAGGCGCGGGCGTTGCCGATCGTCGCCTCGATCTTGCCCCGATGGCGCACGATTCCCGCGTCGCCCAGCAGGCGGGCCACGTCACTCTGATCATATCGTGCGATGCGGTAGGGGTCGAAATTATCGAAGGCGGCGCGGAAGCTCTGCCGTTTGCGCAGGATGGTGATCCAGCTCAGACCGGCCTGAAACCCCTCCAGCACCAGCTTTTCCCACAGGTCGCGCCCGTCACGGACCGGGACACCCCATTCGGTATCGTGGTAATCAATATAGAGCGGATCGGTTCCGCACCACGAACAGCGCTCAGCCATCATTTCACCCTTTAATGATTCGTTCAGAACGTTGGCAGAACATACAGTCGAACTCGGAAAGGGGCGAGAAGATGCAGGCGCGGCTGGACGAGAAACCCTTTGATGATTCGCATGATCGAATGATCCTCGATGCGCTGGCCGCCGGCGGGACGGAGCTTGCCTTCCAGCCAATCCTGCGCAGCGGACCCCGGCAACGGATCGGTTTTTTCGAGGGGCTGGCGCGCCTGCGTCTGGAACAGGATGAGGTGCTGATGCCCGGCGCATTCCTGCCCGTGATCGAGCAGGCGGGGCGCGGGCCGCAACTGGACCGCTATGTGCTGCGCCACGCGCTGGGAACGTTAGAAGACCGGCCGCGACTGCGCGTCTCGATCAATGTCGGCCTGCAGACGATGACCGATCCCGGCTGGATCAACCTGCTCCAGCGTGAGGTGGCGGACCGTCCCCATCTGACCGACCGCCTGATCGTGGAAATGACCGAACTGGCGGTGGCAGACCCCGACATAACCGTTCCGTTCACACGCACGGTTCGGGCACTGGGCGTCACGGTCGTGCTGGACGATTTCGGCGCGGGCCATACGGCCTTTCGCCAATTCCGCGATCTGGCACTGGATGGGGTCAAGATCGACGGCTTCTTCTCACGCGGGATCGAGAATGATGCCGACAACCGCTGCCTGATCAAGGCGCTGGTCGATATTGCCCGTCATTTCGAGATGTTCACCGTGGCGGAGTTCGTCGAAACCCCGGAACAGGCGCAATGCCTGACCGATCTGGGCGTCGATTTCCTGCAAGGTCACCTGTTCGCCCCGGCCCGGCAACAGCCGGACTGGATCACGACGAATATCGCGCAAGTCGCGATGTAATCAGGATTTTCGGACCAACTCGGACAACTGATCCTGCATCTTGGCAAGCTGGCTCTTGAGATCGTCCAGCTCCACATCCTTCGCCTTCTCCGTGGGCGAGTCGGCGGTATCGGGCGCAGGCGCCACCGCAGTGGCAAAGGGGGTGAACATGCGCATGGTATTCTCGAACCATTCCATGTTGGAACGCGTCATCGCCTCGAAATTCGCGATGGCGGGATTGGCCTCGAACGCAGTGCGGACCTGGGCGCGCATGTTTTCCTGATTTCGCGAAAAAGTGTCCATCGACGCGTCAAGATAGCCAGGAACGAACCCCTGAAGCGTGTCCCCGTACAGGCGAATCAGCTGTCGCAGGAAATTGGTCGGCAGCATGTTCTGCCCCTTCGCTTCTTCTTCGAATATGATCTGCGTCAGGACGGATCGCGTGATGTCGTCCCCGGATTTCGCATCGTTCACCACGAAATCCTCACCGTCACGCACCATCTGCGCCAGATGTTCCAGCGTCACATAGCTGGATTTCGATGTGTTATAGAGCCGCCGATTGGCGTATTTCTTGATGATGATCGGCTGGTCCGGATCAACGTTCTTGTTCGCCATCGTATCGCTCCCCGGTGCGGTCTTAGGTGCCGTTAGAAAACCATAGTGCGCCGCACCCTCGCATCGCAACGCATATTTCGCACACGCGCTGCCGTGCTGTCGTGCTATGAGCGCGTCGATGTCACATAGCGCCGAACCTGCTCGAAACTCGTCCGCCGGAACGCCTCCGGACTTCCGCGCGGCGGCGCCGGTGCCATTGCCGCTGCACCTTGCCCAATCCATCGTGCAACCGGGCGTGCCTCTGGACGTGCAAATGGACCGGCTGGACGCGATGCTGCGCGGGATCGAGATGTGGCGGGCGGCCCCCTGGCGCCGCCCCGACGATGAGACGACGGTTTTGTGGTCGGAGGGTGCAACCACGCTGCGCGATTACGGCAACGGTCGGGGCAAACCGGTATTGGTCGTGCCCTCACTGATCAACCGGTCCTACATTCTGGATATCACGCCGGAACGGTCCTTCCTACGCGCTCTGGTCGAGGACGGCTACCGCCCATTATTGCTCGATTGGGGCGTACCGGGAGAGGTCGAGAAAACCCTTTCCCTCAACGATTATGCCGATACGCGGCTGCGTCCCGCGCTGGCCATATCCCGGGTTCTTGCAGGCGGCCCGGTTCCGGTGATCGGATACTGCATGGGCGGGGCGCTGGCGGTCGCGGCTGCGGTGCGACGATCCGACGACGTGCGCGCGCTCGTGACCCTTGGCACACCTTGGAATTGTGCGGCGGCCTCTGCGATCGTGCGGATGATGCAGGATACCGCCCGCCCCCAGATCGCGACGTTGCGGGCCTTTTTCCGCACGGCGGCGCAGGTTTTCGGGGTGATTCCGTCTGACCTGATGCAGGCGCTGTTCGCAACACTCGACCCCGGATTGGCGCGCCGCAAATTCGCAAGTTTCGCCGGGATGGACCAAGGCTCGTCCGAGGCAGGCCTGTTTGTTGCGGTCGAGGATTGGCTGAACGATCCCGTCACGGTCGCCCCCCGCGTGGCGGAGGAAGTCCTCCTCGACTGGCACGTGACCAACATGTTGGCCGCTGGCCAGTGGTCGTTGATGGGGGGACCGGTCAGGCCAGCGGACATTGCTTGCCCCACGTTGAGTTTCTGTGCGGCGAACGACCTGATCGCGCCGCCGCAAAACGCCGAGGCGCTACCGCAGCAAATTCCTCAGGCGCGCATTCTCAAGCCCGAAACCGGCCATGTGGGCATGATTGTCGGTTCGAAAGTTGCGCAATCTGTCCATGAACCCTTAAAAAATTTCCTGAAAGGGATCTAAAGTCGTAGAGATTCGTGGGTGCAAACGGCAGAAGCTGCTTTTACGCTGCATTGCATGATACTGGGATTGGGAGAGTTACATGACTAATGTCGTCATCGCCGCAGCCGGGCGTACCGCTGTCGGCTCGTTCAACGGTGCATTTGCCAACACCCCCGCGCACGATCTGGGTGCCGCCGTCATTCGCGGCGTTCTGGAGCGTGCGGGTGTGGACGCGAGCGAGGTCTCCGAAACCATCCTGGGGCAGGTTCTGACCGCGGCGCAGGGTCAAAACCCTGCCCGCCAGGCGCATATCAACGCCGGATTGCCCAAGGAAAGCTCCGCCTGGGGCATCAATCAGGTTTGCGGTTCTGGCTTGCGCGCGGTCGCACTGGGCGCGCAGCATGTGCAACTGGGCGATGCCGACGTGGTGATCGCGGGCGGTCAGGAAAGCATGAGCCTGGCACCGCACGCATCCCACCTGCGTTCAGGCACCAAGATGGGCGATACAAAATTCATCGACACGATGATCCGCGACGGGCTGTGGGACGCCTTCAATGGCTATCACATGGGCCAAACGGCTGAAAACGTGGCGAACCAGTGGCAGATCAGTCGCGATCAGCAGGATGAGTTCGCCGTAGCCTCGCAAAACAAGGCAGAGGCCGCACAAAAGGCCGGCAAGTTCGACGATGAGATCATCCCCTTCACCGTGAAGGGCCGCAAGGGCGACACGATCGTCGACAAGGATGAATATATCCGCCACGGCGCCACGATGGAGGCGATGCAAAAACTGCGCCCCGCCTTCACCAAGGATGGGTCCGTTACGGCGGCCAATGCCTCCGGCCTGAACGACGGCGCGGCGGCGACCCTGCTGATGAGCGTGGAGAACGCCGAACGGCGCGGCATCCAGCCCCTCGCCCGCATTGCGTCCTATGCCACCGCCGGTCTGGATCCCTCGATCATGGGGGTCGGCCCCGTCTATGCCAGCCGCAAGGCGTTGGAGAAGGCCGGCTGGTCCGCCTCCGACCTCGATTTGATCGAGGCGAACGAGGCCTTCGCGGCGCAGGCCTGCGCTGTGAACAAGGAAATGGGCTGGGATCCCGAAATCGTGAATGTGAACGGCGGCGCGATCGCCATCGGGCACCCGATCGGCGCGTCGGGCTGCCGTGTGCTCAACACGCTGCTGTTCGAAATGCAGCGACGTGACGCCAAGAAGGGTCTGGCGACCCTGTGCATCGGCGGCGGCATGGGTGTCGCCATGTGTGTCGAGCGCGACTGAGTTTCAATCGGGGAGGGTCCGAACGGCACCTCCCCCCAATCCAAAAAAAATCGAGAGGAAACATAATGGCAAGAGTGGCAGTGGTCACGGGTGGCTCCCGCGGGATCGGGGCGGCAATCTCCAAGGCGCTGAAGGCGGCCGGATGCGAGGTCGCAGCGACCTATGGCGGCAACGACGAGGCCGCAGCGGCCTTCACCAAGGAAACCGGCATCAAGACCTATAAGTGGTCCGTCGGTGACTATGATGCGTGCAAGGACGGCATCGCCCAGATCGAATCCGATCTCGGCCCGGTGGATATTCTGGTCAACAATGCCGGCATCACCCGTGACGCGCCGTTTCACAAGATGACGCCGCAGCAGTGGCATGAGGTCATCGACACCAACCTGACCGGCGTGTTCAACATGACGCACAATGTCTGGCCGGGAATGCGTGAGCGCAAGTTCGGCCGCATCGTCACGATTTCCTCCATCAACGGTCAGAAGGGTCAGTTCGCGCAGGCGAACTATGCTGCCTCCAAGGCGGGTGATATCGGTTTTACCAAGTCGCTGGCCCAGGAGGGCGCACGTGCGGGCATTACCGTGAACGTCGTCGCCCCCGGCTATGTCGGCACCGACATGGTCATGGCCGTGCCTGAGAAAGTGCGTGAAAGCATCATCGGCCAGATCCCCGTCGGTCGTCTGGGTGAGCCGGAGGAGATCGCGCGTTGCGTGGCGTTCCTCACCGCTGACGATGCGGGCTTCATCACCGGCTCCACCATCACTGCGAATGGCGGGCAGTACTTCACATGAGATGATTTGACCGCGAACCTGGCAAAGGGCCCGCAGCACCCCTGCGGGCCCTTTGTCGTTCACACCACGCTTGCGGCCAAGCGCATCGTCACGGCGACGAACGCGGCACTGATGCGGGATCGTTAAATCGTAACGTTGCGGTGATTCTCACACTTGGCGCGGCGAGCACACGGGCCTATCGTCCGCACGATTCGGAGGAGACGAACCATGCGCATCGGCATTCTGGAGACGGGTGAAGTCTCAGGTGATATGGCGGACAAGCACGGCTCCTACCCGCCGATGTTTCGCCGCCTGCTCGACGCGGCGGATGGTGATCTGACCTACCAGACCTTCAGTGTCGTGCGCGGTGTCATGCCCGATGATCCCGAACAGGCCGATGCGTGGCTTATCACCGGCTCGCGCCACGGCGTCTACGATCCGTTGCCGTGGATGGAGCCGCTCAAGTCGTTTCTGCGCGATTGCCTTGCCCGGCGGGTTCCCGTTGTGGGCGTCTGCTTTGGCCATCAGCTTCTGGCGGAGGCGATGGGCGGAAAGGTCGAGAAATCCGACAAGGGCTGGGGGCTGGGCGTGCATACCTATCAGATCACGACCCGCCCCGATTGGATGGTGACGGCCGGCGATACATTCTCGACACGGGCAGTGCATCAGGATCAGATCGTCGAATTGCCGCCCGAAACCGTGGTTCTGGCACGGTCCGAATTCTGTAACTACGCGGCCCTCGCCTATGGAGACGCCGATGCCCCTATCGCCATCAGCGTGCAGCCGCATCCCGAATTTGACGCGGACTTCGTGCGCGAAATCATCTTGAGCCGGATTGGCGATGCGGTTCCGGAAGATGTCGGCACTGCCGCGCTGGAAACGCTCGACCAGCCGGTGCATAACGTGGACTGGGCGCGCTGGATGATCCGCTTCATGCGGGATGCAGTTGCACGGCGCGCGGCATGAACCCCACTCTCATCGGCGCGGGCGCGGTTGGTTTATGGGCAACCCTAGCGCTTTTAACGGTTCTGGCAGGTGACGTGCCGCCGTTCCAGCTGACGGCGTTCTGCTTTGCGATCGGCGGCACGATCGGTGTGATCTGGACCGCTCTGGGACGGGGCTTCGGCGCGATAGGCGGGCTGGGATGGCGGGTCTGGATGCTCGGTATCGGCGGGCTGTTCGGCTATCATTTTTTCTACTTCACCGCCCTTCAAAACGCACCACCGGCGGAGGCAGGGCTGATCGCCTATCTGTGGCCCCTGCTGATCGTGCTGTTTTCGGGATTGCTGCCCGGAGAGACCTTGCGCCGCGGGCACATCATCGGCGCCTTGGTCGCGTTCGTGGGGGCCATGCTGATTCTGGCGGATGCGGACCTCAGCTTTTCCGGCGAATATGCCTTGGGATACGCAGCCGCTATCCTGTGCGCGGTGCTGTGGTCCGGCTATTCCGTATTGTCGCGCCGTTTCGGCAGCGCCCCGACACAAAGCGTCGCATTGTTTTGTCTCGTGACGGCAGCACTCTCGACCGGGGCGCATCTGCTGTTGGAGGAAACGGTCTGGCCATCGCAACCGAGCGGTTGGCTGGGGCTGGTAATGCTGGGTCTCGGCCCTGTCGGTGCCGCGTTCTATCTGTGGGATATCGGGGTGAAGCATGGGGATATCCAGCTTCTCGGAACGGTATCTTATGCCGCGCCGCTGCTGTCCACTCTACTTCTGATTGCGACCGGGTTTGCGCCATTGACGTGGACGCTGGCCGCGTCTGCAATTCTGATCACCGGCGGGGCGGTCATTGCCGCCCGCGCCGGATCAGGAAAATTTAGGAGCGGAGCCGGCTGATTTCCTCCTTCAGTCGCAGCTTTTCCCGCTTCATCTCGGCAATCTGAAGATTGTCGGAGGCTGGGCTGCGTTGCTCCGTTTCAATGGTCTGGGACAGGATTTGATGCTTCTTCTGAAGTGCGCTGACATGTGAGGTAACGCTCATTCTTGGGGTACTCCTTCCATCCAGATGACAGTCCGAGTATTGCGCCACATATTCATATAACTGTCATGTCTGGTTTTTTACGCAATTTTACTTATATTGCGGCGAGCGAAAGGCAGGCCCCTTCACGCAGCACCCCGGACGCCAGTGCGCTGAAATGCGAAACGTCCCCCGGATGCGAATCCCCCTCATGCACAACCATAGGTGGCAACAGCTTCAGAGGTGCGCGTGCACCCTTGATGGCCTGTACGATGACCCGCTCCGCCGCCCGCCCTGCCCGCGCGGCCAATGGCAGGATCATCACGCCGCCGGTGCGACCTTGCAGCGGTGCCAGAATATCGGCCAACCGGTCGGTGCGGTTGATCATGGTGAAGGTTCCACGATCCTGCACCCGCCGCAGGCCCGAATCGATCCACGTTGCCAGGGGCGTATCCTCGACATGTGCCGTTTCGCGCCCCGGATCGTTGGGCCGAATCCCCTGACCTGCGCTGTAAAAGGGCGGGTTGGCGATAACATGATCGAATCGTCGGGCGCGCAATTCCGGCGGCATTCGCGACAGGTCCCCCTCCAAAACACGCGCGCCTTGGGGCAGGTTGCGCCGCGCCAGTTCGGCGTAGTCGCGCTGCATCTCGATACCGGCCAGATCCAGCCCCGCCACGCGCGCGTTCAGACAGGCCAGTGCCGTGCCCGCACCGCAGCCCAGTTCCAGCACACTCTGCCCCGAAGCCGCAGGGCAGGCCGCTGCCAGCCAGACGGGATCGGTGGCGGCGCGGTATCCCTTTCGCGGTTGCCAGATATGCACGCGACCACCCAGAAACGCATCGTGGGTCAGATCCGTTTGGGCAAAGCTCACCTGCGCTCACTCACTTCGACGTCATTGTCGCGCAGGATCGCACGGGCGCGAAAGGCGTCAGCGCGCGCCACAGTCATGCGTCGCGGCAGCACACCTATCGAACCTTCCAACACGCTCATATGGACGTCCATGACGAACGTCTCTATCTGTTCACTACGTAGCAATGCTTCGGCAAAGCTGAGTGTGACCGGATCGTTGGTGCGCAGTATTTCTTCCATGTGCCGGGTGTAGCCGGTGCCCCACAAACCGTCGAGTCCCCCCAAGGGCCGGTGCGAGCAAGGATAGTGAATTGACCTCTCCGATAATACGCCTTCAATCTCTGCTCGAGACGCGCATGAATGCGGTGAACCACCTGATCGCCACCCGGATGGAGAGCGAGAACGCCCCCCGCATCCCCGAGGTGACGGCCCACCTTATCGGCGCGGGCGGCAAACGGATACGCCCGCTGCTGACCCTGGCGGCGGCAGGGCTGTACGGCTATGACGGTGAGCATGACGTGAAGCTGGCGGCAACGGTGGAATTCATCCACACCGCCACCCTGCTGCACGACGACGTGGTGGACGAAAGCGATCAACGACGCGGGCGTCCGACGGCCAACCTGCTGTGGGACAATCAGTCCAGCGTTCTGGTGGGCGATTATCTGTTCGCACGCTCGTTTCAGTTGATGGTCGAGGCGGGCAGCCTGCGCGTGCTCGACATTCTGGCCAACGCAGCCGCCGTTATCGCCGAAGGCGAGGTCCTGCAATTGTCCGTCGCGCGCAACCTCGCCACGCCGGAGGAGACCTATATCCGCGTCGTGCGCGGCAAGACGGCCGCCCTGTTCGCCGCCGCGACCCAGGTTGGCGGTCTGGTCGCCGGCGCGTCCGAGCGGGACATCACGGCCCTGTGCAATTATGGGGACGCGTTGGGCATCGCGTTCCAGATTGCCGACGATCTGCTGGATCTGACCGGCGACGATATCGGCAAGAATACTGGCGACGACCTGCGCGAGGGCAAACTGACCCTGCCCGTCATCCGTGCCATCGCGGCCTCTGACGCGCAGGAGCGTAGCTTCTGGGAACGTCTGATTGGACGGGGCCGGTATCAGGAGGGTGATCTGGACATCGCGCTCGGCATCTTCGCCCGGCACGACATTCTGGAAACGGTGCGCACCACCGCGTTCGACTATGTGGCAAAGGCACAGGCAGAACTGGAAATTCTGCCCGATACGCCGATCCGCGCGGAACTGCACGATCTGGCGGATTTCGTGGTCTCGCGCCTGCGCTGAAGGCGGGCTGGCTAACGTCCGACGGGCGCCGCCGCGACCCACCAGCCCGGATGGGCATGGCGCACCCGGTCCGCCGCGCGCAGCGCCGCCGCCTGTTCCGCATAAAGACCAAAACATGTCGCGCCCGAGCCTGACATCCGCGCAAACGGCGCGTCTTGGTTCAGGGCCGTGAGCACCTCACCGATCACCGGCGACAACTGCTCGGCCGGGAATTGCAGATCATTGCGCTGTCTGGTGAGCCATTTCACAAAGCCGTCAAAGTCACCGAAGCTGTCAGGCATATCCATCGGCGCATTGTCGGCATGATCCAGACGCGCGAAAACCGCAGGGGTCGCCATGCCGACACCCGGATTGACCAGAACCAGCCAGACGGGAGGCAACGTCGGCACCGGCTGCAACACCTCTCCTATGCCGCGCATCCGGGTCGGGACCGATGCCAGACATACCGGCACATCGGCACCCAGCCTCGTCAGATCGGCAGCGGCAGGCAGGGTAAGGCCATGCAACCGCGACATCGCGCGGATCGTCGCCGCAGCGTCAGCCGAACCACCCCCGATACCGGATGAGACCGGCAATGCCTTGGTCAGACGCAGCGCCCCGCTTACCCCCAGGTGCCGTGCCGCGCGCAACACCAGATTGTCGGGCGTGGCGCCGATTCCGCTGCCGAAGGGGCCGCCGATGGCTAGGGACAGCCTTGATCCGGCCTCCACCTCCACCACGTCGCCAAGATCAGCGAAGACCACCAGCGAATCGAGCATATGCAGCCCGTCGGGCCTGCGTCCTGTCACGTGCAGTGTCAGGTTGACCTTGGCCCGGGCGAGCTCCCGTATCGGCGCGTCTACCACCTCAGTTCGCAGCCTCCTGCGCCAGAACCGCGTCCAGACCGATGTCGAGCTTCAGGCGGATGCGGGTCTCTTCCTCAGGCTCCGGCTCGAAGGACAGGGCGCGCTTCCACTGAAATTCAGCCTCGCGCTTGCGCCCTACGGCCCAGTAGACATCGCCCAGATGGTCGTTGATGAGCGGATCGACGGGCGCCAGTTCCACCGCCCGTTCCATCGGCTCGATCGCCTCTTCGAAACGCCCGAGGCGGTACAGAACCCAGCCAAGGGAATCGGTAATGTAGCCTTCATAGGGGCGCTGATCGACTGCACGACGGATCATTTCCAACGCCGCATCCAGATCGCGCTTCTCCTCGACCAGCGAATAGCCCAGATAGTTCAGAACCAGCGCGTTGTCCGGTTCCAGTTCCAACGCCCGGCGCAGGTCAGCCTCCGCCGCCGCCCAGTTGTCCGCATTGTGATGCGCCACGGCACGTTGATAATAGACCAGCCAGTGCTGTGCCGACGGCTCCCCCAGCAGTGACACCGCCATGTCGAAGGCCTCTATCGCCTCAGCCGGGCGGTCGGCGCGGCGCAAGGTATCGCCGTGCAGGTAATGCAGGCGCATGCTGTCGGGATAGGCACGCGTCAGACCGGCCAGAACAGCGATTGCGTCGTCCTGACGCCCGTCACTGGCAAGGGCTTGCATGCGGCCCAGTTCCGCCTCCACGAATTGGGGGGAAGTGCTGGGCACCGCATCGAACGCATCGGTTGCCAGCGTATACTGCCCCTGCTCGTTCAGCACGGTGGCCACCAATAGCTGCGCCTCGGCGAAGTCCGGCTGAATATGCGCGGCAAGGCGGCTGTAGATCAATGCGACGTCAGCGCCTTCCTCTCCCAGAACGGAGGCGAGGTCGAACAGAACCTCCGCGATGCCATCATCCGGGGTCTGCACCAGATCGAACTGCACAGGGTCGTCCTGTTCGATCCGGGTGCGCAGCACCTCGAACGGGCGGTCGCCGAAGCCGGTGGCCAGCACATCGTCCGCAACCGCCAGCGCCGTTTCCTTCTGCCCGGTGGCGGCCAGCAACTGGATGCGCGCCTGGGTGGATCGGCGGTTCAGACGAACCGGACCGGCATCGCCCCCCTCCATCCTGCGCGATGCGGCCTCGACCTGCCCGGTCAGCGCCAACGCCAATGCGGAGTGAAAGGCCGCGAAGACCTCGTAGGTCTCATTCCCTGAAACCGCGTCGAACAAGTCTAGCGCCGCGGCCTCATCCCCTAGCGACATCATCAGCCAGCCGCGCAACAATTTCGCCAACAGGGGCGTCATGCCCTGCTCACCCTGATCCAGACGCGCCAGGGCACGGGCCGGATCGCCGCGACGGATATCATGCGTGATCGCGACGAGGGTCGCGAACTGGTTCTCGGAATTCAGCGCCAGCAGCCGTTCCGCGATGCTGGCCGCGACGCCGACCCGCCCGGCGGAGACTTGCGCCTGCATCGCACGTTGCAGCAATTGCGTGTCTTCACCGTCATAGCCCAAGGCACGGGTGTAGTAGAGCGCCGCGTTCACATGATCGTCGCGCAGCTCCGCCTGCGCGGCCGCCAGATAGGATCCGGACAGACTGCGTGCCTCGACCATTGTGGGCAGCAGCACCGACAGAGCTGTCGCGAATGCGAAAAGGGAGCGGACGGGCATGGGCAAACCTCGGAATTCTCGTTTTGCACACCCTAGGCATCCGACCGGAGGAGGGCAACGCGACACGACCCGAACCGGCCCGTGGCAGGATCGTGGCAGGATCGCGCGGTCGGGCGCGCGTCGCAACGCACGCCCGAAAGTTCTCAGTCGATTACATGTTCGGATAGTTCGGCCCATCGCCGCCCTGCGGAACGGTCCAGACGATGTTCTGAAGCGGATCCTTGATGTCGCATGTCTTGCAGTGGACGCAGTTCTGACCGTTGATCTGGAACGATTTCTCACCTTCCTCACCGACGAATTCGTAAACGCCCGCAGGGCAGTAGCGCTGCGAAGGTCCGGCATATTTCGGCAGGTTCACATGCGTGGGCAGATCCGCATCCTTCAGCTTGAGGTGCGTCGGCTGATCCTCGGCATGATTGGTGCCCGAAAAGGACACGTTGGTCAGCCGGTCGAAGCTGAGCTTTCCGTCCGCCTTGGGATAGTCGATTGGCTGGTGACGCCGGGCGGGTTCGGTGCTTTCCGCATCCGTCTTGCCGTGCTTCAGCGTGCCCAGCAGCGGCTTGCCAAACAGCGACGCCCACCACATGTCGAGGCCGCCCACAACCATCGAGGCGATCAGACCATAGCGGGACCACAACGGTTTGACGTTGCGCACCTTGATTAGATCCTTGCCGATCGCGCCGGTCTTGACCTCCTCGGTGTAGTCGGACAACTCATCCGACTGACGACCAGCCGCGATGGCAGCATGCGCGGCCTCAGCCGCGGCCTTGCCCGACAGCATCGCGTTATGGTTGCCCTTGATCCGCGGCACGTTGACGAGGCCCGCGGAACAGCCCAGCAGCGCGCCGCCCGGGAACGCCATCTTGGGGATGGATTGGAACCCGCCCTCGGTGATGGCGCGCGCGCCATAGGCGACCCGCTTGCCCCCCTCGAACACAGGGGCGATGTCGGGGTGATGCTTGAACCGCTGAAACTCCTGATAGGGCGACAGGTAGGGGTTCTTGTAATTCAGGTGCGTCACGAAACCAACGTAGACCTGATTGTTTTCAGCGTGATACAGGAACGAACCGCCGCCCGCATTCTTGCCCAGCGGCCAGCCCATGGTGTGCGTGACCTGCCCCAGCTTGTGATGCTCGGGCTTGATATCCCAAACCTCCTTGATGCCCAGTCCGTATTTCTGGACATCGCAATCCGCGTCGAGGCCGTAGCGCGCGATGGCCATCTTGCTCAACGAACCACGCACGCCCTCGGCCAGGAAGACGTACTTGCCGTGCAATTCCATTCCCGGCTCGTAACCCGCGCCCTTGGTGCCGTCCTTCTCGATGCCGAATTCGCCTGCGACGACGCCCTTGACCTCTCCGTTGTCGCCATAGACCAGTTCGGAGCAGGACATGCCGGGAAAGATCTCGACGCCCAGCGCCTCGGCCTGCTCGGCCATCCAACGGCAGACATTGCCCATTGATACGACGTAGTTGCCATGATTGTTCAACAGCGGCGGCATCGGAAAATTCGGGATCTTGACCGATCCATTCGGGGCGAGGACGAGGAAGCGATCCTCGGTCACTTCGGTCGTGACAGGGGCCCCCTTCTCACGCCAATCGGGAATCAGCGCGTCCAGACCGATGGGATCCAGCACGGCGCCGGACAGGATGTGCGCCCCGACCTCGGATCCCTTTTCCAGGACGACGACGTTCATGTCAGCGTCGAGTTGCTTCAGCCGGATCGCAGCCGACAGACCAGCAGGCCCCGCACCGACGATGACGACATCGTATTCCATGGCTTCACGTTCGACTTCAGACATATTTCGGCTTCCTTTGCATGGGTCCGGGCAATTTCATTTCGTGACAGGTATGGGGCCGGGCATTGCCGTGTCAATCGTATGCACGTGTATCAGGTGGCATCTCTTGCATCTTCTGCCCTGTTCTGGCGGGATTTTTCGTCAACCATCCCGCACCGATCCAGACTGCGACCACCGACACGATAGAGGCGTATCCATCAATGGCATAGTGCCAGCCATAGATCACGCTGCTCCACTGCGTCAGCACACAGAACCCGATCCCCAACGCCCCGGCAAGGCGACCCAGCGACATCAGGTACACCATCACCAGCGCCGCAATGCCGACATGTACCGAGGGAAACGCCGATATGCCAAGACCCAGCCGACCCTGCCGCAGCTCCACGTTCGCCCACAGCAAGTCCTGCAAGACCCGCACGGCATGATCGGGCGGCAGCAGGCCCTCCCGATGCTGCATGTATTCGGCATATCGGGGAATGCCGCTCAATGATTCGTAATATACCGGACCGACGGATGCGAACGCTGTCGCCGCGATATTGCCCAATCCGATCCAGACGAAGACATAAACGATCAGCATTCGATCACGTCGCGCCGTATCGGTATCCAGCGCAGCCACCAGAACCGGCAACACCATGGATATGACGGCCCAGCCGTAATTGTAGCCGATAAAGGCGAGCCTCGGGGGAACGATCTCGACCAGGGGCCAGTACAGACGCCATGCGTCCTGCCCGCCATGCAGCGCATGATCCAGCCACGCCAGCCACGGATCCGCCCAGAAGCCGAAGGGTAAAGACACCATGCCCTTGACCACGGCAAAAGCCGGCAGGAGGTACAGGTACAGACCGCATCCGACCAGAATCGCCGCCAACAGCCGCGTGGCCAGACCCTGGCCCGCGCCTCGCCACAGTCCGTAGAACGTCACGAACAGGCTCAGCCCCAGCAGGACGAGGACCAACACGGCGTCCCGCGTCCCCCGCATCGCCAGTTCGACGACGCCGTGCGGCTCACCCAGCAATTGCGTGATCACCACCGTGGCCAACAGATAGACGCCGAACGCCAGATTGAACAGGATCGGACCCGACAGCGTGGCGCGCGGCGACCTCTCACCCGCTGCCCGCGCAGGCCCTGTTCGCGCAGGCCCGGTTTCAGCCGTTCTCAGTTGCCGCACAACTCGGGTTCCCTTGCAACTCACCAGCTGCGAACCTATCGTCAATTGACAGGCCGTGCCAATCGAGTGCGGCCCTTTTTTTGTATTTCGCGCGGCGTGGTCCGCCACCGAATGACGGAGACGAACGATGGAGAAGGTTCCCCTGACCGAGCGGGGTTTTGCGAAACTGGACGCCGAACTCAAGAAGCTCAAGCTCGAGGAACGCCCCGCCGTTATCAAGGCGATTGCGGAAGCTCGTGAGCATGGCGATCTATCCGAAAACGCCGAATACCACGCCGCCCGCGAAAAGCAGTCCTTCATCGAGGGGCGCGTCAAGGAGTTGGAAAGCGTGATTTCCCGCGCCGAGGTCATCAAGGTCTCGAAAATGACCGGCGCGATCAAGTTCGGCGCCACCGTCACGATCGTGGATGAGGATACCGATGAGGAAAAGGTCTATCAGATCGTGGGTGAGCAGGAGGCCGATATCGAAAACGGTCTGCTCAACATGCGCTCTCCCATCGCGCGGGCCCTGATCGGCAAGGAAGAGGGCGACAGCGTCGATGTACGCACGCCCGGCGGCACGCGCAGTTACGAGGTGCTGAAGATCGAATTCAAGTAGAGTGCAATTCAAGTAGTGGAGTAACCGGATGCAGAGCGTCTGGAAGGGTTGGCCCATCGCGGGCGCCGCAATTTTCTGCTGGCTCGCATTGATCGCGGCATGGTGGATCACGACAGAAAGCGGGCAGGGGTCGGGGCTGTTCGCCTTCATGGCGGCAATTGTGCCGTCCCTGCTGATCGGAATGCTTGCCTATGTCATCGAACGTCTGGGTGAGACGCGGGCACAAGTTTCCGATCTGGCGCAAACGGTCTCCAGCCAGCCGCGCAACACCGCAAATCTCAGCCGGTCGGAAATCGACGCGATGTTCCAGAAACTGACCGCGCGCCAGCAGGTCAGCGACCGGGCGCTGCTGTCCCTGCTCGAAGGGCGCGCGGCAGACAGGACAGTTCTGGCCGAAGTCGCGGAAAACTCGGCCCGCGCGGCCAGCGTGCGCCCGGTTCCGCGCCCGAAGCCTATGGTCGCGCCCAAGCGTGAAATCGGCCAACCCTCCCTGCCCCTGAACGAAGAGGCCGCCCCCTCGGATGAGCCCCCCGCCTGGGCCGATCTGGTCCGCGCGCTAAACTTTCCGCAGGATCAGGATGATACGGCGGGATTCCGCGCCATGCACCGCGCCAACCGCGACAGACAGGTCGCACAGGTCCTGCGCGCGGCGGAGGATGTGCTCAACCTGCTGTCGCAAGACGGCATCTACATGGATGACCTCGATCCGATTGCCATCGACCCGGCATTGTGGCGTCGCTTCGCCGAGGGGGAACGTGGCGATGTGACCTCGGGCCTTGCCGCGATAGACGACCAGACGGCGCTGTCGCTGACGCGGGGGCGGATGCGTTCGGACGACGTGATGCGCGACGCCGCGCTGCACTTCATCCGGCATTTCGATCTGTTGCTGAAATCCCTGTGCGCGCGCATGGACGACGACACGCAGATCGCGCGGCTGGCGGATACCCGGACGGGGCGGGCCTTCATGCTGCTGGCCACGGTCACGGGGGCGCTGGAGTAACTCACTCCAGCGTCTGCTCACCGCTCCAGATACGGCGCAGCCACAGCGCGAAAACCAGTCCTGTCAGCGACATCGCCAACGCCACCCCGTAGGTTGCCCCCCCCGCATAGGGATAAACCAGCGCCGCGATGGCCATCGCAATGGCGAACAGAACACCACCGATAACGGAGGAAAACATGCCCTGAGCCGAGGCGGCCAATCGCTCCGGCACCGCCGCCCCTATGAACGCGATCCCCCCCAGATGCCCCGCCGCGAAGGTCAGCGCATGCAATGATTGCGTCACCCACAGCGCCATGCCGGTCGGATCGGTCATCATGATTCCCCACCGCACGATGCCGGCACATGCACTGATAGCGATAGCTCCCACCGCGCCGAAACGGGCGATCAGCCAGGTGCCGGCGAACAGCATCAACGCCGTCTCGACTGCGACGCCAAAGGCCCAAAGCTGACCGATCACGGCCTCATCCACCCCCAGCGCCCGCCAGTGCAGCGAACCATAGACATAAAGCACCGCATGGCTGGACTGCGCGAACCCGATCGCCGCGAGGAAAACCAGAAACCGTTTCTCGCTCAGCAAGCGTCCCAGATCGCTCAGCCGTGGCGGCGTGGACTGGCATACCTTGCCTCCGCCGGGATGAGTCGCGCCGAACCAGATCGTCAGGGCCAGACTCGCCACAATCCACCATTGCGCGACCCCGATGCCAAATCGCCCGACCAGCCAGCCGACGCCAAGGCTGGCAACCAGAAAGGCAAACGACCCCAAGGACCGGGCCGGCGCATAGGCGAATCCTGCCGTGCGCGCCGCCGCCCCGCCCAGCGCATCGGCAATCGGGATCATCCCCGCGAAGACAATGCCGCTGCACAACGTGGCCAGCAACAGCACCGCCTTGTCAGCGAGCAAGCCATGCACCGCGAAGATCAGGGCACCGAACGCCGCGACAACGGCCAGAACCAGCCTGCGGTTGTCGATCCGATCCGCCAGCGCGGGCACCGTCAAACCGGCCACAACGCGAATGACCATGCCGGCGGCGGTGAAGGTGCCGATCTCCGCCTCGCTCAATCCCCAGTCCGACAGCCATAGCGGCCAGAACGGCAGGTGCGCGCCCAGAGCGGCGAAAATCGCGGCATAGGTCAGCGCCGTGCGGATACCCGCAGGTTGCAGCACAGGATTTCGAAGCATGGGAGGCCCCTTTCAACCATCCCTTAGCAGCCGGATTGGCACCCGGAAACCCTTTCACTTTCCGTAAATATCCGCGCCGCAGGCAACCGTGCCGGTCTCACCACCTCAAATCCCGAACGACGACCATGCGTGATAGGTCACGGGCGTGCCCGGGCTGATATCGAACGCACCGTCAGGCAATTCACACAGCCCCTCGGCCCAGCTCAACCCGGCGATCCGGCCTGATCCCTCCGAAGGGTACACCTCGACCCGACCCTCGCGCACCCTCGCGCGCAGGAACTCGCGCCGCCCGGCCTTCTTGCGCTTGGTGAACGCAGCTGGCAGCGTCGTGCCCGTCAATACAGGCCAGTCCGCGCCCGCCAGTGTCAGCAGTGCCGGACGGACGAAGATCACGGCGCAGACCAGCGCGGCAACCGGATTGCCCGGCAGGCCGAAAACCGGAACGCCCCCCCACACTCCCAGCGCCAGCGGACGCCCGGGCTTTATCGCGATCCGCCACGTTTGCAGGGCATTCGCCGCGCGCAAGGTTGCCGAAACATGATCTTCATCCCCGGCGGAGGCACCACCTGTGGTCAAGACCGCATCGGCCTGCGCGGCACCGGCATCCAGCGCCGCCCGCACGTCTTCGCGGCAATCGCCCGCGATGCCCAGATCGACGGCTTCCATGTTCCAGCGTTGCAAAAGATCAATCAGCATGGGGCGGTTGGCATCTGGCAGGGTCGCATCGCCGGGCTGCCAGCGATCCGACAACTCGTCCCCGGTCGACAGAACGGCGACCCGCAATTTGCGCCGCACCGCGACCTGCCCCGGTCCACCCGCCGCCAGCAGGGCCAGATCAGGCGCACGCAGCCTGTGCCCCGCAGGCAGAAGGACGCTGCCCTGCGCGAAATCCTCCGCGCTTTGGCGCACATTGGCACCGGGACGCAGCCCGCTTTCGAACGAGATGGTGTTGCCGGTGCGGCTGGTGTCTTCCTCCATGATGACGGTATCGCATGCTTCGGGAACGGCCGCGCCCGTCAGGATCCGCAGCGCGCTATCGGGCGGGACCACACCGGCGAACGGCACCCCGGCTGCAGCGCGCCCTGGGGTGAGCGGCAGCGTGATCGTCGCGTCCCCTTCCGCCGCGCGCCATGCGAAGGCATAGCCGTCCACAGCCGCGTTCGCCACCGACGGGTTGGAGCGGCGGGCAACGGCATCCTGCGCCAGAACACGCCCGCCCGCACTGCGCAACGCAACCGTTTCCGTGCCGACCACGGTTGTAAGGCTCCCCCGCAACCGTTCGAGCGCGGTGGCGACAGGCGTCCAGTGGACCCCCGGCGGCAAGGCGAAGCAATCGTTGCGCAAACGCGGCGCGGTGCCCGTGACCGGAACGCCGAGGATCCAGCCTTCCTCCTGCGTGATCACGTCACCCAGCGCGCGAATGTCCATCAGTTCCGCCAGAACGCCTATCCGGCCCAGTCCGGCTAGATGTGCCGCCGTGACCCGCACCTGCGCACGGTCGGGGATTTCATCGCTTTCCCCTGAGGCGGCGATCTGCTCACGGAACAGACCGGGATAAATCTCGGCCAGCACCACGTCGCCATCGGGCACGGCGCCGTCCGTGTCGAACGGCCAGACCTGCGCCCCGATAGCCTTGCGCAAAGCGTGCAGCCGCGCGACACCCAGCAGGGATTGCGATCCGACACTGCCTGCCCCGGCAAGCTGCCAGACCGGTTTCGTGCCTTTGGCCCGTCGCTCGACCATCCGGCGTTCGGGCAGCCCGTGGTCTGTGCGCGTGTCGGCATAGGGAATTGCGGCCCAGCGGTCGCGATGCGATTTTGCCCAGAACGGACCCCCGTGGGACAGTCCGGCGTTCAGAGCTTCGGCCACGTCATAGCGGTTGTTGGCATTGTCGGCGGCGTCCACGATCCGGGCTGCCAGATGATCCCAGACGGCCAGCGCGCGCGCCTGTCCCGTGACCGCCGCGGCGAAGCCCTGTGGCCAGCCAAACGCGAAATCGAAGCCGATCAGCACCCTGCGCCCGGCCGCGCGGTCCCGTTCCACCATCCGCAGCAACTGCGCCATCGCCTCGGCCCGTGTGCGACAGTAGAGCGGAGCCTCATCCACGCCATCGCACGTGCGACCGATCCAGATAGCATCCCGGCAAGGCCCGGCAAGGGACGGGGTGGAGCGTGCCGACCAGTCTACCGCCACGACGCTGTCGAACATCATGATGCCCCGCCTTCCTCCTTGTGCAGACCGACTTCGCGCAGGATGAACGCGGCAATGGCCCGTGTGTCGTTCAGATCGAGCACGGGAACAGCCAGATCCTTCGGGGCGCTGTCACTTGCCACCGCGCGGATCGTGTCGTCATCCGGCGCGATCAGCGGTTGGCCGGTGGCGTTGCGATGCGCCTCAATCTTGGGATGACGGTCGCGCTTGTACCCCTCGATCAGGACCAGATCGACCGGGCTCAGACGGTGCAGCAATTCATCCAGCGCAGGCTCAGGCTCGCCGCGCAGCTCGTGCATCAGGGCCCAGCGATTGCGCGACGCCAACAATACCTGCCGTGCGCCGGCCATGCGGTGACGAAAACTGTCCTTTCCGGGGTGATCCACGTCAAAGGAATGGTGCGCGTGCTTGACGGTCGAGACGGAATATCCCCGCGCGGTGATATCATCCACCAGACGTTCCATCAGTGTCGTCTTGCCGGAGTTTTTCCAGCCCGTGATACCGTAAAGCCTCATCCGATGCGTCGCCTTGCCTGTTGCAGATCGTCGGGGGTGTTGACGTTGAAGAACGGGTCGTCGCCCGCGAACACCACACGCGCGCAGCCGTGGCGGTCGGTCCACGCGACCACCTTACGCGTGCCATCGCTCAATGCGCGGCGCAAATCGTCGCGCAGACCGACGGACCACAGGCCGAAGGTCGGGTGCCGGTCGAAGCCACCGCCCGAACGCTCTGTTTCGGCGCGGGCCAGCAATTTGCCCTCGGACGCCATGCCGGCCCACAGATCGGCGACCAACCCGGAGGGGAAGAACGGCGTATCCGCTGCCGCCGTCGCGATCAGATCGAACCCTTGCGCGGCTGCCCAGTCCATACCGGCCAGAACTCCGGCCAGGGGGCCTGCGCGGGTGTCATCAGCATCAGCCACCACCGGCAGGCCGAACGGCGCGAAGCGTCGCGGGTCCCCATTGGCGTTCAGGGCCAGCACCGTGACCTGAGGCGACAAGCGATCGACCACATGCGCCAGCAAGGGTTTCCCCCCCAGATCGAGCAGTCCCTTGTCACCGCCCCCCATCCGGGTGGCGCGCCCCCCGGCCAGAATGATCCCCGCGACGTTCATGCCTGCACCTCACATTCACGCGCGCGCAGGATGTCAGCCTCATCCTGCTCGACCTCGCTCATCATGATGCGTGACCAAACGGAGGGTCGTCGGTCGAAGATGCATTCCGCCACCCGCCGCTCGATCTGCCGGCGCGCCTCGAACCGGGTGAGCAGGTCCGTCTCGAACCGCCGGGCGCCGGTTCTGATCTTGTCCACATCCAGCCGCAGCCACCGCATCGGGTCCGTCACGGCCTCGGGCGGGCAGCTCAGATGGCTGGAGGCGAAGGCATGTTGCGTCGCGCGCGACAGGAAGCGGTCGTGCACCAGCGTGATACACCCGTCGATCCGCGCGAACTTGCTGGCGAAATCGCCGATGAACGAGGCGGAAAGCTCCGCCCGCAGTCCCTCCGCCGCATCGAACCCGTCCAGAGTGGCGAGGATCTGCGGCAGCTGCGTGTTCCATCGTTGATAGATCGCATCGTAGAGGATTTTGCGCTCCAACACCTCGTGCATGACCTGCCGTTGCAGCGCGGAGCGCAGCAGATCTGTCATCGCCGCCCGTTCGAACATCAGGGTCGTGATGCGGTTCGCGTGCGATGCATCATCCTGCCAGCGCGTAGCGATCTGGACCAGGCTGTCATCATAGCTGCGGCGGGCGTCGGCGTTGCGCTGGATGCTCTGGTTGATGAACGAACCGATAATACTGGTCAGGACGAACACCACGAAGGTCAGAAACAGCGGATGGGCCAGCCATGCCGCGAGGCCTGCGGGGTCGTTATCCTCGCTCATGACGTGCCCTTTCCTGCGGATTTGCCCCTGTGGATTTGCGCGGCTCGTCGGCCACATGGGCGGGGTTTGCGTCGCGGATCAGACGATCCTCACCCGCCAAGCAGACGAACCGCCTGCCCCGCATCCGCCCGATCAGCGTCAGCCCGACCTGACGCGCGATTTCCACCCCCCAGGCGGTGAAGCCGGAGCGGCTGACCAGCACCGGAATCCCCATCAGCGCCGTCTTTATGACCATCTCGGATGTCAGACGTCCCGTGGTGTAGAGGATCTTGTCCGACGGGTCGGCGTCCTGCATCCGCATCCAGCCCGCGATCTTGTCCACCGCGTTGTGGCGGCCGACATCCTCCATGTAGACCAGCGCCCGATCCTGTCGGCACAGCACAGTGCCGTGGATCGCGCCCGCCTCCAGATACAGGCTGGGCGTCGTGTTGATGCGATGGGCGAGCGTGTAGAGCCAGCTTGTGCGCAGTTCGGCCACCGGCAGGCGCACGCCCTCCAGCCCCTCCATCATGTCGCCAAAGACTGTGCCGACCGCGCAGCCGGAGGTCCGGGTCTTGCGCTTGAGCTTGTCCTCGTAATCCGTGGCGCGGGCGGTACGGACAACGACGGTTTCCACCTCCTCGTCAAAATCGACGGCGGTGATCCGGTCGTCGGGCAGCAGCATCCCCTGATTGGACAGATATCCCACGGCCAGCCAGCGCGGGTGATCCCCGATGGTCATTGCCGTCACGATCTCCTGCGAATTGAGATAGATCGTCAGGGGCCGCTCCTCGACCACGCGCAGATCGACCTCCCGCCCCTCATGGTCGCGCCCGCTGAGCGCGCGCGTCAGCGTCAGATCGTCGGGGGATGGGCCGATCAGATAGTCGCTCATGCCGATTTCTCCGTATCGAAGCGTCCGTCGCGCAGGAACGCGGCCGTCTGCCGCGCCGCGCCCATCGACAGGGGCAGCATGCCGTGCACCGTCCGCGTGATCAGCGCATCCGCATGATCTATGCCCAGTGCGGAACTGACCGGAACCATGCCGTCCGACGGCTCCGCCAGCCCCCAGAAACCGCTTACCGGGCCGATCGGCGCGGATCCCGCAATGATGCCCAGATCCCGCGCGACCTCCGGCGGCAGATGATCCAGCCCCATATCGGCTGCGGCCAGCCGTTCCAGCGCCGGACCCATCAAATCCGCGACCAGGCGATAATCGCGAAAGAACGTGGCCATGGGCGAGCCCAGATTCGGCGGTCCCAACTGCACCACCCGTCCGATGCGGTCGGGCTGCGCGATCTTGATCCGCAGCGCCAGCACCCCACCCAGTGAATGCCCCACCAGATCGCAAGATCCCGGCGACAGCGCGTCCAGTTGCTGGACCAGATCGGCCTGTGCCTCAGCCGGAACGACATGGCGTGAGCGATAATGCATCAGGAACGTGCGAAAGCCCGCTGCCTCCAACCGATTTGCCATCAGCGTCATCGAGCCCGGACCACGGCCCAGCCCGTGGATCAGACCCACCGCGCGACGATCGTCCGAATTCTGTGCCAAATCACTCATCGTTCGAGATAGGAACTTTTGCGCGATCATGTCCACACCGATACGCTCCCATCAGATTGCAGATCGTTACGGACACAATTCCCGTCTTGGCCTCACCGCCCGGATCGCCAATAGTCCGCCCGATCCGAAAAGGGGCGTTTCTATGGGCGAGATATCTTCTATCCCAGCCGACACCTCGGCATGGTTCTGGCGCGGCGTGCGCGACGGCGCACCCTTCACGCTGGTCATTGCGCCGTTCGCGCTGCTGTTCGGCGTTGTCGCGACCGAGGCCGGGCTGCCGCTGCTGGAAACCATGGTGATGACCGTACTGGTGATCGCGGGCGCGTCGCAATTTACCGCCGTGACGTTGATGCTGGACAACGCCCCGCTGTTCATCGTCATCCTCACGGCGCTGGCAGTCAATTTGCGCATGGCGCTGTATTCCGCATCGCTGAGCACGCATCTGAATTCATTGCCTCTTTGGAAGAAAGCTTTCGTCGCCTATTTCCTGGTCGATCAGGCCTATGCCGCGTCGGTGGCGCAATACGAGACGGAGCCAAACGCCCCGGTCCGGTCCAAATTCGCCTATTTCATGGGAGTCGTGACGCCGATCGCGCCCCTGTGGTACGGTTGCACATGGATCGGCGCGGTGGCGGGGAGCGCAATACCGCAGGAATATGCGCTGGATTTCGCGGTACCGATCACATTCATCGCACTGATCGCGCCGATGTTGCGCACCATTCCGCATGTGATGACGGCTATCGTCTCCATCGTGGCAGCGCTGGCGCTGGTCTGGGTGCCCTATTCGCTGGGCCTGATCATTGCGGCGGCACTGGCGATGGCCGCGGGGGCCGCGACGGAAATCGCGCTCGAACGCCGGGGAGGGGACTCGTGATGGACATGCGAGATATCTGGATCGTCATCATAGCACTGGGAATCGGCACATTCGCGATCCGCTTCTCGTTTCTGGGCCTGATGACGGGCCGGCGCTTTCCTGACTGGACCATGCGCCTGCTGCGCTACGTCCCGGTGGCTGTCATGCCGGGACTGGTGGCCCCCTTGGTGGTCTGGCCCGCCGCGACAGATGGCGACTTCGACCCGGCCCGCATCGGCGCGGCACTAGTGGCGCTGCTCATCGGTGCGGGGACGCGAAACACGTTGGGCGCGATCTTCGGCGGTCTGGCGACGCTCTATCTATTGTTGTGGCTTCTGTAAGCAGGCACCGGCAGCTCCCTGCCCGCGCGCACCGTGCGCAGGGCAAAGCTGGACTGCATCTGGACCACTCCGGGCAGGCGGGACAGATGCTCACGGTGAATGCGGGCGAAATCATCGCTGTCCGCAGCCATCACCTTGGCCAGATAATCCGCTGATCCCGCCATCAGATGGCATTCCACCACGTCCGGAACCAACAGGATCGCAGCCTCGAACAGGTCGAGCACCGCCTGACTTTGCCCGTTCAAGGTGAACTCCACATAGACGACTGTGCGCCGCATGATCGCCACCGGGTCCAGCCGGGCGCCATAGCCTGCAATCACGCCGCCTGCCTCCAGCCGCCGCACCCGGCGATGACAGGCGGAGGCCGAGAGATTCGCAGCCTCGGCCAGCGTCGCGTTCGACTGTCGCGCATCGCGCTGCAGCAGGGTCAGCAACTTCAAGTCCTGCGCATCCAAGTCCACTGTCGGAAAATCCTCCCGCAATACGACGGAACCACGCCTGAAATCGGTCACATTCTGGCGAAGTACCACACATCTTCGCAAGCACTTTGCACGCAAGTTCAAGCATGATGCACGTTATAAATTCAACGGAGGTTTCTATGCATATCGGTTGCCCTACTGAAATCAAAGTTCGTGAATACCGCGTCGGCCTGACGCCCGCCGCCGTCCATTCCCTGACCGAGCGCGGTCATTCGGTCACCATCCAGGCGGGTGCCGGTCTGGGTGCAGGTTTCTCCGACGCCGACTATATCGCCGCCGGGGCGCAGATCGGGGATGTCGATGCGGTCTTTGCCGCCGACATGATCGTAAAGGTCAAGGAGCTCCAGGCGGATGAACGCGCCCGCCTGCGCAAGGGGCAGACCCTGTTTACCTATCTGCACCTCGCCCCCGATACGCCGCAGACGCAGGACCTGCTCGCGTCCGGTGCCACCTGTATCGCGTATGAGACTGTGACCGACCGCAACGGCGGCCTGCCCCTGCTGGCCCCGATGTCCGAAGTCGCCGGTCGTCTGGCCCCGCAAGTCGGTGCGTGGTCCCTGCAAAAGGCCAATGGCGGGCGCGGCGTCTTGATGGGCGGCGTACCGGGAGTCGGCCCGGCGGACGTTGTCGTCATCGGCGGTGGCGTCGTGGGCACCCACGCGGCGCGGATCGCGGCGGGCATGGGCGCGCGCGTCACGGTGCTGGATCTCTCCCTTCCCCGTCTGCGGCAGTTGGACGACCAGTTCGGCGGCGTCTTTGGCACCCGCTATGCCAGCCCTGCCAATATCGCGGAACTCGTCACGCAGGCCGACATGATCGTCGGGGCAGTCCTGATCCCCGGTGCGGCGGCGCCCAAGCTGCTCACCCGTGCCGATCTGTCCACGCTAAAGCCAGGGGCGGTTCTGGTCGATGTGGCCATAGATCAGGGCGGATGTTTCGAGACGTCGAAGGCCACGACCCACGACGATCCGATCTACGAGGTGGACGGCATCGTGCATTACTGCGTCGCCAACATGCCCGGCGCGGTCGCGCGCACGTCCACCATCGCGCTTGGCAATGCGACGATGCCCTTCGTTCTGGCCCTGGCCGACAAGGGCTGGAAAGCGGCCTGCGCCGCTGACCCTCACCTTGCAGCCGGTCTGAACGTCCATGAAGGCACCCTTACGAATGAGGCTGTGGCCACGGCACAGAACCTCGACTGGGTCGCGCCCGAGACCTTGCTGTAAGCGAAACGACAAAGGGCCGGAGGTTCGCCCCCGGCCCATTCTCCTTCCAGAAATATCCCCGCCGGAGGCTCCCCGGCGTGCAGCAGGCTCAGACCTGCGTGGTGCCGCGCGCCATCAGGTCGCGGATTTCGATCAGCAACTGCTCCTGCGTCGGGCCCACGGGTCCGGGCATCACTTCTTCCTCTTCCTTGGCCATGTTTTCCTTGACGCGGTTCACGCCCTTGACCAGCAGGAACACGACGAAGGCGATGATCAGGAAGTTGATGACGGCGTTGATGAACGAGCCATAGGCGAAGACGGCGGCACCGGCCTCCTGCGCCTCGACCAGCGAAGCATATTCGGAGCCGTCCAGCACGACAAACAGGTTGGTGAAATCTATCCCGCCGGTGAACAATCCGACGAACGGGTTGATCAGGTCCTTCACCACGGATTGAACGATCGCGGTAAACGCGGCGCCGATGATGATGCCGACGGCCATGTCCATGACATTGCCCTTGGCGATAAACTTCTTGAATTCCTGCAGCATCCCCAGCATCCCTTCTGTGGCACGTATACGATCCCTATCCTGTAGGGGATCGGAGTGGGGGTCAAGAAACTTGCGATTCGCGCCCGTGGTTGGTTGCGCCCGGTTTCGCGCCTACCTTCGAGGGACAATCCCCAAGGAGATGACGATGACCAAACTGACAGACCATCCGATCACCAAGCTGCGTCCACCGGAATTTCCCGAGCGAATTCAACTCTATTCCTTCCCGACACCCAACGGGATCAAGGTCTCCGCCATGCTGGAGGAAACCGGCCTGCCCTACGAGGCACATACCATCAACATCATGCAGAACGACCAGATGACACCGGAGTTTCTGGCGCTCAACCCCAACAACAAGATCCCCGCAATCATCGACCCCTGCGGCCCGAGCGGCGACCCGGTCGAGATCTTCGAGACGGGTGCGATCATGATCTATCTGGCGGAAAAGTCGGGAAAATTCCTGCCGTCCGCGCCGCAGGCCAAGGCCGAAGTGCTCAGCTGGCTGATGTGGCAGATGGGCGGGCTCGGCCCGATGCTGGGGCAGTTCGGACATTTTCACAAGTTCGCTGCCGACAAGACGACCGACGATTATGCCAAGGATCGCTTCACGACGGAGGCGAAGCGGCTGCTGGGCGTTCTGGATGAGCATCTGCGCGCGAAGGATTTTGTCGCAGCCGGTCAGCATACGATAGCGGATATGGCGATCTGGCCATGGCTGAACGCGGTCAGCTTCTACGAGGGGGAGGAAGCCCTGAGCATGTCCGACTACGGCAATGTCGCGCGCTACCTGACCTTGCACGCCGGGCGTCCGGCGAGCAAGGCAGCGATGAACATCCCTCCGCGAGAGTGACCCTAGCCGGGCAGCGTTCCGGCGATGACGTAGCGCAGCATGTCCACGACCTGCTGCGGCGTTTCGCATACGGCATTCGCGGCTGCGTCCACTTCCTTCAGGGCGTGGGCGTGGTCGGAACCGTGCATGATTATCAATGACTTGCCCAGCGCCGCCGCGTACCCGGCATCGAAGGCGGCGTTCCATTGCTTGTACTTTTCGCCGAAGCGCACGACGACGATGTCGGCCTCCTCGATCCCCTTGCGAGTGCGGATCGCGTTCAGGCCAGCGCCCTTGCGATCATGCCAGAACTTGTCGGATTCTGCGCCCAGAATCGCGACGCCGCAATCGTCGGAGGCGGCATGATCCGTCACGGGCGCGGTGAAGCTGACCGGCAGGTCTGCCGCGCCCTGGGCGATTTCATCGCGCCAGTCGGTGTGGATCTCGCCTGAAAGGTAAACGCTCAGATGCATTGGAATAACTCCTGTTTTCATGGGCTGCGGCTGCCCTGTGGTTGGCAAATTTTCCGCTGCGGCCCCGGATCAGGCCTCGGGCGTGAAGCCGCCGCCCGACGGCGTGTCGAGCCAGTAGGTATCGCCGGGGGCCATTTCGGTGCGGTCGGCGGATTTCAGACGCTCCACCTCACCGTTCGCGCGCTGGATGCGGCTGGCGCCGACCTCGCCGGGACCGCCCCCCTCCAGCCCCGGTGGGGGAACGATGCGGTGGCCGGACAGGACGGCGAGGGTCATCTCCTCCAGAAAGCGAATCCGGCGTGTGGTGCCGTCGCCGCCGCGAAACTGCCCCGCCCCGCCTGAATCGCGGCGCAGGCTGAATTCATCGAGCACGACAGGGAACCGCCATTCCAGAACCTCGGGATCGGTCAGGCGTGAATTGGTCATGTGAGTGTGCACGCCGCCAGTGCCCGGATGCCCCGTCCCGTCGGTCAGGCGCCCCGCGCCGGAGCCACCGCAGATCGTTTCGTAATACTGGTAGGTTGCGTTGCCCCATGTGGTGTTGTTCATCGTGCTTTGCGCCGCCGCTTGCACGCCCAGCGCCAGCAGCAGGGCGGAGGTCACGGCCTGCGATGTCTCGACATTACCGGCGATAACCGCGGCGGGGTATCGGGGGCTGAGCATGGTGCCGCCGGGCAGGATCACCCTGAGCGGTTTCATCACCCCCTCGTTCATCGGAATGTCGTCATCCACCAGCAGACGGAAGACGTAGAGCACGGCGGCCATCGTTACCGGTTCGGGTGCGTTGTAATTCGTGGCAAGCTGCCCCGTGGTGCCGGTGAAATCCACGGTGGCGGACCGGGTGTCGCGGTCCACGGTGATCTTGACGCGCACCTCACGCGGGTTGCCGTCGAAGTCGGGATCCATCGGGTAGACATATTCGGCATCGTGAAGCGTCTGGATCGCACGGCGCACGCATTCCTCGGCGTTGTCCTGCACGTGGCCCATATAAGCGCGCACCACGTCGAGCCCGAACAGGTCGACCATGCGGCGCAGTTCCGCCGCCCCCTTGGCACAACTGGCCACCTGCGCCTTGAGGTCGGCAATATTGGTGTCTACGGCCCGCACGGGATGCTGTGCCGACAACAGCAGATCGCGGGTTTCCTGTTCGCGGAAATGGCCAGCATCCACCAGTTTCCAGTTGTCGATCAACGCGCCCTCGTCATGAATGGTGCGGCTGTCGGGCGGCATCGAACCGGGGGTCAGACCGCCGACATCGGTGTGGTGCCCACGGGCAGAGGTAAAGAACAGCAGTTCCCCCCCGTCCGAGAAGATCGGCTGCACCACTGTGATATCGGGCAGATGCGTGCCGCCATTATAGGGCGCGTTCAGGACGTAGACGTCGCCCTGCCCCATGTCGGGATTCTGGGCGATGATCGCCTTGACGCTGGCCCCCATCGAGCCGAGGTGCACCGGCATGTGCGGCGCGTTCGCGATCAGATCGCCCGCCGCATCGAACACCGCGCAGGAAAAATCCAGCCGCTCCTTGATCGTGACGGAGGCGGCGGTGTTTTCCAGCACCGCGCCCATCTGTTCGGCGATCGACATATAGAGGTTGTTGAACACCTCCAGCATTACGGGATCGGCGCGGGTGCCGATGGCGTGGGCATCCTCGCGCGCTGCGATCCGATGCAGGGTGACGTGGTCGTGTGCGGTGATGCGCGCCTGCCAGCCCGGCTCGATCGTGATGGAGGTGTGCGGCTCGACCAGCACGGCGGGGCCGGTCAGGGTGTCGCCGGGGCGCAGGACCTCACGCTTGACGAAGCGGGCGTCGTGCCAGCCGCTGACATAAATCGGAGCGATAAGCGCGGTGTCGTAACTCTCCTCCCGCGCGGCCATGTCCAGCGTAGGCTCTGACAGATCGCCCGCCTCGCCCACGGCCTCGACCGCGACGCTTTCGATGACCAGCGGTGCATCGGGCGATGCGAAACCGAACCGTTGCAGATGCGCGGTGTCAAAGGCCGTGCGCAGTTCGGAGAGTGACCCGAACGGGATCGGCAGGGAGGTGTCGGTGCCCTGCACCTTGAGGTTCAGGATACGGTCATAGTGCACGGAATTTGCGGGAACCCCCTGACCCATGACTTCATCCGCCGCCTGCGCCGACAGCGATTCGATGATATTCGCGGATTCCAGTCGGCTGCTATCGTCCAGCACCGCCTCCACCGCTTGCTGGCGCGCGGCGCGAATATCGGCCAGACCCATGCCATAGGCGCTGAGCAGCGAGGCAAACGGATGGATCAGACAGGTTTCCATGCCCAGCGTATCCGCGATGGCGCAGGCGTGCTGCGCCCCGGCCCCGCCAAACACGGTCAGGCAGTATTTCGACACCTCGTAGCCGCGCTGGACGGAGATTTTCTTGATGGCATTGGCCATGTTTTCAACCGCGATGCGCAGGAAACCATCGGCCAGTACCTCCGCGCTTTTGCCGGTCTGAATGACAAGCATATCGAAGGCAGCCTTGGTCGCGGCCACATCCAGCGGTTGGTCGGCATCGGGGCCGAAGATAGCCGGGAAGAATTCCGGTCGCAGCTTGCCCGTCATCACATTGGCATCGGTCACGGCCAGCGGTCCGCCGCGGCCATAGCAGGCCGGGCCGGGATCGGCGCCGGCGCTTTCAGGGCCCACACGCATCCGCTGACCGTCAAAGGTCAGCAGCGACCCGCCGCCCGCCGCGACGGTGTGAATGTTCATCATCGGGGCGGTGATGCGCACGCCCGCAACCTCGGTGTTGAGCACACGCTCGAAATCGCCCGCGAAATGGCAGACATCGGTGGAGGTGCCGCCCATGTCGAATCCCACGATCCGCTCGAACCCCGCGATCTGCGAGGTGCGCACCGCCCCCACAACGCCGCCCGCCGGGCCCGACAGGATCGCATCCTTGCCCTGAAACAACCGCGCATCGGTCAGCCCGCCCGAAGATTGCATGAACATCAGCTTGCCCGCCGGATCGCCGTCGAACGCATCCGCGACCCGGTCCACATAACGGCGCAGGATCGGGGACAGATAGGCGTCCACCACGGTGGTGTCGCCCCGGCTGACCATCTTCATCAGGGGGGAGACCTCGTGACTGACGGAGACCTGAGAGAAGCCGATCTGACGCGCGATCTCGGCGGCGCGTGCCTCATGCGCGGTGTGGCGGTAGCCGTGGACGAACACGATTGCCAGCGCGTCGAAGCCGTCGGCTCGCAAGCGGTTCAGGTCATCGCGAAGGCGATCGGCGTCCAGCGCCCGTTCCACCGTGCCATCGGCGCGCACACGCTCATGCGCCTCGACCACCTCATCATAGAGCATTTCGGGCAGCACGATATGGCGATCGAACAGGCGCGGACGGTGCTGGTAGGCCAATCGCAACTGATCCCCCAGCCCCTGCGTGATGACCAGCGCGGTGCGGTCGCCCTTGCGTTCCAGAAGCGCGTTGGTGGCGACGGTCGTGCCCATCTTGACCGACCCGACGCGGCTTAGCGGGATCAGCGCATCGGGGGCGAGGCCCAAGAACCGGCGGATCCCCGCAAGCGCCGCATCAGCGTATTGTTCGGGGTTTTCGGACAGCAGCTTGGCCGTGGACAGCCCCCCCTCGGGGTCGCGGGCGACGATATCCGTGAAGGTTCCACCGCGATCGATCCAGAAATCCCAGTTGCCGCTCATCTGATGCTCTATGCTCCACCCATGTTCAACCCCAGTCTTGGACCGGGAAAATCGGAAGGGCAAGCAATGCACGCTGCGGTACGCATGGCACAGAACGCGGACATTCCCGCGATCGAGACAATCTGGAACCGCGTGATCGCGCTGACGACCGCCACTTTCACATCCGAGGCAAAGGACCTGCGCCACTGGCTGACCGCGAAGGCCACCGCAGGGGAGCCGGTTCTGGTCCTCGATACCGACACCAACTGCACCGGGTTTGCCACCTACGGGACCTTTCGCGGCGGCACCGGCTACGCACATGTCGCGGAACATACCGTGATGCTGGCTGAGGGTGCCCAGCGCGGCGGTGGCGGGCGTGCCCTGATGCACGCGCTGTACGACCAGGCGATCCGGCACGGAAAAACCGCGATGATCGGTGGAATCAGCGGGGAGAATACCGCCGCGATCCGCTTTCATGCCGCCCTGGGCTTCACTGAAGTCGGGCGCATACCCGGGGCCGGGCGCAAGTTCGGGCGTGATCTGGAGCTGGTGCTGATGCATCGCAAACTTTGAGATCGCTGCGCGAAACCCCGTTCCAGGAAGGTCTGCGGCAAGAGGAAAGCATTGCCTCCGGCGGGGATATTTCAGGAAAGTGAAAGGCTTGATGGATGGCATCAAGGATTGGCGTTGGACCGGGTCGCCGCCGCGCCACATCGTGACGGGAGCCTGAACAGGAGAGATATCATGGATGTACAGCGGCTTGCGGCCTTCGCCGATGGGGATCTCGGCGGCAATCCGGCAGGTGTGGTGATCCGCGACAGCCTGCCGGATGTGGAGACCATGCAGGATGTGGCGCGCGAGGTCGGGTATTCCGAGACCGTCTTCGCCGCACCGGTCGGTGAACGTTGGTCCGTGCGATATTTCGCGCCCGTGGGGGAGGTGCCCTTTTGCGGTCACGCCACAGTGGCACTGGGGGCCGCGCTGGGGCAGGCCCATGGCGCGGGTGCTTTTCACCTGGATACCTTCGCCGCCGGCCCGGTCGAGGTTCGGGCCGAGGCGGAGGGCGATCACTGGCAGGCGGAGCTGACATCCCCGCCCGCGCATCACGACGCACCGCTGGCCGGAACGGTTGCCCGCGCGATGCTGCTTTTCGGGCTGACGGGGGGCGATCTGGATCCCACCCTGCGACCGACCTGCGCCCATGCAGGGGCCGATCACCTGATCATCAGCCTGCACGACCGCAGCCGCCTCGCGACGATGACCTATGACCTGTCCGAGGGGGCCGCCCTGATGCGTGAGGTCGGCCTGGTCACGATTTCCCTGATCCATGTGGCGCAGGATGGCATTGTGCATGCCCGCAACGCCTTCGCCTCGGGCGGTGTGATCGAGGACCCCGCGACCGGTGCCGCGGCGGCTGCACTGGCAGGCTGGTGGCGCGATGCGAATCTACGCCACGGCCGAATCGAAATCGCGCAAGGCCACGACATGGGTGTGCCCAGCAGGTTGTTCGCCACCGCCCTGCCGGGACAGGGCGCAGGCGTGCGTGTCGCCGGTCGCGTTCGTGTGATCTGATAAATCGACGCATGGTTCTCCTCCCGGATTCTGCTATGGTCGGCGCATGTCGATCTGGACCCGCATAGTTGAGGCGCTGTCAGCTCTTCGCGCAGGCGAAGGGCTGTCGGTCGTGTTCGACAGACTCGCCTCGAATCCGGAGCGCAGCGTCGGCTTCACCATCGCGGTCATCGCCCTGGGCGCCAAGATGGCGAAGGCGGATGGTCAAGTAACACGGGACGAGGTGACGGCCTTTCGCGAGGTCTTTCAGATCGCCCCCGAGGATGAGGCGAAGGCCGCGCGCATCTTCGACATGGCCCGCACCGATTCGGCAGGCTTCGAATCCTACGCCACCCAGATCGCCCGCATGTTGGCCTATGACGAAGCCGTGCGTCAGGATCTGCTGGAGGGGCTGTTTCATATCGCCGCCGCAGACGGGTTCTATCACCCGGCTGAGGATCGATTCCTGCACCGCGTGGCCGAGATCTTCGGAATTGACGAGCGGTGCTTTCGCGCGATTCGCGCCCGGCAGGTCCCCGATGCGGAACAGGACCCCTACGATGTGCTGGGCATCAGCCCCGACATGACAATGGACGAGATGCGGGCCCGCTGGCGTGCGCTGGTACGCGAGACCCATCCCGACAGCATGATCGCACGGGGTGTCCCCGAGGAAGCCGTTCAACTGGCAACCAAGCGAATGGTCGCGATCAATCGCGCATGGGATGAAATTCTGCACGAACGAACTGCGGCCTGAGGTCGAGTCGTTCCGTTTATCACGAAGAATTTGCCCCGAATGGGAACCAATGCAGCACCGGGTCGTTGGTCGGACACATCGACATATCCGCATTTTGCACGATCCTCCGCGATCTCGGCATTCGAAAAAGGGAAATTACCATGAAGACCTACGCAACTCTCCTCCTCGCTGGTTCCGCATTTGCTCTGGCTGCATGTGGCGGCAATGACGAAGTGGTCGTCGCAGAGCCAGTCGTCGAAGTCGTCGCGGAAGACTACACGGTGTATTTCGGGTTTGACCGCGCCGATCTGACGCCGGTCGGCGCAGAAACCGTCGTGGCCGCATCCAATGTCGCCAGCAGCACTGGTTCGTCCACGGTTTCCGTTGTGGGCCACACCGATACTGTCGGTTCCGTCGCCTACAACCAGGCACTGTCCGAAGCACGTGCAGCAACTGTCGTCGGCGCGATGGTTGGCAACGGTGTGAACCCTGCGATCATCACCGCTGCGGGCCGTTCCGAGCTGGATCTGGCCGTCCCGACAGCAGACGGCGTGCGCGAAGCACGTAACCGTCGTGTCGAAATCGGTGTAGAATAAGAGACTCTGCTGGCGGACCCGCGTTCGCCAGCATACTATTGTTGAGAGCGCGCTTCGTGCTGAATGTCATATTTGGTATAGGGCCGATGCTGAAATGCATCAGTCCGCAATAATCGGAGCCGCGTGATTGCGTGACGCTGTACTTAAATCAATTAATACCGCGTTCTAACCCGGATGGTCTGGTGCATTTGCTGGGCCGAAATCACCTCTAACAAAGAATGGAGAGAGGGATGAAAACTGCTTCCGTTATGATGATCGGCGCGGCTGCGTTCCTGGCAGCATGTGCAGGCGAGACCACTACTGTGGCTGTCGCACCGGCACCGGCACCCACCGTGGCGACCGACTACACGGTCTTTTTCGCGTTCGATCGCGCTGACCTGTCGGCGCTCGGCGCTGAGACCGTGTCCGCAGCCTCCGGCGCGGCTGAGGGCTCCACGTCCGTGTCCGTCGTGGGCCATACCGACACCGTCGGTTCCGTCGCCTACAACCAGGCACTGTCCGAAGCACGCGCGGCAACCGTCGTTGGCGCAATGGTCGGCAACGGTGTGAACCCCGCGATCATTACCGCTTCGGGTCGTTCCGAGCTGGACCTGGCCGTCCCCACCGCAGACGGCGTGCGCGAAGCACGTAACCGTCGCGTTGAGATCAGCGTCGATGGCGTTGCGGCACCTGTTCAGGAAGTCACCTATGACTGCGTGATCGTCGCTTCCGACGGCCTGTGCGAATCCGCCTCCACGAAGGAAGGCATCGTTCTGCACAACTGATTTCAGTGAAGGTTTGAACGCCTTCGATTTGAAATTTGAAAACGCCTCGGCATCACTGTCGGGGCGTTTTTGCGTTCGCACGCTCACCTGAATGATCAGGAAACTTTATCTGCGCATTGTCTCTTGCTTGGCATGGCTTACCTGAGGGTCAGCACATCCATTTCAAACCGGAGCATCCGATGAATTCGATCCGTCCCCTTCGCCCGCTGACCTGTCTGCAACCCGGTGAAGGTGGTGGCGGCGGTGACATGGCCGATCTGCCGGAATGGGATTTTTCCGCCCTGTATGCCGGACAGGACGACCCCAAGATCGCCAGCGACCTGAACTGGTTGGCCGAGGAGGCGAAAAGATTCCGCGCGGATTACGAGGGGCAACTGTCCGACAAGACCGCCATCGCCCTGGGCACCTGCATCCAGCGATATGAAGGGATGCAGTCGGTCATGGGCCGGATCATGTCCTTTGCCGGGTTGCGCTATTATCAGAACACCACGGATGCGAACCGTGCGAAGTTCATGTCAGACATGCAGGACAAGATCACCACGATCTCCTCCGATCTGGTGTTCTTCAGTCTGGAAATGAACCGGATCGAGGATGAGCGCTTCGATCTGCTGGTCAGTCAAGATGAGACGCTGACCCGCTACAAACCCGTTCTGGATCGGATGCGGGCGATGAAGCCCTATCAGTTGAGCGACGAGTTGGAGACGTTCCTCCACGATCAATCCGTCGTCGGGGCCGCCGCGTGGAATCGCCTGTTCGATGAAACGATGGCCGGGCTGGAATTCGACGTCGAGGGAGAAAAGCTGAGCCTTGAGGCAACGCTGAACCTGCTCAGCGATCCCGACCGCGCCCGGCGCGAAACCGCCACCCACGCTTTGATCGCCGTCTTCTGGCATCACTTGCCGCTGTTCTCCCGGATCACCAACACGCTTGCCAAAGACAAGGAGGTCGAGGATCGGTGGCGCAAACTGCCGACGCCGCAGGCCTCCCGCCACCTTGCGAACCATGTGGAGCCTGAAGTGGTCGAAGCGCTGCGCGACGCGGTTGTCGCGGCCTATCCCCGACTGTCGCATCGCTATTACGCGCTGAAGGCAAAGTGGCTGGGGCTGGAGACGATGCAGGTCTGGGACCGCAACGCGCCATTGCCGATTTCCGACGATCGCACCATCGGTTGGGAGGAAGCAAAGCAGACCGTGCTGGACGCCTATTCCGGCTTCGATCCGCGGCTGGCCGAATTGGCGGAGCCGTTCTTTACCAAGGGCTGGATCGACGCGCCGGTAAAACCGGGCAAGGCCCCGGGCGCCTTCGCCCATCCCACTGTCGTGGATGCCCATCCTTTCGTGATGTTGAACTATCTGGGCAAGCAGCGCGACGTCATGACCCTGGCACACGAACTGGGCCACGGCGTGCACCAGCGTTTGGCGGCGAAGCAGGGTGAGATGCTGTCCTCCACTCCGCTGACGCTGGCCGAAACAGCCAGTGTGTTCGGTGAGATGCTGACCTTCCGCAAATTGCTGGAGGGCAAGGAGGGCACCGCGCGCAAGGCGCTTCTGGCCTCCAAGGTAGAGGACATGATCAACACGGTCGTGCGCCAGATCGCCTTTTACGATTTCGAGTGCAAGCTGCACGCCGCCCGGCGCGAGGGCGAACTGACCCCCGACGACATCAACGCCATCTGGATGAGCGTTCAGGCCGAATCCCTGGGCCCGGTGTTCGAGTTCGTGGACGGGTACGAGACATTCTGGAGCTACGTCCCCCACTTCATCCACTCGCCCTTCTACGTCTATGCCTATGCCTTCGGTGACGGCTTGGTAAACGCGCTCTATGCTGTTTACGAAGACGGCGACGAGAATTTTCAGGAGAAATACTTCGCGATGCTGGAGGCAGGCGGCTCAAAGCACCACAAGGAATTGCTGGAGCCGTTCGGGCTGGATGCAAGCGATCCCAAGTTCTGGGACAAGGGCTTGAGCGTTATCGAGGGCCTGATCGACGAGTTGGAGGCGATGGAGGACTGACGCGACGATTGCGCTTGACCGCGCACGTTATGATTGAGCAATTTCAGGATCAAAATCGAGGGGGATCCTGAAATGCTGCGCAAGTTAGCCTACACCCTGCTCGCCCTCGCCCTATTGGCGGTGGCGGGCTTTTTCATCTTCGCACCGGGACTGACGGAAAACGCCCAGAACCGGGTTGCGGAGCATGAGGGATGGCCCGTCTCGGCCGAGGCGCAGCGCCTGCATGACAGCCTGACCATCGCGGACTGGCACGCCGACAGCCTGCTGTGGGACCGCGATTTGGCCGAGCGGTCCGAGCGTGGGCATGTCGATCTGCCGCGCCTGGCAGAGGGCAACGTGGCGGTTCAGGTCTTCACCACCGTGACGAAAAGCCCGGCGGGGCAAAACTACGAGGCGAACGCGACCGACGCGCGCGACAACATCACATTGCTGAGCTTCGGCCAGTTGCGTCCCGTTCGAACGTGGACCAGCCTGTTGGAGCGTGGTCTGGATCAGGCCAACCGGCTACAGGAAACGGCGGACGCGCATCCCGACATGCTGCGCTTCGTACGAACGGCAGCGGATCTGGATGCGGCACTGGCGGAACGGGGCGAGGGGCACCAGCCTATCGCAGGCATTCTGGGGGCTGAGGGTGCCCATGTTCTGGAGGGCGATCTGGCCAATCTGGACACGATCTACGATGTGGGATTCCGGCTCGTCGGTCTGATGCATTTCTTTGATAACGAATTGGGCGGATCGCTGCACGGCTCACGCGGGGCGGGCCTGACCGATTTCGGAGGCAGGGTCGTGGCGGGCCTGCAGGATCGTGGGATGATCGTCGATCTTGCCCATGCCTCGCCCCAGATGGCCGAGGACGTTCTGGACATCATGCGCCGCCCCGTCATCGTCAGCCATACCGGCATCTTCAGCCATTGCGAAACGGTGCGGAACTTCCCCGATGAGCTGATGCAGCGCATCGCGGACGAAGGCGGTCTGATCGGGATCGGGTTTTGGGAGGACGTGACCTGCGACGCTACCCCCGCCGGCATTGCCGCCGCGATCATGGCCGCGATCGAGGTCGTCGGCGTGGATCACGTCTCGCTCGGCTCCGATTATGACGGGGCGGTGGAAACGACGTTCGACGTGTCGGAGCTGGCCGCCGTAACCCATGCCTTGATCGAGGCCGGACTGTCGGACCAGGACATCGCGGCCGTCATGGGCGGAAACACGATCCGCTTCCTGCGCGCGAATCTGCCGCAGGGCTGAACGCTAACGGGTTTCGCGCGCGGATCATGTCGAGCGTGGCCGCAATCGCGCGGGAAACTTCAACGGACCGTGATGCGCGGTGCCGGTTGCCGCCACGTCGCAAGATCATCCAGCAAGACCGAGCATCCAGCGAGATCGGGCGCGCAAAACCTTGGCGCGCCCCTATGAATGTTCCTCCTCCGCAATCTGGGCCAATGCGCGGTTGTAGGCTTTCAACGCCTCGACGTGAAACACTGCGCCCAGCAGTTCTGGCGGGCTGTCGTCGCCGGTAGGTTGCACCACGGGGATCATGCCGCCGCTGATCTGGTCGAACATCGGCAGGGCGGATTCCAGCGTGTCACCGCGCGTGAGAAAGGCCCCCTGCTCCACCAGCGCCCAGCTTTGCGTGTCGGAGGCACCGTTTTCCGCCCCCCGCGGGCGCATGAGGGAGCCGACCGTGATGGTGCACAAAACATAGTCCTGCGGCCCGGCGGCGACATGCCGCCCGCTGCGTTCCAGTTGGGTGAGAAAGAAGGACCGGTCCACAAACTTCACCGCCACGGCGGAGGCCAGCGACACCGCCACCATCACCGCGATCCCGGCCTGCCAATCGCCCGTCATCTCGAACACGATCAGCGTGGTGGAGATCGGCGCCCCCAGCACCGCCGCCGCAACCGCCCCCATCCCCGCCAGCGCATAGAGCGCCTGCGACCCGGAGACTGACGGAAAGATGGAGGTCGCGATCCAGCCAAAGGCCAACCCCGTCAGCGCGCCCAGCATCAACGAGGGTGAGAAGACACCGCCCCCCATGCGCCCCGCCATGGTGATGGCGACGGCCACGACCTTGACCACGGCGAAAATGATCGCGGTCCACAACAGCAGATGGCCGTTGAGGGCTTTGGTCGTCGTCTCATACCCGACGCCGATGATATGGGGAAACTGCGTCGCGATCATACCCAGCAGCAGACCCGCGAATGCCGGGCGAAGCGGCAACCACAGATTCAGACGCTTCGCGATCCAGTCGCCTGCATCCTCGGCCAGAAAGATGGCGCGCATCATCACCACGGCCACCAGACCGCAGACCAGCCCCAGCACCATGAAGGCCGGAATCTCGACATAGAAGGCTAGGGTGCTGACCGGTTGCGTGAACTCAGGCACATTGCCCGACCACATGCGGCTGACCACCGTGGCGGATACGGAGGCCACCACGATCGGGGCAAAGGCGTGGATGGCAAAGTGGCGCAGGATCACCTCCAACGCGAAAAGAGCACCCGCAATCGGCGCGTTGAAACTGGCGCTGACCGCGCCCGCCACGGCGCAGCCCATCAGATCGCGTGCGGTGATATCGGGTGCACGCAGCCAGTTGGACACGGCAGAGGAAATCAGCGAGGCCAGATGAACCACCGGCCCCTCACGCCCGGTCGAGCCGCCGGTGGACAATGTGATCAGTGACGCGGCGGCGGAGGCAAGCCCGGCTTCCTGCTCTACCCGGCCGTGGCCCAGGGCCGCGCCCTCGATCGCATGGGCGACGGAGCGACCCCTCCCGTCAGGCGTGAACCGCCACAGGATCAGGCCGACAACAAAACCGCCGACGACCGGGATTCCCAGAACCCAATACCACGGCAAGGTGGACAGGTGGGAATGCAGCATTTCATCCGTTTCACCGTAAACGGTGCGTTGCAGCAGCGCGATACCTTCACGAAACCCGATGGCGGCCACACCGGCCAGCGCACCGATCACCAGCGCGATCAGCCAGAATTGAACCTGATCGGGACCGCGCGTGCGCATACGTCGCAACATGCCTGCCAGGCCATCGCGGTGGCGCGCAAAGTTCGCTTTGATGACGTCGCGCATCTGTCCTCCTGCCCTTCGGTCCTAGCACCGCAGGTGACAGGGTGGAAGATCGCAGATGATCCGCGCGCGCAAAAGAACGCGCGACGTGCCATGACCTGAAATGGAAAGAAGCGGGGCCGCACCGCCCGGTTCAGCCAGTATACCGAGCCAATTAGATCGGGCAGAACGAGAATCCCGCCGGGATCCGACAGGGCGGATGCCCCACAGGGGACGCCCGCCTTCGCCGTTCAGAACCGCTCGACAGTTACACGATCGGTGTGGAACGCGATGTGGCCGGCAATCTGCTCCACCCCTTCGTTCGGCTGGGGATAGGACCAGGCGACATCGACCAGCGTGCCGCTTTTCGTAACGATGGAAAAATACTCAGCCTCGCCCTTATGCGGGCAATGTGTCGTCTTGTCCGAAGGATCCAGAAAGGCCATCGCGATGTCTGCGCGGGGGAAATAGATCACGGCGGGATTGTCGCCCTCGATCAGTTGGAGTGCGTTGGCGCTCTCCGCGATGATTGCGCCGGCGGTGCGGACGGTCCAGGGTTCACTGGCCTCGACGATGGTAATGTGCTTTTCGACCATTGCGGTCTCCTCCTCAAACGGAACGTCCTCAACCGGTCTGCCATGCAGGGCATGACAGGTCGGTGACGCGTTCTTCAATCTTTCGGTAGCGGCGCGCAGGCGGCTTTGAGCCAGTCGCGTGTCGCAGGGGGAACGAGGGCGCCAATCTGGGCGCACACTCGGTTGTGATATCGGTCGAGCCAGTCACGCTCCTCCGATGTCAGAAGGTGGGGGAGGATCAGCCTGCGGTCAATGGGTACCAGTGTCAGCGTCTCGAAGGACAGCATCGGTGCATCGCCACCGGGCACGTCCGAAGGCGGCTGGACCACCAGCAGGTTCTCGATTCGTATGCCGAACGCGCCCTCGCGGTAATAGCCCGGTTCGTTGCTGAGGATATTGCCCGGCTCGAACGGCACGGCGGACCGGCGCGACAGGCTCTGCGGGCCTTCGTGAACGCCCAGATAGGCCCCGACGCCATGCCCTGTGCCGTGGGCGTAATCCATGCCCGCTGACCACAGCGGCGCCCGCGCCAGCGCGTCGATATGCGCCCCGCCCAGCCCCGAGGGCCATCGCAGACGGCTGATCGCGATCATGCCCCGCAGAACCAGCGTAAAGGCCCGCGCCGCCTCCGGATCGACCGGCCCCACCGCCACCGTACGTGTGATATCGGTCGTGCCATCGGGATATTGTCCACCGGAATCCACCAGCATCACCTCCCCCGGAGACAGGATTCGGTCGGAGGCTTCGGTAACGCGGTAATGTACGATCGCACCGTTCGGGCCGGCACCCGATATCGTCTCGAAGCTGATGTCGCGCAACTGACCGGTGGCATTTCGGAATGATTCGAGTTCGCGCGCGATGGCGATTTCGCTCAACTTACCGCTCGGCGCGTTCTGATCCAGCCAGTGCAGGAACTGCGCCATCGCGACGGCATCGCGGACATGCGCGTTGCGTGCGCCCTCGATCTCGGCTGCGTTCTTGCGGGCCTTGGGCAGGCGCACCGGTTCGAAATCCAATGCATCCGCCACCCGGTCCGCGATCCAGACGGGTGCGGAGGACCGGTCGAGCGCGACCGTGCCCTGTAATGCGTCCAGCGTCGCGGCGAAGGCATCCATCCCATGCAGGTGCACATCCGGGCCGAGATGCGCGCGCAGGGCATCATCGGCACGCTCCGCCGCATTGAACAGATCGACGGAGCCATCGGCATACAGGATCGCAAACAGCAGCGCGACAGGAGTGCGGGCGATATCCGCCCCCCGGATATTGAGGAGCCACGCGATGCTGTCTGGCAGGCTGAGGATGGCCGCCTCGGCACCCTTCCCGCGCAAATCTTCGGCCAGGCGCGCGCGCTTGTCCACACTCGCCTCACCCGCCAGGTTCAGCGGGTGCACGACAATGGGCGCGTCGGGCGGCGGCGGCTGATCGTGCCAGACGGCATCCAGCGGGTTGGAGTCTAACGCGCGCAACTCGACACCAGACGGCAGCTTTTCGCGCAACGCCGCGATTTCCCGTGGGGTATGCAGCCACGGATCGAATCCGACGATGCCTTCGGACAGATGTTGGGCGATCCACGGGCCGACCTCCTGCCCCGTCCAGGCGACAGGCGTAAAATGGTCGAGGTCGATCTGCCCGCGCACCTGCAAGGTATACCGCCCGTCGATGAACACGCCCGCATGATCCGGCAGAACCGCGCAAAGACCGGCCGAGCCGGTGAACCCCGCCAGCCATGACAGCCGCTCATCACGGGCGGCGACGTATTCACCCTGATGCGCATCGGCACGCGGAACCAGAAACCCGTCAAGGCCGCGCCGCGACAGTTCGGCACGCAACGCGCGCAGTCGTGCGGCGCCGGTCTCGGGCGAGGTGGTCATCTCGAAGGATTGATACATTTGCGTTCCTCAGGCGGCGGCGTACTGTTCGGGCGCAGGCTGCGCGAACATTCAGGGGAAGATCAAGATGCGGAAGACATTCAAGGCAATCGGCTACATCTTCATGGCGCTTGCGCTGCTGCGGGTCTGGTTCGACTTTTCCGCCACCACCTTACAGGACCGCGAATTCAAGCTGGCCGAGACCGGTGCGGTCTGGGCCGGGTTCCACCGCGAAAGCTTGCTGGGATTGCAGCCGGGGGTCGAACGATATCTGGCGCCGTGGATCTGGGAAAGCGTCATCGCGCCCATCCTGTATACGCCGCTGGCGCCGATTCTGGTCGTGATCGGGGTGTTCTTCCTGATCGCCGGGGCCGCCGCACCGAAATTGCGCTGACCGGTTCGGGGCCGTCACTCCACCGTCACCTCAACCGTCTGGCGAATCGTGCCGTCGGGGCGCAGGATGTGAATACGCTCCACGCCGCTGTCATCGCGTGTGACGATGGCGTTCCACCCGGTGCCCATGGTGGCGGCGCGAACGCTCTCTCCTTGCGGGGCGGCGAGGTGATCGGGAAATTCGGGGGGGGCTGAAATCCGGCTCAACCGGATGACAAGCAGGACAACTACGACTATGACCCCTGCGATCAGCACGATCGTCAGGGTCGTGACCAATCGGCGCAACGCGCGCAACCGTGGCGGTTCGGGCGGAAACTCATCTGGAGATGTCATGTCGCATCCTTTCCACATTGTGGCAGGCAGTTCTGGCCGCCTTGATAAGGTGCTGGCCGACGCAGCGCCAGAGGGGGTCGGGCTGAGCCGCTCGCGCCTGCGCAATCTGGTGGAAAGCGGCGCCGTCACCGGGCCGGACGGGGTTGAGACGGACATCAAGCGCAAGGTCGCTGTCGGCGAAAGCTTCACCGTGCAACCGCCGCCGCCCGCCGATGCCGCGCCCGAACCGCAGGACATTCCCCTGGATGTCGTGTTCGAGGATGACGCCCTGATCGTGGTCAACAAACCTGCCGGCATGGTCGTGCACCCTGCCCCCGGTGCGCCCGACGGCACGCTGGTCAATGCCCTGCTGCACCATTGCGGCGACACGCTATCGGGCGTAGGCGGTGAACGACGGCCCGGCATCGTGCACCGGATCGACAAGGATACCTCCGGTTTGCTGGTGGTGGCCAAATCCGACGCGGCGCATCAGCCCCTGTCCGCCGCTTTCGCACGTCATGACATCGCCCGCCATTACACGGCCCTGTGCCACGGCGTTCCCGATCCCGCCGACCCGCGCCTGCGCGGCATTTCCGGCGTCACCTTCGAGGCGGGAGGCCTGATCCGCATCGCGACCGAGATCGACCGTCACCCTGCGGATCGCAAGAAGATGGCCGTGCGTGCAGGCGGTCGCCATGCCGTAACACGGGCGAAGATTCTGGAACGCTTCGACCTGGCCCGCCCCTTGGCGGCGCTGCTGGAATGCCGTCTGGAAACCGGGCGCACCCATCAGATCAGGGTGCACATGACCCATGCCGGGCACGCGCTGGTCGGCGATCCGGTCTATGGCGGGCATCGCACCGTGCCGCGCGGGGCGGAGATGCTCAAACGCTTCCCCCGACAGGCACTGCACGCGACCAGCCTGGGCTTTGTCCATCCGATCAGCGGTGAAAACCTGTATTTTGAGGCCCCCCTGCCCGCAGATTTCGCGCAATTGTTGCAGGAATTGCGGAACTGCACGCGAACACGTGAACAATCGCAACATTCGTGACGGATTTCTTGTCTTCATCCGTACAATCCTTAAATGACCATTGAGACCGTTACGAGGGAGACGCACCATGGCCAGCACTTACACATCACTTCCCGCCCCGTCACCCGAACAGGGGTTGAGCCGTTACATGCAGGAAATCCGCAAGTTTCCCATGCTGGAGCCGGAGCAGGAATACATGCTGGCCAAGGCATGGGTGGACCATCAGGATTCCGACAGCGCGCACCAGTTGGTGACATCGCACCTGCGCCTGGCAGCAAAGATCGCTATGGGCTATCGCGGCTACGGCCTGCCGACGGCTGAGGTGGTGTCGGAGGCGAATGTCGGCCTGATGCAAGCGGTCAAACGCTTCGATCCCGAGAAGGGCTTCCGTCTGGCCACCTATGCGATGTGGTGGATCCGCGCCAGCATTCAGGAATACATCCTGCGGTCCTGGTCGCTGGTCAAGATGGGCACGACTGCGGCGCAAAAGAAGCTGTTCTTCAACTTGCGCAAGGCCAAGAACAAGATCGGCGCGTTGGAGGATGGTGATCTGCGCCCCGACAATGTTTCGCGCATCGCCACCGATCTGGGCGTGACGGAGGAAGAAGTCACCTCGATGAACCGGCGGCTGTCGGGCGGTGACGCCTCATTGAACGCACCGCTGAAATCCGATGGCGAGGGCGCGTCCGAATGGCAGGATTGGCTGACCGACGACGATGCCGATCAGGCCGAGGCCTATGCCGAGCAGGACGAGCTGGACAATCGCCGCTCCATGATGATGGAAGCGATGCAGGAGCTTAACGAGCGTGAGCGCCATATCCTGACTGAGCGCAAGCTGAAGGATGAGCCGCAAACGCTCGAAGATCTCAGTCAAGTCTACAATGTCAGTCGGGAACGCATCCGTCAGATTGAGGTCCGTGCCTTCGAGAAGCTGCAAAAGCGGATGCGCGAACTTGCCGCGGAGCAAAACATGATTCCTGCCCTGAACTGAACCGCAGTCGGTATACTTGTCCTGCATGACATTGCGGGAGGGCTTCATGACGAAACGCATCCTATTGCTCGGCGCGACCGGGGGCACCGGAGCGCTGGTAATGCAAGCCGCGCTCGATGCCGGGCTGGCGGTCACAGCCGCCGCCCGCGATCCCGGGGATATCGAGGCAACCGACGAACAGGTTCGCCCGGTGAAGGTAAACGTGTTGTCTGGCGAAGGACTGGACGAGGCTTTGCAGGATGTCGATGCCGTCATATCGGCATTGGGCGTGGCGAATGACCCGAAAACGCTGCTCAACCCGCCGCCGCTCTACACGGATGGGCACGAAAACGTCATCGAAGCGATGCAACGCGCGGGCGTCGACAGACTGATATGCATTTCAGCGCTGTGGTCGCGCAGCAATGATTTCGGGCCGTTGTGGTTCCGCACCGGCCCCGTCATGGCGCTGACTCGTGTTTATTCGCAGATGCGCAGCATGGAGCGGATGTTGAGCGGATATCCCAGCTTGCAGTACACCGCCGTTCGGGCCGGATACCTTCAGGATGATGTGATCGCGTCGCCCCCGCCCCAAGCCTACGCAGATCGACCGCCCGAGGGGCATTGGCTGACCCGCCGTGCTGATCTGGCAGCGTTCATGGTGCAATGCGCTGTGCAGGACGACTGGTTGCGCGCCACGCCCTGCTATGTGCAGAGCGCAGATGGGCACGTTCTCAACCGAAAACTGCCCAATCTGCGCACCTATTAAACGGACCGCCCGGACAGATCACTTCGTCCCGAACATGCGGTCGCCCGCATCGCCGAGGCCGGGCAGGATGTACCCCTTCTCATTCAGGCGCTCATCCAGCGCGGCCGTGATGATCGGCACGTCGGGATGGCGATCCTTCATCAGGGCCACACCCTCAGGCGAGGCGAGCAAGCACAGGAAGCGAATATCGGTGGCGCCCGACTGTTTGAGCAGATCAATCGCGGCAGCCGAGGAGTTGCCCGTTGCCAGCATCGGATCGACCGCGATCACCACACGGCTGTTCAGCTCCGCCGGCACCTTGTAGTAATACTGCACCGGCTTGAGGGTTTCCTCATCCCGGTACAGACCGACGAATCCGACACGGGCGGACGGAATCAGGTCCATCACCCCATCCAGCAGCCCGTTGCCCGCCCGCAGGATCGAGATCAAGGCCAGCTTCTTACCCTTGAGCGTCGGGGCGTCCATCTCGACCAGCGGCGTGTCGATATTGGTGGTGGTCATCGGCAGGTCGCGCGTCACCTCATAGGCCAGCAGGTGGCTGATCTCTCGCAACAACTGCCGGAACACGGCGGTGGAGGTCGATTTCTCCCGCATCAGCGTAAGCTTGTGCTGCACCAGGGGGTGATTCACGACGGTCAGGTGGTCGCTCATGCGGCAAGCTCCTCGAAATGTTTCATCAGGCGCGCGCGGGTCGCCTCGTCACAGAATGCCGCGCTGAGTGCGACGCGGTTGATGGCATCGAATTCCAGCTTCGTCCAGCCGAAGACCCGCGCAAGTTCGCTGTATTCGTCCCGCATCGTGGTGCCGAAATACGGCGGATCATCGGTGGAGACTGTGACGGCCACACCAGCCCGCAGCAAACGGTCGATGGGATGATCGTCCAGCGTCGGATACACGTCCAGCCGCAGGTTCGAGCCGGGGTTGACCTCCAGCACGATCCCCTCCGCCGCCAGCCGGTCGATCAGGGCGGCATCCTCGATGGCGCGCACGCCATGGCCGATACGGCTGGGTTTGAGGTAGTCGAGACTGTCGAGGATGCTTTGCGGGCCCTCAACCTCACCAGCATGGGTGGTGATGCCCAGCCCGGCCTGCCGCGCGATGTCGAAGGCAGGTACAAAATCCGCGGGGCAGAACATGCTCTCATTCCCGCCCATGCCCCAACCGGTCAGGCGGGGTGTCAGGTGGGCCACCGTCACCTCTGCCGTCTGGCGGGCGATTTCGGGGCCGAGGTGACGCACAGCGGTGGAAATGAAGCGACATTCGACCTGCGGCACATCGTCGGCGCCAGCCTCCATCCCGGCGAGGTATTGCGGCCAATCGGTCATCGACGTTCCTGTGATCGCAGGGGCCACAAACAGTTCGGTATAGATGACGCCCTGATCGCGGGACTGTTCCAGCACCGCACGCACCAGACGGCGATAGTCATCTGGCGTCTGCAAAATGGAACTGACGGCCTCGTAAGCGGCCAAAAAGGCTGGAAAATCAGTGTAGATATAGGTGTCGCCGTCGATAACGGCACTGAGGTCCAGCCCCTTCTCCGCCGCGAGGGCCGACATGAAGGCGGGCGGGGCCGCTCCCTCCAGATGCAGGTGCAACTCGACCTTGGGCAGGTCGGCCACGTCTATTCCGGTACTCATAACAGTGATTTTCCATGTTTTCCGGGGGCGACTTCCAGATGCGCGGCAATGGTTTCGCCCACATCTGCGAAGCCGTGCAGGCCAAGTTCGCGCGCGGGGCCCAGACCGGCCATCAGCACGGGCACCCGTTCGCGGGTGTGGTCAGTGCCGCGCCATGTCGGATCGTTTCCGTGGTCCGCCGTGAAGATCACCAGATCATCCGGGCGCATCCGGGCGAGGATCTGCGGAACGCGGGTGTCGAACACCTCCAACGCGCGGGCATAGCCGGACACGTCGCGGCGGTGGCCATACTTGCTGTCGAACTCGACATAATTGGCAAAGACGAACGCCCCGTCCGGCGCCTCGTCCAGCAGGCGCAGGGTGTGGTCCACGAGGGCCATGTCGTCCTTGCCCTTGTGCAACTCATCGATCCCGCGATGGGCGAAGATGTCTCCGATCTTACCCACGGCGATGGTCCTGCCGCCAGCGGCCTGCACCCGGTCCAGGATAGTAGGTTCGGGCGGCGCGATGGCGTAGTCGCGGCGGTTCGCGGTTCGCTGCCAATGGCCCGGTGTGCCGACGAAGGGGCGGGCGATGACGCGACCGACCAGCATCGGATGCACCAGTTCGGCGGCGACCTCGCACAGCTTGAGCAAACGCTCCAACCCGAAATGTTCCTCATGCGCCGCGATCTGGAACACGCTGTCGGCGGAGGTGTAGCAAATCGGCTTGCCGGTGCGGATATGCTCCTCGGCCAACTCCTCGATGATCGGTACGCCCGAGGCGTGCTTGTTGCCAAGGATGCCGGGAATGTCACCGCGCGCCACCAGCTCCGCGATCAGGTCATCGGGGAAGGTCGGGATGGTTTCCGGGAAATAATGCCAGTCCCACGGCACGGGCACCCCCGCCAGCTCCCAATGCCCGGACGGCGTGTCCTTGCCCTGCGAAACCTCCGTCGCGGCACTCCATGCGGCGGTCGGGGTCGCGCTCAGGCCCGGCACGTCGAGGCCGGAGGAGAGCCGCGTGGCCGCCCCCAGTCCCAGCGCGTCCAGATTAGGCACGGTAAGCGGGCCGGTGCGCCCCTCCTCCGCGCGCCCGGCGGCGCATTCCTCGGCAATGTGACCCAGGGTGTTGGACCCCTCGTCACCGTTCGGACCATCGCCAAACTGCGCGGCGTCAGGGGCACCGCCCACGCCAACACTGTCAAGCACGAGGAGAAACGCGCGCGCCATCAGCCGATCCGCCCTTTTTCCAGTTGCAACTGATGCGGGGCCTCGTCGCTGATGCGATAGGCGGCGCGCAGGCGGGCCTCCGCCCGGTCGGCGGCGGCCTCGTCGCTGGCATGGATGCGGGCGATCGGCTGCTCGTCATCCACCCGCAGGCCCCGCCCTGCCAGCATGTCCAGACCGACGGAATAGTCGATGGGATCGGCGGCGCGCACCCGGCCACCGCCAAGCTCGACCACCGTCAGCCCCACGCCGCGTGTGTTGATCTTGGCCACGAAACCAGGGCGCTCCGCGATCACCTCACGCACGACATTGGCGCGGGGCAAGTGATCCTCGTAGCGGTCCATGAAATCGGCGGGTCCGCCGAGTTCTGTGACCATCCGGGCGAACCGCTCGGCGGCCTGACCGGAGTCGAAGGCATCGCGCATCCGCGCCTCACCGTCCGCGGCGTCGCCGGCGATCCCCGCCAGCACCAGTGCCTGACCGCCAAGGGCGACGGTCACGTCCCAAAGGCGGCTGTCGATCTCCTCCATCTTCAGGAACCGCACGGCGTTGATGACTTCGAGAGCGTTGCCCGCAGCCGAGGCCAGCGGTTCGTTCATGTCGGTCACAATGGCGGAGGTCTTGCACCCCGCGCCGTTCGCCACCTCAACCAGCGACCGCGCCAGCGCATCGGCATCCTCGGCCGTGGCCATAAAGGCACCGGTGCCGACCTTCACGTCCAGCACCAGCGCGTCGAGGCCAGCCGCCAGCTTCTTGGACAGGATGGATGCGGTGATCAGGTCGATACTCTCTACCGTGCCCGTCACATCGCGGATACCGTAGAGCCGCTTGTCCGCCGGGGCGATATCGGGGGTCTGGCCGATGATGGCGCAGCCGACCTTGCCCGTGACGCGGTACAACTCCTCGATATCGGGCTGAGTGCGGTAGCCGGGGATCGCGTCGAATTTGTCGAGCGTGCCGCCGGTATGGCCCAGACCGCGCCCCGAAATCATCGGCACATAGGCCCCGCAGGCCGCCAGCGCCGGCGCCAGCATCAACGAAACGTTATCACCGACGCCCCCCGTCGAATGCTTGTCGATCACAGGACCGTCGAGATCCCATTTCAGAACGGTGCCGCTGTCGCGCATCGCCTGGGTCAGGGCGACACGTTCGTCCATCACCATGCCGTTGAGCAGGATCGCCATGGCCATGGCACCGACCTGCCCCTCGGTAATGCTCTCATCGTGCAGACCCTCGATAAAGAAGCGGATCTCCGCCTCCGTCAGGCGGTCGCCGTCGCGTTTCTTGCCGATGACTTCCTGTGGCAGCATCAGTAACCCTCCCCTTCGGTCGGTTCCCCGTCATCATCGAGCGTTGCCAGCAGGGCCGTCAGCACACCCGACGCGCCGATGCGGAACGTCATGGGCGTGACCCAGCCGTCGCCCATGATTTCCTCGCACAATGCAATATAGGCTGCCGCGTCATTGGTGGATTTCACACCGCCCGCAGGCTTGAACCCGACCGGCTCGCCGCTGTCGCGGATCGCCTCCAACATCAGACGGGCGGAACTCAGCGTGGCGTTGACGGGAACCTTGCCGGTCGATGTCTTGATGAAATGGGCGCCGCCTTCGATGGCCAGCCTCGCGGCCCGGCTGATCAGGTCCGGCTCCCTGAGCATTCCTGTCTCCAGAATCGCCTTGACCAGCGCCCCGTCGGCGGACCGGCGCACCCGTCCGACAATCGCGGAGACGTCCTGATCGTGCCCTTCGATCAGCTTGGGCCAGGGGATCACCATGTCAATCTCATCCGCGCCATCGGCGATGGCCTGTTCGGTCAGGGCCATCACGTCGTCAGCATCGTCCATGCCGCCCGGAAAGTTCACGACGGTGGCGATGCGGATCGGACTGTTGTCGCCCAGATGCGTTCGCGCCGCCGCGACGAAACGAGGCCAGATGCAGATGGCCGCCGTCGGCCCGTGCGGGGTTTGCGCCCGCTTGCACAGGGCGATGACGTCCTCCTCGGTGCAATCGTCGTCGAGGTTGGTCAGGTCGAGGCAGGACACTGCCTTGAGGGCGACAGCTTTCAGATCGCTCATGCGAAGCTCCGAATATAGGCGCGGACCAGCTGGATGAAGGCACCGCGTGCCTTGGCGGATTCCTCCAGCGTTTCCGCGTGGGAATTGTTGGTGGTGGTCATTCCGGCCCCGAAATTCGTGATGCACGAGATCGCGGCGACCTTCAGCCCGATCCGCCGGGCCAGGATGGTTTCGGGCACGGTGGACATGCCGACGGCATCGGCCCCCATCGTGCGGATCATGCGAATCTCGGCCGGGGTTTCAAAGGACGGGCCCGAAAACCAGGCATAAACGCCCTGATGCAAGGTGATCCCCTCAGCCTGGGCGGCATCGCGCAGGCGGGCCAGCAGATCGGGCGCATAGGCGTCCACCATGCCGACGAACCGTTCGTCGCCACCATCGCCGATCAGCGGATTCAGGCCGGAATAGTTGATGTGATCGTTCAGCGCCATCAGGCTGCCCGGCGGCATTCCCTCACGCGTGGACCCGGCGGAGTTCGTCAGCAGAACCGATTGCGCGCCCAGCGCGGCCAGCAGTTCCAGCGCCGGGCGCATCGCCGCCGCGTGACCCTGCTCATAGTAATGAACCCGGCCCGAGAGGATTGCGCAGCGCACCCCTTCCAGATTGCCGACGACCAGCGCCCCGGCATGGCCCGAGACACCCGATTGCGGCATCCCCTCAATCTGATCGAAGGGGATCGAGGTCGCATCCTCCATTTCCCCGGCCATCTGGCCAAGGCCGGAGCCGAGGATCATGCCCAGCGCGATGGGGGCATCGCCGATGCGCGCGCGAATGTCGTCCAGCATCATTTCATATGCTCCACCGTGAAGGTGCCGGGCAGCAGGTCACCGACCTTCATTCGGGCGGTCTCCCCCTCCAACCCGGCAAGGATGACCTGCGCGTCCGCGCCCGCGAACTCGACCAGTTTCTGACGACACCCGCCGCAGGGCGTGATGGGAACGGGGCTGTCCGCGATGACCAGAACCTCGATGATCTGACGTTCGCCCGCCGCGCACATGGCGGCGATGGCACCGGCCTCGGCGCAGGTGCCCTCAGGATAGGCGACGTTTTCGACGTTGCATCCAACATAGATGCCCGACGGCGTGCGCAGGGCGGCCCCGACCTTGAAGTCGGAATAGGCGGCGTAGGCGTTTTCACGGGCAGCCCTTGCCGCCTCGAACAGATCGGACATCAGCGTTCCTTCACATAGGGCACGCCGCCCGCCTTGGGCGCGCGCGCCTGCCCGATGAAGCCTGCGAGCAGGATCACGACGAGCAGATAGGGCATGGCCTGTACCAACTGCACAGGAATTTCAAAGCCGAGGACCTCCGTCCCTTGCAGGCGGCTTTCGGAGGCATTGAGAAATGCGAACAGCAGACATGCGAACATCGCCTGCACCGGACGCCACTTGGCAAAGATCAGGGCGGCAAGGGCGATGAAGCCGCGCCCCGCGCTCATGTTATTGATGTAGCCGGAATTGAGCGCCATGGACAACGTCGCCCCGGACAAACCACATAGAACGCCAGCGCATATCACCGCACGGTAGCGCAGACCGGTGACGGAGATGCCCGCCGTATCGACCGCCGCCGGGTTTTCACCGACCGCCCGCAACCGCATGCCAAAGCGGGTGCGGTACAGCACCCACCAGGTGAACGGCACAGCGGCAAAGGCGATGTAGACGAAGATGGATTGATCGAAGGCGATATCCTCCACCGCCTGACCGTAGCGTCCCATCCCCTCCAACATCGGGGTGAACCAGCTGTCCCCCCCGTTCAGACGTGCGCTGGCCGGCAATTGCGGCGTGCGCCCCCCCATGGAGAAGATCGCGTTGCCAGCCACAGCCGCCAATCCCAGCGCCAGAAAGTTGATCGCCACGCCCGACACGATCTGATTGCCCCGAAACGTGATGCAGGCCACCCCATGGATCAGCGCGAACAGGGTCGAGGCCGCGATGGCCGCAAGAACGGCGATGAGCGCGCTGCCGGTCAGGATTCCCACCGTCGCCCCGGCGAAGGCCGCGATCAGGATCTTGCCCTCCAGCCCGATGTCGAACACGCCGGAACGCTCCGAATACAGCCCCGCCAGACAGGCCAGCAGCAGCGGCGTGGCCCCGCGCAAGGTGCCGTCGGACAGGGCGACGACGGTACTCAGATCGGGAATGAAATCACCCATTTTCCTGCTCCCTCATCGAAAAGGCGCGGGCAACCCACGGCCTGAACATGAACTCCATCGCACCCGCAAACAGAATTACCAGACCCTGGATCACCACGACCATGTCGCGCGTGATCGAAGGCATCTCGAACGCCAGTTCCGCACCGCCCTGATATAGCGTGCCGAACAACAGCGCCGCGAAGACGATCCACAGCGGATGCGAGCGGCCCATCAGCGCCACCGCGATCCCGACGAATCCCGCCTGTTGCGGAATATCCAGAAAGATGCGCGTCTGATCCCCCATCACCGGGTTCAGACCCATCAGGCCCGCCAGCCCCCCCGAAATCGCCATGGTCAGAACCACGACCCGGGTGGTGGAAATCCCTGCATAGCGCGCGGCCGAGGGGCTGGCACCGTAGACCCTCACCTCGTAGCCGAACTTCGTCCGCCAAATCAGGATGTAGACGAAGACACATGCGATCAGCGCAATCACGAAGCTGAGATTGGCAGGGCTGGTGGATATTCCGGGCATCACCCCTTCGAGCCATGTCAGCTTCGGCATCCATGCAGATTGCTCAAACGTGCGCGACTGGACGGAGGCATTGCCGGGCATCTTGAGATATTCGTTGATGAGGTAATTCATCAGCGAAAAGCTGATGAAATTGAACATGATGGTGGTGATCACGACATGGGCGCCGCGCTTGGCGTACAGAATGCCCGGAATGGCCCCCCAGATTGCGCCGAAGCTGGCCCCCAGCAGGATCGCCACCGGCAGGATGCCCCACCACGGCAGATATTGATCCAGCATCAGACAGGCGAGGCCGACACCCAGACCGCCCAGATAGGCCTGCCCCTCCCCCCCGATGTTGAACTGGCTTGCATGGAACGCAACGGCGACCGCCAGACCCGTGAAGATGAAGTTCGTGGTATAAAACAGCGTGTAGCCGACACCGTTTCCGTATCCGAACGCGCCATAGAGGATGTGCCTCACGGCCTCCAGCGGGTTTTCCCCGATGGCCAGCACCACGATGCCGGCGACCAGAAACGCGGTCAGCAGATTTAGCAGCGGCAACAGCCCGAAATCCACCCAGCCGGGAAGGTCCTTGTTCATGCCGTCCGCTCCTTATGTGCGCCTTGCGCCTTGCTGGTCGTCACAATATCCCCGCCGAAGATCCCGCCCGTCATGCCGCATCCTCCGCCCGGACGCCGGACATCAGCAAGCCTATTTCACGCTCGCTGGCCTCGGGTCCGACCTCGCCCATGATCTCCCCCGCGAACATGACGAGGATGCGGTCCGACAAGGCGCGGATTTCGTCCAGTTCCACGCTGACCAGCAGGATCGCCTTGCCCGCGTCGCGCAGTTCGATCAGGCGGCGGTGGATGGATTCGATGGCGCCGACATCGACGCCGCGGGTCGGTTGACCGATCAGCAGGACATCGGGGTCCTGCTCGATCTCACGCGCCAGAACGATCTTTTGCTGGTTGCCGCCGGAAAAGTTCGCGGCCTTCAGGCTGGGATCAGGCGGGCGCACGTCGAACCGTTCCATCTGCGCCTTGGACGCCTCAAGCACTGCCTTACGATCCAGGAACATGCCGGAGCCGAATTCGGCATCGCGCTGATAGCCCAGAATGGTGTTTTCCCGTGCCGTGAACTTGGTAACTAGGCCCATGCGGTGGCGATCCTCTGGCACGTGGCCCAGACCATGACGGGGGCGCCAGCCTGTCGGCTCACCTGAAATGTCGAACAGCTCTACCTCACCACTGGCGATGGGACCGATGCCCGCGATCGCCTCCAGCAGTTCCGACTGGCCGTTGCCTGAGACCCCGGCGATGCCGACGATCTCTCCCGCGCGCACCTGAAAGCTGGCCTCCTTGACCCGGCGCACACCGATATCGTCCACCACCTCCAGATTGCGGACCTCCAGCTTGACCTTGCCGGGGGTGGCGGCGCCTTTGTCCACCTGCAACAGCACGCGGCGGCCGACCATCAGCTCGGCCAACTCCTCCACGCTGGTATCCGCAGTGTGACGGGTCGCGACCATCTGCCCCTGACGCATTACGGACACGTCATCGGTGATCGCCATGATTTCCCGCAATTTGTGCGTGATCAGCAGAACCGTCTTACCCTGCGTGCGAAGTTGCCCGAGGATGCGGAACAGGTGGTCCGCCTCATCCGGTGTCAGCACGCCCGTAGGCTCATCCAGAATCAGGATCTCCGCCCCGCGGTACAGCGCCTTGAGGATTTCGACACGTTGTTGAAGCCCGACCGGCAGATCACCGACGATGGCATCAGGATCGACGTTGAGCTCGTATTCCTTCTCCAGCCGCTGCAATTCCTGACGCGCCTCGGCGCGCCCCTTGTTCAGCAGGGCACCGCCCTCCGCACCCAGCATGACATTTTCCAGAACGGTGAACGGTTCGACCAGCATGAAGTGCTGGTGCACCATGCCGATGCCCAGCCCGATGGCGGCATCCGAATCCCTGATCGTGACCTGCGTGCCATCCACCGCGATGGTGCCCCGGTCCGCCTGATAGAACCCGTAGAGGATCGACATCAGCGTGGACTTTCCCGCACCGTTCTCACCGATAATGCCGTGAATGGTTCCCTTTTCGACCGTCAGATCAATATCGCGATTGGCATGGACGGAGCCGAAACTCTTGGAAATGCCCTGAAGCTGGATGGCGGGGGCGGTCATGGGTGAGGCTCCTTCAGCTTGGCGACGAGTTCGACGGTATTGCCTTCGGGGTCCGCCGTGAAGACCCCGCGCCAGCCGATCCAGTCGAAATGCTCGATACGGTAGGGTTGGCCGCAACGTTCGAACCAGTCAATGGCACGATCCTGATCAGGCGGCGTCAAACCCAGCGCGATGTGGTGCAGGGTCGAGGTCGCGCCGGCAAGCGCCTGATCGCCACCGAATAGCGCCAGCACCTGCGTGTGACCCGCCACACCCGCGCCCAGACGATAGAAGATCAGATCGGCGTGGCGCTGCGTCAGAACCTCCAGCCCCAGCACATCGCCATAGAAGGCGCACATCGCACCCATGTCACGACATCTGATGGCAATTTCGCCCAATCCACCGATCTGGAAGGGGGGACGTTCAGGTCTGATTTCGCTCATCCACCATTTTTTGACCATGCGGTCCAATGTGGCAAGCACTAATCAGCAGGACCGGTCCTGTGCGATCCGACCGGTGACTCAAGGGAAATTCTCTAGAACGGGCAGTCGCCGTCAACGTAGGTATCGTGAACGACGATTTCCCCTGCGGCGATGGACCGGGCCGCCTCATCAGCCGCTGCCTTCATGGCCGGGGATACCAGCGCGGCGTTGTTGTTATCCATCGCGATGGACAGGCCGCCCTCCGCCACGCCCAGCGATACCACCCCGGCGCTCCATGTCTTTTCGTCGAATGCCTCCTGAACGGCGACGTCTACACGTTTCAGCATCGAGGTCAGCACTTGCCCCGGATGCAGGCCGTTCTGATTGGAATCGGTTCCGATGCCCAGAATGCCCGCGTCCGCTGCCGCCTGCAGCACACCGATCCCGGTGCCGCCGGCGGCCTGCATGATCACATCCGCACCTTCGGAGATCTGGCCGCGCGTGATTTCGGCACCGCGCACGGGGTCCGACCAGGCGGCGGGCGACGCGCCGGTCATCGTGGCGATGACCTTGATATCCGCGTTCTGCGAGGCAGCCCCCTGACGGTAACCGCATTCGAACCGACGGATCAGCGGAATGTCCATGCCCCCGACGAAGCCGATAACGCCGCTTTCGCTGGCCATCGCCGCCATGACGCCGGTGATATAGCTGCCTTCATGTTCCCGAAACACGATGGACATGACGTTCGGGGCCTCCACCACCATATCCACTATGGCGAAGCGGGTCTGCGGAAACTCCGCCGCGACCTTGGCCAGCGCGTCGGCATGCAGGAACCCGATGGCGACCACCGGATCGTAGCCACGCCGGGCGAAGGACCGCAGCGCCTGTTCGGATTGGGCGATACCGTCGATTTCAAATTCGCCGTAACTCTCGCCCGTTTCCATCGCCCACTGTTCCGCACCGCGCCACGCACCTTCGTTGAAGGAAGCGTCGAACTTGCCACCGACGGAATAGACGATGCCCGGCTCAGCCATCGCGGGGCCGCACATGCCAATCATCAGGCCGAGCATCAAACCTAGGGCAGTACGGGCAGAGAACATGGGACGCTCCAATGCGTGACAGTTGCAGAATGATAAGGGGGCAAGTCCGTCGGACCTGCCCCCAGATTTCAGACGATCCGCAAGGATCAGTAAGGGCAGGCACTGTCCGAGGTGTAGTCGTGCACCTCCACTTCGCCATCGATGATTTGCTGACGCGCCAGATCGACCGCTTCGAGGATTTCAGGCGTCATCAACTCTTCGTTGTGCTCGTCCAAGGCAAGGCCAACGCCCTCCTCAGCCAGACCGTTCACGTCGAAGCCATAAGTGAACTCCCCGTTCATGGAATCCTCGAACGTGTCGTAGACAGCATTGTCCACACGCTTGAGCATCGAGGTCAGGACCGAACCGGGATGCATGGCGTTCTGGTTGGAATCGACGCCGATCCCCAACAGGCCCTCATCCGCCGCCGCCTGAAGAACGCCGATGCCGGTGCCGCCAGCCGCATGGTAGACCACATCGACGCCGCGCGCGAACTGCGAACGGGCAAGCTCATCACCGCGGGTAGGGTTGTTCCACGCGGACCCGTCCGTGCCGGTCATGTTGCCGATGAACTCGATATCCGGGTTCACGGAGCGTGCGCCGCCAAGGAAGCCGCACTCGAACTTGCGGATCAGCGGGATGTCCATGCCGCCGACGAAGCCGACCGCCTGCGAGTCCGAAGCCATGGCCGCCGCGACACCGGCGAGATACGACCCCTCCTGCTCCTTGAAGACGATGGAGCGGACGTTGGGCTGTTCGACGACCATGTCGACGATGGCGAAATCGGTGTCGGGGAACTCAGCCGCGACCTTGTCCACGGCCGCGCCGTGCGAGAAGCCGATGGCGATGATCGGATTGTGGCCCTGCTGGGCGAAGCGGCGCAGGGCCTGTTCACGCTGGGCGTCGTTCTGGATCTCGAAATCGCGATACTCGATTCCGGTCTCCTCCATGAAACGTTCTGCCCCGATATAGGCGGCCTGATTGAACGACTGGTCGAACTTGCCACCCATGTCATAGACCACGGCAGGCATGATTTCCGCGTGGCTCTCGGCATATGCGCTGGTCGCGACCAGCGATGCGACGACGGCACCGATCAGGGTCTTTTTCATGTGAAACCTCTACTGTTGAATGGCGATGCTTTCCCCGCATCGCCTGAATTGCGTGTTCGGTCAGACCGAAACGTGGCGTAGTGCACCGTATTCGTGACCAGCTTTCAAGGGCAAATGAGGTGCCCTAAGGTCAGCAAAAAGTGCGCGGCGGCATCATTCAGCGGCATCGCGCGACTTACGCTCCCATGTCTCCCGCTTGCGGTAGAGGGTCGACGGGCTGATTTCCAGCATCCGCGCCGCACGTGGAATCGAGCCGTCGCAGGCGGATATCGTCGCCTGGATGAAAGTGCGTTCCAGATCGGCGAGCCGACGCCCGACCAGGGCGTTCAACGCCGCATCCTCCGACATGATCGCATCCGCACCCGCCGCCGGACCGGACTGCGCCCGCCGCACCAGATCGGCCGGAAGCATTTCTCGCAGGACCAGCGGCCCGTCGTGCAGGACGACGACGTTGCGCAACACATTCAGCAATTGGCGCACGTTTCCGCGCCACTCGAGCGTGCGGAACAACTCCTGCACGTTCTCCGCCAATCCACGGAACTGCTTGCCTTCCTCGTGTGCGAACCGGGCCAGCGCATCCTGCGCGATCATGTTCACGTCATCGCCGCGTTCACGCAGGGGCGGCAGGTGCAGCGGCACCACATGCAGACGATAGAACAGATCCTCGCGGAAACGCCCCTCCTGCACCTCGCGCTGCGGATCGCGGTTGGTGGCGCACAGAATTCGCACATCCACGCTGCGCGCGCGCGTCGCGCCCACCGGCTGCACTGTCGAGCTTTGAATGAATCGCAGCAGCTTGGTTTGCAGATTCAGGTCCATCTCGCAGATTTCGTCCAGAAACAGGGTTCCGCCGTCGGCAGCCATCGCCGCGCCCTGCTTGTCCGAGATCGCGCCGGTGAAGGACCCCTTGAGGTGGCCGAACACCTCCGATTCCAGAAGGTTCGTCGGGATCGCGCCACAGTTGAGCGGGATGAAGGGACCGTCCGCCCGTTTCGACATGGCATGAATGGCGTGGGCGCAAACCTCCTTGCCGGTGCCACTTTCCCCGGTGATGAACACCGTAGCGGTGGAGCGGCCTATGACGCGGACGGTCTGGTAGATATCGCGCATCTGTCGACTCTGCCCAATGAACCCTTCGAGCGGCGGCAACGAATCGCTCGCGGTGGCAAGGTCCGCCGCCTCGGGTGTGTCGCCGCGTGTGGCGTTCGCGACCGCGTTGCGCAGGCGACCTTCGTCGAATGGTTTCACCAGAAAATCGACAGCACCCATTCGCATGGCATCGACCGCAATCTTGACCGATCCGTTCGAGGTAATGACGATCACCCGTGTTTCAGGTGCCCGCTTCTTGATCCAGACCAGCACATCCTGACCGTTGCCGTCCGGCAGAATCATGTCGAGCAACACGATCCTGTGTCTGGCCGGATCGAAGGCCCGTCGCGCATCGCGGGCGGTAAAAACGCAATCCACCTTGTGCCCCGCTTGCTTCAACACGGCCTCGTACACCATCGAAAGGGATGGAGTGTCTTCAACTAGGAGGAGAGAACTTGTCATATTGTTACAATATGACGATCTGAAACCCAGCGCCAGTCCTGGGGCCATTCCCGGGTGAACGTGGCCTGTGACTTTCAGAAAGGATCAACGCTCAGCCATTTCGCGCAACAGTGCGTCGATTTCCACCCGCAGTTGCGGCACGGTGCTGCGCAGGGCGATAATGTCTTCGCCATGCGCGGCGGAGTTCAGTTGCCCCGCCAGCACGGCCAGACGCGATGCCCCGACCGATCCGGCCACCCCCGTCAGGATATGCGTCTGGGTGCGCACATCCTTCAACGATTTGCTGCGCACGGCATGCACCAGCGCGGCATTGCACTTCTCAAGATCCGCACCGAGTTGATCGACCAGCGTTCCGACCATATCCTCCCCCAACGCCCGGGCCAGCATGTCAAAGATCGTCAGGTCGAGCACGGGCACATCCAGCGCATCGCGCAATCCGTTGTGGATCTCCAGAATACGCTGGCCCAGACGTTCGATCGAACGCAGCGGCTTGCCGATCGTTCCCTTCGCGCCCAGTTCCAGCACACGGTTGAGATAGTCCTGATCCACATGCGCCGTCAGGCAGATCACCGTCGGAGGGGTGCTGTCCCGCCCGATCTCACGCAGAACGTCCAGCCCCGACATCTCGGGCATTTCGATATCCAGAAGGACAATTTCGGGGCGGTCGCGGCGTATCCGCTCCACAGCCGTGATGCCGTTGCGGGCGGTCGTCACCGCCGCCCCCAACTTCGTCAGCATCTGCGTGACCACATCCAGATTGTTCGCATCATCCTCGGCCACGAGGATTGAGCGGCCATCGAGGAGTGACGGAACACTCATTTTTTCGCTGCATCCGCATATCCGATACGGCTCAGCGCCTCGGAAATTTCGGTGAGGATGGCGGGATCGTCGATGGTTGCGGGCACCTTATACTCCGCCCCGTCCGCGATCTTGACCATGATCGCGCGCAAGATCTTGCCGGATCTGGTTTTCGGCAACCTCTCCACCACGACCGCGGATTTGAAGGCGGCGACGGGGCCCAGCACCTGACGGACCTGCGCGACACATTCCGCCACGATCTCCGCCTCGGGGCGGTCCACGCCGCGGTTGAGGCAGAGGAATCCCACCGGCAACTGGCCCTTCAGGTCATCCGACACGCCGATCACCGCGCATTCGGCCACGTCGGGATGCTCAGCGAGGATCTCCTCCATCGCGCCGGTGGACAGGCGGTGTCCGGCCACGTTGATGACATCGTCGGTCCGCGCCATGATGTAGAGGTATCCGTCCTCGTCGATCAGGCCAGCATCGCCCGTCTCATAATAACCGGGAAATGTGGTGAGATAGCTTTTCTTGTACCGGTCGTCCGCGTTCCACAGCGTCGGCAGCGTCCCGGGCGGCAGGGGCAGCTTGATCGCGACCGCGCCCAACTCTCCTGTCGGCATCTCGGTTCCGTCGGGCGCCAGAATGTGAATCTCGTAGCCCGGCACCGCGACGGAGGGGGAGCCCACCTTGACCGGCAAAGCCTCCAGCCCCATCGGGTTCGCGGCGATGGCCCAGCCGGTTTCGGTCTGCCACCAATGGTCGATCACCGGCACGCCCAGCACATCGGCCGCCCAGTGGACCGTATCGGGATCGGCCCGTTCGCCTGCGAAATAAAGCGTCTTGAAATCGCTCAGATCGTAGCGCGCGACATGCTCGCCCTTGGGGTCCTCACGCTTGATCGCACGAAACGCCGTCGGCGCGGTGAAGAAGCTTTTGACCTTGTGATCGGCAATCACCCGCCAGAACGTGCCCGCATCCGGCGTGCCGACCGGTTTGCCCTCGAACACCACGGTCGTGCAGCCTGCCAGCAGCGGGCCATAGCAGATGTAGGAATGCCCCACGACCCAGCCCACATCAGAGGCCGCCCAGAATACATCACCGATGCCCACATCGTAGATGTTGCCCATCGACCAGTTCAGCGCGACCATGTGACCGGCCGTCGGACGGACCACGCCCTTGGGCTGACCTGTCGTGCCCGATGTATACAGGATATAGGCCGGGTCCGAGCCTGCCACGGGAACACAATCCGCAGGTGCGGCCCGCGACATTTCATCGAGCATATCGAAATCGCGACCCGATATAAGGTCAGCCCGCGCCTGTTCGCGTTGCATGATCAGACAGAACTCGGGCTTTTCCTCGGCCATTTCGATCGCCGCATCCAGCAGGGGTTTGTATTCCACCACGCGGTTCGGCTCGATCCCGCAGGATCCGGCAATCACGGCCTTGGGCGTACAGTCGTTCAGGCGCACCGCCAGTTCCGGGGCGGCGAACCCGCCGAAGACGACCGAATGCACCGCGCCAATCCGCGTGCAGGCCAGCATGGCGACCAATGCCTCGGGCACCATCGGCATATAGATCACGACCCTGTCACCCTTGAGCACGCCGCGTTCATGCAGCACACCGGCAAGGCGCGAAACCTGATCTTGCAACTGGGCATAGGTGAGGCGGCTGACGCTATTGGTGACGGGGCTGTCATGGATGATCGCGACCTGATCGCCGCGTCCGGCCTCCACATGGCGATCCACGCAATTGTAGCAGGTGTTGCCGATGGCATCGGCGTACCAGCAATTCGTGGCCTCGTCATAACCGGCAGTGGGCGGCGAATCCCAGTCGATGCTTTTCGCCTGCTCCAACCAGAATGCTTCGGGGTCGGCCTTCGCGGCGGCGTAAGTTTTATGATAAGACATTCGGTTCCTCTCCCGTTCCCGCTTTGCGACGGATGTTGTGCCGCCCTGCACGGACGGTCCATTTGTATTTTCGGCCTTTGTCAGCCGTAACTGGCGACCGGCGTTCCCGCCAGTGCCGAGATATTCAGCAACCCGCGCGCCGTGATCGAGCTGGTGACGATATGCGCCCGGTTGCCCATTCCCATCAGGATCGGCCCCACTTCCAGACCGCCGGCCTTGATTTTCAGAATATTGCGAACCCCCGATGCGGCATCGGCATTGGCAAAGATCAGGACGTTGGCCGCGCCCTTCATCCGGCTGTCGGGGAATATCCGGGCCCGCAGGTCCGGGTCGAGCGCCGCGTCGGAATGCATCTCGCCCTCATATTCAAAATCGAGCGATTGTGCGTCCAGCATTTCGAGCGCTGCCCGCATCCGCCGCCCGCTTTCGGTGTTCAGATTGCCAAATTGCGAGTGAGAGCACAGGGCGATCTTGGGTTCCAGACCGAAGCGCCGCACATGACGCGCCGCTCCTATGACGATACCCGCGATCTGTTCGGCAGAGGGTTCGGGATGCACATGCGTGTCCGCGATGAACAGGGCACCAGACTCAAGTATCATCAGGCTCAACGCGCCGATGGGTTTGCGCCCCTGCCCGCCCAGAACCTGTTCGATATAGTTCAGGTGCCACAGATACTGCCCGAACGTTCCGCAGATCAGGCTGTCAGCCTCACCGCGATTGACCATAACCGCGCCGATTGCCGTGGTGTTGGTGCGCATGATCGCGCGGGCCAGATCCGGGGTCACGCCCCTGCGCGCCATCAGGCCATGATAGGTTTCCCAGTAATCGCGATAGCGCGGGTCGCTTTCGGGATTCACGATTTCATAATTGTCGGTGTTCAGCGGAATGCCACTGCGAGCGGCACGGCTGGCGATCACCTCCGGCCGGCCGATCAGGATCGGGCGATCGATCGTTTCCTCGGACATCGCGAAGGCGGCGCGCAGCACGCGCTCGTCCTCCCCCTCAGCAAAGACGATGCGGCGCGGGGAACTGCGCGACGCCTCGAAAACCGGCTTCATGATGAGGGCGGAGCGATAGACGGAGCTGTCCAGCTTCTCCTTGTAGGCCTGCAAATCCGCGACCGGGCGCGAGGCGACGCCGCTGTCTATCGCGGCCTTGGCCACGGCCCCGGCGACCACAGCCAGCAGGCGCGGGTCGAAGGGTTTGGGGATCAGGTATTCGGGACCGAAGACCAGCCGCTCCCCCTGATAGGCCGCCGCGGCCTCGGCGCTGGAGGAGGCGCGGGCAAGCTCCGCGATCCCCTCGACGCAGGCGATTTTCATGGCCTCGTTGATTTCCGTCGCGCCCACGTCCAGCGCCCCGCGAAAGATAAACGGGAAGCACAGGACGTTGTTGACCTGATTGGCATAGTCCGAACGGCCCGTGGCGATCAGCGCGTCGGGCTTGATGGCGCGGGCCTCGTCCGGGTCGATTTCGGGGTTGGGGTTGGCCAAAGCCAGAATGATCGGAGCATCCGCCATCCTCGCGACCATCTCGGGCTTCAGCACGTTCGGGCCGGACAGGCCCAGGAAGAGATCCGCCCCCTCTATCACGTCGGTCAGCCCGCGCGGGCCGCCGGGCTGCGCGTATTCGGCCTTTTGCGGGGTCATGTCGGCCTCGCGCCCCTCATGCACCAGCCCGGCCAGATCGCACAGGAACACATTCTCACGCCGGACACCCAGCGCCAGCAGCATGTTCAGACAGGCGATCCCGGCCGCCCCGCCCCCGGTAGAGACGACCTTGATATCCTCGAACCTGCGCCCTGTCAGGCGCAGCGCATTCAGCGCCGCAGCACCAACGACGATTGCGGTGCCGTGCTGATCGTCGTGAAAGACCGGGATGTTCATCCGCTCGCGGCACAGCTTTTCGACGATGAAGCAATCGGGCGCCTTGATATCCTCAAGATTGATCGCGCCGAAGGTCGGCTCCAGCGACGTCACGATATCGGCCAGCTTGTGCGGATCGGTCTCGTTCACTTCGATGTCGAAACAGTCGATATTGGCGAATTTCTTGAACAGGACGGCCTTGCCCTCCATCACCGGCTTGGAGGCAAGCGCACCGATATTTCCAAGGCCGAGGACCGCCGTGCCGTTCGTGACCACCGCGACCAGATTCTGGCGGGCGGTGTATTTCGCGGCGGTGGCGGGGTCGGTCTCAATCTCCAGACAGGCCTCGGCAACGCCGGGCGAATAGGCGCGCGCCAGATCACGTTGGTTGGCCAGAGGCTTGGTCGCACGAATCTCCAGCTTACCGGGGCGCGGAAATTCGTGATAATCGAGCGCGGCCTGCCGGTTCGCCTGCCGGTTCGCATCTTTGTTGTCGGTCATCGCGGTTGTTCCCCTGTCCATCGGCCAAACCTGCCCTGTATCTGACCTAACCGCACGCCGCCTCGTCGTCACCCGAATCCGGCGCAAGTTTCTTTTCCATGAACACCGAACTGGGAATGTCGGGATAGGCGCCGAACGGTCCGATCGTAACGAACCCTTCGCGAGCGTAGAACGCGTGCGCCGCGTCCAGTCCCACACCGGTTTCCAGGCGCAGCAACGTACAGCCCTTCGCGCGGGCGCAGGTTTCCACCGCCTGCAACAATGCTTTCGCCGCGCCTGACCCGCGCGCGGCGGAGGTGACGAACATGGATTTGACCTCACCCCAATCATCGCCCTGCTGCGCAAAGGCGACGCAGCCGGTGGCCATGCCCCCTTCCGTCGCCAGAAAGAAGGTCACGTTGGAGGCGCGCAAACTTTCCAGATCCAGCCGAAACCGCTGTTCGGGCGGAAACCGGGCGTCCAGAAACTGCCAGCTCTGCTGCAATATCGCCACCGCTTCGGGTGAGGAAGGATCGGTCTGTCTGATCTTCATGGCGCTACCTTCCTAATAATGGCCGATCTCAATAGTGACCGATGCGATTGCGCGGCGCGTCACGACCCAATCGGCGTAGCAGCAGGTCACGCGTCGGACCGACCGCTTCGGTATCGAAGGGCGTCGCGGCGTCCGGCTCCTGTTCGGCCCGGTCCGAAATCTGGTCATCGGCATCACCGATCACGTTCGGCACCGGACCGCCCAATGTGCGCAATGTCCTGGTGCGCAATGTCCTGGGCGGACACTCCGCCAGGATACAGGGGCGCGGCGCCGGACGCACGACCTCCTGCGCCAGCACCGGTGTGGCCCCCAGCAGCAGCAGGACCGGCAGCATGTTCACTCCCGCGTCTTTCGGATCAAATTGAGGATATTTGCAGCGGCATGCGGAATGTTCGTGCCGGGGCCGAAGATCGCCTTGACGCCTGCATCGTACAGGAACTGATAATCCTGCTGCGGGATCACGCCGCCGCAGACAACCAGAATATCGCCTGCGCCTGCCTCCTTCAGCGCGGCGACCAGTTTCGGGGCGAGGGTCTTGTGCCCTGCCGCCTGCGACGAGATGCCGATGACGTGCACGTCGTTGTCCACGGCGTCCTGCGCGGCTTCCTCGGGCGTCTGGAACAGCGGACCAACATCGACGTCGAAGCCGATATCCGCGAAGGCCGTAGCGATAACCTTCGCGCCACGATCGTGACCATCCTGACCCATTTTGACGACCAGCATCCGGGGGCGGCGGCCTTCCTCCTCAGCGAAGGTTTCCACGTTGCGCTGGATCTGAGCGAAGTCGTCATCCCCTTCATATGCCGCTCCATAGACACCTGCGAGGGTCTTGACCTCGGCACGGTGGCGCCCGAACACCTTTTCCATTGCGTCGGAGATTTCCCCGACGGTGGCGCGGGCCCGCGCGGCCTCGACCGCGGCGGCCAGCAGGTTTTCGGTGCCGCCCGCGGCAGTCTCCAGCGCGGCCAGCGCCGCGTCACATGCCGCCTGATCGCGGCTGGCGCGTATCTTTTCCAACCGCTCGATCTGGCTGCCCCGGACGGCGACGTTGTCGATGTCGAGGACGTCGATCTCCTCCTCCTTGTCGCGGCGATACTTGTTCACGCCGACGATGACCTCCTGCCCCCGGTCGATGCGGGCCTGTTTCTGGGCGGCGGCTTCCTCGATGCGCAGTTTTGGCATGCCGGAGGCCACGGCCTTGGTCATGCCGCCCATTTCCTCGACCTCCTCAATGATCTTCCACGCGGCCTCCGCCAGATCCGCCGTCAGCTTCTCGACATAATAGGACCCGGCCAGCGGATCGACGACATTGGTGATGCCGGTTTCCTCCTGCAGGATCAGCTGGGTGTTGCGCGCGATGCGGCTGGAATGGGCGGTGGGCAGGCCGATCGCCTCATCGAACGAGTTGGTGTGCAGCGACTGCGTGCCGCCAAGCACGGCGGCCAAGGCCTCATAAGCCGTGCGCACCACGTTGTTATAGGGATCCTGCTCCTGCAGGGATACGCCCGAGGTCTGGCAATGCGTCCGCAGCATGGAGGAGCCGGGTTTCTTCGGCTCGAACTCCGCCATGATGCGGGTCCACAGCAGACGCGCGGCGCGCAGCTTCGCCGCCTCCATGAAGAAGTTCATGCCGATGGCGAAAAAGAAGCTCAACCGCCCCGCGAAGGCATCCACATCCATGCCGCTGGCAATCGCCGCGCGGACATATTCGCGCCCGTCCGCCAGGGTGAAGGCCAGTTCCTGCACCAGGTTCGCGCCAGCCTCCTGCATGTGATAGCCGGAGATCGAGATCGAGTTGAAGCGCGGCATGTTGGTCGCGGTATATCCGATGATGTCCGACACGATCCGCATCGAAGGTTCGGGCGGATAGATATAGGTGTTGCGGACCATGAACTCCTTGAGGATGTCATTCTGAATGGTGCCCGACAGATCCGCGATGGAACATCCCTGCTCCTCCCCTGCGACGATGAAACAGGCCAGAACCGGGATCACCGCGCCGTTCATCGTCATCGAGACGGAGATGTCCTTGAGCGGGATTTCGTTGAAGAGGATCTTCATATCCTCGACGGAATCAATGGCGACACCGGCCTTGCCCACATCCCCCTCAACCCGGGGGTGGTCGCTGTCATAGCCGCGATGTGTTGCCAGATCGAAGGCCACGGAAACACCCTGCTGGCCCGCATCCAGCGCCTTGCGATAGAACGCATTCGATTCCTCGGCGGTCGAGAAACCCGCATATTGCCGGATCGTCCAGGGACGCCCGGTATACATCGTCGCCCGCGGTCCGCGGGTGAATGGCGCCTGTCCAGGGACGCCGCCCATATGCTCCAACCCTTCGACATCGTCCGCGGTATAGAGTGGTTTGACGTCGATCCCCTCCGCCGTGTGCCATGTCAGATCTTCGAGGGGACGGCCGCGCAGTTCCTTCTCGGCCAGTTTTTTCCAGTCACTCATCATAGGTCTCCTTCACGGCGGGGGATGGGGCCTGGCGCATGTTGCGCGCGGCGTTCCGATCCCGGCGGGTCATTCTGATATCAGGGTTAATTATGGTATGCAGGGGGCTTTGCGGGGCGGTCTGAGACCCTGCAGGGCCCCTAGTCCACGGCGACGGCGGGAATACGGTGCGACGAATAGCGGGGGTTTGCGTCATGTCGGCCTCTCCCCTTGCGCGAAAAATCGCCTATATTCCATTCTGAAAGGAGCTTTCATGCTCAGAAGGTTGACCGCTGCCCTTATCGCAATCGCACTGCCAGCCGGTGCGCAGGACGATCCGCTGGCAGAATATCGTTGGGTGGCACGCCCCATCATCATCTTCGCGGACAGTCCGCGCGACCCGCGCGTGGTTGAACAGCTTGGCGAATTCGACTTGGGCCGTCGCGATCTGGAGGATCGGGACGTCGTGGTGATAGTGGATACCGAGCAGGACAGCGCCCTGCGTGACCGGTTCCACCCCCGCGACTTCCAGTTCCTGCTGATCGGCAAGGATGGTGAGGTGAAGTACCGCAAGCCCGATCCGGTTCCGGTGCGCGAACTGGCCCGTGTCATCGACAGGACGCCGATGCGCCTGGACGAGTTGCAGGCCGAACGGGCCCTGAGGGGCCGGGATTCGCTGCAAATCGACCCCCCGACTACGAATTGAGCCACTACAAACTGAGCCACCACGAACCGAGCAGGCCCTATTCGTGGAACTCCGACCGGTCCGGCACCCGGTTGAACGCGATCTTCGCGCCGGTATAGGCCACCTTCTGCGGGGGCAGTTCGCCGTAGCGGATCGTATCCTGCCCAAACAAGGCGTTGAGCTTGTCTATACTGGCGCACAGCGCCTCCGATCCGGTCGGCTCGCCTGCGCGGGTCGGACTGAACAGATCGCCCGGATCGTCCTGCGTAACCTGCAGGCCGCCCAACATCACGCTGACCGCAATGGGGCGCACCACCGGCAGTTGCGCCCAGTACCGTTCGAATATCCGCAGCAGGGTGAAACTGTCCTGCGTCGGGGCGATCTGTCCATCGATGGACAGGCGCCCCTGCCCCTCGCACTTGGCGGAGATGTGGAGAGACCGGGCATAAACCCCCTCCCGACGCAGACGTGAGGCCGCCTTGACCAACAGGCGACGGGCGACCAGACGGGCGGCGTCCTGCGTGCGGTTTTGCGGTGTCAGGTTCTGACCATGGCCCAGACTGTGCCGTTTGGTTTCGGGATAGACCACATGCTCGCCCTGCAGTTGGCGCACGAACCGTTCCCCCTCCACATTGCCCCACAGATGCCGGGCGGCCTTGGGCGACATGGCGTGCAAGGCGGTCACATCGTTGATGCCGGCAGCCGCCAGACGGGGCAGGATGCCCTTGGACACGCCCGGTAAATCCTTGAGCCGCAGATGCGCGATTTTCTGTGGCAAAACAGACGGATGCATCCAGTCCAGGCCCGGCTTTCGCAGGGCGGCGGCGACCTTGGCCAGCATCTTGTTCGGAGCCACCCCGACGGAGCATGTCAGGGCGGGGCTGACCTGTTCCAGAATCGCATTCTGCAAATCCGCGCCGATGGACAGGGCGCGGCTCAGCTCCTGCTGCGATCCGGTCAGAAGGCAGGAGAACTCGTCCACCGAATGCGCGCGATGGATGGGAATGACGGTGTCCACCGCGTCGCGTATCCGGTGATGGTAGTCCACGAACAGATCGTGTTTCGCCACCCGGAATTGTATGGAGGGGCAAATCTTTCTCGCCTCGGCCGCGCGCATCATGCCCGTGACGCCCAGCGCCTTCGCCTCCCTGCTTGCGGCGATCAGGGCCGCGCCCGGTGCATCCGTGGTCAGCACTCCGACGGGATGCCCGCGCAAGCCCGGTTCCTCCGCCTGCCAGACGGAGGCGAAATAGGAGGTCATGTCGAAAAACAGCGTGCTGACGTGCAGGTCCATCGGTCCGATCCGGGCGACTCAGGGAAGCTGTCAGAATAGAACATTTAGCGAACATACGCGAATCTGACGTGGCTGCACCGCGCCGGCCATATGGCTGAGCCGCGTCAGACATTTTTTCTGAAGGGGCCTTCACCCGTAAATGGCGCGACACCGCCGACTCCCCCGCGATCCACGCACCTGATGCGGCGCGGGAGGGGGACGGGATATGCGGTGTCGCGCCGGTCACGTCACTCGAATTCCATGATGACGGCATCCACGGCAAGGCTGTCACCCGGTTCGGCCTTGATGGCGGAAACAATTCCCTTGCGCTCAGCCCGCAGGACATTCTCCATCTTCATGGCCTCGACGGTGCAAAGCGCCTGCCCCTCCTGCACCTCATCGCCCTCGGCCACGGCGATGGACATGACCAGACCGGGCATGGGGCACAGCAGCATCTTGGACGTATCAGGCGGCAGCTTCTCGGGCATCAGCGCCGCAAGCTCGGCCACCCGGGGCGAGCGGATGAAGACCTTGCGAGAGGCACCGCGCCACGCGATGCGATAGCCGTCGGTGATCCGCGTGACCTTCAGCGGCATGGGCACACCATCGACCGCAGCGTCGATCATCACATCGCCGGGACGCCATTTCGTCAGGTCAATGGTCAGGGTCGCGCCGTCGATGGTCACCTTGAACAACCAATCGCCCGCATCGGTGACGGTGACGGGGCGGCTGTCGCCCGACATCTGCACCACCCAGTCCGCACCGGGTTTGTATTCGCGTCCCTCCATCGCGCCGGACACCTGCCCCGCGCGCCGCTGGCGCACCAGATGACAGGCCGCGGCGACGGCGGACAGGCGGGTTGCGTCGGTATCGGCCAGGGCCGCGCCCTCGAACCCCTCGGGGTATTCCTCCTCGATAAAGGCGGTGGTGATATTGCCCGAAACGAAACGCGGGTGATCCATCACGGCGGACAGGAAAGGCAGGTTGTGACCGATGCCATCCACCTCGAACCGGTCGAGCGCGCCGCGCATCTCCTCGATCGCGGCCTCACGGGTCGCGCCCCAGGAACACAGCTTGGCAATCATCGGATCGTAAAAGCGGCTGATCTCACCGCCCTCATAGACGCCGGTATCATTGCGCACGCGCCGCTCGACCTCCTGCGGGGGGCGGTAGCGGGTCAAACGCCCGATGGAGGGCAGGAAGTTGCGGAACGGATCCTCGGCATAAAGGCGGCTTTCGATGGCCCATCCGTCCAGCTTCACGTCGTCCTGCTGGATTTCCAGATGCTCGCCATAGGCGACGCGGATCATCTGTTCGACCAGATCGACGCCGGTAATCAGCTCCGTCACGGGATGTTCCACCTGCAAGCGGGTGTTCATTTCCAGGAAGTAAAAATTGCGGTCGCCATCGACGATGAATTCGACGGTGCCAGCGGAGCAGTAATCCACCGCCTTGGCCAACGCGACGGATTGCTCACCCATCGCCTTGCGCGTGGACTCGTCCAGGAAGGGCGAGGGGGCTTCCTCGATGACCTTCTGGTTGCGGCGCTGAATGGAACATTCACGCTCACCCAGATAGATGCAGTTGCCATGCTTGTCGCCCAGCACCTGTATTTCGATATGGCGGGGCTGGGTCACGAATTTCTCGATGAAGATGCGGTCGTCACCGAAGGAATTTGCCGCCTCCGATTTGGACAAGGCAAAACCTTCACGGGCCTCGTCGTCGTTCCAAGCAATGCGCATCCCCTTGCCGCCGCCGCCCGCGGATGCCTTGATCATCACCGGATAGCCGACCTCGCCCGCGATTTTCGCGGCGTGTTCGGCATCGTCGATCAGGCCCATATAGCCGGGAACGGTGGAAACGCCGGCCTCCGCCGCCAGTTTCTTGGATGTGATCTTGTCGCCCATCGCCTCGATCGCGCCGACGGGCGGGCCGATAAAGGCGACGTTTGCGGCGGCCAGCGCCTCGGCAAATTCGGCGCGTTCGGACAGGAAGCCATAGCCGGGATGCACGGCCTCCGCCCCGGTCTGGCGGATCGCCTCCATGATCTTGTCGATCACGATATAGGACTGATTGGCTGGCGGCGGTCCAATATGCACGGCCTCGTCCGCCATTTGGACGTGCAGCGCGTCACGATCCGCATCGGAATAGACCGCGACGGTCGCGATCCCCATCTTGCGGGCGGTCTTGATGACGCGACAGGCGATCTCGCCCCGGTTGGCGATGAGGATTTTCTTGAACATGAGCAGATCTTTCGTTCAGGCAGACAGGAGTTGCGGACAGGCGATCATTTGACGGGCACGCTGGCCCCAAGGCCCACGCCGCCGACAGAACCGCCCAGATTGAGATTTACCCCACCCGGCCCCACGCCGATGCCCGCACTCGTGCAGGCCGTCAGCATCGACAGGGTGAGAAAGAGTGTGAAGAAGCGAAGCACGGGGCCTCGCAGAATTTGGATCGAAAACATGAGCTAGCCTCCCGGCACAATGGCGCCGACGGCTGCGGAACCGACATCCGCCGCCACGCTGATGCCCGTGCCGACCGCAGATATGCCAGCGCCCGCCACGGATATAACAGTGCACCCGCCGAGCGTCAGCGACATGAGGAACAGCCCCGCGCGCATCAGATGAAAATATCGGGAAAGTTGCGGCGGGCGACATCCATGTCCACCCGCAACAAGGCTTCGTAGGAGGCAGCGTCGAACGGTTCCTCGGCGGGAACCACCTCCCGACCGAATAGCCAGGACAGGCGACCTGCATCCAGATTGCCACGCTCGAACGGTTCATCGCCAAACGCTTCGATCAGGGCGGCAAGGAACCCCTCGTCCGCCTCCAGATCAGGTTTACGGCGGTCGCGATACCGCTCCCGCACCTTGATCTCCGTGATGCCCTTCGTGGCGGCACGGCGAATCGTGAATTGGTAGTCCGTGCCGCGCAAACGGCCCGGAAAGCCGCGATGTTTCAGCATTGCATCCCCCTCAGACGGGGGGATGCCCGCCAATCAGTTGGCCGCGCCAACCCCGGCGCCAACCAGGCCGCCGACGGCTGCACCGTCCTCGACGTCGTTACCGGTTGCTTCGGCCCCAACCGCGCCAATACCTGCGCCGACTGCCGCACCCGTCGCCACTTCGCATCCCGCGACACTGGTGAGAAGCAGGAAACCGACGGCTCCTGCGCTGAGCATTTTAGAAATGGACATTCTATCCTCCTGTCAGCCCCATTAAGGGCTTGATGAAGAGGCGATGCGCATCGAGGCCGCGCAGCGCCCCGATTGCAATCAGTCGCTGGCAGGGCCCACACTTGGAATGGCACCGATCTTTTGATCTGTCGAACCCGACAGGACGATGACACGGCGTGCGTACATGATTTTGACCCTGTGAAACTACATGTCTCAGGGAAAAACGTCTGCGCAGGCGAACCGTTCCACAGCAGTTTAATGCGTCCTATACTGGATATCGTCGGAGTCATCGCACCGCCGCCCGGATCGCATCGACCTTGCATGCGGGCACGGCGATGGGGGCCGTGAGCAGCAGAAGGGTGAAAAGCGTCTTCATCTCTCGTCTCTCTCCAATGCCACCGCGCGATCACCCCATCGGGTCGCGCGGAATATCTGCCGTCTAGGGGGCGGGGTCGCCAAGACGCGCGTTCGTGATCCAGCGGGCGCGACGTTCAGGATCGTCCAACAGGGCGGCGATGCGGCGCTGCACGTTCGGGGCGACAGGGCCAGCCACGCGGCCCCCTGCCGTCACCATCAGCCCGCCGGGCACCGTCGCGATCCGCACCACCGGCGAAAAGCCCCGCAGCGATTGCAATGCCCGCCACAGGTCCTGCCGGATCAGATGCGCCAGCCGCCCGCGCCGAAGCGGTGGGAAACTGGCGCGCGCCGCCACATCGAACCGGGCGGGGCGTTGGCGGGCCAGCGTCAGGACGTCCACGCCGCGATCCATATGCCAGCCCCTCCGGCTCACTTGCGCAAGGCCTCGATCAATTCGTCCTTGCTCATGTCCGAGCGCCCCTCGATGTCGAGCTCCTGTGCCCGATCGTACAACTCCTCTTTCGTCCACTCCTCATAAGGCGGGTTGGAACCACCCTTTTCAGAGGCGGAATCGCCCGCATTGGCGATCGCGGCGGCCTTGGACTTGGAATAGCCCTCGTCGCGCAGCGCCTCGTATTTCTCATCGTCCTTGATGGATTTTCCGTGGTCCTTGGTCATGGTCCTGTCCTCCTTTCGAAACGTAGGTTTCTATCAGAGTGGAATGTTGTCGTGCTTTTTCCAAGGCAGCGCCTGTTTCTTGTTGCGCAGCGAGGCAAAGGCGCGGGTCAGGCGGCGGCGGGTGGAGTGGGGCAAGATCACCTCATCGATGAAGCCCTTCTCGGCCGCCTTGAACGGATTGGCGAAGGCCTGTTCGTAATCGGCGGTGCGCGCCGCGATCTTGTCCGGATCGCCCAGTTCGTTGCGATAGATGATCTCGACCGCGCCCTTCGCGCCCATCACGGCGATTTCTGCCGTGGGCCAGGCATAGTTCACGTCGGCCTTGATATGCTTGGACGCCATCACGTCATAGGCACCGCCATAGGCCTTGCGCGTGATGACCGTCACCTTGGGTACCGTCGCCTCACCATAGGCGAACAGCAGTTTCGCGCCGTGCTTGATGACGCCGTTCCATTCCTGCGAGGTGCCGGGCAGGAAGCCGGGCACGTCCACCAGTGTCAGCAGCGGAATCTCGAAACAGTCGCAGAAACGCACGAACCGCGCGGCCTTGCGGCTGGCCGCGATGTCGAGGCACCCGGCCAGCACCATCGGCTGGTTCGCGACAACGCCGACGGTGCGCCCCTCCAACCGGATGAAACCGGTCAGGATGTTCTTGGCATAGGCGGCCTGCATCTCGAAAAAATCGCCCTCGTCCGCGATTTTCGTGATGAGTTCCTTCATGTCGTAGGGGGTGTTCGCGTTGTCGGGAATCAACGTGTCGAGGCTATAATCCCCCCGGTCCGCATCGTCGAAGGAGGGACGGACGGGCGGTTTTTCGCGGTTGCTCAACGGCAGCATATCCACCAGACGGCGCACCTCGGCTAGGGCCTCCACGTCGTTCTCATACGCGGCATCGGCAACGGAGGACTTGGTCGTGTGGGCGGACGCGCCGCCCAGTTCCTCGGACGTTACCGTCTCATTCGTCACAGTCTTCACCACATCGGGACCGGTCACGAACATGTAGGAGCTGTCGCGCACCATGAAGATGAAGTCGGTCATCGCGGGGGAATACACCGCCCCGCCCGCGCACGGCCCCATGATGACGGAGATCTGCGGGATGACGCCCGAGGCCTCGATATTGCGCTGGAACACCTCGGCATATCCGGCGAGGGAGGCGACCCCCTCCTGAATACGCGCGCCGCCCGAATCGTTCAGACCGATCACAGGAGCGCCGTTTTGCAGCGCCATGTCCATGATCTTGCAAATCTTCTGCGCGTGGGTTTCGGACAGGGAGCCGCCGAGGACAGTGAAATCCTGACTGAACACATAGACCTGCCGTCCATTGATCGTGCCCCAGCCGGTGACGACGCCGTCGCCGGGGTATTTTTGCTGCTCCATCCCGAAATCGACCGCGCGATGCGCGACAAACATGTCGTATTCCTCGAAGCTGCCCGGATCGAGCAGCACGTCCAGACGTTCGCGCGCCGTCAGCTTCCCATTCTGGTGCTGCCGGTCGATCCGCGCCTGACCGCCCCCAAGGCGGGCATCTGCACGGCGTTGTTCGAGTTGATCGAGAATGTCCTTCACGGGGCCCTCCGCAAGCCTGATTTGCCCTCAGACTAGCCGGGCGAAGGCCAGCTTGAAACCAAAATCACGTGGATTTGCATAGTTTATCTGATATCCACACTGCGAATTGCGAATTTGCAAACCGGATAAGGTAAGATGGCGCGCACGAAACTCTATGCCGGGGCGAAACTCCGCGAATTGCGCAGGACGCATGAGCTGACGCAAAAGGCATTCGCCGCGCGTCTGGGCGTCTCGCTCAGCTATCTCAACCAGATGGAGAACAATCACAGGCCCGTCGCCTCCTCCGTCCTGTTGGCGCTGGCCCGTGAATTCGCCTATGACATCACGACATTGGAGGCCGGTGAGGCCGAGCGCATCGCCACCGACATGCGTGAGGCCCTGGCCGACCCCGAATTCGACGACGTTCCACAGGCGGATCTGACACTGACCGCCAGCAATGCACCCGCATTGGCGCGGGCCTTTCTCAAACTGCATCGGCAGCACAAGGAAACGACCGAGCGTCTCGCCACGCTGGATGAGAAGCTCGCCCATACCGGGCTGGTCCCGCAACCGTGGGAGGAGGTCCGCGACTTCTTCCACTATTGCGACAATTACATCGACGCAATCGACCGCGCGGCGGAGGGATTTGCCAGCCGCAACCTGACCGGGCGTGACATCATGGACGACCTGACGATCTGGATGGCGGATAAAGGCATGACCTTGCGGCGCGTGTCGGGCGGGCCGGTGCGTCACTTCGATGGCACGGTGCTGACCCTGTCGGATTCGGTGAGCGTGCAGACCCAGGTGTTTCAGGCCCTGCATCAGATCGGCATGATCGCCCATGGGGAGCTGATCGACGCCACGCTGGATCTGGCGCGGTTCACCTCGGAGGGCGCACGCGCCATCGCACGGGTGGGTCTGGCGAACTATTTCGCCGGAGCGGCGCAGATGCCCTACACCCGGTTTGCAAAGGCCGCCCGCGACGCGCGGCACGATCTGGAGCGTTTGGCGAGGGACTTCGGCGCATCGATCGAACAGGTGGCGCACCGTCTGTCCACCCTGCAACGACCGGGCGCGCGGGGGGTGCCGTTCTTCTTCGTGCGGGTGGACCCATCGGGAACGATCACCAAGCGCCATTCCGCGACGCATCTGCAATTCGCACGGTTCGGCGGTGCCTGCCCGTTGTGGAACGTCCATACCGCGTTTGAACGGCCCGACAGATTCCTGCGGCAACTTGCCGAAACCCCCGACGGCGTGCGCTATTTCTGCCTTTCGCGTGACGTGTCAAAACGCGGTGGCAGCTTCGACGCGCCCGTCCGCCGGCAAGCCATCGGGCTGGGCTGCGAGATCGCGCATGCGTCCGAGCTGGTCTATGCGGACGGTATGGTCGATGGCGCGCCATCATTCGAACCGATCGGCGTCTCGTGCCGGATCTGCCCGCGCATTCAATGCCATCAACGCGCCGTGCCGCCGCTGGAACGCCCCGTCCGCATTGATCCCGACCAGCGGGGAAGCCTGCCCTATGCGCTGGATTGAACGGCCGTTGCGGTGATCGCGATGCGCGCCTAGGATTCGCGCAAACTGTTCGCGCAAACTGTTAAGGGAGATACGCCATGGAACTTACCGGCACCCGCCTGATCGCCGCGGATCGCGCGACCGTGTGGGCCGCACTCAACGATCCCGAGACGTTGCAGGCCTGCATTCCCGGCTGTCAGGAACTGTCCGGTTCAGCTGATGACGGCTTCGAGGCGACTGTCGTGCAGAAGGTCGGCCCGGTAAAGGCGACCTTCAAGGGTGCCGTGACGCTGGAGGATGTGAACGCGCCCGAAAGCTATCGCATCGTGGGTGAGGGCAAGGGCGGCGCGGCGGGCTTCGCCAAGGGTCAGGCGGCCGTTGCGCTGAGCGAAACCCCCGAGGGCACGGAATTGGCCTATACCGTTGACGCGAAGGTCGGCGGCAAGCTGGCGCAGCTCGGCTCACGCATTGTGGACGGTTTCGCCAAGAAGATGGCGGACAAGTTCTTCGAGGATTTCAAGGATCACGTTGAGGGTGCCCAGAGCTGATCGTTCGGGGGCAATCATTCTGGCCTGATCATTCTGGCCTGATCGGGGGATCTGATTGAGGTCTGATCAGGAGTACCCCGCCCGAATCGCGCCGGTACAACCGCGCACTTGGCGCAGACATGCGGCGGGTGTATCGGGACGGATGACCGATGCGACCCTGCCAAATCACACCATTGCCGATCACATTCGGCGGACCCTGATCCTCGCCTGGCCCGTGATGCTGGCGCGGATGGGGCTGGTCGGCCTGACCACGGCGGACGTGATGGTGCTGGGCCGTGCGGGGGCCGAGGAGCTTGCCGATTATACGCTGGGCCTGTCGATATATGACAGTCTGCTCGCCACAATGGGCGGGCTGACCATGGGCATCGGGGTTCTGACCGCACGCAGCACGGGTGCGGGGTTGGACCATGTGGCCGGCACGATCTGGTGGCGCGGCGTGGTCTATGGCGCCTTGATCGGCTGCGCGCTGGCCGTGCTGCTGCAATTCTCGCCTCAACTGTTTGCCCTGCTGGGACAGACGCCTGCGCGCGCGGCCAGTGCGGGATCGGTGACGCGGTTGGTGGCGTTGGCGCTGCCCTTCGTTGCGATCTACTTTGCCACCACCACCTTTCTGGAATCGCTTCACCGTCCGATGGTGGGCATGTTCGCGGTGGCGCTGGCGAATATCTCGAATCTGGGGCTGAACATCCTGCTGGTCCACGGTATCGGGCCGTTCCCTCAGATGGGGGCCGAAGGGGCCGCGCTGGCGACTGTCATCAACTCCGCCCTGCTGGCGGCGGGCCTGTGGCTCTATACCCGTCACCGCCTGCCGGATCGCGCCCGCTATGGCATCGGTCAGGTGTCCCCCAACGCCCCCACGGCGGCGGAGCAGCGGCGCATCGGATACGGTGCAGGCCTGTCGTTCAGCTTCGAGGCCGGGGCCTTCGTGATGATGACGCTGTTCGTGGGCTGGTTGGGCACCATGGCGCTGGCCGTGCAGGCGGTGGTGTTCCAGTTCCTGGCGCTGACCTTCATGATGGCGTTCGGGCTGGCAGCCGCGACACAGGTGCGCGTCGGCAATGCGTGGGGGCGCGGCGACGCGCGGGGCATGGCGCTGGCCGGGTGGACGGGGCTGGGGCTGACCACGCTTCTGGCCAGCCTGTTCGCGGTGATCTACGTAGCCTTTCCGATGCAAGCCCTGCGCCTGTTCACGACCGATCCGGTCCTGCTGGCGGCGGCCGCCCCGGTCATGGCCTGGATGACGCTGGCGCTGGTGTTCGACTGCAACCAGTCAGTGCTGAGCCATGCCTGCCGTGGACGCGGCGACACCTGGGTGCCGACGGCGATGCATCTGGTCAGCTACTGGCTGGTGATGGTGCCCGCCGGATACTGGTTCGGCATCCGTAGCGGAGCGGGCGTGATCGGCATCTATCAGGGCATTTTGCTGGCCAGCATCGTCAGCGTGACGATGATGGCCCTGCGGTTTCGGCACCTGACGCGGATCACCGGCTGAGCGAAGGCCGATCGGCCGGTCCTGTACGAACAACAGGACCGGCGGAATGGATCAGAGCTGTTCCATGATCTCATCCGAGATGTCGAAATTGGCGGTGACGGTCTGCACGTCGTCGTCGTCTTCCAGCGCCTCGATCAGGCGCATCAGCTTTTGCGCGTCCTCCAGTCCCATTTCGGTCGTGGTCTGGGGTTTCCAGATCAGCTTGGTGCTCTCACTCTCACCCAGCGCGGCCTCCAGCGCGGTGGAGACGGCGTTCAGGTCGTTGGCGTCGGTATAGATGGTGTGGCCGTCCTCGGTGCTCTCGACATCCTCAGCGCCGGCCTCGATCGCGGCCATCATCACGGTGTCGGCGTCACCGACCTCAGCGCTATAGGTGATCTCACCCTTGCGATCGAACATGAAGCCGACGGAGCCGGTCTCCCCCAGATTTCCGCCGTTCTTGGAAAAGGTGGAGCGGACGTTGGACGCGGTGCGGTTCTTGTTGTCGGTCATCGCCTCGACGATGATAGCGACGCCGTTGGGGCCGTAGCCCTCATAGCGGATCTCATCGTAATGCTCCGCATCGCCGCCGATGGCCTTCTTGATGGCGCGGTCGATATTGTCCTTGGGCATGGACTGCGACTTGGCTTCCTTCACCGCGAGGCGCAGGCGGGGGTTCTTTTCGGGATCAGGGTCGCCCATCTTGGCCGCGACGGTGATCTCCTTGGAGAACTTGGAGAACATCTTGGAGCGCACGGCGTCCTGCCGGCCCTTGCGATGCTGAATGTTTGCCCATTTGGAATGGCCGGCCATGAAGGGCCTCCCGTATTGCAGAAGATGAATGCTGCGCGCCTTATAGGTCAGGCGCGCCCCTGTGTTCAAGCGAGGGGTCGCGGGCCGGTTCCGCGAAGGCGTACGGTGCCGGTTCGCGCGCCCTCAAAGCGGCCAGAGCAGCGGAATGATGAACGCCGACACCGCCCCGATCAGCAGGTTGAGCGGCGCCCCGATCCGCACGAAATCGGTAAACCGATACCCCCCCGGACCATAGACCAGCGTGTTGGTCTGATAGCCGATGGGTGTGGCAAAACTGGCTGAGGCCGCCACCATCACACCCACCACCAGCGGTCGCGGATCGACGCCCAGCGCCTGCGCCAGCCCGATCGCCACCGGCGTGACCACCACCGCAACCGCGTTATTGCTGACCAGTTCCGTCAGAACCGAAGTCATCAGGATGACCGCCCACACCATCAGCGGCGGTGGCAGCAGACCCAGATAGGGGGCGACCGTATTTGCGATCAGATCGACGGAGCCCGCATCTTGCAGGCCCCGCCCGATAATCAACATCGAGAAGATCAGCGCCAGCAATCGTCCATCCACGAAGTCCATCGCCTCGTCGCTGTCGATCGCACGCGCCGCCAGAACGATGGCAACGCCGATCAGGCTGAGGATGTGAATGGGGGCTATGCCGAACGTCGCCAGCGCAACGACACCGAACAGCACGGCCAGCACGACGGGGGAATGGGTCCGACGGTACGGCCGCTCGATCGGTTGGGCCAGATTGACCAGATCGACGTCACGGGCCAGACGCTGGATATCCTCGGGGTCGCCCTCGATCAGCAGGGTATCTCCGACGCGCACGACCACATCGTCCATCTGACGGCCGAGGTTCTGGTTCCTGCGGTGGATCGCCAGCGGATAGACACCGTAACGCCGTCGCAGACGCAACCCACCCAGCGTGCGCCCGACCAGACGGCAACCGGGTGAGATCAGCGCCTCGACCGTTACCATCGTTCGCCCGTCGGCCCGGTCCACCATGACCACGTCGGGGCTTTCCTTGAGCCCCAGAAGCTCGTTCACCGCCGTGCGCAACACCACACGGTCGCCGCCGCGCACCTCCACATCCGGGAAGTTGCGCCGCAGAGAGGCATCGCCGCGCAACACGTCGATCACCCGCATTCCGTCGCGGCGAAACAGCTCGACCTCCATCACGGGGCGCCCGACAAGGCGCGAACCCGCCGGGATCGCCACCTCGGTAAAGAATTTCTGCGCTTTGCGATCCGTCAGGAAACCGGCCATCGACTGACGCTCGGGCAGCAGGATCGGCCCGAAGATGCGCATGTAGATCAGACCGACGACAACCAGCACGATGCCCAATGGCGTGATCTCGAACAGGGTGAAGGGGGCCATCCCCGCCTCACGCGCGACACCGTCCACCAAAAGGTTGGTCGAAGTGCCGATCAGCGTCAGCAGCCCCCCTAGGATGGCCGTGTAACTGAGGGGAATCAGCAGCTTGGACGGGGTCACACCCAATTGTTGGGTCAAACCCACAACCACGGGGATCAGCATCACCACGACCGGCGTGTTGTTCATGAAAGCGGAGGCCAGCACGGTGAAGCCTGCCAGAGTGGCTATCACCACCACGGGCCGCTTGTCCGCCTGCGCCGCGATCGGCAGGGTCAGCGCCGCCAAGGCGCCCGTTCGCACCAGCGCCCCGCTGAGGATGAACATCGCCGCGATCGTCCACGGTGCGGGGTTGGCAATCGACGACAGAACCGCGTCCTGATCGACCAATCCGGTCACGACCATGGTGCTGGCCGCGACCATGGCCACGACCTCCACCGGCCAGCGTTCCAACAGGAACAGGCCGAACATCGCGAAGACGATCAGCAGGCCCGCAATCGCACCGGCATAGTGGAAAGACATCAATTCGGTCATTCTGGCGGCCCCATCAGCGCATTGCGCCGACAATGGCGCAGCACGGGGTGGCACTCAAGTAGGGATCGGTGCGCCGGGGCGCGACTGTCCCGTGGGGGAATATGTGCACGGCGGAAAAGACGATCAGTCCGAAGACGCTTCCGGCAGGCTTTGCCCCAAACGCCCGCCGACCCGGATCGGGTGGCAGGATTTGGCCGCCCCGGTCCGATCATCCGTCACAACGAAAAAGCCCGACAGGGTCGCGGGCCCGTCGGACGGGGTAAATCGGGTTTTCTGCATCCCGGTGATGAACCGGCGCATCGGCTCGGCCTTTTCCATACCGATCACGCTGTCATAATCGCCGCACATGCCCGCATCGGTCATATAGGCGGTGCCCTTGCCCAGAATCTGCGCATCGCCGGTCGGCACATGGGTATGCGTGCCCACGACCATGCTGGCCCGTCCATCACACCAATGGCCCATCGCCATCTTCTCGGACGTGGCCTCGGCATGGAAATCCACCAGCGTGGCGTTGACCCGCGCGCCCATGGGAACGCGCTTCAACTCCGCCTCCAACGCGGAGAAGGGATCAGCGAAGGGACGTTTCATGAAGACCTGGCCCAATGCCTGCACCACCATGATCGACCGGCCCCGGCTAACCTCGAAAATCCGCGCGCCGCGTCCCGGCGCATCCTTGGCGAAGTTCAGCGGGCGCACGATACGGTCATCGCCCGCGATATGGGTCAACATGTCCTTTTGATCGAAGGCGTGATCGCCCAGCGTGACGCAATCCGCCCCTGCCTCGAACAGCAGGTTCGCATGCGCGCCGGTCAGGCCCATACCGCCCGAAGCGTTCTCACCGTTCACGACGACGAAATCGGTTTTCAGGCGCGCGCGAAGGTCGGCGAGGCCCTCGCTGATCGCGCGGCGGCCGGAGCGGCCCATGACATCGCCAAGAAACAGAATACGCATGGTGCCGGATTAGCCTTTGACGGCCGACGGCGCAAGGGAGCCATGCTCGGTCACGATCACGTCCAGCGGCTGATCCGTGGATTCGACGATCAATGGCATCCGCTGGGCCGCATACGCGAAACCGATGGCGCGGACGGGTTTCATCGCCCGCAGCTTCTGCAAGGTGCGGTCATAGAACCCGCCGCCATAGCCCAACCGGTGCCCCGCATCGTCGAAGGCGACGAGCGGCACGATCAGCGTATCGGGCTGCACCCCCTGACCCGTTTCGGGCACCAGCGCCCCGAACGGGCCGGAAATCATCACCCCGCGCGGCGTCCAGACGTGAAATTGCAGCGGCGCGGCCTTGGCCCTGATGACCGGCACGCACAGCGTGTGCCCCTGCTCGGCCAGCGTGCGCATGGCAGGCAGCGGGTCGATCTCCGTCCGGATGGGCATGTAGGCGGCGACGATCCCGGGGGGCTGGCGCAGAACCTCCGCCAGCAGATGAGACGTCGCGTTCCCCTGCCCTGCCCCCTGGCCCGCGGCATGAGCAGCCTTGCGTGCCGCGAAGGCGCGTTTTCTAAGGTCGGATTTGGTGTCGGTCATCCCGCGACGCTAACGTCGCAAACCGCAGGGAATCAAGTGGCGGGCCCGTAGCAACCGTTGGGCAACTTATTCTCGGGACCTGGAAAACCAGGTGGGCACCAGGTGCGATAGGCCAGGACCAGTCGCAGAGCCAGTTCCCTCAAGAAAAAGTAAGGCCTCGTGAATGTAGAGCCCTCACGCGAAGAACAGCACCCGCCGGGACACAAGGTATGCCGATCACTGCAGGATGCAAGGGGTGTCGACTCTGACATTGACGGCGCGTTCCCCGTACGTTCCAATGGACGCATGACAGACAGCATGGCTCCCGGATTCGAGATTGCACGCGGCGTGTGGCGGCATCTCGACACGCTAGACATGACCGCGCTGACGGAATTCACGCCGGTGCGCGGCTTGCGCGTTGATGTGATCGGGCTGACGGCGAAGGGCGAGATCTGGATCGTGGAGTGCAAGAGCTCTCTGGGCGATTTCAGGTCGGATGCGAAATGGCAAAACTACCTGGAATGGTGCGACCGATTCTTCTGGGCCGTGCCGCAGGATTTCCCGGTCGAGGTTCTGCCCGAAGATACCGGCCTGATGATCGCGGACCGGTTCGATGCCGCAATCGTGCGCGACGCCCCGCTTGAAAAGATGCCCGGTGCACGGCGCAAGGCGATGACGCTGAAACTGGCGCGGGCCGCGATGCGGCGGCAGCTTGGCTGGCTGGAGCCTGATCTGGGCGCGATCCCGGCCTAGGCCCGACTAACGCGCAGCCTCGATCGCGGGGCGCACGCGCGTGGCCAGCGCGGAGGCCGTGACCGGACCGGGGAAACGCAGCACGATCCGCCCCTCCGCGTCGATGACGAAGGTTTCGGGCACCCCGTACAGCCCCCAGTCAATGCCGGTGCGCCCCGTGCTGTCGGCACCGATCGCCTCATATGGATCGCCCAGTTCGTCGAGGAATGCACGAGCGTTCGCGGGATCGTCCTTATAGTTGATGCCGACGATGGGGATCCCCTCCGCCGCCAGATCCATCAGCACGGGATGCTCGATCCGGCAGGGGCCGCACCAACTGGCCCAGAAATTCACCAGCATGACCTCCCCCCCCAGATCCGGCAGGGTGCCCTCGAACGGCTCGACATCCAGCGGGGGGGCGGTCTGCGCGATGAATTGCGAAGGCAGCTCATCAGGATTGTCGCGCAGCATCGCCCACAGGAAGGTTCCCAGCACGGCGGCGGCCAGCACCGGCACGATCAGGATGGGGGAAAGGTTTTTACCGGCCATTCTTGCGCTCCACCTTGCTGAGGGCTGCACGTACGCGGGCGGAGCGCAGGACGGATTGCACGATCAGGCCCCCCACCAGAACGAAGGTCACGGCATAGGCGCCCAGCACAAACGGTGCATATTGTCCCAGCATCAGGCCACCTCACGTAGCATCAGCGCGCGCAGGCGGCGGGCGCGAATCTCGGTCCGGGTGCGCAACAGGACCAGCGCTACGAACAGCAACACGAACCCCGCCAGCGACAGCAACAGCGGCTGGTAGAAGACGTCCGCGACGTTCTCCTCCCTGTCCAGGCTCAGCGAAGCGCCCTGATGCAGACCCTGATTCCAGATCAGCACGGCATAGCGCGACAGCAGCGCAAAGACGGAGCCGACCAGACACAGGATCGCGGTCAGATCGGCTGCGGTGTCCGGCTCATCCACCGCTTGCCACAGCGCGATATAGCCGAGGTAGAACACGAACAGGATCAGGAACGAGGTCAGCCTGGGATCCCATTCCCACCACGTGCCCCACATCGGCTGCCCCCAGATTGCGCCGGTCAGCAGGGCCACCAGCGTCATCACGGCCCCGATGGGGGCGGCGGCGCGGGCGGCCAGCGCGCTGACATGGTGCCGCCGGATCAGCCAGATCAGCGACATCACGAACATCATGAGCCAAGCATTGATCGCGACAAAGGCGGCTGGCACATGGATATAGATGATCTTGACGGTCGAGCCCTGTCGGAAATCGTCAGGGGTGAAATAGAACCCCCAGATCAACCCCACGGTAAGGCAGAGCGCCGCCCCCCCCGCCACCCAAGGCAGGACACGACTGACGAGGCGCGTGAACCGCGCGGGGTTGGCAAATTCCCAGATGTTCATGCGAACGACTTATCCACGCCGCCCCAGAGGCGCAAGCGCGGCGATGTCGCGGTGGCCTCAGGCATCCGGCCTCACCGCATCCACCCCGACCGCATCCGCGACCGATGCGAAGCCGTCCCGCTCCAGCAGCGCGTCCAGATCGTGCAGGATCGTGGCGATCAGGCCCATGCCGCCATAGACCAGCGCGGAATAAAGCTGCAGCGCCGTGGCCCCTGCGCGAATGCGGGCATAGGCATCCGCCCCGCTGGCGATGCCGCCGACCCCGATCAGCGGCACCTTGCCCTGCGTCAGGCGATAGACATCCGTCAGCACCTGCTGCGCCAGATCGCGTAGAGGTGCCCCGGACAGCCCTCCGCCCTCGCCCGCATGGGGGCCGTGCAGCCCGTCGCGGCGCAATGTCGTGTTCGTGGCGACGATGGCATCGACTTGCGCCGAAACCGCCACGTCGCATAGCTCGGTCAGCGCGGCGGCGTCCATGTCAGGCGCGATCTTGAGGAAGACGGGAACCGGTCGGGCCAGCGCGTCGCGGGCCACCATTACACCGTCCAGCAGGCTGGCCAGCGCCTGCGCGCCTTGCAGATCGCGCAGCTTCTCCGTGTTGGGGGAGGAGACGTTGACCGTGGCGAAGTCGATGAACGGCCCCGCATGGGTCAGGACGCGGGCGAAATCCTCGGCCCGGTCGTCGCTGTCCTTGTTCGCGCCGAGATTCAGGCCGACCACGCCGGGACGCTTGCGCGCCTGCAAGCGCGCGGTGATCGCCTGCATCCCGTCATTGTTGAACCCGAAACGGTTGATGACCGCGCGGTCCTCGCTCAACCGGAACAGGCGTGGTTTTGGATTGCCGGGCTGGGCGCGCGGGGTGGCGGCGCCGACCTCGACGAAGCCCAGACCGCTCATCAACAGGGGGTCGACGGCCTCGGCGTTCTTGTCGAACCCGGCGGCGAGGCCCAGGGGGTTCGGCAGGTCGAGCCCCGCGATTTGCGTGGCTAGACGGGGGGGGGTAACAGGACCGGGACGCGGCACGAGTCCCGCGCGCAGGGCGTGGATGGCGATGCGGTGCGCCCGCTCCGGATCGATCCGGTGCAGCAGGGTCAGGCCCGCACGTTCGATCACGCGATCCCCTCCGGAAAGACATGCGCACCGTCCCGCAGGGGCAGCGGGGCGTGCGCGTGAACCTCGCTCAGTGCCAGTCGTCGGTAAAGGTGCGGAAACTCCGCCCCGCCACGGCTGACCTCCCATTTCAGGGCATCCGCGATCCGGTCGCTGTCCACCACGGCGAGGATCAGGCCATCCGCCCCGGCAAAGTGCTTCGCCGCCGTTTCACGCACGGTTTCAGCTGTGGAAAAGTGGATATAGCCGTCGCTCAGGTCGATCGGCGCACCGGCGGTTTCGCCTGTGGCGCGCAACGCGTCCCATTCGGCCTGTCGGAAAATCTTGTAGATCAGCATGGCACCCTCCGTTGGCGGAGGGGTAGCGGGCCGGGGCCGCGCGGGCAAGCCTAGCCTTGCGGTGTTTGCGCGCGCCGCTGCTCCTTGCGCGAGATCCCCAGCATCTGCTCGCGCCAGATAATCAGCAGGCCCGCGGCCACGACAATGGCCGCGCCGATCAGCATCCTGCCCGTCGGCACCTCACCAAACAAACCGTATCCCAGAATCAACGCGAAGATCATCGAGGCATAGTCGAACGGCGCGATCACCGCCGTGGGCGCGTAGCGATAGGCCGAGGTCAGCAGGATTTGCCCGACACCGCCCAGCAACCCCGCCCCGACCAGCAGCCCGAACGTCACCGGGCCCGGCAGAACCCAGCCGAACGGCAGCGTCATCAGCGACAGCACGCTGGCGGTTATGGAAAACCAGAACGTGATCGCGGTCGTCTTCTCCGTCGCGACCAGCTTGCGGATAAACACATGCGCCAGCGCCACAAACACGGCGGAGGCAAGGACGATCACCGCGCCCAGCGTCTCCGCATCGGTCAGTCCGTCGGAATTGAGCGTCGTCAGGCGTGGCGACAGAACGATGCCAACGCCGATCAGCCCCATGAACACCGCAGCCAGTCGAACCAGACGCACCTGCTCACCCAGAAACATCGCGGCCAGGATCACCGCGAACAGCGGCGCGGCATAGCCGATGGCGGTAACTTCGGGCAAGGGCAGCAGGCCCAGACCCGTGAACGTCAGCGCCATTGCGGTTGTGCCCACCACGCCCCGCCACAGATGCGACATCGGATTCGCCGTCTTCAGCCCATCGCGCAGGTTGTCATGCTGCAGCAACAGCCACCCCAGAATCACCGGCACCGCGAAAATCGAGCGGAAAAAGACCGTCTCACCCGCGGGAACGGTGTCGGACACGGCCTTCACGATTGCGGACATGCACACGAACACCGCGACCGACGCGATTTTGAGGAAGATGCCACGAAGGAAGATCATCCGCGCACTCTACAGGTTGCGGCAGTCATGTCGCATACAAAGCAGGCATGGCTGAGGTGCCGTTTCAGCCTTGGTCCTCATCCTCGATTGCGTGCCGGGTCAATATGGGGAGTTGTGTGGCGAGGAAAACGAACGTCAGGATCATCTGCCCGAACGTGTCGAGCCAGATCCACGCTTCCTCACCCAGAACGCGCCAGGTGAACTCGTTGAACACGGCCATCGCGGCGAAGAAGAACACCCAATTGCGCGTGAACAGCATCCACCCTTCCTCGGTCAGGGGCATGACCTCCCCCATCAGATAGCGCAGATAGCTGCGCCCCTGCAGCCACAGACCGGTTCCCAGCACGAAGGCGAACAGGCCGTAGACCACCGTCGGGCGCATCTTGGTAAACACGTCGTCGTTCAGCCAGATCGTCAGCCCGCCGAAAACAACGACGATGATCGCCGTAAACACCGCCATGCGCGGCAAGGTGCGCGTCAGGATCCAGCTGATGACCAGCGACAGCAGGATCAGCGGCACGAAAACAGCCGTCGCCGCGACGACGCCCGAATATTCGGTTCCGCCATATGTCACCCCGTCCGCAAAGCGGCGATAGGCGTAGAAATAGACGGCGACGGGGCCGACCTCCAATGCCAGCTTCAGGAGGGGATTCATTTTTTTCGCGTCGGCCATGTCAGCCTCCCATTTCCACGAGGACCGCTCCGGCGGCGATGAGCGCCATCAGAATGGCACGGGTCGGTCCTACATATTCGCGCAGGAAAAGCCAGCCGATTGCAGCGGCGAAGACGGTCGATGTCTCGCGCAGTACCGCCGCCTCACCGACCTTGTCCAGCCGGGTGGCCAGCATCACCGCGCCGAAACTGACGAAGCCGAGCAATCCCCCCACCAGCCCCCGCAGCATCAGCGGGCCGGGAGCGGGCCGGTTTTCCATGCGTTTCCACCGCGCCAGCGCGACCCAGGGAAACAGCCCCAGCCCGTCCACGACAAAAAACCACGCCAGAAAGGTAAAGGCGTTTTCGGCCATGCGAATGCCAAAGGCGTCATAAACGGTATAGAGCGAGGTCAGAATTCCCGTCACGACGGCAAGGCCCAGCGCCGCCCCCAGCGCGGCCCGCCCCACGGTCGCGGCGCGCAGGTTCACAGCGGCGAGGCCGAAAATAGCCAGGGACAGCAAAGCCGTCCCCCCCCATTGCAAGGGTGTGAACCGCTCGTGAAACAGCACCCCCGCAGCCACAACCGTGATGATCGGCGCAGTGCCGCGCACGACGGGATAGACGACCGTGTAGGCGCCGCGTGAATAGGCCATCGCCAGCAGCCATTTATATCCTGCATGGATCACGAAAACGCCTGCCAGAACCGCCCATAATTGCGGCGTAGGCAGCGGGAACACAAACAGCGCGACCGGCAGGGCCATCAGCCCGTAGCATATATCAATCGCCCCACGAGTCAGCCACGGGTCGTGCCGCCCCTTTTGCAATGCGCCGAACAGGGCGTGCGCAACAGCCGAGGTCAGGGCAAGGATCATCGCCATCTGATGCCCTGCGGCGGTGCCTTCGATACCCGCGATCCAGTCTGTCATCGGGCCGCGACCTGCGCGAAAGTGGTTGGCTGCGCTGCGGTGGCAATGCGGCTGCACTGTTGTTGCACAGAAAAACTCCCAAGCATTCGACCTGCGAGGGTGGCGGTTCCGGGGCGCGGCGCATAGACGCAGCGCCGAAGCGATTTACCTGTCATCTGTCTGCAAATGTCTGAGGGGACTTTCGTATGCTCGATACGATCATCGGGGAATTCGTCGATCCGAATGCGGCCGTTCCGCCCGCCATCGCGATGCTGCGCATGTTCGCGGCGCTGATCTTCGGCGGCATGATCGGGTTGGAGCGTGAGGCGGACAATCATCCGGCGGGGCTGCGGACGCATATCATGATTACCCTCGCGGCCTGTCTGTTCGCCCTGATCGCGTTCGAGTTGATGGGCGCGACCGACCGCGAGAGCGTGCAGTTCGACCCCCTGCGATTGATCGAGGCGGTGACGGCAGGTGTCGCGTTCCTGGCGGCGGGCTCGATCATCACCTCGCGCGGCAAGGTCAAGGGACTGACCACCGGGGCCAGCATGTGGCTGGCCGGGGCGGTCGGGCTGGCCTGCGGCACAGGGCGACTGATGCTGGCCTTGCAGGCGACGATCATGACGCTGATCGTGCTGTGGCTGCTGAGCAAGATCACGACACGGGTCGAGAAGAAACTGTCCTCGAACAAGGACTGACGCCGCTTTCGCGGCGGGAACCGGCACCACGTTCGCGGCGGGAACCGCCGACAGATGGGGGGCCGAACCGACGGACCGGTCGCGTCTAAGCATCGGCGCCGGTCAGGGCACGGGCGAAATCATCCGGATCGAACGCTTGCAGATCCTCGATATTCTCCCCCACCCCGATCGCATGGATCGGCAGGCCGAACCTGTCGGCCAGCGCCACCAGGACGCCGCCCTTGGCCGTGCCGTCGAGCTTGGTCATCACCAGGCCCGTGACATCGGCGATCTTTCGGAACGTCTCGACCTGACCAACGGCGTTCTGACCGGTGGAGGCGTCGAGAACCAGCAGAGTGTTGTGCGGCGCGTCGGGGTCCTTCTTGCGAATCACACGGACGATCTTGGCCAGTTCCTCCATCAGGTCGGCGCGGTTTTGCAGGCGGCCCGCCGTGTCGATCATCAGAAGGTCGGCACCGTCCGCCTCCGCCCGGACCATCGCCTCATAGGCGAGGGAGGCCGGATCGGACCCCTGCGCGGCGGTCAGGACGGGAACGCCCGCGCGATCCCCCCAGACCTGCAACTGCTCCACCGCTGCGGCGCGAAACGTGTCGCAGGCCGCGATCACCACCGACTTGTCCGCCGCCCTGAACTGGGATGCCAACTTGCCAATGGTCGTGGTCTTGCCCGATCCGTTGACGCCGACCACCAGCACGACCTGCGGCTTCTTTGCGTAGAGCGGCATGGGGCGGGCGACCGGCGCGATGATCTTAGAGATTTCCTGCGCCAGCGCGTCCTTGATCTCGGGCGTGGACAACCGCTTGCCAAAGCGCCCCTCGGCCAGCGCGGCGGCGACATTGATCGAAGTTTCCACCCCCATGTCCGACTGGATCAACACTTCCTCAAGGCTTTCGAGCATCGCATCGTCGAGGATCCGGCGCGGCGCATCGCTGCGTCCCAGCGCCCGGGCGAAAAAACCGGGTTTCGGCGCGGGCGCGTCCGTGGGCACCGGGGCCGGTTGCGGATCGGGTGTCGGGGCGGGTTGCGGTTCGGGGGCCGGTGCCTCCTCCACTATGGCGTCCAGACCCTGCTCCAGCTTGCTGGAGGATTTGGTCAGGCGATCCTTGAGCTTACCGAAGAATGACATGCGCGACCCTTTTGCTGTGCTGGCGAACATCTAGACCGTCCCGCGGTCGGTGGGAAGGGGCCTACCTTCAGGCATGGGGGGACAGCAGGGCCAGATCGTACACTCCGCGCCCCCTTCCCCTTTGCCCCCTGCCCCCGTGCGTGTTAGCTGCGAAGCGAAACCACGAAGGCGGAGCGTGATGGACGAGCAGGTGACATTCGGCGGGGCGGACATAGACCGGGCCGCGCATATCCGTGAGGACGAGGCGGGCCTGTCCGCCGCCTGGGCGCATCCCGAGGCGGGTGTGATGGCGGTCTGGCGCGGGAAACCGCTGCTCAGCGATGGTCCGCAGCCGGACCTGATCTGGCTGCCCAGCGATCATGCCGTTCTGGATCATGGACGGGAAAAGCCGATCTTTCTGGGTTTGACGCAGACCGGCGCGCCACGTTTCGCCGCCGACCTGTCCACGTGGAAGGAACCGGCGGGCGCCCCGGCGGAGCTGGCGACTTTCCTCGATCCATCCCGAAATTACGGCACCGGCTTGCCGGAGGGCACGTCCTTCGGAGATCTGCGCGCCAACATGGTACGTTTCACGCCAACAGATGCCGGCAACGCGGCGATGGCGCGGGGCATTCTGGAATGGCACCACTCGCACCGTTTTTGCGCAAAATGCGGCCAGCCCTCCGACGCGATCAAGGGGGGGTGGTCGCGCATGTGCGGCGCCTGCGGCGCGCTGCATTTCCCGCGCACCGATCCGGTCGTCATCATGCTGATCACCCATGGTAACGACGTGTTGCTGGGCCGCTCCCCCGGATGGCCCAAGCGCATGTATTCCCTCCTCGCCGGTTTCATGGAGCCGGGAGAGACCATCGAAGCCGCCGTGCGACGTGAGGTCATGGAGGAAACCGCGGTCAATGTGGGGGCGGTGCGCTATCTCGCCTCGCAACCCTGGCCCTTTCCCGCGTCGCTGATGATCGGCTGCGCGGGGGAGGCGCTGGACACTGAAATCAAACTCGACCCGGTCGAGCTGGAGGATGCGATCTGGATCAGCCGCGAACGTTGCATGCGTGCGATGGGCGGTGGCGATCCGGACATCATGCCAGCCCGACGGGGTGCCATTGCACGCCATCTGCTCGATATGTGGCTGGAAGACAGGACCTGAAATGAACTTGACGACCCGAACCCGTCTGGATGATTGCCCCGCCGACATTTACGCCCGGTTGAGCGATCCGGCCAGACTCGCCCACCTGAACGACAGCATGCAGGTGATCCCCACCGACCCCGATGCATGGACCGTCAAGGCACAGATGAACGGCGCGGATGTGGAGGCCGATCTGGTGTGCACCGTGCGCGAAGCCCCCGACCGCCTGATCTATCAGGCAACTGCGCAGGGGCTGGTCATCACCCTGGAATTCGTACTGAGCGAGGAGGGCGACGGCACCGACCTGACGGTGGTCCTGGATTTCGCAGGTGCGTCGATGAAGGGCAAGATGTTGATGCAGGGGCTGAAACTGATGGCACCCAAGATGCAAACGGGTCTGGACAAGATGGTCTACAAACTCGCACGCCCCACCTGACGCGGTATTGCGCGGCTTTACAGGACGGCTCTACCAGCTACCGTCATCCGAAAGTCAGGAGATATCATGCGCCGCATCGCCAGCCTCTTCGTCGCCCTGTTCGCTGCGGGATGCTCCCCCGTCACGATTCTGAATTCCGTCTCCGGTTCGGACATGGTGCGCGAACAGAGGGACCTCAGCTATGGGCCGCTGGAACGTCACGCCTACGACCTGTACGAACCCGCGAACGCGGGGGTGGACGCCCCGCTGATCCTGTTCGTGCACGGCGGTTCGTGGATGGAGGGTTCCAAGGACATCTATCGCTTCCTCGGCACCGCGTTGGGGGATGCGGGCTATCCGGTCGCGGTCGTGAATTACCGCCTCAGCCCCGGAACGGTGTTTCCGGGATTCGTCGAGGACGCGGCACTGGCGGCGGATCACTTTCTGCAGGGTGATCGCCCTGTCGTCCTGATGGGTCATTCCGCCGGGGCGCACATCGCGGCACTGCTGGCCTATGACCCGCGCTATATGCAGGCCGTGGGGCGCAGCAATTGCGATTTCGCGGGCTTTGTCGGGATTTCAGGCCCCTACGATTTCCTGCCGCTGACACAGGAAACCCACCGCGTCACCTTCCCCGAGGCCACGCGCGACGACAGCCAGCCGATCAATTTCGCCCAGGGGCCGAAGCCGCCCTCCCTGCTGCTGCACGGTCTGGCCGACACGACGGTCCATGCCGAGGATACCGAACTGATGAGCGCCGCCCTGCGCGCCGCTGGCAACCCGGTGGAGGAGCGCCTCTACGAAGGGGTCGGCCATATCGACATCATCTCCGCCATGTCGCGCTACGGCTATCTGCGGCGTGCCGCGCCTACCTTCACCGACATCACAACCTGGCTGGACGAGGGCGGAGCGTCAGGATGCAGGTGAGATAATACTGGATCCGCAACGCTCGTTCACGTAACGTTCTTCTGACTTTTCGGTTGGAATATCGCTGTGGATGGGCAATATGTTGGACATGGATACGAACCCTTCACAAGATTTGCGACAGTTCCTGAACGGTAGCAAGTTCAGCTGCGTCATGGCGGATCCCCCTTGGCGATTCACCAATCGCACGGGAAAGGTCGCGCCGGAGCATAAACGGCTCGCACGCTATCCAACCATGACCCTCGACGATATCTGCGCCCTGCCCGTGGCGGAGCATCTGGAGGATCGTGCCCATTGTTACATGTGGGTGCCGAACGCCTTGCTGCCCGACGGACTGAAAGTCCTGTCCGCATGGGGTTTCGAATACAAGTCGAACATCATCTGGCACAAAATCCGCAAGGATGGCGGCTCCGACGGGCGTGGCGTCGGGTTCTACTTTCGAAACGTAACGGAGATTTTGCTGTTCGGCACGCGCGGCAAGAACGTTCGGACCGAGGCCGCCGGCCGCCGTCAGGTCAACATGATCCAGACCCGAAAGCGTGAACATTCCCGCAAGCCCGACGAACAATACGAGCTTATCGAAAGCTGCTCATGGGGTCCGTATCTGGAACTGTTCAGTCGCGGCGTGCGCGATGGCTGGACCACGTGGGGAAATCAGGCGGACGCGGATTACAAACCGGACTGGAAGACCTATTCCTATCATTCCGGCGTCGCGGCGGAATAATCCGTAACGACCCCGACCGGCAACCCGATCAACACCAATGGGCATGGATTGCCCACACCGCGCGCGACACGGGTGGCGAGCTTCTCCCAATGTGTCGTCGCCTGGCCATACTTATCCGCCACGAATGACCGCGCGAATGCTCTGGCAAAGGGCACCTGCTTTTCCAGCTGGGCATCGAGCATTCTTTTTTGGCGGGCGGTACGCTCCTTCATGCCCCAATCCTCCAGTTCGGAAACGTCGAGGATGCCATCGCGCCGCAGGGTCCACTCCACGATATCCTCCAGCGAGGATTGCAGGCTCGCGCCGCGCGTGATGATGATGCCGAGAGAGATCGCACTTTGCGCATGCAATCTCTGGAAATTTTCAAGGTCCCGATCGAAAAACGGGTCCTTGTTGTTCCACTCGATTTCCAGGGCCAGCGTCCCGGCGGCGGCATGATGGATGTGGTCGATCTCATGGCTGATCGCTTCGCGCTCAACCCCGTCCACGATGGTCTGCACGACGAATTCGTGTTTCGGCCAGCCCTTGTCGTAAAGGGCGTCGCGCAAACGCATAGTGGATTTCGCCTGACCGCCACCGCTGCCGATGACTTCGCGCGCCTCGATGGAAAAACTGGAGAGAACTTCGCAGAGATCTGCGGCCACCTCCGGAAAATCGCCTACGAGGATGGCCTGCGCATGGTTGCGGGTTTCGATGTCGAAACCCGCAGCGCGCAGATCGTTCATCATCAGTCTTCCTTCACCACCCGCAGGTGCAATTCACGCAATTGTTCGTTCGTGGGGTCCGAGGGGCCGCCCAGCATCAGGTCTTCGGCGCGCTGGTTCATCGGGAACATGATGACCTCGCGGATGTTCGCCTCATCCGCCAGCAGCATCACGATACGGTCGATACCCGCCGCGCAGCCACCGTGGGGGGGCGCGCCATATTTGAAGGCGTTGACCATGCCACCGAACCGCTTGTCCACTTCGGAGTTGGGATAGCCCGCGATTTCGAACGCGCGATACATGATCTCCGGCTTGTGGTTGCGGATCGCGCCCGAGACCAGTTCATAGCCGTTGCAGGCCAGATCGTATTGATAGCCGAGCGCCTGAAGCGGATCGCCGTCCAGCGCCTCCATCCCGCCCTGCGGCATTGAGAACGGGTTGTGCGAGAAGTCGATCTTACCGTCCTCGGTCTTCTCGTACATCGGGAAATCGACGATCCATGCAAAGCGGAAGGTGTCGGTCTCGCTGAGGCCAAGCTCCGTGCCGATGACGTTGCGCGCGCGGCCCGCCACGCCCTCGAACGCCTCGGGCTTACCGCCGAGGAAGAATGCGGCGTCGCCGACCTCAAGGCCGAGTTGCTGGCGGATCGCCTCAGTCCGCTCAGGCCCGATGTTCTTGGCGAGGGGGCCTGCGGCCTCCATCCCTTCGCCCTGATCGCGCCAGAAGATATAACCCATGCCGGGTAGGCCCTGCTCCTGCGCGAACTTGTTCATGCGGTCGCAGAACTTGCGAGAGCCGCCCGTTGGCGCGGGGATGGCGCGGACCTGCGTGCCCTCCTGCTCCAACAATTTGGCGAAGATCGCGAAGCCGGAGCCTGCGAAATGCTCGGACACGTCCTGCATGATGATCGGGTTGCGCAGGTCGGGCTTGTCCGAGCCGTATTTGGCCAGCGCCTCGGCATACGGAATGCGGGGCCAGTCGGTGTCGACCTTGCGTCCGCCGCCAAACTCCTCAAACACACCCTGGATGACGGGCTGCACGGTGGCGAAGATGTCCTCCTGCTCGACGAAGCTCATCTCCACGTCCAGCTGGTAGAAATCGGTGGGGGAGCGGTCGGCGCGCGGGTCCTCGTCGCGGAAACAGGGCGCGATCTGGAAATACTTGTCGAAACCGCCAACCATGATCAGCTGCTTGAACTGCTGCGGGGCCTGCGGCAGCGCGTAGAACTTGCCCGGATGCAGGCGCGACGGCACGAGGAAATCGCGCGCGCCCTCGGGGCTGCTCGCCGTGATGATCGGCGTCTGGAATTCGTTGAAGTCGATGTCCCACATCCGCTTGCGAATCGACTTCACCACGTCCGACCGCAGGATGATGTTGTCATGCAGCGACTGGCGCCGCAGGTCGAGGAAGCGGTATTTCAGGCGCGTTTCCTCAGGGTAGTCCTGATCGCCAAAGACCGGCAGCGGCAGTTCGTCCGCCTTGCCCAGCACTTCGAGACCGCGCACATAGACCTCGATCTCTCCGGTCGGGATATTGGGGTTCACCAGTTCGGGGTCGCGCGCCTTGACCGTGCCGTCAATGCGGATCACCCATTCGGAGCGGACCTTCTCCAACTCGGAAAACACCGGGCTGTCGCTGTCGGCCAGAACCTGCGTCATGCCGTAATGGTCGCGCAGGTCGATGAACAGCACGCCGCCGTGATCGCGAACCCGATGGACCCAGCCCGCAAGACGGATATCGTCGCCCACATTGGTGGAGCGGAGGTCGGCGCAGGTATGGCTACGATAGGCGTGCATTTTATCTCTCCCGGATGGGCGTGCGCTGGATGCGGACGGTCCGCGCCGATACACCGCGCCGGGGCTGCGAAGTCAAGGGAGCGCGGCTCAGCGCCGTGTCGCGAAGAACCCCCGCAGCAGTTCCGTGGCCTGCGCCTCGCGGATGCCGGGATAGATCTCGGGGACGTGGTGACATTGGGGATGGGCAAAGATCCGCGCCCCCTGCTCCACCCCGCCGGATTTCGGATCGGACGCACCGTAATACAGCCGCGCGATGCGGGCAGCGGCGATGGCACCGGCGCACATCGGGCACGGTTCCAGCGTCACATGCAGATCGGCCCCCGTCAGCCGCTCCTGTCCCAGCACATCACAGGCGGCGCGGATCGCCAGAATCTCGGCATGGGCGGTGGGGTCGTTCAGCGTCCGCGTCCGGTTGCCTGCGGCCGCGATCACCTGTCCGTTCAACGTGATGACCGCGCCAACCGGCACCTCACCCAGCGCCGCGGCGGCCTGCGCCTGGACAAATGCTGCATCCATATGGGAGTTGAAACGTGTCATGCCCCTGTCTGCCCGCCCCCCACGAAGCGTGCAAGTCCCCGGCGCCCCGTGCAAGCCCATTCACTTTCCCCAAATATCCCCGCCGGAGGCATCTGCCCCCACACCCACCATTGCGCCAAACGCTTGCCGCGCGTATGCGAAGCGGATGACCAGTACCACACCTCAGGGCGAGCGGATCGCCAAACGCATGGCGCGCGCCGGTCGCGCCTCCCGCCGCGAGGCCGAGCGCCTGATCGGTGAGGGGCGCGTGCGCGTGAACGGCAAGAGCATCGACAGCCCCGCGCTGAACGTCACCGCCGCGGACCGGATCGAGGTGGACGGCATCCCGCTGGCCGCAGCGGAGGCGCCGCGGATGTGGCGCTATTACAAGCCGGTCGGCCTCGTCACATCTGAGCGGGACGAAAAAGGCCGCCCGACCGTGTTTGATCGCCTGCCCGAGGATCTGCCACGCGTGCTCAGCGTCGGACGGCTCGACCTGAACTCCGAAGGTCTGCTGCTGCTGACGAATGACGGCGAGTTGAAGCGCAAGCTGGAATTGCCCTCGACCGGGTGGACGCGCAAGTACCGGGTGCGCGCCAAGGGAAACCCGACGGAGCAGACCTTGAAACCGCTGGAACGCGGCATCGTGATCGACGGTGAGAAATTCCGCCCGATGTCGATCAGCATCGACCGGGTTCAGGGTGCGAATTGCTGGCTGACCATCGGACTGAAGGAAGGCAAGAACCGCGAGATTCGCCGCGCGCTCAACGAGGTCGGACTGGACGTGAACCGCCTGATCCGCGTCAGCTACGGCCCATTTCAACTGGGTGAAATGAAGGACGGCGAGGTCGAGGAGATTCGCGGCAAGATCCTGCGCGACCAGTTGGGCATCAAAGCCGAACCGCAGGCGGTGCAGCGTGCAAAACAGGCTGGCGAGCCGTACAAGCGCGCCGCGAACCCGTCGAAAAGCCTTCGCAAGCGGAAGTAAGCACAGCCTAGGATTCGGATGTTTCTAGAGCAAAGTCAGGCCAGTACTAGGGCCTGCGCTTCAGATAATCCGTGATGGCGTCGAGCGCGGCGCGGATCGGGGCCTCGTTGCGGGCCTCATGATGCGAGACGAGCCATTGTTCGCTGCGCAGATCGACAATCGGCTCCGACAGGCAGGTGAGCCCCTCCATGCGCCCGCCCACGAAGGTCGGCAGGACGATTCGCCCGATCCCGGCGCGGGCCAGCGTCGCGGCCAGATGCGGCGTGTTGGCCTTCGCCGTCACTGCATCGCCGTAACGATCCAGCACCCAGCGCATCGAGGGGGTGATCGGCGCGTTCCATGACGCGCCGATCCAGCCTTGCACATCGGCGTTCGCAGCGTAGACAGCATAATCCACCCAACCGATTTGACGTCGCGCGACCCACGGCTGTTCGGGACGCCGGTTGCGAATGCCAATATCGACCTCGCGCCGCGCGATATCCAGATCTAGGTCGCAATACATGAATTCGGGCAGCCAGGGCGCTGATGCCGTCCAGTACTCGGACAGGTTCTCGGCCAGATCCTGCGCCGTCCATGTTCCGGCGGAGATGCGGACGCAGACCCGGCCGGCGCCTGCATCGCGCCACAGGGCAATCTGACGGGCCGCGTCCTCCATCGTACGGGTCCGCTCGAACAGGACCTGACCATCAGCGGTCAGGGTATAGCCCGCCGCGCCATGAACGAACAATCTGCGCGACAGCTCTGCCTCGAACAACTTCATCCGACGGCTGAGTGTCGCGGGGCTGACACCCAGTTCGACTGCCGCACGCGACAGACCGCCGGTGCGCGCGATGGCGGCGAAATAGGCGAGGTCGTTCCAGTCGGGGGCGGTTTTCATTTCTGCAAATCCACATCCGGTTTCAGGGGCTGAGCGCCACGCGGTCGGCTGGCTACCTTTGAAGCAGATCGAAAAGGAGAGCCGCCATGATGCCGGTCATTCGTCCCCTGACTATCCCGGATCAGCCGTGCACTGAATACAAAAAGGAGCAGGAGAGCTTTGCACGGATGCAAGTCGAATTGCGCCCATCGCGGGTGGATATAATACTGAGAAGGGTCCGAGTCTGTCTGCGCAAGCTGGCGGGCACAAGGCCGGAGCGCAGGCGGTGTACCGCTCAAAGCAAGCTGGGGAGCCGTGAACCCGTCGAAAAGCCTTCGCAAGTGGAAGTAAGCGCGGCGACGGTGGATTTGGATATTTCTAGAGCAAAGTGGGGGCGGTCCCTCGGAAGGGGCCACCGCTTATTCGTTATGGTCAGGGTCGTTATGGGGTCAGGACAACCTTGACGCAGTCGTCTTTCTTATCTCGGAACGTCTCGTAGAGGTCCGGCGCGTCCTCCAGCTTGCCGCGATGGGTAATCAGGAAGGTGGGGTCGATGCGGCCCTCTTGAATGTGCTCCAACAGCGTGGGGGCGTGCTGCATGACATGGGTCTGGCCCATGCGGAAGGTCAGCCCCTTGGCGAAGGCGGCGCCGATGGGGAACTTGTCCACGATCGCGGCATAGACGCCGGGGATCGACAGGATGCCGCCCTTTTGCGTACACATGATGGCTTCACGCAGAACGTGCGGACGACCGGTCTCCTGCATCGTCGCGGTCTTCACCTTGTCGTAGATGGTGTCGATCACGCCAGTGCCGTGCGCCTCCAGCCCGACCGCGTCGATGGTCTTTTCGGGAAGCATGCCGTTGGTCAGCTCCATCAGGGCATCATAGGGTTTGACCTGCGAATGATCGATGATCTCGGCACCATGAGCCTTGGCCATTGCCAGACGCTCCGGCACGTTGTCGATCACGAAGACACGCTCGGCACCCAGCAGCAGGCAGGATTTCAGGGCGAACAGGCCGACAGGACCAGCGCCCCAGATTGCGACGGTGCTGCCCGGTTTGACCTCTGCGTTCATAGCCGCCTGCCAGCCGGTGGGAAAGATATCGGAGAGGAACAGGACCTGCTCGTCAGTCAAGCCGTCCGGCACTTTCAGGTGGGTGGCGTCCGCAAACGGGATGCGGACATATTCCGCCTGACCGCCATCGTAGCCGCCGTAAAGGTGCGAGAAGCCGAACAGACCTGCGGCCGCCTGCCCAGTGATCGCGGCCAGCTTTTCGGCATCGGGGTTGGATTCATCGCAGAGCGCGAATTGCTTGTTCTGGCACCAATGGCAGTGGCCACAATTGATGGTGAACGGCACCACGACACGGTCGCCTTTCTTGAGGTTGCCAACGCCGGAACCGACATCCTCGATCACGCCCATGAATTCATGGCCAATGATGTCGCCGGTTTTCATCTCTGGCATGAAGCCGTCGAACATATGCAAATCGGACCCACAGATCGCGGTGGAGGTCACGCGGATGATGGCATCGCGCTCATGACCGATGATGGGATCGGGATGGGTATCGACGCGAAAATCTCCGGTACCGTGATAGGTTACGCCACGCATGGGGGGCTCCTTGAAACGCTGAATAAAAATACTTGAACAAGTCGTTAACCATCTGACGCGCAAGGAGTTCCCCTATTCCGCGCGCGTTTCCACTGTGCGGAAAACGTGAGGAGCCTCCCTTGGCGTGAGGCCGATGAAGACAGGTGTTTCAGATTTTCAGGAGAGAGGGTGGGTGGAGGGCGACCAACTGGGGGCCGCCCTCGATCGTCAAACTTATAGCTCGGGGTAGATCGGGAAGCGATCGCACAGGTCCTTTACCCGCGCGCGGACGGAGGCTTCGACCTCGGCGTTGCCGTCCTCGCCATTCGCGGCCAGGCCATCGACGACCTCCACGATCAGCTTGCCGATCTGCTCGAATTCCGCCTCACCAAATCCACGGGTCGTACCTGCGGGCGTGCCGAGGCGGATGCCCGAGGTCACCATTGGCTTTTCCGGATCGAAGGGGATGCCGTTCTTGTTGCAGGTGATATGGGCACGGCCCAGCGCCTGCTCCGTGGCGTTGCCCTTCACGCCCTTGGGGCGCAAATCGACCAGCACCAGATGGGTGTCGGTGCCGCCGGTCACGATGTCGATCCCGCCCTTCATCAGCGTGTCCGCCAGCTTTTGCGCATTGGCGATCACCTGCGCCTGATAGGTCTTGAATTCGGGGCGCAGCGCCTCACCGAAGGCCACAGCCTTCGCAGCGATGACATGCATCAGGGGGCCGCCCTGGATGCCGGGGAAGATGGCGGAGTTCACCTTCTTGGCAATGGCCTCATCATTCGTGAGGATCATGCCGCCGCGCGGGCCGCGCAGGGTCTTGTGCGTCGTGGTGGTCGCAACATGGGCGTGCGGGAACGGCGAGGGATGGTGGCCTGCGGCGACCAGCCCGGCGAAATGCGCCATGTCCACCAGCAGGTAGGCACCGACGGAATCGGCAATCTCACGCATTTTGGCGAAATCGACCTGGCGCGGAATGGCGGAGCCGCCGGCGATGATCATCTTGGGCTGATGTTCCGTGGCAAGGCGCTGAACCTCCTCATAGTCGAGCAGGCTGTCCTGACGGCGCACACCATATTGTACGGCGTTGAACCACTTGCCCGACTGGTTCGGCTTCGCCCCGTGGGTCAGGTGGCCGCCTGCATCCAGGCTCATCCCCAGAATCGTGTCGCCCGGCTTCAGCAGCGCGGTGAACACGCCCTGATTGGCCTGCGAGCCGGAATTGGGCTGCACATTGGCGAAATCACAGCCGAAAAGCTGCTTGGCGCGGTCGATGGCCAGATTCTCGGCCACGTCCACATGCTGACATCCGCCGTAATAGCGGCGGCCGGGATAACCTTCGGCGTATTTGTTGGTCAGGACGGAGCCCTGCGCCTGCATCACGGCGAGGCTGACGATGTTCTCGGACGCGATCAGCTCGATCTCGTCGCGCTGGCGCGTCAACTCATCAGTCATGGAGCCATAAAGCTGGGGGTCGCGCTCGGCCAGGGGTTGGGTGAAGAAGCCTGCGTCGCGTACGGAATTGGGCATTGTCGTCTCCTCGATGGTATCGTGCATCTATGCGGGTTCGCTCCCGCCCATCACTGTCGCGAAACGACGCGGCAAAGCGCGGAACCGAAATTGATCCTGCCGTTGTCCTAAGCCGACGCGCGTCGCGGTGGAACCCTTAACAGGCGCAACCGTGCGCATAGCGGACAAACCGGGTTTCCGGCAGCACGCATGAGCGAACGATCCTGCGAATACGCGCGCAGGTGTAAACGCGCTGCAAAAAGCGGAAATTTGCCTCTTGCACCCCTGAAACGATTCTTCTAGTAACCCCTCACAGCGCGGCGACGACGACCACTCGCCACTGAATGCGCCCTTCGTCTAGTGGTCTAGGACGTCGCCCTTTCACGGCGAAAACACGGGTTCGAGTCCCGTAGGGCGTACCACTTCCTCTCATAGACATGACACCGGACACATCGCATCAGCGATCCTGTCACCGGACTGTCGTGAATTGACGCTTTACACAGCCGCTATCTGCAACCACGATATCTGGTAGGGCACGTGCATCCCACGCGCCCATATCGACGATCTGACCAGCCCTAGCGGGCCATCCTGCCGGGGCGCACCAAAAAGGAGCGCGGCATGGACACGCTGGAACATTACCTCACGGCAGAGGACGCAGACCCGATCGACATCGTGGAAACACTCGCCTCGCATCATGCGTGGGACTTCGATCGCGTTGCGGACAACCAGATCGCGATGGGCATCGAGGGAAGCTGGCAGACCTATTCGCTGAGCCTCGCCTGGTCCCCCCATGACGAGACGCTGCGCCTGGTCTGCACGTTCGAGCTGGATGTCCCCGCCGAGCGACGCCCCGCCGTGCTGGAGGTGATCGACGGGGCGAACGACACCCTGTGGTCCGGCAGTTTCACCACCTGGCCCGAACACAACATGATCGTGTTTCGCTACGGGCTGAACCTGGCCGGCGATGCCAGCGCCAGCGGAACCCAGATCGACGACATGATCGCCGCCGCGATCGAGGCATGTGAACGGTATTATCCCGCGTTCCAGATCAGTCTGGAGGATGGTGCCTGTCCGCAGCAGGCTCTGGGAATCGCGATGTCACAGGCGTATGGTCGGGCCTGACCTTAAACGTTTGCGGAGGCTCCATGTCGCTGGAGAGAATTGACCGTCAGGGCCTTGTCCTGCTCGGCTGTGGAAAAATGGGATCCGCGATGCTGGAGGGCTGGCTGGCGCGCGGCGTCGCGCCCTCCTCGATATCCGTCATAGATCCCTATCCGTCGGACCGGCTCGAATCACTGGCGCAACAGGGGTTGCGGCTGAACGAGGCGCCCCCCAAGGATCCCGCGATCTGCATTCTGGCGGTCAAGCCGCAGATGATGACGGACGCGCTGCCGCAGATCAGCGATCTGGCGCAGGGGGGCACGATATTCCTGTCCATCGCGGCGGGATCGACGCTGGCCTATTTCGAGCGGGTGCTGGGAGACAAGGCCGCCATCGTGCGCGCCATGCCCAACACACCCGCCGCCGTCGGGCGCGGCATCACCGCGATCGTAGGCAATGGCGCCGCCGGGGCCGAAGCGCTGGATCTGGCGGAGGAGCTGTTGCAGGCCGTCGGTCAGACCGTGCGGATCGAGGACGAAGCGCAAATGGATGCGGTGACGGCTGTTTCCGGCTCCGGTCCGGCCTATGTGTTCCATATGATCGAGGCGATGGCCGCCGCGGGTGAGGCACAGGGACTGGACCCCGAACTGGCAATGACCCTGGCCCGCGCGACTGTCGCAGGTGCCGGCGTATTGGCCGAGCAGGCGGACGAGACGCCTGAGCGACTGCGCGTCAACGTAACATCCAAGGGGGGCACCACCGCGGCGGCGCTGGCGGTCCTGATGGATGACCAAACCGGTCTGGCGCAACTGATGCGCCGGGCCGTCAACGCCGCGGCGGACCGCTCGCGCGAACTGGGAGAATGACGATGGACAAGAGCTTCAACCCCTTCGACCCCGAAGCGATGATGAAGATGATGCAGCAAATGCCCTTCGCGGACATGATGCCCAAGATGCAGGGCTTCGATCCTGCTGCGCTCAGCGACATGCAGAACCGCAACATGGAGGCGTTTCAGGCCGCAAACTCCGCCGCGTCCGAGGCGTACAAGGATCTGTTCAGCAAGCAGGTCGAGATGATGAAAACCATGATGAGCGAGGCCAAGACCTCGGCCGAGGCCGCCCGCGATCCGGCCAAGGCGCAGGAGGTCATGGCCGCTGGCGTGCAAAAGGCAATGGATCTCAGCACCGAACTGGCGACCGAGGCCCAAAAGGCCAACGCGCGCGCCTGGGAAATCGTATCCGCCCGTATGCGCGATTCCATCGCGGAGCTGGAACAGATGGCGAAGCCGAAGTGAGCGACGAGATCAGCTTCGACGACTTCATGAAAGTCGATGTCCGCGTGGGGGAAATCCTCCGCGCGGAAATCTTTGCCGAGGCGCGCAAGCCCGCGATCAAGCTGTGGATCGACTTCGGCGGCGAGATAGGTGAGCGCAAGAGCTCCGCCCAGATCACGGCGCATTACGATCCGACCGTCCTGGTCGGCAAGCAAGTGATGGCGGTCGTAAACTTCCCGCCGCGCCAGATCGGACCGTTCATGTCAGAGGTCCTGGTGCTGGGCCTGCCCGACGCATCGGGTGAGATTGTCTTGGTCGGACCGGACGGTCCCGTGCCCGTCGGGGGACGGATGCACTGATGAAGATCTTCGTGACCCGGCGACTGCCCGACAGCGTCATGGCCCGCGCGCGCGGCATGGGCGCGGAGCTGCACGACAGCGATACAGCTCTGAATGACACGGACCGTGCCGCCCTGCTGCGCGATTATGACGCCGTGGTGTGCACGCTGGGCGACAGGTTTTCGGCGGATATGTTCGCCGGTGATCCGCGCTGCCGCCTGATCGCGAATTTCGGCGTCGGCTACAACCATATCGACGCCGATGCCGCACAGGCTGCGGGCATCACCGTGACCAACACCCCCGGCGTTCTGACCGATGCGACCGCCGATCTGGCGATGGCGCTGATGCTGATGGCCCTGCGCCGCGCCGGTGAGGGGGAGCGGATGGTCCGCGCGGATGCGTGGCCCGGCTGGACGCCAACGCAGATGCTGGGCCAAACCGTCACCGGGCGGACACTGGGCATCGTCGGCATGGGCCGGATCGGTCAGGCAATGGCGCGCAGGGCGCATCACGGCTTTGGAATGCAAATCCTGTATTACAATCGCTCGGCCAAGGATTTGAATTTTCCGGCGCAACGGCTCGACACGGTCGAGGATTTGGCCGCACAGGCCGATGTGGTGGCAATCCATGCTCCCGGCGGCGCGGATACCCGGCATCTGTTTGGTGCCGCCGCGATCGCCGCGATGAAACCCACGGGAGTTCTGATCAACACTTCACGCGGGGATGTGGTGGATGAGGGCGCGCTGATCGAAGCCTTGGAGTCCGGCGCGATCTACGCCGCCGGTCTGGACGTGTACGAGGCCGAGCCTGCCGTCCCTGCCCGTCTGCGCGCACTGGACAACGCCGTGCTGCTGCCGCATCTGGGCTCAGCCACATTGGAGGTACGTGAAGCGATGGGAAACATGGCGCTGGATAATGTCGAGGCATTCGTGGCGGGGCGTCAGGTGCCCAATCCGGTATGAGCGATACGGTCCGAATGCAGGAAGCCCTGGCCGAGGCCTTGCGCGTGGTCGAGGATCTCAACGAGGTCGTCACCGATCAGGCGAATCGGATCGAGTTGCTGGAGCGTCGCGTCAACATGCTGATGACCCGCGCAGCGGAGCAGGAGGCGGATCAGGCCAGCGGTCTGCCCCTGTCGGATCAACGGCCCCCGCATTATTGAGGCTGAGCGCCAGTATCGCTACAGCACACCCTCATGGTTACAGCACACCCTCGGCCTGCGCGGCGTCTGGGCGGCGGCGCGGGCGGGCGGTTCGACGCTCCCCTATCGAGCGACAGACCAGGATCACAGGCAACAATCCGAACGCCACGATCACCAGGCTGGGAACCGCCGCCTGCGTCAGCCGTTCGTCTGCCGCCAGCCGGTGCGCCTGCACCGCCAGCGTGTCGTAGTTGAACGGGCGCATGATCAGGGTGGCCGGAAGCTCCTTCATCACATCGACGAACACGATCAGCAGCGCGGTCATCATCGTGCCGCGCAGGATGGGGAAATGCACCCCCGTCAGCACCCGCCCCGGCGACAGGCCCAGCGTGCGCGCCACCGCATCGACGTTCGGCGCGACGGTGCCCATGCCCGCGTCGATGGCCGACAGGGCCGCCGCGATGAAGCGGGACATATAGGCCACCACCAGCAGCCAGATCGAACCGGTGAACAGCAGCCCAGTGTCGATGTTGAACCGTGCCTCCATCACTGCGTCGATGGCGTTATCCAGATGGGCGAAGGGCACCAGCAGACCCACCGCGATCACACCGCCCGGCACGGCATATCCCAGACCGGCCAGCAACAGCATCGCCGTCGTCCTGCGCCCCGGTCGCAGGCGCGCGGCGAAGGCCAGAAGCGTCGCGGCCGCTACCGTCAGCACCGCAGCGATGCCCGCCAGCGTCAGTGAGTTCGCCATGAAGGCGCGATAGCGCGGGTCGAGCAGGCTCTGATCCGCTTTCAGCGCCATCAGGCCCAGCATGATGATGGGAATGACAAAGCCGACCATGACCGGGATCGCACAGGCCGTGAAGGCAAGCAGTGCCCGCACACCTGACAGCCGTGTCGCATCCATCGCGGACAGTTGCCCCGAGACACCGCGCATATGCGCCCGCGCCCGCCCGCGCTGGATACGCTCCAGCGTTGCCAGCAGCAGGGCGAAGCCAAGCAGGCACAGCGCCAGTTGCGCGGCCGCCGCCCTATCGCCCATGGAAAACCACGCCTGATAAATCCCGGTGGAGAAGGTCTGCACCCCGAAATAGCTGACCGTACCGTAATCCGCGATCGTCTCCATCACCGTCAGGGCAACGCCGCCGGCGATGGCGGGCCGTGCGATCGGCAGGCAGACGCGGCGAAACGCCTGCCACGGGGTCTGACCCAAGGTGCGCGCCGCCAGATAGGCACTGGCCGATTGCTGCCTGAAGGCGGACCGCGCCAATAGATAGACGTAAGGATACAGACAGATGATCAGCATCATCGCCGCACCGCCGGTGGATCGAACCTCGGGGAACCAGTAGTCGCGCCGCCCCCAGTCGAACAGCGCGCGCAGGCCGGTCTGCACCGCACCCGGATAATCCAGCAGCGTGGTATAGGCATAAGCCAGCACATAGGCCGGAAAGGCCAACGGCACCGCCAGTGCCACCTCAACCAAACGTCGGCCCGGAAAATCGTAGAGTGTGACCAGCCACGCCGCGCCGGTCCCCACCACCGCCGTTCCGGCAGCGACGCACAGGACCAGGATCAGCGTGGTGCGGATGTATCGCGGCAACACGGTCTCGGCCAGCATTTCCCAAGTCTGCAAATCGCCCAGCAGCGCCGCCACGATAGCGGCACACATCGGCAACACGCACAGCGCGGTCACGATCCAGCCCAGTCTGCTTATGCCGTTCTCGCTCACAAGACCCTCAATCCCGACTTCACTGCTCAGGAATAGAACGCCACCGGATCGAGAGCAAGGTCAGCGGAATGCACTTGAGGGCACCCCCACCCGGCCCGCCGCAGTGCACATTGCAGGAAAACCATGCTGGATTCGCGGAATGCACCCGGGCGGCCTTGCGGTTAAACCCGGTTTACAGCACTGTTTTGCGCAAACGTGGGGAGATACATATGCAGGCCGCTACGCATGAAACCAGACCTATCGGCGGACAAAAGCCGGGAACGTCGGGATTGCGCAAGAAAACCAAGGTTTTCATGACCCCGCATTACGTGGAGAACTTCATCCAATCGACCTTCGATGCGATTGGCGGGGCCAGCGGCAAGACCTTCGTGATCGGCGGCGACGGGCGCTATTTCAACGAGGAAGCCATTCAGGTGATCCTGCGTATGGCTGCGGCCAATGGGGCCGAACGCTGTATCGTCGGCATGGGGGGGCTGCTGTCCACGCCCGCTGCCTCGAACCTGATCCGCGTGCGTGGCGCGGATGGCGGTCTGATCCTCTCGGCCTCTCACAATCCCGGCGGGATAGATGAGGATTTCGGGATCAAGTACAATACGGCGAACGGCGGCCCCGCGCCGGAATCCGTCACGCAGGCGATCTTCGAACGCACACAGAGCCTGACGGAATATCACATCGTCGAAACGCAGGATCTGGATCTGGGCACCATCGGGCACAGCACGCTGGGCGGGATGTCGGTCGAGGTCGTGCACCCGGTTGCGGATTACGCGGCGCTGATGTCCTTCCTCTTCGACTTCGACGCGATCCGACAGTTGTTCGCATCCGGCTTCACCATGAGCTTTGACGCCATGCATGCCATCACCGGCCCCTATGCGCACGAGATTCTGGAGGCCCAGCTGGGTGCACCCGCCGGCACTGTGGTCAACGGCACCCCCTCGCCCGATTTCGGCGGCGGCCATCCCGACCCGAACCCGGTCTGGGCGCATGAATTGATGAACCGCATGATGGGGCAGGACGCGCCGGATTTCGGCGCGGCATCGGATGGCGATGGCGATCGGAACATGATCGTGGGGCGCGGCATCTATGTGACCCCGTCCGACAGCCTGGCCGTGCTGGCGGCCAACGCGCATCTGGCACCGGGCTATGCCGACGGCCTGATGGGGGTGGCGCGATCCATGCCGACCAGCCGCGCGGCGGACCGGGTGGCCGAAAAGCTGGGCATCCCCGCATTCGAGACTCCGACCGGCTGGAAATTCTTTGGCAACCTTCTCGACGATGGTCAGGCGACCCTGTGCGGTGAGGAAAGTGCCGGAACCGGCTCCGATCACGTACGTGAGAAGGACGGATTATGGGCGGTCCTGCTGTGGCTCAACATTCTGGCCGTGCGCGGGCAGAGCGTGGCCGACATCCTGCACGATCATTGGGCGACCTACGGGCGCAATTACTACTCCCGCCACGATTACGAGGGGGTAAATGCCGGCGCGGCGGAGGCGATGATCGACGATCTGCGCGGGCGGCTGGACAGTCTGCCCGGCACCGAATTCGGAGCGCTTCGCGTGATCGAGGCGGACGATTTTTCCTATACCGATCCGGTGGACGGTTCGGTCGCCGCGCATCAGGGCATTCGTATCGTGCTGAGCCAGGGCGCGCGCATCGTGATGCGGCTGTCGGGCACCGGAACGGTGGGTGCGACCCTGCGGGTCTATCTGGAAAAGGTGGAGGAAGACCCCACGAAATTCGACCGCGATCCGCAGGAGGCGCTGTCAGACGTGACCGACGCGGCGGAGGCCATTGCGGGCATTCGGGCCGCCACGGGCCGCGACGCACCGGACGTGCGCACCTGACCGTTGCTTAAAGCCATGACGCGGGCCTCGCTCGCAGCCCTGTCGCCATGTCATTTTAACTGGCCCACTTTAACCGGCCATGACCTTCCCTCCTCACATCGGTCCAAGCGAGGAGGGAAGGCCGTAAAGGATTACCCCGAATGCTTCGCTTCGAGCGCCACGATCCGCGCTTCGAGGGATGCGTTCTCCTCGCGGGCCTTTTGCGCCATGGCGCGAACGGCGTCGAATTCCTCACGCGTGACGAAATCACGATCGGCCAGCCAGCGGTCCATCAGGTTCTTCACGGCATTCTCTGCCTCGGAACGGGCGCCCTGCGCCACGCCCATCGCGTTGGTCATCAACTGGCTCACATCGTCCAGAATACGGTTTCTGCTCTGCATCGGTTCATTCTCCTGTCACTGTGGCATTTGATATGGGAGCGGCACAGCCCTGAGGCAAGCGTGACTTGACTTCCCCGTCCTGTCATGGGGTAGGGAACGCAGTTCAACATGAGGCCCAAGACGAGGTAGGCCATGCCCTTTCCAGATATCGACCCTATCGCATTCCAGTTCAGCGTGTTCGGCTTTACCCTGGCGCTGCGCTGGTATGCGCTCGCCTATATCGTTGGCATCATCGCGGGGTGGAGGGTGGCGGCCATGGTGACGCGACGCGATGCCCTGTGGGGTGGCCCCTCGCCGATTACGCCGAAACATCTGGAGGATTTCGTCACCTGGGCGATCCTCGGCATCATTCTGGGTGGGCGTCTGGGCTACGTCCTGTTCTATCAGCCCGGTTATTTCCTGAGCAATCCGGCCGATATCCTGCGCGTCTGGGATGGCGGGATGAGCTTTCACGGCGGGTTCATCGGGATGGGCGTGGCGATCGTCGCCTTTGCTATGCGCAGCGGTATCCCCATCCTCAGCCTGGCGGACATCATCGGCCTGGTCGCCCCCATCGGCCTGTTGCTGGGTCGGGTGGCGAATTTCGTGAACGCGGAATTGTGGGGCCGACCCACCGACATGCCGTGGGGCGTCGCCTTTCCGGGCGCACGAGCACAGACCTGCCCCGATTTCTGGCCCCTCGCCCCCGGGGAGCCGTGCTTGCGCCACCCCTCGCAATTATACGAAGCCGGGCTGGAGGGGATCGTGCTGTTCGGTGCTCTGCTGCTGGCGGTCTGGGGGTTCAAGGCGCTGCGGCGTCCGGGTCTGGTCACGGGGATGTTCTTCATCGGGTACGGGCTGGCGCGGACCTTCGTCGAGTTTTTCCGTCAGGGTGACGCGCAATATGTCAGCGTCGGCAATCCGTTCGGTCAGGTCATCCGCTTCGGTGACAGCGCATGGGCGGGGTTGAGCATGGGGCAGATCCTGTCCCTGCCGATGATCGCCCTCGGCATCGCGTTCGTGCTGTGGTCGCGTCGCAACGCATGAGCGAGCTGGGCGACATCGTGCGGCGACAGATCAGTCTGTCCGGCCCGATCAACATTGCGGATTACATGACCCTGTGCCTGCAGCATCCGCAGCACGGCTATTACATTACGCGCGATCCGTTCGGCGCGGCGGGCGACTTCACCACCGCGCCCGAGATCAGCCAGATATTCGGAGAGATGATCGGCCTGGCACTGGCCCAGATCTGGCAGGATCAGGGCGGTGGAGAGATGGTTCTGGCCGAAGCCGGACCGGGTCGAGGCACCCTGATGGCGGACATCCTGCACGCGACCGCACGGGTGCCGGGTTTTCACAGCGCAATACAGGTCCACCTGGTTGAGACGTCGCCCGTCCTGCGAACGCGACAGCGTGAGGCACTGCACCCCCGCCCGGTCACATGGCACGACAGCGTCGGGGATCTGCCCGATGGCCCGGTCCTGTTCGTGGCGAACGAATTCTTCGATGCGCTGCCGATCCGCCAGTTCGTGCGGCAGGGCCGTGGTTGGGCGGAACGCGCCGTGGGATTGCAGGACGGTGCCCTGTCCTTCGGTTTGTTGCCGGCATCGACGCAACCTGTGCTCGACGATCTGTTTGCCGGTGTGCCCGAGGGCACGCTGGTCGAATGGTGTCCCGCCGCCGCGCCGATCCTGCACGACATCGCCGCACGGGTGCGGCAGGGCGGGGCGGCACTGATCCTCGATTACGGGGCGCGCGACGGCACGGGCGATACCCTGCAGGCGTTGCGCGCGCAGGCGCCGGTCAATCCGCTGGCCACCCCCGGTGAGGCTGACCTGACGGCACATGTGAATTTTGGGCATCTGATCCGCGCGGCGGGCCTGCCCCACGGGATCGAGGATCAGGGCGCGTTTCTGGAACTTCTGGGCATCACCGCCCGGGCGCAGCAACTGGCCCGGCACCATACGGGTATTGCCGCCGCACATAGAAGGTTGACGCATCCGCAGGAAATGGGAACGCTGTTCAAGGTATTGGGGCTGAGCGCACATGCGCCCCTGCCCGGCTTTCGCAATTTTACCACCAAGGGTGTTCAAGTCCGATGACACTGGAAATTCTCGTCTCCGATGGGTTGTCCGATGTTCGGCACGGGTTTTTCACCCGCCGGGGCGGGGCATCGTCGGGCATTTTCGGCGGCCTCAATTGCGGGCCGGGATCGTCCGATCAGGCGGAGGCGGTGCGCATCAATCGCACCCGCGTCGCGACCGCGATGGGCGGCACGCTCGACAGTCTGATCTCACTGCAACAAATCCACAGTCCCGATGTGGTCACGCTGGACGCCATTCCGGCGGAGCGTCCCAAAGCGGACGGCATGGTGACACGGCACGAAGGGTTGATCCTGGGCATCCTGACCGCCGATTGCGCGCCTGTACTGTTCGCTGACAGCGCGGCGGGCGTGATCGGTGCGGCCCATGCCGGCTGGAAGGGGGCCGTGGGCGGCGTGCTGGAGGCGACGGTCGCGTCCATGCTGGCGCTGGGTGCGACACGTGAAGGCATCCATGCCACCGTCGGCCCGACAATCAGCCAGCGCAATTACGAGGTCGGACTGGATTTCATGGATGACGTCCTGGCGGAGGATGGCGGCAACACCCGGTTCTTCGCCGGGGGCCGCAGTGATGACAAGGTGCAGTTCGACCTGCCCTCCTATGTCGTGGCCAAGCTGCGCAATACCGGGGTCACCGCGGAATGGACCGGACATTGCACCTATGCGGAGCCAGACCGGTTCTTCTCCTTCCGCAGAACGACCCATCGGGGTGAGGTCGATTACGGGCGTCAGATCGCGTGTATCCGTCTGTGAGCTGCAGACGACCCTCAGCGGTGGGATCAGCAACCGCCACCGGCGCGGACTGGCGTTCTATACAGCTGAAAAACTGACGCAGCAGGACGGAATTCGTGAGATCGTGCGCGCACGCAGGTCCGCACAGGGCAATTAAAGCGCGCCGTCCGCGACCCGCGCTTCCAGCACGTCGAACGGCACGCCCGGCTCGTTCTTCGCGTTGCGGATCACCAGCGATGTCTTGACGCTGGCCACATTGTCCGCCGAGGTCAGATCCTCAGTCAGGAAGCTTTGAAAACTCGACAAATCGGGGGCCACGCATTTGAGGATGAAGTCGATCTCACCGTTGAGCATATGGCACTCACGCACCAAGGGCCACGCACGGCAGGCCGCCTCGAACGCGGAAAGGTCCTTCTCCGCCTGCGACCGCAGCGACACCATCGCGAAGACCTGCACCTCGAACCCCAGTTCGCGGGCATTCACGCGTGCATGATAATCGGTGATATATCCCGTTTCCTCCAACGCGCGGACGCGGCGCAGGCAGGGCGGGGCGGAGATGCCAACGCGGCGTGACAGCTCCACGTTGGTCATACGTCCATCAGCTTGCAATTCGGCGAGGATTTTGCGGTCGATCGGGTCGAGCTTGATGCTGGGCATGGGGGCCTTTAGGTTCGTTACGTGGAAGCCCACGCCAATTTTTCCGTATGATAGGCAAAAGCTCACGGGAACGCAATAATATTTCAGGGACACGCAATAATTGTCACGCAAACGTCTCAACATTGCGATCGTCACGGACGGAAGACCCGCGAACCGTGTTCAGGCCGAGGGGCTGGCACAGGCCATTTCGCGATGTCAGGCAGCGGATATGAGTGTTCATGACGTTCAGGTCAATCCGTTCTGGCGCGGTATGGCGCTGCGACTGACGCGCCATGGATACGGGAAGGCACCGCAGGCGGATCTGGTCATCGGGGCCGGCAGGCGTGGCAACGTGATGGCGGCGCAGGCCCGCAGGTTCGGTGCCAGGGCCGTCGCGATCCTGGCCCCGACCGTACCGCTGAACTGGTTCGATCTGGTGATCACACCGGAGCATGACGGACTGGAGGCACCGAATGTCATCACGACGCTCGGCTCGCTCAACACCATGACACCGCAGCGGATCGCGGAGGCGGCCGAGGGGCTGCCCCCCCTCCCCCCCCGCGCGCTGGTCGCGCTGATCGGGGGGGCATCGAAAAGCGCGGAGTTCGGTCCGCGCGAAACCGACGCCCTGATCGCGGACCTGTCCCGGTTCGAAGCGGCGGGATACACCCTTTACGCCACGCCATCGCGCAGGACGCCGCAAACCGTGATCGACGCGCTGCGCGCACGCTTTGCACGGATGACGGTCTGGGACGGTTCCGCGCCCAACCCCTATCCGGGATGGCTGCACATGGCGGATGCAATCCTGGTTACCCGCGACAGCGTCAACATGATCAGCGAGGCGGCGGCGACGGGTCTGCCGCTCTATGTCAGCGGCGGCGGACCGCTCGCCCCGAAATTCGCGCGGTTCCAGCAGGCGCTACACGCGCGCGGCATTATCAGGGACGCGGCGGACGGCCCCGCCCACTGGACCTACCCCCCCCTGCGGGAGGCCGATCGCATCGCGCCCATGGTGATCGAGCGCATCGGACTTTAACCCGGCGGCCCGGGTCGCTATATCGTGGACCAGCCCGAAGGAGCCATATCATGTCCGACACACGTCACACCCGCCTGCTGATCATCGGCTCCGGCCCCGCAGGATATACCGCCGGGGTTTACGGCGCCCGCGCCATGCTGGAACCACTGCTGATTCAGGGCATCCAGCCCGGCGGGCAGCTGACCACCACAACCGAGGTTGAGAACTGGCCCGGCAACGCCGAGATTCAGGGCCCCGACCTGATGGTCAACATGGAGGCCCACGCCAAGGCGATGGGCACCGAGATCGTCGCCGACTACATCACCTCGCTCGACCTGTCGAAGCGCCCGTTCACGGCCTTTGCCGACAGTGGCACCACCTATACCGCCGACGCACTGGTGCTGGCGACCGGGGCGCAGGCAAAATGGATCGGCTTGCCGTCCGAGGAGAAGTACAAGGGCTTCGGCGTGTCAGCCTGCGCCACCTGCGACGGCTTTTTCTATCGCGGCAAGGAAATCGTGGTGATCGGCGGCGGCAACACCGCGGTGGAGGAGGCGCTGTTCCTGACCAATTTCGCCTCCAAGGTCACGCTGATCCACCGCCGGGATGAGTTGCGGGCCGAAAGGATCCTTCAGGATCGTTTGATGAAGAACGAGAAGATAGTGCCCTTGTGGTTCCACGAACTGGACGAGGTTATTGGCGACGACGCGCCGCTGGGCGTCACCGGCGTGCGGGTCAAGGACGTGCGCAGCGGTGAGACTCAGGTGATCGACTGCGCCGGCGTGTTCGTCGCCATCGGTCATGCGCCCGCCTCGGAACTGGTGGCGGACAAGCTGGAGACCCACATGGGCGGCTACGTCAAGACGAAGCCGGATTCCACCGCGACCTCAATCCCCGGCGTCTTCGCGGCGGGGGATCTGACTGATCACATCTACCGGCAGGCCGTGACCTCCGCCGGGATGGGCTGCATGGCCGCGCTGGAGGCGGAACGCTTTCTGGCGGAAAACGAGGGGGATACGGTCAGCGAACCCCTCGGCTATGGCGCAGAGGTCGCCTGACCCTAGCGGTCGGTGGCCTTGGCGAGCATCTTCGCGATGCGCAGCCACCGACCGAATGCCGCGATGATCGAGAATGCGAACCCTTTCCACCCACCGAAGATATGGCGTCGAAACACCCACACCTTGATAAACTGCATCGGCATTTCGGTAATCAGCCGCACACGTAGCAACCCTTGCGACTTGTCTTTTCCAGCTTTCACCTGGAACGTCGTGAGAGGGTCGATTTTCTGGACCAAAGCCCCCCAGCTCGAAAACGAGTAATGGTAAATCGGGCCGTTCAGCTGAACTTCTGGCGCATCCTGCTGTCCCACGACCCGATCATAAAGGGGATGGTCGCGATACCGACCGGCAGCTTTGTGATAAAACCGCACGACATTGTAATCATCGGCAAAGGGGCGTGGCTTGCTGTCGCCCGGATAGACGTTGAGGATGCGGATACGGAACAAAGCAGGCTTCGCATCGGGCAGGATCGCGTCGATCTCATCCCGCAAATCGGGCTGCACGACCTCATCCGCGTCGATGTTCAGCAGCCAGTCGTGGGTGCAACGATCCTCAGCATACCGTTTTTGGGCCCCATAGCCCGCAAAGGGATGATGAAAAACCTTGGCACCCGCTGCCTTAGCAATAGCGATGGTATCGTCGGTACTGCCGGAATCGACTACGATGATTTCATCGGCCCAGTCGCGAACCGCGCTCAGAGTACGCCCCAGTCGATCCCCCTCGTTCAATGTGATCAGAAAGACGGAGATAGGGGGTCTGGCAGACATCGGAACCTCAACTTGCGCTTCGCCACAACCTGTACTGTTTCACAGCTGCTTTCAAAGGCCGTTTACAGACGGTTCATCGAAAAGCATGGGGCGTTCCTATAGGTCAATGTACGCTGACGGGTGCCATCTCGTTTTGCCGCGCGACGATGAAGGCCGTCGCCCGGTCTGCGACCAGCGCGATCCGCTCACCCGTATTGGTGTGGATCGCATAGATCGTGGCCTGATCAATCTGGTCGCGAACCTCCTGCGGCAGGTCTGCGGTTGCCACCTGACGCACGTAGACGGTGCGCTCAGTCATCCGGTCGGGTGTGTCGATTTCGTTCGTCATGATATCCCCTCCTACGCGCGATTGATTTCGATGGTCTGGATCACCCTGTCGGGGGATTTGCGTTCCAGCACGATGTTGAGCAATCCGTGTTCCAGCACCGCGCCGGTGATTTCCACCCCCTCGGCCAGAACGAAGGATCGGCTGAACTGGCGCGCGGCGATGCCGCGATGCAGGAAAACCCGCTCATCCTCCGATTCCACCTGGCGCCCGCGGATCATCAATTGGCGATCCTCGACCGTGATGGAGAGGTCTTCTTCAGCGAAGCCGGCGACGGCCAGCGTGATGCGGTAGGAGCGTTCGCCCACCTGCTCGATATTATAGGGGGGATAGCCTTCGGATCCGGCCTTGGCCGTGCGTTCGACCAGCCGGTCCAGCTCCTCGAATCCGAGCAGGAAGGGATGCGACGCAAGTGTGTGTCGTGTCATTGTCAGTGTCCTCATAAAGCGACAGCGAAGGCCCCGCGATGCAGCGACCTTCGATATGCAATATGGGAACGAAACCGCGCACACTCAAGATGCTTCGTCCTCCGAGGGGGCAAGCTGGGTGCGGAAGGCGATGCGCTGAGGGCGTAACGCATGCGACGCGACGTCAGGCGCGCATGGTGTGTGAACAACGCTAAGCTTCGACAAAACACAACTTTTGGGGAGGCCACCATGCGTGAAGCCGTCATCGTATCATCCGCCCGTTCGGGGCTAACCAAGGCCGGACGCGGCGAATTCAATCGCACTCACGGTGCAAAGCTGGGCGGTGACGTGATCGCCGAGACCGTGCGCCGTGCGGGAATCGATCCCGCCATGATCGAGGATTGCGTGATCGGCTGCGCCTATCCATCCGGCACCACAGGCGGCAATATCGCGCGCCAGATCGTGATCCGCGCCGGTCTGCCGGTCAGCATCGCGGGTGCGACGGTCAACCGGTTCTGTTCGTCCGGCCTGCAATCCGTTGCCATGGCCGCGAACTATATCGTCAATGACGGGGCAGACGCCGTGATCGCCGGCGGGATCGAGAGTGTCAGCATGATCTCTCCCAAACCCGGCCCGATGGACGAGGATCCGTGGCTGCTCAAGCACAAGCCCGAGATCTTCCTGCCGATGATCGACACGGCGGACATCGTGGCTCAACGCTACGGCATCAGCCGCGAGCGGCAGGACGCCTATAGCCTGCAATCGCAACAACGCTATGCCGCTGCTGTCGAGGCGGGAAAATATGACGAGGAGATCATGAAGATCGAAACCGTCATGGCCGTACAGGATCGGGAGACGAAGGAGATCTCCGAGAAAACCGTCAACGTCGATCACGACACCTGCAACCGGCCCCAGACCACGCTCGAAGGCCTTGCCTCGTTGGAGCCGGTGCGCGGTGAGGGCAACTTCATCACTGCGGGCAACGCCTCGCAACTGTCGGACGGCGCGGCGGGGGTCATGCTGATGTCGGCGGACGCGGCGAAGGCCGAGGGGAAGCAGGCGCTCGCCACCTTCCGTGGTTTCGCCGTCGCGGGGTGTGAGCCGGACGAGATGGGCATCGGCCCGGTCTTCGCAGTGCCACGCCTGCTGGAACGAGCGGGAATGAAGGTCTCGGACATTGACCTGTGGGAACTGAACGAAGCATTCGCCTCGCAGGTGCTGTATATTCAGGACACGCTGGGCATCGAGGACGCCAAGCTGAACGTCAACGGCGGCGCCATCGCCATCGGCCATCCGTTCGGCATGACCGGCGCGCGTCAGGTCGGCCACATCATCCGCGAGGGGCAGCGCACCGGCGCGAAATGGGCGGTGGTGACGATGTGCATCGGTGGCGGACAGGGGGCCGCGGGGCTTCTGGAAATTCACTGAAGTTGAGATTTGAACCCGGAGAAATCGCATGAATCTGGATTTTACGCCTGAACAGGATGCCTTCCGCGCAGAAGTGCGCGCCTGGCTCGACGAAAACCTGTCCTCACGCCTTGCCGACAAGGTGCGCACGTCCAAGCATCTCAGCAAACAGGACATGGAGGACTGGCACGCGAAGCTGCACGCACGCGGCTGGCTGGCCAACCACTGGCCCGAGGAATATGGCGGCCCCGGCTGGGGCCCGGTGGAGAAGTTCATCTTTGAGGATGAGTGCGCCATGGCCAACGCACCGCGCATCGTGCCGTTCGGTGTCAGCATGCTGGGCCCGGTGCTGCTGAAATACGGCTCGGACGAACAGAAGGCGCATTACCTGCCCCGGATCCTCGACGGCACCGACTGGTGGTGTCAGGGCTATTCCGAACCGGGCGCGGGATCCGATCTGGCCAGCCTCAAGACGACGGCGGTAAAGGAAGGCGATCACTACATCGTCAACGGACAAAAGACGTGGACGACGCTGGGCCAGCACGCCGACTGGATCTTCTGCCTCGTGCGGACCTCGAAGGAGGGCAAGCCGCAGGAGGGGATTTCCTTCCTGCTGATCGACATGAAGACACCAGGCATCGAGGTGCGCCCGATCCACCTGCTCGACGGCGATCATGAGGTGAATGAGGTCTGGTTCAGCGACGTGAAGGTGCCTGTCGAAAACCTCGTCGGGCCCGAGAATCAGGGCTGGACCCTCGCCAAGTATCTGCTGACCTATGAGCGGACGGGCATTGCGGGTGTCGGCTTCTCCACCTCCGCGCTGGCGGAACTGAAGGCCGTCATCGGCAAGACGGAAAAGGCCACAGACCCGCTGTTCGCCGCCCGTGTCGCCCGCGTGGAAATTGCGCTGGAGAACATGAAGACGACGAACATGCGCGTTCTCGCCTCCGCCGCCGGGGGGGCCGCGCCTGGGGCCGAAAGCTCCCTTCTCAAGATCAAGGGCACCGAAATTCGGCAGGAGATCAACGCCCTGTTCATGCGCGCGATGGGACCGCAGGCGCAGCCCTTCATCTCCGAGGCGCTGGAGGAGGGCTATAACGGCCCCGAAATCGGGCCGGAGGGCGCCGCGTGGGCGGCCAAGGACTATTTCAACAACCGCAAGCTGTCGATTTTCGGCGGCTCCAACGAAATTCAAAAGAACATCGTCTCCAAGGCGATGCTCGGATTCTGAGGACCCGACATGGATTTCAACCCGACGGACGACCGCCGTATGCTCGGCGACACGCTCGACCGGTTTTTGACCGGGCGCTACGACCACACCACACGGATGAAGATCGCGGGCAGCGACGCCGGTTGGTCGCGTGAAATGTGGGCGGAGATGGCCGAACTGGGCCTGATCGGCGCCCTGTTCACCCAGGATCAGGGCGGTTTCGGCGGCGAAGGTGCCGACATTGCGCTGATCTTCGAACGGCTGGGCCGCGCATTGGTCGTGGAGCCCTTCCACGGCACGCTGGCAGCGGCGGCGCTGACACAGGATCAGCGGGACGAGGTCATCGCCGGTGCCTTGATACCGATCTTTGCCCATTCCGAGGCAGGCACAGCCTTCGACCCGGATCGCCTGAGCGCGAAAGTGGAAAACGGCGTTCTGACCGGCAGCAAGGTCGCTGTGGCGAATGCTGAGGCCGCCGATATCTTCGTCGTCTCCGCGATGGAGGGCGACACCCCTGCCCTGTTCGCCGTGCAGGCCACCGATGCGCACCTGACGCCCTATCCCCTGATGGACGGCGGACGCGGTGCGGATGTCCGATTCGACGGCGCATCCGCGACCCGGTTGGACATGGCCCTTACCGATCTGCTCGACACCATTCTGCTGGCCCTGTCGGCGGAGGCATTGGGCCTGATGGAGCGGTGCAAGGACACTACGGTCGAATACCTCAAGACGCGCAAGCAGTTCGGCGTGCCGCTGTCCAAGTTCCAGGCGCTGCAACATCGCGCCGTCGATATGGTGACGGAGATCGAGCAGACCCGATCCGCCGTCATCAATGCCGGCCACCATCTGGGCACGGACAAGGGGGCAAAATACGCCGCCGCCGCCAAATACACCGCCGCCACAACCGGACGTCTGGTGGCGGAGGAGACGATACAGCTGCATGGCGGCATCGCGATGACATGGGAATACGATGTCGCCCACGCGGCCAAGCGGCTGGTGATGACGGCGCAGATCATGGGGGACGAGGATGTCCACCTGATGCGTTTCGCCGCACTCTGACCGCTGACTGTACGGAACCGGTCTGCGCGGTGTACAGTACCGCGCAGAAACCGGACCGGGACGCTCGCAATGTTCAACTCACTGGCAGGACGGGTCCTCGCGCTGACGGTGATTTTCGTCATGGTTGCGGAAATCCTGATCTTCGTGCCGACCGTCGCCCGCTTTCGCACGGACTATTTGCAGGAACGGCTGGAGCGGGCGCAGATCGCCTCGCTCTCTATCCTTGCGACACCCAACGACACGATTGCCCCGGAACTGGAGCAGGAGCTTCTGGCCAATGCGGGGGTGACCAATATTGTTCTGCGCCGCGACTTCATGCGCGAACTGGTCCTGACCTCCCCCATGACGGACATGGTGGCGGAGACCTATGACCTGCGGCAGGCGGGACCTGTCGAACTGATAAGCGATGCGCTGTATGTGATGGCCCTGGGGGGGGATCGCCTGATCCGGGTGATCGGATTGCCCGTGCAGGGCGGTGGCACCGCGATCGAGATCACCCTGCCCGAAACACCGCTGCGTGAAGCGCTGATCAGCTATGGCTTGCGTATTCTGGGATTGTCGCTGCTGATCTCGGTCATCACCGCATCCCTGCTGCTGACGGCGGTGGACCGCTTCATCGGTGTGCCGATCAAGCGGGTGATCGGCCATATGGCGGCGTTCCGGGATGATTATCAGAACCCCGACAGGGTGATCCGCCCCGAATCCAACCTGCGTGAATTTCGCAGCGCCGAACAGGCGATGTCCGACATGCAGGTGCGGCTGATTTCCGCGCTTCGTCAAAAGGACCGCCTCGCCACGCTGGGCGAGGCGGTGGCCAAGATCAGCCACGATCTGCGCAACATGCTGACCACGGCCACTCTGATAGCGGACCGGTTGGAAAATTCCGCCGATCCCGCCGTCCGTCGCACGGCGCCCAAACTGATCAACTCGCTCAATCGTGCGGTCAGCCTGTGCGAAAGCACCCTGAGCTTTGGCAAGGCCGAGGAAGCCGCGCCCGAACGGCGCATCGTCGATTTGCACGCCCTGGTCGACGATGTGTTCGACGCGGAATTGCTGGTCCGCGACGGAGGCGGGGGAAGCCGCGTAAGCTTTGCCAACGAGGTCGCGCCGCAGACGAGGATCGAGGCCGATCCCGAACAGTTCTACCGCGTTCTGCTCAACCTGGTGCGCAACGCACGGCAGGCGATGGAAAACCAGCCCGAAGGCGGCAAGGTCGTCATTGCCTGCGACCCACGGCCCGGCGAACATTGCATCACGGTCAGCGATACCGGGCCGGGATTGCCGACCAAGGCGATTGAACATCTGTTCAAGCCGTTTCAGGGCGGACAGCGGCGCGGGGGCAGCGGGCTCGGCCTCGCGATTTCGGCGCAACTGGTGCTGGGTCATGGCGGACGGCTGGAATTGGCGGAAACAACGACGGCGGGAACCACCTTCGTTATCACGCTTCCGACCCGAGATTTGCGCCTGGTCGCCCAGACCCCGATTTCGCCCTTGCAAACCCGAATGGGCGGCGATAGGTAGCCTCCACGACGCGCCGATAGCTCAGCTGGATAGAGCACCAGACTACGAATCTGGGGGTCGGGGGTTCGAATCCTCCTCGGCGCGCCACTTTTTTCATGTGAAGTATAAGATGACTTTGACCCTTACGTCATCAAGTGACCCAATTGGGAAAATGCGGCATGGCCACCGTTCATGCAGACCGCAGCGAATGTCGGCTGGCACGAGACGGTCAAAAACTTGCAACAAGGCCTTGGGTTTCGAAGGGGGCTTCTGGTCGCCTCCAATGAGGCGGTTTACGTATGGCCCAAAAACGAGGGTTTGTTGAACGATTTTGAATGCCTGTTGTATGGATATGGGGGCAATGCCATTCTTAGAGACCTAACCATTTGGAATTATGATGCTCATCAGAGTTGGCGATGCCCGCACCTCAAATATTGATCTGGTTCTGGCAGGCCTACTTTCCTCAATCGCTGGTGCGCTGAACGCTGTCGGATTTCTTATCGCCGGATCGTTCACGGCAAACATGACGGGGAACATCTCGGCGTTTGCTGACATCATCGCGAATGGCGCGCCCATCATCGCGTTTTCTTTCTTAGGGCTGGTCTTGGCCTTTATCTGCGGTGCAGGCATGGTTGCCCTTGCTATTCAAGCAGGTGAACGTCGACAACTCCGCTCGGTCTACGCTTTGGCAATTGCCGCCGAGGCCATCATTCTTCTGCTCGTCGGCACGGCCCTTGCCATGTCATCGGTCACAAAACACGAGACGTTTCTAGTTATTGTCCTTAGCTTTGTCATGGGCCTTCAAAACGCTGTGACGACGATGATTTCACGGGCGCGGGTCCGCACAACCCATGTGTCGGGAATGGCGACCGACATTGGTATCGAGCTGGCGTCAATGGTCGGGGGCGAAAAATCCCGTCACGAGGCCGCGCCAAAGCTCCGGCTGCATAGTTTGACCCTCGCCTGTTTTGCCTTTGGCGGCTTCTGCGGTGCACTCTTGTTTCAGATTGTCGGGATCTGGCTTTTTATGATTGCCGCAACTCTCTTACTATTCATATCGGTGCCAGAAGCCCTCAGAGCACACCGTTCCTGAGGGTCTTCCAAAAACCAACGCTCTCTGAACAGTTCGCACGAAGCACTATCCCCTGGTTGTGAGCAGCGCTCTCGGAAACAGGTGGAGGGACGCGCCCTCAGTCGTGGATATGTACGGGGGCCGGGTTGGCCAGCTTGCCACGCGCGAAGTCCCAGCTGGCGTTCAGCAGCCGGACCATCACCTCGACCTCCTTCACATCACGCGGGGCGAAGGCCATTACCGCTGTCGCCGGGATGTGTCCCGATCTTGCCATGGGGTGCAGTTCGCCCCAGCCCTTTGCAGTCAGTTCATCGACAACCGGCAAGGGAAGCATCATGTGCGATGAGCCGTCATAGGCCGGGTGCACATGGGCGAATTCGCGGCCGATCAGGAAGGCCTCACGCGGGCCGCACGCGTGAACGTGCGAAAGGACCAAGGCCTCCGCTCCGGGCACCGAGATTCCGGAGGCCCGGCGTTCGACGAAGGGCAGCTCGAATGCGCGGCGCTTGAACAACGCGTGAACCTCTGCCGGTGCGTTTTGCGTGACCTGTTCGTGCGGTGCGCAGCCCGTGGTTTGCGGGCGCGGGCCTGTGCGGAATGGCAATTCGAAACTCATGATATCACCCGAATCTGAAGGCGCTTTCGACTGCGCCCATTACATGATCTTCCAATGTCTTGACCCCCCGATCCGCCCCTGCGGCGCCGGCCACGACATGCAGCGGGATCAGGTGTTCCTCACGCGGGTTCGCCTCACGCGCGCCGGGGGCTTGCGCCCAATTCGCCAGCATTGCGTTGCGTTGCGCGGGATCGGGATGCGTGACCGCTTCACTCAGCCAACGGTCGAAATCCAGACCGGCGATGGCACCCCCCGCCCCGCCATGCATTGAACGCATCAGCACAGCCATATTGTGATAGGTGTTGCCCGATCCGATGATCAGGACGCCTTCGTCGCGCAGGGGGGCGAGCGCCTGACCCGCCTTCAGATGTGCCTCCGGGTCCAGATCGCCACGCAGGCTGAGCTGTACGGTGGGAATACCGGCATTCGGGAAGGCCACCTTCAGCGGCACGAAGACGCCGTGGTCGAATCCACGCTTGGAATCCGTGCCGGCGTCAAAGCCTGCGTCCTTTAAAAGCCTGCTCACACGGTTCGCCAACGCCGGATCGCCGGGCGCGGGCCAGAAGATTTCATAGGTGCTGGGTGGAAAACCGGCATAGTCGAACAGCAGCGACGGTGCCGGGTTGGACTGCACGGTAAACTCCTGCGCCTCCCAGTGGCCGGAAATCACCAGCAGCGCCTTTGGCTTCACTGGCAGGCTGGCGGGAAGGGCCTCCAGAAACGCGCGGTGTCTATCCCACGTATCGGGCGGATTCCATTCCATGAAAAAGCACGGGCCGCCCCCATGAGGAATGAAAAGAGTTGGCATCGGGCTCATATCTGTCTGTCCTTCCGGGGTTGACTGGGGATCTCCGGCGTTCGCTGATACGGCATAGTCGATTGCAGCCTAAAATAAATCAGGTACTTAAAAGTAACCACCTCAAGAGAGTACACGATGGCCAAGACCCCGCCGCAATGCCCGATGGATTCGCTACTTCGCCTGCTGATGGGGCCATGGACCACCTATATCATCTGGGTTCTGAGCGATCAGGGCCCGCAAAGGTTCGGGGCCCTGAAACGCGCTGTGCCGGGAATATCCACCCGCATGCTGACCGAACGCCTGCGAATGCTTCAGGGTGCCGGAATCATCTGGCGCGTTCAGGAGGAGACGATCCCCCCGGCGGTGACCTATGGCCTGACCTCTCGCGGGCGCGAATTGCGGAGCATTCTGGATGCCTTGGGCGATATCGCGAAACGATGGAGGGATGAGGGTGTTTTTGCCGGCGAGGTTTCAGGAACCACCTGAATCGCCAATCAGCGCGGGCTTTTCTGCGTTGAAAGCCTGAAAAAGCCACACCGAGACCAATACGCACGGCCTTGCAGACGCCTCGAAATTGCTGCGCAGAACGGCGCGATTCGGCTACTTGACCCTACAGATGGCCCGCACTACCTCTTGCCGGGATTTAAACCGACCGGACGGTACAGTTGTGAAGCGGATTATGCAGGCAAAGGTATCGGGGGACGTAAAAGCATCCGGTCAGGCAGGGGTATCCGGCAACGCATCTGCCAGAATACTCGAAGCGGCCCGCGCGATCGCCACCCGTGAAGGGGTTGGAAAAATAACGATCCAGGCCGTCGCAAGGGAGGCGCGTCTCAGCAAGGGTGGAGTGCTCTACAACTTTCCGACGAAGCAGGCTCTGCTTTGCGGGCTGATGGATCAGATGCTGTCCGAGCATCGGAAGATAATGACGAGGTTGCCGGAACAGCATCCGGTACGAACTTTACGGGGTCATCTCGAAACGGTTTTGCAATCGCAGGACACATGCGACGACCTGTCGATGGCGATACTTGCCGCCGCCGCATCCGATCCGCGACTGCTCGATCCACTGCGGGCTGATCTGACTGGCGACCTTGAACGTATACTGACTGACACGCGAGACGCCGAGGCTGCGATGATTGTCGTTCTGGCAATACAGGGGCTGCGTTTTCAGAGGCTTCTGGACCTTCCGGATGGCGGTGCGGACGTCAAAAAGCGCGTCATCGCGAGATTAAGGACTATGATTGATGAACTCGAATAAAACGAACCGCAGCTGGAAACGGATCGCTTCTGTCATTGCGATCGTGGCTGCGGCGACACTGGCTGTGCCGTTCCTTCCCTGGTCGCTGACGGATTTGTGGGCTCAGACAACAGCAGACGCTGAGGATGCACCGGTCGAGGCAACCAGCGCACCCCAGGCCGATCGCCCGGTCACGGTTGAGGTGACCCGCGTGCTCAGCCGTATCATCAATCAATCCCGCACCGTTGCCGGCCGCGTCGAACCCGCGCGTACGGTGGACATCGCATTTCAGGTGCCGGGGCAGATCATCTCGCTCGACGTAGAGCCGGGCGATAGAATTCCCGAAGGCGGCGTGATTGCGTCGCTCGATCAGGCTGATTTCAACCTTGCCGTCGATCGGGCCCAGGCCTCGTTTGAACTCGCGAATTCCGAGCTTCAGCGGGCGGAGAGTCTGGCCGAGCGGGGGGTCGCGGCCGATTCCCGGCTCGATACGGCGCGCGCGCAGTTCGCTCAGTCGGACGTCGCGCTGCGTGAGGCGCAGCGGCGTTTGTCCCAGACGCAAATCGTTTCGCCCTTCGATGCCATCGTGGCGCGTACCTTCGTCGAGGAATACGTCAACGTCACCTCCGCCGCGCCTGTCGCCCGCCTGCAGGATGTCAGCGAGATGCGGATCATGATTTCGTTGCCGGAGGAGCTTGCCGCCATCGCGCGTTCCGCGCCAGATGCCTTCAACATCGTGGCCCGTTTCCCCGCCGTGCCGGGATACACCGCAACGCTGGCACTTCGCTCATTCTCGACCGATGCCGATCCGACGGCGCAAACCTATGATCTGGAGTTCGCAATCACAGGCGATATCGATCCGCGCCTCTTGCCCGGCATGACAGCGGAAGTGCGCATCGTGATCGCGGCGGGCAACAATCAGATGGAATCCGTCATCGTTCCCGTTTCGGCGATCGATACGACCAGCCGAACCGATCCGTCCGTTTGGATCTACGACCCAGCCACCGATCAGGTGCAGCGCAGGACGGTGCAGCTGGGGCTGCCGGTCGATGACGAGATTATTGTCATTGAGGGGCTGGAGGGTGACGAGGTCGTCGTTTCCGGCGGCTGGTGGCGGCTCAGAGACAACCAGACAGTAGCGGTTTCGGGTTTCTGATCCCGTATTCAAGCAGAACCGGATAGATTCATGGCATTCAGCATCTCACGCGCGAGCATCAAACGTCCTGTGGCGGTTTGGCTCGCCATCATCTTCTGTCTCGTTGGCGGTTATTGGGGGCTGACCACGGTGGGTCGTCTCGAAGACCCCAGCTTCACCCTCAAGACGGCGCTTGTCTTCGTGCCCTATCCCGGTGCTACAGCCGAGGAAGTTGAAGAGGAAGTTGCCGACGTCGTGGAAAACGCGCTGCAACAGATGAAGCAGCTGGACCGTGTGGAATCGAAGTCCATGCCCGGCATGGCGCAGATCACCGTCGAGATCGAGATGACCTATGGCCCGGATGAAATTCCACAGGTCTGGGACGAGATGCGCCGCCGCATCAGCGACGTGGAGGCGCAACTTCCCACAGGCGCGCAGCCGCCGATCATCAACGATGATTTCGGCGACGTTTATGGCATGTTCTATGCGGTCACGACCGAAGGGTTAAGCCCGACGGAACAACGCGATCTGGCGACCCGCCTGCGACTGGGCCTGATCACCGTCGATGGTGTTGCCAAGATCGAGGTTCAGGGTCTGGCCGAAGAGGTCATCAATATCTCCATACCTTCTTCGCGCCTAACGGAACTGGGCCTGCCGCCAAACCAGATCCTGGGCCTTCTGGCGGATGAAAATCAGGTCCTGAACAATGGTGAGATAACTGAAGGCCCCGCCCGGATCAGCCTGTCGGTTCCGCCCGGCTATGTCAGCCCGCAAGGCATCGAGGAACTGCGCCTCGGCGTTGCGGGACAGGTCGGCCAGGTAGCGGTCTATGATATTGCCCACGTAACCCGGGATGAGACTGATCAGCCCAGCCAAATCATTCGGCAAAACGGAAACGCCGCCTTCACCTTGGGCGTGTCGGCGCTGACGGACCGAAACGTGGTGGAGGTCGGCAATGAGGTCGCCGACCGTTTGGAAAGCCTCAAGGCTACGCTGCCCGAGGGGGTCGAGATCGTTCCCATCTACGAACAACACGTTGTCGTGGACGAGGCCGTTTCGAGCTTTCTCGTCGGTCTCGGCCAATCCGTCGGTATCGTTATTGCCGCGCTGATGCTGACCATGGGATGGCGACCGGGCCTCGTGGTGGGCGCGACCCTGGGACTGACAGTTTTCTCTACACTCTTCTTTATGTCGGTATTCGGAATCGCCATGGAACGGATCAGCCTTGGTGCCCTGATCATCGCGATGGGGATGCTGGTCGATAACGCCATTGTCATTACCGAGGGTATGGTCATCGGCATGGCGCGCGGAAAGCGGGCGGAGGACGCGGCGGCCGAGACGGAAACCGCCACGTCGATCCCGCTGCTGGGTGCAACGGTCATCGGGATCATGGCGTTTTCCGGGATCGGCCTGTCACCTGATGCGACCGGTGAGTTCCTGTTCTCACTCTTCGCGGTCATCGGCATCTCCCTGCTGATGAGCTGGGCGCTCGCCGTTACGGTCACGCCCTATTTGGGAAAGCTGCTGCTTCGCGCGCCCAAGGAAGTCTCTGACGATCCGTACAAGGGAGCGTTCTACGGCATTTACCGCCGATTCCTCTGGATGGCCCTGCGCGCCCGCGTGCTGGTTGTTCTGGTGATCGTGGGAATTACCGTCTGGTCGGTCATGGCCTTCGGGCAGGTCAAGCAGGCGTTCTTTCCCGCCTCGAACACGCCGATCTTCTACGTTGAGGTCCAGATGCCCCAGGGGACAGACATCAATGTCACCGATGATGAGATGGAGCGGTTGGAGCAAATTCTTCTGGCGGAGGAAGACGTCACGGGCGTGACAACTCTCGTAGGGCGCGGTGCCAGCCGCTTCATGCTGACCTACAATCCGGAGCAGGCGGATTCCAGCTACGGACAGCTTATCGTTCGGGTGGCGGATGCCGAGGCGATCCCGGCAATCGCGAACCGGCTGAACCAGGATTTGCCTGCCGAATTTCCCCATGCCCTGATCCGCGTCGAACAGATCGTGTTCGGCCCCCCTGCCGGTGCGGACGTGGCGGTGCGGTTTTCCGGCCCCGATTCCGTCATTCTGCGTCAGCTTTCCGATGATGCGATGCGGATTTTCGAGGATGCCGGCACACTCACCAATCCGCGTAGCAATTGGCGGCAGCGAGAAATTCTGGTCGAACCCGTCGTCGATGAATCGCGTATGCGCCTGGCCGGTGCAACCCGCGGTGCAATCGCGGACACCGTTCAATACGGGACATCCGGTTTGCGCGTCGGTCAACTGCGCGAGGATGACGAGGTGATCCCGATCCATCTTCGCCTGCCTGAGAGTGAGCGTGACGGGGTCCACCGTCTTCGCGATCTGTCGGTGTGGTCCGATGGGGCTGGATCCTACGTTCCGATCACCAACCTGGTGGAGGGTTTCGAAACACGCACTGCCGAAGCACTCGTTCACCGCCGTGACCGGGAACGGACCATCACGGTCCTCGCCGGTGCGCGCGGCGATCTGACCGCGGATGAAGCCTTCCGAAGTGTTCGGGCCGACATTGAGGCCATGGCCCTTCCCGAGGGGTATACGATGGAGTGGGGCGGCGAATTCGAAAGCGCCCAGATGGCGCAGGAGAGCCTAGGAAAGCAGCTTCCGCTGGGCTTCCTCGTCATGCTGACGATTTCGATCCTGATGTTCAACAAGATCCGCCAACCGCTGATCCTGTGGCTTGTCGTGCCGATGTCCGTGACGGGCATGGTCCTGGGCCTGCTGTTGACGGGATTGCCCTTCACCTTCACCGCTCTGCTCGGCTTCCTGTCGCTTTCGGGCATGCTGATGAAGAACGCGATTGTTCTGGTTGAGGAAATCGACTTGCAGCGTGAGGAAGGTAGCCCGGATTACAAGGCCGTGGTGGATGGATCGGTCAGTCGTCTGCGCCCCGTGGTGCTGGCGGCGGGTACGACGATCTTCGGGATGATCCCGTTGTTGCCGGACGCCTTCTTCGCGTCGATGGCGGTGACGATCATGGGCGGTCTCGCATTCGCGTCGGTCCTGACGCTGGTGGCCGTGCCGGTGCTTTACGCGCTGTTCTTCCGCATTCGTCCGCCTGCGCCGAACTGACCCGGCCCCGATCACATATCCGTAGCGGAGGGGGCCCTTCCGCTGCGGGTTTTGAATACGCGAAGTCGGCCACGTCAGGATCATGGCCATGGCGCTCACGCGGCAAATCGCTAGTCTCTCGACAGCCGCAAGCGGAGCCTGCACCCATGTTGACTGTTACCGACCTGCACAAATCGTTCGAAACGGCGGGGCAGCCGCTGCCGGTCCTGCGCGGTGTCGATCTGGCCGTCACGGGGGGGGAGTGTGTGGCGTTGACCGGCGAGTCCGGGTCGGGAAAGTCCACCCTGCTGCATCTGATCGCCGCCCTCGACACGTTCGACGCAGGCTCGATCCGCCTCGACGGGCAGGAGCTGGCTGGGTTGAACGATCGCGCCCGCGCCGACCTGCGGCGCAATCGGGTGGGGGTAATCTTTCAGCAGTTCAACCTGATCCCCAGTCTTTGCGTCGGCGACAATCTCGCGTTTCAGGCGCGCCTCGCCGGCCGCTTCGATGCGGCGTGGCAGGCGCGGCTGACGGAACGGCTGGGGCTTAGTGCCCTGACGGACCGCTGGCCGGAGCAGCTTTCGGGCGGTCAGCAACAGCGGGTCGCGGTGGGTCGTGCGATCGCCGCGCGTCCCGTGCTGGTTCTCGCGGATGAGCCTACGGGCAATCTGGACGAGGCGACGGGCGGCGCGGTGATGGACCTGCTGCTGGATCTGGTCGCTGAAACGCAGGCGACCCTGCTGATGGTGACGCATTCCGCCGCTCTGGCCGCACGGCTGGACCGCCGGGTGCATCTGAGCCTGGGGCAGGTGTCGGCCCTATGAACCGGCTGATCCTGCGCACGTTGCTGTCGCATTGGCGCAGCCGCCCGTTCCAGATCGTCACCCTGCTGCTGGGCCTGACGGTCGCGACCGCGCTGTGGTCCGGCGTGCAGGCAATCAACGCGGAGGCCCGCGCCAGCTATGCCCAGGCTGCGGCGACATTGGGCACCGACCGGTTCGACAGCCTGCAACCGCGCGGTGCGGAAACCTTCGATCAGGAGGCGTATATCGCCCTGCGCCGCGCGGGCTGGGATGTCTCGCCAGTGATCGAGGGGTCATTGCGCCTGGGGGGGGAGCGTTACCGCGTTCTGGGCATCGACCCCGTGACCGCACCGACCAGCCTGCCCGCCCGACCGGATTTGCAGGGGCCAGACCTGACGGATTTCCTCGGACCGACCGGATTGATCCTGATATCGGCGTCAACGACCCTGCCCCGCGATGCCGACCTGCCGCCCGTGCGGGTCGTCGAAGGTATCGCCCCCGGAACGCTGGTGATGGATATCGGCCTGGCGCAAACGCTGCTGACAATGCCAGGTCAGTTGAGCCGCCTGATCCTGCTGCCCGGCGCGCAAGGTACGCCTCCCATAGCCGAGGCAAGCGGCGTGGTCTTTGACCGGATTGCCCCGCGCGGGGACGGTGGTGGCATCGGGGCGTTGACCGACAGCTTTCACCTCAACCTGACGGCGTTCGGGTTTCTGGCCTTCGCCGTGGGTCTGTTCATCGTCTATTCCTCCATCGGGCTGGCCTTCGAACAGCGCAAACCGATGCTGCGCACGTTGCGAGCACTGGGTGTGCCGCTGCGACGTCTGATGCTGGTCATGGTCGCGGAACTGACGGCGCTGGCCCTGCTGGCCGGAATCGCGGGCGTGGCACTGGGTTATCTGATCGCGGCCAGTCTGCTGCCCGACGTGGCGGCCACGCTCGAAGGTCTGTACGGGGCGCAAGTCTCAGGCAGCTTGTCGCTGCGTCCGGCGTGGTGGGCGACCGGACTGCTGATCGCGATGGGCGGCGCGGCGCTGGCGGCGGGGGATACGCTGTGGCGCACGGCACGCATGCCCCTTCTGTCGGCAGCAATGCCGGAGGCCTGGCACGGCGCGCAGGCCCGCGCGCAGTTCTGGCAGGGAATCGCGGCACTGGGCTGCTTCGCGCTGGCGCTGGTGCTGTGTTTCACCGCCTCCAGCCTGACGGCGGGGTTTGTCCTGATGGGAGCCTTGCTGATCGGAGCGGCACTGGCGCTGCCCGTCGTGCTGGCAACAATCCTGCGCATCGGGGCCGCCCATGCGCGCGGGCCGCTGTCCCAATGGGGCTGGGCGGATGCGCGACAGCAGATGTCGCGTCTGTCGCTGGCCCTGATGGCACTGCTGCTGGCACTGTCCGCAAATATCGGTGTCGGCACAATGGTGATGAGCTTTCGCGACACATTCACCGGCTGGCTGGACCAACGCCTCGTCGCGGAGGTCTACGTCACCGCCAGCGACGCGGAACAGGGCCGCGTCATTCAAGCATGGGCCACGGACCGGGTGGATGCGGTCCTGCCGATCTGGTCAGCAGAGGCACGGCTGGGCGCGGTTCCGATCTCCATCTACGGGGTCGCACAGCACCCGACCTATTCCGAGCATTGGCCGCTGATCGAGGCGTTGCCCGGCGCGTGGCAATCCGTCGCCCGCGGCGACGGCGCACTGATCAACGAACAGATGGCCGCGCGGCGGGATCTGAGCCCCGGTGACACGCTGATCCTGCCCACCCCCGATGGCACGGACTGGCCCCTGACGATCACCGCGATCTATTCGGATTACGGAAATCCTGTCGATCAGGTCATGGTGGACGTTGGCTTGCTCGCCACCCGCTATCCCGATATCGAACGCCTGCGCTTCGCCCTGCGGACGGCGGACGCGCCCCAAGTGATTGAAGAGGCGCGCGCGCGTTTCGGCCTGTCATCCGAACAGGTCGTCGATCAGGCCGCGATCAAGGCGCTGTCCCTTGCCATATTCGAGCGGACATTCACCGTCACCGGGGCCCTGAACATCCTGACACTGGCAGTGGCGGCGCTGGCCCTTCTGACGGCGATGCTGACATTGCAACTGATGCGGCTGCCGTCACTGGCGCCGTTGTGGGCGATGGGACTGACGCGGGCTGCGCTGGCACGGGCGGAGTTGGTGAAGGTTCTGGCCCTGGCACTGCTGACGGCAATCCTGTCCATACCAATAGGGCTGGGCGTGGCGTGGGTTCTGACCAATGTCATCAACGTGACGGCGTTCGGGTGGCGGCTGCCGATGAACCTCTATCCCATGGACTGGCTGCGCCTGATCGGGCTGGCGTTGCTGACGGCGGCGGTGGCGGCGGGGCTGCCGGTGTTGCGCCTTGCCCGAACCGCCCCTCGAACGTTGCTGGGCGTCTTTGCGAGCGAGAGGTAGATCATGAGAGTTCTGGCATTCCTGTTGCTGTTGCCGACACTGGCCTTCGCGCAGGGGTTCGCAGGTCTGGGCACAGCCACGCAGGAGGGGTTCGCGACGCCTGAGCGGGGCGCCACCCTGACCTTTCCCACCGATCACGCGGCACATCCCGACTACCGGATCGAGTGGTGGTATCTGACCGCCAACATGACCGACCCGGACGGGGCGACCTATGGTGCGCAATGGACGCTGTTCCGCTCCGCCCTCGCACCCGGGGAAGGGGAAGGCTGGGCCAGCCCGCAGATCTGGATGGGTCATGCCGCCTTGACCACGGCAGATCGCCATTTCGTAGCCGAAACATTCGCCCGGGGCGGCATCGGACAGGCCGGTGTCACCGCGCAACCATTCGCCGCCTGGATCGACGACTGGCAAATAGCAGGTCCAGACCTGACCGAGGTGACGGTTCGGGCGCGTGGCGACGGGTTCGCCTATACGCTCGACCTCGCGACCTCGGCACCCTTTGTCGCGCAGGGCGACGGTGGATACAGTGTCAAATCGGGGGCTGGTCAGGCCTCGTACTACTATTCGCAACCCTTCTACGACCTGACCGGGATGATCGAGATCGACGGGGTTTCCACACCCGTCACGGGTCAGGCATGGCTCGACCGGGAATGGTCCTCGCAGCCCTTGGCCGAGACTCAGGACGGCTGGGACTGGTTCTCCATCCACTTCGCCAGTGGAGAGAAGTTGATGGCCTTCCGCCTGCGCGACAACAGCGGCGCGCCGTTCCATTCCGGCACGTGGATAGAGGCGGACGGCACGCCGCACCCGCTGGACGGCGACACGCTCAGCTTTACCGAACTGGAGCGGGTGCAAACCTCCGGCCCGCAGGTTCCCATCGCGTGGCGGGTGCAGATCGCGCAGCGGGGGCTGGACATCACGACGCGCCCCCTGAACCCTGACGCTTGGATGGACACGCTGTTTCCCTATTGGGAGGGTCCGATCCATGTCGAGGGCAGTCACGACGGCATCGGATATCTGGAAATGACGGGATATGAATGATCTGCTCGATCTGATGTGGGGTCTGCTGGAACGCGGCGTGAGGGATCGGACGCTGGCCACCAACCGCCCTACCCTCTCCACCGGCGACGGACAGATGCGCACGGTGGTGCTGCGCGCGGTGTCACGGGCGGCGCAAACGCTCGATATCCACAGTGATGCCCGCGCGGGCAAGGTGGCACAGCTTCGCGCCGATCCGACAGCCAACCTGCATGTCTGGGACGCGCACAACACCCTGCAAATCCGCCTCCGGGCGGCTGCGCAAGTGCACAGTGATGATCGGATCGCGGCCAAGGCATTTGCTGCCCTGCCCGATCATGGTCAGCGGATCTATCGCGTGACGCCGCATCCCGGCACGCCCATCGCCGATCCCCGGCACATCACGTTCGAGGGGCAACCGCATTTCGCTCTCATCCGGCTGCACCTGCAGGAGGTCGAGCTGCTGCATCTGGACCGCGACGTGCATCGCCGCGCCCTGTTCACTGCGGGCGAGAACTGGCGCGGGCGCTGGCTGGTCCCGTGATCCTCAGCGGGGGCACAAACGCACGAGTTGCATGAAATCCACCAATTGCCCGGTCTGTCGGCGGGCTTCCTCCGTCTGACCCAGCAACCCCTCGGTCAGGCCCGTTCCCGCCAGTCGCCCACTGGCGAGCAGGATACGGGCGAGGACCTGCCCCTCCTCGATCAGGCTCAACGTCCGCTCCGTCGCGGACAGTTCGCCGCAATCCATCTGCAGGACACGTTGAACGACCTCCTGCGCGACATCCGGGGTCGCGGGCTGCACCGCACCGCCGCCCGTGGCGCATCCGCTCAGGATCGCCAGGCAAAGCACGAGGTTTCTAAGCATCTGAGGCCTCCATCTCTTCGAGAAGTTCGTTCAGGCAATCGCGCGGCAGGATCAGCAGGACCGGGCCACCCTGCATCCCGATCTCCACCGGACCGGTCGCTTCGTTCGAGGTGCCGATGCGGCCCGCCGGCGCCATGTCCAACCCATCGACTGGCCAGCGCAAACCGGTGCTCGACACACCCCGCGCGGGGCCCATCGGAAACAGCGACACCCGCGTTCCGGGCAACAGTTCCAACCGGATGCGTCCGTTCAACCGGCAGCACAGATCGCCGTCGCCCAGCAATATGACCCGCGCGCCCGACTGCGCCACGGTGGAAAATGCGGCCAGCACGTGATCCAGGCGCCCGCCGCTGAAACCGACCGCGAAAAACAGCGGCGCATCGACATACGCCAGACACTTGTCGAAATCGGTGCTGTCCTGCTCCGCTATGCGGTGCACCGGCACGTCACCCCAGCCAGCCGGCGCACGCAGCGAATCCAGATCGCCGATGATCGCATCCGGGCGCAGGCCGTGCCCCGCAAGTTGATCCGCCCCGCCATCCGCCGCCACGATTCGGTGATAGCGCCCGGACAGCGCGTCCAGATCGCCCGCGTCCACCGGGGCGCCCCCGACCAGCAGGACCGGGCGCGACGTGCTCAGAACCATATCAGTCACACCAGGCCACCGACCCCTTGCCCTGCCCGATATGCGCGGCAATAGTTGCGAACGTGAAATTCGGACGACCCCATGACCCAGACATCCCGCATCTCCCTCAGTTTCGGTGCATTCTCGTGCGAACTGGAAGGTATCGCAGATCCGCTGCCTTTGTTGCAGCGACTTGTCACGTTCTGCGAGGATGTCGAGCGGCGCAACCCCGACTTCGGCAGATCCGTGGTGCCGCTGGCCGAACTGCAATCGGCCCTCGCGACGACCGGGCCGGTCACCGCTGCGGTTCAGGAGGGGCGTTTGGTCGTCTCCCACACCCCCGGGGTGGAGGGGACCGAACCACCTCGGCGGGACAGCGTGGAGGATATCGAGACACAAGCCCCCGATCTGCCGGACGACATGCTGTCCTCGGCGCTGGATCGCGCGATGCAGCAGACCGAGAACAGGCAGGCCGACGCGACGCGCCCCCTGCTCAGCCTCGGCGAATATGCGCGCGCGCGGCATCCGCGCCGCGCTTCGGAAGCGCTGGAAATCGCCGCCGCTTATTCGCATCACGTGCTGGGGATCGAGGCCTTTGACGGCGTACAGTTGCTGACCGATGTGGACCAGATCGACATCGGACAGCCCAGCACGATGGATGAGAAGATCGCCGCCTTCGGTGATCTGCTCGACCGGGGCACGTTCAAGACGACGGAGCGTGAGAACATCTTCACCCTCGCCCAGGTCGTTGCGCAGCGTTACCGCTAGGGATTACCAGTCGCGGATCACCACGGCTGAAATCGAGTTCTTCGGGCTGCCCTCGATCAAGCGGTCCGAATAGGTCAGATAGATCAGAGTGTTGCGGTCTTCATCATAGAACCGCACGACCTGCACGCGCTTGAACAGGATGGATGCGCGCTGGCCGAACACCTCCTCGCCTTCATCCAGCTCATCGGGATCGAAGCTGATGGGCCCGACCTGGCGGCAGGCGATGGACGCATCCGACGTGTCCTCCGCCAGACCCAGCGACCCGGTTATGCCGCCCGTGCGCGCGCGCGAAACGAAGCAGGAGACGCCTTCGACCTCCGGATCGTCGAACGCCTCGACCACGATGCGGTGGTTCGCGCCCAGCAACCGCCACGCGGTCGTGACCTCACCGATTTCCTCGGCGCGCAGGGGCAGGGCAGCCAGCAGCAAACAAATGACCAGACGATACATCGCACTCTCCTTCGGCGGGGTTGATGCTGTAGGTAGGCGCGCTGACCGCGCTGTCCAATGACGCGGCATTTGAACGGAAGATGCTTAGACGAACTGCTCGCGGATCAGGCGTTCCTCCAGCCCGTGGCCGGGATCGAACAGCAGGCGATGTGTCACCTCCGGTTCGGAGCGGATGATAACGCGCACCACGTCGCGCACCTCGGCGGAATCGGCGGTGGCGGCGATGCCGCGCTTCTCCGGCTCCAGCACGTCAAAGGTCACTTCGGAATGCGATGGCAACAGCGCCCCGCGCCAGCGCCGGGGGCGATAGGCGGACATCGCCGTCAGCGCCAGAATGTCCGCCCCGATGGGCAGGATCGGACCATGCGCGGAATAGTTATACGCCGTCGATCCCGCCGGGGTGGAGACGAGCGCCCCGTCGCAGACAAGTTCGGCCATGCGTTCCCGCCCGTCGATACCGATCCGCAGCTTCGCCGCCTGCGGTCCCATGCGCAGCAGCGAGACCTCGTTGATGGCGAGCGCGCTGTGCGTCTCACCCGACCTGTCGGTCGCGATCATTCGCAACGGATGGATTTCGGCCGTTTCGGCGGCGGTGATCCGGTCGAGCAAGTCATCCTCGCTATAGGCGTTCATCAAGAACCCGACGGTCCCCCGGTTCATGCCGTAGACGGGCGCGTCCAGACCCTCGGTCGCGTGCAGGGTGGACAGCATGAACCCATCGCCGCCCAGCGCGACGATCACGTCCGCTTCATGCGCGGAGACGGAGCCATAGGCCGATTCCAGCCGGGTCATCGCATCATGTGCGATAGCAGTCTGCGAAGAGACGAAACAGATGCGGGGGGCAGGCTCGACACGCATTCGCAACGCTCCTCAAAGACAACAGGGCGTGCAGCATGACGGTGCGCGCGCCGCCGTTCAACCCGCTACCGTGTCGGTGCACCCGGAACGTTGCTGTCACAGCCGCCGAGCTGCGGCGATTTTTTCATGAGGTTGCACGATCCCGCAACGATAGAATGCACCAAGGCCACGCTTACGACCGATTTCAGGGCTTCATACCGGCGCTGCATCATCCACGCGCAGCTTGACCTTGCGCCGCCCGCCCCATTCGTCGATTTCCAGCTTACCGGCGATATGGAACGCGCGCCCGCCATGTTCGCTGAGCGCGGGGCCGATATCGCTGTCGAAAGCCCGGAATGCGATGGCGTCGATCCGTCCGCCGCCCTCGCCGGTCAGGGTCAGGCGCAAGTGATTCTCTCCCGCACGCTTCGCGAACGCGATGCGTTGGGCGCTAAGCGCGAAGCGCGGTGCGGCGGCCCCGGCTCCGAACGGGCCAGTGGCCTCAATGCTCTCGACCAGTTCCGGGGTCGCGCCTGCTGCGGCGATCAGCCCGTCGATGCGCAGGTCCGCCGGGCCCGCCTTGCCCGCGCCCTGCCGCGCCAGCAGCGCCGACAACCGCTCCATCGCGGAATCCAGCGCCGCCTCCGCCACGGTCAGGCCGGCGGCCATCGCGTGACCGCCGCCTTTCAGCAGATGCCCTTCGTGTGTCGCCATTGCGACGGCACCGCCCAGATCGACGCCGGCGATGGATCGCGCGGACCCCTTGCCGATGCCGCCCTCCAGCCCGATCACCACGGCGGGGCGGTTGAATGCTTCCTTCAGACGGGCAGCGACGATCCCGACGACTCCCGGATGCCAGCCCTCGCCCGCGGCCCAGACCATCGGGCCATCGGTGCCGCGCGCCTCGACCTGCTGGGTCGCCTGCACCAACACCTGCGCCTCGATCTCGCGCCGGTCACGGTTGAGCGTTTCGAGACGCTGCGCCAGCGCCGCCGCCTCATCCGGGTTCTGGGTTGCCAACAGCCGCGCGCCCAGATCGGCGGCGCCGATGCGCCCGCCGGCGTTGACGCGTGGCCCCAATAGGAACCCCAGATGATAGGCGGACGGGCGCGTGTTCAGTCCCGCCACATCGCCCAACGCCACCAATCCGGGCCGCGCCCGCTGCGCCATGACCGTCAGCCCCTGACGCACCAGCGCCCGGTTGAACCCGATCAGGGGTGCAACGTCCGCCACCGTGGCCAGCGCCACCAGATCGAGCATCCCCATCAGGTCGGGAACCGCGCCGTCGCCGCGCATCGCCCGGTTGGCACCGGCCAGCATCAGGAACACGACGCCCGCCGCGCACAGATAGGTGCAGGCCACGTCCTCATCCTGCCGGTTCGGGTTCACCACGGCATCGGCGGGGGGCAGAACCTCCCCCCCCTGGTGGTGGTCCAGCACGATGACATCAGCGCCCTTTGCCTTCGCCGCGGCGATTGGCTCATGGCTCAACGTGCCGCAATCCACACACAGGATCAGATCATGCGCCCCGGCCAAATCCTGCATGGCAGGCACGTTCGGGCCATACCCCTCGTCGATCCGATCAGGAATATAGAGCGTCGCCGCCAGCCCCATCTGTCGCAGCCAATCGATCAGCAAAGCGGCGGAGGCCCCCCCGTCCACGTCGTAATCGGCAAAGATCGCGATGCGCGACTTGCGCCAGACGTGATCGCAGAACAGTGACACCGCGTGGTCCATATCCTTCAGCGAGGACGGGTCGGGCATCAGGTCGCGCATCTTGGGCGCCAGAAAGCCCGGAACCTCCTGCGCTTCGATGCCACGCCGGGCCAGTACGCGGCTGACCGGGTCGGACACGCCGCAAACCTGCACCAGTTGCGCGGCTGCGCGCGCCTCCTGCTCGGACATGCCGATCCAGCGACGCCCGGTTAGCGAGGTTTCGACATCCAGAAAGGCAGGGGCACTGTCACGCGGCATGGGCACACATCATATTGGGGGCTTGAGGATTACCTCCACCATATCCCGTCATCCCTTTCGCGCAAAGCGGAACACAGCATGAACACGAGGCTCCGCGCAGCGAAGTTCAGCCCATCCGGCAATCAAGCCCCGTTGCACGGCACTGACCCCTCGCCTACACATGCGCGATCCATACGCATGAAGGACGATCCCATGACCCAACCGCTTCGAATCGCCATTGCCGGGCTCGGCACAGTCGGCACCGGGATCGTGCGCATGGTCCAGACCCATGGGGACAAGATGCTGGCCCGCTCGGGTCGTGAAATCCGCATCGTCGCCGTTTCCGCGCGGTCGCGGGGCAAGGATCGCGGCGTGAAGCTCGACGCCTTCGCGTGGGAGGATGACCCCGTCGCCCTCGCCCGGCGCGACGACGTGGACCTGATCGTCGAGGTCATGGGCGGTGAGGACGGCCCCGCCAAGGTGTTGACGGAAACCGCGCTGGCTGCGGGCAAGCATGTCGTGACCGCAAACAAGGCCATGATGGCCCGCCACGGTCAGGCGCTGGCCGAACTGGCCGAGGCGAACGACGCCGCCCTGCGCTACGAGGCCGCAGTGGCCGGTGGCATCCCGATCATGAAGGCCCTGACCGAAGGTCTGGCCGGCAACGGGATCGAGCGGGTAATGGGCGTGATGAACGGCACCTGCAACTACATCCTGACGCAGATGGAGGAGACCGGCGCCGATTACGAGGACGTGCTGGCCGCCGCACAACAGCTCGGCTACGCCGAGGCAGATCCCGCCTTCGACGTCGGCGGCATTGACGCGGCGCACAAGCTCGCCCTGCTCGCCGCCACAGCCTTCGGCACGCGCGTCGATTTCGACGGTGTCACGATCGAAGGGATCGAGCATATCTCGCTGACCGACATCACGCAGGCCCGTGAACTGGGCTACAAGGTCAAGCTGCTGGGCGTCGCCCGGATGAGCGACGAGGGGCTGGAGCAGCGGATGCAGCCGGTTCTGGTGCCGGCCCGCTCCTCGATCGGGCAGTTGGAGGGCGTCACGAACCTGGTGGTGGTCGAGGGTGATTTTGTCGGGCGCACGGTCTTCACAGGCCCCGGCGCAGGCGAGGGGCCGACGGCCTCCGCCATCATGGGCGACGTGATGGACATCGCACGTGGCCTGCGCATTCCAGCCTTCGGGCAACCGGCCCATTCGTTGAGCGCGGCCAACCGCGCGGCCAGCGCCGGGGCGGCCAGCCACTACCTGCGCTTCACCCTGACCGATGCGCCGGGGACCCTGGCGCGGATCGCGCAGATTCTGGCGGATGAGGGGATCTCCATCGACCGAATGCGGCAGAATGACCATGACGGCACCAATGTACCGGTGCTGATCGTGACGCATGACTGCCTGCGATCCAATCTGGATGCGGCGTTGAGCCGGATTGCCGCCAGCGATGTCAGCCTTGCCCCCCCGGTCGCACTGCGCATCGAACAGGTCTGAGGACAGCAGCGGGGTGCCGACCAGCGCCCTCAGCTCTCGGGCTTCTGCCCGGTCAGATGCGCCTCACCCCGCGCGGCGGCCAGATCGATCTGGCGCTGGCGTTCACGGAACCGGGCGCGATCCTCGGGCGTGCGTTCATCTATGCAGTGATGGCAACTGACGCCGCGCTCATATCCGTTGCGGGTCAGATCGTCGGGTGCCAAGGGCCTGCGGCAACCTGCGCACAGCACATGCGGGCCGGGTTTCAACCCATGGCCAACTGTCACACGCTCATCGAACACGAAACATTCACCCTGCCAGGTGCTTTGCTCCTGCGGCATGTCTTCGAGGTATTTCAGAATGCCACCCTGTAGGTGATAGACCTCATCCACCCCCTGCCCGATCAGCCAGCTGGTCGATTTTTCACAGCGGATGCCCCCGGTGCAGAACATCGCGACTTTCTTACCCTCGAACTGCGCCGCATTGCGTCGCCACCAGTCGGGAAATTCACCGAAGCTGCGCGTGCCGGGGTCCAGCGCCCCCTCAAACGAGCCGACGGCGACCTCGTAATCATTGCGGGTGTCGATCAGCACCACGTCGGGATCGGCGATCAGGTCGTTCCAATCCTGCGGCGCAACATAGCGTCCCACTGCCGCATTCGGATCGACCTCCCCCGCGCCCAGCGTCACGATCTCCTGCTTGAGCCGCACACGCAGGCGGCGAAATGGCTGCACATCCGAGAAACTGTATTTCGGCTGCACACCCTCGCAACCGGGGATTGCACGCAGATGGGCGATCGCGGCATCTATCGAGACCTCGGAACCGGCCAGCGTTCCGTTGATCCCCTCGGCCGCGACCAGCAGAATGCCCCGGATGCCCAGTTCGCTTAACGTATCGTCGAGGCGATCACGCAGTAATTCTGGGTGCTCGATTCGCGCAAAACGATACAAAGCTGCTATTTTATTCGCCTTAAACGTGTCCATCGCGCAACACTTTTTCCTGTTCCACCTCAATCCTGACACATCTTCATGTGTCATCGATCGCTATTTGGTTGCAAATGTCGCCGGATACCAGCGTGGAGATTGCGCAAACGAAATTGCTTTGGCATTCTGCCACGTGTCTTGCCATGCGTCATATCGACGTGGCGGTCCGATCATATATGCTGTGGGGGCTTCGTATGTGAACGGATTTCGGACCAGGGATGTGGGGGATTTCTATGTTTGCAGCAATCATCGGGCTGATGCAGCCTTTCGTGCAGCGGTTTCGAAGGGACGACAGCGCAGTCGTCGCCATTCAGGTTGTGATCTTCTCGGTCATGCTGCTGACATCCGCCGGACTGGTCATCGATTTCGGACGCGCCTATTCCGCACATTCGCAAATGCAGAGCTTCGTGGACAAGGCGGCCCTCGCCGCGGCGGCGGAACTCGACGGTCAGTCGGATTCGATACAGCGCGCCACAGCGGCGGCGGTGGCTGTCGCACAGAGCTCCAGCTTTACCGATGATGAGGAAGACTTCGCAATCGCGCTGCCGCTGACATTCATGATCGACAACCCTGTGGACGACACCGGCACCTTTTCGAAAGCCATGATGGCCGAGTTGGAGACTGAGGCCCCCCAAGTGGCCACACATGTCTTTGTCGAGGCTGAGGCCCGCACCATTCGCCTGGCGTTTCTGTCGATCGGCCTGAACAGCGACGTGACCGAACAGGCCCGCCGCGATATCATCAATGAAGGTACGATGTTCATCGACGTCGACGGTGATGGCACCGCCGATGCATCCAGTCAGGATTCAGCATGGCGTCAGGCCCTGGCCGAAAATACCGATGACGGCGCGATCGAGAAGACCACCTCGATCAACCTGTCCGCGTTCGCTGTCGCGCGGATGCAGGTCTCCTATTGCGGTGAGATCAGCACGATGGTGATGTGCAACCCGTTCGAGGGTAACGCCGACGGACAATCCTTCACTGAGATCATGGAAAATCAGGAAGGCACGCGGATGCTCCTGACGACCGACCGTCAGGCGGACAGCACTTCTCCGATGCCGCTGAGCACGAATGACGGTGCCATCCGCGTCGGCCTGTTCAAGGATCCGCGCAACGAGATCGGCGCCGACAATGCCGGTGTGTGCGACGATATCGGCCTCGGCGCGTTTGAGGCCGCCGCCTATAACGGCAACCCCGGGGTGGCCACATCGACCGACCCGTGGACCTATCCCGCCACGGACGAGGAGATGGAGCGTCTGCGCGACACCTGTCTGCTGGCCACCATCGACAGCCAGATGCAGTGCATCGGTGGCGAGGTCCTCATCAAGGCGGCGGAGCCCGAGACCATCACCACCGCACTCAATTCCCTGTTCGACATCTGGGACGCCCCGTTGGACCGCATTCTGAACCAACCGACCACGTCCGATCGCGCGTTCTCCCCCGATTACGTCGCCAATCACGGCCACCTGACCCGCGCCGAATATATCGACTATATCCAGCAGGGTCGCATCGCCGAGGCCGAATCCGACATGGATCGCTGGTCTGACAAGATCGCCGCTGAGCAAGCAGATCGAAACAGACAAGACCGCATCGACCGGTATCAGGGCAATTACGACAGCGCTGCCGCCGAACGCGAACGTTGGATCCTCACCCTTGCCGCCTATCCCGACAACATCGTCAACACCGCCTCGCGTCGAAACCACATGAAGGGCGACGGCCATGGCGGTGCATGGGGTCCGATGCTGGGCGCCGACTGCCTGGAGGGGGACCCCTCCACCTGCAGCCCCTACCCGTACATGGCGCTGCCGTTCACCGAAGGTGATGATTCCGCGACCGGCTGGCGCATGGGCCCGCTGTCCGACGCCCCCGCCGAGGACGCCGCAGCCGGGGATGCGACCGAAGACTCGGTGGAGGATACCGAAACAGACCCCGCCGCAGAGGGTGACGCCGTCGAGGGCGAGGAAGCCGAAGCCGCGACCGCGTCCACCCCCGATACCGATGTCATCAGCCTGGGCGCCAGTGCTTCGAACTCCGAGATTACCGGCTGGAGAATCATCAACTACACGGACATGGATCTGACCGGCCGTTTCGGATTCGAAACCGACCACAGAAGCGTAATCTTCTCCCTGCCCGCGAACAGCCAGCGCGACTATCAGGTGGAGGTCGACGACACCGCCGTGATCACCTGGACAAGCGAGGTGGAATTGGACCTCTACCTGATCTCCGCCCATGTCGACACGACCCTCGATTTCACCGGGGTCGGCAGTCCGTCCTACGACATCATGTTCGGGCGTGTACCCAGCTTCGTTGAGTATTTCTCGACCTACTATTCTCCGTACATGAACACCTACGCTCTCGACCTGGACAATCCCGACAGCGCGTTCGAATGGGACGTGGCAGGGTCGTTCAGCATGTATGACGGCTATTCGCGGATCGAACGGCAGACCAACGAATTGCTCGCCTATCCCGCCTCCAACGGGCCGGAGAACGACGACAATGCGGTGCGAAGCCTGCCGGAGCATTTCCAGTTCACCTCCCACAACCCCTCGGCTGAGCAGACGACCGAACGGCGTCGTCAGAACGTGGCGCTGGTGAACTGTGAGGCCCTGTCGAACCCAGTCTCACATGGCGGACAGGCCGATGCCTATGCCGGCGCCTATGTGGCGGAGCTGGAGGCCGTGGTGGAGCTGTTCTTCACCGGACCTGTCATGGTTCAGAGCTGTGCAGATACCGTCGGCACGGATCCCGAAGATCAGATGGACTGCTGGAACTCCGATATTGAACAGGCCTACATCCCTGTCGAATATCTGGGGGCTGCGGACCCCGCCGATCCTTCGGTGCAGGAATACCTCAACTATGCCGTTCTGGTTCATTGAGCCGCCGGCATCTTGACCCCGGCGACTTGAGAAGGTAATCACGCCCCAATCCCGGAAGCCACGTCTTCCGGTCCGCGGCCTGTGCGCCGGGGATCGCCACCGGTCAGCGCGTTGCGCCCACCGGTGCTTTCGCCGTTTTGCAGACCGAATGTAGGAGCGACGCGATGTTCGAGAATCTGTCCGACCGCCTCTCAGGTGTGCTTGAAAAGCTGACCCGTCAGGGTGCGCTGACCGAGGAGGACGTGGCCACCGCCCTGCGCGAGGTGCGCGTCGCCCTGCTGGAGGCCGACGTCTCGCTGCCTGTCGCGCGCGACTTCGTCAAATCCGTGCAGGACAAGGCCACCGGACAAGCCGTTACCAAATCCGTCAGCCCCGGCCAGCAGGTCATCAAGATCGTCCACGACGCACTGGTCCAGACTTTAGCCGGTGATGATGTCAATGCGGGTGAGTTGAAGGTCGGATCACCGCCCGCTCCCGTTCTGATGGTCGGCCTGCAAGGCTCGGGCAAGACTACGACCACCGCCAAGCTGGCCAAGCGCATGTCGGAGCGGAACAAGAAACGCGTCCTTATGGCCTCGCTCGATACCCGTCGCCCCGCCGCGATGGAACAGCTTGCCGTGCTGGGGATGCAGATCGGCGTCGATACGCTGCCCATCGTGCCCGGACAGACCCCCGTGCAGATCGCGAAGCGTGCCAAGCAGCAAGCGACGCTGGGCGGCTACGATATCTACATGCTCGACACCGCGGGCCGCCTGTCCATCGACGATGAGTTGATGGATGAGGTTGCTGCCGTTCGCGATGAGGCAAAGCCGCACGAAACCCTGCTGGTGGTCGATGGCCTGACCGGACAGGATGCCGTGAACACGGCGGAGAACTTCAATAGCCGTGTCGGCATTTCGGGCGTCGTGCTGACCCGGATGGACGGCGACGGTCGCGGCGGTGCCGCCCTCTCGATGCGCGCAGTCACGGGCAAGCCCATCAAGTTCGTCGGTCTGGGCGAGAAGATGGACGCCATCGAGGAATTCCACCCGGAACGGATCGCGGGCCGTATCCTTGGCATGGGCGATATCGTCTCCCTCGTCGAAAAGGCGCAGGAGCAGATCGAGGCCGAGCAGGCCGAGCGCATGATGAAGCGTTTCCAGAAGGGTCAGTTCAACATGAACGACCTCAAACAGCAGCTTGAACAGATGCAGAAGATGGGCGGCATGCAGGGCGTCATGGGCATGATGCCGGGCATGGGCAAGCTGTCCAAGCAGATGGATGAGGCCGGTCTGGACGACAAGGTGCTCAAACGCCAGATGGCCCTGATCGATTCGATGACCAAGCAGGAGCGCCGGAATCCGGCCATCCTTCAGGCCAGCCGCAAGAAGCGAATTGCCAAGGGTGCGGGCATGGAAGTGTCCGACCTCAACAAGCTGATCAAGATGCACCGCCAGATGGCGGACATGATGAAGAAGATGGGCAAGATGGGCAAAAAGGGCCTGATGCGCGGCGGCCTCGGCGCGCTGATGGGCAAGGGCGGAATGGGCGGTGGTGCAGGACTGCCCCCCGGCATGACGCCTCCCGGCGGGATGGGCGGCGGCGGCACCGCGCCCGGCGGATTGCCGGGCCTTGGCGGAGCGTCCCTGCCCCCCGGTCTGAGCGGTCTGGGAAAGAAGAAATGAGCCGTATATCTGAAATTTTCCCGGCATTTGTCGGCGGAAACCCCTCCGTCGCGACGCAGCGCGGCTATATCGCAACCTCCGGTTTCGGAGCGAACGGATGACCGCAGAAATCGCCCTCGCCCGTTCTGTTCTGGCCGAACATCGCGCCTCGATCGACAACCTCGATGCGATCCTCGTCTTTACTCTGGCCGAGCGGTTCAAGCGCACGCAGGCGGTGGGAAAGCTCAAGGCGGAACATGACCTCCCGCCCTCCGACCCGACGCGTGAGGCGGAACAGATTACCCGGCTCGAAACTATGTCGGCCGATGCTGGCCTCGACCCGGACTTCACCCGGAAATTTCTGAATTTCATTATTCAGGAAGTTATCCGTCACCACGAACAATACCAGGAAAACGTCTGATATTTCAGACCCATACACGACCAGATCAAGGAGATACCCATGGCCGTTACCATTCGTCTCGCACGCGGCGGTTCCAAGAAGCGCCCGTTTTACCGCATCGTCGCTGCTGACAGCCGCATGGCCCGCGATGGCCGCTACATCGAGAAGCTGGGCACCTACAACCCGCTGCTGCCCAAGGACAACGAAGAGCGCGTCAAGATGGACGCCGAGCGCGTTGCCTACTGGATGTCCACAGGTGCGAAGCCGACGGATCGCGTTTCCCGCTTCCTCGAAGCGGCTGGCATTGTTGACAAAAAAGAGCGCGCCAACATGAAGAAGGCCGAGCCGGGCAAAAAGGCCAAGGAACGTGCCGAGCAAAAGGCCGCCAAGGAGGCCGCCGCCGCCGAAGCAGCGGCAGCCCCCGCGGAAGAACCCGCAGCAGCCGAAGAATAAACCCTCTGAGCCGGTTCCCCCCAGGGGGACCGGCGTTTCGCCATCAGTCCATAACGGAGCCACGATGCGTTCCTTCTCAACTGACTTCACGGCGGAACTGAACGAACTCTTCAAGTGGCGCCGCGACGTGCGGCGCTTCACGGATCGCCCGGTTCCGAACGACCTTCTCGATGAATGCCTCGACCAGATGCGTCACGCCCCTTCGGTCGGACTCAGCGCACCCTGGCGGCTAATTCATGTCGAGAGTGACGGCGCCCGCGCCGCTGCGATCGAGAATTTCGAGGTCGCGAACGCCCAGGCATTGCAGGGCTATTCCGGCGATCAGGCCAAACGCTATGCAGGGCTGAAACTGTCCGGGCTGCGAGAGGCTCCAGTCCACCTCGCTGTCTTTTGCGATGACACCACGCGCAAGGGTTCGGGCCTGGGCGCGGCAACAATGCCGCAGATGCGGGCCTATTCCGTCGCCGGTGCGATCATGTATCTTTGGCTTGCCACCCGTAGCCGCGGGTTGGGCATGGGGTGGGTGTCCATCCTCGACCCTGTAAAACTGTGCAGCGACCTCGACGCGCCGGCAGAGTGGGAGCTGGTTGCCTATCTGTGCCTCGGCTGGCCCGAGGAGGAGACCGAGACCCCCGAGCTGATCCGCGCGGGCTGGGAAACCGAAGCCCCCAAACCTGAGGTCCTGACAAGATGAGCGATCTAATCTGCGTCGGCGCGATATCCGGCGCATTCGGTGTGCAGGGCGAGGTCCGGTTGAAGAGCTTCACCTCGGACCCCAAGGCCATCGCCAGCTATGCCCCCCTGTTCACCGAGGACGGCACCCGCAGTTTCGATGTTACGATAACGCGCCCCGTCGCGAACGGTCTGGCCGCGCATCTGTCCGGCATCGCCACCAAGGAAGAGGCCGACGCGATGAAGGGCACGCGGCTATACGCCGAACGGGCCAGGATGCCCGATTTGCCGGATAACGAGTTCTATCATGCCGATCTGATCGGCCTGCTGGTGCTGGATACCGGCGGCGTCGAACTGGGTCGGGTGCATGCCGTGCATGACCACGGGGCCGGTGATATTCTGGAGGTGACCGGGCCAAAGGGCGAAACCCTGATCCCGTTCACCCGCCACGCCGTTCCGACCGTCGATCTGACCGCCGGGCGTGTGATCGTCGATCTGAGCGAGGAGCCGGAATGACGCGCATTTCCAACGATCTGCTGATCTGCGGCAGGGGTGAGCGCTGATGCGCTCGCTGGGTCGCAAGTCGATCAGCGCCAGTGCTCAACCGCGTGACCTGATGCAGGAACGGGAACTGGAAAACACGTGGACCGCGCGGGTCCTGACGCTGTACCCAGACATGTTTCCCGGCATTCTGGGCCAATCGCTGACCGGCAAGGCGCTGAAGGATCGGCTGTGGCAGATGGAGGTGACGGATATCCGTCAGTTCGGTCTGGGCAAACATCGCGCGGTGGACGACACGCCGACAGGTGGCGGTGCGGGAATGGTGCTGCGGGCTGACGTGCTGGATGCGGCAATCGCCTCGCGGCCCGTTGTCGGCCCGCTGATCTATCTCAGCCCGCGCGGACGGCGGTTCGATCAGGCGATGGCTCATAACCTTGCCGCCGGGCCGGGCGTCACGCTGCTGTGCGGACGGTTCGAGGGGGTGGACGAGCGCATCATCGAATCGCGGCAGATCATCGAGGTCTCCCTCGGCGATTTCATACTGACCGGCGGTGAACTGGCCGCACAGGCCATGATCGACGCGACGGTGCGCCTGCTTCCGAACGTGCTGGGCAATGCAAGTTCGGTGGAGGAAGAAAGCTTCTCCTCCGGCCTGCTGGAACATCCGCAATATACCCGCCCCAATGACTGGGGCGGACGCGCGGTGCCGCCGGTTCTGATCTCGGGCCATCACGGGAAAATCGCGGAGTGGCGGCGTACGCAATCCGAAAAGCTGACACAGGACCGACGCCCGGACCTGTGGGCCGCATATCAGGCGCGCAAGGATCACGAAGGCAGTTGAACTCTACCCCAAGCTGGGCTATGCGCGGGGCTTGCCGGGGGTTTCCCGGTTTCGGAACCATGTCCGGGCAGGTGCCTGCCTGCCGCACCGGGACGCGGTTTCACATAAGGAAAGACGTATCGACCTTCGGCGGGCCGGCAATGCCGCAGCCCGAACAGCGACCGAAGCTCTCATACGCGCAAACATTCGCCGCTAAGGCGATCATAAGGACGACAGACATGAACCTGCTTCAGACCCTCGAAGCCGAGCAGATTGCAGAGCTTGCAAAAGACATTCCCGACTTCGCACCCGGTGATACCGTGCGCGTCGGCTACAAGGTGACCGAGGGCACACGCTCCCGCGTTCAGAACTACGAAGGCGTCGTGATCGCGCGCAACAACGGTACGGGGATCGGCGCATCCTTCACCGTTCGCAAGATCTCCTTCGGCGAGGGTGTCGAGCGTGTTTTCCCGCTCCACTCGCCCAATATCGACACGGTGACCGTCGTTCGTCGCGGTAAGGTACGTCGCGCGAAACTGTACTATCTGCGTGATCGTCGCGGCAAATCTGCCCGTATCACGGAAAAGACCAACTACCGCGCGCCCAAGGGCTGATCCCTACGCGACGGTCGAACACATCAGGCGTCCCCGGCAGGGGGCGCCTGTGCCGTTTGTACCCGACGCGAAATCCGGTTTATCCTGCCCCCCTCACAAGATCGGGCGCACGATGTATCTCCTCCTTCTCGACAGTGTTCGACTGATGCCGGCCGTTTTTATGCGGACCTTGCCGGTCGCGGTTCTGACCGCGCTGATCTATTTCGGGCTGATCGAGAACACGCCGAACCCGTTGTGGAAGCTGGTATTCGTCTGTCTTCTCACCACACCCTGCATCGCAATCGTGCGAATGGCCGCGCTGCGGGCGGCCCTGGTAACGGTCGGGCGCACGACTCCTCCTACGATTGATCACCTGACCAAGGCGCAGATGCGGCTGGCCTATATGAACTTGCTGCCGATCAATATCGTGCAGACTGTCGCATTCGTCGTGGTGACTGCGTTGTTGGCGGTCGGCCTCGACACGGCCGTGATGGATGTCGCGACCGACTTCGCCACAACCGGCGTGGCGCCCGATCTGACTGGTCTGAGCGAGGAATTGCGCAGAGTGGCGCAGGCGGCGGGATGGCTGTTCTCGATCATCGCCGCCCTGGGATTCGGCGCGATGGGCACCGCCATGGCGGCCACGGCGGCGAACGCGGCGGAAAAGAAACCCCGCCACGACATTACGTTCGGCGTCGGCTACAATTTCTGGAAACTGACGGTGCTGTACTATATCGCGCAGGCTTTGAATGCTGTCGTGGTGGTCCTGCTCACCATTTTCGTACTGGCCGCACTGCAAATCGGGGATGGCAACCTGACAGTCTATGTGGCGCCGGCTGCGCTCACGGCCTATATTAGCCTGCATTTCGCCACGACGGCAGCACGTGCCGCGCTGTCCTATAGCCAGCTATTGGATGAGGAAGCAGAGATTCGGGCCTTCGTGCGGCAAAATCTGGCCGGACCAGAAGCATCGGGCGAAGACCTGCGCGCCCTGCGACGCGCACGACAGACGCACTGAGGGGCTTGCGCGTACATCCGATCCGGGGTAGCTGACAGCTTCGTTTACCCCTGTGGCGACGGAGAATGGCCTGTCCTCTCCGCTCAGTCACGTCAAAGGACCAGACCCATGAAAAAAGATATCCACCCCGAGTACCACGTCATCGATGTGAAGATGACCGACGGCACCATCGTTCAGATGCGCTCCACCTATCAAAAGGAAGGCGCACAGCTGAACCTCGACATCGATCCCTCCGTGCATCCGGCATGGACTGGCGGCACCTCGCGCCTGATGGATACCGGTGGTCGCGTGTCGAAGTTCAAGGCGAAGTACGACGGTCTCGGCTTCTGATAGCCTATACGTCTTTTCGCCCTGCGGGGCGTTGTGTATCAAGGAAAGACGCGCCCCCGGGGCGCGTCTTTTTTGTACGGGAGGGTTCACGTGGCGCATATTATCGTGCTGGGCAATGAAAAGGGAGGGTCCGGCAAATCGACGACCTCCATGCATCTGTTCGCGGCCCTCGCGCGCTGTGGCCACAAGGTCGGCGTGATCGACCTGGATTTGCGGCAGAAGAGCTTTTTCCGGTATCTTGAGAATCGTGAGGCCTTCGTCGCCCGCACCGGAACCAAGCTGCCGATGCCCATACGCGAGGCGCTGGGATACTCGACCCTCGACAGTGTGACCGCCGCGAAGGAGGAGGAGGAGGACCGGTTTGCCGCCGCGTTGCACCGGCTGGATCAGACCTGCTCCTTCATCCTGATCGACTGCCCCGGTTCACATACCCGCTATGCGCAGATGGCACACGCCGCGGCGGATACATTGGTCACGCCGATGAACGACAGCCTGATCGACTTCGACCTGCTGGCGAAGCTGAACCCGGAAACCGGCAAGGTGCTGGGCCCCAGCGTCTATTCCGAAATGGTCTGGCAGGCGCGTCAGTTGCGCGCCACAGCCGGGCTGAAGCCGGTGGACTGGGTGGTGCTGCGCAATCGCATCGCCACGTTGAATGCGCGGAACAAGCGGCGGGTGGGCAGTGCCTTGACCGAGCTGAGCAAGCGGATCGGGTTTCGGGTGATTCCCGGATTCGGCGAACGCGTGGTGTTCCGGGAGATGTTCCTGTCCGGCCTGACATTGCTGGATCTGAAGGATACCGGGGAGGTCAGCCTGAACATCTCGAACCTGGCTGCGCGGCAGGAGGTTCGGGATGTCGTCAAGGCGCTGAACCTGCCGGACGTGTCCGTCAAGTTCTAGGCGAACCGGTCAACCGTTCGGGCGAACCATACGGCAGATACGGTCCTGCGCGTGCAGGCTGCTACAGGTCGCGGTCGCCTGATTCTCGCTCAACCCGATGAAGGTCGCAGCATAGAGAGGCACACCGTTCACGACGGTTTGACCGACACTGCGATGCGCGCCGACCAACGGCTCTGTGACCCCAACCAGCGCATCGGTGAGCACAGATTCCGCGAAATCCGCATCTCGATAGGCGCCGAGTTGTACCGCCCATTCGCCACTAGGCCGCGGCAGGGGACGGGGCGCCGCCATCGGCGCGCCCTGCCCCGATGTCGATGTGCTTATCCGCAGCGGCACAGTTGAGGAGGTCTGAGTCTCGCTCGTCGCGGCATTGGCGGAGGATACGAACGCGTTGCCCACAAGGCTGGCCGCCGCGGCAAGCTGCGTCGTTTCACTGGCGCCACGCGGCATCGGACGGGTCGAGGCCATGACCGCGCCGACCGCGACGCGACCCGGGCGCACCACCGCGACACGCGAGGGCGCCCGATCGAATCCCATGTCGAGCAGTTCGACCATGCGGTTGTAACGCCAGGTGGAACTGCGTCCGCCAAAGATCACCGCGATCACACGCTCGCCGTTTCGTTCGGCGGAGGCTGCCAGGTTATAGCCGGCAGCGCGGGTATATCCTGTCTTGATCCCGTCAGCACCGCGATAGCCATTGAGCAGCCGGCGATTGGTGTTGCGCACCGTCGCCACCCCGGCACTGGTCGAGGTGCGACCGAAGATGTTGTAGTATTGCGGATAGTCGTAGAACAGATGCCGCGCTAGCGTGCTCATGTCCCGCGCGGTGGACATATGGCCATTCGCGGTCAGTCCATGTGCGTTGCGAAAGGTCGTCTGGGTCATCCCCAGTGACCGCGCAGTTTCGGTCATCAACTGCGCAAAGGCCTGCTCGGATCCGGCGATGGCCTCACCCAGCGCAGTGGCCGCATCGTTGGCCGAACGCACGGCGGCGGCGCGAATCAGATAGCGCACGGAAATCCGCTGACCTGCGCTGAGCCCCAGACGGGAAGGCGGCTCGCTCGACGCATTGCGCGAGATTCGAATCTGCTGGTCGAGGTCGAGCTGTCCGCTCTCCACAGCCTCGAACGCGAGGTACAGCGTCATCATCTTGGTCAGCGATGCGGGATGAAGCGGTGTGTCCGCACTGCGTGAATGCAGGACGCTGCCGTCCCGCGCATCCAGCACGATCGCTGCATAGGGGGCCGCCTGAGCAGCGGGCGCCAGGAAACTCAGTGCCGCTACCAGCACGAAACTCAAAATACGTATATGCATCGGTCACTCCGACGAAAGCCTGCCACGGTAATGGGCCGATTTATTCAGCCTCATTATGATTTACATTACGTTAGCAACGGATCGGTTTGAATTGCAACGATTAACCCACATTCACGGTCAAGACTCTGCTTATCCCGTTCACGGTCGAAGGGCTGTGAGAAAATTTCAAAACAATCCCCGGGCAAGGAATTTTGTGCGCCGCAACATAAAAACCTTGACGCAGTGCAACATGATACCTAATTCTTATCCACAAGGACGAGATGTTCGTCCAAACGAATTGGATGGAGTTTTATCATGGCTACCAAGACCACTGCAAAAGACACCGCTGCACAGATGGAAACCTTTGCTGCAGACGCACAGAAGACGATGACCGACACGGTCGAGAAAATGACCAAGGGCTTCGAGGAAGCATCCTCGTTCGGCCAGGAAAACCTCGACGCTATGGTCAAATCGGGTGAGATCGCGGCGAAAGTGGCCGAAGGCTTCAGCACCGAAGTCTCCACCTTCACCAAGAAATCCTTCGAGGAAGGCGTTGCCGCAGCCAAGGACATGGCGTCCTCCAAGACGATGACCGAGCTGTTCGAAAAGCAGTCCGCCTTCGCTCAGACCATGTTCGACGGTTGGATGAAGCAGGCGACGAAGATCAACGAGATGATGGTTTCTTCCGCCAAGGATGTGACCGCGCCGATGGGTGAGCGCATGACTGCCGCGCAGTCCGCGATGAAGTCCATGACCGCCTGAGCCGGATCAAGGCACTATTACGAAAAGGGGGCTTAGGCCCCCTTTTCTCGTTTAGTGGACGGAATATATTGTGAATCCTGTCTGCAAGGGACATATGGGCGCAATGACACGTAAATTCCTGAGTATGAACAACGATGATTCCGACCGTGAAGGCGACCTCGGCCTTGCGGCGAAAACCCGTCCGAAAACGCAAAAGCCGCCGCTTTACAAAGTGATGCTCCTCAATGACGACTACACACCGATGGAATTCGTGGTGCACGTGCTGCAACGGTTCTTTGGTGTGACGCATGCCCAATCGGTCGAGATCATGCTGACCGTTCACAAGAAGGGTGTCGCTGTGGTCGGAGTTTTTTCGCGGGAAATCGCCGAGACGAAGGTCACGCAGGTAATGGACTACGCCCAGCGCAATCAGCATCCGCTGCAATGCACGATGGAAAAGGAATGAGGCGCTTGTCATGAGCGACCCTGTACGCCTTGAACTGAGCGGGCTGGACCTGTCGGACATGAAGGTCGGATGCCTCGGCGCGGATCCCGATCCCGGGTGGCACGATTTCGCGGATACGATCACCTTCGAGCAGCGCAACAAGGTCGATCACGACCGGATGACCGACATGCGACTGAACGTTGTTGAGGTGCTGGACGCCGCGCAAGACGCGATGATCGTTTGTCTGGGCCGCTCGCGGGTCGAAAATTTCGGCCGGCTGGCACGGGCGTGTCACATGGTTCCGCCGCAAGCCCCGATAATCGTCACCGGCCAAAAAAATGCTGGCGTCGATTCGTTTCTGCGGCAAGTGCGCAAGATCCTGCCCGTGGGTGAGGTTCTGTCAAAGGCGCACGGCAAGCTCTTCACCATCGACACGCCTGCAAACGCTGCTGAAGTGACGCGCGACTGGCTCGATGCCGCGCAGCCCTCCCCGATCGAGGGAGGCTGGATTACCGCGCCCGGCATGTTCTCGGCCGATGCACCCGATGCGGGATCGATTCGTCTGGCCGAACATTTCTCGGATCGGATTGGCGGCGCTGTCGCGGATCTGGGTGCTGGCTGGGGTTGGTTGAGCGCGCAACTGCTCGCCACCGCGCCAGAGGTGGCCTCGCTATCGCTGTACGAGGCGGACGGGAATGCGCTGAACGCCGCTCGGCGGAATGTCGTCGATGAGCGGGCAGATTTTCATTGGGCGGATGTCACTGCGCTCAACGGGTCCGCTTCTTTCGACTGGGTCATCAGCAATCCACCGTTTCACCATGGTCGCGCTGCCGAACCCGCCCTGGGTCAGGCGTTCATTCAAGCTGCTGCGCGGTTGCTGAAACCGGGCGGCAAGGCGCTGTTCGTCGCGAACCGCCAGTTGCCATACGAGGCGCAGCTGACGGAGAGCTTCAAGAAATGGCAGGAAATTCCCGGACCCGGCGCGTTCAAGGTTTTCGAAGCTGAGCGGCCGATCAAGCGTTAACCTTTCTTACCGGATTCTCTTGCGCGATTCGCTTGAATTAACGAATGTTAATTCATGTTCAGAATTTTCGTTTTATTGCTGGTCATCGCTCTGCCCGCTTCCGCCCAATCGGTCAGCGGGTTTGCGGATGTGACCGATGGCGACACGTTGCAGGTGGGGGGCGTCAAGGTCCGCCTCGCCGGGATCGACGCGCCAGAGCGGCATCAGCTTTGCGGGACCAGCACGTGTGGGATTGCAGCGACGCAAACCCTGGTCGCATTGATCGGAAACGATACCATAACATGCGTGCTGAACGGCGGACGGACCTATGACCGGATCGCGGGCACCTGCTCGACGCCGCGCGTCGCTGATCTGGGCCGGGCCATGGTGATGTCAGGCTATGCGATGGATGAACCGCGCTATCCCCCCGACTACACGTTCGAGACGCAGCAGGCGGCCCGATCCGGCCACGGCATGTGGGTCGATCCGGCTCAACCCGCCTGGGTGTGGCGCGCCGCGCAGACCTCCTCAACGACGACGCCCCGTGATTCCGATTGCGCCATCAGGGGCAATATCAGCGCGAACGGACGTATCTATCATGTGCCCGGCAGCCAGTATTACGACCGCACGTCGATCAATGCGAGCGAGCGCTGGTTCTGCTCTGTCGCGGAGGCAGAGGCCGCAGGCTGGCGCGCGCCGCGCTAGCCCTTCCTGACCCGTTCTCGCAATTCGAACTTCTGAACCTTCCCGGTCGAGGTTTTGGGCAATTCCGCGAACACCACGTATCGGGGTGCCTTGAAATGTGCCAGTTCCGCGCGGCAATGGGCGATGATCTCATCCGCGCTGGCCTGCATGTCAGGGCGCAGTTCGACGAATGCGCACGGTGTCTCACCCCACTTATCGTCCGGCTGTGCCACAACGGCACAGGTTGCGACCGCAGGGTGTCGGTAGAGCGCCTCCTCCACTTCGATGGAGGAGATGTTCTCGCCCCCGGAAATGATGATGTCCTTCGAGCGATCCTTGAGCTGGATATATCCGTCGGGATGCTTCACCCCCAGATCGCCGGATCGGAACCAGCCGCCGCGCAAGGCGTCTTCGGTCGCCTTCTCATTGCGGAAATACCCCTTCATCACGACATTGCCGCGCATCACGACTTCACCCATCGTCTGACCGTCGGCAGGTACAGGTCGGTCGTCCGCGTCCAGCACGTCGAGCTGCTCCAGCGCGGCGTAGCGCACGCCCTGGCGCGCCTTCAGACCGGCCTGCTCACCCGTGGACAGTGCATCCCAGTCACGGTTCCATTCGTTGATCACGGCAGGTCCGAAGATCTCCGTCAGACCGTACAGATGCGTCACGTCGAATCCCGCATCCCCCATCGCGGCCAGAACCGTTTCGGGCGGGGGGGCGGCCGCGGTGAAGAAGGCGACCCGGGCGGGCATCTCACGCCGTTCCTCATCGGATGCGTCCAGAAGCGTGCTCATCACCACGGGCGCACCGCACATATGGGTCACGCCGTGATCCGCTATCGCATCGAACATCGCACCGGCCCGGACCTGTCGCAGGCAGACATGGGTTCCGGCGACAGCACTGAGCGACCAGGGAAAGCACCAGCCGTTGCAGTGAAACATCGGCAAGGTCCACAGATAGACTGGGTGCTTGCCCATTCCCGCATGAACCACGTTGCCGGTTGCCAACAACATCGCGCCCCGATGGTGGTACACGACGCCCTTCGGATCACCCGTGGTGCCGGACGTATAGTTCAGCGCGATGGCATCCCATTCGTCTTGCGGCATCGACCAGTCGAAATCCGAGTCGCCGGTGGCCAGCAAGGCCTCGTATTCGCAGGGCTGAGTCGAGATTGTGACATCGTGATACACGACCAATTGCGGCGGCTGATCCAGGTCGGCACATGCCTCGCGCGCCAGCGGCTCCAATTCCGCATCCACCAGCAGGACCTTAGCCTCACAATGCCCTAGGATGAACCTGAGCGTGGCCGCATCCAGGCGGGTGTTCAGCGCGTTGAGAACGGCGCCGGTCATCGGCACGCCGTAATGCGCCTCGATCATCGGGGGGGTGTTGAAAAGCAAAGCGGAAACGGTATCGCCCCGCTGCACGCCCATCGCGACCAGGGCGGAGGCAAGACGGCGAGAGCGCGACAGCAGATCGCGATAGTTGACGCGCTGGTCGCCATGGATGATCGCGACGTGATCGGGAAACACTCGCGCTGCCCTGTCCAGCAGGGTCAGGGGCGTCAACGGTTGGTGGTTCGCCTGCTTGCGCGGCAAATTCTCGTTGTAATCTGCGTTCGTGGCCATGATGCTCCCCATTCTCAAAAATCACGTCGAGTTCTAACAGACCGGCCCGCTCTCGCAAGTCCAGCGCATCTGTCCTATATGCCATCACTTACCGTAGGGACGCGGTACGTTAACATGGAGCTGACATGGGGTCTCTTACTGGAAAATCCGCGATCGTCACGGGCGCGGCAAGCGGGGTCGGTCTGGCCATTGCGCGCAAGTTCCGTGAGGAAGGCGCCCGCATCATGATGGCGGATATCGACGACGAACGGCTGGAGGCCGAGGCCAAATCGCTGTCCAAGGATGGCGACATGGTCCGCAGCTTTTCCTGCGACCTGCGGGAGAAGTTGAGCATCGCCAACCTGATGGCCACCACCATAGATAATTTCGAGCGCGTGGACATTCTGGTCAACGGCTCGCGTCAGGTGCTGTCGCACGATCCGCTGGACCCGCAGGGCGACGTGTTCGATTCGCTGATGCAACAGAACGTCAAGAATGGTCTGCGGTTGAGCCAGATGGTCGCCAAGAAGATGATCGCGCAGGCGGAGGGCAGCGATGCCCGCAATGTCGGCTCCATCGTGAACATCACCTCGATTTCCGCTCAACGGACCCTGCCGGAGCTGTTGGCCTATTCGGTCAGCTGTGCCGCGCTGGACCAGATGACCCGCAGCCTGGCCGTGGCGCTCGCTCCCAAGGGCGTGCGGGTGAACGCTATCGCACTGGGCGGCGTGATGACCGGCCACCTGAAGGAGGCGTTGAAGGAGCGTGAGGAATTGCGCAAGGAGTTGACCGCCGTCACCCCGCTGGGCCGAATCGGCGATGCGGAGGAAGCGGCGGAGGCGGCCCTGTTCCTGGCGTCCGACAGGGCGAGCTTCGTTACCGGGCAAATTCTGGCGGTTGATGGCGGACGCGGCAATTTCGACCCGCTCGACACACCATCGAGCTGAGGTCTCTCAGCCGTTTTCGCGCAGAACGGCCCCGGCAAGGTAGAGCGATCCGCAGATCAGCACCCGCGCATTCGCGGGGATCGCCTGCAGGGCATCGGCAACCGTGGCGGCGGTGGTCGCGGTCAGGCCCACGGCCTGCGCTGCCTCGGCGGTTTGCTCGGCGCGCAACGTGGCGGCCTCACCGGGAATGGATACTGCGTGCAGATGCTGCGCCTTGGTGGCGAGGGGGCGCAGAAAACCGCCGACATCCTTGGTGTTCAACATGCCGCAGATCAGATGCAGCGGACGCTCGGGCAGCCTGCCAATCGCCTCTGCCACCGCGAGGCCGGCGGCGCTGTTGTGGCCACCGTCCAGCCACAGATCACGCTCCCCCGCCATCGCCACCAGAGGACCGGTGCGCAGGCGCTGCATTCGCGCGGGCCATTCCGCCTGCGTCACCGCGGCATGGCATCCCGCCTCGGACACACCCAGCGCGCGCAGAGTGGCCAGCGCCGCGCCCGCATTCTGCACCTGATGCGCACCGAGCAGAGACGGCAGCGGCAGGTCGAGCAAGCCATCCTCATCGAAATAGGCCATGCGACCCTGATCCTCGTAGGCGTCCCAATCCTGACCGGCGAGAGAGAGCGGCGCACCCAGCGCCTGCGCCCGTGCCTCAATAACCTCACGCGCCTCGTCCTGCTGCCGGGCGATGATACCGGGAACGCCCGGCTTCAGGATCCCCGCCTTCTCACCCGCGATTTGGGGCAGCGTATCCCCCAGATATTGCTGATGGTCGATGGAAACCGGGGTGATGATGGTCAGGCGCGGTGTGTCCACGACATTGGTGGCATCCAGGCGGCCGCCCAAGCCGACCTCCAGAATGGTGTAATCCGCATCCGCGCGGGCAAAGGCCAGCAAGGCCGCGCAGGTCGTGATCTCGAAATAGGTGATCGGCACGCCGCCATTCGCCCGCTCGCATTCCTCCAGCGTATCCATCAGCGCCTGTTCCGAAATCAGGCCGTCCGGCAATCTGATACGCTCGTGAAACCGGGCGAGATGCGGGGAGGTGTAGGCGCAGACCCGGTGGCCATCGGCCTGCAGCCCGCTGCGGATCATCGCCTGGGTCGAGCCCTTGCCGTTCGTGCCCGCGATATGGATGACGGGTGCCAGATCCCGCTGCGGATTGCCCAGCGCCTCCAGCAAGCGCCACATCCGGTCGAGGGTCAGGTCGATGATCTTGGGGTGCAGCGACATCAGCCGCTGCAACACCAGATCGGTGCCGCTGGCGCTCATGCGGGTTTGGCGGCCTGCGGTTGCGGAGCGGCAGGTTCCGCCTCCTCCGTCTCGACCACAGGGGTCGGGGGCGGCAGATCCCCGTGACTGCGCGGCCGTTCCTTGAGCAGCAGACGCAGCAGCGTTGCCAGTTCATCCCGCATCTTCAACCGATGCACGACGCGATCCAGCATTCCGTGATCCAGCAGATACTCGGCCCGCTGGAAACCCTCGGGCAGCTTTTCCCGGATGGTCTGCTCGATCACACGCGGGCCGGCGAAACAGATCAGGGCGTTCGGCTCCGCGATATGGATGTCGCCCAGCATCGCGTAGCTGGCGGTCACGCCGCCGGTGGTTGGATGGGTCAGGACGACGACATAGGGAAGGCCCGCCTCCTTGACCATATCGACCGCAACCGTGCTGCGGGGCATCTGCATCAGACTCAGAATCCCCTCCTGCATCCGCGCGCCCCCGGCGGCGGAAAACAGGATCAGCGGGGCGTGCAGCTCCACCGCGCGCTTGGCGGCCGCGATGATCGCGTTGCCGACATACATGCCCATGGATCCGGCCATGAACGAGAAATCCTGCACCGCGACAACGGATGTCAGATCGCCGATCTTGCCCTCAGCGACCAGCATCGCCTCATGCTCACCGGTTGATTTTCGTGCATCGGCCAGCCGTTTCGGATAAGGCTTCTGATCCTTGAAATGCAGCGGATCGACAACCGGATCCGTGACCTCCACCGTGGTGAAGAGTCCACCGTCGAACAGCGCGGACAGGCGATCGCGTGGCGTGATGAACATGTGATGATCGCAGGTCGGGCAGGTGTTCAGCGCGTCCGACAGTTCCCTATGGAACAGCATCGTTCCGCAATTGTCGCATTTCGACCAAAGATTTTCCGGCACTTCGCGGCGCGAAAACAGCGAATTTATCATTGGACGGGTGAAGTTGGATATCCAGCTCATGCCAGTGCAGCCCCCAGTGTCTCTTTTCGCTCACCTATATCGCACGCCTGTGGATTGCAACGCCGCGGCGCCCTGCCTAGGGTCAGCGGGACTGACACAAATGGAGAGCATCGCATGGCGATCGGAAGCGATATCCGCACATGGTACGAGGGGGAGTGGCACCAGGGCAATACGCCAATCATGGGCGCTGCCGATCATGCCACCTGGCTGGGCACAATGGTCTTCGACGGGGCGCGCACCTTTGGCGGGGTCACACCCGATCTGGACCTGCATTGCCAGCGGATCGTGCGCTCTGCCATCGCGATGGGCATGACGTCGCCGATGGATGCGGCGCGCGTGCTTGAGATCGCGCGGGAGGGCATTGCCCTCTATCCCGACGATGCGGAGCTATACGTGCGCCCGATGATGTGGAGCAAGGAAGGCGGCGAAGCGATGATCGCGGCCAAGGCGGACTCCTGCGCCTTCGCGCTGTGTATCGAGGCGATGCCCCTGCCCGCGATGCAAGCGATCGCGCTGTGCGTATCCCCGTTTCGCCGGCCCCGGCCCGACACCGCCCTGACCGAGGCGAAGGCCGCCTGTCTGTATCCCAATAACGGACGAATGCTGACCGAGGCACGCAAGCGGGGCTTCGACAACGCCCTGTCACTGGATGATTGGGATCATGTCGCGGAAACGGCCACCGCGAACGTCTTTCTGGTCAAGGATGGCATCGTGCGCACGCCGGTTCCCAACGGCACGTTTCTCAACGGCATCACCCGGCAGCGGATCATCACGCTGTTGTCGCAGGACGGCATGACGGTGGAGGAAACCTCGCTCGGGGTCGAGGATTTCGCCCAGGCGGATGAGATTTTTCTGACCGGCAACGCCTCCAAGGTTACGGCAGTCAAGCGTTTCGAGGATCGCGAATTGCAGCCCGGCCCGGTGGCCACGCGCGCACGGGCGCTGTATTGGTCGTGGTCCGGCGCGGCCTGATCCATTTTCACGAGGACTCTTCAATGACCGACATGCGTTGCATCGAAATCTCGAAACCCGGCGGACCGGAGGTTCTGGTCGAGGCCCGTCGTCCCATTCCCGTGCCCCAGGCCGGGCAGATCCTGATCCGCACCAAGGCGATCGGCGTGAATCGCCCCGACGCGCTGCATCGCGCCGGATCGTACAACCCGCCCCCCGGTGCCTCCGACCTGCCGGGGCTGGAAGCAGCCGGAGAGGTCACGGCAGTCGGCGAAGGCGTCAGCCGCTGGTCGGTGGGCGACGCGGTCACCGCCCTGCTGCCCGGCGGTGGCTATGCCGAATACGTCACGACACCGGCGGAACATGCGCTGCCGATCCCCGACGGTTATTCGTGGGAGCAGGCGGCGGCGCTGTGCGAAACCTTCTTTACCGTCTGGATCAACGTGTTCGATCGCGGCGGCTTGCAGGCGGGGGAGACGTTCCTCGTCCACGGGGGCACGTCAGGGATCGGCACGACCGCGATTCAATTGGCAAAGGCGCGCGGCGCACGGGTGATGACCACCGCCGGCACCGATGAGAAATGCGCCCGCTGCCGCGAGCTGGGCGCGGACCTCGCCGTCAACTACCGCGAGGCCGATTTCGTGAAGAAAGCGAAGGCGTTCACCGACGGGCGCGGCCTGGACCTGATTCTCGACATGGTTGGCGGAGACTACATTCCCCGCAATATCAAGGCACTGGCCGAAGATGGCCGCCTGTCGATGATCGCTTTCCTCGGCGGACCCAAGGCGGAGGTAAACTTCGCGCAGGTCATGGTGAAGCGGCTGGTGCTGACCGGATCGACCCTGCGCCCGCGCAGCGATCTGGTAAAGGCGGACCTGGCGCGCGCGGTGGAACGTGAGGTCTGGCCCCTGCTGTCGGCGGGCACGATCGCGCCGGTGATGGACTCGACCTTCCCCCTGGCGGAGGCAGCCAAGGCGCACGCCTACATGGAAAGCTCCGCCCATATCGGAAAGATCGTATTGGTCCCCTGACGATCAGCGCACGGGCGGCAGGCTGGCCGTGCGCGAACAGTCGCGAATCACGTCGCGCCCGCAGCGGCGCGGTTCCAGATCGCGGGTCAGGCAGATGCGCACCTCCTGAATGCGGCCATCCTGGCAGGTTACGGTCACGCCGTCCGCCTCCAGATCGTCATTGGCCTCCAGAAAAGCGGCCTCGATCACCGACGGGTCGAGCCGCAGAGTCTCACGCACCTGACGCAGGATGTCCGGTCGCTCGATGCTCTCGTAAGCCTCTCGCGACAGGGCGAAATAATCGGTGGCGCGCAGCCCGGAACACCGCCCGTGCTTTTGCCACTGATGCCATGCGGACCCGCCGGTGCCCATGATATCGGCCATCGCGCCGGTCTGGCGCCGCGACGGATCGCCATTGGACGTGCGGCAATAGTCGGGCCAGCCCGTCTCGTATTGCGGCCACAGCCCGTGCAGGACGAAACCCAGCGCCCGGTCGCATTGCGGCGATCCCTGCGCATCGCCGGTCGCGGCACACCATGAGGGCGACCAGCTCAGGCTCAGCACGTAGTAATCGAACTCTCCGGCCTGATCCTGCTCCCGATCCTGCGAACTGACCGGCAATGCCAGCATGAGAAAGACCAGAAACCATCGCATGTCGAAACCCCTTTATCCTTCGCCCTCTACCGCCTATATACGGTGAGAATTCCCCAAACGGAAACGGACTGCGGCCCCGGCCTACCGATTTCTCGGCACGGGAGAAGATTGCAGTTTTCTGAAAGGCACGACATGGCGCTTCCTATCATGCAGAAAGCCACCGCCGTCTGGCTGGTGGACAACACCACACTCAGCTTCAAGCAGGTCGCGGACTTCACCGGTTTGCACGATCTGGAGGTTCAGGGCATCGCCGACGGCGAGGTCGCGGTCGGGATCAAGGGCTTCGATCCCATCGTGAACAACCAGTTGACGCAGGAAGAAATCACCCGCTGCGAGGAAAACCCCAAGGCCAAGCTGCAATTGAAATACAATGCCGCCGCCGAGGGCGAGCAAAAGCGCAAAGGCCCGCGTTATACTCCGCTGTCCAAGCGTCAGGACCGCCCTTCGGCCATCGCGTGGCTGGTCAAATTCCACCCCGAACTCAGCGACGGCCAGATCTCCAAGCTGGTGGGCACGACCAAGCCGACCATCCAATCGATCCGCGACCGGACGCACTGGAACATCGCCAATATCCAGACAGTCGATCCGGTGGCATTGGGCATGTGTCGTCAGGGCGAACTGGACGCTGCAGTTGCAAAGGCCGTCGCCGCGAAGGCGAAGAACGGCGATGTTTTGACGGATGATGAGAAGCTGCGGCTGATGAGCACGGACGAAAGCCTCGCCTCCGAAAACCGCATTCCCACCGCGATGGAGGGGCTGGAAAACTTCACATTCTCAGACACCGCAGCCGACGCACCCGAGCGGGAGAAGGCGCTGCCGGACGCGGAGAGCCTGTTCAATCTGCCCGACAGCGATGATGAGGATGAGAGCGACGATTAATCGCCCTCTCCACCGTATTGAAGGGCCGGGGCATCGCTCCGGCCTTTTTGCATGTGCACTGTTAATGGGTTCGCAAGGAACCGACCGCTAGGGTCACCTCGTCAGGCGGAGGGGCGACGTGATCAGATCGAGCGGTAAGGTATGGCTGGGCGCGCAGATTTCGCGGCGCGCGATGGTTGGCAGCCTTGCCGGCATGGCAATCATGCTCCTGCTGACCGGGTTCGAGATGACCGCGATGCACGAACAGCTCGGACGAATCGACGCGATTTCAGCGCAGCAGGTGCTGATCGAACGCCAGATTTCCGATCTGCGAAGCTACGCCACCACCGCGCGGCATCTGTCGTTAGCGTCAGAGGAAACACTGGCAAGGCAGGATCTGGTGACGCGGCTCGACCTGCTCACCACGACGATTTCCGCGCGACAGGATATGTTCGCGTTCGGGCAGTCTGCACAGGGGATCGCCGCATCGCTCGACTACAGTCTTGCGAAACTCTTCGCCCTCGCGGCTCTCATTCGCAACCCTACGGAAGGATTGCCGATAGGCGATATCGTCGAGCAGATACGTCTGCTGGCGGGGGACGACCTAAATGCGACGCTGCGCGATTGGGCAGGCACGCTTTCGGCCGATGCGGCGGATGCGCGCGGGCGCATCCGATTCGCATTGATCACGCTGGCAGGAATCGTATTGCTGGCGAGCCTCTCGTTATGGCTCTTTGTTCTGCGCCCTCTTTCGCGCACCGTGCTGGACGGCACCGAACACGCACGTGCGCTCGAAGATGCGCTTGCGCATACCGCCGGGCATGATCGGCTGACCGGCCTGCCGAACCGGAGCCGTTCCGCCGAGCTGATAGACCGGCACATCACCCGCCGCCGCAAGGAAAGTGTAGGTCTGATTCACCTCAACCTTTGCCATTTCCACATGATAAATGAGGAATTGGGGCATGAGGCGGGCGATCAGGTTCTGGTGGAAACTGCCCGGCGCTTGCTGCAGAGCATCGGTGAGAGGGAGTTTGTGGCACGGATCGGCGGCGATGAGTTTCTGATATTCGCGACCGATGTCCCCACGCCCGACAACCTGATGGCAAGGGCCGCTGCCTTGCGTCGCACGGTTCGCGAGCCCTTCGACCTGGCGCAGGGTGCGCGCCACATGGATTGCGTGATCGGCGCGGTCTGGTCCGCAACCGGAACGACGGACGCCGAATCGCTGAGTGTTCGGGCAGACATCGCGCTGCGCTCCACCCTCAGCGGAGAGGAGGGCCCCCTGCGCTTGTTCACGCAGGCGATGATGGAGGAGGTCGCCCTGCGCGACGCGCTCAGCCGCGAATTGCGCAGGGCCTTGGAAAAAAAGGAGCTGGTCGCCTTCTTTCAACCGCAGGTCAGTGCTCAGGGGGGGGAGGTAACCGGGTTTGAAGCGCTGATTCGCTGGAACCATCCGACACGCGGCCTGCTATCACCGGCGAAGTTTCTGAAAATAGCGGAGGAGATGGGACTGGCCGATCAGATCGGCGCGCACATGCTGGATCAGGCTCTCGACGCGTGGCAGGGCTGGGCGGCAGCCGGATTCGCAGTGCCGCACGTTGCGGTCAACTACTCAGCCGCGCAGCTCGCCGACATCCTGCTGGCCGATCGTATCAAGTGGGCTCTCGAACAACGCGACCTGCCGGTGGACTGTCTGGCGCTGGAGGTCGTGGAGACGGTGGCCATCGAAACAGACGATGCGCTGGCCGTACGCATCATCCGCAACCTTGCCGAAGCGGGCTTCGCGATTGAACTGGACGATTTCGGCACCGGCCATGCCTCGATCGCGAACATCCAGCGCCTGCGCGCCAGCCGGATCAAGATCGACCGCAGTTTCGTATCGGGCATCGACCAACGGCAGGACCTGTCGGTCATGGCGGATGCGATGGTGCGCATGGCCACGGCGCTGGGTGTCGGCACAATTGCGGAGGGGGTCGAAACAGCGGAGGAGCGTGCGAAAGTCACCGCCCTGGGCTGCACATCGCTGCAAGGCTATAACATCGCCCGCCCCATGGCGTTCGAGGATACGCTGCAGTGGCTGGCCGAACATCGCATGCTCAATCACGGCCGAAGGCGCAGTCGCGCGGCCTCGGCATAGGGCCGGTTGCGGTGGCCATCGGGGGGAAAGCCCTTGACCTTTAGCGATGTGACCTGTTGAACGCCTGCATCCCGTCAATATCAGCCGCGCAGGGGCTACTTTGCATGCAAGACGATAACAGAAATCTGATCCTGGCAATGGGGCTCAGCCTCGCTGTGCTGCTTGGCTGGACCGTTCTCTTCCCTCCGGTCGAGCAAACGCCGCTGACAGCCGAGCAGCAAGCCGTCCAGCAAGAGCTGCTGGGCGACGTTGCAGATGGCACCCCCGCAGGTAACATCAGCGTGCCCGCAGTCGATACGCCGGTTGTCGAAAATCGAGCTGCCGCCCTGACCAGCGTGGATCGTGTTGCGATCCGGACCCCCAGTCTGAGCGGTTCGCTTTCCCTGACTGGCGGACGGGTCGACGATCTGCACCTGACCCACTACCGCGAAACGCTGGATCCCGATAGCGAAACGGTGACGCTGCTCAATCCCGCAGGTGGCCCGGCGGCATATTACGTGCAGCACGGCTGGGCGCCCGCCGGTGGCCTGCCCGCCGATCAGGTTCCCGGTGCGACCACAGAATGGCAACTTGAAAGCGGTGAGGCCCTGACCCCCGACACGCCCATTACCCTTAGCTGGGACAACGGCGCCGGTCTGATCTTCCGCAAGACGTTTACCGTGGACGATGATTACATGTTCACCGTCACGCAATCCGTGGAAAACACGACCGATGCAGCCGTGCGCATGTACCCCTACGGCATCATCGACCGCATCGGTGAGCCTGAGACCATCGGCTTCTACATCCTGCACGAGGGCGTGGTTCGAGAGAGTGACGGAGAGATCAACGAGATCGACTACGACAACATGCCGGACAACGATTTCGACGTGCGTGAGAACGCGAATGTCGATCTGATCGACGTCCAGAACAGCGGCTGGATCGGGTTTACCGACAAGTACTGGATGACGACCCTGATCCCCGAGGGCGGGCCGTTCACATCGGTGGTGCGCTATTCGGACCGCACGGAATCCTATTCCACCCAGGTGCGGATGCCGGTGGTTGAGGTTGCGGCAGGTTCGCAGACCGACAGCACCTCGCGCCTGTTCGCGGGTGCTAAGGAACGTGACGTGCTGACCCGCTACGAAGACGCGCTGGGTGTGGAACGTTTCGTGGATTCGATTGACTGGGGCTGGTTCTTCTTCCTGACGAAGCCGATCCACTGGCTGCTGACGCTGTTCAACAGCTTCCTCGGCAATTTCGGTGTCTCGATCATCCTCTTGACCCTGTTCATCAAGGCTCTGCTGTTCCCGCTGGCGTACAAATCCTACGTCTCGATGTCGAAGATGAAGAAGCTCCAGCCCGAGATGGAGGCGATCAAGGAGAAGGCCGGTGAGGATCGCGCCAAGCTTCAGCAGGAGATGATGGCCCTCTACAAGAAGGAAAAGGTGAACCCCGCCGCGGGTTGCCTGCCGATCCTGTTGCAGATCCCGATCTTCTTCTCGCTGTACAAGGTGCTGTTCGTCGCGATCGAGATGCGCCAGGCGCCGTTCTTCGGCTGGGTGCAGGATCTCAGCGCGCCCGACCCGACCTCGTGGATGAACCTGTTCGGTCTGCTGCCGTTCGAGGCACCGGACCCTGCCAGCTTCATCGCGATCCTGTCCATTGGTGTCTGGCCGATCCTGATGGGCATCACCATGTGGTTGCAGCAGAAACTGAACCCGGCACCCGCCGACAAGACGCAGGCGATGATCTTCGCGTGGTTGCCCTTCGTGTTCATGTTCATGCTGGGCCGGTTCGCCGCAGGACTGGTGATCTACTGGGTGGCGAACAACACCATCACGTTCACGCAGCAGTACCTGATTATGCGCAGCCAGGGCGTGAAGGTGGACCTGCTGGGCAACATCCACTCGAAGTTCCGCAAAAAGAAGGACGCGGAGTGATCCGGGTCTCCGCCCTCTGGCGCCATCCGGTGAAGGGAGTGGGGGCGGAACCACTGCAATCGACAATCCTGCGGGCGGGTGAATGCCTGCCCGGGGACCGCGCCTTCGCCATCGCGCAACAGGGGGCGGAAACGACCGGCACCTGGGCTGCATGCCGTAATTTCGTGCGTGGCGCAAAGGCGGGGAGCCTGATGGCTGTATCCGCCCGGCCCGATGGGGATAACTATATCTTCACTCATCCGGACCGGCCCGACCTACGGGTCGCCCTGCCCGCACAGGGCGATGACCTGATCGAATGGATCAAACCCCTCTACCCCGACAACCGGCCTGCGCCCGAACGACTGGTCACATCCCGCGAGCAGGGGATGACCGACGCCGCGTTCCCGTCGATCTCCCTCCTGTCGGATGCCTCACGCAGCGCGCTTGGTTCGGCGGCGGACGCGACGCTGGATCGCCGTCGGTTCCGGGGCAATATCTGGCTGGACGGGTTGGAGCCGTGGAAGGAATGGGACTGGATCGGCAAACGCCTGCGCATCGGGGCTGCGCTGTTGGAGGTTCGCGAACGGATCACACGCTGCCGCGCGACTCATGCCAACCCCGTTACAGGGCGCGATGATCTGGATTTGCTGAACGTTCTGGCGCAAAACTGGGGCCACCGCGATTTCGGTGTCTATGCCGTTTGCGTCGAGGGCGGTGAAGTCCATATTGGCGATGAGGCTACCGTGCATGACCGGACCCGATCCTGATACGCGCCACCCGCTCGAACACGCGCCCGGTGTGGTCTTTCTCAAGCCGTTGGCCGCTGGCCGCCCGAATGTCGAAATCGGGGATTTCACCTATTACGACGATCCCGCGCGGGCCGAGGATTTCTTCGAGCGCAACGTCCTCTACCACTACGATTTCATTGGCGACTGCCTGCGGATCGGCGCGTTCTGTGCCATCGCCACGGGCGCACGGTTCATGATGAATGGCGGCGCACATGCCATGGGCGGGTTTTCGACCTTTCCGTTCAATATTTTCGGTCATGGCTGGCAGGAGGGATTTGATCCCGCCACATGGGTGGCAGAACAGCGCGGCGATACCATCGTCGGACCCGACGTCTGGATCGGGCGGGACGCCACGATCATGCCCGGTGTGACCATCGGGGCCGGTGCGATCATCGCGACCGGCGCACTGGTCACCCGCGACGTCGCCCCCTATGCCATCGTCGCGGGCAATCCCGCGGTCGAGATTCGCCGCCGGTTCGACGCCGACATCGTGGACAGGTTGCTGGGGATCGCCTGGTGGGACTGGCCGGTGGATAGGATCACGCGCAACCTCAACGCGATCCGCGCTGCCGATATCGACGCGCTGGCGAACGCAATTTGATCTCGCACCCGGACGGCGCATGAAGTATCCCGAAGCTCACCGTCCGGGCCGATCGCCCGCGACAAGGACAATTCTGGAAGGTGCCGCCCCATGACCCCTCGTTTCCCACTGGCCGAAACACCGGACGCGGCGGCGCTGGCAAAGGGCCGCTCGCTGTTTCTGGGCCCGTGCGAATTCGTGAAGGGCGTGGTCGCGATGGAGGGTTTGCCGCCTGCGGACCGACTGGAATTCTGCATGGCGGGCCGCTCGAACGTGGGCAAGTCCAGCCTGATCAACGCGCTGACCGGACGCAAGGCATTGGCGCGGACCTCGAACACACCCGGCCGTACGCAGGAGATCAACTTCTTCGCGCTGGCCGACACGCATTACATGGTCGATCTGCCCGGCTACGGCTTCGCCAAGGCACCCGTTGCGGTGGTCGCGAAATGGCAGGCACTGCTCAAGAACTATCTGGCCGGGCGCCAGACCCTGCGCCGTGTCTTCCTGCTGATCGACAGCCGCCATGGCGCGAAGGAGGTGGACGAGGAAATCATGTCCGTGCTCGACCGCGCGGCTGTGCCCTTCCACACCGTAATGACCAAGATCGACAAACCGCGCCCGGCTGATCTGGAAGCATCGCTGGAGCGCACCCGGCAGATCATCGCCAAGCATCCGACCGCCTATCCGGAAATCATACTAACCTCCTCCGACAAGGGGGACGGGGTCGAGACCCTGCGCGCGATCATCGCGGGCCTGAACTGAGAGTTGGGGATGGAACTGATGGAAAAATCGACTGCATCGAGCCGCGACTGGCTCGCCACCGCGCGCACCTTGTCCGAGGCGCTGCCCTATCTGCAACGCTATGACGGTGCGACGGTCGTGGTCAAATTCGGCGGTCACGCAATGTCCGACGACGCGGCGATGGAACGCTTCGCCCGCGATATCGTCCTGATGAAGCAATGCAACGTGCATCCGGTCGTGGTTCACGGCGGCGGGCCGCAGATCAATCAGATGCTGGAACGGCTCGCCATCAAATCCGAATTCATCGACGGCAAGCGCGTGACGGACGAGGCAACGGTCGAGGTCGTCGAAATGGTGCTGGCCGGCCGCATCAACAAGCAGATCGTGCAGGCGATCAACGATCAGGGGGGGCGCGCCGTGGGGTTGAGCGGCAAGGACGCCAAGCTGATCGTGTGCGACAAGGCCACCAAGACCCGCAAGGATCCTGACAGCAATATCGAGAAGGTGCTGGACCTCGGTTTCGTCGGGGAACCGTCGGAAGTGAACCCCGGCGTGATCAAGCTGTTCACGGACAGCGATTTCATCCCCGTCGTGGCTCCGATCGGCGCAGGTCGCAACGGTGAGACGTTCAACATCAACGGCGACACCGCCGCCGGTGCGCTGGCCGGTGCATTGAAGGCGGATCGCCTGCTGCTGCTGACCGATGTCGCCGGAGTCAAGGACGCCGACGGCGATGTGGTCACGCGCCTGACCCCCGCCGACGTGCGCCGCCTGACGGATGAGGGTGTCATCTCCGGCGGGATGATCCCCAAGACGGAAACGGCCCTGCACGCGATGGAGAAGGGCGTCGGTGCCGTGGTCATCCTGGACGGGCGCGCGCCCCATGCCTGCTTGCTGGAACTGTTCACAGAACATGGTGCGGGTACCCTCATCAAGGCCTGATTGTCATGGCCAGCGCCCGTGCCGCTGGCATCGGGCGGTTCGATTTTCCCCGCAACGTCCTTGATTATGACAAGGGTTTAATTCGGTATTGCTGCATGAAGAGAATCGTTTTGATCCGCCACGCAAAGTCCTCCTGGTCCGATCCAGATCAGGAGGATATCGCGCGCCCCCTCAACCAGCGCGGGCGTTTGTCCGCAGCGCTGATGGCCGCACAGATCGTTGAGCTCGATGCGGCCCCGGACGCCGTATGGCTGTCGCCCGCCGCCCGCACGGTGGAGACGTGGGAGCGCATGAAACCGATCCTGGGTGAGGTTGAGGCGGAAACGCACAAGGCGCTCTACATGGCCGATCCGGACACGATGCTGAAAATCCTGCAGTCCACGTCACCCAAAGCCAAAACAGTGGCGATCGTGGGGCATCAGCCCGGCGTCAGTGCCTTCGCGCGCAAGCTGTCCGACGGAAAAATCGGGCCGACCTGCGCACGGGCCTTTACCCATTTTCCGACAGCCGGACTGGCAATCCTGTCCACTCAGGAGGAAAAGTGGTCAAAGGTCACATTCAAGTCGTGCCGGTTCGAACATTTCTCGGTTCCCAAGGATCTGGTATGACCCCCACCACCGGGACACCCTTGTAGTCGTCTCAGGGTGTATACACATGATAACCAGTGGAGTTGGAGGGAATCACATGAATGCCATTCGATCTATGGTCCGGGCCGCTCAAACGATCCTGTCGGGTCGCAATGCGGATATTTTCATCGAAATTTCCAATGCGACGGGCGTGTCCGCGTTCCGTCTGGCCGGTATGACGCGATCTGAAATCCTGCAAACGATCCGTGATGCGGGCATTCCCCTGTCCACGATTCCGATGCACATCGTCCATGCGCTCGGTCTGGTTCACGCCGACTGATCGGCGCAACCTACTGGTTTTCATGCCATCATACAGTTGAGGCCGGCCCCTGCGGGGGCTAGGGTTGTGCCATACCCACCGGCGGGCGGGAACCATCTGTAGGAGGGGGCAATGGCAACCGAAGTCACGACCGATCCTCTTTTGCTGTCTGCCGCCATCTTCCTTGGTTCTGCCGTCATCGCCGTTCCGATCTTCAACCGGCTGGGTTTGGGATCTGTGCTGGGCTATCTGGCCGCCGGTGCCGTGATCGGACCGTTCGGGCTGGGCCTGTTCAGCGATGTGGACGGCATACTGCACTTTGCCGAGTTCGGCGTCGTCCTGCTGTTGTTCATCATCGGTCTGGAGCTCAAGCCCGCGCGGCTGTGGCGATTGCGGTCCGACATTTTCGGGCTGGGAACGCTGCAAATCGTCCTAACCGGAGCGATCATCGCCGGGTTCTGTTATCTGGCGGGAGTGTCCGTTCCCACGTCCATCGTGACCGGGGGCGCGCTGGCGCTCAGTTCGACCGCATTCGGTGTGCAGATCCTGCGAGAGAAACAGGACCTGAACGCGCCCTACGGCGACCGGGCGTTTTCCATCCTGCTGGCGCAGGATCTCGCCATTGTGCCTCTGTTTACTCTGGTCGCGCTCCTCGGGCCGGCCTCCACGCCGGAGGGGAACGTCTGGATCGAGGGCAGCATCGCGGTGGGGGCTGTGCTGGCGCTCTACGTGACGATCCGATATCTGATGCGCCCGTTTTTCAGGGTGATGGCCGCCACCGGCTCAAACGAATTGTTCCTGTCCGCGGCATTGCTCGTGGTAATCTGCGCGGCCCTGTTGATGAACGCAGCCGGGCTGTCCATGGCGCTGGGGGCGTTCATCGCAGGCGTCCTGCTGGCGGAGAGCGAGTTTCGCCACCAGTTGGAAACGGATATCGAGCCGTTTCGCGGATTGCTGCTTGGCCTGTTCTTCATGGGCTTTGGAATGACGCTCGACTGGTCGCTCATCGCGGATTTCTGGTGGATCGTCACCGGCGGAGCGCTGGGGTTGTTCGTGGTCAAGGCGCTGGTGCTGTACGGGCTGTCGCGGTTGTTCCGCTCCCCCCATGCCGACGCGCTGCGGATCGCGGCGACCATCGGTCAGGGGGGGGAATTCGCCTTCGTCATGGTGTCCCTCGCGACCAGCGCCGGGATCATGAGCGGGACTGTCCCCTCCACGCTATCGGCCATCGTCACATTGTCCATGGTGCTGACACCCGGCGCCGTCGCGCTGGCAGAACGCATCCTCGACCGTGGGGAGGACGAGACCGCCTGCGGAATGAACGGCCCGGACGCGGCAAAGCAGACGCGGGCCATCGTCGCGGGGTTCGGGCGTGTGGGGCAGATCGTCGCGCGGCTGCTCAGAATGCGGGGGGTCGAAGTTACGATCATCGACAACTCACCCCGCCGCATCCGCATCGCGGAAACCTTTGGCACGCGCGTTTATTTTGGCGACGCCCGCAGGCTCGACATTATGGAGAGTGCCGGGGCAGGACGCGCGGATATTCTTTTTCTGTGCATAGACGACAGGAACGGTGGCGTCGAAACGGTGGAGAAACTGCGCGAGCGGTTCCCCCAGTTGAAGATATTCGCCGACACCTATGATCGCTTCTCTGAGAACCTGATGCGTGCGGCCGGCGCTGATTTCGTCATTCGTGAAAAGTTCGAAAGCGCGCTTCTGCTGGCGCGTCGGGGCCTCGAGGAACTGGGCGACGCGGAAATCTGCGACGATCTGATCGAGGAATTCCGCCGGCGGGACGAGGAACGCCTGCAACTGGAAACCCAGCATGGTTCCGTCAAGGCGTTGGAAATGTTGCGTCAGAAATACGTGTTGGATGAGGAATAGCGCACGCCGCATCCCGTGTGACGATCCGTAAATTTCGGAACACAGGGGGCAAAAGACGGTTCACCGTCACTGCCAGACCTCGGACCTAGGTTCCGGCTTACAAGATCACCCTCGGTTCACCGCACCCCGGCACACCATCGCAAACATGAAAGACCGCGCCTGACAGGGGGTCGGCGGCGCGGGACGCCGCGTCCATTCCCTCATATGCGGTGGTCGCGTACAGGGCCCCTTCCGGCGTCAGGGCCGGGCATGTGACCTGCGCCACCGGCAGATGTTCCACATGATCCACCCTCCCGTCCGGGGCATGTCGCACAATCTGTCCGGCACCCCAGCGCGCCGACCAGATATAGCCATCCGCATCGCAGATCGCGCCGTCACATCCTTCGGCCTCCACAAAGAGTTGCCGTCCTGCCACAGGCCATCCCTGCCCGTCCAGCGCGACGGTCCAGATCGTTTTGGCCGCCGTATCGGAGAAATACATCCGGTCCCCCTGCGGTGCGAAGCAGATCGAGTTGCAGATGGTGATGCGGTCGAACATCTTGCGGATTTCGCCTCTATAGTAGCGGTATATCGCCCCCGCACCCGGCTCTGCCGTCCGGCCCATCGTTCCGATCCAGAATCCTCCATGGGGGTCCGCGCGCCCGTCATTCGAGCGGGTGGCGGAATTATCCGCCTCCAGTGGCGCGACGAGGGTCCGCGCCCCGTCGTCGATGTCGAACATCCACAGGCCGGTTTCGCTGGCGATCAACAACGTGTCGTGATCTATCCAGCCCGCCGCGGAATGGGCTTCGTCAAAGGACCAGTCGCGCGCCTTGGTGTAGAGCCGCTTGCCCAGAATATCGAACCAGAACAACTCGCCCCGGTCAGGGTGCCACAGCGGCCCCTCCCCCAGTTCGCACAGGCGGTCGTCATAGATCTCAGCCATCGAAGACCCCGTCATAGGCGGTGACGACGGCTGCGGCCCGGTTCGCCACCTCCCGCGGCGACATCCCCGGTTTGTAGAGGGCGGAGCCGAGACCGAAGCCATCCGCGCTGGCCGCCGCCCAGTCGGCAAAGTTCGACGGCCGCGCCCCACCCACGGCATAGACCAGCGTCCCCTCGGGCAGCACGGCGCGTATGGCTTTCAAGCCCTCGATCCCCGCCATGCCTGCGGGAAACAGTTTCAGCGCGTCGGCTCCGGTCTTGAGGGCGGCGAAACATTCGCTGGGCGTGAAAACCCCGGGAAAGGACTTCATTCTTAGGGTTTTCGTGCAACGGATCACTTGCAGATCGCAATTGGGCGATACGATGAAGGTGGCCCCGGTTTCCTTGACCGCGGCGACCTGCTTTGTGGTTAGAACCGTGCCCGCGCCCAGTTCGGCGCAGTCCCCCACCGCGCCGACCATGTTGCGGATCGAGGTCAGCGGATCGGGGGAGTTCAGCGGCACCTCGATACGTGTGATGCCCGCAGTGACCAGCACCTCGGCAATCGCCGCTGCCGCCTGCGGCTCAACCCCGCGCAGGATCGCGATCAGATGTCTCATGATGCCTCCCGCGCGGCGATCAGACCCGCCAGCACCATAGCGGTTCCGTCGTGACATTGTGCTGTCAGGCCCACGGCCTCCAGCCCTGCGCGATAGGTTTCAGTCACGTTCGGCGCGCCGATCAGGGCGACCTCTTGCCCCAACCAATATGGCTTCATCGCCGCCAGTTCCACACCGAGCAGGGTTCCCCACAATCGCGCCCGCGCGGCTGCACCGTCGCTGCCGTTGAGCACTTCCGCAGCCCGGATGCCGAACAACGCCGTGGCCAGCCGTTCGGGCCGTGAAAGCGCGTCGTCCAGCGCCGTTGCGAAAGCCTCCCCGTTCCATCCGTCGCCAACTGAATGATTCAGGACGGAGCGTTGCGCCAGCAACTGAAACAACTCACCCGTCATGGCGGTGCGGAAATGGCAAAGCTCGCCCGCGCTGATCCGCGCCCATTTCGTATGGGTTCCAGGCAGGCACAGCACGCCGTCGAAATCCGGCTGCCCGGACAGGAAACCGGCGATCTGCGTTTCCTCACCCCGCATCACATCCGCCGGTTCGGCCTGCGATGCGCCTGACAGGATGTGCACGGTCAAGCGCGGATCCTGCGTCGGCGCGATGACGGTACGCGCGGCGGGCGCGCATGGCACGGGTTGATAGGGTGCTTCGATCCAACCCTCTCGCGAACCGACCGTTCCGCAGGCCCAGACGTCCACCGGCCCGTCGATCCAGTCTGATACCAACGTCAGCAAGGCCCCCTCGAACTGCTCGCGGTCCAGCACGTTTCCACCTGCGTCCGAGGTCGCCTCGGCCACGACATCGCGTCCGTTCATGGCCCAGACCCGCAGGTTCGACATGCCCCAGTCGGCGGCGATCCATTCAGCTTTCATCATCCGGTAAACACCACGCCGCCATCCACGACCATTGCCTGAGCGGTCATCATCCGACTGGCCTTTGACGCCAGAAACAAAGTTGCATCCACGATGTCGCGCGCGACGAGGTGCTCCTTCAGGCATTGCCCGTTCAGATGCTCCCGCAGGGAATCCTCGGTGGCCCACAAGTCCATCTGACGATCGGTCAGGACCCAGCCGGGGACCAGCGCGTTGACACGGATCGCGTCCGGCCCGAACTCACGCGCATGGGTGCGCGTCAGGCCCAAAATCGCCGCCTTCGCTGCGACATAGGCCGGATAGCCCGCATTGCCCATGCCATAGGACGCGGAGGAGAAATTAACAATCGCGCCGCCCCCCGCAGCGCGCATTCTGGGCACCACATGCTGCGTGGTAAAGAAGTGCGGACGCAGATTGACCGCGTGGTTCCAGTCCCAATCTTCGACCGAGTAGTCCAACGTGTCGTGCCGCGTGTCGTTCGCGGCATTGTTTACCAGAACTGTGATCGCTCCGAACTTGTCTGCCGCCTCATCCATACAGGATTTGAGGTGATCGACATCGGTAATATCGCATTTCATGAAATGGGGGCGGTTGGCGTGTTCACGCTCCATCCGGTCGCAGAATTCCGTCGCATCGGAACGTTGGACGAAACTGACATGCGCCCCCGCAGCAAGGAACCCTTCGGTCAGGGAGGCCCCGATACCGGAGCCGCCGCCGGTGATGAACACCGACTGTCCGGCAAGGTCATGAAAGGTCGCGTATTCGGTCATCAATGGCTCTCCCGCGTGAGGGGGCGGATATCCCGGCCCAGTAGATCAAGGTCAGTAGATTGGGGTCGGCGTTCCGGTGCGTCTGCATTACAGGATATAGCTTGGAATGGCTTCGGGTATACACCCAGCCCAACCAGCTTGACCGTGATGAAGACCCCACCCATCGGGCGGGGATGTGCTGATCATTGGCCCGCTTCGATCCGGCCCACGTGATGCTGTTCGACGCGAAGTCGGCAACCGGGGTTCGGCAGCGACAACTGACGCGGAACGGAACCAATTCACGGCTGCGCTGTTACTTATACAATCGCAACTGAACGGACGGACTGAAAATGGAATTCATTCTTGGAATTATCTGGCTCGGACTCTGGCTCTGGGCACTGATCAAGATTCTCGGCTCGAGCGCAAGCACGGGCTCAAAGGTACTCTGGGTTCTTCTGGTGCTGGTGTTGCCAGTCATCGGATTCATTATCTGGTTCTTTGCCGGACCAAAATGACCTAAATCATATACTTACGCTTGACGCGGCAGGGGAAACCCTCGCCGCGTCTTTCATGTCCGGTTCAGAACTCGACGCCGACCTGCGCCTTGATCCCGTCGCGGAACGGATGCTTGATCAGCGACATCTCCGTCACCAGATCGGCGGCCTCGATCAGTTCGGGCTTTGCGTTGCGACCGGTCAACAGAACATGGGTCATCTGCGGTTTTTGGGTCAGCAGGAATTCGACGACCTCGTCGATGTTCAGATAATCGTAGCGCAGCGCGATATTGATCTCATCCAGCATCACGAACTGGATATCGGGGTTCAGGATCAGCTCCTTCGCCTTGGCCCAGCCTGCCTCGGCCGCCGCAACATCGCGCGCGCGGTCCTGTGTCTCCCAGGTGAACCCCTCACCCGAGACGATGAACTGGCATTCGTCCGCGAAGCGTTCGCGCAGGAACGTCTTCTCACCCGTGTCCCAGTTGCCCTTGATGAATTGAACAACGGCGCAGGGCATTTCGTGCGCGATGCATCGCATGATCATTCCGAAGCCGGAGGAGGATTTGCCCTTCCCCGGACCTGTATGGACCATGATCAGGCCCTTCTCCTCGGTCTTGGTCTGCATCATCTTGTCACGCGCGGCCTTGATCTTGCGCATCTTCTCCGCATGGCGGGCGTCGGTGTCATCACTCATCGGTGTCTCCTCGCGGCGTCTGGCGACGCATCAGATAAATATCCATGATCCAGCCGTGTTGGGCCCGGGCCTCGGCCCGTGCGGCCATGATCTGCGGTGCGGTCTCGGCCAGGGGGCCGGACAAGTTGATCTCCTGCACCATCCCGGCATAGCCAGACCACCAGATATGCACCCCTTTGGGCGGGATGGACTGAAAACTGCATTGCCCGTCCAGCATTACGGCCAGCGTGTCCACGCCATCGGGCCAGCCGGCATCGCGCAACTGCCGCCCGGTGGTCACCGTGAATGGTGCGCCCAGATCGTTGATCGGGATGCGGTGCGCCGCTGTCAGCGCCTGAAGGCTGGTGATGCCGGGCACCACGCGCACCCGCAACGGCAGAATCTTCGCAACCCGATCCGCAATCCGCAGCGTGCTGTCATATAGCGATGGATCGCCCCAGACCAGAAACGCGACCTTGCCCTGTGGCCCCAGGTTTTCGCGGATTTCCCGCACCCAGATCGCCGCAATCGCATCGTGCCAATCCACGACGCGGGCATGGTAGTCCGGCGTCGCCTCATCCCGCGTCGGCAGATCGAAGGACACGACCCTCGTTCCTCCGGTCAGGACCGTATCGCAAATCTGCCGTCGGACCCGCGCCAGATCGGATTTGTCCTCGCCCTTGTCCGGGATCAGAATCAGATCCGCATCGTTCAGCAACCGGGCCGCCTGCAAGGTCACATGCTCGGGATTGCCGGTGCCGATACCGATCAGCATCAGGTCGATCATCGCTGACCCCTTATGAAAAACGCGGCCCCCGTGCAGGGACCGCGTTCGCGTACTGGATTGGCCTGGATCAGGCTGCGTTATGCAGGCGCGGCGTGAACAGCTTGTTGTCGCGCATGGCCTTGGCACCGGCCAGCAATCCCAGATCAAGCAGCGGCTCGATCAGCACGACCGTCATGTAGGCCGCACCGAATGCCATGACGGAGGATACATTCTCCGCGCCGAAGCCTTGGCCGTAGAACGCCCAGAACGCGACCCAGGCGACCGTGCCGCCCTGGAATGACGCGGACAGCGCCACGACCTGGCGGTAGCTCAGATCGACATAGGCGGTGCCCGGCGCGATAACGCGTGCGGCGATCGCTTGCAGCGCGAACAGCGGAACCAGCAGCGTGGTGACGTTCATCGCGTATTGCGGCAGGTCGGTCGGCGCCAACAGCATCCCTTGCAACAGCAGGCCAAGCGCGAGGCCAATTGCAGCCGGTGCCGCGCCAAGGATCAGGAACAGGCTGGAACCGAGGATGAAGTGAACCTCGGACACGCCGACAGTGAAGTGCGGCAGCACCTCGAAGAACACGAAGACCGCGACCGTCGCGACCAGCGCCCGCGCGATCAGCGCCACGGGGCCGCTCTCCAGCAGCGTGTTCCAGGTCAGCTTCGCGGCATAAACACTCGCCCCTGCTGCGGTGGCATAGCTCAGTCCGATCTTGGCGCCATCAACGAGGCCCGGTTCGATATGCATGTAGTTCATCCTTTCAAGACCGTCTCACCCGACGGCGTTTCAGTGCTGGGCCGTGGCCCGGTTTCGCGCCCCCCGGTTCGCCTTGCGAGGGGGATGACGGCAGGTCTCCTGACTTGCGGGTCGACATCCGTCCGAACCTTCCCAGCCCGGGGGCCAGTGGCATTCATCGAACGGACTCTCCGCCTACAGTTGCGGGGGCAGTCCCGGTATTGGCGTGGCTTCAGCACACCGCACCGTGTTCCCTTTTGATCCCGACATCGTGATATCGCCGGGAACCGTCCCTTTCAGTTGCCATGCTGCAAAGCCGTGTGTCAATCGTCGCCTTGGGCCAATGCTCCGAAAAGGATCAGGGCGGGCGTGGTGCTGCTGGTGGCCTCCAGCCGGGTTGCCAGTGCCGCGACACTCATCCGCTCGACGCTCTGCTCCGGTGTGCTGACGGCATGGGCCAGCAGCGCGGGCGTGTCATGGGGTAGGCCGGCATCCATCAACTGCCGCGCCAGTTTGGGCCATGTCCGCTTGCCCATGTAGACGACGGTCGTGGCCTGCGGATCGGCGAGGGCGGACATGTTGATATCCTCGGGCAAGGCACCCGCGATGTCGTGACCGGTGATGAACTGCACCCGCCGCGCGACCAGTCTGCGCGTCAACGGAATACCGACAGCCGCCGCCGCGGCGGAAGCTGAGGTGACACCTGGAATGATCTCGTACTTCATCCCGGCGGCCCGCAGCGCCGTCAGCTCTTCCTCCAACCGGCCAAAGATGCCCGCATCGCCGGATTTCAAGCGCACGACATGCTGGCCTGCCTTGGCGTAGTCCACCAGCAGCCGGCTGACGTGATCCTGCGAGGGTGAGGCCCGCCCCGCCCGCTTTCCGACGCCCACCAGATCGGCATCCTTGCGCGCATGATCCAGAATCGGCCCGGCGGACAGGTCGTCGAACAGGATCGCGTCTGCCTTGCCCAACCGGTCCACCGCCTTGAGCGTCAGAAGTTCCGGGTCGCCGGGACCGGAGGATACGAAGCTGACGAAACCGCTCATGTCCCCTCCGCCGTGATCAGATGAAAGAACGTGCCAGTGGCATGGTCGCGGCGCGATCCGGTCTCGACCACCGGCTGGCCATTCGCGTCGGCCACCTCCGCGAGGGGGGCGTCGGGCTGCTCCAGAATCGAAGAATAGTGAAACTCATGCCCGCGCAGTTTCTGCCCGTCGGCCAGCGTCGCCATGCGGTAGCCCAGATGCATCTTGCGCTTCTCATACGAGGTCACGAGGCCGAGCAGCCCGGCCATCTCATGCCGCACCCCGTCCTTGTCGATCAGCGCCTGGCCCATCGCCATGTAGCCACCGCATTCACCATGCACCGGCCCTGTCCGGGCGAAGTCCCGCAAACCGTTCAGATAGGTCCGCGCCGCCGCGATCCGTCCGGCGTGAAGCTCGGGGTAGCCGCCGGGCATCCACACCACATCCGCGCTCGGGTCGGGCGCCTGATCGGCAAGGGGTGAGAACGGCAGGATCTCGGCCCCTGCGGCGCGCCAGCCATCCTGAATATGGGGATAGACGAAGGAAAACGCGGCATCCTGCGCCAGCGCTATCCGCTGACCGGGCGGAACAACAGCCGCCAGCGGCGCAGCCTCGGGCATCGGATTGCACCGCGCCGCTGCCCGCAGCGCCTGCAAATCGAGGTTGTCGCGAATGAACGTCGCCGCATCGTCCAGCAAGGTGTCGATGCCCTCATGCTCCAACGCCTGGACAAGGCCGAGGTGACGCTCCGGCATCTCGGTGTGGCTGTTGCGGGGCAGAGCGCCGAAGACCTCTATCCCGGCGGCCTCCATCCCCTCGCGGATCAGGCGTTCGTGTCGGGGGCTGGCCACCCGGTTCAGAACCACGCCCGCGAACGGCATGTCCGGGCGCAGGTCGCGAAAGCCCAGCGCCGTCGCTGCCGCCGATTGCGCCTGTCCCGACACGTCGATCACCAGAACCACCGGCCAGCCGTTGCGGGTGGCCATGTCCGCACTGGCACCGGTGCCGGATCGCCCGTTCAGCGGCACACCGTCGAACAATCCCATGGACCCCTCGGCCAGCACCAGATCGGCACCTGCCGCGCGCGCGCTCAACCCGTCCAGCAAATTGGCATCCATCGACCACGTGTCGAGGTTATAGGACGGTCGCCCCGACGCCGCGTGGTGAAAGGCCGGGTCGATATAATCCGGCCCGCTCTTGAACGCCTGCACGGTCAGTCCCGCATCGCGGTAGGCGCGCAGCAGGCCCAGCATCAGCGTCGTCTTGCCCGTCCCCGACGCGGGGGCGGAGATCATCAGGCCCGGCGGCATCATTCCGTCCCTTCGGGGAACCGTGGCTGGGTCCCGACAGGCCGGAACCGGCGGTCATAATCACCGGCGTAAAGCTGGCTTTCGTCGAAGCCTTCGGCGGCCAGCGCCGGACCGACGAGGATCAGCGCCGTGCGCGCCACTTCCTCACCCACCGATGCCTCGATACTGCCCAGCTTCGCCCGCACGACCCGTTGATCGGGCCAGCTGGCCCGCCAGACCACCGCCACCGGACAGTCGGGGCCGTAGTGAGGGGTCAACTCCTCCACCACACGCGACAAGACATGCACCGACAGGTGGATCGCCAGCGTCGCGCCGGTCCGCGCGAAATTTTCCAGCGTCTCGCCGGAGGGCATCGCGCTCGCTCGGCCCGAGGTGCGCGTCAGCACGACCGATTGCGCCACGCCGGGCAGCGTCAGCTCGTTTTCCAGAACCGCCGCCGCGGCCGAGAATGCCGGAACCCCCGGCGTCACGTCATAGGGAATGTCCAGCGCGCGCAGCCGGCGCAACTGCTCACCCATGGCCGACCAGATCGACAAATCGCCCGAATGCAGCCGCACCACGTCCCGCCCCTGCGCGTGAGCCGAGGATATTTCCGTGATGATCTCATCCAACGACATCGGCGCGGTGTTCACGATCCGCGCGCCCTCGGGGCAATACTCCAGCAAGGCCGCGGGCACCAGCGATCCGGCATACAGACACACCGGGCAGGCCGCGATCAGGTCGCGCCCGCGCAAGGTGATCAGATCGGCGGCCCCCGGCCCCGCGCCTACGAAATGTACGGTCATCCATCCTGTCCTTCCGCTATGGCGGCAGTTGCCATGCCATCCGACGATATCCGCCGGGTTACTATCAGGCGCGCCTGCGGTCCAGCCGCGACCAGCGCCGTTGCCTCCGCCAGGGAGCCTGTTCCGAATTCGGCCAGCACCCGGGCGGAGGTCGTCGAGGTCTCCACCCCTGCCAGTGCAGTCTGTGCCACCCCGACCACCGGCAGGCCGGGGATCAGGCCGCGCAGGGCTTCCGCCTTGCGGTCCAGCGTGGCCAGGGCATCCACCTGCGCACCGCCCAGCGCGTCATGGATCGCGGCGGCAGTGGCCTCGGCGCGAAACCCGATTCCCGCAACTTTCATCCTATGATATTCCTTTCACGACGCTCCACTGCGTGACGGGACGCGCGGCGATCCAGCCGCGCATCCGCCCCAGCGGTTCGGCCTCAGCGATGGAAAACTGCATCAACCGGCCCCCGTGATTGGCATGCCAGCCAGCCAGCAAGGCCTCCGTTTCCAGCGTGACGCCGTTCATCAGCAGGCGCGCGCCCGTCGGCATAGCGTCCCAGACGGCTTGCAACATCGCCTCACCCGCGCCGCCGCCGATGAACACGGCATCGGGCGTGGGCAGTGCCGCCAACCCTGCGGGCAGCCGCGCGGTGGTGACGCCTATCCGGTGATCCAGCCCGAATTGTGCCGCGTTCGCGACGATATTTTTCGCGCGGTCCGCCCGCACCTCCACCGCCGAGGCGCTGCCCCCCGCCGCCAGACACCACTCCACACTGATGGAGCCGGAACCGGCCCCCAGATCCCACAAATGTTCCCCCGCATGGGGCGCGAGGGTCGAAAGGGTCAACGCGCGGATCGGTTGTTTGGTGATCTGTCCATCGCTCTGGAAAAGATCGTCCGGCAGGCCGCAGGTGCGCGGCAGGCCGCGCCCACGCGCCTCAACCGCCACCACGACGGGCGCGCATATATCCGTCAGGTCGAAGGCCTGCGCCGTGCAGGAACGTACACGTTGCTTCGGACCGCCCATCGCCTCCGCCACGATAACGCGCGACGTGCCGAAGCCTGTTTCGCACAGATAGGTCGCCAGCTCCGCCGGGGCCGCGCCATCGCGCATCGTGCAGATCAGCCGCGCGCCATCCTGCAACACGGGCCGCAAACGCGCCATCGGGGCCGCGTGCAGGCCGATGCATTGCACCGCCTCCATCCGCCAGCCCAGCGCCGCCGCGACCAATGCGAAGGTGGACGGCGCGGGATGCGCGGCCCATGCGCCAGGGGGCAAGGCCTCGGCCAGCATCGCCCCGGCCCCGAACCAGAACGGATCGCCCGAGGCCAGTACGACCACCCGCCGATCCTGATGCGCCAGGACCGGCGCGATCGAAAACGGCACCGGCCAAGCCGCGCCCCGGGCCCCGGCATCCACCAATTCCAGATGTCGCGGCCCGCCGAATATGATATCGGCTGCGTCCAAGGCCCGAAGGCTCGCCGCGCTCAACCCGTCGCGACCGCCTTCGCCCAATCCGATGATCGTGATGCGGGGATCAGACATGCGCGTACTCCTGCTCGGCGGCACGACCGAGGCCAACCGCATGGCGCAAGCCCTGCACGCGGCGAAGATCGACGCCGTCTATTCCTATGCGGGACGCACGCGTCATCCTGTCCGCCAACTGATCCCGACCCGTTCGGGCGGCTTCGGCGGTGTCGACGGCTTGCGCGCCTATCTGGCATCCGAGCGTATCACGCATGTGATCGACGCCACGCACCCCTTCGCCGCGGGGATGAGCCGGAACGCCATCGCCGCCTGCGACGGACCGCTCTGCGCCCTCGAACGCCCCGCATGGCAAATTGAGGAAACCTGGACCCGTGTGCCTGATATCGAGGCGGCGGCCAGCGCCCTGCCCGACCGCGCGGCGCGGGTCTTCCTCGCCATTGGCAAGCAGCATATCGGACTGTTCGCGGACACGCCGCACCACTATCTGCTGCGCCTGGTGGACCCGCCCGCCGAACCGTTGCCCCTGCCGCGTGCGAACGTGATCGTCGCCAAGGGGCCGTTCGATTACGCCACCGACCTCGCCCTGCTGCGCGACCACGGGATCGAAGTGATCGTGTCGAAAAATTCCGGCAGCGAGGGCGCACGGGCAAAACTCGACGCGGCCCGCGCCCTGAACTTGCCGGTCATCATGATCGACCGGCCAGCGATACTCGCACGCACTGTTTTCGCGACGCAGGCCGAGGTTATGCGCTGGCTTACTCATTCAGCGGATCGCGGCGTATAGACGAACCGGCCGACGCGCCGCGTGTCCCGGTTGCCAACGATGACGACGGTGCGCATATCCGCCATGTCCGGTGTCGCCTCGTCCAACGTCACTGTCACGATCCGTTCCTCATCCGTGCTGACCGCGCGGGCGAAGGAGATCAGCGTGTCGCCGCCGCATTCCTCACGCAAGATCTCCAGCGCGCGCGCGAACTGGTGCGGCCGGCTTTTCGAACGTGGATTGTAGAACGCCATGGCGAAACCGGCGCCCCCCGCCGCGCGCAACCGCGTTTCGATCAAGTCCCACGGCTTGAGGTTGTCGGACAGGTTGATCGCACAGAAATCATGGCCCAGCGGCGCGCCGATGCGCGCCGCCGCCGCCAGCATGGCGGTGATGCCCGGCAGCACCTGAATATCCAGTTCGCGCCATGCCTCCGGCCCCGCTTCCAACGCCTCGAACAGGGCTGAGGCCATGGCGAAGACGCCCGGATCGCCTGACGACACCACGACGACGCGCCGGCCCTGCGCCGCCATATCCAGCGCATGTGCAGCACGGTCCAGTTCCACCCGGTTGTCACTTTCATGCAGGGTTAGCCCGTCGCGCGGCGCGATCCGGCGCACATAGGGGATATAGCCCACCACGTCCGTCGCCTGCCCCAATGCATCCTGCACCTGCGAGGTCACGAGCGCCTCATCCCCCGGTCCCAGACCCGCGATCACGACCCAGCCCTGCGTCGGGGCGTTCATGGTCTGCGCCCCTGTCCATGCACCACGACGATGGCAAAATAGGGCACCTCACCGTCGAAATCGGTCAGCTTCATCACCTTCTGCCCCGGCATCGTGCCACGCTCGACCAGCCAGGCGCGATCCAGCTTTCCGGCGCGCTGCAAGGCGCTGCGCACGCGCGGCAGGTTGCGCCCGATCTTCATGAAGACCAGCGCGTCCGACCCCTCGGCCCGCGATGCCAGCTCATCCTCGGGCAATGTCGCCATCAGAACCGTCAGCACGTCGTCGCCCCAGGTGATCGGCTGATCCGTCGCGGTCCAGCAACCGGACATGCCGGTGATGCCCGGCACGACCTCGACCTCCACCCGCCCTTGCAAGCGGGAGTGAAGGTGCATGAACGAGCCGTAGAAGAACGGATCGCCCTCGCACAGAACGATCACGTCACCGCGCGCCGCGACATCCGCCAGCCGGTCCGCCCAATCGTCGTAGAAAGCGGCCAGCGCGGATTTGTATTCCGGGCTGCCGAAATGCAGTTCCGTTGTCACCGGGTATTCCATGGGATATTCTGTCACGCCGTCCGCCAGCATCCCCTCGACGATCCGGCGCGCCTGCCCCGCGCGGCCCTCCTTGCGGAAATACGCCACATGCGCCGCACCCCGGATCAAACGGTCGGAGCGGACGCTCATCAAATCGGGGTTGCCGGGGCCCAGACCCGTGCAGATTACCTTGCCCATGCTCTCACTCCTTGCGGCTGGCCAGCGCGTTGATCGCCGCCACCGTGATGGCCGATCCGCCCAGCCGCCCCACGACCGCAACACTGGGCACAGGGGGGGCCGCCATCAGCGCGGCCTTTGATTCCATCGCTCCGACAAATCCGACCGGGCAGCCGATGATGGCCGCCGGGCGCGGGCAATCCGGATCCTCCAGCATGTTGAGCAGATGGAACAGAGCCGTTGGCGCATTACCGATCGCCACCAGCGCCCCGGCCAGATGCGGTCGCCATAACTCCAGCGCCGCAGCGGAGCGTGTGTTGCCCATCGCCTTTGCCATTTCGGGCACGCGCGGATCGCGCAGAGTGCAGATCACCTCGTTTTCGGCGGGCAAGCGCGTGCGCGTCACCCCCTCGCTGACCATATGGGCGTCGCACAGGATCGGGGCGCCTGCCTCCAACGCGGCGCGCGCGACGACGGGCATATCGCCGGAGAAGGCGATGTGCTCCTCCAGCCCGACCATGCCGGCGGCGTGGATCATCCGCACAGCGACGACCTCCTCCTCGGCGGTGAAGCGCGACAGGTTCGCCTCACGCCGGATCGTGGCGAAGGATTCCAGATAGATGGCCGCGCCATCGGTCACATAGGTATGGGGCATGGTCAGCCTTCGAATAATTCGTGGGGTGCCGCGATCAGCGCACACGGGTCGAGGTCTGATCGCACCGGCGCGTCACCGGCACAACCGTTTCGGATCAGAACGAAGCGTCCGCCAGACTGCCCGGTCAGGGTATAATCCTGCGGACGCGGGTGGGCGCAGCCCTTGGCACAGCCTGAAACGTGCAGCCCCTTGCCGGGGGGCAGCGCGCCTGCGAGGGCCTTCGCCACCTCGCGCGTTGCGACCAGACCCTGCGCGCAATCGGGCGCACCCGGACAGGCGGAGACTCGCAGCACCGGATCATCGGGGCGCAGGATATCGGGGTGATCCGGGACCACGCCCCCCTCGACCAGCAGCATTCGCCACGGGGTCAGGCGCACGGTGCCAAGCGCGGCCAGAACCTCCGCCCGGATTCGCCCGAAGGCAAAGCCCGCCAGCCCCGTCCTATCGACCGTACCAGCCGGGCGCGCCTCAGCCCCCTTGAACCGATGCGGAAGCGGTCGCACCAGCCGGGCCATGCGCTTTTCCGTGCCGGTCCGGAACCACCGTGCCATGTCCAGCGCGACGGTGACGGCGGTGTCGGCGTTGACCGCACAGCCCTCGCCCGCGCCATCGGCCCGGCAGATCAGACCATCACGTCCACGCTCGATCCGAATATCGGCGGAGGTCTCACGCAGCAGTGGTGCCGCACCGCAATCCACCGCGAACCCGAACTTTCCAGGCAGGTCCAGATCGACCGCGTCAACCAAGGCCGCTTGCAGATCGAGCGCAATCCTCTGCGTCAGGTCGCCGGTTGTCCAAAATGGCGAGATCACCAGATTACGCCGCGACTCGGCCGCCGGGTCCGAATCCAACAGGCCCAGGTCGCGCAAGCCGTCCTGAACGTCGCCCAGCGCGGGTTCCGCAACACCGCGCAGTTGCAGATTGGCCCGCGCCGACAGGTCGATCAGCCCACTTCCGAACCGCGCGGACAGGGCGGCCACTCCGCTGGCCTGCCGCATGCTCAACCGGCCCATCGGGGGGCGTATCCGGACCAGATATCCGTCACCCGACATCATCGGGCGCAGCGCGCCGGGACACCATCCCTTGACGATCGGGCTTGCGGTTTGCGGCGTCATCACGACAACTCCGCCAGAACCGAGTTGCGCCGCGTCACCCACAGACCCGCCGCGTGCAGGGCCGCGAACCGCGCCCGCAATGCAGCCAGCGCCGCCGGGTTTTCCCGCTCCATGAACGCGACCACTTCGTCGCGCCCCAGCGTGGCATCGAAATAGGCGTCGAACAGGTGACCGGGCACGACCTGCGCCAGATGCGCGAAGGCCGCCATATTGTCGAGGGTGGCCGCAACCTCCGCCGCGCCGCGAAAACCATGGCGCATCATGCCGTCCGCCCATGCCGGGTTCGCGGCTCGCGCCCGGACGACTCGGGCGATTTCCTCGGGCAGGGTGCGCGCACGCGGGCTGTCCATCCGCGTGCTGTCCATGTGGTATAGCGCCGGGGCCGCGTGGCCCAGCGCGGCCAGTGCCGCGGCGAAGCCTGCCTCGTGACTGGCGTAATCCTCGGCCAGCAGAACATCCGTTTCGGCCAGATCCTGCACATGCACGAAGGCATCCGCCGTGCCCAGCCGCGCCTGCAAGGCCGCGCGATCCCGTGTGGCATCGCCCTGGGCGTTGATCGCCCATTCGGAAGCGCTCAACCACGCCTCACCAGCACGGCTCCGCGCATCGTCGGTATAGATGTCGAGGTCCGCCCCCATGGCCAGGCCGAACTGCCCCGGCTTAGGCCCGAAGACACGCGGCGTGCGGGCCTGATAGGGGTTGTCCTCCACGCTCTCGTCCCGCTCGGCCAGGGCATCCGCCGCCAGTTCGAACATCTGCGCCAGTCCGGGAAACACATCCCTGAACAGGCCGCTGACACGCAGGGTCACGTCGATGCGGGGCCGGTTCAGCAGGACCAGCGGCACGATCTCGAACCCGCTGACGCGTTCGGACCCGTCATCCCAGATCGGGGCGAGGCCGGCCAGATGCAGCGCCATGGCGAATTCCTCACCCGCTGTGCGCATCGTCGCGGACCCCCACAGATCGACGACCAGCCCGCGCGGCCAGTCGCCATGATCCTGCAAGTGTCGCCGCAGCAATTCCTCGGCCAGCTTGACGCCCTGCGCATGCGCGGCCCGCGACGGGACCGCGCGCGGATCGGTGGTGAACAGGTTGCGCCCGGTCGGCATCACGTCGCCCCGTCCGCGATAGGGGGAGCCTGACGGCCCCGCCGGCACCCGTCTTCCGTCCAGCGCTGCGTGCAGCCCTGCCATTTCCGCTGCGCCGCATTGACCGGTGCCATAGACATGCAGCCCGTCACCGAACTGGCTTTCCTTGATATCGCAGACGAAGCGGTCGATGCGGGTGATCGCCTCAGCCATCGAGGCGTCGGGCGTCAGGCCCAGATCATCCTCAACCCCGCGCGCGCGGGCCTCATCCCGAATCGCGCCGATCAACCGGTCGCGTCGCGCCGGGTCCAGACCGTCAGCGGTGGAATATTCGTCCAGCAACTGTTCCAGCCGGCTCAGCACATCGGGCACAGCGGAATCGGCCATCGGCGGCGGCAGATGCCCCAGCGTAACGGCCCCGATCCGCCGCTTGGCCTGCGCGGCCTCACCCGGATCGTTGACGATGAACGGATAGATAGTCGGGGTCGGCCCGCTGAGCACTTCTGGCCAGCACGCCTGTGACAGGGCAACGGACTTGCCCGGCAACCATTCCAGCGTGCCATGCGCGCCGACATGGATCAGCACGTGCAGACCGCGCGCCCGCAGCATCAGATAGAACGCGACATAGGCGTGCCGGGGCGTGCGGGCCAGATCGTGATAATCATCGTCACGCTGCGCCACCGTGCCGCGTTCCGGCTGCAAGGCGACCAGGGCACTGCCTGCCGTGACGGCACGGAAACGGAACATGCCGCCGGTCACATCCGGGTCATCCTCGACCGCGCCCCATGCTTGCAGCAGATCCTCTTGCAGCGCGTCGGGCAAGGTTTCCAGCGCTATCACGTAATCTGCGACCGGCCATTCGATGACCTGCGTTTCCAGCGCGCGGCCCAGATTCTTCGGCACCTCGACGGTGTAGCCCTTGGCGGCCAGATCGGCCAGCATGGCGGCGCTCGATTGCAACGGGTCCAGCCCGACCGCATGCGCCAGATTGTAGTCGCGCCCCGGATAAGTGGACAGCACGACAGCCAGCCGCCGATCCGCCACGGGGGCCTGCGCCAGTCGGTGCCACGCCGCCACCTTGTCTGCCGCCGCCGCGATCATGTCCACCTGCGGGCGGTGGCCGAAGCGGGCGAATTGCAGATCGGGGTCTTTCCTGCCCGGCTCCTTGAAGCTGACCAGCCCGGCGAACAGCCGTCCGTCAACCTCGGGCAGGACCACATGCATGGCCAGATCGGCGGGCGATAGCCCCCGGTCGCCCAGCGCCCAATCCTTGCGCCGGGCCGTGGACAGCGACACCTGAAAGACCGGCACCTGCGCCGCATCCAGCGGCGATGCGGCCCCACCTGCCCCCTGCGCCGAGAATGCCGTCGCATTGACGATGGCGACCGGTTGCAGCCGTTTCAGCTCACCCGTCAGCCATTCCGCCGCCTCCGGCTGTTTCAGGCTGGGCGCGAAGGCACCTACAGCCGCAAATCCCCGATCGCGCAAGGCCGCGATCAGCGCATCCACCGGACCGGTATCCGCCGCCGTCAGATAGCTGCGGTAGAAGCTGACGACGACCAGGGGCGCATCCTGCGGCACCTGTGCGATCACGCCATCCTCAGGCGTGTAGAACCCGAAATCCGGCACGGATTTCTGCCCGATCACCGGCCCGGCATACAGACCCGCCGCCAGCGCCATCTGTGCCAGCGCCGCCTGTGCTGCGGCAGCCCCGCCCGCATCGCACAGATGTTGCAAACGGCGCAGCGTGCTGACCGGCATGGTGGACAACTCGTCCAACTGCGTATCTTCACGCCCGTCCGCCGGCAGGATCGCCAGCGCGATCCCCTTGCGCCGGGCCAGATCCTGCACCTGCATCAGGCCATAGGACCAGTAGCCCGCGCCGCCGATCAGACGGATCAGGATGCCCTTGGCGCCCTCCAGCGTATTCTCGACGTAGGTATCGACGGACAGCGGATGTTTCAGGGCCACCAGATTGACCAGCCGCAAACCGGGCAAACCGCCCTTGGCGCGATGCCATCCCGCCGCCAAGGCCCCCAGATCGGAATCCGAGAACGACATCGCCACCAGATCGGCGGGCGTCTGCCCGACATCGAACGGCGTGTCGCCCTGGTCCAGTCCGTGGCTCTCGCGGAAGATGACGTGCATCGTGGGTCAGACCCCCAGCGCGGCGCGAATGGCAGGGGGGTCGATCCGGTCATGCTCGGCGATCACCACCAGCGAGGATACGCGCGGCCGACCGCCCCACGGGGTGTCGTACTGCATCCGCACCCGATCGCCCACGGCCTGTACCAGCATCCGCATGGGCTTGCCCTCGACCGCGATGTAGCCCTTGACCCGCAGCACATCATGCGACCGGGCCAAGCCCTCGATCGCGGATTTCAGCGTGTCGGTATCCGCGATTTCCGGCAGGTCCACCATGATGGTGTCGAAATCGTCATGCTCATGGTCGTCATGACCGTCGTGATGCGAGGGGCGCGCATCCAGATCATCCTCCGCTGCGGCCTCCAACCCCAGGATCACGCGCGGATCCACGTCGCCCTCGCTGATCGCCACGACCGATACCTTGCGCGGGGATTCGGCGGCGATCACGTCGCGGGCCTTTTGCATCTGCGCCTCATCCACCAGATCGGCCTTGGTCAGCAGGATGATATCGGCGCATGATATCTGATCCTCGAACACCTCGGACAAGGGCGTGTCGTGATCGAGCGAATCATCCGCGAGACGTTGCGCCTCCACCGCCTCGACGTTCGGGGCGAAGCGACCGGCGGCGACAGCCTCCGCATCGGCCAGCGCGACCACACCGTCCACGGTGATGCGCGACCGGATTGCGGGCCATTCGAAGGCCTTGAGCAAGGGCTTGGGCAGGGCCAGACCGCTGGTCTCAATCACGATGTGATCGGGCTTTTGCGGCAGGGCCATCAATGCCTCGATCGTGGGAATGAAATCATCGGCAACCGTGCAGCAGATGCAGCCATTGGCCAGCTCGACGATGTTTTCCTCAGGGCAGTTTTCATCGGCACAGGCCTTCAGAATCTCTCCATCCACGCCGACAGTACCGAATTCGTTGACCAGAACGGCCAGACGCCGCCCCTGCGGGTTTTGCATCAGATGCCGGATCAGCGTCGTCTTGCCCGAGCCGAGGAAGCCGGTGATGACGGTCACGGGGATTTTGTTCAGGTCGGTCATGTTCACTCCTGCGGCGGAACGCGCGCGATGGATTGTTTGCGGAAAATTTGCGGGCGCGACCGCCATGGCACGAGGCCATCCTCGCTCGCGGCATAGGCGCTGGCCCCCTCGACGATCTGCGCCACATGCTCAGCCGGGTCGAGACGGCCGTAGACATAGGTCCAGCGGCCCGGCGCGGCCAATGCGATGGCGCAGCCGGTATTGCAGGCCGACAGACATTCGACCGGGCGCAGCTCGATATTTTCGGGCAGGGTTTCGGCGGCCAGCGCGTCCATCAGAACGGCACCGGGGCGCGGGGCCTCGGGGTCGTATTCTCCGACACCCTTGCAGGTCGTACATACCATCAGAACGGTCTTTACCATCGCACCAGCCTTACCTTACGCGGACGGCGGGGAGGAGTGCCAGCGAACAGGCGGGGAAACGCAGCCTGCACATGCCAGTCACGAAACACCCCGTTCGCCGGTTACATCTCTTGCTGGCAGGTCTCCCGGCTTGCGAAGTTCGGAGGGGGTCCCCCGGCGGCCCCTCCCCTTCCCAACCTTGCGGTCAGTGGCGTGAGGGACCTCTTCGGTCACGGTCGCGGGGGCGGCTGTGCTTGCAGTCTGATGACCGTGCACATTCCCTTTTCACCCGCCGGATGGCGGGAACCAACGCTACACACTTGCGGCGCGATACGGCGGATTGTCAAGAAAGATCGGGGGGAACGTCGCGCATCACGGCGGCGCTCCAAATTCCCTACCACGCTAACAATGTAAGTAGGAAAATTTGGAGCGGGCGAGGCGATTCGAACGCCCGACTTCAACCTTGGCAAGGTTGCGCTCTACCCCTGAGCTACGCCCGCATCCTTGGGTGGGGCGATGTATAAAGATTCGTGCGGAGGCCGCAAGCGGAAAATCGTGGTTTTTTCATATTCCGCGAACCGGTTTTCACCCACCTTCGCACGCGCCATCCGCACCTGTCGAAAGCCGATACCTTGCGCCTGCCCGCTCAGCCGCTAACTTGCCCGCGCCGACCGGGACGCCCCTCATCGGGGACACCACATCATCGCGCAAGGGAGGACCGACATGCCACGGGCGCAAACCGAAACCGACCTCGTCGAACTGCTGGATGAACTGAACATCCCCTTCACGCTGACCCGGCACGAGGCGCTGTTCACCGTCGAGCAAAGTCAGGCTGCCGTCCGCGACACCCCCGGCGCGCATTGCAAGAACATGTTCCTGAAATCCAAATCCGGCGCGCTGATTCTGGTCACCTGCGAGGAAAACCGCCGTATCCGCATCCGCGATCTGGAACGGGCCATCGGGGTAAAGAAGCTCAGCTTCGCCAAGCCCGACCTGCTGCTGACCCATCTGGGCGTCACCCCCGGCGCGGTCACGCCGCTGTCGGTGGTGAACGATACGCAGAACGCAGTACGGGTCGTTCTGGATGCCCAGATGATGAACAGCGACACACTTCACTGCCACCCGTTGCACAACGAGGCGACCATCGCCATTTCCACAACAGATCTGATACGCGTCTTCGACCATACCGGCCATATGGCGGAACTGGTCGATTTTGACGCACTGGAACAGGCCGCCCTGACCGCGACGTCAGGACTGGCCGCTAACGCGAATTGACGCATCTGCCGCGGCAATACTGCCGTATATGCGCAGATATGATATAAGAGAGAGATGATGCTCGAACTCAACGCCACGCCCGCAGCAAACACCGCCGATCTGATCAAGGACACGACCGAGGCCACCTTTATGGCGGATGTCGTGGATGCCTCGCAGCAGGTTCCGGTCCTTGTCGTCTTCTGGTCGGCGATGGTTCCGCAATCCAAGCAAATCATCCCGATGATCGAGGCCGAAGTCACCGGCGCACGCGGCGCGGTGAAGCTGGTCAAGGCGAACGCGGATGAGAATCAGGCCATCGCCGCCCAGCTTCGCATCCAATCCGTGCCCACCGTTTATGCCTTCTATCAGGGCCAACCGCTCGATGGATTCCAGGGCGCCCTGCCGCAGAGCCAGATCAAGGCCTTCATCGAGAAGACCGTGCAGGCCGCAGGCGGCGACATGTCCGGTGGTTTGGATGAGGCGATCGAGCAGGCCGAGCAGATGCTCGATGCCGGTGAGGTCGCGGATGCCGCGCAGGTCTTCGCCGCGATACTGGAGGAAGACCCCGCCCAGCCCCGCGCCATCGCCGGACTGGCCAATGCCTATATGGCACTGGGTGAGACAGCACAGGCCAAGGCCGTTCTGGACGCCGCCCCGGAACAGGTCGCGGAGGCGGCGGAGATTTCCGCCGTGCGTGCCCGGATCGAGCTGACCGAGGCCAGCGCCGGTGCGGGTGAACTGGACACGCTGCAAGCCGCTGTCGAGGCCGCGCCCGACGATCATCAGGCCCGTTTCGACCTGGCCCTTGCCCAGATCGGCGCAGGCGAAAACGACGCGGCCATCGACAGTCTGCTGGAGATCTTCCGCCGCGACCGCGACTGGAATGACGACGCCGCGCGCCAGCAATTGTTCAAGCTGTTCGACGCGATGGGCCCCAAGGATCCCGCGACCGCCAAGGGCCGCCGCCGTCTCAGCTCGATGATCTTTTCCTGATGCGCCGCTTCGCCGCAGCCGATCTGCCCGAGGTCCTGCCGATCTTTCCGCTGGGCGGTGCCTTGCTGCTGCCCCGTGCGCGGTTGCCGCTCAACCTGTTTGAGCCGCGTTATCTGGCGATGTTCGACGACGCGCTGAAAACACCGGAGCGGATGATTGCCATGATCCAGCCCGCCGAGGGGCCGCAGGGCACCTCGCGCTTGCATTCCATCGGCTGTGCGGGGCGTATCACGCAATTCTCCGAAACCGATGACGGGCGCTATATCGTGTCTCTGACCGGAATATCCCGCTTTCGTCTGATCGAGGAGGTCGAGGGCTTTACCCCCTACCGTCGCGCGCGGCTGGATTGGGGCAGCTTCGGCCGCGATCTGGGTGTCGAGGAAAAGGACGACGCCTTCGACCGCCACGCCTTTCTCGACCTGCTGTCACGCTTTTTCGACAGTGCGCAACTGTCCAGCGACTGGGACAGCCTCAAGGAAGCGGATGAGGAGTTGCTCATCAACTCCCTGTCGATGCTCTGCCCGTTCGAGGCGGAGGAAAAGCAGGCCTTGCTCGAAGCGCCGTCGCTGGCCACCCGGCGTGAGACTCTGGTGATGCTGATGGAGTTTGCCCTGCGCGCCGGCGATGGCACCGACACGTCGATCGTGCAATGAAGGCGGGCGCAGGATGACGCAGGTGGTGGACCGCAAATTGCTGGAAACACTCGTCTGTCCCGTGACGCGGGGCGTGCTGGTCTATGATCGTGAGGCGAAGGAACTGATTTCACGCAATGCCGGCCTCGCCTATCCGGTGACGGAGGGGGTGCCGGTCATGCTGCCAGAGGTTGCCCGTCAGATCGACGATTAGTCGCCGCGTATCGCTACGATATTTCCCGGCAAAATCTGTCTCTCTCAGGCCCGGTGATACGGCGATTGCGCCCGTATGGACGCGGCCCGATACAGTTGTTCGGCCAGCATCACCCGCACCAGCATGTGCGGCCAGACCATTTTCCCGAAACTCAGCGAAGCGTTGCAGGTTTTTCGCAAAGCAGGCGCGATACCGTCCGCACCGCCGATGATGAAGGCCATGTCACGCTGACCTTCATCTGCCCGCGCCTGAAGCATGGTCGCGAAATCGGGCGAGGAGATGAGCTTGCCCCTCTCGTCCAGCGCGATGCGCCACGCTCCGGGCGGGATCGCGGCATCCAGCAGCTTGCCCTCACCCGCCATGCCGCCGCCCTTGCGGTCATCCACCTCAATCACCTCGACAGGGCCGAGGCCATGTGGCCGCCCGGACCGGTCGAACCGGGCGAGGTAATCCTCGATCAGGTCCTTCTCGGGCCCTGTACGCAGACGCCCGACAGCAACGATCGCAATCCGCACGCCGCGATCAGGTCGACGGCTGATCCGGCTCGCCCATCGGGCCGAGCCACATCTTTTCCAGCTGATAGAACTCGCGCACTTCCGGTCGGAACAGATGGACGATGACATCGCCCGCGTCGATCAGCACCCAGTCGCCGGTGTCACGCCCCTCGACGCGCGCCGACTTTCCGGTCGCCGCCTTGACGCGATCAATCAGCTTTTCCGCCATTGCGGAAACCTGACGCGAGGATCGCCCCGAAGCCACGACCATATGGTCCGCCATGGCGGATTTACCCTTGAGCGGAATGGATACGACCTCTTCGGCCTTGTCATCGTCGAGCGAGGCCAGCACCAGCGCCAGCATCTCTGCCGAGCTGAATGCGTTTCGTGCCGTAGTGACCGTGGCACTGTCCGGTGCGGTGGTGTCCACCGCGGCAACACGTTCCGACAGAACGATGTCCTCCTTCATTTGCGCACCGGAATGGCGCGCGAGACTATTATAATTTAGCAACTTTGCCCCGTTCGCTCAACCCTACGCAACGGCGGGACGCGCCCGGATAGCCGATTCGCGACGTGTTGTCGCGCGCAATCGCAGATCGAGCGCGCATGACTGTTTCGCACGATCGCCAGTCATGTTCGCCTCGCACCCGCTAGTGTGCGGGTCAGCTCCGCGAATCTGTCGCAGAACCGAGCCGTCCTGTCGCGGGACATTGGCGGTCATCGCCGCGCGGCCCTATGCTCGACACGGAACGCAGATCACCGACGCAGCGGAGCAGGTTATGCAGGATTTCACGACCGCGTTTTTCGCAGCATTCGATCTGGTGCTGACGCTGGACCCGGACCTGATGCAGATCGTCGGGCTGTCGCTGCTGGTCTCGGGCGCGGCGGTGGCGCTGTCCTGCCTGATTGGGTTTCCGCTGGGTGCGGCCCTCGGCGCGGGCCGGTTTCCCGGTCGCCTGCCGCTGCTGGTTCTGGTCAACGCCGCGATGGGCCTGCCGCCGGTGGTGGTCGGGCTGACGCTGTACCTGCTGCTCAGCCGGGCGGGCCCGCTTGGCCCTCTCGGCCTGCTCTACACGCCCGCCGCGATGATTCTGGCGCAAGCGGTCCTCGTCACGCCCATCGTCGCGGCCCTGACCGCGCAGATCGTGGCGGACCTGTCCGAGGAATACCGCGACCTGTTCGCGACGATGGGGATGAGCCGCACAGCCCAGGCCGCGACCCTGATGTGGGACGGACGGTTCGCCCTGACCACAGCCGTACTGGCCGGTGCAGGCCGCGCACTGGCCGAGGTGGGCGCAGTCATCATCGTGGGCGGCAATATCGACCATGTCACCCGCGTGATGACCACCGCCATCGCGCTCGAAACTTCACGCGGCGCGCTGGAACTTGCCCTGGCCCTCGGCCTGATCCTGCTGGCGCTGTCACTGGGAATCAATGCCGCGCTGATGGGAATGCGGGCCACCGCCCGCCGGCTGGCCGATGGTTGAAAGCAATCGCCTGACCAATCTGGCACATCATCGCGGGACGCAGACCCGGCCCCCGGCCGTGCGGTTGCACGACGTGCACCTTCGGCGCGGCGGACAGCCGATCCTGCGCGGGCTCAGCGCCGAACTGGGTCAGTCGGATATCACCGCTATCATGGGGCCGAACGGTGCGGGCAAAACGCAATTGTTGCGCCTGCTAGCCGGGCTCACCCAACCCGATGGCGGCACCGTGCACTTTGCCTGGCCCGACGCGCCCGAGAAGCATCGCATCGCTCTGGTGTTCCAGCGACCTGTCCTGCTGCGCCGATCGACGTTGGGCAATCTGTCCCACGCCCTGCGGCAATACGGGGTGCCCCGGCGCCGTCGACTGTCCCGCGCGATGGAGCTGCTGGCATTCGGTGATCTGACGGACCGTGCCCGCACCCCGGCCCGTGCCCTGTCAGGGGGGGAGCAGCAGCGCCTCGCCCTCGTCCGCGCGATGGCAGCCGCCCCGGACCTGCTGCTGCTGGACGAACCGACATCCAACCTCGATCCCCGCTCCACCGCCGCCATCGAGGCCTTGATCCTGCGCGCCACCGCCCAGGGGGTACGCGTTATCCTGGTAACGCATGATGCGGGTCAGGCGCGCCGCCTGGCCGATGATATCCTGTTCCTGCACGACGGGCGGGTGGCCGAACACAGCCCCGCCTCCCGCTTTTTCGATATGCCAGCCTCGGCGCAGGCTGCCGCCTATCTTCAAGGAGACCTCTACCTATGATCCGCCTCGCATCCCTGCTCGTGTTGCTGACGCTGCCCGCGGTCGCGCAGGATCACATCCTGATCCAGTCCACCACCTCGACCCAGAACTCCGGCCTCTACGATCATTTGCTGCCGGTGTTCGAGGCCGAGACAGGCATTGAAACCCGGGTTGTCGCCGTCGGCACCGGGCAGGCGATCCGCAATGCCACGAATTGCGACGGTGACGTGCTTTTGGTCCACGCCCGCGCGGCGGAGGATGCCTTTGTCGCCGCCGGATACGGACTGCCGCGCCGCGACGTGATGTACAATGATTTCATTCTGATCGGTCCCGATGTCATCCTGGCCGACAGTCCGGCGGATGCGCTCACGCTTCTCGCCCGCGCGCAGGCACCCTTCCTGTCTCGCGGGGACGACAGCGGAACCCATCGGCGAGAAACGGAGCTGTGGCGCGCGGCCGGCATCGACCCGACCACGTCGTCTGGCACATGGTATCGCGAAACCGGATCCGGCATGGGTGCCACGCTCAACATCGCCGCCGCGATGGATGCCTACACCCTGACCGACCGCGCGACATGGCTGACCTTCGCCAATTCGGCGGACCTGATCATTGCCTATGAAGGGCACGCCGATCTGAACAATCAATATGGTGTCATTGCCGTGTCACCCGACCACTGCCCGAGCGTCAATGCGACAAGCGCCCGGATATTCGTGGACTGGATTACCGGCCCGCAAGGACAGGCGACCATCGCCGCCTATCGCATGAACGGCGCGCCTCTGTTCACCCCGAACGCGACGGAGTAACGGTTCACTTTCCCGAAATATCCCCGCCGGAGGCATCCCATCCGAGGACGCCAGCGGCGAGGATATCGCGTAGTCCGAGAGGGGCTCAAGTCTCCCCGCGCACCACTTTTTCGTAATCTTCCGCAATCATCCGGGCCAACGCGCCAACCTCGAACGTGTGTTCCCCGATCTGCCCGACGGGCGTCACCTCGGCGGCGGTTCCGGTCAGCCAGCACTGCTCGAAGCCGTCCAGTTCCTCGGCCATGATGTGACGCTCGACCACTTCGACGTCCCGATCGCGCAGCATTCCGATCACGGTCTGGCGTGTGATTCCGTTGAGGAAGCAATCGGGCGTGGGCGTATGCACCTTGCCATCCTTGACGAAGAACACGTTGGCGCCCGTCGCCTCAGCCACGTAGCCGCGATAATCCATCATCAGCGCGTCGGAGCAGCCTTTGGCCTCCGCCGCGTGCTTGGACATGGTGCAGATCATGTAAAGACCGGCGGCCTTCGCCTCGCTCGGGATGGTTTCGGGCGAGGGGCGTTTCCACTTCGAGATGTCGAGCTTGGCGCCCTGCATCTTCGCATCGCCGTAATAGGCGCCCCATTCCCAGGCGGCGACGGCCATACGCACCGGGTTGCGCTGCGACGCGACGCCCATATCCTCACCCGATCCGCGCCATGCCAACACACGGACATAGGCGTCCTTCAGACCGCTGGCTTTCAGGACTTCGGCCTTCGCCGCCTCGATCTGATCGACCGTATAGGGGATCTCCGCTTCGATCAGCTGGCCCGAGCGCAGCAGTCGCTCCGAGTGTTCGCGGCTCTTGAAGATCGTGCCGTTATAGGCGCGCTCTCCCTCGAATACGGCGGATGCGTAATGCAGCGCATGGGTCAGGACATGCACGTTCGCATCCCGCCACGGCACCATCTTGCCATCCATCCAGATGTGTCCATCCCGATCGTCGTATCCACCCGCCATGGTCATCCCCTCGTATTACGGCCGCTCAGCCAAGATTTTCATATGTTGCGCGAAAGGGCCCGCACTGGCCATTATATTTCACTAAAACAGGGTTCGGCTAGCATTCCGGCCTTGGATAGTCAATAAGACTGACTTAAAAAGGACCGCAGCCCAGAAGCAGGACCGACCATGAGCAGACGTTTCGCCGCCACGGCCCCGCGCAGTGAGCAACTCCTTTTCCTGACGGACGATCAGCTTCGCAATGGTATCGAGCTGATGTTCTTTGCCTATCGCGGCTTTACCGCCGATCCCGACCGATTGCTGGAGGATTACGGCTATGGCCGCGCCCATCACCGGGCGCTGCATTTCGTGAACCGCCGTCCCGGCGTGACGGTCAACGCCCTGCTCGACATTCTGGGGGTGACAAAGCAATCGCTGAACCGCGTCCTGCGCCAGTTGGTCGAGGATGACCTGATCGAAAGCCGCATCGGTCAGGTCGATCGCCGGCAGCGCAACCTCTACCTGACCGAGAACGGCAAAACGCTGGAGCGTACCCTGTCGGAATCCCAGCGAACCCGAATGCGCAAGGCGTACATGGAGGCCGGGCCCGAGGCCGTGCATGGATTCCGCACCGTTCTGGAACAGATGATCGACCCCGAAATGCGCCCGCGCGTGCTCAGCCTGATGGAGGAAGAGCGTGAGTGATCCGGCCATGGACGTCCACATCCTGATTGTGGACGACGACCAGCGCATCCGCGATCTGCTGCGAAAGTTCCTGTCTCGCCAGGGCTTCCTCGTCTCGGGCGCGCGCGATGCCGCCCATGCCCGGCGGCTGTTGGAAAATCTGGAATTCGATCTGATCGTGCTCGACGTGATGATGCCGGGCGAGGATGGTCTGAGCCTGACCCGCGCGCTGCGCGAAACGATCACGACGCCGATCCTGTTGCTGACCGCCCGCGGCGATGCCAACGACCGCATCACCGGGCTGGAGGCAGGCGCCGACGATTACCTGCCCAAGCCTTTCGAACCGCGTGAACTGGTCGCGCGCATCAACGCCATCCTGCGTCGTGCCCCGCAGGGGCCGCGCAAGGACGACCCGCCCAAGACCATGCAGCTCGGCCCGGTACGCTATGATATCGGGCGGGGCGAGATGTGGCAGGGTGAAACGCAGGTGCGACTGACCTCGACCGAGCAGACCCTGATGCGAATCTTCGCCGCCGAGCCGCACACGCCGATCACCCGTCAGGCCCTGATCGAGGCGTTGGGCCGCGATCACGGTCAGGCACAGGAACGCGCGATCGACGTGCAGATCACCCGATTGCGGCGCAAGATCGAGAGCGATCCGAAATCTCCCCGCTACCTGCAAACCGTCCGGGGCGCGGGGTATATGCTGGTTCCCGACTGAGGGGACGAAATCCGGGCAGCCCCCCCGTGACGCCGGTTTTCAGGGCTGTTAACGTGTGGCCATGACAGTCTTGTTCACTCACCCTTCCAGCCTCGACCACGCGACACCCGAGGGCCATCCTGAACGGGCCGCCAGGGTCGAGGCGATCCTCAAGGCGCTCGCCCCTTTTGACACGCTCAACCGAAAGGATGCGCCCGAGGTTACGGACGCGGCGCTGTTGCGCGTGCATCCGCAGCGTCACATCGACGCCATCACCGCCGCCAGCCCCGTATCCGGCCTCGCTCAGCTGGATGCCGACACGTGGATGTCGCCGGGATCACTGAGGGCGGCACGGCATGCGGCCGGCGGCGCGATTGCTGCGGTGGATGAGGTCTTGTCCAACGGTGGCAATGCATTCGTCGCAATGCGCCCGCCGGGACATCACGCGGAAAAGACCACGCCGATGGGGTTTTGCCTGTTCGGGAACGTCGCTGCCGCTGCGAAACACGCGCTCGACATGCACGGCCTGGCCCGTGTTGCCATCGTCGATTTCGACGTGCATCACGGCAACGGAACGCAGGATCTGCTGTGGGATGAGGAGCGGGTGCTGTTCATCTCCTCGCACCAGATGCCGCTATGGCCCGGCACCGGCGACGTGGAGGAGCGCGGCGCGCATGGCAACATCATGAACGTGCCCCTGCCGCCTGAAAGTGGCGGCGCACAAATGCGCGAAGCCTATGAAAGCAAGGTGTTTCCCGCCCTCGAAGCATACAGACCGGACCTGCTGATCCTGTCGGCCGGGTTCGACGCGCACAAGGACGATCCGCTGGCGAACCTTAATTGGACGACAGCGGATTTCGTCTGGCTAACGCAGGCGCTGTGCGATATCGCAGCGCGGCATTGCGAGGGACGGATAGTGTCCATACTCGAAGGCGGCTATGATCTGGACGCGCTGGCCGAGGCTGTCGCGGCCCATGTCAACGTATTGATCGAAAAGGAAAAGCGATGAGCGAACCCAAGGTCGAGGACCTCACTTTCGAGCAGGCCATGGCGGAACTGGAACAGGTCGTCGCCAAGCTGGAACGCGGCGATGTCGCGCTGGAACAATCGATCACACTCTACGAGCGTGGTGCCGCGCTGAAAAAGCACTGCGAAACCCAGCTCGGCCGCGCCGAGGAGAAGATCGCCCAGATCACCGGTGAGGGCAGCGGCGCGACACCGGCAAGCTACGAATAATGCGGGACTTTCCCGAATATCTGGGCACCATCGCCACCGATCTGGAAGCGCGCCTCGATGCGCTGCTGCCCACCGGGAACGCGATTGCCGAGGCGATGCGCTGGGGCACGCTGGGAGGTGGAAAGCGCCTGCGCGGGTTTCTGGTGGTGGAAAGCGCCGCCCTGTTCGACGTGTCGCGCGACCTGGCCCTGAACACCGCCGCCGCCATCGAATGCTTGCACGCCTATAGCCTGATCCACGACGACCTGCCCTGCATGGACGACGACGATCTGCGGCGCGGGCGCCCGACGGTGCACCGCAGATGGGACGAGGCGACAGCGGTTCTGGCCGGTGATGCGCTGCAAACGCAGGCTTTCGCGATTCTGTCCGACCCCGCAACACATCCCGATCCGTCTGTGCGGATCGCCCTGGTTTCCGCGCTGGCCGCTGCATCCGGTCAGGGGGGAATGGTTGGCGGACAGGCGATGGATATCGCGGCGGAAACGGCGGGCCGAATGCTCGACCTTTTCGAAATCCGCACTTTGCAGGCGTTGAAGACCGGGGCCCTGATCCGGTTCGCGGCCCAGTCCGGCGCCCTTCTGGGGCAGGGCGACAGCACCGCGCGGGACGCGCTGACCAGCTATGCCGATGCCCTGGGCGCCGCCTTTCAAATCCGCGATGACCTGCTGGACGTTGACGGGGACGAAGCGGCGGCAGGCAAGGCACTGAACAAGGATGCACAAGCGGGCAAGGCGACCTATGTGTCATTGCTGGGCGTGGATGGCGCGCGGCAAAAGGCGGACGAATTGATCGCGCAGGCTATCTTTGCTCTAAAGCCCTTCGGCACCCGTGCAGACGCGCTCGCGGATGCCGCCCGATATACGATTTCACGAACGACGTAGCAGATTCCCGAGGAGACCCCGACTTGGCCCAACGCCCCGATACACCCCTGCTGGACCGCGTGGCCTTTCCGTCTGACCTCGCGCAGTTTTCCGATTCCGAACTGTCGCGCGTCGCGGATGAGTTGCGGGCCGAAACGATCAGCGCGGTAAGTGAGACTGGCGGCCATCTGGGCGCGGGTCTGGGCGTGGTGGAACTGACGGTGGCGTTGCACGCCGTGTTCGACACCCCGCGCGACAAGATCATCTGGGATGTCGGGCACCAGTGCTATCCGCACAAGATCCTGACGGGCCGGCGCGACCGCATCCGCACTTTGCGCATGGCAGGCGGTCTGAGCGGTTTTACCAAGCGCAAGGAAAGCCCCTACGATCCGTTCGGGGCGGCGCATTCCTCCACCTCCATTTCCGCGGCTCTCGGCTTTACCATGGCGCGGGAGCTTCACGGCAAATGCGCTGAGGGGCTGGGCGATGCGGTGGCGGTGATCGGCGACGGGTCGATCAGCGCCGGCATGGCCTATGAGGCGATGAACAATGCCGGTCATCTGGGCAAGCGGATGTTCGTGATCCTCAACGACAACGAGATGAGCATCGCCCCGCCCACCGGCGCGATGTCATCCTATCTTTCGCGTCTTTATGCCGAGGGTCCGTTCGAGGAACTGAAACATGCCGCGAAAACTGCTGCCAGCCTGCTGCCCCCACCCTTCCGCGAGGGGGCCAAGCGCGCGAAGGATCTGCTCAAGGGTCTGACCGTCGGCGGCACCTTGTTCGAGGAGCTGGGCTTTTCCTATATCGGCCCGATCGACGGCCACGACATGGAACAGTTGCTGGCCGTCCTGCGCGCCGTACACGCCCGCGCGACAGGTCCGGTCCTGATTCATACCATCACGAAAAAGGGCAAGGGCTATGCCCCGGCCGAGGGCGCGGCGGACAAGGGACACGCCCGCGCGAAATTCGACGTCATCACCGGCGAGCAGAAGAAATCCGCCTCAAACGCGCCGAGCTACACCAAGGTCTTCGCCAAGGCCCTGATGGATGAGGCCGCGCGTGACGAGCAGATTTGCGCCATCACCGCCGCGATGCCCGACGGAACCGGGTTGAACCTGTTCGCGGAACGTTTCCCCAAGCGGTGTTTCGACGTGGGCATCGCGGAGCAACATGCCGTGACCTTCGCCGCCGGTCTGGCCGCAGGCGGATGCAAGCCGTTTGCCGCCATTTACTCCACCTTCCTGCAACGCGGTTACGATCAGGTCGTGCATGACGTGGCAATCCAGCGCCTGCCCGTGCGCTTCGCCATCGACCGGGCCGGGCTGGTCGGCGCGGACGGGGCGACCCATGCGGGCACGTTCGATATCGCCTACCTGTCTAACCTGCCCGATTTCGTGGTCATGGCCGCCGCGGACGAGGCGGAACTGGTGCACATGGTCGCCACCGCCGCCGCGATCGACGACCGCCCCTCCGCCTTCCGCTTTCCACGGGGGGAGGGGATGGGCGTGGACATGCCCGAACGCGGCATCCCCATCGAGATCGGCAAGGGCCGCATCCTGCGTGAGGGCACCAAGGTCGCGATCCTGAACTTCGGCGCCCGCATGGCCGAGGCGATCAAGGCGCATGAGGATCTGGAGGCACGCGGCATTTCCACCACCCTGGCCGATGCCCGCTTTGCCAAGCCGCTGGACCGCGACATGATCCTGCGTCTGGCGCGGGAGCATGAGGTGTTGATCACGCTGGAGGAAGGCGCCGTGGGCGGTTTCTCCTCGCAAGTGTTGCATCTGCTGGCGGTCGAGGGCGCGTTGGAACATGGACTGAAGGTCCGCCCGATGGTCCTGCCCGACACCTTCATCGATCAGGACAGTCCCAAGGCGATGTACGACGTGGCCGCGATGAACGCACCGCAGATCGTCGAGCAGGCTCTATCGGCGCTGGGTGTAGCACAAATGGCGGCACGGGGCTGATCCTCAACTGAAAACGGGCTTCGGATCGGTTCTTTTCAAGAGATTTCCGGTGTTTTCCGAAATCTATCGTTCCCTCAGCGTGCTTTCATCCTCACACTGACGTCCAGTTCTTAGAGAGAGGAAACGAAATGCGGCTGTCCATTCCTGTTTTACTGGCAACGTCGATCGCTATATCCGGATGTGCGGCGACATCGCCCGGTCTCGCAGTTCAGGCACCGGCGGCGACCGGCAAGGGTTCTGCTGTTCCGGCCACGCGCGCGGCGATGCCGGTCGCACCGATGGCGCCACAGGCCACTCGAGTTGCGACTCCCGTGGCCCCGATCGCCACGCAAGCAGCGCCGATGGCCACGCAAGCCGCCCCCGTGGCAACCCAGGCAGCGCCGTTGGCGGTACAGGCTGCGCCCATGGCCACGCAGGCTGCACCGATGGCTGTTCCCGTTCCGGCGGCGACCGGCATCAACTTCGGCAATGACAGCGGCAGCTATCCGTTCGACGGTGAATGTGACGACCCCCGCTTTCGTGGCGCGGGCATGGCGGTCGCGGCAAGCCTGTCATCCTCCAACAGGTTTCGCGATGCATCCGACTGCCAAACCCTGTTCAACGCCGGTCTGATATTCCTGTAGTATCAAAACGACAGTCAGACGGGTCGCAAGGCCTCGTGCAGGGCGATCCCCGCCGCGACCCCGACATTCAGCGAGCGCCCGCCACCCGGCATCGCGATCCGCACACCGGCATCGCAGCTGGCGGCGACGGCATCGGGCACGCCTGCGGATTCGCGCCCGACCATCAACGTGTCCTCCGCCTCGAACGCGAACCCGTGCAAGGGGATGCTGGAACCGGTGGTCAGCAGGATCAGACGCCCCGGCACCGTGGAGCGGAACGCGGCCCACGAATCGTGGCGGCGATAGCCCCCCTCGGGCATGTAATCCATCGCCGCGCGCCGCAAAGCCTTGTCCGACAGGGGGAAACCGCACGGCTCGATCACGTCCAGTCCGGTGCCGAAGCAGGCACAGATACGGATCATCGCACCCAGATTTGCCGCGATGTCAGGCTCGAATACCGCAAGTCGCATAGTGACGGACCTCCTTGCGTGGCACGGATGCATCGCTTGCGCACCATGCGGCGCACTGTCTGCTGGACCGACACGCGCGCACGGTGTAGGTGAAACCCAGATCGCCGCACTTTGCCGCGATATCGGAAGATGACGTTGGCCCCGCGCCATTGCAAGGGGCCGAAACCGAAGAGGGGAGATGCGTACCGTGTCCCAGACCGCAGAAGAACCAAGCCGCCGCGACTTTCTTTACGTGGCCACTGCCGGCGCAGGGGCCGTTGCCGCCGGCGCCGCCGTGTGGCCACTGGTCAACCAGATGAACCCGTCCGCCGATGTACAGGCGATGGCGTCCATCCCGGTTGACGTGTCAGGCATAACCGAAGGCACGCAGCTGACCGTGCTGTTCCTGGGAAAGCCGGTGTTCATTCGCCGCCGCACGCAGGAGGAGATCGAGGCCGGTCGCCAGGTGTCGCTCGACGATCTCAAGGACTCGGAATCACGCAACCCCAACAGCCCCGGCGGTGTGGACAGCCCCGCCACGGACGAAAACCGCACCCTGGGCGAATCCGGTGAATGGCTGGTGATGCAGGGCGTGTGCACCCATCTGGGCTGCGTGCCGCTGGGCGATGGTGCCGGCGATTTCGGTGGCTGGTTCTGCCCGTGCCACGGTTCGCACTATGATACGGCAGGCCGTATCCGCCGCGGGCCTGCGCCTCAGAACCTTCACGTTCCGGTCGCGGAGTTCATCTCCGATACCGTCATTCAACTCGGATAAGGGAGCATACCGATGGGTGGCATTCCCCACGACCATTACGAGCCGAATTCCGGTGGAGAGAAGTGGCTGCACAAGCGTCTCCCCGTTGTCGGCCTCCTCTACGACACATTGATGATTCCCACGCCCAAGAACCTGAACTGGATGTGGATCTGGGGCATCGTTCTGGTCTTCACGCTGGTCATGCAGATCGCCACGGGCGTCGTGCTGGTCATGCACTACACACCGCATGTCGATCTGGCGTTCACCTCGGTCGAACACATCATGCGCAACGTGAACGGAGGCTGGGCGATCCGCTACGTCCACGCAAACGGCGCGTCGCTGTTCTTCATCGCCGTCTATGCACACATCTTCCGCAACCTGTACTACGGCTCGTACAAGGCCCCGCGTGAGGTCACGTGGCTGATCGGCGTAATCATGCTGATCGTGATGATGGCAACCGTGTTCATGGGCTACGTCCTGCCCTGGGGTCAGATGTCCTTCTGGGGTGCGACCGTGATCACCGGCCTGTTCGGCGCGATCCCCTATGTCGGAGAGCCGATCCAGACGTTGCTGCTGGGTGGTCCCGCAGTGGACAACGCCACGCTGAACCGCTTCTTCTCGCTGCACTATCTGATGCCGTTCCTGCTGCTGGGCCTGACGCTGGTCCACGTCTGGGCGTTCCACACCACGGGCAACAACAACCCGACCGGTGTCGAGGTGCGTCGCGACAGCAAGGAAGTCGCCCAAAAGGACACCCTGCCCTTCTGGCCGTATTTCGTCATCAAGGACCTCTACGCGCTGGCGCTGATCATGACGATCTTCGTGGCCATCGTGGGCTTCATGCCGAACTTCCTGGGCCACCCGGACAACTACATCCCGGCGAACCCGCTGGTGACACCGTCCCATATCGTGCCTGAATGGTATCTGCTGCCGTTCTACGCGATGCTGCGGGCGATCACCTTCTCGATCTCGATCCCGTTCACGGACGTGGTTCTGATCGACTCGAAGTTCCTGGGCGTGATCGTGATGTTCGCATCGCTGGCCGTTCTGGCCGTCGTGCCTTGGACCGATACCAGCCGCGTGCGTTCGGGGCGTTATCGCCCGATGTTCAAGTGGTGGTTCATCCTGCTGGTCGTCGATTTCATCGTCCTGATGTGGGCGGGTGCGATGCCGGCCGAGGCGCCGATCCCGCAGATCTCGCTGATCGGTACGATCTACTGGTTCGCCTATTTTCTGGTGATTCTGCCGCTTCTGGGTCTCTTCGAAGAGCCCACGCAGCAGCCCCTCACCATTGAGGAAGATTTCGACGCGAAACATCCCGCCACCAGTGCCGAAGCTGGCACCGTTCCGGCGGAATGACAGGCGAAGGGAAAGACAAGCAAATGAAGAAACTACTCCTTTCGGCCCTCGCGGCGCTGACCCTGACCACCGGTGGCGTCTTCGCTGCCGAGGAAGAGTCCCATATCACAGACTTTGCGTTCCCTTTCGAGGGGCCGTTCGGTCGCTATGATACCGCACAGCTTCAGCGCGGTCTGGCGATCTACAATTCGGTCTGTTCGTCGTGTCACGGCATGGAACTGGTCTATTTTCGCAACCTGACGGAACCGACCGGTCCCGACATGCCTGCGGATATGATCACCGAACTGGCGAGCAACTACTACGTTCCCGACGACGGGTTGGAGGCGATGGTCGGTGACGAACGTCCCGCGACCCTGTCCGACACGTTCCCGGGCTCGCAGCTTGCCGGTGCACCGGACATGTCGCTCTTGGCGAAGGCGCGCGCGGGCTTCCACGGGCCCTACGGCACAGGCATCAGTCCGCTCATCAACGGCATCGGCGGGCCGGAATACATCGCGTCGATCCTGACCGGTTACACTGGTGAGGAAAAGGTCGAGGCGGGTATCACCTTCTACGGCAACACCGCCTTTCCGGGCGGCTGGATCGCGATGGCGCCCCCGCTTTATGGGGACGACATCGAACATGCCGACCATGCCCCCACCGATCTGGAGAGCGAGGCGACGGACGTCGCAGCGTTCCTGATGTGGGCCGCAGAACCGAAACTGAACCAGCGCAAGGCGTTCGGCCTGACTGCGGTCCTGTTCCTCGGCCTGCTGACGGTTCTGCTGTACCTGACCAACAAGAAGCTCTGGTACAATGTAAAGCACCGCACGGAGTGATCCGCGCGGCAAAGTTGCGAAAGGCCGGGGCATGTCCCCGGCCTTTTTCGTTCATAATCCCAGATATGCCGCAACGGCGGGCGGCGGCTCTGCGAAGAACTCGGTCACTGTCAGGGGCGGGTGCGCCTGCCCTTCCCCCACGAACATCACATGATCCGCGATGGTGCGGGCATCCTCCGGCTCATGCGTGACCATCAGAACGGTCAGGTTCCGCTCGATCGCGACGGATTGCACCAGCAACAGCATCTCACGACGCAGGCCGGGGCCGAGCGCGCCGAACGCTTCATCCAGCAGCAACACAGGCCTGTCGCGCAGCAGGGCCCGGGCCAGAGCCACGCGCTGTTGCTGGCCACCTGACAGCGCGGCGGGTTTGCGACCCTGCAATCCGTCAAGCCCTGTGCGGTGCAGCGCATCGCGCACTTGCGCGGCCTGATCCGAGGACAGTCGCAGGTCGGGCCGCAGACCCAGCGATACATTGTCGGTCACACTCAAATGCGCGAACAGATTGTGATCCTGAAACAGAACGCTGACCGGTCGCCGGGCTGACGCGACATGCGTGATATCGCGCCCGTCTACACTTAACCGACCCTGCACGACCGGCAGGAACCCGGCCAGCGCCAGCAACAACGTGGATTTCCCCGAGCCTGAGGGCCCGACCACAGCGCAGATGCCCGGCCCCTCCACCGTCAGGTCGGCGCGCACATCGAATGCGCCATTCCGCAGCACTGCGCCTTCAAATCCGATCATTCGTCTTTCCCATCCTGTCGATCGCGGCAAACAGGCCAAAGCTGAGGATCAGCAACAGCAAGGCGGCACCGGCCGCAGCCTCCATCCTGTAGGCCCCCATCAGCTGATACATGACCAAGGGCAAGGTCGCCGTGCTGGTGGAGCCGAACAGCGCGATCACACCCAGATCCCCCATCGACAAAGCAGCCGCCAGACCCGCCGCGAACGCGACGGGCCCCCGCATATGGGGCAACAGAACATGCCGCAGCCGCGTCGCGCCGGTCAGACCCAGCATATCGGCCAGTCTGCCATCCGTCCTCTCCGCCAGGGCGACCGCCGGAACGAAGGACCGCAGCGCGAACGGTAGCGCCATCAGCGCATTGATCCCCACGACCATCGGCAGAGCGATCGCGAACGGATCGACATGCCCCCGCAGCAGAATGAACCACCCGGTTGCCAGCACGAATGGCGATATCGCCAGCACGATCAGGATCGCCCCCTCGCCCAGACGGGCGAGCAGCGGCCTGAATATCGCGAGCCGGACCAGCCCGACCGCAATGGCCAGCCCGACCGTGACGGACAGAGCCGCCGAAGTGATCGCCACGAGGATCGAGCGGATCGCCGCCTCGACCACCGACGCGGGCAAATCCGTCAAGGTAAGCGCACCGCGCAGGATGACGACCCCGACGGGGGCCGCCAGAAACATCCCGGCCGCCCCAATGATCGTGTAATCCAGATAAAGCCCGTCGCGCCCGGCCGCGCCCTCCGCTCGGATCATGCCGGCGCGCGCCTCACCCGGGGTGCCCGTCAGCATCGCGCCCCCCGCCACCAGCAGACATAGCAACGTCTGGATCGCGGCCAGCATACCGGCCCGCGTCAGATCAAAGTCGAACCGGATCGCCTGATATATCGCCAGCTCGACCGTCGTCGCCTTTGGCCCGCCGCCCAGGGTCAGGGCGATGGCGAAGCTCGTGATGCATAGCAGAAAGACCAGCAGCCCAGCCCCCGGCAGGACCGTGCGCAGCATCGGCAACTCGATCAGGCGGAACCGCACATATGGGCCGAATCCAAGTTGATGGCCAAGGCGGAAATGCTCCGCCGTGATACTCGCCCATCCTTGCAGCAACAGCCGTGTGACCAGCGGTATGTTGAAAAAGAGATGCGCCAGCACAACCCCGGTAAGACCATAGATATTCAATCGAGGGGCGCCCAGAGCTTCCAGAAAGCTGGAAAGCGCCCCATTGCGGCCCCAGATCGCCAACAACCCCAGCACCGCGACCAGCACCGGCAGCAGGAAGGGTGCGCCCAACGCCGTCACCACGGCATCGCGACCGGGAAACCTGCGGCGTGCCAGCGCCCGTGCCAGGGGCACCGCGATCACGATGGACCCCACGGCAGACAGGCCCGCCTGAACCAACGTGAAGCGGATCGCTGCCAGATCGGCGGGGGACAGCGTGAATGCGCCCCCCGATATGTCGATCAACACCAGAATCGCGGCGCCGCATCCCAGCAGGATCAGCGCCGCAATCGTCAGCCCCAGCCATCCCGTCAGCTTCACTGGCTCAACGCATTCCGCCACAGGGCCAACGCCGCATCGCGTCGGTCGGCAGCAAGTTCGGGCGCCTGCAGGAGCGCGATTTCAGGGACGTTCAGGGTATCGTATCCTTCCGGCAAATCGGTTTCATAGGCCGGATACATCCACTGCGTTGTCGGCAATTCGGACTGGAAGGCCTGAGACGAGATAAACCGCAGAAACTGCGCTGCCAGTTCAGGTTGATCGCTGCCGGCCAGCGCGGCGGCCACCTCGACCTGAAGGTAGTGCCCCTCATCAAACATCGCGCTGTCCTTGCCGGCGTCTTCCTCCGCGATCAGGTGATAGGCGGGCGACGTCGTATAGGACAGAACCATATCGGCCTCCCCCTCCAGAAACAGGCCATAGGCCTCGGACCAGCCGGGGGTGACGGTCACGATATTATCGGCAAGCCCGCCCCAAATTTGGCCCGCGTCATCCCCGTACAAGGCATCGATCCACATCAGCAGTCCCAATCCGGGTGTGGAGGATCGCGGGTCCTGAATAACGATGCTGATGTCGGATGCGGCCAGCTCCTCGAACGAGGCTGGGACATTGGCCAGCGCATCAGACTCGTAAACGAATGCGAAATAGGACCAGTCGAACGGCACGAACACATCGTCCTGCCATGCGATGGGCAAGTCCGGCTGCGCCAGGTCGTCCGGCGCCGTAGTGAACAATCCTGTTTGCCGCGCGGCCTGAATCAGGTTCGTATCCAGACCCAGCACCACATCGGCATCGGTTCCCGGACCTTCGAGTTGCAACCGCGCGACCATGGCGGCCCCGTCACCGGTACCGACGAATGTCACGTCGCAGTCGCACTCCGCCTCGAATGCCGCTTCGACCAGCGGTCCAGGCCCCCATTCAGACGTGAAACTGTCATAGGTATAAACCACAAGCTCCTGCGCGTGTGATGGCAGCGCCGTCAATGTGGCAAACAATAGCGTTTTCTTGATCATGCGAGGTTCCTTCCATGGCAGATGAAGGAGGGGCCTGCGCCACAGCCTTCCCTCCGCCGGTATGATCCGGTTCAGGTTCTACGGGTCTGCGCACGCGCATCTCAGGCCATTGACCACCCCGAGGCATCTGCAACTGTACGGACCATACACGCGGACGCAATGGCCTATCGCTGCGTTGACTTGAAACGGGCCGCCTCCTACGGTCCCGCACTGATATACACAGTACGAAAGACCGCCGATGAAAGTTCTGTTCGTTCACCAGAATGCACCGGCGCAGTTTCGTCATGTGGCCGCTCGGCTCGCCGCGAACCCGGACAATCAGGTCATCTACATTACCCACAAGGGGAAGCAGGGACTACCCGGAGTGGGTAAGATCGAGTACGAGCCGCACCGCAAACCAGCCAAGGAAACCCATCACTATCTGCGCATGACGGAGAATGCGGTGCTGTACGGGCAAGGTGTTGCGCGTAAGGCCGCAGAATTGAAAAAGTCCGGTTTCGTTCCCGATGTGATGATCGGCCATCCCGGTTGGGGGGAAACGCTGTTCCTCAAGGATATATTCCCGGACTCCCCCCTGATAAGCTATTGTGAATTCTATTATAATTCGGTGGGCACTAATATCGACTTCGACCCGGAATATCCCGACGGGGGGGAGATTGCCTTTCGCACCCGGATGCGCAATTCCCATCATCTGATCGCCGCCGAAGCCGCCGATGCCCTGTACGCGCCCACCAACTGGCAACGTCAGCAGTTTCCGAGCGCCTATCGCGATCGGATCGACGTCATTCATGATGGGATTGATTGCACCCGCGCCTGCCCCAACAGCAACGCCACCTTTACGGTGGACGGCGGCCCGACCTTCAAACCCGGCGATGAAGTGGTGACCTATGTCGCCCGGAATCTGGAGCCTTATCGCGGATTTCACAGTTTCATGCGCGCCCTGCCGCACATCCTTGCCAAACGCCCGAATGCACATGTTGTGATCGTCGGTGCGAACGGCGTCAGCTATGGGCGCAATCTGCCTGAGGGCGACAGCTACAAGGATCGTCTGCTCAAAGAGGTCATGCTGCCAAAGGGTCGTGTGCACTTCACAGGTCAACTGCCATATGCCCGCTATCTCAACCTGCTTCAGGTCTCGGCCGCGCATGTCTACCTGACATATCCATTCGTTCTGTCCTGGTCGTGTCTCGAAGCATTGGCAGCAGGGTGCGTGGTCGTCGGCTCTCGCACAAAACCGGTCGAAGAAGTTATTCGGGACGGGGAAAACGGTCTTTTGGTCGATTTCTTCAACCCGGTGGAGATTGCGGAACGGGTTACCGACGTGCTCGCCAACAAGGTCGACACCGCAGCCCTGCGCAAGGCCGCGCGCCAGAGTATTCTCGAAAACTACGAGTTGGGGAAATGCCAGGTGCGCCTGGATGAACTCATCCTACGTACCGTCGAGAAGTGATGTAGACAGATTACCGCATGAAAACAGACCAAACGCAAAAGGCGCCCTGCGTTGCCGCAGGGCGCCTTTTGAATAGCGAAACATCATATGAGAGCGCAGGAGGTATTGACAGGTTTGGCGGTGACCTACTCTCCCACGTCTTGAGACGCAGTACCATCGGCGCGGCGGCGCTTAACGGCCGAGTTCGGGATGGGATCGGGTGTATCGCTCGCGCTATGTCCACCAAACCAGTCAATATCTCCGCAGGCTTTTGCCGTTGGCAAAAGCGCTGCAGCCTGGCAGGTGCCTTTCCGGTATGGAAGGGCGTCTGCCAGGATAATACACGAGACTGTCTTTGTTTTGTTTGTGTCTGAACACATTGTGTGTATGTGACTTCGACCCTGAGAAGGGGTATCCTTCTACTGGTTTGGATCAAGCCAATCGGGCGATTAGTACTGGTCAACTGAGTACATTGCTGCACTTACATCTCCAGCCTATCGACGTGGTGGTCTTCCACGGCCCTAATGGGGAGACCTTGTTTCGAGGGGGGCTTCCCGCTTAGATGCTTTCAGCGGTTATCCTGTCCGATCATAGCTACCCAGCACTGCCGTTGGCACGACAACTGGTCCACCAGTGGATCGTTCACCCCGGTCCTCTCGTACTAGGGGCAACTCCTCTCAAGTCTCCTACACCCACGGCAGATAGGGACCGAACTGTCTCACGACGTTCTAAACCCAGCTCACGTACCACTTTAATCGGCGAACAGCCGAACCCTTGGGACCTGCTCCAGCCCCAGGATGTGATGAGCCGACATCGAGGTGCCAAACACTGCCGTCGATATGGACTCTTGGGCAGTATCAGCCTGTTATCCCCGGCGTACCTTTTATCCGTTGAGCGATGGCCCTTCCACTCGGGACCACCGGATCACTATGGCCGTCTTTCGACTCTGCTCGACTTGTCAGTCTTGCAGTCAGGCGGGCTTCTGCCATTGCACTCGACGGTTGATTTCCGACCAACCTGAGCCCACCATCGCGCGCCTCCGTTACTCTTTAGGAGGCGACCGCCCCAGTCAAACTACCCGCCACACAGGGTCCCGGATCCGGATAACGGACCGCGGTTAGACATCAAGCGAGCGAAGGGTGG